>JAAXWF010000008.1 GCA_013335095.1 candidate division WWE3 bacterium
GAATATTCCAGATAAATCTCAGGTGATTTCGCTACCCACCACAATACAGGCCGAACACAAAAAAAACCTCACACTAACCTTTATTACCCAACACAGTCTCCAATCAACCATCATTCATATCCAGGGCATCTCACTTACCACACCCGGCAGTCCATACAATAAATTTGTTGAACAAGTAAAATGAAATGGTATATGATGCCATCGCGAAGAGTTGTGAATATTCCGGACGAAGCTTTATCTCGTTCAGTGTAATCTGCATTACCGCCAGATTAAGCGCATACGAACTAGCAAATCCTAAAAAAAATCGTAAGAAGGCCCCGGCAGAATGCGAACTGTCGCGGAATACGAACCGTAAATTCAATAAATATGCAACCATCAAGCCTAAAGCGTAGCTTCCAGCATTGGCTAACCACGGATTCCATCGGATCTGATGGAGAAGTACCCAAAATGTCCCGTAACCCGCAACTGAATTCGCCACTCCAGCGATAAGGTCACGTACTATCTCACCCCAAAATGATCTCATTCTATTATAACTGTCAGTATTTTTGCCAAAAAGAAAAGACTTTTCGCCGAGTGGATGACATGTCAGATAATATTAAAATGGTCTGAAAGGCTTGAGTGAAGAATTGCCTTAACCCCCTATTGTTAGGAATAAGATTCTACAAGTCTTTTGTTTAAAACATCGCAGGTTTCTTCGTCAACATTCGGGACAGGAAACAACCTCAGTTTTTGTTTAGCTCCCAAACGACAAAGTAACCGTTGCGGACTCATCTTTCCGATTCCGTCATTTATGCGTTTCTGGTTATAGAAGTTCATAAACTGGGCAAACCCTTTATTATCTCTATACTTCACTATGATTCGGACTTCTCGAACATCGTGGGTATCCGTCGTTAAAACCAGCATATTCGCTTACAACGTAGAGCGGGCGACGTTTTATTTCACCGTAGATTCTGCCGATATACTCACCTAGTATCCCTATGGAAATTAACTGTACCCCTCCGAAAAACAACAAAGCCACCATCAAGGTCGCCCATCCCTCGACCCAATTATTGGTAAATATCCTTATAATGAATACATACAATACTCCTGCAAGTGCCATTACAGTAGTGAATCCTCCCAGAGCTATTGACAGTTTAAGTGGTTTTGTAGAAAATGAGAAAATGCCGTCCATGGCGAAGTGCAGCATCTTGCGAAGCGGATATTTGCTCTCACCCGCAAACCGCTTCACACGATCATATGAGACCGACGTTTGACGGAACCCAACCCAGCTAATCATCCCGCGCAGAAACCGGTCACGTTCGGGCATAGCATGAAGCACCTTAATCACGTTACGCCCCATCAAACGGAAATCCCCAGTATTTACAGGGATTGATGTATCGGAAAGATAGTTGAGAAGACGATAGAACAAATTAGCCGTCATCAATTTGAACGCCGATTCTCCCTCCCGCTTTCTCCGAGTCGCGTAAACCACATCAAATCCCATCCGCCATTGTTCAAGCAGGTCATGTATCACTTCGGGTGGGTCTTGCAGATCGGCATCAATCAGCACTACGGCATCACCTTCAGCTGCATCGATACCAGCAGTCGCAGCAAGCTGATGCCCAAAATTGCGGGCAAAG
>JAAXWF010000003.1 GCA_013335095.1 candidate division WWE3 bacterium
GTTTTGGTAACGCCTTTTTTCATATCGGGGGGGGGAGTATAAGTTTATACCTAACACCTAAAAAAGCGACCGCTCCGGGGATTTTTGTTGCGCCTGGGGCGCTTGGTCTTTTAGTGGGAACATTGATTGGAAAAAACGGACATTTTATCATTTGGCCAGCAATTTTAATTTTGGCTATTCTATGCTTGGCGATGTTTATAATCAAAAAACCAGAGATGAATTATAAAAACGAAGAAATCGTTGGAAGCAAAATTAATTATTTTGAGTTTATTTTACTTTTGGTTTTGTTATCAATCTCAATTCGATCTTTGGTAGGCTCCGTTTTAATTTTCCCATGGAAAACAAATATTGATCTGTTAATCATTTTGACTGGAGCTGTTGTGCTTGGCAAAGGACTTGGTGGAATTTTGGCCGATAAATTTGGCTGGGTAAAAATTGGGGTCGGATCATTGGCATTATCAATTCCATTTCTTGTTTTTGGAGCGAATGTCCCGTTTCTGGCTATTGTCGGAATGTTTTTGTTTAATATAACAATGCCGATAACCCTGGTTGCCATTTCAAACATTTTTCCTGGCCGCCCGGGATTTGCTTTCGGTTTGACAACTTTGGCATTAATAATTGGCACAATTCCTGCTTTTTTTTCAATCAAACAAGGACTTGGAAATGACTGGTTTGTTTTTGGCATTATAACTATTTCGGCATTGGCTCTTTACTTTGGCCTCAAGAAATACATCATGAATTATGAGCCGAGACAACGGGTCGATTAATTCTGCTTTAAATACATTTGTCTTTTGATTATAATAATCAAAAAGAATTAACATATAAAAATATGAAAAAATCAGCAAAAATTTTATTGGGGTTGACAGTTTTATTGCTCGGACTATTTTTATCAACGACACAAGTTCATGCCGATATAATTAGTCCTCCTGGAATAATCCCGGGCACACCGTTTGAAGGCAGTGTCTTAATTATCGGGGCGGGTGTTATCGTTGGCTTTGTTGCTCTTATTTCTTGGCTTGTAATTCGAGCCATAAAAAGAAATAAAAATATTATTAATAAATAACTACTTACTCCCATTATTTTTAACAATCACGATTGAGTTCGTTGTTGCTTTCTTTTTCGGCTTCATAAAGAAGTCAGAAATTGTTGTGATTGTCTTTGCAAACTTGCTAACAAATCCTATATTAAATTATCTTTTGTTAGTTAATAACCATTTTTCTTTCCTCAAAATAAATTTAGCAATTATTTTATGTGGGGAATTATTGGTTGTTCTTGTAGAGTGGAAATTACTGGTATATGCTCTGCAAGAAAAATCAAACAGAATATTCGCCTTGTCTTTTGTGATGAATTTTTGTTCGTATCTAGCGGGAGTCCTAATTTTTAGATAATTGGCCGCAAAGGTTTTCGCCACCGAAGCAAGGGCGCGGTAGGATAGATCAATTGCAGTTTCGTTCAAATAGGTTTGTGCAAAGTGTAAAATATCACCGCAAGTAGACGTAATTCTCAAATGGCCTGTTTCATTGTCTGTACCAGCATCAATGTAGAAACTGTTACAAAAAATATTGACAGAAAATAAGTTATCCATATAATCGTATTCGTTATGGCGCAAGACATTACTATTCAACAAGTTAAACCTCTGGGCGACCGCATTGTTATCAAACCATTATCAAAAGAAGAAAAGACTTCGTCTGGAATCTATATCCCAGACACCGCTACCAAAGAAAGACCTGAGCAAGGTGAAGTTGTCGCTGTCGGTCCTGGCGAACGAAACGAGAAAGGCGAATTAGTACCAACAACAGTTAAAGTCGGACAAAAAGTAATGTTTACCAAATACTCACCAAATGAAATTAAAATCGCTGGTGAAGAGTTACTTATCGTTCGCGAGAAAGACTTGCTCGCAGTGATAGAATAACACAGTACAGGAGATACATATGGCAGCAAAGAAAATTATCTACGGAGAAGAAGCCCGCAAAAAATTAAAAACAGGTGTTGATGCTTTAGCTAATGCAGTTAAAACAACACTCGGGCCAAAAGGACGCAACGTTGCAATTGCCGCTACCTTTGGTCAGCCTACAGTTACTCATGATGGTGTTTCAGTCGCCAAAGAAGTCGAATTAAAAGATCCATTCGAAAACATGGGTGCCCAACTCGTTCGGGAAGCATCAAGCAAGACTGCTGATGTGGCTGGTGATGGTACAACTACTGCTACGATTATTGCCCAAGCAATGGTTGATGAAGGTATGAAGAACATTGCCGCTGGTGTTAACCCAATGATTTTACGCAAAGGACTTGGTAAAGCTTCTGATCTGATTGTCGAACAACTTCACCAGATGAAAAAAGATGTTTCAACAAAAGAAGAAAAAGCTCAAGTTGCAACTATCTCCGCTGCTGATGCCGAGATCGGTAACCTTATCGCAGAAGCACTAGAAAAAGTAGGTAAAGAGGGCGTTGTTACCGTTGAAGAATCCCGTGGGATGGATTTTGAAGTTGATTACAAAGAAGGAATGGTTTTTGACAAGGGATATATTTCGGCATACTTTATTACCGATTCAGCTCGAATGGAAGCCGCGGTTGATCATCCTGCAATACTTATTACCGATCAAAAGATTTCATCACTACAAGACATCTTGCCGTTACTCGAAAATCTAGTTAAACAAACCAAGAATTTCGTCATCATAGCCGATGATGTCGATGGCGAAGCATTAGCTACCCTAGTTGTGAATAAACTCCGTGGTACCTTTAATGTCATTGCAATTAAAGCACCTGGATTTGGCGATCGTCGCAAGGCTATGCTTGAAGATATCGCAACCCTAACTGGTGGTACGGTAATCTCAGAAGAGCTTGGTCGTAAGCTTGAATCAGCTTCAATTGATGATCTCGGACAAGCTGATCGTATTATCTCTACCAAAGATGAAACCACAATCGTTGGTGGTCTTGGTGATAAAGAGCAAATTGATGCTCGTGTTTCACAACTTCGAAAACAATTAGACCAAACCGAATCACAGTATGACCGAGAAAAGATTGTTGAACGTATTGCTAAATTATCAGGCGGCGTTGCTGTTCTAGGTGTCGGTGCTGCAACCGAAGTGGAAATGAAAGAAAAGAAACACCGAGTCGAAGATGCTGTGGCAGCAACACGTGCAGCTATCGAAGAAGGTATTATTCCAGGTGGTGCTGTTTCTCTCATAAAAGCTCGTAAAGTCCTCAAGTCTCATTTTGATGGAGATGATGGAATTGCCTTTAGAATTCTATATCGTGCAGTTGAAGAACCTCTTCGTCAGTTAACCAAGAATGCTGGTTTTGACGATGGTTGGATCCTTCGCGAAATCGAACAGAATGATAAAAATGATTACGGATTTAATGTCGTCAAAGGTGAATTTGCCTCAATGTTTGAATCTGGAATTATTGATCCGCTTAAAGTTACCCGTTCAGCGGTACAAAATGCGACATCGGTTGCAATCAGTATCTTAACAACTGATGCGCTTATCGCCGAAGATAAAACAGATGAAAAGGCAGCTCCTGCCGGCATGGGGGGAATGACCCCTGACATGATGGGAATGTAATCCTTTTTGTATTTGGTAAATTTTCAATTTATTTTTAGAATAATTCTTTTCCTAAATTGTATGTACATGCGTAAAAAAGGCTCAGTTTTCACTGAGCCGGGTCTCATTTTAACCTGTTATTAATTTTGGTCACTTTTTTGACTGGGGAATTGCGCTGTAGGCGAGTGAGGTTAGCGAGATGTATGTCACCTGCCACCAGCTTTCGCTATCCCAGTTGATCACGGTCGCGTTCTGCCCGACGATGAGTACCCCGACGGCGATTGCAAATGATATTAATGCTATAGCCGCAGCGATTCCCGCAGCTGCATTATCATTTACAAATTTTAGTCCAATGAAGACTATGCCAATAACAAGCATTACCACCCAAACGCTTGAGTTTCCTAGATCGATAAACTCACGAGTGGCAAATGGTTCGCACACATATCGCAAGGCAATGAGATACAACACGGCTGCTCCGATTGGTCCGCGCTGGTTCATAGGTGAACCTCCTCCATGTAGGTAGATGCCGTTGCATCAGACGTGGCAGCATTATCGCACATTAGTTGTGTTTGGGAAATAAGTTGTGTGGATGGGGCGATCCACATTGCGGTGGACCGCCCCTATTTTCTCCTTGTTTTTGTTAGTTGATCGGCTTGCCGATCACCACGCAGCGCTTCTCAGCGACGGTGGTGTTGTTGACCTGCTCACGATCGCCGGAGCAGGTGGTCATCGTCAAGACCGAACCTTGACCCTTGGTGTCGGCCTTGAGAAAGGCCGACATTGCGGAGTCGTTCGCGTCCAGTTCGAGCTTCAGCACAACATTGTACTGATGCCCGATACCGTCGGCGGTGTACAGAGTGGCGATGTCGCCAGCCTGTACGTCGCACAGACGACCGAACGCGGGCGTGTTCTGCTCGCTTCTCCATCCCCACCGATGGGCAGAGAGGTAGATGCGGCAGTCTTCGCCCACGCCGCAGAAGTACTGGAGCCAGCTCGCCTTGAGGCGATCCGTCTCCGGCACAAACTGCGGGGTGTCCGATCCCGGAACCGTTACCTGGCTCACACCGCCAGGAACGATCTCGGTGTCGACCAAGGTCTCGGTCCCGCGGGTCACGACGACCCGTACCGGGATGGTGAGAACCTGAGTCGAGCGGAGCATGGGGGCAGACTTGGTCTGCGGCATGCTCATCACCGAGAATGTTTGCTCCGGCTCGGCCGTTGCCATCGGTGCAGCCGTGGGGCTGCTAACGGCGGCCATGGCCGTTGGTGCTATCGTTTCGAGAGCCGCCTTAGGGGCAGCTTGGGATGGCCTGGTGGCCATAAACAGAACGACAGCAAGCATGAGAGCGAAAACGAAACCGAAGCCGATATATAGCTTGTTCACGGATCTTCTCCTTATGTTGTCTTTTAGCCCAATGCAGACATCGTTAACGCTGAGTATTATTGTAACCCCTCAGAATTACCGATGTCCGCACTAGGATTGAATTCCCGTGCGGTTGACAAAGTGCAAGGAGATCATCTCATCGCGTCTTATGGTGTAAGACCCGGTGAGATCGCTCCTACCTATTTTTTAGAAAAAATAGGCTGGTGAGCGAGGGGGAAATCCCCCTCGCCCACCAGCGGTCGGATCCAATCTATGTTAGACGGTGCGTTTCCGCACCGAGAACCACCCGCGCCTGCGCAGGTGGAGGAAAACCGGGATGCAGGCCAGTAGCCCGGGGAAGACGACCAGCAGCCAGAGGAGGCTGAGGTCGATCATACCCGCGTCGCCAGCCGTGCAGGCCGGCGAATCCAGGCCGTGGTCGCGCAGGACCTGACTCAGCTGGTCGGCGGGTACGTTGACCCGCTTCCCATCTGTGTCGAGGTATGCGCAGACCTCCAAGGCCCTCGGGGCCGTTTTCGGGCCATCCTTGGGCGCCGGGGGCTGGCAGGCATCCGGGGTGACGTACGTGTCCAGCTCCTCCTTGGGGATGGAGATGGTCGTCATTTCCCCGGTCGACCAGTCGATCGACTTACACACCTCGACCGTATCGGTCGTGGTGGTCGTGCTGGGCGAGCAGACGCCGGGGTTGAACTGCCCTGTTGGCAGGCTCATACCCGCGGCGCGGCCGCTAAAGAAGCTATAGTCACCCTCGCCCTGGTACCACGTGGTGTCCGTGGTGTTGTACCAGGTTGCGAAGGTCGGCGTCCCGGCAACCAGGCCGGGGAACTCGCCGAGCTCCGGGTACTTCTGGAACCCGCCCCATCCGAGCGTAAGCTGCGGATGGAAGCCCGTGGGCTTGAGCAGGTTCACCGTTGCCTCGGAGCCATTGATGAGCTCACGATTGACGGTGTCCCACCAAGCCAAGGGCTTGGTCATGTGGACGTAGAGGCCTTGGCAGTCGCCACCCTTGGCGACACATGCCTTGGCCTGCTCGGCGCTGTAGCCAGGCACCCCGCGGTCGACCACCCGGGTGTCCACGATGATGTCGTGGTTCTTCGGATGGCGCTGCGTATAGGTGACTTTGACGTCGAACCCGGCCTCGCTAAAGGCGCGGGGGATGACGATCACCTGGTGCTCGTTACGCAGCGGCACGTTGTACACCGGCGTCTCAGACGGGTTGCCGTCCGCGTCGATGTACTTGAACGCGAAGTCCGCGCTAAAGCTTGGGCCGCTCTCGGGGTTGCAGTGCATGCTGCCCCCGATGATCTCAATGACGTACCATTTGGCGATGTTGCCGTCCTTGTTGACGGGCACCGCCCAGTCGAGCTGGCCATTCTGGACGTTGTACGGCCAGAAGTAGCGATTGTAGCAATCGCTACAAAGAGCCACGTCCAGGCGCGGGTCCTGGCGGACTACCTCGGGCGTTGCCGACGGGGTCGGGGTCAGCTCTGTGCTGCCTCCGCAGTCCTCCGAGCCGCTGCCCGAGATGTCGCGGGCAATGCCGTCATCGCCCGTCACCGTGCCGGTCCAGGAGAAGCTCGTCATCCCGACGAGCGTCCTTTCCCAGGGCAGGCTAACTACCCCCGAGCTCGTGTTGAGGCTCAGGGTCGCCGTGATTGTGCCGGTGGCGTCTGTTGCCGTGACCGTCCCGGTCAGGCTGACGCCCTGCTCGATGGTCGCGCCGTAGACCTTACACGTCGCGGTGATCTTACCGCTCCCCTGGTTGGGGGTCGACGTGCGGGTCGGGGTGGGCGTATTCGTCGGCGTGCTGGTCTCGGTGGGGGTGCCACCGCAGACCAGATCCTTCTGCCCGACGACCTGTCGGGCGTTCCCCTGAAGCGGGGAGAAGGTTAGGTTCCACTCGATGTGGTGGGTGCTATTCAACGCCGTGGTGAACGGCGTGTGATAGTCCCTCTCCTCATCGCCAGCGGTCTCGTTGACGGTGGCAACAATGTCGCCGTTGCTGGTGACGTTGCCGGTCAGCGTGCCGTTGCGGACTTTACCGAACAGTTCGGTGCAGTTCGCGTCGGCGGTCGCATTATCCGTCAGCGTGACGGTCGTCGCAGTCGGCGTATTCGTCGGCGTGGGCGTGTTGGTTGCCGTAGCCGTCGCTGTGGCCGGGGTGAAGCAGGGGTTGTGGACGTTGTACCAGTGGTACTCCGCCCGCTTGCCCCCCTTGGTCAGGGTGTCGAACGCGGTGAACGTGATTTCACTCCAGACTGCCACGTCGGGCAGCTGGCTTTTCAGGATCTCCCACGTCCACGTATCCGTATTGAGCTCTTTGTGGAGCTCGTCGGTATTCCCGCTTACGGCCAGGAAGCCGTGCGGGTCGACCTCGCCATTCAGCACGAGACACACATCCGGTCCGGGCCCGGGGCGAAGCTCGCCGAAAACGGGCCAGGCATCCATCAGCGTGGACGTCATGTTCACCAGCTGCTCGCCGTTGATGGCGAGCGAGAGGTGGACGACGTCCCCGTCGGACAGGCGGTTCAGCTTCTGGCTAAACGGCTTGTAACCGACGGAAACCGTCGCGGGCTTGAAGGTTATCGGCGTGCGGGCAAACTCGTTGCCCGTAGCCGACTTGACCACCCAGATCGTGCCAGACACCTCGTCGGTGTCCTGGCAGTCACTGATGCTGGTCACTTCGAGCTCGACGTGCCGATCCCTGAACAGCCGGAGCATCAGGCCGACCTGGCAGGTCGGCTCGATCGACTGCACGCTAGGCGTGTTGTCGGCCGGCTTGGCTGGCACGGGCTCGGTGATCGTGATCGGCGTCTCTTTCGCAATCTCGTGCCCGCCCTGGGCGTAGGTGTTGGCCGCCGCAATGGCGGTCGCCTTCTGGGCGAGTTGGCCCGAGATGGGCAGGTTGGTGCCGCTGAGGGCCGCCGACGCGAAGGTGAAGATGGCCATCAAGGCCATCAGGGCCGCCATGATGGCGGCAAAGCGAGTTGATCGCTGCTTCATACGAGCACGTCTCCTTGAAGTCTAAGCTATTCCGACTTGTGAACGTACGACGCGAGACTTTCCTGCATTTCTGCAGGTGGACGAATAGCCTTATAGGCATTCTCCTTTTTCAACGCTTAACATAGCGGACTCAGGGTGTGTACCACTGAGTGATTCACACCCATAAGCCCACTATGAAAGGTTGATAAACATAGATTGGATTGTTAAGGTGCATGCTTGGCATGAAAGCCTAAGCAACACACAAAACAGTGAGTTATCCAGTCGGTTTATTTACCTTCTGGATAGCTTTATTATACCCTATAGTAACCAAGGTTCAAGTCCTATATTAAATGATATGTGCTGTAATATCGCGTGGAAATAATAACACATTGTATATAGATTTATCGGAGTGAGTAAAATCGTTATACAACGTTTATGCAAAAAAAGGGGGTGATGGCTTGATAGCCACCACCCCGGTTTATGGGTACCACCTCATTGTGGTTAATTTCCGCCTTCTGGGGCGGTATCCGTTTTTGTCGTCACTTAGTGAACAATCACCGCATCCACCACCCGCGTGTGCGTGTAGTGGTCGATGATCCCGTTGACGATGATGGCGGTGCCATCACACGTCACAAGTCGTGCATCAACTCCCGACACCGGGGTGTTGAGCTCAGCGTACTGCTGGCCTCCACCCGGAATCTGGGTCGATGCAATAACTTGCAGGACTGTGGGGCAGTCCTGATCCCGCTGCCAGTATTCGAACTGATCACCCACCGCGAGGCGAGCGATCTTGCCGAACGGCGCGGGAATCGCCGCGGCATTCCGATACCGAGCGACATGACCACGGAACACGGTGGTCGTGCCGCTACCGAAAATCCCGGTCGTAATGTCGATCATCGCGTCATGGCGAGGCGTCGACATCACCGTCCCGGTTACCACCCATGTGGCGTGGCCGAGACTCGGGAACGAGAGCATCCCGACGACATTGTCGGGAATCTCGCTCCACCTGACTGGGTTTACACATCGCGGAGCTACTGCGGCCTCGGGGACGTCCTTGTCCTCCTTGGTCGTGGTAACTATCTCCGGTACCGGGAGGTTTGATCTCCAAGGTTCCGGAGTGATTTGGGGCGGGAGGCCCGGGTCTGCCTGCAGTCCGTCTGCGGCAGGAACCGAAACCGCCGTTGGCGTAGTGTCGTTACCAAGGAGTGCTGGACGCCCGAAGGCGAGAACCAGCACCCCAAGGATGACACACGCCAGCGCGAGGCCGCGCTGGATGTTCATTTACTCCACCTCCACCTGGGAGGTGACCTGCGTCTTGCGGCGTGGCCACATCAGGACGATGGCGAAGGTGAACAGGATCAGCGCTAAGAGCTCGCGCATGCCGGTAATCGATTTCGACGGCACCCTTGCCGCCTCAACCCGAACGAGGAGCTTCATCGCATCCTCGTCGGACAGCTCTCCGGCTTCCGGTGTCCCCGTCAGTGTGGGCGGGGGAGTGTTGGTAGCCGTGGGAGTGTTGGTGTTGGTCGGTGTCGTGGTGACCGTAGCCGTATTGACCGGCGTATTGGTCACCGTGGGCGTGTTGGAAGGTGTCGCCGTGTTGGTCGGCGTCGTGGTTGTACCTGTGTTTGTCGTGCTCGACGGAGTCGGGGTGGGCGGGACCTTGCGGGTCCAGCTCCCCTCGTTCGAGGAGCAATCATTAACCAGGTTAACTCGGACGCCGATGGTCGGCGCACCGTCCACTACCGGCCAGGTGTTAACTGGCGGATAGTTGATTACGATGCGCTCGCTGTTCGACGCAAGCCTTCCGGTGGCAACCATCGGGCTGCCGTCCGAAAGGGTGAGAGTGACACCTGTACCAGGGTTGTAGAAGGTCACGGTGTACGTGACCGGCGCGCCCTGGGTTAGGGTCACTACGTCGGTGTCATTGCCGTCCCGGCTCGCCGCGTACTGCGGCTGAATCACCGGGCAGGCGACAGCGGTCGCTGTGGTCGATGTCGTCGTTGGCGTATTCGTGTTGGTCGGCGTATTCGTCGGCGTTGACGTCCCGGTGGGCGTCGGAGTCGACGTATTGGTCGGCGTGCTAGTCTGGGTCTGAGTTGGGGTGAGTGTGGGCAGAGGTGCGCTATAGCAGTCTGCGCCACCGCTACCGTTCCCTCCATTGGCCCAGTTGATCCAGGCGTCGAACGCCTTCAGTTGGCCGATTCTCTGCCAGCGCCACCAGGTGGCGCCATCCAGTACCACGGTGGTAAAGTCCGCGGCGCTGAGTGACAGCGTCTGGGTGACGTCGTCGGTACCGACCACGAGCGCCTGAGCCGAAACTGGCTCTAGGCTGCTCCACAACGACAGTGTCGCGGTGAGGGTTGTTGTCCCCCCAACGATACCTGTCTCTGTGGTGCACGCTGCCCGTACCGTACCCGCCACCGGAGTGGCGGTGTTGGTCGGGGTCGACGTGTTGGTCGGCGTATCGGTGATCGTCGGTGTAAGCGTGGCCGGACGCGGTGTGCGCGTCGGCCGAGGCGTGTTGGTCGGTGTGTTGGTTGGCGACGGACCGGACGTTCCGGTCGGCGTCGCTGTCCGAGTTGGCCGCGGCGTGTTGGTGGGACCCTGCGTGAGGGTCGCCGACGCCGTTGCCGTCTCGGTCGGAATGCTGGTGTCGGTCGGCGTGGCGGTGTTGGCCGGTGTCGAGCTGGGAAGCGGGGTCGGGCTGGGGTTTGAGGCCCCACACCGAGCGCCACCGCTCCAGTTCGAGAGGCCGATCTGTTCCGGGTAGACAATCGTCGCGGTGAAGCTGACGATGTCGCCGGTGAGCGACCAGTTGCCGACGTCGGCGGTCACCGTCTCGCTGTGCCCGTCGGCGTAGACCACCACGATGGTGGCGGTGCCGACCGGGTTCGAGCTAAGGCTGACCGTCGAGTTCCCCGGCTGATAGGCGCACTGGGCGCCGCGAACCGGGTTGACGGACGACTGGCCAAAGGCCAGGTGGATCGACGCGGTAAACATAACCAGGGCCAAGATGCCCCGGATCCAGCTTTTCGCCGCAAGGCGGCGAAGGTTGTTGAGCGTAATCACTGCGCTCTCCTTTTTGCTGTTGACCGATCATCCGAATCGAACTTGGACGAATTACGATGTGTAATCGATAAGTTTTCCTTTCACTAAGTGGCTTGTTAATGTGCGACCGGCTTAGGGCCGGACACACCCTGATTCTGCGAATCAGGAGATAGCCACCTGCGTGGTTATCTAGTTTAATTGTATTACTATAGGATTGACGATCAAGCTGTTTAGATCGATATTATGGGTAAAATACTATGTTAGCGATTGATATAGTTACCATATTTATAGGTAACTGCGTTGGCCTGTTTAAAGCGTCCCAGCGCGAAAAATACTGATAGTTTAAGATAAAGTAAAAAAGTGTTATACACACCGTCGCGTCGAAATCTTCGATCTGAAACATGGACAGAAGCTTTCAGTGTGCGATATCTGTGTCTTTTGCCTACTCGTCTGATGAATTCAATGTCTTCGTACAGCATTGCGGTATCAAAGCCGGTGTGGTCATGGAAAATGTCTCGGTAAATAATGAATGCCATTCCCGCACCCGAAGGGACGATCTTTGAAGTATGTTTAAAAATGGTGTTAAAGATCTGATAGATACGTTTTATGGTTAGACTGGTGGTCAGCGGTATGAATGTTGGGCAGGCAGCATGTAAGTGTCTTTTTGTAAATTCATCTATAAGTTCTTGGTACTGTTTGGGAGATACTCGACTATCTGCATCGAGGAATAACAAGATCTCTCCAGTGGCGATGTCTGCCCCTTTGTTTCGTTGTCGAGCTATACCTGGCTGCTCTTGGAGCATGACGACTGAAGGATAAGATAAAAGAAGCTCTCGCGAGCGATCGGTTGATCCGCCGTCTACAACTATTATTTCATGAATATGATCAGTTGACGCTAGTAAATCATCAAGCAAGTCGGGAAAGACATGTTCTTCATTTAATACCGGAATAATTATCGATACCGTAGGTTTCATATTGGTTTCGTGCTAATAATAACAAAAAATAATATTGCGCCGATACTACTGTTTATATAGGGAAAAAGTTGATATGTGCGGAAAATATATTCTACTCGTTGAAATAACAACCAAAACATAGTAATTGGATAGACCCACATGAAGATACTAAAAGGGAAAAAGTCGGGTTTGAATGAGAGAAACAGGGCTGGAGCTAACCATAATAATCCGCAGGTTAATAGTGCTATTCGAGGTCCAAGCAATACGGCTGAAGTATCTAGGTGCGCGGATTTATCGGCCTGAATATCTGGTATTGCTGAAAATAGATGCATAGCCATTGTCCAGCAGCAACAAACAGCAATTATTACACCGGGAACCGTGTTGTCAGAGGATAATGTATAGCCAAAGAACCCCGGTAGCGCATACAATATATTTGATAAAGAATCGAACACTGGCGTCGCCTTAAAGCGTACCGGTGGTGCGCTATATAATACACTTAGCATATTAAATCCAACCATCAAGAACTGAAGTTGCCTTGATGGAGCGATCAGCGCGATTCCTAATCCGACAACACCGCTAATGATACTCATCATTTTAATAGTTTTGTGATGCGATTCAGATACCCGCTTTTCGTAGCTGAGTTTCTTGGGATTACGTGAGTCCGTATCTGAGTCATATAAATCATTAACTCCATATAAAAGACAATTTGCTACGATAAGAAAATAGATTGCATAAGCAAAAAAGTAATTAGTAAAGAAATCGGTCCAATGACTAATTCCGCATGCATATCCTATTAAGTATGGCCCGATTAAATACATCCAGAAGCGCGGACGTGAAAAGTTAAGTAAAGCGATAATCCTATGTATCATATCGTCATTATATCTTTGCGGTTAGAAACAAAACTGTTAAAATCGCGGTATGGCAGAGAATGTCGGCTTATCGTTTCTTCAGGATTACGCGGTGAAAACTGACCCATTGTTTGAAAAATACCTCCATCAAAAAATTGAGCAAGCCCAGGAAATCAGCAAGATACCAGGCGAATTACTTCGTCGTTTCTTAGAAATGGGACGTAAAGGTAAGAAAATACGGGGAGCATTAACTGTTTTGGGTTATCAGGCGGTCGGAGGACGTGATCTCGAAGCTATTTTTGATGCTAGTTTATTTTTAGAGCTTTTCCATGCCGGAGTCTTAGTACATGATGACATTATGGATCAGGATGATTTGAGACGGGGATTACCGACGCTTCATGTCCAATTTGCAGAAGTCGGTACAGCATTACATGTTCATCCGAATCCCTCGCATTATGGCTATTCTATGGCAGTAAACGCGGGAGATGCTGCTTTTTATCTCTCGTGGGAAAAACTGATGCAAAGTCATTTTGATCCAGATCGATTAATCGACGTTGGGCAAATCTACGCTGATTACGTCATTCGAGTCGTACATGGACAAGTGCTTGATATTACCGACTCATCGATGGGAAGTATTACTCAGGAGGACGTGATGAAGGTTCGACAATATAAGACCGTTGAATATACTGGTGTGCTCCCTCTACTCGTTGGCGCAGCATTCGCTGGACCGGTATCGAAACCTCTTCATGATGCGATTCAACAGTATGGGAATGCACTAGGCTGGGCGTTTCAAATTCAGGATGATCTACTCGGGATCTTTGGTGATACCGATACGATGGGCAAACCTACTGGATCGGATATCCGTGAAGGTAAACAAACCCTACTAGTGCTACACGTGATGGAACATGGTAATAAAGACCAGAAGGCTTTTTTACGACATGTTTTGGGCAATCAATCAATCACGCCGGCAGAGATAGATCAAACGCTCGAATTGTTTAAACAGACCGGAGCGTATGATGTGGTGATTAAGCGTGGTTGGGATTATGTTAAGCAGGGAGCTGACGTTATACCTCACATAACTTCGGATGCTAAGATCCAGGAGATATTGAATGGATTGATTAACTACATGATGGAACGGGTCAAGTAGTTTTGTATTCCCTTACTTAAAATTCGAGTAGGAGAAGGTTTTATCTTTTTGACAAAAACAATCAGGGGATCTTTGTAAATTTGATCGGCTGTCCAGCGGTACATATCATTTGCGGTTTGGATTGGACCCTGATATCTATTCGGAATATAGGTGAATCCCGTACGTGCTTTCTCTTCCCATGACCAATACAGTTCTATTTGTTTTTTTATACATGAGACAAAAGCTTCTTTATGTCGTGAGGTGTGCTCGTACGATAAATCGGTAAGAGAAAATTCATCAAGCTGTTCTTGAGGAATATACTGACGACCAAAAGAATTATCTTCAGTAATATCTCGAATGAAGTTAATATATTGCATCGATTTTCCAAGTAATTGGGCCGTCGAATAGCTTTCTTCTGGCAATTTCATCATTTTTGCCATCATTAACCCGATCACTTCAGCTGATCCATACATGTACATATCTAATTGTTCAAGTGTCTCATATTTTTTTATGGTTAAATCTGCTTCCATTGCGGCTATAAATGCATCCGGCCAGTCATAGGGGAATTGGTGCTTTATTGATAGCGCGTGGAATGATCGGATTACTTCGGACGAGCTGGGCTTGCCATTCCGATGTTCATAATATTCGTATTTAAATTGATTAAATACATTTTTCTGCTGCGGAATGGTGTCTACAAAGTTATCCACCGTACGCACAAAACTGTACAACACAAATACGTCATCTCGTAGCAATGGTGGGAAAAAAATGCTACTAAAAAAATATGTTCGGCTTCCGTTAAAAAAAATTCGACTGAGATTTGCACTAATCATATTTTTGGGCGATTTGATCTGAAACAATCTCTGAAGAAATCAGTGTAATCGGTACCCCTATCCCAGGATGAGTGTATTGACCGGTATAAAATAGATTTCCAACCTTATGACTTTGATGATGTGGACGAAAAACTGCCGTCTGAAACATCGTATGGCTGATTCCCAGTGCAGTACCTTTAAATGCGTTGTAATAGCTTATATAGTCGTTATGAGCAAACGATTGTTCTACTACAATGGCATCTCTAATGGTTGTTTGGAGTTTTTGCTCTAGATGGTCCAATATTTGTTTACGAAATGATTGACGGATCTCTGGTGTATCGGTAAGTCCCGATGCTACAGGAACTAAGATAAATACGTTTTCACCATCTGCAGGGGCTACTGACGGATCGGTTTTAGATGGAACCGATACGTAGTATGAAGGCGAGGTAGGCCAGCTCGGATTTTCAAAGATTGCGTCAAAGTGTTTAATCCAATCCCGATCTATAAAAATATTATGATGTTCAAGACCAGGTATCTTTTTGTTTAGGCCCAAATAGAGTATGAATGCTGATGGTGCCACCGTCCTTTTTTGCCAGTATGATTCGGGGTATGTCTGGTATTCTGGTGGAAGAAGTTTCGTTTCGGCATGATGATAATCTGCGTTCATCACGATAATATCTCCGTGGTACTCATTATTTTTCGTTTTCACACCCACAGCATTTTTATCTTTAATTATTATTGATGTTACTGGTTCATTGAGGATAAATTTTGTTCCGAATGATTCAGCTAAATTTTGGATACCTTTTACAACCGCCCCATAACCACCCATGGGATAATATACTCCTTGAGTAAAATCTACATGTGAAATTAATGAATACAAAGCAGGAGTGTTCTTTGGTGCTCCGCCAAGAAAGACAATACTATATTGCAATAGTTGTCGTAGTTTCTCATTTTCAATAAATCGTTTTGTGAATCGATCCAAATTTTCAAATAACCGTAGTTTTGTACCTTCAAGTATGAGGCGCTTGTCAAAAAGATCACTAAGGTAACGATAGTCTCGGTACAAAAAAGTATTAAGGGCAACATTATATTTATACTCAGCATCGGCTAGATATTTTTTTAATTTAATATCGCCGTCTTTCTCATATTTTTTAAATATTTCCAAGTTTTTTCCGATATCCGGACTTACATCGATACTATCGTCATCACCAAAAAATGCCCGATATGATGGATCTAGTTTTACGAGCTTGTAGAAGTCGGTGGGCTTTTTATTAAAACGCGAGAAAAAATGTTCAAAGACTTCAGGCATAAGATACCAAGATGGTCCCATATCAAATGAGTAACCATCTATTTTAAGGATACCTGCCCTACCTCCAACCTGGTCGTTTTTTTCGATAACAGTGACGTCAAAGCCGTCTCGACTGAGCGACGCAGCTGCTGATAATCCACCGAATCCTGCACCGACGATAATTACTTTTTTCTGTTTCATGTGTGACGTTCCTACATGATATTATATGTGTGCGTGACTAGAAAGCCTATTTTAAAGAAAAGCTTGAATCATATAACGCCCTCTCGCATCGCGTTAAATAGAAAGATAATCCTCTTTGGAAAAATTATAAAACGATTTATATGGCCTTCCTTCAATGAATTGCAGGTTTATGTTGTTTTTTGCATGTGCTTTTTTAACGTAGTAGCTCATTGGGATTTTTGGTGGTCGTTTTATTGGTATTCAGATATCCAGTTACTCATAGGTGGACCGATACTCTTGGGCATATTTTCTTGGTATCTATTTAAAAATATAATTTCTCAGGAAAAAACACCGCCCAACGAAAGGAAATGGCTGATTTCGTTTTTCTATATCGCCATGGCGGTTATTTCTGTTGATAGCTTGTCGTCATACGATTTCGTATCTACCCGAATTATGTTGATCGATTACATAAACTTTTGGTTAATTTATCTATCAATCGGATCTTCGGTAATTAGACTAATACTTACGATTAGTTTATTTGATAAACAATATATTGAGGCCCTTTATGACCGAATGAACGATACTCAATTTTCTCCAATGTACTTCATTTTTGCGACATCGCTGTGCGGGTTTATCTATTTATTACTGGCTAATCATTATAATCAGTCAACTATTATTGTCTTGGGCTATTATTACGTGAGCCAGATATTAAGCGTTGGGCATACGATACAAACAAAGTGGTTGGTTCAGAATAAACAAGAAACTTCGGTATTAAAATAGTTGTACGATTCTCGTATGTTATTTTCCGCTTAGCGTTGCATAAAATTATTTAACCCTCGTTTAACAATAATTCGTTGGACCAAGAATCAATATGTTTAGAGAAATTGCACTAAATAAGTAGTAAAAATAATGGCGGAGGAGATGGGATTCGAACCCATGGGCGGTTTTTAGACCGCCACGGTTTAGCAAACCGCTGCCTTGGACCACTCGGCCACTCCTCCCTGCATTCATATTTTAGCATACCCTATGAATGATTCTATTTATGTATTTATTGCACATATCTATATAACCTGGTAAACTTTGGAATTTGTGTACCATGAAGCCCAGACTAATCGTATTTTCATTATCAAGCTTGGCTGAAAAGCAAGTCAATCCGTATATCTCGGTATCAGCATCCCTTGGCTGTGCATCTGAGTTCGCATACCTCTTTTCTGATTATCAGAAGGGGAATATATCGTATGGGGATCTATTAAATCGTGAATCGAACTTGTTATATTACAAATATCACGAACAGTTTGGGCATTATCCTCAAAAAGGAGATCTGGAAATGTTTCTGCCTGAAGTTACTCTAAGCTCGCAATGGCAAACTGCACTCTCTAATATTAACTTACCACACATTACCTTTGCAGTGATTAGTTCGGGGATTTACAAATCCATCCATCTTGATTCATTTGATGGTCTTATTCATCCGTTCAATCGATTTTTGTATAGCGAAGACGGCGAGTTCGCCAAAATCGTTGCGACTGTGTCTGGTGATAAGATTGAGGCATTCAATCGAATTGTCGAGAAAACTCATAACCAGATTATTGATACTCTTTTGGTGGTAAATGACAACAACGATTCTGCTCTCTGTCGCTACGTGCTTGAACTAGGGGGATCAGTGTGCTTTATTGCCCACAAAAATCAAGCCATTGACGTTCCCCGGTACGAAAAAATGCACTGGATTGATACTCTTGATAGTTTTGTTGATTTTGTTAAGTCTTCAGAACCTGTTCCGTATCGACGTGTTCCTCGGTATCAATTACTTGCTGCCTAAAGGCAGCGTACATGTTATTTATTGAACATTAAATAGATCGTTGATATAGTTTATCTATGCTAATCTCTGAGATCTACCATCCCTATCCGAAAACCATGAGTGGCGATGCCCATATTAGTGACGCTATTGCCGAGCTTATGAAGGATGAAGTAAATGCATTAGTGATACTAAATGACAATGGTAAGGTCATTGGTGTTTTGTCACTGCAAGATATTGCTGCTGCTACCGTACCTCGACAATTTAGGGAGAATATTCGCATGGCTGCTGCTATGTACAAACCGGGTTTCTTTACTGAGATGTGCAATCAGCTGAAAGATGTCAAAATCTCTAAGGTAATGCGGCATGAATATATTTCGGTTGGATTTAACGATAATATTATGGCTGTGACGGCCGATTTTCTAAAGAATGATCTGTATATTGTTCCGGTTATTGAAAATGGAAAACTTATGGGTGTAATTACTCGAACTGAAATTAAGAAGGCGTTATACGATTCAATGATGAACGGTGATAACGCGTAGAACTTAAGTCGTACAAATATGATGCTGCCCGAATTTATATTGAACTTGTCGATACCATCAGTAATAGCTATTTGTGTACTGCTTGTTGTCTATTTTTTTCTGATTACTGAAAAGCTACCAAAAGCATTGGTCGCTGTTCTTGGGGGGATCGCCCTGATAGTGATGCAAGTATTTAGTTCCGAAGAAGCATCATCTCAAGAAAATGCATTTCATTTTATTAGTCATAACCTTGATATTTTAGGCTTTGTGATTGGAATGATGATTTTAGTCGGTATTGTACGGGAATCGGGTGTGTTTGAAGCAGCAGCTATATGGCTGGTGAAAACAGTTAAAGGTAAGCCCAGAGCTTTATTAATTGCTTTAGGTTATTTGACCTTAGGTATGACAGCACTCTTTTCGAACATACCAACCATTTTGATTCTGGCACCGGTTGTACTCGTACTCATCAGACAATTGAAACTTCCAGCTCTGCCATACTTATTTATGATCGTTACTATGGCAAACATCGGGGGAGCTATGACCCCGATCTCAGATCCAACGACGTATTACCAGGCAAAAACAGTTGGTCTCTCATTTACTGAAGTCGTTACCAACTCTGGACTTATCGTTATGGTACTAAGTGTTGTAAGCACCTTATACATCTTGTTTATCTTCCGTAACGAATTTAAGCCGGCAGATAATGCGGAAACTGATATTGCACAATTTAACCCGCTAAAAGCACTGCAAAATCGTTATGTGCTTAAAGTAGGTATCCCTATCGCCATTAGCACAATTATTTTGATGGTTCTTAAGGAGAATATCGCCAAGTTTACAGGTGTAATGCTTGATAACGCAACTCTTACGATGGGTGCATCATTTTTGTGTATTTTACTTTTCCATAAAGAACCTCATAAAGTATTTCGTAACTTAATCGACTGGGAAATAATATTCTTTTTCATTGGACTTTTTGTGGTGGTTGGGGCACTTGAGTTTACTCATGTGATTACGCTTTTAGCTAACGGATTAGTTACCTTAACACAAGGAAGCATGACCTATTTGCTTTTGCTTATTTCGATGGGGTCGGGGATTTTATCTACATTCATTGATAATGTTCCGTATAACATAACCATGGTAAGCGCTATTCAGGAAATGGAGAGGACTGGAATTGCTGTTTATCCGTTGTGGTGGGCGCTTAACCTAGGCACTTCGATTGGTGGTGCTGGTTCTCCAATCGCAGCTGCATGTAACGTAATTGTTTTCGGCCAAGCTGAGAAGGAAAAGATCCACATCAACTTTATGAAATATTTGTTGTTAGCAGCTCCGTTAACGATCATAAACTCTTTAATTACGTTTGGAATTCTGTGGTTGAGGTATCTACAATAATTCTCTGTTGAAATTTCCATTTAAATGTATCGTGTTTTGGTGGTATATATATAAGAATTGAAATATTATTTATTTGGCGGAGGAGGTGGGATTCGAGTTCCGGGGATGCCCTACTCGGCATCCCGTTCAAATCTAAACTAGATCCTTAAGACAATGAAACCAGGCCAATTGAGAATGTACATTTAATGGCGGAGGAGGTGGGATTCGAACCCACGATGACGTTGCCGCCATAACGGTTTTCAAGACCGTCGCACTCGACCACTATGCGACTCCTCCGTAGATATATGAAGCAGATCTAACTCAGAAACTATGTGTATTGTAGCATACAGTAGCCTTTAAAGAAGCCTTTTCTAAAGCTTTTTAATTGTTTCAATATAGGCATTTACGTCAAATTTACGTTTTGCGCCGTTATCGTTCATATATCGTATGTTGCCAAAAATCGGTCGTTTATTCCAGGGCCGGTCATGGACCCCACCCATGGACCATGCGATTCCGGCATACCCGTTTGGATCTCGTCCATCGAGTTCGTATTTATCATTTAGATATATCGCATACTCCACGGCTTCCTGAGCATTTATCGTCCATTCAAGAATCTTTTTACCCCAATACATTCTCATGTATCCATGCATCTTTCCGGTCATGGTCATTTCTTTTTGTGCCGCATTCCACAACTGGTCATGCGTGTTGGCAGACTCCAAGTCATCAATCGTATACAAATATGGACGTTTATCGGACTCATGCTCTTGCAGCGTTTGTTTTGCCCAATCCGGAAAACCATCGGTAGAATCGTAGTTTGAATTATAAAAACAAAAGTTATCACTCAATTCTTTTCGAACGATCAGCTCTTCTAAATACCCTTCTTGAAGGGAGGGCTCTACATTTGACCGTTTTACTTCATTGGCTATCTCTTGGCTTGAGATATGTCCAAAATGTAGGTACGGAGCAATATTCGACTGACCTTTTCGTGACGGATCATTTCTATCTGCGTCATAATTGGCTAATTTCTGTTTAATAAACTCACGAAGTGCATTTCGAGCTGCTTTTTCACCGGGATCAACTCCCTTTACAGTTGTAACCGACCGGTCTATTGTATGCCGTGTGAGGATATCCTCATACTCAAATGTGTTAGTTGTTGGGGCAATGTTAAAGGGGTGTCGTATAACATCGGGATATTGCGTTAAGAACTCGGGGAGAAGCTTTTTTATCTTCGGACGAATTGTATAGGCGCCATATTCTTGTTTTGAAGATGTTACCCAAACAGGAACGATATTATGTGCATCAACCTCGACCATGGGGATATTTATACTTTGCGCAATATCATTACGCCAACCTCTACCTATTTTCAGCGGCGAAAAGTCGGTAACTAATACACCAGCCGTATTTTTTGTTACATAATGCGTGACCGTATCGATCGGATTACCGAATAGTAATGTCGCAGAGATGTTTAGTTTTTGGAGTTCGTTAAACGTTTCTTGAATACCATGAAGCATAAAGTCAATATTTCGTAAATTTGCATACTGAAATTTAGTATCAAAACTAAAAATTACTGAAAGTGAAGATTTACGGGCAAGGGCCAATTCTTGGGCATATATGAGCGCCCAATTGTTATGAACGCGTTGATCGCGACTCATCCAATAAATAATAGAACCTTGTTGGTGAATTTGATTTTTATTTAATTGATGGACTCGACGCAGATCAACCATGTTGTCTGTATTTTATACCGGCAGCTCATCCATTTTGGTTGAATCTTTTTGCAGGAACTTGAATCCATTTACCCAGAAGTACTCTAAACTGTACTTAAAGTTATATCTTTTCCAAATTGTTAGGATCATTGACCAGACGACTATATTAATAAACCCAAACAATAAACAACCATTAATTGTTTGGGTCCAGTCGGGATTTAGTTGTAGTAATGGGATTCGGATCAGTTCTGATACGGTTGTTTCAAGCATATAAATAGTTAAGCTTATCCGGCTAAATTGGGTTAGTAATGATAGTCTATTCGTGAGCCATTCCATTGGTTCAAGCACCAAATACGTGACCGATACGAGTATTAGGAATATACCCAGTTCACCGTTCGTTTTGAAATACCAAAAATAATCAGGGGTTGATATCGTTTTTTCAAAGTTCATCATCCCTGCTACTCCGTATATAAGAAAAATAACTCCCAAGGGAATGATTACTTTTTTAAGCAATCCTTTATGTCCGTTATAGATCATTAATCCTATTAGCGCACCAAAGAATCCATACGATACATAGGGGAGGAGTGGGTAGGGATTTGCGAGTGTGAATCCTAGGATTGTTGCCGTTATAAAATTGTGGTGTTCTATTGTTGTGGGTAATAAGTGGTACAAGGGTACCCGAACGAACGACAGTACCATAATAACGATGCCGGCTACTGCGAAGACCATGTATTGTTGGGCCGATGATAGAGCCTTCTTATTTTTGTTCATGAAATATAGGATGAGCGAAACGATAAATAAGTTGAGAGCGATAGTCGAAATTGAAGATCCATCAAAATATTTAGAAATCTCTGGAGTCGAGAAATGCAACGTTCGTAATACTCGGGCGATGATTGTTAAGTCGGGTTGGTTGTTAACAAAATCATTGTTCCATCGACCCAAGACGATATTTAGAATGTAATGGAGGATTAAATAAACCCCTAAAGTAATCGATGCTGTTTTAATACTGAATGATGGGGATTTATCCTGAATTCGGTTCACCGTTAAGAGTGAGTTAATAACCGCTGAGTAAACAATGAATATGCCTCCCCATAGAGCCATAAAGCTCATAATTACGACAATGATGGGCGGGTTACTAAAATCAATTTTATGTATGTTCGCAAAGTTATAAATCGATGAGTGAAAAAGGATGATCAATATGAGGGCAAATCCCCTTAATACATCTAGTGATTTGATACGGTGTTGTGTGTGAATATTAGTTTCCTGCATCAAATTCTCTTTTTATACGTATCAATTTCTGTGAGCGTGTATTTACTTCTGGCTTTTCAAATGCGATATCAACGTGGGGTTGCTGGCATTTATACTCAGTAAATACATTCATTATCGCATTTTTTAACTTCTGTTGGTCAAATGAAGTCGGCGCGATTCTCGATCGTAATTGAATTCTAACATAAATTTCGGTAGGACTCTTTTGAATCGCCTGGTATTCTTCGATGTCCTCAGAAGAAGATATTATCGCTCGACTAATATAATCGGGAAAAATAAACTGCCAAGATTCTGATCCAATCGTATGACCCCAAAACATGTCATCTGATCTTCCTTGAATGCGCTCAATAACTCGAAATGATGATCCGCAGGTGCAAGGTGTCTTGCAAATGGTAATAATGTCATTTAATTCATATCTGATGATCGGCTGGGATCGTTTGTGTAGATCTGTTACGAGCAATTTGTGACAAGGTTGTCCGAGTGGTGTCGGTGACCCATCTTGATTGAGTGTTTCGACAAGAACTAAATCTTCATTAATGTGTAAGTTGTCATGTTTACATGAAATCGCAATAGCTCCTTCGGTGCATTTATAGATTTCATTAACTGAACAATTAAATATCTTAGTAAGGTACTCACGTACATCTTGATACAACACTTCAGCATATGAGACGAGTTTAAGTGGCTTGATCTTAAGTCTATTTTGCTCCTGCTCCTGCGCTAGAAGTTTGAGCATCGACGGTGGGGCAGAGACCAGGTTGGGTTTAAGATCGTTTAATTGACGAACAATATCCTGCATTGGTTGAAGCTGAGTAATATAGGTAAGTTTGTGACCAAACATATTTAAGTTGAATGCAGGTGTGCTTACTCTAAGGATAAATGCTAAATTGATCTTCTGGTTTTTAGGAAAATTGAATCGGGCGAAAAACGCTGCTTTTAAGTAGGATTCTTCGCTATGTGTTAATATTTCTACTCCTTTATTTCCACTTGTACCTGATGACATCCCAATATTTATATTGTTCAACCGTCGTGAATAGTCCCGTGTTTTTTCAATATCAAGACAAAAGTTGATTATTTCATCTTTTGTTAATCCAAGAGTATTGTACTCAGTTAAGTTGTCCATCATGATTTTTTTATTCACTGTGGGAAGATGCGCGAAGTCGTTTTTATTATAGTTTGCGTAATGCTTTTTAAAAAATGATGAGTGTGCCGAAGCGTATTCAACTATCTTCTGGGTTTTTCTCTTCTGGTAAAATTGTATATCTTTGGTTTTCCAACTATAGAAACGATATCGGCATAATAAATAAAAGAGTCCAAAATATTTCGTTTCAAAATCATCAAATACCCGCTCAATAAGTGCCATTATTTACATTGTACTATTTCTTGCGTTTTAAGTTGTGATGCAAATAGGCTTGATGATTTTGGGGACGGCTTTTTCAGTTTTTTGAGTAACTGGCGGAGGGAGGGGGATTCGAACCCCCGCAGACTTACGCCTACACGCTTTCCAAGCGTGCTCCATAAACCACTCGGACATCCCTCCATAATTAAGAATTCAACCAGAGATTATTATACCTAATTTCCGCCATAGCTAAAGGGTATCTGTGTTTATTACTTGACACTTACAATTGATCACACTACACTAATATGGAAATGTCAGACCGCAAAATCCGTATTGCTATTAATGGTTTCGGGCGAATTGGCCGCCAATCATTCAAGGCTTGCTTTGGTGTTAGCGACGATAGCCGAATGCATCTATCTTCCCGAATTAATCCAAGTGAAATTGAACTCGTTGCTATTAATGATTTAACCGATCCTCGAGTACTCGCCCACTTGCTTAAATATGACAGTGTCTATGGTCGATTTACCAAAGACGTTTTAGTTGAAGTCGGTGGAGAAGTTATTGATTGGGAAGGGCATACTGCAGTTGATGACCATGTCGGAGATATTACCGGAAAAGAGGCCTATTTTGTTGTTAATGGTCAACGGGTTCGTGTTCTAGCCGAAAAAGATCCAACAAAACTTCCATGGAAAGAACTCGATATCGATGTAGTTTTAGAGTCGACTGGTGTATTCGAAACTTATACGAAAGCACGAGCTCATATTGATGCCGGTGCTAAACGCGTACTGATATCGGCTCCGGCTAAGGGGGAAGAGGGGACCGAAGGTAGAACGCTAGTCTTTGGTGCAGAATCTACCGATGAGCATATTGGTGAAATGGAAGTATCTTCCAATGGTTCTTGTACAACAAACTGCATATCTCCCGTTATCCAAGTGCTTCATTCTCATTTCGGTGTAGAAAAATCGTTAATGACTACAGTCCATGCATATACCGCAACTCAGCGATTAACTGATTCACCTGATCCAAAAGATCTTCGAAGAGGGCGTGCGGCGGCAGAAAATATCGTACCATCGTCAACCGGTGCTGCTGTTGCTACTACACTGGTGATTCCTGGATTAGCTAATAAATTTGATGGAATGGCGATGCGAGTTCCGGTTTCGACAGGCTCCATCTCTGATATTACTGCATTATTATCACGGGAGACAACCGTAGAAGAGATTAATCAATTATTTAAAGATAAATCAGAACATCCTATGTATAAAGATATTCTAGTTGCCTCAAACGAACCGTTGGTTTCGACTGATATAATTGGTAACCCGGCCAGTGCAATTGTCGACTTAGAATTTACGCGCGTCGTCGGAGGAAATCTCGTTAAGGTTATCGCATGGTATGATAATGAATGGGGATATTCAAACCGACTTGTCGAAATGGCGGTAGAAACCGGTAGACGCTTATAGATGTCTCTTATCCTTGCGTTTCGTGTCTTCCAATTGTGCGTTGGCTTCATTTTATGAATAAATATTGGGTTGTTGCAAACTGGAAATTAAACAATACCTACAGTACCGCAGAGGAATGGTTGCGTTTTTTTTATGATACATATACCCCTTCTGACCGCATATCGGTTGGGATTGCGCCCTCTTTTACCGAACTTGGTCTTGTATCCCATACGGTTAAAAGAAATGCTGATCTCCCGGTTCAGATAATGGCTCAAGATGTCAGTCGGTTTAATGTCGGTAAATATACGGGTGAAGTCGGCGCTTTTCAGCTTTTAGAACATGGAGTCAGTCATTGTATCGTTGGTCATAGCGAACGTCGCCAGTATTTTAATGAGTCAAATGACGTTATTAATGAGAAAATTGAACGATTGTTGAATTACGATATCACTCCGCTTATTGCAGTTAGTGAGATTGAACAAGTACAGTCAGTATGTGAAAAGGGCTTTGATCTGTCCCGACTAACTTGGGCTTATGAGCCAATTTCAGCTATCGGTACAGGTAATCCCGCCGATCCGCATGTGGTTGCATCATTTCTTAAATCAATGAATCATTTAGTTGGTGAAGATGCATACATATTGTATGGAGGAAGCGTTACCGCTGAGACCGTAAAGCCCTATTTAGCCTTCGAACAAGTGGACGGCTTCTTAGTCGGGGGGGCTTCAGTAAAGGCTAATGAATTTATCGATTTATTACATTCAATACTATGAAATATCGCAGTTATTCGAATAAACAAGCCGTTCGGACTAATCGGAATACCGATTCAAGCCATAAACCTGTCTTGTGGAAGGCTGTATTAGTCATATCGTTAATTGCAGTAGTATTATTTGGCGTGAAGTTATTGGTTACGCCGATTGTTTCGGTCATTGCGGGTTTAGTTAAAGACTCGAGTGATTCAATCTCATTTTTTGCCAATCCTCAAAAAATAAAAGAAACAAATGGTGTAACGAATATTTTGCTTATCGGGGTCGATGAACGTGCAAAAGGCGGTTCATCATTAACTGATACCATGATAGTCGCGAGTTATCGACATTCGGATAATCGGTTAGTCTTGCTTTCTTTTCCTCGAGACTTATGGGTAAAAGTCCCTAAATTTGATGGTGTGAATGAATTCTATACTAAAATAAATGGTGTATATACAACTGGGGAAGATAATGGATATAGCTCTAGTGATGGTGGTCTCGGTGGGGGCGTTGGGTTATTAGCAAAGGTGCTACAGGATTATGCCGGGGTTCCAATTCATTATTATGCCAAAATAAACTTCAATGGTTTCCAGAAGGCGATTGATGAGGTCGGCGGTGTGGATGTTTATGTTGAGAATACCTTTACCGATTACGAATATCCTAAGATGGGGTATGAAAATGCACCATGGGAAACCCGATGGGAAGTATTGAACTTTAAACAAGGGTGGCAGCATATGGACGGAACTACTGCGCTCAAGTATGCCCGGAGCCGTCATGCGTACGGTCCAGAAGGGTCTGATTTTGCTCGTGCTCGACGACAGCAGAAGGTTATTTTAGCCTTAAAAGAAAGAATCGTATCAAATCAAACGCTCTTCAATCCAACTCGACTTCAAAATTTATACATGGCTTTATCATCGGAGTTTGATACCAATATTTCACTAAATGAATTGCCAATTTTTTATGACCTATTTAAAGAGATCGGTGGCGATTTCTCCACAGTTAAGACATACGTGCTATCAAATGGTGATGACGAAGCTGGTATTTTATATAACCCTGACCCAAGCCAATATGGAGGGGCATACGTGTTGATACCAAAGGATGGATGGCAAGCATTTAAGGAGTTTATCGATACGATATTATTCAGTGAAGAAGCACTTACGCCAACTCCGACATCCGAAGATACCGAGTAGTTTTAAATTCTGTGAGACAATAAAGAAATGAAGTTACTCATATTAGGACCTGATTCTTACCGCGCCAGTAAATATATACGAAGTCTACCAGGTAATAAATTAATCTTTATTGATCATCCCAATGACATTGAGCGTTATATTCTGGAGCTAAATCAACTCGGATTATTTGGAGATCTATCATTATATGTCTTTAAAAATGTACTGATCCATTTAGAACCACATTTTGAGGTTATATTAAAAACACAGACCCCGCTTATTATTTGGGAAGAAAAAGATAAGATCGACACGCGCAAGAAAAATATCAAATCTTTCATTGATATACTCGATAAAAAAATGTTTTTGCCGTTAACGGTACCCGAAGCGACTGAATGGTTGATTCGTAATGGGAATGATTTAAATATAGAGCTACGAAGGGATAGTGCACGAATGCTTATTGATTACCATGGTCTTGATGCGGGAACCTTGGAAAACGAACTGATCAAACTAGCACTATATGCTAAAAGTCAGGATACTCATTTAATTGAACCCAGCCATGTTAGCCTTCTGAGTCAGTCCAATACCGAAATTAGCATATTTGATATTCTGGATAATATCTTGTCAAGAAAAATTAGCCAAGCCGGACGGCAACTTATCGATTATCGCAAACGCAATCAAGACGAATGGTATTTTTTCGTTATGTTGGTAAAACAAATGAGAATGCTACTCCAGTTAAGCTATGGTATTCAACCGGATGGACATCCTTTCGTAATTCAAAAGATATCTAAATTAACCAAGTTATGGAATAAAGAAGCTCTTGCTGATAAATATACACAACTACTAACGATTGAGCTTAAAGTAAAAAAAGGGGAAAGTGAACTTTGTCCTGAGCTTACACGCTGGCTTTATCAGAAGTAAGCAAAGCTGAAAGTCGCGATTTGATTCGGCTGGCTTTATTATCATGAATAATACCCTTTTTAGCTGCGGTATCGAGCTCTGAAAAGACCTTTTTAAGGTTTTCAACTGTTGGATTTTGGCGCATTTCGCGAATTGCAGATTTTACGGTTTTCATTACCCGTAAATTGAATATTCTGCGCCGATTTTGCACCCGTAATGTTCGTATTGCTGACTGTCGTACTGGCATAGATTGACCTTATGTAACGAGGAGTATATCATATTTAACGTCAATGGTAAAGAAAATTCTACGTAAGAGCGTACAGAATGGAAGTAATATTCTATTCCAGAAACAGAAAACTATTCTATCAGGTGCCTTTGTCATCGCAATTATGTTATTTGCGAGTGCCATATTAGGGCTAATCCGTAAAAGATTATATGCAAGTGTAATCACTCCAGGACCAGAGTTAGACGTGTTCTTTGCTGCTTTCAGGCTTCCAGATCTAGTGTTCCAGTTCTTAATCGGTGGATCACTAAATGCAGCCTTTATTCCAATATTCTCAAGTTTTATCGCTAAGCACGATCGCGAGAAGACCTGGGAATTTGTATCCTCAATCTTGAACATTTCAGCAATATTATTTTCGATTATGGCGGTTATTTTTTATGTATTTGCCCGACCTTTCGCTATTCTCATTGGTCCAGGTTTTAATGCGGGGCAAATCGATTTATTAGTTGATTTAATGCGGATTTTGCTTCTAGCTCCGATATTACTTGGAATCTCCAGTTTTGTTGCTGGAACCCTACAATCATTTAAGCGGTTCTTTTTACCTTTTTTTTCACCGGTAATTTACAATCTCGGGGCAATATTAGGAATAGTCTTGTTCTACCCTGCATTCGGTATGAAAGGTGCTGCCTGGGGTGTCGTAATAGGCGCTGCTGGCCACTTTTTAATCCAACTGCCAGCACTTTATCATATCGGGTTTAAATATTCCCCTAAAGTACACTTTAAAGATGTCTATCTTATGAAAATGCTTAAGTTGTCGTTGCCTCGAACCATTGGGTCCGGTATCGAACAGATCAAAAGTGTTATATTAGTAAATCTTGCCTCATTTTTGCAACCTGGGAGTATTTCGTTTTTTGATTTAGGCCAAAGTATCGCGAATGTACCCCTTTCTATACTCGGTTATTCGCTCGCTCAGGCCAGTTTTCCCCAATTTGCGGCGTTATATGCCAAAAATGATCTTGTGAACTTGAGAAAAACTTTTAGTAGCTCTTTTAATCAAATTATGTTTTTCATTATGCCAATTAGTGTATTCTTGGTTGTTCTGAAGATTCCAGTCGTTCGTTTAATCTATGGTACTGGCGATTTTAGCTGGCAGGATACCGTATTAACCTCTTGGGTTGTTGCATTATTTGGAGTAGGTATTTTTGCCCAAGCATTAAATAGTTTAATGTTTCGTCTCTGTTATGCCCTTCACGAAACAAAACTTCCGCTTGTACTGGCTTTTGTCAGTATGGGAGTAAGCCTTGTTTCGGCTGGAGCGATATTATTTATCTTTAAATGGTGGGATGTCAGGGCGTTAGCATTTGCCGTAACCATGGGATCCTTAGTCGAGTTCGTTTTGCTGCTGGGGGCATTAGTTAGGCGGGAATTAATAGAGCCAAAAACATTTTTAATCACTCCAATCAAGATTTTAATGAGTTCTTTATTGATGGTTGTTATTGTTTATCTCCCAGTACAAATCTTAGATGAGGTTTTTATTGATACTAAGAGGGTTGTTAATCTAATAATTCTCGTGTGGTTAGTCTCATCACTTGGTATCACGACCTACTTATTTATGAATTGGATATTCGGGGTACCAGAGCTTAAAGTGGTATTTAAGATCCTTTTGAAAATGAAAGACTTTCGGGCGGGGGTCGAGCGTTTTGCTCGATCTACACAGCTTGTTTCAACCAATATTCTCAACGATACGAGCGAAAAAGAATAATTTACATGGATAAACAAGGTAGCTCAAATTCACGATTTACGCTAAAATCATTCCCATGAAAAGGGCCGGTGACATATTAAAAGAAGAACGTATTCGTCAGGAGTTAACGCTTGATGAAATTGCCCGTCGAACTAAAGTACGCAAAGAATTTCTTGAGCTTATCGAAAATGGACAGTACGACAAATTGCCCAGTCAAGTTTATATTAGAGGCTTTATAAGTAGTTATGCAACATCCTTAGGTCTTGATGCGGATAAGGTTATTCCCTTTTATCGGCGAGAACGGAAAAAGGTTGAATCATCAAGCGAATCTACTAATATTCCACAACCGATCGCGCAGCAGAAGTTTAGATTAACTCCCGGGAAAATACTGATGGCGATCGTATCAGTTGCATTGACTGCATTTCTAATATTCTTATTCATTCAGTATCGTAATTATGCGGGTGCCCCGGTGCTGATTGTCGATTCTCCGATTAACAATAGTTCTACCACTGACTCAAATATTGAAGTTACTGGCAAGGCTGATTCTGAGACTGAAGTAACGATTAATGGCGAAATCGTTCCCCTCAAGATAGATGGGAGTTTCCAGGTAAGTTTTTCACTTAATGATGGAATTAACAGGATCAGAATTATAGCAACTAGCAAATTGGGTAAAAAGAATGTTATCGAACGGGTTATCGACAAAAAGCCCAGCTCATAAACTTGACGAAGGGCATGTCGATTGAGTACACTGAACGTACTGCCTATGGAAACAGCTACACAAGTTGTATTGATAATAATGATTCTCCTGCTTGGTTCTACGTTATCTGCGGTCGGAATAATGTTTTTTTTCGTCCTCAAAGATATGCGTATTAGTGTTCAAAAGGTCAATACAATCCTCGATGATGTAAAGCTTGCCAGTGATAATATTACTTCAAGTAGCGAGCTTGTTAAGGAAACCGTATCCGATCTTCATAATTCAATTAAATTTATCCATAATGAACTTTCTTCTCCTGTATCAATTATGTTTAACGTTATGCGGGGATTCCGATCCATGTTTGATTCGAAAGGAGGGGAAGACGATGAGTGAGTCAAAAAGTAAGAGTTTCTTAGTCGGGGCTATATTAGGTGTTGCAGTTGGGTCTGTTACGGGTCTTTTATTAGCACCTAAGAAAGGCCAAGATACACGTAAGATTCTCAAGAAGAGATTTGAAACATACGGAAACAAAGTTAATAAAAGTATACAAGAGCTTTCTGATAAAGGTGTCACGTTACCTGAAGAAGCTATAAAAATGGGTAAAAACCTCCTTGATGCGGCCGAAAATAAATTAGAACAAGTTGTAAGTGCTGTCGAGCAAGCAGGTGGAGATATTGAGTCTCAATCTAAACCTACCCAAGAACTACCAATAGAACCATCTCAATCGATATCCGAGGGAGATACTAATAATACACAGCAGGATCAAACTCCACGAAAAAAACGTTTTTTTAAAGGGATCTAATTTGACTTAAGAATTGTTGGGCTGCCTCAGTGTGGACATCACGAGGATTGCTACCATCCTGAGGCCCCACCATTCCTTTTTCCTCTAGTTCATCAAGTAATCGAGCCGCACGAGCGTACCCAACTTTAAGACGTCTTTGCAGAAGGGAAGCTGATGCTTTGTCATGATTTAATATGACCTCGACTGCCTCAATAAACTTATCGTCTTCTGGCTGTATCGGCGTTAACCCATTATTTACCGGTCCAGTAATCGGGTTTGATGGCGAATCTATACTTTCCGTATTTGAAAAGGTGTTTACATTAGTCATATATGGAGATTGATATTGTGCTAGATGTTGTGTTATACGATGAATTTCTTCATCGGTTAAATAGACGCCCTGGACGCGTTTGGGTTTACCTGCATCAGAGGGCAAATAAAACATATCACCCTTACCCAGTAGTTTTTCCGCCCCGACTGAATCTAATATCACGCGAGAATCCGTACCCGATGCCACTGCTAATGCGATACGAGTTGGTATGTTGGCTTTGATTAAGCCTGTTATGACATCTACGCTCGGTCGCTGGGTGGCGAGAATCATAAAGATACCTGTGGCACGGGCCTTCTGAGCTATTCTGGTGATAAGAAGTTCCATCTCGTTACCAGCAAACGCCATTAGATCAGCGAGCTCATCTACAATCATTACGATATACGGCATGTCTTCGGTATCTTCTCTACTATTGTAATCTGCGAGGTTCCGCACCCGTACTGATTCAAAGATACGATAACGGCGTTCCATCTCCTCTACGGCCCATTTAAACGCGTTTACGACCTTATCAGGCTCTACTATGACTGGAGTTTGTAGATGGGGAATATCGTTATATTGAGTGAACTCTACACGCTTAGGATCTACCATAATAAATGAGACTTCGGTTGGCTTCGCTCTGTAAAGAATCGAACAAATTATTGTATGGAGCAAGAACGATTTACCTGATCCTGTCGAACCAGCGATCAATATATGAGGCCACTTTGCGACATCTGCGATTACCGGTTTGCCTGATACATCTTCACCCAAAGCGACGGCTAGTTTGGATTGATAATTCTTCATTTCTGGCGATAGAAGCATACTCTTCATTGATACTAATGCGAGCGTTAAATTCGGCACTTCTATTCCAATAAGACGTTTTCCTGGAATCGGTGCTTCAATACGAACACTTCCGGTAGGGGAAGCGAGCGCGAGTGCCAAATCATTTTGTAAACTGGTAATTTTATTGCTGCGTGTACCTTCTGCTAGGTCGATTGCATACTGAGTAACTGAGGGTCCAATATTTACCTCTGCTATTCTTGCTTGAATACCAAAGTTCTGAAGGGTTCGTTCGATAATACGAGCATTCCTTTCGATGCTTTCTTTATCAGTGGTGATCTCTTTAGGGTTATTCAATAAGGCAATAGTGGGTGATTCATAGGGAAGATCCAAGACTGCGGTTTCGTAATTTGGTTGCTTGAGCGGTGCCGTCCCTGCAGCCGGTATTGTCGTAGATACAGGTTTTGTTGGAGTCTCTTCATCATCCATAACTTCTATATCAGCAATTTTTTGGGCATCTCTTCCCGATATGCTGTAAGAAGGTATATTAGTGGTTTCCACAGTCTCTTCTTGTTGGTCAGCGTCTTCGTTATCTGCAGAATCTGTAATTGGCATTCGGGCAAATAGATTATTTATTTTAGGCTTAATGCTAATAAGGTACAGGTTAACCAAACGAATGTGTGTTTGGTTGAGGATACTAAAGAAATCCTCTAATGATGCATTAAACATAATTAATAGGGCTATAGATATAATAAAAAATGTAGTTAATATCGTACCTACAGGCGTAATATATTCAGATAAGAAAGTATTAATAGTGCCTCCAATAAAACCTCCTAGTTTATTCGAGAAAACACCAAGAAATGTCGAAAAACTAATCGATAAAAGTAAGCTGCCCCACAACATATGCGGTTGTGCTATCGAATATTGGAGTTTTGTTAAATTTAAACCTAAGACAATAAGAATAATTGGCACCAATATTGCGGCACCGCCCATAAGATAAATAACAAATTGATTTAAGAAATTATCTACCCCGAGCAAACCACCAATATAGCTGATCGCCACTAGTAGTCCTACCAATATAAGTATTAATGCAAATATTGATTGCAGGCTTGATGCATTTAACTTGAGTTTCCACCAACTTTTTTTACGTCTGGGCATAGTGATGAATATTTAATTAATTTTAACAGAATATCCGTTACTCACTTTATTATACACATTCGTCGTATCGTGAGAAATGTTAGTATGAGGCGAAATTATGCAGCTTCTACTTCTGACTGTAGTTTATCTACTTCTACCCGTGCTCGCTTACCGGTAGGAATTAGTCGCCCAATAATGACGTTTTCCTTGAGTCCTAACAGATAGTCAATTTGTGGACGTTCATTTATTGCTGCTGCAGCCAATACATTTGCTGTTTCTTCAAACGATGCTGCTGACAACCATGAATCAGTCAACAATGCCGCTCTACTTATTCCAAGAACTACTCGACTACCTTTTGCTGTTTCTTTACCGGCAGCTTCTAATTGCTTATTTTCATCAACAAATTCATAAATACTGACGTAATCACCTGGTAAGAAGCTTGAATCTCCAGAGCTTTTTACTCGTACTTTATCGCACATCTTTCGAATTATTACTTCAATATGCTTGTCGTTGATACTTACCCCTTGGCTCTTGTAGACTGCTTGTATTTCTTTCAATAAATGTTTCTGTAAAGACAATACACCCTTGATCTCTAATATCTCTTCAAGATCAAAGTTTCCTTCTGTTAAGCTATCACCAGCTAAAATCTTATCTCCAACTTTAACCTTGATTTCTTCAGAAGTAGAGAGCGTATATCGACGTACTTCATAATCTTTTTGATCTGCTGTTTTATCGCTTGCCTTAATTACTATTACAATTCCATCAGATTTCTCTTCAATCTCCATAACAGTACCGGTAATTTCGCTCAAAGTAGCCGATTGCTTTGGTGTTCGTGCTTCAAACAATTGTTCGACACGTGGTAAACCTTGTGTGATTTCCTTCTTAGCGACACCAGCACGGTGTTTACTATGTAAGGTTAACTGTGTACCAGGTTCACCAATACTTTGTGCTGCAATGATACCTACAGCTTCACCAATCTCTATACGTTTCCTGGTCGATAAATCTTTACCATAACATTTACTGCATACGCCAAAATGTGTTTCACAGGTTAAGATGCTCCTCATCGGTACTTCTTCAATGCCTGCTTCTACAATGTTATCTGCAATTTCCTGGGTAATTTCTTCACCAGCTGCGACTAAAAGATTGCCTTTAGCGTCTTTGATGTCTTTCCATGCTGTTCTACCTTCAATACGTTCTTCTAAAGTCCAGTCTTCGACACCTTCTTCAACTCGAATATATACACCTTGTTTGGTTCCACAATCAATTTCTCGAGTCATTACATCATGGGCTACGTCTACTAAGCGCCGAGTTAGGTATCCTGCAGTAGCTGTTAATAATGCCACGTCAATCAAACTCTTGCGTCCACCAATCATGTTCAAGAACCCTTCGAATGAAGTATGTCCTTCAAGCATTGAACTTGTAATAGGTGTTTCTTTGATCAAACCTTGTGAGTCGACCATTAATCCACGCATACCTTGAACCTGTCGTATTGTTTCTGGATTTACCTTAAATGAACGTGAATTCAGGATCATTCCAATTACGCTCTCCTTATCTAATTTTTCCATAACGACCTTAGAGATCTTGCTTTGTGCGTCTTCCCATACACTAACGATCTGAAGATGACGCTCTCGTGGAGTCATTAAGCCTAATTGGTAATTTTGTTCAATTTCATCAATCTTGGCATGAGCTTCATTAAGAATTATATTCCGTTCTTCAGGTATATGAAGATCAAACATTGAATAGGATACACCTGCAATTGTTGAGAACTTTTGACCTTGTTCTTTAAGTCGATCGAGCATTCGACAGGTTTCATCTTCACCATGCTGATCGAAACAGTTTGCAATTAAGTCCCGAGTAACATCTCGATTAACCTCAACATTGATGAATCGCAGGTCTTCTGGAATAAGGGTATTAAAGATAATACGTCCAGGTGTTGTTTCAATTTCTTCGCCATTAATAATGGTACGGATAGGTGTCTGAATATCAATCTCATTATTATGATAAGCTGACAAGGCTTGTTGAGAATCTAAGAACCAAAAGCCTTTGCGTTCATCTTTATCGTTCTTAAGTGTTAGATAGTAAACACCCAAAGATATTTCATGTTTTAGGTCTACAATCGGTTGACCATGTGATAACTTTAGTAAGTTATGCGGTGTCAACAGTTTTGTACGTGCTTCTTCGATTGCTGCTTGTGATAGTGGTACGTGAATGGACATAGAGTCACCATCAAAGTCTCCGGCAAAACTTCCCACAACGCCTGGATGGAATGTGATCGCTTTACCTTCAACCAATACAGGATAAAATGCTTGAATATTTTGTCGATGTAAGGTTGGTGCTCGGTTCAATAGTACCGGATGATTTTTTGTTACTCGCTCAAGAATATCCCAAACTTCATCGCCACGTGATTCGAGAACATGTTTCGCACTCTTTAGGTTTGGTGCGTAACCTTCTAAAATAAGATCACGTAGTACAAATGGCTTGAATAATTCTAACGCCATTTCTTTTGGTACACCAACTTGATCAATCTTCAATGTCGGACCGACAACGATAACACTTCGTCCTGAATAATCTACACGCTTACCTAATAAGTTTTGTCGGAAACGACCTTGCTTACCTTTAAGCATATCTGAAAGGCTTTGAAGCTCTTTACGTCCGCGTGTTATTTTACGTGACCCTTCGATTAGGGAATCAACAGCTTCTTGCAACATCCGCTTTTCATTTTGAAGGATAATGGACGGTGCACCTAATTGAATTAGTTCACGAAGACGATTATTACGATTTATTACTCGTCTGTAAAGGTCATTTAAATCAGATGTAGCAAAACGACCACCAGGTAGTTGAACCATTGGACGCAAATCTGGCGGGATAACTGGAAGTGCTTCCATGACTATCCAAGCTGGATTAATTTGCGCATCTTTCATTCCCTTTATAATCTTGAGTCTTTTAATTGCTTTTAGACGTCGTGCTTTTGACTTTCCTTTTATGACTTTCTTGAGTTCTTCAATCTCTTTCTCTAAATCTAGTTTAGTAAGTGCTTCTAGGACAACTTCAGCACCCATTCCTGCAACGAAGAAATCACTCGCTTCCCAGAATTTTAATTCGTTCATTTCCAGTTCACTGACAACAGAAAACATCTTAATCTTATTAATCATCTCTGTAACTTGTTTGAATGATTGCTCAAGTTGTTCTTGATTTCGAATTAATTCTTCACGCAAATATAATATTGATCGTCGATTTTCTTTTTTAAGATTTTCCATTCTGAGCTCATCAGATTCCGCGACGTCTTTACTTGTTGAGGATTCTTTAACTGTCTTTTCTAATTCAGACTGAAGTTGCTCAACCTGTTCGTTCGTTTCGGTTTCGAGCTGTTTCTTCTTTTCTTCAAGTTCAGCATTTAAACGTTTAAGTATTTCAGCTCGACGATCTTCATTTATTTCAGTTACTAGAAATTGTGCAAAGTAGATAACAGATTCGAGATCACGTAAACCTACATTAAGTAATGCGGGTAATTTATTAGGGATTCTCTTGAAGAACCATGTATGCACAACAGGAGCTGCTAATTCAATATGTCCCATTCTTTCACGTCGTACACGTGCATATGTTACTTCAACACCACACTTATCACATACAACACCTTTATATCTTTGGCGTTTATATTTTCCACAATAACATTCTAAATCTTTGACCGGACCAAAAATACGTTCATCAAATAGGCCATCTTTTTCTGGTTTCAGTGTGCGATAGTTTATAGTCTCAGCCTTAGTAACTTCGCCATGTGACCATGAACGAATATCTTCTGCTGAAGCTAAGCTTAATTTTAACGCATCAAAATTGATATTATTCTGCATCTTGTTGTTCTCCTTCATTTTCCGCAACTTCTTCAACAGCCCCTTGTGATTCTACCTCAACCTCGCTAGTAGAATCAACCTTACTTTCGAGTGGTTTCTGATCATCAAGTGAGGCAGCTTCTATTATCTCAGATGCGTCCAGACTCTGTGGTGCTCCTTCATTAGTAAAGTTTATTGCTTCAACCGAAAGTCCTAATGAATTCAATTCCTTAATTAAGAGCTTGAAAGCCTCTGGTAGTCGAGCTTCCGGAATTGGAAGACCTTTTACAATCGCTTCAAATGCCTTTGCTCGTCCGACAACATCATCACTCTTGATCGTAAGCATTTCTTGTAGGATATGAGCTGCACCATATGCGTCAAGTGCCCATACTTCCATTTCTCCGATTCGCTGACCACCCATTTGTGCTTTACCACCCAGTGGTTGTTGCGTGACCAAACTATATGGTCCTGTTGATCGAGCATGTACTTTATCTTCAACTAGGTGGTGTAGCTTCATAATATGAGCATACCCAACAAGTACTTTATAGTGGAATGCATTTCCTGTTCTTCCATCGTAAAGTGTCAATTTCCCATCATCAGGAAGTCCTGCTTCTTTCAACTTGCTAGAAATTAATCCTGGTTGAATCTTATCAAATGCAGGTACTGCATAATGTTCACCCAATACTTTACCAGCCCAACTTAAATGTGTTTCAAGTATCTGTCCAACAATCATACGAGCTAGAACAGAACCAGGGTTTAAAATAATATCTACTGGGCGTCCATCCTGTGTATACGGTAGGTCTTCAACTGGAATTATTTTTGCTACGATACCCTTTGAACCGTGACGACCTGCAATTTTATCACCAACAGCAATTTTTCGCTTCTGGGCGACCTTTACCTTCACTGTTTTCAGAACTCCAGGCCCCAATTCATCGCCATGTTCACGATCTAATACCGTGATTGATATAATTGTACCTGAATCACCATGAGGCATTCGTAATGATGTATCGCGAATTTCACGAGCCTTCTCTCCAAAGATGGCTCGAAGCAATCGCTCTTCTGCTGTTAATTCTTGTTCACCTTTTGGTGCTATTTTACCAACTAATATATCTCCTGGGTGAACCGTTGCGCCAACTACTACAATTCCGTCATGATCAAGATTTGCTAGAATTTCGTCTGATACGTTTGGAATATCACGAGTAATTTCTTCAGGCCCTAATTTCGTATCCATGACCTGAGCTTCATATTCACGAATGTGAATACTTGTTAATAGGTCATCCTTTACAAGACGTTCTGAAATAGCGATTGAGTCTTCATAGTTGAATCCTTCCCAAGGCATATATGCTACAAATAAATCTCGACCTAGAGCTAATTCACCAGCTTGTGATGATGGACCATCAGCTAAGGCTTCACCTTCAATAACTGTTTGACCTCGACGTACTCGTGGCGTTTGGTTATAGCAAGTACTGTCGTTTGTTCTCTCGAATTTAGTAAGGTAGTAAACATCTAGATCTCGGTCCTTTGTTCGAACTTCGATTCGTTCCGCATCAACATATTCGACTTCGCCCGCTCGACGAGCCAGTGCTGCTCTGCGTGCATCTTTGATGATATTCTTTTCTAAGCCTCCACCAACTACTGGAGTCTCTGGATTAATTAATGGAACGGCCTGCTTAGACATGTTTGAGCTTACTTGAGCGCGTGGGCCTGAGTCAGATGCAATGAACGGAATAGAACCAGAAGAAGCTCCGGTCATTATTGATGGATGAGCATCGACCATATCGATTTCATCAATATAAGCCATAATAAAGTCCCCCTTGTAACGCACAGGTGCTCGATTTGCTGTTATGTATCCTTTATCGTCGACAGGTAGGGTTGCTTCTGCGATTCGGTAATTTTCATCATCATCAGCCGTCATGTAAACTACTTCATCTGAAATTCTTGATTTTTTTCCTTCGTGAATAATCTTTCTAAATGGTGCTTCTAAGAAACCATAATCATTAACTTTGACGTAACTTGCTAATTGTAGGTTTAATCCAATATTTTGACCTTCTGGGGTCATTATGATGTCGATACGACCGTAGTGACTTGGTTGTACATCACGTACTGCAATACCAGCGCGACCACGATCTAATCCACCAGGCCCAAGTGTTGAAACACGTCGTAGGTGTTCTAATTCAGATAATGGGTTCGTTTGATCCATGTAATGAGATAACTGGCTTGAACCGAAAAATTCATTAAGTGCTGCTGCTATTGGACGTGCATTTACGAGCGTATTTGGTGTTAATTTAACATTACTTGCGGTAACAGATAAACGATCACGAATATTACGTTCCAATCGAATTAATCCGACACGAAATGCTTGTTGGGCTAATTCTCCGACGCTTCGAATTCGACGATTTGAGAGATGATCGATATTATCAGCTTGTCCTTGAGTTAAATTGAGTTCAATTAAACGACGAACAGTATTAATTAAATCTTCACGTTGTAATAACATGAATTCTTTATCGTCTGAAAAGTTAGTACCAAACTTTTTATTGAGTTTATACCGACCGACCTTTGAGAGAGAAAAACGGCGCGGATCTCGGAATAATGCATTAAAATAATCCTCAGCATTTTCTAAGATTCTTGGATCTCCAGGTCGCATTGTCCCATAGATCTCAAGATAGGCCTCTTCTGCATTTGTCGTTATATCTTTGGCCAGCGTATTGTTTATGTAGCTAAAATCAGAATTGGTATCGACTTCTGTGAATAGCGTAGTTATCTCTTTATGTTTAATACCAAATGCTTTTAAGAATGTAGTCGCACTAATTCGTCGTCCACCATTAATACGTACTGAAAATGTATTATCACGATTTGTTTCAAATTCGATCCAAGCACCGCGTTCTGGACGTATAATCGCTTTATATACATTTCGGGCTAGTCGGTTGCTAAAAGCTGATTCGTAGTATATTCCTGGTGAGCGGGTTAATTGGTGGACAATAACTCGTTCGGTACCATTTATAACGAATGAACCGCGCTCTGTCATCAAAGGGATTTCGCCCAAATATACGTCTTGTGACTGGTGATAACCTGTTTCTTTATTATGAATACGTGCTGTTGCTGAAAGACGAGCACCATAAGTTAATCCTTTTTCAATCGCCTGACGCCAGTCTATTTTAGGTTTTTCTGACTTTAGCGTGTCAATCTCAAGTTGATAATTCTCTTCTGCGTGATCTGTTATTGGTGAAATTTCGGCTAATGCCTCAGCTAGGCCCTCTTCAAGAAGCCATTTGTAAGACTGGAATTGAACACCCGCAAGGTTCGGCACCTGTAGCGGCGAGTTAATTGCAGACTGTCCTATATTAATGCGTGAAATTTGATCTTTAGCCATGCGCGATCTTTAATCTCTGTATACTATACCATGCATGTCAACACTTCAACACTGGATGACGTGCCCAATTACTATCTCATACCATCGAGAATTTCGCAAGTAATGAAATTAATCTTATTCATACAATAATACACTACCATCAAGGCTTTTTGCTATTTCCGGTAGGGCATCATATAATGACGGATATGTTGAATTATAGACGTCCTCCCATTGTTGTTGTGATGGGACATGTAGACCACGGTAAGACCAGTATTTTAGATAAAATCCGTAATACACAAATACAACAGAAAGAAGCGGGCGGTATAACCCAATCAATTGGAGCGTATCAAGCTACCTATAATGGTGACGTTATAACATTTATAGATACACCAGGACACGAGGCTTTTACTCAGATGCGTAGCCGTGGAGGACAAATCGCCGATATTATTGTATTAGTAGTAGCCGCAGATGATGGGGTCATGCCTCAAACAAAAGAAGCGATCCAACACGCAAAATTTTCTGGAGCACGCATTATTGTTGCCATAAATAAGATTGATTTAGTTGGAGCAAACCTCAATAAGGTTAAGAAACAATTATCTGATAACGGCATCCTTATAGAGGAATACGCAGGAGACGTTCCCGTGGTATTAACATCAGCTACAACTGGAGCGGGTATTGACGATCTTTTAAAACAAATTGTTACCTCATCGAAGCAATTAGATCTGCAGGTCTCTGACGAAAAAAATGATTTCATAGCTAAAATTGTAGAAAGTTATTTAGATAACCGCCGTGGTCCAATTGCTAACATGATTGTGATATCAGGTCGTTTAGCGGTACGTGACGTAGTACTAACGGACCAACATGTTGCAAAGGTTCGATCCATGCGTGATTGGCTTGGAGTTGAAGTCAAAGAAGTCTTACCTGGTACACCCGTAGAATTACTTGGATTTAGCGCTGTTCCGACTGTTGGTGCAGAGATTCGAATAGCTGAGAATATAAAAGATGCCGAAAAGCTAGTCGCGGAGAAACAACGTGATATTAAGAATTTTACCCAGTTATCTGCTCAAGACCGGATTAGACGTGCGTTTTTTGAACCTCAAGTACGTGAAATCCCAGTGATCATTAAAGCTAGCTCTCAAGGTTCGTTGGAGGCATTAATTGAATCGGTTAACCTCCTTTCAAACGAACAGGTACGTATTAAAGTCCTTTCACAATCTGTGGGAAGTATTAGTGAGAATGATATCGTTAGCGCAATACCTATGAAGGCGTTTGTTATTGGTTTTGGGGTAGGCGTTGAAAAGAATGCCGAAACACTTGCAATTAAAGAGCGAATTATCTGTCGTCGTTATGAAATTATTTATCGACTTCTTGAAGAGCTACAGGAGGTTATTGGCATGGAAATTGAGGATTTGATCCCTCAGCCAACTGGAAAAGCTAAAGTTAAGCAGTTATTTGAACTTACAAACGGTCAGGTCGTTGCGGGGTCTGAAGTTACTGAGGGGTATTTGAAAAAGGGTTCAAAAGTATCGATAGTTCGACCTTATGGTGAAAATATCGAGGGTAAAATCGCTTCGTTAAAGAAAAATAAGGATGATGTTGGGCAGGTAAAGCGAGGCGAAGAGTGCGGTATCCTGTTAGAGGGTGATATCCAAATCTTAGTCGGAGACATTATTGAGGCTTTTAAATAAGGATTTTACTTATGTTTAAAAAGATCCCATTGGTACTGTTGATATGTTTAATTATTATCACTGTTGGAGTGTTTATTAGTTACAAGTATGTTGAATCATCAGTACGAAATGAGCATGTTCCCGGTAATTTACCAGATTATTCTTTTAGTATAACTTCTGGAGAAGGTGTTTCATCTATATTAGCTCGTCTACAATCTCACGGCTTCATTAAAAATTCGGCAATGCTTAGCGTCTATTTAAAATTATACCCTGAATACGTTCAGGATATTCAAGCCGGCGAGTACACGGTAACATCAGGAATCTCTGTTCTTGAGTTACTCCAATCATTACGAGGAGGGTCATTTGAACAGAAATTAACATTTATTGAAGGCTGGCGGCGTGAACAGTATCTAACCTATTTAGTTGATCAGAAAGGTGAAGATTTTGCTCATATATTTGATGAATTAACCAAAGACGATGAGGGGCGATTATTTCCCGATACGTATTTTATTGATGCTAATACGACTCCAGCATCTTTAGCGGCAGATATGAAGTCTAATTTCTCGACTCATGTTGATGAAATTAATGACCGAGAGGACCTAACCCAAGGGCAGTTGATTATTGCATCAATTGTTGAGCGAGAAGTCATAAGTGATGCCGATCGAGCATTAGTTGCTGGAATATTGCTCAAACGACTCGATGAAGGAATGAACCTAGGTGCTGATGCCACTTTACAATATGCTTTAGCCAACAACAAGATTACTGAGTCAAATCGGTGGGATGTTATTCAGGATAAGATGTTTAAATGGTGGCCACAAGAAATTACTGCAGATGATTTGCAGCTCGACTCTCCTTATAACACTAGATTATATATTGGTATTCCGCCTACGCCGATATGTAATCCGGGATTAGCAGCTATTCGTGCAGTTGTTGCACCGATTATAAGTGAGTATTATTACTATATTACTGATCGTGAAGGTATTACCCGCTATGCTGCAACCCTCGATGAACATAATCACAATATCGCCACCTACGGCTTGATGCAGTAGACAAAAGATTCAACCTAGACACAAGATTAAGATTCGTTACAATAAATAGGTGGATTTAAAAATCGTCGAATTAATTGTCTTCTTTGCCTCATCGATCCTAACTATCACTTTTACGTTTATTGGGATTCCGAATCGTAATCTCCAGCAATTTATCGTCATTCTGATGGTTGTTCTATTATTTTTATTTAAAAAGATACTTTCGGGAGATACTGTCCTGACTCGTAAACCCAAATTATACGGTGCGGTTTTATTTATTTGTTCATTATTTGTTCAGCTATTAATTTTCTCTACCGGAGGGTTTTATAGTCCCTTCTTAATCGTTATTCACTTATTTACACTAGGAGTTGGTTTCTTGATGTCCCTACGATCTTCAATGATTTTTCTACTGTTAACTATGACAATATTGGTAGGCCAATTGAGACTGGATCCTATTATTAAGTCGTTATTTGATAGCGATCCTTGGTCTGTCGTACTCTACTTCTTGTCGTTCGTCGCAATTATTCCTTTGTCACAGTTGCTGGTTCGTAAATATCACCTAAAAGAGAAAATTACAGAATTTTTAAGTCAGCAGATTCAATTAAGTGAGATGAGAGAAGAGTCAATTATGCAGGGCTTAAGTGATCTTGTTATCGTTGTTAACCGTGATCTAAAAATAATCTCGGTGAATGAATCTGTTCGACGACTATTAGATTTAACAAACGCTCAAATAATTTTCCATCCGCTTTTAGACGTAATTACTTTGGAGAGTCAAAGTGGGGAAGTGGTAAATAAGGAATCGCTTTCTGTTGACAAAATTTTAAACGATAAATCGGCACGTATGGTCGATGGCCTGTACCTTAAGCCAAAAGTTGATGCAAAGGTAATACCAATAACAATTCAAATGCGACCAATCGTTAACTTGAATGGTCAAGTAGAACAGGTCGTATGTGTATTAAATGAAGCCAAGGAGGATGCCATTGATGAAGAACATATCCGCCAGTTGTCAAAAGCAAAAACTGAATATGAAGAACGCTTAGCTCAATTTAAACAAACCCTTCAAGAAAAAGGGTTATCTGAATTAAATCGTCAACTTGAAGTAATACATAAAACTGAAGAAGATTTATTAACGTCTCTAGAGCTCGATGAAGGCGCTATCCATCCAAGAATGACTTTAGTTAATTTGGTCGGGCTTATCCGAAAAGTTGTCGTGATGCAAAGTGATTATTCTTTAGGTTTTGGAGTTCGTATAAATGCATTATTGCCACAAAATGATTTAACTATGCCTGCAGATGGCGTCACTAATCCCAAAGGAAGTACCGTGCCCTATCTTGTTCATCCCGAAGCAGAATTAACTATTCCTGCTGACGCCGATTGGTTATCATTATTGTTAGTAAAATTATTAGATATATCTATATTGCTAAGTTCGGGCACCGTTGATCGAACAGTCAATGTTCAATTGCTCCCGCTTGAATCCTCGTTGACGATACGAATCTTAACTTCTTTCAGGGCGTTGTCAGAAGAAGAAAAGAAGAGCTTGTTTAATATGTATTATGGTGCGTTAGCCAAACAGACTAATCTTACTTATGGGAGTGGGCTCGAAGGGTATTTAGTAAAAACAATTTCCCGTCAATTAAGTATACAGGTGGAACCAGAACAAGATAACGATACTGGATATTTAGTATTTCGAATAAATTTTAAACGTAGTATTAAATAACCATATGAAATATGTTCTAGTCGTGGGTCTTTCTTTTTATTTAATTATATTTCCATCTGTTTCTAGAGCAGAGGTGCGTGGTCGTATTTTTTCGGTTCCAATTTCATTTAGCTCTAATGAGTCGGTGACTGCAGTTGATTATATTGTTGATGTTAAAGGGGGGGAGGTTATCTCATTCAATTGTGGTTCTATCGAATTCACGAAGCTGATCCAGCAAGAAAATCGTTGCGTTTCTTTTAATCCACATGGTTCACGGTCCTCGACCATTGGTACTGTAAAAGTTCGAAGCGAGTCTGACGCAGCAGAACTTGTGGTTAACGTAACTGGCATGATGAGTAATGCTTTCGGTACAGAACCAACGTTGCGAGTATTTAACGGTGGTCGTTTTCCTATTACCGATCAAGAAGTTACGCATAGGATGGGTGATTTAAATGGCGATTCTCAAATAACTATTCACGATTTCGGTATATTTGCTGGTTATTATGCCAAGCGTGATATAGATAATGATTCTGCTGTCGAATTGCAGATTGCTGATCTCGATAATAACGGTATTATATCGATCTTTGATCTGGGCAGGTTAGTTGAATTATTTCGTTCACGCTAGTGTCTTAATATTCATAAAATGATTTATTGACTCACTAATTTCAAAATGTTACGATGAACTAAGTTATGCAAAGAAAGATTAAAAATAACTCAGTATTATTCGCAACCATAAGCCTTCTATCAACTGTTTTTTATATTAATTCGGCAAATCTCGTACATGCACAAGATACAGTAGATGTTCCAATCGTATTTGAATCATCTGATCCTATTACTGCTGCTGATTTTAGTGTCGAAGTTAACGGTGGTACATTAATTTCACTAAAATGTGGTGGCGATCATTTCCAATCAATTGATACAAGCATGCAGAATAAGTGTATTGTATTTAATCCATCAGGTGCGACGAGTGGTACGCTTGGTACAGCTACTGTTAGAAGTACGAATGGCGGAAAAGCAACCGTAACCCCTAGTGGAACGTTTAGTACAGCCGAAGGCGTTGAACCATCTCACTCAACGATCCGCGGAACAGACACTGCAAATGTTAATACAAATACCAATACTCAAGATCCAGTACGCGACAGTCAAGCGATTTATATGTTCATCGTAGTTGCGTTAGTATTGGTGGTTTTAGCCATCGTGGCTGCTTACTTCTTTTTGCACAAAAAGGAATCTTCATCGACTCTGTAATTGATAAAAGCGGTCACGAAATGTTTATCAATATACGTATGTCTAAAAAAAAATTATCATTTGTAGTTGTACTTGTTTTAATCTTCTTTGCTTTTATCGAAGTTAAGCATTCAATGGCTGAATCAATTGGTGATACCTTTAATTCAACCATTACCTTTTCTGCAAGTGAAAATGTTACTGCGGCAGATTTTACGGTTACTGTCTCTGGCGGGACTCTAAACAGTCTTACGTGTGGCGGCTCTGGATTTTCTAATTTAGCGAGTAGCGGAAATAATTGTGTGGTATTTAATCCAATTGGTGCTACTAGCGGCACTCTCGCAACCGTGAATATAACCGCTACAATGGAAGGTACATTAACTGTCGTCGTCACCGGAACCCTAAGTACCTCAGGCGGCAGCCCTCCAACAACCGGACAATTAATAGGTGAATCCTTTACCATAACTGCTTCAACCATTACGCCTACAGCGACGCCGAGCCCAACAGTTATGCCATCTGTAACAACGGCATTAACACTGACTCCATCTGCTACAGCGACACCCACAACTACGATTAGTGATGCTCCAACCGTAATGCCTACGCCGACATTGAGCGGTATTACCCGTAATTTGCCCGTTACCGGAACTTCGAGCGTAACTTCCTTATTAATCGTAATTATTACATCTGCTTTATCAATCGGGTATTTGCTGTTAAAACAAGCGTAAATTCCTATTGACAATCAATAGTCAAAACAGATATTGTATTTACATCAGTATGAAAACGAGTTCACCTTCTGCACATAGAAATAATGAAAATTGGTCTGGACTTGTTAAAAAAGAACATCAAATCTTAAGTGTAATTATTGCTTCTACTGGTGGATTATTAGTACTGTTCTTTCTAGTAGCGTTTACTTTCCCCCTGCGTTCCAAATTATTAGAATCTCTCTATCCAAAACAAAATAGTGAGGCATTTAGTGATGTCGTTGTTTTAGGTAATACCGTCGTTAGCGTTCCAATTGAACTTCAGGCGACTGAAAATGTAACTGCAATTGATGTTGATGTTAGTGTTGCTGGAGGAACTCTTGAAGGATTGACTTGTGGGGGTGCTAGTTTTGAAAATACATCAAAAAGCACTTCAAGCAAGTGTGTTATTTTTAGCCCGTCGGGTGCTCAAAATGGTGTTGTAGCAATGGCTTTAGTAAAGTCAGGAACTAGTGGTACTCTTGCCGTGAATGTTGACGGAAATCTCAGTACTGCTGATGGGAATGCCCCTACTCAAGGAAATGTGTATGGAGTCGTATTTAGAATAGTACAATCATTAACAACGACGGATAAATTATATGTACCTGTTTCATTTAATGCGAGCGAAGCTGTGACAGCCGCAGATTACACCTTGTCAATTACAGGTGGCGAGTTGCTTCAGACCTCTTGTGGTGGAAGTGGATTCCGTGAGATCCTTCATAACAATAATAATTGTGTTGTGTTCAATGTGAACGGTGTAACTCAAGGAGTTATCGGATCTGCCGTTGTCAGACCTACGACAACTTCTACATCTTTGAGTGTGAATATAACTGGTACTTTAAGTACTGAAAGTGGTCGAGCTCCTTCAACTGGTACATTCAATAATTTAACGATACCAGTAAATCGTGCAGCTAGTGCTACGCCGACAAACATGCCCTCGCCGACTGTCACGGTTACTCCATCGCCAACGGTTGTACCAACAGCTACAACCGCACCGACACCATCGACTGCACCCGGAACATTCGGGGTCGGTAATATTACCTCACCAACATACAGCGAAACTGTAGGGGTACAAGGTACAAAAGAAGCTAATACCTCAATTTGGCTCAATGGTACACAAATAGTGACTTCCAATACATCGACTACATGGAGTACTAATGTAACTCTTGATCTGGGTACCAATACTCTTGTCTTTTCACAGCATGCTGGTGGCGGCACTAATCGGGATTTAACACAGACTGTTGATCGACGTGGTCTTGGGGATATCAATGGCGATGAAGTTGTAAATGTCTTTGATGTCGGAATCTTTGCTGGACATTATAATGAGACAAACGTAACCGACAACAGTGTCTCAGAAGCACGACTTAGCGATATGCGAAAAAATGGAGTCATAGATGTCTTTGATCTCGGAATCCTCGCAGGTAGATACGGAAGCCAATACACATATAATTAATACGACTTAAAATGTCTAATCTTTATCAACGTTTTTTCATCGAACAAAATGTTATTACAAAATTAGGAATCTTTTATTTCACAAGCGCTGTTCTATCGTTTACGTATATTTCACTCACGTTTCCATTTTTTAACAATCAAAATAGTTCTCTTTATAAAAAATCACAAGCATCCGCAAATCAAGCACCGGCTGTAGTCGTTGTCCCAAGTTCAAGTCATGAATATAACAGTGATCATTCAATATTTACCGTAGTCATTCCATATTCATTTAGTTATTCTGAATCAGTTAACATATATGGAACTGTATCAGAAGGGTATAGTCTCTCTATAAACAATAACAAAATTGATCCATATGAAGATCAAAGATGGGATTCCCAGGTAATATTGTATGGTCGCGATAACGTTATTACTATCACTGCATTTGATAATTTGGGGAACGAAGTTGAAGCATTAAATGTGCCTATTCAAAAGAGAACGAAGTGTGATATAAATGAAGATGAAGCGGTGGATAGATCCGACATTGAGCTAATTAACGGTATTGTTTCAGGATTAATCACACCAGTTATTAGCCAATTAGAAAGTGCTGATTGTAATCAAGATGGTATCGTAAATAGTAGCGATATATCGATTGTAACCAGTTTAGCGAATTAATTATGAGAAATACTGCCTTATTAAGTTCTTTTGTAGCTTTATTTTTAACAACTGCGTTATTAGTACCATCAGTTACCCAGGCTGAAACCGTCGGGAGTACTATTTCTGTTCCAATTACATTTACTGCGTCTGATGCTGTTACTGCTGCTGACTTTACCGTTAGTGTAACAAATGGTCAGCTGCAAGAGATCAGTTGTGGCGGTAGCGGTTTCAGTAGCTTGAGTAGTAATGGCTCTCAGTGTGTTGTATTTAATCCCTCTGGTGCAACAAGCGGAACACTCGCAACAGTTACAGTGTTAGCTAACACTGCAGGCACACTAACTGTTAGTGCTGTTGGAACCTTAAGTACAGCAGGTGGGGTTGCCCCAACTACTGGACAGATTAATGGTTCGACCTATACTATTACGGGAAGCGGTGGTGCAACTGCTACTTCTACACCAGCTCCATCCGCCTCAACTTCTCGAACACCCACTCCGACTGCAATTGGTGCGTTACCAAGTAGCGGTGCTGTTGATGCGACCTTAATATACTCTCTTATTATCGCTTCTCTACTGGGTAGTGGCTTTTGGTTATTCCGTAAACTTTAGTATTACTATTTATTGAAAATGCGGATGATAAAAAATAAAACAAATTATGCTACAACTTCGTGTAGTTCTTGATTCTCTTGTGTTTGTTTTTCTTCTTTTCCACTAAATACTTCACCGTTATTACTCACAATATCGATCTTGTAGCCAGTTAATTTTGATGCTAGTCTTACGTTTTGACCTTCCTTACCTATAGCTAACGACAGCTGATCATCAGGTACTTCAACCTGGGCTGCTCTTTTTTCGTCGTCAATTATTACATCACTAACATGTGCTGGTGATAGGGCATTAATTATAAACTTAGTTACGACGTCACTCCACAAGATAATGTCCATTTTTTCACCATTTAATTCATTGGTGACTGCCTGTACTCGTACACCACGTTGTCCGACCATTGATCCTACCGGATCAACCCCATCTTGCACACTCATCACGGCGATTTTAGTTCGGCTACCTGGTTCTCGTGCAATATTTTTAATCACAACTGCCTTGCTTTGAATTTCTGGTACTTCTAGTTCAAATAATGCGCGTACAAGATCTGCATCCGAACGAGATACGATAATATCGTGATGATTTTCTCGTTCAACGATTTTTTTAACATATACTTTAAGCCTTTGATTATTTTGATAGCTTTCAGCAAAAACTTGTTCTTCGCGAGGCATCACGGCAATCGTTCGTCCGACATCTACTAACCAACTACCGCGTTCAAAACGTTGCAACATACCTGGTACGACCCGTCCTATTTTTTCTTGAAATTCTTCAAGAGCAGCATTTTTTTCTGCTTCTCGTACACCTTGAAGGATCACTTGTTTGGCTGTCTGGGCTGCAATACGACCAAATCCAGGAGGAGTAATATCATCTCCATCTTTTGATAATGCGACTTCACCGGATTCTGGATCAATCGTTACGGTTACGCTTTCAACCTCTTCGTCTGCTAATGGATAATCTTTGCGATATGCGGCAATCATAGCCTTTTCTAAAGTTGACATTATATCTTCAGGTTTTATCCCCCGTTCACTTGCTATTTGGCGAATGGCCGCCATAAATTCTGATTTAATCATAAACGAATTATATCATCCTAACGCTTAAGTTGTCGATCCTGTCTATAGGGTAGGGAATGAGTGCGCTAAATTATCCAAATAGAGTATCAAAAATATGCTTTGGTTTACTCGCCGATTCGGATAATTGTTGATAGAGTTCCTTCTCTTTTTTTGATAATTTGGTTGGTATTTCTACCTTTACAGTGACTATCTGGTCACCTTTTTGTTGTGATTTTTGTAAATTCAGGGTTCCTTGTCCCTTTATTTTGAATTCATTTCCAGATTGTGTTCCGGCCGGTATGGTTAAGTCGTGTTCTCCGTAAATCGTTGGTATTTTAATAGTATCACCTAATACTAATTGTGGTATTGATACCGGTAGTACCAACAGTATGTCGGCATCTTTTCGAGTAAATATTTTATGTGGCTCAACCTTAAATAATAAGTATAAATCACCCGCAGGACTCTGGTTTTCACCGATGTTACCTTTATTTTTGAACCGCATTTTAACGCCTGTATCGACTCCCGCTGGAATATTGATTGTTAATTTCTCTTCCTGATTCCTACGGCCAGTACCCCGGCATTGTGGACATGGATCTACTACTATTTTCCCTTTACCTCTACATGTCGGACAGGGAACTACTTGAGCAAACTGTGCCCCAAGAAATGACTGTTTGACCTGGACACGCCCATTGCCTCTACACTGTTCACATGTTTTCATTCCTGCCTTTTTCTTTTTACTGCCTGTTCCATCGCAGGTCTCGCATGCTTGCTGTCTTTGATAGCTTATGGTCTTTTCTGCCCCTAAAACAGCTTCTTCGAATGAGATTTTATATACCATCTCTAAATCTTCACCCGATGGTTGAGCCGTACCTTGGCTTGATCGACTACCACCAAAAAACTGCTCAAATATGTCAAAAGGATCTTGAAAACCGCCAAATATATCTTCAAAGTTACTGTTATATCCTGCATTACCGTATGGGTTGTAACCACCTTGCCGTGCTTGCTCAAATCCTTGGTGGCCGAGTCGATCATAGGCCGCTTTCTTTTCGGCGTTAGAGAGTACCTGATACGCTTGAGATATTTCTTTGAATTTATCTTGACTCTGAGGATCTTTATTTACATCTGGATGGTATTTTTTGGCAAGTTTTTTATATGCAGATTTGATATCCGCTTCACTTGCCTGCTGATTAACTCCGAGGATATCGTAATAATTTTGTGAAGCCATTGGTCATTGGATTAATTAGACTTATTTTCGTCTTCATTTACAATTTCGCCTTCGGCCGACTGTTCGGACGGATTTTGAGGTTGTTCTGGTGTCGTCTCAGCTGAAGGTTGGTCATACATTAACGCTCCGATTGCTTGGATTGACTGGGATAAATCTTCAGTAAGCTTCTTTAATTGTTCTAAATCTTCAATATGAAGGTTCTCTTTTACTGCTTTTACCTTTGTTTCTATGTCTGATTTTTTATCTGCTGGAATTTTATCGGCAAATTCACGGAGAGATTTTTCGGCTGTATATACTAAATTGTCGGCCTGATTGCGATATTCGATTAATTCTTTTCTCTTGCGATCTTCTTCAGCATGAGCCTGTGCTTCCTGTTGCATTCGCGCGATCTCATCTTTCGATAAGCCAGTTGTATTTTGGATTACAATTTTTTGCTGATTGCCCGTTGCTTTATCTTTTGCCGAAACGTTGAGAATACCGTTGGCATCAATATCGAAAGTAACTTCAATCTGCGGTATTCCTCGTGGTGCTGGTGGAATACCAGTTAATTGGAAACGTCCAAGACTCTTATTCTCTGACGCCAATGGTCTTTCTCCTTGCAATACATTAATCTCAACAGAAGTTTGGTTATCTGCTGCAGTCGAAAATACTTGAGATTGGGCTGTTGGAATTGTTGTATTGCGCTCAATTAAGGGCGTCATCACTCCACCAAGTGTTTCAATACCCAACGTAAGAGGGGTAACGTCCAAAAGAAGCACGTCCTTAACTTCACCGCCGAGTACTCCGGCTTGAATGGCTGCACCGATCGCGACTACCTCATCAGGGTTGACTCCTTTATGAGGTTCTTTACCAAAAAATGAGGCTACTTTCTGTTGGATATAGGGCATTCGAGTCTGCCCTCCGACCAAGACGACCTGGCCTATTTGATCTTTTGTTACTCCGGCATCCGATAGCGCTTGATTTAGCGCATTAAAAGTCCTTTCAACAAGATCATCAACCAGCTGTTCTAACTTTGAACGGGTAAGTGTGAGCATCAAATGTTTAGGTCCCGTGGCATCTGCTGTTATAAACGGTATATTGATTTCTGTTTCAGGCTTTGCGGATAACTCAATCTTAGCCTTCTCTGCTGCGTCTTTCAGACGTTGTAAGGCCTGGCGGTCTTGACGTAAATTAATACCTTGTTCTGTTTGGAATGATTGCGCCAAAAATTCAATTATTTTTTGATCAAAGTCATCTCCACCGAGATGAGTATCTCCATGAGTCGCCTTGACTTCAAATACACCATCACCGACTTCAAGAATTGATATATCAAAGGTTCCACCGCCAAGATCATACACGGCGATCGTTTCATTGACTGTTTTATCGAGCCCGTAGGCGAGTGCCGCTGCGGTCGGTTCGTTTATAATACGTTTAACCTCTAAACCAGCAATTTCTCCAGCCTGTTTTGTCGCCTGTCTTTGTGAATCATTAAAATATGCTGGTACCGTTATTACGGCAGAATCTACTGTTTCTCCAAGATAACTTTCGGCATCTTGTTTGAGCTTCATGAGAATTTTTGCCGAGATTTCTTGAGGGGTGTATGTTTTGCCAGCATACGAAACAGCCGCGGAGTTATCGTGTCCCGAAACTATCTCATATGAGAGGAATTTTTTAAGTTCTTGAACTTCAGGATCTTCTACCCTTCGTCCCATGAGTCGTTTGACTGAATAGATTGTTTTTTGTGGAGCAACCACCAACTGTCTTTTGGTTACCTCACCAACAACACCTGTTTCGATATCGACAACTGAAGGTATGGTCGTACGTCCTTCACTGGATGGGATTACTTTTGGCTGCCCACCCTCCATGACGGCGACTACTGAATTAGTTGTTCCTAAATCTATTCCTACTGTTTTTGCCATATTAGTCTTTGACTCCTAATCTAACCTTTGCTGGTCGTATTACTCGATCGTTAAGTTTATATCCCGGTGCAAGCACTTCAAGTACTATATCACTTTTTCCATCAGTATCAATAACCTCCATTGTTTCTGCGCTAAACGCGGTTCCTGGCTCTATCTGTATTCTCGAAAAACCATTCCGAGTTAATATTGTATAAAATTCTTTAGCTGTCATCTCTAGTCCATCAAGAACGCTAATCATTTGTGTCATTAACAACTCATTTGCCAATTGAACACTACCAGTAAGCTCTTTCTCGTATCGATTTTTTAGATTTGCATAGTCAGCAAGGGCTCTTTTAAGCTGTTCTTCGAGCAACTGAGTGCGATCGTTTATTTGATTGTTGTTATTATTTTCTTCGTTCATAATTTTTAATATGGATATATTACCAGCTTCGGCTCATCTCGTTAACTAATCGCTGTAAATATCGCAAGGTTGGTATTACAGAAGGATAATCCAGTCGATAAGGTCCAACAACGGTGATATATCCTAGATGACCTTTTGGTAAATCAATTCTCGTTGTTACTAAACCACACTGGGCCATTGATGGTAAGCCGGTTTCTTCTCCGAGAAGTAATCCATATTCGGCTTCTGGAGATAACTGAGACAATATGTAATTAATTAAGTCATATTGATCAAGTAAATGCAGTACCGCACGAGTTAGATCTATATCGTAGAATTCGGGATGACGTAAAATATGGGCAGCACCTGATGCATACATTTGACCATTGTCGGTTGTAATTACGGTTAAATTCTGCAACTCTTCAGATAATGAAAGTGCTGCTTGTCGTAATAATTGTTCTTGATCGTGGCGGTGTTGCCATAGGCGTTGTTTAATTGCAACTTCATTAACTACGGGCATTTCTTTTTCTTGCATCATATTTTTTACGTAATAACGAAAAGCGTGAGGCGTTGGGGTTCGACCTGCTGAAGAATGATCCTTTTGTAGAAAACCTAACCGAGTAAGTTCGGCCATTTCATTACGTGTAGTTGCAGGAGAAAAATCAAAATGATATTTGCCAACGAGGTTCTCTGACCCGACTGGTTGGGCAGTATGAACATATTCATCAATAATAGCTTTTAGGATATCTTGCTGGCGCGTTGATAGGTAGTCACTATTCATAACTATCAGAAGATTATCACCGGCGCTAAATGATGTCAATATGATGTCGTGTATGGGTTTCGCTTGTTTTGTAGGCATCGAGATCGTCTTGACGAACGTATTTCTTTTTGTTAGTCTAACACTGTGCAGTGCTAACTGCCAATGCGAAAGGAGGTGTATATAAAATGTCACGTATTGTCCGATATGATCCATTTCGAGAGTTACGCCGAATTATGTGGTCGGGATTTCCACTAATGGATGATGATCTCATGACCCACGGTTCCTCTTCACTATTGTCTGTTGATGCATATGAGGAAGATCAATATGTTGTTGTAAAGGCTGATATTCCTGGTGTTAAACCTGACGATGTAGATATTTCAGTATCTTCTGATAGTGTAACGATTAAAGCAAATCGTAATGAAGAAAAAGAAATAAAAAACCGTGAATATATTCGTAAAGAACGGTATAGTGGAAGTGTAGCTCGGACATTGAGCCTTCCTTCGCCAGTTATTCCAGATGAAGCCGAAGCCACTTTTATTGATGGTTCACTAACACTTCGAATCAAGAAACAACTACATAACCCATCGAAACAAGTTCAAATAAAAGTGAATTCGGAAACCAATGGACATTGAGATAGCCTAAGAAAGGAGGCCTCGTGAAGGAAAACTTACTTCACGTCGTAAAGAGCCCCGCCCGCGGGGCTCTTTTTATGGAATATAAATATGATGGATAATCTATTGGCTAATGCCAATTACATTTCGAACCTGTTGTATTTTAGTAGTTGAAATTTCTTTGGCTTTATTTGCCCCATTAGTGAGCGTTTTCTCGATTGCTTTAGAATGTATAATCTCCGAATATCGTGTTTGAATTGGCGATAGATGTTGAATAATAACTTCTCCCAAATCTTGTTTGAATATTTTGTACCCTTTGCCAGAATACTCTGCATCAAGCTGTTGTGGCGTTTTACCCGAAAGTGCTTGATATATGGTAATTAGATTGGTAATCGCTGGTTTATTTTTTTTATCTATGATTATTTCATTTCCTGAATCTGTTACTGCTATTCGTAACTTTTCTCGTATTTGATCAGGTGTATCGGATAGATTAATCGTTCCGTTCGGATCCGATTCGCTTTTTGACATTTTTTTATCCGGCTGTTGCAAACTCATAATACGTTCACCGGCAATTGGTGGCATATATTCGGGAATAGTAAAGATATGACCATATTGGCCGTTTATACGTTCGGCCACGTCCCTTGTTAGTTCAATATGCTGTTTTTGATCTTCTCCAACAGGAACGAATTGCGTATCGTATAAAAGAATATCCGCGGCCATAAGGGCGGGATAATCAAATAACCCTACGCTCACGAACTCTGTTTTTTCTTTTTTATCTTTATACTGAGTCATGCGACCTAACTGACCAATGCCGGTAAAACAATTTAATATCCATCCTAAATACGTATGATCTGGGTTATCGGATTGAACAAACATAATTGATTCGTCTGGATTTATTCCTGCAGCAATATACCAGGCCGCAATTGATTTGGTCTGCTCTTGTAACCTATGTGGATTTTGTGGAACTGTTATTGCATGTAAGTCGACTATACAAAAAATATTGTCGTATTCATGTTGATGAGCTACCCATTGCGATAATGCTCCAATGTAGTTACCTAGGTGTAAATCTCCTGAGGGCTTAATACCTGAAAACACACGTTTTTTCATATACCGATAGTATACCTAATCTTTACCCATATCGAAAGGGAACCAGTATAATATGGCATATGGTAGATATTGAAAGTTTAAAACGTAGATTTGAGACGGTGTCACAGCGGTTGGATCGTAGCACCTTGCAAATCGAGAAGCAGAAAATAGAAGAAGAAAGTTCTTCAGCGGTTTTTTGGCAGGATCCAGAAAAGTCTGGCCGAAAGATGAAGGACTTGACCGAAATTAAGGACGAGATTGATCGTCTGGACACTGTCGAACTATTGTTGATGGAGCTTGAAGATCAGCCCAATAATGAGACGGCAAGCGCAGAAATCGAGCGTCGGCTTGCGGTGCTCGAAGAACGATTATATTTATCAGGACCTTATGATAAATCAGCTGCCATCCTATCTATTTATCCTGGCCAGGGAGGTACTGAGGCTATGGATTGGGCGAGTATGTTACTACGTATGTATACGAGATTTGCCGAAATAAAAGATTGGGATGTGGTAATGATTCAACAAAGTCCGGGCGAAGAAGCTGGTATTAAAGAAGCTATTTTAGAAATACATGGTACATATGCATACGGTTACTTAAAACATGAAACAGGAACTCATCGTTTAGTCCGGTTATCGCCGTTTAATGCCGCTAATTTACGTCAAACAAGTTTTGCCCGTGTAGAAGTCATTCCTATGATCGAAGGCGGTAGTAGCGGTATTGAAATTAATGATGATGATCTTGAATTCGAGGCGACGCGTGCCGGTGGACCAGGTGGGCAAAATGTTAATAAAGTTTCTACCGCAGTTCGCTTAACTCACATACCCTCGGGCATTACCATTCGGGTTGCATCGGAGCGGTCTCAGCATAAGAACCGAGAGCTTGCGATGAATATTTTGATTGGTAAATTAGCTCAGATTAAAGCTGAAGAAGAAAAAAAACGTGAATCGGAAATAAAAGGCGAGTATAAGGTTCCCGGATGGGGTAATCAAATTAGATCGTATGTTTTACAACCGTATCAGATGGTGAAAGATCATCGAACTGATGTTGAAACTTCGAATTCTGAAGGCGTGCTTGATGGTGAAATAATGGAATTTATTGATGCTGAAATCCGTTCGTTATCTTGATAGGTTCTTGATCTAACCTCTGATACAATTTGTTTATGAAAAAGGTATTAGTTACTGGTGGTGCTGGATATATTGGATCAATTGCATGTCGGGTATTAAAACAGGAAGGATATGAACCTATTGTTTTCGACAATCTCGAATTTGGTCATTCTCAATCCGTCGGTGAATTTGAGATTATTGAGGGTGATCTTCGTTCTTATGATTCGATTAAGAATGCCCTTGTCACGGTTCGACCTGATGCGGTTATGCATTTCGCGGCTTACTTAAGTGTGCCTGAATCAGTTGAGCATCCGATAAAATATTACGAAAATAATGTTATTGGATCACTTAATTTATTCCATGCAATGATCGAACTACAGATAAATAAGATTGTTTTTTCTTCTACCTGTGCCACATATGGCCAGCCGACTCATTTACCGGTTACTGAAAACGAGACGTTTAAGCCGGAGAGTCCATATGGGCAAACCAAGCTCGTTGTAGAACAAATGTTGGATTGGTTTTATCGCGCATATGGTTTGAATTCAATTCGATTAAGATATTTTAATGTTGCTGGTGCATGGCCCGACGGCTCCATCGGTGAGGATCACAATCCTGAAGTTCATATAATTCCTTTAGCATTATTTACCTCAATGGGTAAAAGAAAATCGTTTACGATATTTGGTAACGATTACAGTACGATCGATGGAACTAATGTGCGCGATTATATCCATGTCGTTGATTTAGCGTATGCTCATGTATCTGCCCTAAACTATTTAGAAGATCATTCGGTAACTGATTACTTTAATGTTGGGGTCGGAGCAGGCTATTCAAATTTACAAATTATTCAAATGATAAAACAGGTGACTACTATCGATTTCTCGGTCGAGATCGCCGCGCGAAGACCCGGAGATGCTCCCGAAATTTATGCGGACAATACAAAAATAAAGAACATCTTAAAGTGGGAACCAAAATACTCTTTAAGAGACATCGTCGAATCAGCATGGAAGTGGCACACTACCCATCCAGATGGATATAAGGATATGTAATTATTCTTATTGCCCTTTAGATATCATGATGATTTGAACGCCCCCTGATAATTTGATAGTGTGAGGTTTTATAAGAAATAAATGCCTAAGGTTTCAATAATATTCCCAGCATTAAATGAACGGAAAAGGTTGGAGAGAACCATTCGTATTTTTATTGAACATTTTAATAATGCGGTTGAACTTGTCATTGTTGATAACGGTTCTTCTGATGGTACTGCTGAGTATATCCGCGAGACTTATTCATCCAATCCGAATATTCGCTTAGTGTATGTAGACCGCCCGCTTGGAAAGGGTGGTGCCGTGTATCATGGATTTGATCACGTGGATGCGGAATTAGTCGGTTTTGTTGATCCTGATGGGTCTACTTCACCTCAGGAATGTGAAAAACTTATATCGGAGGCATTAAGAGTGGATTTCGTTTTAGCTTCTCGCTGGATTCCAGGAGCATCCATTGATCAAAAACAACCCATTTTGCGCCGTGTTTATGGGAGATCTTTTAATCTGTTAGTTAATACTCTGTTTAACTTGGGAATAAAAGATACTCAGTGTGGAGCAAAGTTTATAAATAGAGCAAAATACCTTCGGATCAGGCCACAACTATCAATTCGAGGGTTTGCGTTCGATGTCGAACTTATTTTGCGTAGTAAACAAGCTGGTTATTCGATAAAAGAGATACCAATTACGTGGCATGATGTCGAAGGGTCTACGGTGTCTCAGCGTTCGGGATTTAACGCCGTAAAGGATGTCATTAAGTTGTGGTTGAGGGATTTATCGAGATAATTGGCATATGTATGGTAAAAATATACCTATAATATGAACAAAAAAAGAAATTTTATTTTATTACATAACAATGAACCCGTTGCTGTTGAGCTTAAGGCTTTCTGGGGGAGCGATGTCTATCTGGAAGAAATCGCGGTAAACGATCGATCCCTCGATTCATCCTTAGAGCTCCTCGATTCGTATTTAACTAAGCAGCCAGACTCAATTGTTATCGATATGGTTGATGCTCACACTCTTGATTACATTGCTCCCACGGTATTGACTGAAGAGGAACGAGATCAACAATATGTAATTAATGTTGAGTTTACCTCACAGGTTGCATCAATTTGTTTTAATCATGGCATCCATATGATTTTTTTATCGTCTGATCAAGTGTTTAACGATGACGATATTGAAAAGACATTTAATGAAGAAGCTTTTCCATTCCCTTCAAATTGGTATGGAAAGGTGAAGTACTTAGCTGAAAGAGAGATTTTTGCATCGGGGGTTGAATATACCATCTTACGCATTGGTTCAATTCTGTCTTCTTCACCAAATCATTTATTGGCCCAAATTCGTCGTTATTTAGAACAAAATACCTTACCGTCATTAGCCATGGATCAACAACTTTCACCAATATATCTTGGAGATATAGCAAAAAGTATTGAGCTTATTAGTGATGATTTGATGCTGTCGAGAAATAAGATTTATCATCTTGCTGCCGATGAACTTATTACACCATACGAGCTTGCTCTTCGTATGCAAAATCAGTTAGAATCCAATTCCGAAATAGTATCTGCATCCGTACTTGATACCGTTATTGATGAAGACCAGGAAGAGCCGAATGAATATTCATTAAACTCTGCTCTTGATAATAGTTTGTTTAAAACAGACTTTAGTATGGTCTTTACACCGATTGATAATGCTATCGCGTTGATCGTTGATAAATGGAATGAAGCTTAGTTTGTGACAATATTGTGTCGAATTACCACAGAATTAAAATTTATTGGAAAGAGCCAAAAGGTTGTGCCTTTATAGGGATGCAATGCTGCATCATATACCCAATATGCCAGTGCCCCCAAAAAGAGCAATACAAATATTGTTTTTCGTTGTTCTTTTTTGAACATCATCGTAAGCAAATACGCAACGAGTGTAAACGCTAAGGGGGTTTGTAACGTATATCCGACCCAGCTTAACGTATAATTTTCGGGAAAGAAAACATTGATTATCGTTTTCACTAGTCCAGGAAGTACGAATCCTATTCCAATGTATGCTAACGATACGAGTTGGTTAACGTATTGTCTCTGTTGATTGGGTACCTTGGGATTATGTGAAGCCATAAGATTTTTTTACTTGAATTAGCCATTTATCAATCTTTTCCTTGTTAAAAAAATAAAGTAAGCACACTGTCGAGAGTGTGCCAATTATCAGGTGCAGAAATAATTGATGTAATGGCGAATTTGCTGTCGCATAATTTTGTATTGATACCGTCGGTTTACTATTTAAAAATTTTACCGTACCTGTTGCATTTATCGTCGCTTCAGGTGTAAGTATGCTCGGTAATCCCTCAGCATAAATGGTCATACCTCGATCATATAGTTTTATTCCATTCGAGCCTCGTTCGATTATTGATGCATTAAATGCAATAGCCTTTCCAGTATATGTACGCATGTCTGTTTTAATTTTTTTAAATGTAATTTCGGTCATTGGACCTTTATAGATTCCATAGCAGCAAAACATAGCGAGCAGAATTAATGTTAGTCGAATTTTTCGGGAACGATCTTCATCCGAGAAAATGTAGTTAAACATTGGAATCATTATACAAACATTTCAGTGAATCGCATAAACCAGGTATACTAACAATAATGAGCGTTGTTTATTCAATTGGTGGATGTGTATTAGGCGGAAGTGGTATCGGGCGGACCGCTGGCTTTGCTGTGGATGGTTTAGTTCGTCATAATGTACTTAATCAGGTTATTGCTGCCAATTCAACAAAGCCTACAGTTGGCTCGATCTCTGTCACTCGTGTTCCCAGTCATATTCCGGGTCTTCGACACTTTCTTCCCCAAGTGATGGTCAATACGGTCGGTGATGCGTTACATGGTTATCTTACTGCTCAAGTGATGCATACTGATGCCGATGCATTTCACGGTTGGGCGGGGATGGCATTACCCGCAATACAAAAAGCTAAAAAAAGAAATATGCGAGTCGTGTTAGAACGAGCCTCGACGCATATTCTTCAGCAGAAGCAAATCCTTGATGATGAGTACAAAGTGCGCCAAATAACATCGAATGCATATAATATGTGGCAGGTACATCGTGAAGTCCGAGAGTATGAATTGGCTGATCAGATAATTGTTCCTTCAACATATGCAAAAAAATCGTTTGTCGATTTAGGTTTTAAGCCAGAGAGTATTACCGTTATTCCGTTTGGCGTAAGTTCTGATTTCCTTAATGAGAAACCACGTGAATCTATTCTTGATAAAGAGCCGTACTTAAATGCACTTTATGTTGGTGAAGTCGGATTTCGTAAGGGAATACTATACGCATTAGAAGCCTGGACTAGGTTATCAGTACCTAAGGGACAATTTTACGTAGTCGGGCCGATTATTGATCAGATTAAGCCATTTTTAGGGAAATATGCACATGACGATACTATTGTATTTACTGGTTTTACTGATCCTAAGCCCTATTATACGAAGTCCCATGTTTTTCTATTTCCTTCGCTTGAAGAGGGAAGCGCGCTTGTGACATATGAAGCGATGGCACAGTGTTTAGCTTTAGTGACAACCGATAATGCGGGTTCAGTTATGAGAGATGGTACAGATGGACTTCTGGTTAAGCCTCAGAATGTAGATTCCATTGTTAATGCGCTGACAATGCTTTCCACCGATTTACCTTTGACTATTACATATGGTTTAAATGCTCGTTCTCATGTTGAAGATTACACATGGGACCGATACGGGGATACCGTCGCTTCGTTATATCAATAATCAATATGAGCACAAAACCGTCTTCTTCAACACGTTCAAAACCTGCATTTGGTTATATGATATTGCGGGGCACTGCCTTAGTCGTTGTCAGTGATTATCTTGTGTATGCGTTGAATTTTGTTCGTGGAATAATATTAGCCCGATTATTGGCTCCTGAGTTTTTTGGTTTAATGGCAATGGCCGAATTTTTCCGTTCAATGTTGGGTCAGTCCGCCGGAATCGGATTTGATCAAGCGCTCATTCAGCGGCAGGAAAAACTAGAAGTCGCATATAACGGGTATTATCTGATGATAAACATTCTCACAATAATTTCGTTTATTGTGACGCTTTCTTTGCGTCAAGTCTTTCTACATTTTTATGATCCACTTATGTATAAAGTTTTGGTTGTCTTAATGGGCCTTTTAGTTATTCAAACATTAAGTTCAACGCACATTACCTATTTGCGAAAGAATTTATCTTTTGGTCGAATAAGCATAATAATATTAGTAAGTTCATTGCTGGCTTTTGTCGTTTCGGTTTACGGAGCAATGCATGAGTGGGGCGTTTGGTCTTTGGTCTCGGTGACAGCCAGCACTACGATTGGAATTTCGGTTCTCGGTTGGATACTTTGTCCGTGGAAATTAACCTGGAAATTCGATCGTGATGTAAATAAATCATTATTAACGTTTGGCGGGATGGTTTTATTAGGCAACTTCTTTGCGTTTTTGATGTCCCAATTTGATGACTTTCTCGTTGGGCAATATACTACATTTGTTATTCTCGGATATTATTCTAAAGCGTATGGGTTGGCGCAACAGCCGTTGGCTCTCTTTTCTCAAGTTATAAATAAAATATCAGGTCCACTGATTGCGACCGTTCAAAATGATCACTCAAAACTTAGCAAAAGCATGAACCTAACGATCGGTTCGGTATTTAAGGGTACTATATTTTTAGGGATGGTGCTCTTCATGTGGGCACCTCAAATTACGTCGCTTCTGATTGGTGAACAGTGGTTACCGATGGTCCCATTGCTCAGAGGATTGATCGTGTACTTAATTGCACAGCCAATTTGGGATTTAGTCGGTTCATTGTTTACTTACATCGGTAAACCTCAAATATATGTTTTGGGACAAGCGATACAGGCAATTATGTTAATTGTCTTAGGATGGATAACGGTGCGTAATTTCGGTGCATATGGAATGTCGATCATTGTGAGTATTATCGTTCTTAGTATTACCATTCTGTTCCTTATTCGGGCTGCATCATTTATCCAGATTGATTGGTGGAATACTTTTTTTGCGCCGATTATCGCCGTTTTTCTGAGTGCATTTGGCAGTTGGTATTTAATTACTCCTCTAGACCAGAACTCGATTATCTTTTGGATCGGAATTGCCATTATCCCGACTTGCCTGTATGTGGCCTTATTATTCTTGTTGCAAGGAAAATCGTTACGAGATGACTTCAATCTATTACTTAATGTAGCACGTAAGAAAAACTAAAATTTTATACCTAATACCGGAAGGACTTTCTTTAATATATTTCTCACAGGTTGTGGAAATTTGATTTTTCTGAGAGTGAAATAGATATCAGTACTCATCACTTTATAAACGTTTTGCACTCGTTCTAATGGAGTTATTGAGGCGACTTTTTCAAATACTGTTATTGTATCTATAAAGTGAATGTTACGAATGTGTTGAGAAGAAAGACCCGTTTCTTTGACTACTCGCCAAGGACCTTCCCAATCACTTGTTGTATCGTGAAGTGCAATAAATCCGCCGTTTACAATTTTGGGAAACCAATCGTTCAAGTCATTTCGTACGGCTTCATATTCATGTGCTCCATCAATAAAAATTACTTCAACCGGCTGATTATATTCTCGTGCTGCTTCATAAGAAGGCTTTACTATTGGTTCCACTAATTCACTGATTTGTGCATCTTGAATATTTTTCTTGAATTCATCAAATGTCGAAAAATCACCCATCTCACGTTTATGTTCTGGGGAACCGGTGTGAGGATCTATTGCAACGATTTTAACCTTATGCCCAGCCTTTGAACCTAATCCTAAACAAATTGTAGATTTACCTTTCCATGAACCGATCTCAACGATCGATCCTTTTCCAGTCGCTTTATGTGCAAGATTGTACAATGTTTCTGCTTCTCTTATGGTCAGCCATCCATCTACTGTATCAATAACTTTTTGTAATTCTTCTCGTATTGGCATTTAATACACTCCTCCAATTGTTGCATGATCCATTATCGGAAGTTGTTTTCGCAGAACTAAACCAAAGTTATGACCACGATTTGTTATCTGTAAATCTTCAGGGATTTGACGACTAAAATCAAAAAATGCTGTGTTATGGAATAAATCATCACTAGCAACAATACCTCCAACAGGAATATACGGCCATGCGGTAAGATATTCCCACATTTGGTGGACGTAACTATGGTCAGAATCATGATAGAAGAAATCTACTTTACCTAACTTTGCCAATAAAGAGGGAAGCTCGGTGATAAGTTCTGCATCAATAAACGTCCATCGATGCTTTAATTCTTCTGGAACTAAAAAGCCACTGGATAGATTATTCGTCTTTATCCAATCACCATCGATTCTTTTATCAACACTGTGAAGATGACCTTTATTATTTTTTTCCAGCGCATACAGAATTAATGAAGCCGTTGTCCCGGTTGCACAGCCCGTTTCTACCACAATTTCTGGTTGTTGGATACGGATGGTGGCATAGAGTAAGGGCACCCAAGTTTGGCTACCTAATATGAAATCTTCATAAGTGGGATGAATAAATTGTTTATATTGGGCAACTGTTTTTTTTAGTCCTTCAAAATTACGGAGTTCTTGTTGGTATTGATCCCAATCTGATTGTACTTTTTCGGGTGTTTGAGGGGTCGAATATAACGAACTCAAAAACTCAACATCATTTTTCTGGCCGAGTTTTAGCGTTGCTTGCCACCAATATCGATAAATCGTGCTTTTTCCAAATTCACTAGGCATTACTCTGTGAACTATAACATACCCGTTAAGTGTGGTAAAGTTTTTATAATGTTACTGATTCTTACATGAGATTCTCTGTTGTATTAGCTACCTACAATCGATTGGAGTTATTAAAAGAATGTTTAGACTCATTATTTAGTCAAACCATGAGTCACGATGAGTTTGAAGTTATCGTTATTGATAATGGATCAACCGATGGTAGCCTCGATTATTTATCTTCATTACAACAGTCGGTATTAGCCACCCGTAATGTCTCGTTTAAATTCATATCTTTACAAGCGAATCCTGGTCCAGCAATTGCTCGAAACAGGGGAATTCAGATAGCTCAAGGTGATATTGTTGCAATGACTGATGATGATTGTGTACCTCCGTTAAATTGGCTTGAAAAGATTGATGATGGATTTAAAAGATATCCCGAAGTTATTGGTGTTACTGGTTTTCAACAAGCACACCCCAAGGTTCTTGCTTCCAATCTAATTGCACAGTACGAGCGGTATCAAACTCGGGAGATGTATCATGCAAAGGATCGCGAGATCGTTGGGGGCTGGGATGTTCCGGCTGGAGTTACCAATAATGTTGCCTTTAAAAGATCCGTACTCATCGAAGTAAATGGATTCGACGAACATTTTCCAGTTGCTGCTGGTGAAGATGCCGATCTAAAAAAACAAATTACTGATAAAGGTTACAAGATTTTGTATATACCGATCGGCGTTGAACATCACCAGGAGTATTCACTTAAACGATTTTTGCATCAGCAGTATATTCGAGGAATCGGCGCTCGGCACTTTCGTCGGAAATGGGAGGGATATGATACGATAAATTGGTTATTGGTAGTAAAATCAGTACCTAAGTTTTTTATGACATTAATTCAGACAAAAAATCCTCAATTTGCGGGTCTAGAGTTTCTAGGAAGAATTTGGATGTTTCGGGGAGAACTGAAAGGAGCAAAGAAATGAGTAAGGCACTGTGGGAAAGCGTTTCTCGACCTGCACCAGGAAAAATAAAAGATATCGATACGTATGTATCTGGCAATACGCTCTTGGATATCGGGTGTGCTCAAGGATGGTATGCTCAGCACGCGATGAAAAAGGGCATGAAGGTTCTTGGCACTGATCTGGAAAATTTTATGGTGGTTAAAGATGTTCCATTTCAACAAATTTCATTTGGACAGGTTGATCCAGGTGGAGATCGTACCTTTGATACGGTGCTTATGTATGACGTTTTAGAACACATTGTTGATGAAGATGATGCGCTAAGACAGTTACAAAAAATATGTAATAAGCGTTTGCTGTTATCGGTTCCAAACGCTGATGATAAAAATTTAACCGATTATAATGTAACGTTAACCAACCGTAAGGACATGACTCATCAGCGGTATTACACACCCGATTATCTACGAAAAAAACTTGCTGAGCACGGATTTGAAGTAATTCATATGCGGTACGATGGCGCTGTTTTACCCGGAATTATTGGTGAGTTCATTCGTCCAAAGTTACTCGGTAAGGTTATCAGTAAAATTTTCAACAAATTATTATTTATCGGAGCATTAAAGAGCCCTTATTTTGGCGATTTGTATGTTGTGGCAGATAAAAAACACTCATGAGTAAAAGATTGTTCTATTTTATTCAAGATCCTTATTATGGTGGCGGTCTTAAATCGATGAATGCGTTCATTGAACAATTCTTAGTGAAGCGTGGGGTTATGTTTAGTCAGGTTTTTTTGTCGGCCCAGAAAGCTTTGTCGTTAAACCGGATACTATCCTTAAAACTTCGATTAAATCATGAGGTAATCGACAAACCATTTCGCAAGGTGTTTGTTTCATCGTTTCCCTATATTGAACCTTTGGCATTTGTTTTGCCGCGGCATTTTTTACAAAAAGAGATTAAACAGCATGATTTCTTTTTTGGCGTGACGGGTTATGCTACACCGCTGTATTTTTTTAAATGTGCTGGTGTTTCATATAAAATGTGGTTAGCCACAACGCTCGATTCAGAAAAAAAGGCTCAGCCGAAATTCACTAATTTCCGCCAAAAAGTTGTCCACTTTTTAAATAGTCTATTTATTCCGTTATCTCGATATCAGGAGAAGCAAGCTTTATTAGGTGCGTCAAAAATATATACCTTAAGTACTCAGTCGAAAAAAGAGATGGTTGAAATCGGTGTTCCCGAAGATCGAATCGAAATTATGTGTCCTCCCGTTGATACTAAAAAATTTATTCCACCACAGGATGAACACTTTCGTGAGCCGATTATGCTGTGTGTATGTCGACTCGATGATCCTCGAAAAAATATTCCCTTACTGTTAGACGCATATGCTTTAATAAAAAATGATTGCCCGGAGTATCGATTAGTACTAGCGGGACCGTATGATAAAACCGTAGTTGATATGGTTGCTGAACGTCAGTTAGAATCTTCGGTTGAACTTATTGGACTACAAACTCAAGAGCAACTGGTTCTGTTGTATCAAAAAGCTGCGTTTTTTGTTCTGTCTTCTCGCCAAGAGGGCTTCGGAATCGTCCTTGCTGAAGCTATGGCAGCAGGTCTTCCGGTTATTTCTACAAAAAGTGGCGGTCCAGAAGATGTGGTTGTCGATGGACAAACCGGTTATTTAGTTGATCATGAGATCAATTCATTAGCCGAGAAAATGAAAGCTTTAGCCACCGATGCAAGTAAGCGTGAGTTGTTTGGGAAAAACTCTTTAGAACGAGTTCGGTCGTTATATTCATATGATGCTGTCGAAGCACAGCTTGAAGATATTTTTGCTGACGTATTACCTTCCTAATAATTATCAACGCACATGATATTATGATAGAGATATTAACGTATGTGCGGAATCGCTGGAATATATCATTATCATAATCAATTAAACGCCCAGCCTGAAATCCTCGAAGCGATGGCCAATGAAATTAAACATCGCGGCCCAAATAATTCCGGAGTTTTTACCCACGGTCCCGGTGGCCTGGCTTATCGTCGTTTGTCGATTATTGATACAAAAGAACAAGATCAGCCGATCTTAACGAATGAGGATCAAACATTACGGATATCCTTTAACGGTGAAATATATAACTTTCCCGAATTAAAGGAAGAACTGTTAGCTAAGGGACATCGATTTTATACCGGCACCGATACCGAGATGGTGTTACATCTGTATGAAGAAAAGGGAATTGATTGTGTTAAACGGTTAAACGGTATATTTGCATTTGCCATCTTGGACTTAAGAGATAATTCAATGTTTGTTGCTCGTGATCAGATGGGTATTAAGCCGCTTTATTACACCGAGTTCGATAATAAAATCGCATTCGCTTCCGAAATCAAATCATTACTTACTCTTCCGAATTTACCTCGCCATGTTGACCCGTATGCAATGAATTTGTATTTCAAATATCGTTTTGTTCCGGATCCATTAACAATGTTTGATGGAATCTACAAACTTCCTCCAGGCCATTGTATGAAAATTAGCGAAAATGGAAAAAAGATCGTAAAGTATTATGACCTCCGCTCTCGGTTTTATGCATCGGATTCTCGGTATGCGGGTAAGATAAAATCCGAAGCCGAGGCTATTTCATTAATTAGGGAGGTCGTAAAAGATGCGGTTAAGCGACAATTGCTTGCCGATGTACCTCTCGGAGCCTTTTTGTCAGGAGGCCTTGATAGTTCAATTGTAGTTGGGATTATGTCGCAGCTCGGGTCTGATCCGGTAAAAACATTTTCGATTGGTTTTTCTGAAAATGAATACGACGAACTCTCTTTTGCCAAGCAGATAGGTCAACGATATGGCACCGACCATCATGAGATTATCTTGTCGCCAGATCATGTTAAGTCATTGCCCGAAATTCTATGGCATTTAGATGAGCCGTTAGCTGACCCGGCCGCTGTTCCGGTATTTTTCTTAAGTCAACTTGCTCGAAAAGACGTCACCGTTGTATTAACTGGTGAAGGTGGAGATGAATTATTTGCAGGTTACAAAGAAGATTTTCAATATCCATTAGGTTCATTATTAAAGCCAATGCCGGGAGCTACCCGCAGTGCGCTGGCTATCGCGTTTGCCGAACTACCAATTCAGAGAGGAAAGGCGCGTGGATATCGAAGCTTATTGAGTGAAAAACAACGCGCCGAACATATACTCACCGATGTTTTCCGATTTCAGCAGCCACCGATCTTACCCCATTCAGCTCCAGACGCATCAGATGAATTTAGTACGTATTCATTTGATTCATTTTGGAATAAAGCAAATGGTTTATCTTGGCTCGACAAAATGATGTATCTAGAAACTAGTATCTGGTTAAGTGGTGATCCATTAATGAAGGTAGATAAAATGACCATGGCGCAATCACTCGAGGCGCGGGTTCCGTTATTAGATATGGAAGTTGTCGAGCTTGCGTTTCAGATCCCCTCAGACTATAAAAATCCCCAGGGAGTCGAGAAATACTTACTACGCCAAGCGTTTAAGGATATCTTACCGACAGATATTTTTGAACGTAAAAAGTCGGCATTTGAATTACCTCTCAAATCATGGCTGGCACATGAATTAAAAGACATGGTTAATGAACATCTTTCAATTGATCGGCTCAATGCGTCGCCTTATTTGGATGCAACAATGGCGCGCAAAGTCGTAGACGATCATCAACAAGATCGTAAAAATTATGCATACGAAGTCTGGGCATTACTGTGCTTTCAATTATGGTATCAGCGATGGATGACATAATATTATGCGAACGCTCGTTTTTGGCCACGCCTATTCAGCTGCCTATAACCGAATCGACAAATTGAGCCGTTTAGCATCCGATAAACGAGTCCAGCGGCTTGGTGTTGTTATCCCATCACCTTGGCATGATCGGATGATGGATACCCCACGTAACTTTTCTCGAGTTTCGGTTGATGATTTATATGATGTCTTTACCATTAAACCGCTCTTTACAGGATCACAATCTAAATATTTATTTATGCCCAATGCGATTGCCCATGCGATTGAGTCGTTTAATCCGGATGTGATACATGTAGAACAAGAGCCCCACGACCTCATTACCGCAGAGATTATTTGGATGAATCTGCAAGTTCATCGGCGTCCAATTGTTGTGTTTACCTGGGAGAATATACAACGACCGATGTCGATATTTAATAAACGTGCTTGTAATGTCGTATTGAAACATGTCGACCATATTATTGCCGGGAATCGTGCTGCGGTCTCATTGAATGAATCGTATGGGTACAAGGGCAAAGCTTCGGTTCTCCCCCAATTTGGTGTCGATACAAATCGTTTCAGAAAAATTGACGTGAATAGTCTAAAAGAATCGCTTGGATTGCGCGATCGATTTATCGTTGGATTTGTTGGACGATATACAAGTGAAAAGGGGATTGGGACATTAATTGAAGCCGTGAAAAAACTTGCTGCCGATTCGGATATTCCGCGTTTTACTCTGTTATTGATGAGCTCTATGCAGCCACCAAAATGGATTACCGAAATATCTAATGATTTAAAAGATTACATTCGATTTGTTTCGTCGATACCACACGAAGAATTTCCTCGGTATATGAACCTTTTTGATGTTCTGGTGTTACCATCTGAATCTCAGATAGAGTGGCAAGAGCAGTTCGGACGAGTTCTTATCGAAGCCATGGCATGTGAGGTTCCTACCATCGGCTCATCAAGCGGTGCAATTCCCGAAGTTATCGGTGATCATGGATGGATCTTTCCAGAAAAAAATTCGTTAGCGTTATCTGATACTCTTAAGCAAGTAATGTTAAACCCATCTCAATTAAACGAAAAAAGACATGAAGTCCGAGAATACGTTACGAATAATTTTACCCATGAGGTCGTTTGCGATCAGACGATTAAGATTTGGGAGGAATGTATAAACAAATGAGAATTTTATATGTTGATCATGCGCCGTACGAAGGGGGAGCCGAAGTCTCGCTCAAACATCTTATTGTGCATTTAGATAAAAAGAAGTATCAGGCCATCATCGCTGCTCCCAAAGGTGCGGTGTACTCTGAGCCACTTATTACACATAACGTTCCCTACATTCCAATTTCGTTTCATTGGTTGCACTATCATTTGCTTTATCCGATTGTATTGGATGTTATAAATCTGTTGATAATTATTAGAAAGGTTCGTCCAAATATAGTGCACTTAAATACGCGGGTAACTAATGTACTAGGAGGAATATTAATTCAATTAAGACCTTTTTTGCCTTTTCTCCAATCAATCCGATTCATCCATCATGTTCGAGATAAAGATCCTTTGCCTCAATGGAAATTTAATCTTATCGGTAAAGCCGATTGGCTTATTGCAAATTCTTCTCAAGTTAAAGAGTTTTTAGTTGAAGGTGGTATCGATGAATCCAAGATTTCTGTGATTTATAACGGTGTCGATCTATCAATTTTCAATCCAGTTAGATTCCCGTGTACCGAAGAATCATTTCCTAAGATTACTTTTATTGGACAACTATATCCACGAAAGGGTGTTCTGTATCTATTGGAAGCGATGAAGCGAATTGTACAAGTATTCCCCAATGTCCGATTAGAATTAGCGGGGCAGGATCCTACTCCGCATCAGTCGAACCTGCGTCAATACAAACAATTGGCATCCCAGCTTGGAATCGAGCAATCAATCACTTGGTTAGGGTATCGTGACGATATCGCCCGGGTTTTGTCGTGTACTGATGTCTTTGTGTTGCCTTCTTTAGAGGAGCCGTTTGGAAGAGTTCTTATAGAAGCAATGGCCCTTAAAATTCCGGTTGTTGCAACTAGGGTTGGTGGTATTCCCGAGATCGTCGTTGATCAACAGACAGGTCTACTCGTGCCACCATCCAATAGTACTGCTTTAGCTGACGCAATAATCACACTCCTTGCCAATGATTCCGTTCGAGAATCAATGGGACAATCAGGGTATAATCGTGTTTGCTTACATTTTGATTTAGCCCGGCATGTTGAGTCTGTGCAAAACCTGTATAATCAGTTGTGATGTTTTCACGTATCTGGATAATAACTGCTATTAATCGTTTTCTAGAGCCAGTATTCAAGCGATTTGACTTAATATTATTAGGTCTGATCATCCTCATACTCATTCTCCCTAAGTTTCCATTTATTCCTGTAGAGGGCATTTATGTTAATATCCGCATCGAAGATTTTTTGATTGCTTTTGTGTATATTCTCTGGTTGCTCGGCTACCTTGCCGGGCGGTATCGTATCGGATCAATTTATAATAGTCACGTTATTCTCTTTTTTCTTGGGTATGGGTTATTGATTACCTTATTAGGGTTAGAGGTTTTGGGTACGATTAGTAATACCAAGGTTGCTCTTTTACATTGGCTCCGACGAGTCGAGTACATGGGGATATTTTTTGTCGCGGCTACTGTTTTAAGAAAAGAGGGTTTAAAAACCTATATATATGCACTGTTAGGTACGGGTGTTTTTACCTGGATTTATGGCTTTCTTCAATGGAAGGATTTGGTTCCAGGGGTTCACACATTAAGCAAATCGGGACAAATTGGTACTTTTTCGGAAATTGGGTATGTCATTTCTACCTTTGGTGCCCATTATGATTTTGCTGCATTTTTAATTCTGATGATGGTCTTGTCGATTTGGGGGTATTATTCGCATACCAGCCGAAAATATAAAGTTTTATTCGTATTTTTAGCGTTTGCTTTCTGGTGGATGTCTCGTTTAGTGTATGGTCGTTCGGCGTATTTAGGTATGTTGGTTGCGGCTATTTTTATCTTTTTAGTTAAGCGGAGTGCGTTTGTCCTTATTCCTGGATGGGAAGTTTTTCAAACGTTTAGTCGGTATTTTGGTGGCCGTTTTAGTAAGTATTCGTACGAATTTAAGTTTAATATTTTGCCTTCGCCAATGCCCGAACCTACTCTTGTTATTCCAACACCTACAGTTTTACCCACTGATGTCGATTCATTAACGCCGACTCCCACACCAAGTGGAGCATTTGGTGCCGGTGTTTCTGAGCAGGCAAAAGCCACCCAGACTTGGCTCGATATCCATACCCATGAATGGTCTCAGATGCTACGCCAGTATTTACTACGTCTCGATGTTAACTTTGATCCATCAGCTAATATTCGTATAACTTTATGGCAAGATGCATTGGCCAAGGTCGGTTATAACTTTTTGTGGGGTGGTGGATACTCAATTAACGGGATTGGTACCGATGGCGATTATGTTCGTCATATTGTTGAGGTTGGAGTGATTGGTTTGTCGGTTTTTCTGTTAATCCTTTTTGATTTTATGCGTATTTCTTGGCGTACATATCGTCAGGAAACTGATTTAGCTACTCGTCATTTTCATCTGGCGATGATTGCATTTATTATCGGGCTTTTAATTGAGGCTCTGTTTATTGATATTTTTGCCGCATCAAAAATAGCCCTTCTATTTTGGTTTCTCATGGGATTTGTTGCCCTCTATGCTCCTAAACCGTCAGAACAGGTTGCCAGGTAACACTATTTCTAATTTTAATAAAAAGTATGAATAAAAAAATGGAGAGCGTCGTTGTGTTGACGCCCTCCAGCTGCTTAGTTGTCGCGGTTGAGTAGTACCTCAACGGCCCAGATCGGCGGCTCGTTGGAGGGTGATGTATCTGTCATTCGACAGAACAGACACGTACATCCTATGAGGTGTTTTCCGCGTGGCGGGAGCTGCTCGAGGCGTGCCGGACCGCCGCTTCCGAGCTGTCCGTCGAACACGGGCACAGTACCATCAGGCTTTGAGTAGCCTTCAGGTACTGCCACCGCCCCTTTTTCGGGGGGGATAAGCGGCGTGGCTTTCACCTTAGCCAGCTGTTCCTGGAAGTTCCAGGGTTTGGGCTGTGGGAAAAACCTGTGTTCTGGCAAAAATGCCCACTTAAAAGCGAGCGCCAGGCCTCCGAACGCGATCAGGCCGAGTATGAACCTGATCAGGTCGAACCAAAAAAGTCCGTCCAATGTCGGCCTCCTTACGGTTATCCGATATAGCTATATTATACGTTAGTTGAAAAGGTTATTGAGATCTGAGTGGAAATTTAGAAAAATAGGGCCGGATTTCGTGGTTGTAAACCACGAAACCCGGCCGAAGCCGACGACGAACTGATGTGGGCCGTCAAGCGATGTGAACATTGCAGGGTGGTGCAACCCTGCGGGCTAGGGCGTTAGCCGTCAATCCAGACGACGGTCGCCCAACAATTGGCGTACCAGGGGACTCCTAGTAGCCAGCCGTTGCTGAGTGCCTTAGGGCACGCGACCGGGTTCCAGCTCCACAGCTGGGTGGTGTTGTAGCTGACATGTCCACACTCTGTGAACTGTCCGTTATAGTAGGCCGTCTCCCATGGCTTGGTCGGGTTAAAGAAGTTACCCGTCCAGGTGACCTGGGTCGACTGGGCCCCGGGGCAGGCCGAGTAGTGGGCGATGTCCAGCTGCTGATCAGCGGGCTGATCAATCGACGCCGACATCGGGGCCGAGTTGTCGACCTGCTGGTCGGCCGCGTGGGCCGACTGCGGTGCGAACGAGCCGATCAGGCTGGCGATCACTGCGAGCAGGGTCACGAGCTGGGCGAGACGCTTCATGGTGTAGCTGCGCAGCATATGCTGCTCCTTTCGTAAAGCTGAAATAAGCTTAGGGGCGTAGTGTGCCCCTCTTCCATAAAAATCCCGTCCGCTGACTAGCACCATCATCAGGGGGCGGGGTAAAGTTGTTTTGGCTTTCAAAACAACTTAATCCCACCTCCTAACAAAGGGCTAGAAGCAAGGTAATGCACCAAACTGTCAATGTACAGAATATGAGAATTACTCACATTCATATAATAATGATAGTACTATGGGTTAGGAAAGCAAATGTTTAAGTATGAAATTTGTACAATTTATGAAGAAAAATAGGGCCGGATTTCGTGGTTAGACCACGAGATCCGGCCAGTGCCGACGACGTTAGGACGTCAAGCTTTGCGTACAGTGCAGGGCGGTGCAACCCTGCCAGGTTAGTTTACCACCAGATAGGCTCTTCCCACCAGCAATTGCTCCCCTTCGGGAGCGGTAGCGGGTGACCTTCCCACCAGCTGGGGCACGGAACGTCATTTGTCCACCACTCTCGGGCCCAGTTTCGGTGACCGCAGTAGATCCAGGTCCGTGTCACTTCGAAGTAGAGGTTGCTGTTGGCAGCCACGTAGTGACCAGTCCAATGGACTTGCGTTCGTTCCGCAGTTGGGCACTGGGCGTACTTCACCATCTCGTCGCTGGACGAATCCGGCAGGTCGATGGCAGTACGGCTGATCTGGGTGCTCTTGGCGATCTCGCTATTTGCCGCAGCGGCCTTTTGTGGCGTCGCCAGGCTAATGAGCGTCAGACCGAAGAGCAAGACGAACAGGGTGGACAGCCTCTTCACGAGGCGCTTGTTGCGCAACATTTTGCGCTCCTTCTTAGGTGATTTGGGGCGCTAGAGCCCCGACTTTTCCTATCCCGTCCGCTGACTAGCACCATCATCAGGGGGCGGGGTAAAGGTGTTTTGGTTTTCAAAACAACTTGATCCCACCTCCTAACAAAGGGCTAGAAGCAAGGTAATTCACCAAACTGTCAATGTACAGAATATGAGAATTACTCACATTCATATAATAATGATAGTACTATGGGTTAGGAAAGCAAATGTTTGAGTATGAAATTTGAACAAAGTGAGAAGAAAAATAGGGCCGGATTTTGTGGTTAGACCACAAAATCCGGCCAGTGCCGACGACGGTTAGGCCGTCTGGCCTTTTACTCGAACCGGTAATACCAGTTATAGTAGATCCCGTCTTGGTAGAGGGATCCTGGGTACTGGTTCCCGGCCAGGTCGAACGTCGGGGGGGTAACCCCGTAGACGGGGCCGCTGTGGGCCTTGTGGGGGCCCATCAGCGGGACGGTGATCATAACGCTCGAGCAGTCCGAGCGGATGATTGTACCGATTACGCCACCACTGTAGAGGTTGATCACGATCTGACAGACCTTTGCCGCCGGGCTGGCGGCGGTGGTCGAGGCCTCGACGTGGGGCGGGTTAACCGCCGTGAAGCCGAGGGACGCGAGCAGGGCCATGATAATGAGCCAGTGGCTCCAGTGCAGGCGCGGCAACATATGCCGCTCCTTTCTCCCCCAAATGGGGGTGGTAGGAAGATCCTCCGTGACCGGTGTCAGGAGGCATTACTGCTTATTATCCTAATAGTCAGAAATGCCCCCTGAAGAGGTCTTGGATATGTGCCTGGTATGTAAACGTTCGATAGAGGCATGTAGAACATGCCTATTTCTAGTATAGACCCACTGAGCCTATAGTAAAGTTGATGGGAGATTTAGTTCATTCTTTGTTACAATAGCCATATGAAGTTGTCGGTGATCGTTCTTTCATACAATACCCGTGCTCAAACTCGTGATTGTCTGGCATCATTGGTTGGGTTACGTGATGTCTCTATCGGAAAGGATTTTGAAGTCATCGTTGTTGATAATTTTAGTAGTGACGGTAGTCAGCAAATGATAAAAGATGAATTCCCTCAAGTGACTTTAATCGAACAACGTTCTAATCTCGGATTTTCTAAAGGTAATAATGTCGGAATCAACTCACTTCATAAGGATAGCCAATATGTTCTGTTTTTGAACCCCGATACAATTGTTCCTTCGGGCACATTAAGCGAAATGACTAAATTTATGGATGAGAATTTGATGGTAGGTGTGGCTACGTGCAAGGTCCAATTAGCCGATGGGGGTATTGATATGGATTGTCATCGTGGATTTCCTCGTCCATGGGTCGCCGCAACTCACTTTGTTGGACTCGATAAGTTATTTCCGAATAATCGGTTAGTATCCGAATATCATTTGGGATGGGAAGATTTACAACGTCCTCATGAGATCGGTTCGGCTGTAGGAGCATTTCTTTTTGTCCGTCGTACTATCGGTGATTCAATAAACTGGTTTGATGAAGATTACTTCTTAAACGGTGAAGATATCGATCTGTGTTACCGAATTCATAAAGCCGGATACTTAGTGATGTATTATCCAAAAGTAACGATTACTCATTTGCGCGGAGTTGCAAAAGGTACCCGTAAAGAATCAACCCACATAACCAGTGCTGATTATGAACGGAAAAAGATGGTAACTAATGCAACGGTGAATGCAATGCAGCTGTTTTATGATAAACACTACCGTAATAAGGATCCAAGATGGAAAAATTTGATCGTTGACGCAGGTATCTTTTTGCTCCGTCAAAAGAGACTGTGGTCTATTCACTCATGACCCGTTTAATTAGACTTCTCATATTATGTTGTATAAGTATCTTTTTCCTATGGTTGGCGATGAAAGATGTTCATTTAGGTGTTGTTTGGGAATCGTTGAGCAAGTTCAACAAATTAGGTGTTCTTGGGGCGTTATGTATTTGGATGTGCGGATATATGATCCGGGCGTTCCGTTGGCAAATTTTTTTGAATGCAATTGATCATGTGTCATGGCGTAAATCGTTTAACGTCTTGGTTATTGGTTTTATGTCGAATGCATTACTTCCATTACGAGCAGGTGAATTTATTCGAGCATATCTTTTGAATCAGGTAAATGAAAAAATACCAACCAGTACTGCTTTTGCGACCATTGCCGGTGAGCGGGTATTTGATGGATTGATTGTCGTTGCGCTAACGATTTGGGGAGCATCGTCACTCCCAGTTCCTGATTGGGCTTCTGCCACCATTCAATTCTCAACGATCTTATTTATTTTCTGTTTTTTTTGTTTTTTGATTGTCGCTCATTATGCTCGACAATCAATTCAAATTATCAAATCTTTTAGTCGATATTTCCCCAAACGATTAAACCCTCTTATCTATACTTTGAGCGACAAATTTATCGGCGGTTTAGTGACTCTGACTTCTTGGAAAAACCTGCTGCTGCTACTAGTCCTAAGTATTATTACCTGGTCATTTGAGCTCATTTTTATGTTGCTTTGTGCCTATAGTTTTCATTTTTCTGTATCATTACATCAAATTGCCTTGCTTACCGGTTTATTAAATCTAGGGGTAATGATCCCGGCTGCACCTGGTGGGGTCGGTACTATCGAATTTATCAATGTAGCTGTGTTAACCTTGTTTAGTATTCAAAATTCCGAAGCTTTAGCATATGGCGTTGTTACCCACGCGGCCACAACGATCGGGATCCTCGGACTGGGCATCTTTGCATTATCCCGTATGCATACAAGCATTGCTCAAATTTGGCAGCGAGTTCGTAATCAATAAGTGTTCATATCCGGTGTGTTTTATAATAGGTATATGCCGCGTATTGGAATTGACGCCCGAATCTATAAAACAGGAATTGGCCGGTACACAAGAAATTTATTAGATCAACTTGCCACCATCGCACCGGATGATTCCGAGTTTATTATCTTTTTACGTAAGGATGGCTTTGACGAATATCAGCCACCAGGTAAACGTTTCACCAAAGTTCTGGCAGATTATCAGCCGTACACATTTTCCGAACAGATTCGTTTTTTAAACGATCTACGCAAATATCGACTCGATTTAGTTCATTTCACCAATTTTAATGTGCCGATTTTATGGTGGGGAAACTATGTGGTTACCATTCATGACTTAATTCACCAAAGTCACTCAACGTTTGGTAGCAGTACTCGAAATTATCTGTATTATGTCTTTAAAAAATTGGTCTACTGGTTTGTGATTCGGTGGGTAGGATTGCGTGCTCAGCGCGTTATTGTACCTTCTATTGCAACAAAAGATGATATCGTGCGTGATCTCGGAATCGATCCTGCTAAAGTAGTTGTAACCTACGAAGGTATGGATGAATCGTTGCTCGCACGTAGTAATAATGCGACTACATCTGAAGATGATGCGGTACTTAAACGACACGGTATTGATTCGGGGTACATTTTATATGTTGCGACTATGTATCCGCATAAAAACCACGCATCACTCATCGAGGCTTTTAGACAATTATTGCATGATGGTCGAACTTATAAACTGGTTTTGGTTGGCAAGGTTGATTTCTTCTCAAATAAACTTAGGGCATCGGTATTAGATTCAGATATAAGGGACCAGGTGATTTTTCCTAATTTTAACGTGGCTGATGGATATCTATCCGATCAAGAACTGCAGGTTCTTTATCGCCATGCATCAATCTATGTATTTCCTTCGTTGAAGGAGGGGTTTGGTATACCTATTCTGGAAGCTCAAGCATACGGATTACCGGTCGTTTCATCGAATAAATCATGTCTTCCTGAAATTGGTGGTGATTCGGTTATATATGTAAATCCCGAAAATCCAGCTGAGCTTAAAACTGCAATTACCAAATTACTTGATGATGCCTCGCTGCGTGATTCATTGGTTAAAAAAGGGTATGAAAATATAAAGCGGTTTAGCTGGAACACTATGGCTAAAGAAACGTATCAGGCATATCGGGAGGTCTTAAAAATATGAAGATTGCCTTAGTCCATGACGATTTTATGCAGTGGGGCGGAGCGGAGCGTTTGTTTACGGCCCTAGCAGAAATGCTCCCAGAATCACCGATATTTACCTCAATGGTATCGGATGACGTATTAACCAAGTCCAAACTTGATCGAAGCCGTTTCCATACCTCATGGATGGATAAGATTCCCGCTAAAAAAATATTTAATAAAGCAGTTTTTGCTTGGTATCCAATGACATTCGAGAACTTTGATTTTACCGAGTATGACATTGTAATCTCTTCATCGACGCGTTTTGCGCACGGCATAATTACCAAGCCTTCAACGCGCCATATCGCCTATATCAACTCACCATTTCGCGGATTTTGGGAACCACGGGCATATTTTGGGGATAGTCGTGCAGGAAAACTGTCATATTGGTCACTCCTTCCCTTGTTATCATATTTTCGAGAATGGGATTATATCGCCGGACAACGAGCCGATATTGTTATCGCGAATAGCCAAACATCCCGTGCTCGAGTCCAAAAATATTACCGTCGGGACGCTCAAATTATGTATCCGTTTGTTGATCTCGATCGTTTTAAACATTCAGCTAAACCATCATTTACGTTGCCAGATGAATATTTTGTAGTAGTTTCTCGTTTAGTCGAATGGAAGCGTATTGATGTTGTTATTCAGGCAGCTAACGCGACAGGAAAACAAGTTCTTATCATTGGTACTGGACCCGATAAAGCACGACTCGAAGACCTGGCTGGTTCAACGGTCAAATTGCTCGGTTTTGTACCCGATGACGAAGCTACGTATATTCTTGAGCATGCCACCGCGCTTATTCATCCTCAAAAAGAAGATTTCGGAATGACCGTATTAGAAGCGAATGCCGTAGGAACTCCGGTTATCGCATATAAACGAGGGGGCGCGACTGAAACCGTTGTTGAAGGTGAAACAGGAACCTTTTTCAAGAAACAAGAAGCATCATCTTTAAGTGAAGCACTTAGTCAATTTGATCGGTCATTATATGATAAAGAGGTAATGGTGGCTCATGCTCAAACGTTTTCTAAACAATCATTTCTTAATGGATGGCGAGAATTTCTTGATCACCTGGCTTAGGGCGATTCGAATTCGGCAATGGATTAAAAACCTTATTGTCATTGCTCCGCTTATTTTTTCCGGTCAATTATTAATTTTTCAGGATATAATCAAGACGCTCGATGCCTTTTGCGCCTTCTGTTTGGCCAGTAGTGCTGTTTATTTATTTAATGACTTGTATGATCAGGATGTTGATAAACTCCATCCCCAAAAACGAAACCGCCCAATTGCCTCAGGTATAATTTCATCTCAATCTGCAACTTTTGTATCGCTCCTCTTTGTTGTTCTCTCATTGCTTATTGGACAACAGTTAGGATGGCTATTTAATGTGGTCCTTTCGGGTTTTTTCCTAGTGAACATATTTTATACGATGGGTATTAAAAAATTAGTGATTTGGGACGTTATTTTTCTTGCATTAAGCTTTGTTATTCGCGCGATTGGTGGCGTTGTGGCAATTAATGCGTTTTTGTCGCCTTGGCTTTTTGTCTTAACGTTATTTTTAGCGGTACTTTTAGCTCTGGGTAAAAGAAGACATGAGTTAGTATTGTTAGGGGGAAATGCCGGAAAGCACCGGCGAATTCTAGATAAATATACCGTCCAGCTTTTTGACCAATTGATGGTAGTAATGGTAACGGCGAGTTTAATGGCTTTCATGTTATATACAATGGCTGAAGAAACCGTGATTCATGTAGGGTCAGTAAAGCTTGTCTATTCAATGCCTTTAGTACTGTACGGTTTGTTCCGTTATTTGTATCTGGTGTATCGCTATGAACAAGGGGGAAATCCGACCGAGACGCTTTTGTCCGATCCACCCCTTCTTATGAGCGTAATCTTGTGGGGGGTGCTCGCGGTTGCTATAATTTACACCTGACTAGATTTATATGAGGAAGAGTCAATTATTTATTGCAATTTTTCAGCTTATCGTCGACTATACCGCCGTTATCTCGGCGTTTTCCGTCGCTTATTGGCTTCGTAGCCGTTGGGATGGTAGCCCACTTGTTCCGTTTGGTGATTTTTTTCTTTTTGCTATGCTGGCTGGTTTAATTTATGTGTTGATGTTTGGTTATTTAGGGTTGTATGCGATTCGGCGTCATCGTGACCTGGTCGATCAATTATTCGGTATGATTGTTGGAGGACTTTCGGCAACTGCTTTATCTGGTTCTATAATTTACTTTGGGAAGAACTTCGATTACTCACGGTTAATTCTTGGAACGACATTTATGTTATCAATTGTTTTTGTATGGTTTGGCCGACTATTTATCGATCAATTGGAGCATATTTGGTATCGCAAAGGATTTGGTATTGTACGCACGCTACTTATCGGTTCGGGATCTCTTTTAACAATGACCATTAATGGGTACAGCACCTCAGATGGAAGTGCTTTTCGGGTAATCGGCTTACTGTACACTGGGTCTGATGAGCTGGAAAAATCTATTAACGGTGTACGAGTTCTTGGTACGTTGAGCGTTGATGGCGTAGAAAAGTTAATTAAGGAGGAAGGCCTTCATGAGGTCGTCGTGGCAGATTCCCAAATAGATGAAAATATTGCCCTCGATCTAATAAATCTATGCGAAATGTACGGTGTGGTGTTTAAATTCGTTCCGGATACCTTCGAGGTCGCGACTGCACGTGTTGTTACTCATGATTTGGCGGGGTTAGCACTGATTGAACTTAGGCCCACGATACTTGCTGGCTGGATGCTCATTGTTAAACGTGTTCTCGATTTGATCGGTTCCATTTGTGCACTCGTTCTTTTATCTCCATTATTTGTTATTACGGCGATTGCTATTCGATTAGATTCCAATGGTCCAATCATCTTCAAGCATCGTCGAGTTGGTCGAAATGGCGTTGAGTTCGATCTATATAAATTCCGTAGTATGTACATGGTTGAAAAAAATGGACAGATGTTGCATGCCAGTGAAAATACTGCTGTCGAAAAACTTAAAGAGCAGCAATCTAATTACAAACTAGAAAATGACCCTCGTGTCACTAAAGTCGGAAGCATAATTCGCAAAATGAGTATCGATGAATTACCTCAATTTATTAATGTTATTCGTGGTGAACTCAGTCTTGTTGGACCTCGGGCATATTTAGCTAAAGAACTCGAAAAGCAGCAGGGAACTTACCCGCAGACTAAGGAACTCGTACGCCGACTTTTAGCTGTTAAACCTGGGATTACGGGATTGTGGCAAGTTTCAGGACGAAGCAATATTGATTTTAAAGAACGAGTGGCGATGGATGCTTATTATGCTACTCATGCGACAATCTGGATGGATATTAAATTGTTGTTCCAAACTATTCCAGTAGTATTAAAAGGTTCCGGCGCGATGTAAACAATGGTATCGGTCCTTTTAATTGTGCGTTATTTCTTTTATCCTTAATACAGTATGTTTCGAATATATGCTGAAAACAAATGGCGAATAGTATTAGTGCTTGGCGTTATTATAACCATGCAACTCTGCTTGTATGTGCTGTTTATAAAGCCAATCCGCGATATTGCATATACTGCCGGGGAATTATATGGCGAAGTATTAGCTTTTCGTTCCACTATTTCTTCTAATGATCTCTCGAGCGCCGAAACTCATATGAGTTCAATTAAGCTACGGTTAGAGGATCTTCGTGTGCGCCTGAATAAAATTAGGTATGTCCGTCATTTCCCTTATTTAAGTGGATATTACGAAGATTCTCAGAACCTTATTCAGGCAGGGATCATTTTTAGCAATTCAGCCGAAGACTTTTTAGTCGATTTTTTGCCGTTTGCCCCGGTCGTTGGTATCGGTTCTGGTTCGGAAACTGGTACTAGTGATCAAAAGTTGCAACAGCTGGTGACGCTCGCCCCTCAATTGCTTCCGACTATTGATCGGAGCATTGATGATCTAGAAAAAGCCTTGCCATATCTATTAAATTTGCATTGGGAGCTATATCCAAACACATCAGAGTATCCGATTCGGGACACACTTCATAAAGTTGTAGATGTTTCTACCGTCGCTCAATCGTATTTATCTGAGGCAAGGACATTTCTGAAAGTCTTTCCCTCTATGTTCGGTGAGCCAAGTACCAAAAAATACTTGGTTCTGTTCCAAAACGATAAGGAAATCCGTCCAACAGGAGGGTTCATTACTTCTTATACCACGTTAACCATTGATAGCGGGAAGATTACGATCGAAGATGCAAAAAATATATATGAAGTCTCTAAGAGCGAAGGTTTTTTACCGGCACCTGATCCGATTAAGCAATACTTAAAAGTTACCGCATGGCACATGCGAGATACAAACTTTTCACCAGATTTTAAAACCTCAATGGATACGTTTGATAGTTATTGGCGACAACTTGGCCTGACTAAGATTGACGGCATCATAACGCTAGATACCCAATTTGTCGCTGGCTTATTGAAACAACTTGGACCAATCGAGATTGCCGACTATGATAATGATTTTTCTGCATATCCAAATGTACCGGCAGAATGCAAGCAAGGTGGAAGTACTTTTACCTCGGATAATGTCGTGTGTCGGTTAGAGTACTATGCCCAGCGCTTAACCAACGAGCAAACAACACGAAAAGCTGTTATCGGAGATTTGATGGAAAAGATGTTTGATCAATTGATGACCGCTCCTTCAAATAAATGGTATCCGTTAATTTCTGAAGTTCTAACGGAGCTTAGTCAAAAACACATGCTCACGTACTTTAAAGATCAAGACGTTCAAGATCTTGGTGAACGACTTAACTGGACTGGTCGTATCCAAGATACTTCGGGTGACTATCTCCATATTAATGATGCCAATCTTGCTGGTCTAAAATCGGATATGTATCTAAAGCGTTCGGTGGATCAACGATTAGATATTGCTGCTGATGGAAGTATTACAAAAACCGTTGCGTTAACCTACGAAAATACTGGTGCGTTTGACGGATGGCTCAATGCCACAGCTCGTAACTACGTTCGAGTGTACGTGCCAAAGGGATCAAAACTTATTGACGTCAGTGGCGGGGAGGCTAAAACGACGACTCACGATGATTTAGGTAAAACAGTTTTTGATAACTTTATTACGGTAAAGCCAAAGTCATCTACTACGATAACTTTTACCTATCAGATCCCCATGAAGTATAGTGATGATATGGACATCTTAATCCAAAAACAACCAGGTATTGATCGAGCTTATCATTCTTTGGATGTAAATGGTCAGAAACAACAGTTTGAATTACTTACTGATTTGCGTTTAAACATAAAAAAGTGAGGTCCGGATGAACCTCACTTCCGTTTAGGCGATCTACGCAGCGTATACATCTTTGTATAACTGCGCAGCTTCAGTTGCGAGCTTTCGACAGCCCGTGACAGCAAGCATCATTGCTTCCATATCACGGACAGCCTCCTCAACACACTGCTTTTTGGCCCATTCCTTTCTGTAATAGTTTTTGAGTACCCAAACCGTCGCGTCATGGAACAGGATGAATAGTTGTGCTGGATTTTCGATCCATTTTCCAGCGTTCTCCATCATCCTTGTCCAAACGATGTCGACCATCACCCCATTGCTTGCTTCTGCGAGCAGGCGACGAATAGTCGCTCCATCCTCCGGGAGTTGTATCCGGTTGATCTTGGCCATATGGCCTCCTGATTATGCCGGTTTGGCCTATAATAATATTATACCTTATTTTGATCGCTGTTCAATGGTTTCTTGTGCTGTACTAGTCAGACTGAGTACACTTGTTAGTATGATTACGCAAAATGAACGCGGATGGGTAATGAGCCGCTATCCCTATGGAGAAGGAAGCAGCATGCTGCATGTGTTTACCCGTCAAAGCGGTGTTGTGAGCGTTGTGGCAAAGTCGGTCCGAAAACCATCTTCGCGGCGGGGTGGGCATGTCGATCTGTTTAATGAAATAGAATGCTCGATTCGGCCATTCGGCGAGGTCTTTGTTTTATCTGAGGTGACTGTGGTGAAAGCATTTGAGAGTTTAAAACAAGATTTACATAAATTATCGTATCTGTATTACTTTGCCGAGCTTATCGAACTTTTTATTCAACAGGAGTCTGGGCATCATGTATTATATGACAAGCTGATTTCGGGAATTGAATTTATTGAGAATCACTCGACAAACCACACTCGAAACCTCGATGAAGTCGCCCGGAGATTTGAGATCTACCTGTTAAGATCTTTGGGTTTTTGGGCTGATGAAGTTCAGGGGAATGACTATCCTACAAACCCTTCTGAACAACAAAAGTATAATCACCAATTAATACGAGAGGTTGTACATCGAAACCTTAAGACGCCATCATTTATTGATTTAAATAAAAATAAAAAGTAAATGATTATGTAACCGTTAATTTAACTTCTCCTGAAGATATGATTTAAGTTCGGAGATTGCTACTCGTTCCTGATTTGTTGTGTCGCGATCGCGTACCGTAATCGTATCGTTCTCGAGCGTATCAAAATCAATCGTAATGCACCATGGTGTTCCGATCTCATCTTGGGCGTAATAGCGTTTTCCAATATTGCCACGCTCATCCCATGCTACCGCCATATCTGAACCAATCATTGCATAGACCTCTTTTGCCTTCGAGACTAATTCGGGTTTATTTTTGAGGAGTGGAAATACGGCCGCTTGATACGGTGCTAGCGTTGGTTTTATTGATAGCCAGACTCGTTGATCATCTTCTTGGTACGCTGCACAAAGAATCATTAACGCGGTACGGTTCACCCCAAATGTCGGTTCGATAACATGAGGGATGAGTCGGGTGTTTTGCTGTTGGTCAAAATAATCTAACTGTGTGCCGGATTTTTCTGAATGATTTCTAAGGTCATAATCGGTACGATAGGCGAGCCCATATAATTCTTTGAAGCCTCCAAATGGATAATTATATTCAACATCTTCAGTCCTCGTCGAATAAAATGACAATTCGTCATCGGTATGACGCCTCCATCGTAAATCATTTTCAGGAATACCAAGTCCTGTTACCCATGTCCACATATCTTTCTTCCATGATTCGTACTGAGCTTCCCACTCGTCGGGACGAATAAAATACTCTATCTCCATCTGTTCAAATTCGAGAGTTCTAAAAATAAAATTCCCTTTAGTGATTTCATTACGAAACGCTTTACCGATTTGAGCGATACCAAATGGCAATTTGGGGCTCATTGAATCCATGATTGCCTTGAAGTTTACAAACATACCTTGTGCAGTTTCGCCTCGTAAATAGGCGAGCGATTCACTTTCGGGTACTATTCCAATATGCGTGGTAAATAGTAGATTAAATTGACGGGCTGGGGTCCAATCAAATTCCTGACATGTCGGACAAGTTAAATGATTTTGAGTAATTAGCTGATCCAATTCAGTTGTTGGCAATCCCTCAACTTTGATGTCTTTTAATGCACCTTCAATTAGGTGATCGGCTCGAGTTCGGGTATGGCACTTTTTGCACTCAACCATCGCGTCTGCAAAGTTATCTGCATGGCCTGAAGCCCTCCATACGGCTGGATTCATAATAATAGGTGTTTCTATTCCATAAATATCAGGACGCTGACCTACAAAAAATTGCCACCATTGGTTTCGTATATTTCGTAAAAGTGCCGTACCTAAAGGACCATATGTCCATGTATTTGCGAGTCCGCCGTAAATTTCTGAATCCTGGAAAATGAATCCTCGTCTTTTGGCTAGCGCAACGATCTTATCCATCTTATTTTCAATCATTACGTTACTATAGCATTATCCTGCAAAAAAATAACCTGTGTATTCTCTTTCTATTGTTTAATATTTAAGATCCTTGAGAACTTTTACTCGTAGTTTTATTCCCCCGATCTTGATCTATCGCCTTATTAATATGATGTGTACAAAGTTGATGTTATGAGCCTCTATGGCGGTACGTATTGATCGTTGACACCTGTCTACTATTGGCGGTATATTTTGGTGAGAATTGGTGATTTATGGTGATTAGCGAATTAATGATGGTATCAACACAAAAAACTTATTATGTTTTTAGGAGAGTATCGTTCCTCAATTACTTCAGGCAGCCGAATTGCAATACCGAAACCTTTTCGTATCTTTGGTGATGAAAGTATCATCTTAACCCGAGGGTATGAGAACTGTATTGTAATGGTCGGGCGTAGCAATTTTGAAAAGTTATTAGATGGGGTGGCGAATATACCTTTTATATCAACTGATAAGAGGCAGACTGCACGGTTCTTATTAGCTGGTGCTCACGAGGTTCTACCCGATAGTCAAGGTCGGGTTGTTTTGCCTGTAAATCTAATTGAACATGCTCGTTTAAGAAGTGGCGAAGTCGCATTTTTAGGCGTCGGAGAATGGATAGAGATTTGGGATCTTTCTAATTGGAAAGAGTATCAATCTCAACTCGATCAACAGGCTCCTGAAATTGCGAATAGATTAGCGAGTCTTAAGGCTCGTGAATAACAGGATAAGCGTAAATGTCCTAATAAGTGTTGCACCTTGAATTTATCTCTCGAATGTATATTCGAGTTGTGACCCATCGGTGGAGGGCGGTGTCGGCCTGGTAAGAGTCGCTGTCCCTTACCTGAAGCTTGCTTCAGATAAAATGTGTACTCGAAGCGCTATAAAGAAATAGCCTGTGTATTCCTTTTGACCCCCTCTACCGTTGTGGCGCTAAAACTGGTACTATTTGTAACGTGTCCAGTAGACAGATGTCACCTACGCACATTCCAGTCATGCTTAACGAAGCAATTGATGCCCTCTCTATTGAGGATGGCCAGTGGTATATTGATGCCACCTTGGGTGGTGGCGGTCATGCCTCTGCAATCATTGCAGCCGGAGGAAATGTGTTGGGTATTGAACAAGACCACGCTTCGTTAACTCGAACATCTGCTCAACTGAGCGTTTTTAATGACCATTTCAAACCAGTATTGGGGCGATTCGGTTCAATAAAATCCCTTGCTACAGATAACGGTTTACAAAATGTATCAGGTATCCTAATGGATTTAGGATATTCCAGCGATCAACTCGATGATTCCTCTATCGGTATGTCATTTCAACAGGATGCATTACTTGATATGCGATTAAGCGGCGAACTTGGCGTAAGTGCGGCTGATTTGGTGAACGGATTAGTTTTATCTGAACTCGTTCATTTATTTCAGGAATACGGCGAAGTTGATCGAGCTCGGCGTATTGCTCTGGCTATTGTCGAATATCGTAAGATCCAACCGATTAAAACGACTGGTCAATTACGAAAAATAATTGAGGATGTGTATGGTGGCCATTGGGCCGATCGAATCCATCCGGCGACAAAGGTTTTTCAAGCATTACGAATAGCCGTTAACGATGAACTCGGTCAACTCGAAAAAGGATTAATACAATCGGTCGAATTATTAAACGAACAAGGTCGACTTGTTGTTATTGGATTCCATTCACTCGAGGACCGAATGGTGAAGCGCTTTATGCTGAATAATCATGAGCTTACACCGGTCAAGCCATTTCCGATGATGCCAAGCGAAGATGAAATAGCACGAAATAGTCGATCAAGATCAGCCAAAATGCGAGTAGCAATTAAACAAACTTAAGACCAAAAAATATTATGACAACTGCCCGACGTCGTAAAACACAACAACAAATTGTTAGTCGATCTCCAAAAGCAACTATGATGTGGTGGGCTGCACTTATTGGTGCTGGTTCTCTTTTTGCAATTCAAGTCACGCTTTCGGCACGAGTGGCAACTAACGGTGAAGAAATAAAAGAGTTACAGACAAAACAGACTACTTACGAGACCGAGAATAGAGAATTACGACGAGAAATTGCTCTATTGGGGTCAATGATTCGTGTTGAAAATGTCGCAGTCAATGACCTCCATATGGTGAAAGCATATAACAACGTTCTGTACCTTCCAGCCGATCCATCAGGACCCATTGCTAGTAATCAATGATCTAATTTATGGCCGGAAGATTTCATTTTATACGATTTTTAATTTGGTGTGTATTTGGCGTGATCTTTGTCCGTTTATTTGTGATTATGATTGTTCAACATAATCATTATAAAGTGTTGGCATATCGTCAGCATGTTGTTGAGACTAAGCTATCGGCAAACCGCGGCGAAATCTTTACGAGTGATGGATATCCTTTAGTCGTTAATACCGATGCCTATTTAATGTTTGCTGTTCCTTCAGAAAACTTCGACAAAAATGCTTTAGTTCAATCAGTTGCCTCTGAGATCGTAAAGCGCGTTGATCTAATTGCGCTTGATCCGGAACTTGAAGATCGGTATAAAAAAATCGAACGCAGAATTAATCCTAATTCAACTCCGACGCCAAGTCCTTCGCCTTCGGTATCGACTACCGACCCGAATCAACTACTACCTGTTTACCGCAACTTAACCCTTCCGGTGACGCTTCATTATTTGCGATACTTGTACATCCCTTACGAAAATGAACCGGATTGGAAGCAGATGTTAAGAACTGATTTAGAATATGTCTTACCAAAATTGTTAAGTGATGACAAAAATTACTTCGTGCAGTTAATCAACCAACTCGATTATGACGACGAAGAAGCGTTAGAAAAGAATGATTGGAAAGGTATTCATTTTACCCCCCAAAATAAGCGTACGTATCCAGAGAAGGATATGGCCGCACATCTTCTTGGCATTGTTGGTAAAGATGAAAAGGGTGAAGACAAAGGATACTTCGGTTTGGAGGGATATTATAATGGCGACTTGTCTGGACAATCAGGGTATGCCGTTACCGAACAAGATATCGAAGGTAAGATGATTCCAATTGGACTGCAGATGACTAATAAACCTTTACATGGACGTGATCTTATTTTAACGATAGATCGAGAATTACAGTACATGCTTGAAAAAAAGATCAGTGAGAGTGTGAAGAAATTTGGAGCAAAGAATGGAACAGGAATTATTCTGGATCCCCATTCCGGAGCCATTCTAGCGATGGCTAATGCGCCATCTTATAATCCCGAGTATTGGACTGAGGAACTGTGGGGCGAAGGGGACGTCAGTAAAGTGGATGTTTTCCGCAACTATGCAATTGCCGCAAACTATGAACCAGGATCAATTATGAAACCAGTTACGATGTCTATGGCTCTTAATGAATCTTTAGTTACTCCGTTAACAATCTTTCATGATACAGGCCCCGTTACGTACAGTGGGTACCAAGTTCGTACCTGGAATAATAAATATTCTGGCGATATTTCGATGATGCAGATTTTGCAGTTATCGAACAATACAGGTGCAGCATGGGTCGGGCATCAGGTCGGATTCAATCGATTTGCGGATTATTTAACTAAGTTCAACCTGGGGCAGTCTACCGGGATCGATTTACAAGGAGAAGAATCTGGAATAGTCCGCGATGCCCGTGAGTGGCGTGATATCGATTTAGCGAATATGTCGTTTGGTCAGGGTATTTCGGTCACGCCAATTCAAATGACCGCAATCTTTGGGGCGCTCGTTAATGGAGGTATTTTATATCAGCCATATGTTGTTAAAGAATTAGTCGATCATCTACCGGATGGCGATAAAGTGATTAAAAAAGATCCGGCGGTATTAGGACGTACCATTTCACCGGAAACTTCGGAAAAAATACGGTACATGTTACGCTCGGTTGTTACTGATGGAGAATTCAAATGGTTCGTACAGAAGGCGGGTATGGATCACTATAGTATTGGTGGCAAAACCGGAACTGCCCAGATTCCTGTAAACGGACAGTATGACCCAAACAAAACGAATACCACCTTTGTCGGCTTCTCATCTGTTGATGATCCAAAATTTGTGATGTTAATTCGATTTAGTCAACCTTCCAGCTCAACATATTCGGCTGATACCGCGGTACCCGCATGGATGGAGGCCGCGAAGGAATTGATGGTACGATTCCAGATTCAGCCAGAATAATGGTAAAATATCCGGTCAGAGTATAATTTTTAATATAATATGGGCATTCTATTTGATGGAAAAAAACGACCACTTAGGGGAATCTATCACGTATCTCCGGCGCAAGAGTTGTCGAAAAAAATGATGCTAACCAGCCTTCTTTCAGGCAAGGAAAGTATCGTACATAATATCGTTAGCTCTACGAGCTTAAATCAAGTGATTGAAGTGGTGGAGTTTCTTGGGGCTCAAACTCACTGGGTAAATAATACCTCCATTGCAATAAAGTCTGATACGGTTGGTTCAATCGCACTACCCAAAGGGATGCTGAATAATCTCCCATTATATTGGTTTGCATTTGCCGTTGTATTAGCCAAGAACGGTAAGGCGGCAATTCCTTTTGAAAACTTTATTGATACTCATGGTGAGCTGTCCCAGCGAATTTTTACCTTGTTCAATGACCTCGGAGTTGAATTGATTCAGGAGAAAGGTTATTTGATTGGAACCCTGCCAAAAGACTGGTATGAAGATCGTCCTGTTGTAATGAACTTACCGTACTCATATAAAGAAGAGACTGAAGTTGCGATTTTATTGTCGGTGCTTAGACATAATGTTCATACAACGATTCGGAACGTATCAAATGAATTAACGATTGATGTGTTGATTCGGTTTTTGTCTATCGGGGGAGCGGTTATTAGTCGGCCTGACCCTCACACTATAGTCATTGAGGGGTCAGAACAGCTTGATGCAATGGAGGATTCGGTTCAATCTGATATTACCGAGGCGGGACTTATTGCTTTATGTACTGCTGCTACTGGGGGAGAGGTTGAGATTCGCAACGTTGAAAAAGAGGGATTACTGCCGCTCATGACTAAGCTAGATCAGATTGGCATTGGATATCGATTTGATGGGGATATTCTTCGCGTCTGGGCAGAGCAAAATGATCCATTTAATCCTATCGAAATCCGCACTGGTTTATACCCCAGGTTCTCAACCCGTTGGTTAGCACCAATCAGCATACTGTTATCTCAATGCAATGGAGAGTCTCGAATTATTGAAACGGTCGACAGTCGTGGTCTTACATTTCTAGATATATTACAGAAAGCTGGTGCCGTATTCTCGGTGTTCGTGCCTGAAGATTTCGATTATTTGTCTGATTTTGCTTATGATAGTTCAATTTTAAATGGTGAGTACCCTTCATTTGCTGCTAAGATTTTTGGTCCTACCAAACTAACCTCTCCTTCAGTCATTGATCCTGAAAATACTGCACAGTCTTTGGTCGGATTATTCCTAGGGTTAATGGCCGAGACTCCGGTATCTATGTCTAATGCGGAGATTTTAACTGAGGAGTATCCACGAATGATTAGCCAACTTATTGATCTTGGCGCAGGAATAAAATACAGTTGACACTATGACCTTTCAAACTATTTCTGATAAGGATATTTGGGATAATTATTTTGACTCTTATAGACCATCTTCAATGTTGCAGTCATGGGCATGGGGTGAATTTCATCAGAATCAGCACCACCGTGTTTTTCGTATTGGTGAGTTCGATCAGGATTCATTAATTGGTGCGGCTATTATTGTTGAGGTGAGAGCAAAGCGTGGATCATATATTACTTGTCAGGGGGGGCCAATGATCGATTGGGATGACCTTGGCCAACGGAATCGATGGATGAATTATCTTGCTGAATTGGCCAAAACTCAACGTGTCGATTTCGTTCGATTGCAAGTACCGCTAGAACACAATCAAGAAAACATACAGTCCTTTTTTCGCCATGGATATCGTCTCGCACCGATGTACATGCCTGCAGAACACACGTTATTACTTGATTTAACAAAATCTGAAGATGAGTTATTAGCAGGGATGCGAAAACAGACCAGGTATTATATTCGTCGAGCCGAAAAGGATGGAGTCGTCGTACATGTTTCCCATGAGACTAAGGATTTAAAGATTCTTTATGAACTTTATCAAGAAACAGTTAAGCGTCAGCATTTTATTCCTTATTCTGAAAAGTATTTTAATGATGAAGTCTCGGCTTTTGCTCAGGATAATCAGGTCGAAGTATTTTTAGGCTATGATCGGGATATTGTGCGATCCGCGGCTATGATTATTTACGCAGGCGATACCGCGTACTATCATCACGGCGCATCCAAACGGATGGAGCATGAAGAAAGCTTTGCGAGTTATCTTGTTCAATGGCAAGCAATTCGGAGGGCAAAAGAAAAAGGAATGAAGTTATACGATTTTTGGGGTGTGGCTCCTACCGATGATGGAAATCATGCAAAGTCAGGTCTGACTACATTTAAGCGTGGATTTGGCGGTACGAGGGTACATAGATTACATACAATTGATCTGCCTATTTCTTGGAAATATTGGCCAATGTGGTTATACAGTAAGGTCGAACGGTATAAACGAGGTTGGGTTTAGGTTTTACATATTATTGACACATAGTTTGTGATTTGTTAAATAGGAAGTATGCAAAATGCATTCAATGTAAAAACGAAATCTATTATTGCTCTCCACATTATGTGTGGTTGCCTACTCGTAGGCAACTAGTACATAGGGAGGGACCAATAATGGTCACCGTCACAAGACGTAAACCCTCCCACCGGGAGGGTTTTTTCGTTTTGGCACATTAATAAAATTTAATAGTTTGTGGGAATAACTGCATTTAAAATGAGTGCATTTATTTCCCCAAACTATTTCAATGGTGCTGGGGGCACAGGTTTTGCCCGTGCTAATGAAGCAGGAGGTCTCTAATGGATCCGGTTCACATCGAACGTTTGTTCGAACCTTACCGACTTCAGGGAGGATTGATCGATCGGTCTCGACTCACGTGCTTGACGTATGTAATTACCACAAGCTCGTTAAGCCTTTCCGGTTTTGATCAAATGCTTCTAATTGCTGCAACTGGAGCTACCTCAATCGTAAAGTATCCATCTGATTTGGCATACTTTATTCGCCGAACCAACGAAGCGTTAGCAAATAGTACGCTTCATGTACCTAGGGAGATTGCGATCGACGGGATCACCTCGATCGAGCAACTCTATGCACTGGTCGGGGATGATTGGCGGGTTGAGTTACTCAATGACAAGCGTGCTGCGGAAGCGCGACTAATGCGAAAGCATGTTGTCATACATGAGGCAACTGCTTTAGGTTCTTTCTATGAGGTCCAGACCAACAAAACCGCAATACTGCGGGTCTTGGTGTATGACCAAGACATGACCTCATTGATGCAAACAGCCCACGCGATTTCTCGTGCGCTTGGGATTGGTGTTAATGAATTAGTTTTCATCTCGTCATCGGGTGAAGTTTTATACCCGCCTGACCGGCCTGCGGTGATGACGCGGAGTGTCCATGAGGGAATAAAGCACATTCGCCTTATTCCTCGGACTCTGCCACTCTCTGAGGATGTGCTTCAAGTGTGTGCTCGACGGGCAGTATCTGGAAAATATAGTCAGATCAAGCCTCTTTCTGTAGGTGAGAAGAGTGGTCGGATTCCGTCGACTCTTCCGGAGGCTGTTATCGCTCGAACTATCCAGGATGTTACGAATCGGGGTTTAAACCGGGTCGTTTCATCGCTTACTGGAATTACCGATACGCCGCTTATATATGAGGCGACCGATGTCGGTGGCAATTGCATGGAATTATTCCAGCTTATGGTCGCATGTCTGCGAACTGGGTTGCCTGGCGTATTTAGTATCGAGCATCGTGCCCACAACATCGGCGACTACTTTGAGCGTGTGCTCGGTCCATCTCTTGCTCTTATCGGTAATATGACGACGTTGTTGCCCGAGCTACATCAACAACGTGCCGATCATATGACCGGAGCGGATTTATTTGCGACACTCAACGTACAACTGACCCCACCGCTCGCTGCTCTATCTCATTTGCCGGTCGGTAATTTTTACCGAGCGGTGCATGAATACCTTGTTCGGCGGGTATGCCAGATCCTTCGGCTCGCCGTTCGAGTTGCTGTTGTCGATGCGGAAACACTTTTTAGTGAAGCTACGCCGCTACTAACCTTGGGGGAGGCGGTAGATTTGATTCGAAGCGAGCTCGATGAACGAGTTATTGCCAATGTCTATGAGCATGGCCGACAACGTCAGATTTATACATCTGATATAGATCGATCCAGGCAGTGGGAGCGCGTGTGTACCTTTTTGCAGGGCACTCAGGCGTGGCCTGGTGGGGCGTTAACGTATCTACTTCTTGCCGCATTATCGCACCATGGGCCGACCATCTTAAATTTGAAAGATAGTCGGCTTGGAGATGTGGCTAGAGCGTCGTTGACTTCCATTCATCTTATGGGCGGAGTTAATCATGCTCAGATAGCGGTCTCGGGAGTAACCAGGTGCTATCCGATTGGACGAGAAGCTCATACCGGGGATAATGTCGATCCGGTTATTTTTGCCATGATGCTTGATCAGTATCCGACTGAAATGGCGGAATTGATCAGATCGATGATGGCTAGCTGGATTTTCCCGGTAACTCCGGAAAATGCTGGTCTCGTTCAGGTCTTTTGGTTAGGGAGCAGAGGGCGATGGTTCTCCACCCGATACCTTGATTCGGCTGGTGGTCAGCGTCCATGAAATCGTGCAGGTTGCTCTTTATGAGCTGCCTGCATATGTACAAATTCTTATGAATACTAAAGAACAAAAACAAATAAATACAATGGGTCACAAGCAGCATAAAAGTGTTTTAGTTGTGACGGCCCATGCTGATGATCATATTGCGAGCGCTGGAACAATCTTCAAACTAAAGGATCAGGGCTACGAAGTGTATGAACTTATTATGACAGATTCGAGTGAAGGACGTGATTATCGTCACTTAAATGGATCATATGATGTTAGTCAAATGCGCGAAGATGAGTTTAGTGATGCTTCGTTGTTTCTTGGTACAAAAGAAATATACCGATTAGGTCAGGAAGATCTGAATTTGCGATATTCAAAACAACTCGTATTCCAAACCGCTCATATAATTCGTCAGATCCGTCCGACAGTTGGTATCATCATGAATAATTTTGATTGGCACTCGGATCATATTGCTTCATATCGTATCGCTTCAACGGCGTTTAAAATCGCCGCAACTGGTATTAGGCCGGAATTGGGGGATCATCATCGTACTCCAATGGTTTTGGCTGTCGAGGGAATGATCCCAATTAAACCTTCAATACTTGTTGATATCACAAATTACTATGATAAAAAAATAGAGTTATTTAAAATTTATGAGTCACAAGCTTCATCAAAATCGTTAGGATTTCATGAGGGTTTAGCAAAAGTTCGTGGCTATCACGTTCGTCGCAATGGTAGCTTGCTTGCAGAAGCATTCTCTACCGATCCAACATCTCCAATTATTCTTTTCGATGAAGAACTATGAACACTGTTTCTCCAACCATCAACACTAATATTCCCGTATTAGGGGATCCTACGAATCGTAAAATTGTTAACCTAACTGATGGTGATTCAAACCAAGTCTACCGAGTTAATGGACGATACATATATAAAGAATACTTTTCTTCGGAACAACTTAATTACGAGACGACGGGGTGCTTAGTGTTTAATCTCCTTTCATCGTATGGTATTCCAATGCTTCTTGATAAAGGGCCAAACTATTTGGTAACGGAGTATATCGATTCTACATCATGCTTGATGCTGTACCGCCAGGGACAACTAAGTAAGACTGAAATTGGTCGGAAGGCAAGTACTTTTTTATCCGAAGTCTATTGGAATTACCGTTACTTTAATCGCAGTAAGGTTGCGCTTTTTCAAAATATTGCCTGGAAAGATCGATTTATTGCAATCTTGAATTACACTCAAGCTCACTATCAAGATTGGAATATTCATCTAGATGCGGGGGATCTTCGTCAGATTGGAGACATACTGACTCGGCTGAGTTGTATATACATACCACCACAATCGCTAACTTTTCTGCATCGGGATTTGCACCTTGATAATGTCCTCATACAAGAAAAAAAGTCCGGACGTGATTCTAACTTTTTCATTGATTTTGAGCACTGCATGGAGGGACCAATTGAGTTTGAGTTGCAGAATTCAATCTTCTGGGATGATGAGTGGTCATTGCCGGTCAACTTTGTCCGCGACGAATTGATAAAAGTACATGATATCCCATATTCTATTGAATTAGAAAAACAGCTCCTCGGTCTGTATTATGTAGATCAACTTAATTTAGCTTATTCAAAACTTGACTATACAAAGATGAACATTCTTGCGGATCGATTTCGATCTTTTTATGCACCGAGCTAGTTGATTATTGCAATTTATGTTGCAATTATATCCTATAATGTAAGAGTCTCTAAGTTCAGGTAGGAAAGGAGGAGCGATGCCGTTAGTGTATCGCGAGGAATGCTGGACCCTTAAGGGTGATACAGGTACGGCTAATACGCCGGACCTGTTTATCACTAGAAGGATTCCAGTCGGATCAGCCGAGGTGAGCCTTTCTCGGCTCGTCGTTCAACGAATCGAGCGGGAGGTGACAATCGTCGTTGTCCACTTTCGCCTTGATTACGCTGATGAAAGCCCGGTTCTGATCCAACAGGAGCCAGTCAGGTTTTTTTGCGACTGGCTGCAGGTTCAATGGACCCCGATCTTGGGGCGGATCAACACGGGATACTATGACCTCAGTGGTCCTAGTACACAGAAGCTAAACAGCTACACACCCAAACGTGCCGCTGATGTCAACCAGGTAACCAAACTGGATGACGTGCTTCTGTTTGGCGATCCGCTGCAGGTGGCCGTCCGCGCTCAGGGGTTTGGTGTTCCGGTGAAGGAATACCTGCGCCGGCTGCGTAACGAACCCCGTCGACTGCTGGTGGCCGCGATGACCAGCAAGATCGACACGCTCCTGCAGACATTGGTGGTACCATGGCGGTTACCATCGACGTGGATTGGAACAGACGAGCTTGATCCGTTCGAAGGATCGCTTAAAGCTCGTTTTCGCTGGCGGTAGGTAAGTCCTGGGACTGACTGTGAATAACAGTCGGTCCCTTTTTATACTCCCGGTAAAGTTATTCGGTGGTAAAATAAACGAGAAATGGACAAGTTTTTTGGGATCTTATTACTTTCTTCATCATTTACCGCATTACTCATGGTTCCCTTTATCAATTTATTGTATTTTCTAAAGTTTCGTACGCCTCAGGTTGAAAGCGTTGATTCACTTGGGCGCAAAACCCCGTTTAATAAATTAATGGGAAACAAGGTCGGGACGCCGACCGGTGGGGGAGTCCTTTTGATAACTTCTACATTTTTATTCACCTTAATCTTTTATGGATTAACCCAATTTTCACTAAACTGGACGGCATGGATTCTGTTTGCCACATTGTTTTTATTTGGAATGCTTGGGCTCTACGACGACTGGTTAAAGTTTTTTGGTGTTAAAGAAAAGAAAGCATGGTTATTCGATTTTAAATATAAGTTATTTGTACAGATTTTATTTGGAATAATCGTTTCTTCACTTTTGTATTACAAAATGGGATTACATTTAATTTCAATACCTGTAATTACCGCACTGACGAGTTTTCGTTTAGAGCTCGGGTGGTGGTTTATTCCAATTGCCGCATTCATAATTATTTCTACGAGCAATGCGTTTAATATTGCCGACGGACTAGACGGCTTATCAGCTGGCCTTTTAGTTATTGCTCTCAGTGCTTTTTGGGCTCTCACTGGTTATTCTTCGTATGGTGGGGATGTCAGTTTATTTATTGCAACTATAATTGGAGCGTTATTAGTATATCTTTATTTCAATATTTTTCCTGCGCGTATTTTTTATGGAGATACAGCCGCGTTAGCATTTGGAGCGGTGCTCGCGGTAATTGCATTGATACTCGATCAAGCGCTAGTCTTACCAATTATCGGAGGTATGTTCGTTGTCGAAGGTGCGTCGAGCTTAATTCAGATGTTATCGTTTAAGTTTCGAAACGGTAAACGTGTCTTTAAGATCGCCCCATTGCATCATCATTTTCAAGTAATCGGATGGGAAGAGACAAAAGTGACGATGAGGTTCTGGTTATTCGGTATTGTATTGGCATTCGCCGGACTCTTTTTAGCTACGTTTGGACTTGGTTAAATATTTCATGATCAATCTAATACTGCCCCAATATGTTTTATCCATGAATCGATTAGTATTATGCTTAGGAGGATACTGTGCCGATTAAGAATAAAAAGAAACCCGCCAGTGTTGCTCGAACAAAAAGTAGGCTAAGGCTAAACTATGACGATGTTCCTGTTATTGATTATGTGTTGGCAGGTGTGATTGTTTTATTGACATTATTTGGTGTCGTGATGGTCTATAATACCAGCATAATTTTAGCGTTTGAACAATTTGGTGATAAATATTGGTTTTTAAAAAACCAAGCTATGTGGGCTATTCTTGGTTTAACCGGTGGTTTATTTACCAGCATGATAGATTATCGCGTTTGGCGTAAATTCGCTTTTCCTTTGGTTGTTATTACGATTGTTATGTTGATATTGGTTTTAGTGCCGGGGCTTTCAAATGAAGTCTATGGAGCAAAGCAACGATTGATTATTCCAGGAGGGCTACCATTTTTGAAACATATTTTTATTCAGCCCTCAGAAGTGGCAAAACTGACCCTAATAATGTATTTGGGAAGTCTACTTGCAAAATATAATGAGCAAAAAAAACACGAATTCCCTCATGCCCAGTTTTGGATAATTACATCGATTATTCTAGGTTTAACAGCTATCGAGCCCGATTTAGGTAATGCAATTTTAATAATGGGAGGAGCATTCGCCGTATATTTTGTGTCCGGGGCTCCGCTTCTGTATATTCTTAGTTTAGTTGCTGTGGGAGGGCTTGCCGCACTGGGTTATGCCTTTTCAAGCGAATATCGTCGTCAGCGCCTCTTTACGTTTCTTGATCCCAACAACGATCCTCAGGGTGTGTCATACCATGTTACCCAGATATTAATAGCGCTTGGTTCAGGTGGTTTCTTTGGATTGGGTCTAGGGAATTCGAGACAAAAGCATCAATATATCCCAGAAGTGCCAACAGATTCGATTTTTGCCATAATCGGTGAAGAACTTGGCTTTGTCGGAGCCTGTCTTGTTATTTCTGCATTGATCTTTATTATTTGGCGGGGGATTAAAATTGCATTCGCATGCGAGGATACTTTTGGTAGATTGCTTGCCATCGGTATTATTACAAATATTGCACTACAAACTGTAGTTAACTTAGGCGGAATGGTCGGAATTATGCCGCTTACGGGCGTTCCATTGCCGTTTATTAGTTATGGCGGATCTTCGTTAACCTTAATGTTGGTCTCAATCGGAATCCTGCTCAATATTTCAAAATCAACAACGGTACGTTCGGTAAAAAGTCAAAAGTAATTCAACAATAACACACGTTTTTTCCAGTGATTGGCATCCTACTGTGGTATAAAAGTAGGATGGATTCATTGTTACCAACGATTGCTTTTACTGGAGGACATCACAATTCAGCCTTATCTGTTGCTGTTGAGGTTGAAAAAAGAAAGCTCGCAAAAGTTATCTGGTTTGGACATAAGTTTACGATGCTCGGGGATACAAAACCGTCTGCTGAGTTTACCGAAGTTACTAAAAATAATATTCCTTTTTATGATATTAAAGCGGGTAAAGTTTATAAGACATTTAATTTAATCCATTGGTTACGCTTACCATTTGGTTTTTTTCAATCCTACTGGTATCTGATGCGGGTTCGTCCCGCACTGGTGGTGAGCTTTGGAGGCTATTTAGCAGCTCCAGTTGTTTTGGCTGCTTGGTTACAAGGTATTCCATCGGTTACCCATGAACAGACCTCAGTCGTTGGTTTATCTAATCGATTCATTTCTCTATTTGTTAAAAAGATATTTATCACTTGGCCGCAGTCAAAGCAGTATTTTGATAGCGAGAAGACTGTGGTAACTGGGTTACCCTTGCGCGAAAATATTTTTACTACACAGACTAGCGAAAAACTATTCAACAACTCTCTTCCGGTAATTTATGTAACCGGCGGTAAACAAGGAAGTCACGTCATTAATATGGCAATTCGTGATGTCTTACCTCGACTGTTAGAATTTGCGAATGTTATTCACCAGTCGGGAGCGACTACCGTCACTAATGACTTTGAAGCATTAGCTGAGATTCGAAAACGACTTCCTGATAATCTACGTGATCGATATCTGTTGTTTCCATATATTTACCAGGATCAAATAGGTAATATCTTTTCACAAACTGATTTGATTATTGCTCGGGCAGGTGCTCATACCGTGTATGAAGTCGCCGCATTGGGAATGCCCGCGTTGTTTATTCCAATCCCTTGGGTTTCTCATAATGAGCAATATAAAAATGCGCGTATGCTCGTAAATAAAGGGTCGGCAATAATTGTGCCTGAAGATAGTCTAACGCCTCAGTCTCTTTTACAAGAGATAAAGCGTATGCTCGATCAAAAGGAACATTATCAAGAACACGCACACGAAGCAAAAACAAGTGTAATATTTAATGCAAAGGAGCGAATGGTTGATGAATTGGCTGCCCTACTTTCAACAGAAACGAAAAAATATTAAAAAACGCCGAACTAATTCGGATCAAACTTATGCATGGTGGCGATCAAAATCCTTTAGTGGCGGAATCGTAACTGGCATTTTACTTATTAGTTTATTTGTACTGATAAAATCTGAAGTGTTATTGGTTAAACGTATTGATGTTAATATAACAAACTCTCGTTTTATTAAAAATCAGGATATAAATATTTATTTGGCCCCGTATATTCGAGAATCAATTTTTTCAATTCGCACTCACCAGATCGAACTCGATTTATTAAAAAAGTTTCCTCAATTACAAACTATAAACGTGACAAAAGTACTACCCGATACTATTCAAGTGACCGGTAAAGAATATGATATCGACGTTGTATTGAAAGTCGGGGATGTGCCCTATGTTGTTTCTCCTCAGGGGTATATTTTTGGCCAATTGCAACCAGACGAGATTGCAAATGTTGCAATTATTGAATTTAAGCAACTCGATTTATTTAAAGATACTCAACAAATTGTGGGGCAATCAGTGCCTCAATCCACCCAAGATGATATTCAACAGATTCTTTCATATGATTGGTCTGCGCTTCAAATCAAGGTGAAAAGCATTTTTGTTTTTAATCAATATTACGAGTTGATTTGTAACTCACGTTTGGGCAATAATGGAGGCTCGGGGGAATCATCATTTGTGCTGCGGATTGGAGTAAAGAACTCTGTTACAGAGCTTTTTAAGCGTATGGAAGTAATCTTATCCTCAGCCGAAAAAGATAATCGTCGATTAGAACTTTTAGATTTACGATTCCAAGCCCCTGTGGTAAGATTTAAATAGCGAAACATGGCTAAAGAACAAATAATTTCCGCTATTGACGTAGGCTCGTCGAAGATCGTTTGCCTGATCGCTGAGATCCTTGAAGACAAGATCCAGATTATTGGCGTATCGACCCTCCCATCACGCGGCATAAAAAAAGGCGTTGTTGTAGATATTGATGAAGCTGTTGAGGTGCTCTCAGAAGGCATGGAAGCCGCTGAGCGCATGGCAGGTGTTTCAGTATCACGGGTGTGGGTAACGGTTAACGGGAGTCATATCTCTTCAGTTAATTCACAAGGTGTTGTGGCTGTCTCGGCACCTGATGGAGAGATTTCTGTATCCGATGTGAATCGTGTGACCGAGGCTGCTCGGGCTATTTCTATGCCATCCTCACGCGAAATCATTCATGTGATACCACGTACCTTTATTGTCGATTCTCAGGAGGGGATTGATGATCCGGTAGGGATGAGCGGGGTACGTTTACAAGTTGAAACACATATTGTTTCTGGTGCAACAACAAGTATGCGCAACTTGGTAAAGTGTATTCAACAGGTTGGTCTCGATGCAGAAAATTTAACCTTTACTGGACTCGCTGCTTCGGAAAGCGTATTGTCAGAGACAGAAAAAGAATTAGGTGTTGTCGTTGCTGATATCGGTGGCGGAACGAGCAATATTTGTATATTTGTTGACGGCTCACCTGTTTACAGTAGTGTGTTAAAACTCGGCGGTAAAAATATTACCTCTGATATTGCGATCGGACTTCGTGTTTCTCTTGAAGAAGCCGAAGAGATTAAAAAGTACATGGGTGTGTATGAGGCAAAACTTGCACAAAAATCAAAAGCTGGCGGCGAGCGATCTTATTTTAGCGGAGCAACAACAAATAAAGATGACGAAGATATTGATATCTCATCGCTAGGATTACCGAATATTCAAAAAGTAAATCGAAAGTTTCTTATCGAAGGTATTATTCAACCCAGACTAGAAGAGATCGCTGATGAGATTCAACAAGAGATTAAAAAGAGTGGGTATGAAGGATTGATGCCTGCTGGTGTTGTTGTTGCAGGAGGCACTGCATTAACCGTTAGCTTGAAGGATACTTTTAGCATTGTGTTAAATCTTCCTGTCCGAATTGCTGAACCAACAGGTGTATCCGGATTAATTGATGAAGTGAATGGACCTGCGTTTGCTGCGAGTATCGGAGGTATTATTTATGCAGCAAAAAATAGCGTTGGCGGGGTAAGATCAATGGTTCCGAAATTTAAATTACCACTTGGAAGTGTCAAATCCGCATTTGATCGGGTTGTACATATTTTTAAAGGATTCATGCCCTAAGGCTTTATGAAAATCAGCGTGATGGTAAACTACTACCATTTGAAAATCATGTGTTATCATTGTCATCACAACTTACGAAAGGAGTTTTACGATAAATGTTAATAAAACCAGAAGTCGAAAAATTTGCCAAAATAAAAGTCATCGGTGTTGGCGGAGGCGGCTCTAACGCTATTGCTACCATGATGGAAGAACAAAATATTCAAGGTGTAGATTTTATTGCGGTTAATACCGATGCTCAGCACCTCACCAGTTCTCCAGCGCCAATAAAAATTCAGATCGGTAAGGAATTAACTAAAGGTCTTGGTGCTGGTGGGAATCCCGAAATCGGGCGTCGTTCGGCTGAAGAGAATGCCGAATTAATTCATCAACATTTAGATGGTACTGATATGGTGTTTATTACCGCTGGCATGGGAGGCGGAACCGGATCGGGGGCCGCACCATTTATTGCTGAAGTTGCTAAAAAATTAGGGGCATTAACAGTTGGAGTTGTTACTAAACCATTTTCATTTGAAGGTTCACGTCGAATGATGAATGCAGAAGGATCTTTGAATGAGTTGAAAGAACGCGTTGATGCGTTAATTACAATTCCAAATCAGCGTCTACTTGAAATTATAGAACCGGACCGACCGCTCCTTGATGCGTTTAAAGTAGCAGATTCGGTACTAGGACAATCAGTTCAAGGTATCTCAGACATTATCGTTCTTCCTGGTTTGATCAACCGAGATTTTGCTGATGTAAAAAGTATTATGGCGGATGCCGGAAGTGCGTTAATGGGCATTGGTTTCGGATCTGGTGAAGATCGAGCGGTTAAGGCGGCCAAAGAAGCCATTGAGAGTCCGCTTCTAGAAAGTTCAATCGAAGGCGCTAAAGGAATACTGTTTAATGTTATCGGTGATCACTCGCTAACTTTGGCCGAGGTTAACCAGGCTGCTGATGTTATTAGTAGTGCGGCTGATCCAGATGCCAATATAATCTTTGGTGCAGCAATTAATGAAGAACTAAAAGATCGGATTAAGATAACCGTAATCGCGACTGGATTTGATGAAAATCGTCAAAAACTTAAGCGTGGTATTACTTCCCAAGTAACTTCTCATGATACTCCGTCGTATTCTGAAGATTTTACGTATTCAAATAATCAAAACAATTCACATGAAGATAAAGAAGAAGAATACGAAACCCCGGCATTTTTACGCCGAAGATAAATTATCCTTGATGTAGCCAGATTTGATCAGCATACCCCTCGAGCAAATTGATTTTTCTTGCTAATACAAACAATGCGTCCGAGAGGCGGTTAATGAATTTTAACTGTGTCGGGTTTAATTTATTAACATGATGAAGGGCTACCATATGGCGTTCGGCTGAACGGCATTGAGTTCGGGCTAGATGGCAGAAAGCCGCGGCTTTACTACCTCCAGGAATAATGAAATTGTGTAATGGAGGGAGTTTTTGTTCGTAATAATCAATCATTTTTTCAAGATTTTCGACTAATGATTCTGGGAAGGGTAAGTTTGCTCCAGCGATATTACTGCCAAGTGTAAATAGAATTTGCTGAATATTAAATAAAAGCTGGTTGATTTCATATGAGTGGGGGATGTCGACCAAGTGAGCACGCGTTATACCGATGACGACATTCAATTCGTCTATGGCACCGATTAGTTGTGCTTTCCGATCATCCTTATTGATTCGCTCTCCGGTCGCCAGTGAGGTTCTTCCATTGTCTCCTTTTTTAGTATACAGCGACATGTCGGCATTATAACATGAATCAAGTGGCTTGAGCCTGATGCTAAAGGTAAATACTCTAGATTGGATACAGAAAGCCTAACCGTAATGTAGAAGTTTTTTATTAATGATAAGAAGCAAAACACATCGTTGACATCAATGTCACACCGATTAAGATAGAGGGACATTATGAGTTATTTAGATGAGTTCGATAAATTAGTAAAAGAGATTGTTAATGAGGATGCGTTGGAATTAAATAACACCTTTTCAGAGTTACCTGCTCGTATCTCCGAAATTGAATTATCCGAAAATGCTCGCGAGATTTTTAACCGTCGTTACCGTCGACGAGATCGTGAAGGTAATTATATGGAATCCATCGAAGAGGCGTTTCAACGTGTCGCCTCGCATGTTGCTGCCGGAGAAGATTCACCTGAAGCAAAAAATTATTATTCAACTATTTTTTATAATATCCTTGCTTCATTAGATTTTATTCCAAATTCACCAACCTGGACCGGAGCGGGGACTCCTCTTGGACAACTCGCGGCTTGCTTTGTGTTACCCATTGCCGATGACATGGGAAACGATCCTGATGGTATTTTTTCTACGTTACGTAATGCCGCATTAGTACAAAAAACTGGTGGCGGAAATGGATTTTCATTTTCTTCCCTGCGACCAAAAGGTGATGTGGTAAAGACCAGTATGGGACAAGCAACTGGACCGGTCGGATTTCTTGAAGTGTATGACGGTGCGTTTGGGGAGATTGCTCAAGGTGGGGTACGACGCGGAGCTAACATGGCTGTGCTTCGGGTTGATCATCCGGATATCCGTGAGTTTATTCAGTGCAAAGCTCAGGAAGGTAAAATCCAAAACTTTAATATTTCTGTTGCGATTACTGATGAATTCATGACCGCGGTTAAAAATGATACTGAATTTTCATTGCGCAATCCACGAAATGGGGAAGTCTGGGAGAACGTTCGTGCTCGTGAGTTATTCGATATGATCGTTGAATTTGCTCATCGCAATGGTGAGCCAGGTGTATTGTTTATTGACGAAGCGAATCGTTATAACCCCGTACCGAATCAGTATTCGCTTGAAGCAACTAATCCATGTGGCGAACAATGGCTAGGGCCATATGAAAATTGCTGTTTGGGTCATGTCAATTTATCAAATCACTTTCATGATGGAAATCTTGATTGGGATCGATTAGCTCAGACGGTCGAATGGTCGACACGTTTCTTGGATGATGTCGTCACCGTAAATGCATACGTGGATGCTGTTCCTCAACTTAAAGAAGCCGCGTACAAGAATCGCCGTATTGGCCTAGGATATACTGGTTTGGCTGATCTTATGTACAAAATGGATATCGCGTATGGAAGTGATGAAGGCGCAGAATTTGCCGCTCAAATTACTGAATTTGTCCGCTATCATTCAATGCTCGCCAGCATCTCTTTAGCAAAAGAACGTGGGGCATTTCCTGGAATCTCAGGTAGCATCTATGATTTTGGTTCCATGACTTGGAAATCACCGGTGCCATTTCGGGCATACTCGCGAGACTGGATGCGTCCCGAAGTAGACTGGACATTTGTTGTTGACGGTATTCGTGAATTTGGTATCCGCAATTCGACACAAATGACCGTTGCACCGACTGGTACTGTTTCGACGATTGCCGGACTAGAAGGCTATGGTTGTGAACCGGTGTTTGCTCTGGCCTATTATCGAAACGTGTATCAAGCGGCTGGGCAAGATCAACGCTTAACCTTGAAATACATTAGTCCATTAATTAACCAACGATTAGATCAGCTCGATCTTACCCCTGAGCAAAAAGATCGGATTATTGATGAAATTATTGAGAGGGGATCAGTGAGTGGTGTAGATGAGCTGCCAAAAAATATACGTGGAGTATTTAAAGTATCTGCTGATATTACTCCTGAAGAGCATGTATTAATGCAAGCAAGCATTCAGGCTTTTATTGATAATTCGATTTCAAAAACATGTAATTTCCCTGAATCAGCAACCAAAGAAGATGTTTACAAAGCATATTTTCAAGCTTGGGAAAGTAAGTGTAAAGGACTTACCGTTTATCGAACAGGTTCACGTATGGAAGTAGTGCTCGAAACTAAAGAAACTAAAGATAAAAAGCAACAGGCAGAAACTCATCCAGTCGGATTTGTTGTTAGACCAAGACCAAGCGTATTGATGGGAGAAACTCGTAAATTAAACACACCTCTAGGAAACATGTATATGACAGTGAACCGGAATGATGATGGTGATTACCATGAGATTTTTATTAATCTAGGAAAAGCAGGTTCGGATATTCGGGCTGATGCCGAAGCTATGGGCAGACTTATTTCATTAATCTTCAGACTTGGGTCAGCGAATAATCAACAGAGAATGGCTGCCGTTATAGAAGAGCTTGAAGGAATCAGTAGCGGTATGTCTTCAGGGTTTGGGGAAGCTCGGATTCTTTCGATTCCCGATGCAATCGCCCTCGCTTTAAAACAGATCGATAATCCGGCCAATAGTGCAACTCAAACAGAGATGCCGCTGTTTCCCGTAGCCGATAATGAGCCTCAAAAAACTTCTTCGCCAAAACAAAATAAAGAAATGTGCCCGTTTTGTGGTAATTATTCGGTGATTATGGTCGAAGGTTGTAAAAAATGTTCTGTTCAATTAGGCGGTTGCGGTGGATTTTCTGCGTGCTAATTCATAATTTTTTATTATTGCCGTAAATGAGTACTATTCATTATAGTATTAGCATCTCGTTATGAAATTAAACTATCGAACTGCAGCAATCTTCGGCGTATTTCTCGTAAGCATATTAATACTAAGTATTGGAATATTATTGAAACTAACGCCACAAGATAAGGCGACTCTAAATACTGTCAACATCACCACATTTACTCGTACATATGATGCATATACAAAGCCTAATTTAGATTTAGTTTCGATCACACCGACCCCATTACCTGGTGGAAAACCGTGGTGGCTTCAATCATCTGATCAACCTATTAATGACACTGTTGCATTTGGTCGTAATCTAGGAACAATGATTTTTGATATTCGTTCAAAAAGCGATTTCGATGCAGATCATCTATCCGGGGCGTTTAGTTTACCTTTTGATGTTATTGTTTCGGGTACATATTCTATTCCATTATCTGCCGAAGTTATCATGTACGGTGACCGAATCACTTCGGATCAAAAGAATATAATTTCAGAGGCACTATTTTCGAAAGGGATACGCTCTGCTCAAATAATTGATTCATCGTATTCGGAATTAACCAGCATATTACCCCATGAACCTACAAAAGAAACATTTAAAGAAGATGATACACATGAATAAACTAATACATTTGTTAATTTATTCAGTATTTATTAGTACGTGTATTTTATATATCTTTTGCCCAGCTCTAACCTATGCAGCGCCCACCGCAACAAAACGAATCGGAACGTTAAATGGCACTAACTTTGTAGAAAAAAATACCTTTACAGTTGGGGAAAAGGCTACCTACGAATTAACAATTAATGGGCCAGCTAATTCCACCAGCAGTCGAAGAGTTCCGATGGACGTTATGTTTGTCGTTGATGATTCAGGTAGTACTACAATGGCGAATTGGCCCGGGGCATATTCGTATGGTTCTCCAAAACCTCTGGTAATCGAGGTTGCTCAGTACGCCATGAAATCAATGCTTGATATGGCTGATCCAACTATTGATCGATTCGGACTGGTCTACTTCAAAATGGATGCTAAATTGACCCAACCATTAACAAATGATTTTAATTTACTAAAAAGCAAAATTGATGGTTTGCCGAGGACTGACGGTGGTTCTGATCTTGGGGAAGGTGCACTTACTGCATCTCAGCATCTCGTTGCTCAATCACGACCAGATGCGTCACGTAATGTTATTTTATTGAGTGATGGAGGGATTACCTGTTGTGCTCCTTGGACTATTGATCTACTGGATCCATCAGTCACTGATTATCAGATTAATAACGGAATTACTGGTCATAGTGTTGGGATGGGGGCTGGTACCATTCAGGTTCCTAATAGTCGGTTTGATGATTATGTGTATACCTGTCCTATTGGCAATGTTCGCGTTCGAAGTGGAGAGGAGTATTTAAAATGTTATTCTCAAATGACGGGGGGCACGTATACGTATGGACCTGATCCTGATTCTTTTGTGGCGGCATTTCAGGCTATGGTGCAAATAATAAATGAGAATCTGTCGACATCGGTTGAAGATTATATAAATACAACACATTTTCAAAACCCACGGTTAGTTAGTGTTACTGATTTATATGGCAATACAACATCAGATACCGTAACTATTACGGGTAATCGTGTTTCAGCTGATTTTGGCAACCTCTCCAGTGGGGATGGGCGTAGAATTTATGTTGAAGCAGATGTTACAGCCGGTTCTACAGGTACTTCATGGAGCGTCACCGCCGATGCTCAACCAGATAATAGTAATTCGGTGAATTATACGGTTGATACCGGATCGATTCAATCGACAGCAATATTTAATAATCCGCTCATTACGGTTCATTACCCGCTACCTGGATCAATAAGTGGACGTGTTTACCTTGATTTAAGTAATAACTGCTCATTAGAAAGCGGTGAAGCTGGTACCAATTCAGCTAGTCTTCGCCTTGATCAGTTACTACCAAGTTCATGTTCTCCTTCAACGCGAACTACAATACCTGATAGTAGTGGTAATTATACTTTTTCTAACCTAGACTGTTTTGAACCGAGCGGCGGCGCTACATATCGTCTATTTGTAACTTCAACTAATGCTGATTTCACCACAACAACATGTGGTAATTCATATACGATAAACCTAAGTCCAGGTGAGGATTATCAGATAAATCCTCCGCTATCCGTACTAAAAGATCCATGGTTCCAATTATCTGGAGGATCTGTGTACGCTCATGGGATGATTAACTCTCCAATACCAAATTCGGCGATAGATAAATATATAATCTCTTCAAATGCAACTCTTAGTGCGGGTCATATTGCGACTGACTCGACAATCCAACTTGATAATGGAGATATTTCATCGAAGCATTGGAGTACTGTCCCGTATTCTGAAACTATTGCCTCCACAATGATGCCTGACCAGGTTGTATCTATGTTACAAAATTATATTGATGATCCCAATTACGATGGGTCTGCACCAAAGGCAGGGGATGCAACTGATGGTATCGCGGTGTATTCATCGAAAAGATCAACCCTGACGTTATCTGGAAATTGGCAGCATATTAATTTCCCGGTAATAGTAATTATGGACAGCACTGCTGGCGGCATGGATGTACGTATTCCAAGTTCAATTACCCAGGGGCATATTAGTTTAAACCAAAAGGGATTTCTCATGATTATTGCTCGGGATATCTTTATCGATTCAGGTCTTGGTGAGGACGATAATAGTTCGACATCGCCAACCTTAGAGGGACTTTTTATTGCCCGACGTAATTTTGATGCGGGTGGGAGTGGAGATCCAGCCATCGACAAACGATTAAATATCAGTGGTTCTGTTATTACCGGAACTGATAGCTTGGGTGGATATACGAGTCAACGCACTCATGAAGAAAATTATTTATATCCAGCCGATTATTTTGTATTTAATCCCAAACTACTGTTAAATTACCCATCGCAATTGATGCCGTCTCATTATAGTTGGAACGAAGTCCATTGATACGATGAGGATAGAGGTTAAAGGTCGTTTCTATACTGTTATTTTATGTTTTGATGTTCTATTATGATAGAAGATATGTTTCGAAACATAACACTTGGATGGAAAAAAGTGCTTGCAATAAGTATTATTGCTGTTTTTATTGGTGTTTCAGGATATGGCCTCGTAACCTATTTATCACATGAAACTTCAAGGACTATTCAGTTAGACGATGGACAACAGTTACTTGCGGTTCTTCAACATCAAGCGGTTCCACTCGAATCGACATCAATTGAAAGCGCTGGACTCTTATACTTAATTAGTGGGGTAGTTAATGATGTAACTCCGGCTTACAATGCTAATCAACAGGGGATTTCGTTTCACCTTATTGATGGCCAGGGTAATCTCTTACCACCACAATTTATGTTATATGACAGCTCTACATCTATCGTTCATCTCGATAGTCAGGGAGAAAGCCAAGCCTCGATTAAAGATATTCGTCAAGGTGATGCCGTTAAGGTAAATTATTACGTTGATTTAAAGTCTGGCGAATCGTTGGTTACCAAAATAGCATTGCTTACATGGTAAAGCTCAAGTATTTTCTCCTCCTGTTTTTAATATTAACTCCGATGTTTTTATCTTCGTTTTCTCGTGTAGCCTCTGCTGCATGTGTTTGTTCTGGCGCGTTTGGGGCATGTTCCTGTTCGAGTTCAGGCTGCAATGGCATACAGGTATGCAATGGAACTGACAATATAACTGGAGCATCATGTGTTCTCTCCCAGAGTTGTAATTTACCACCAAATACAAATAGTTGTGATTGTAGTGGTGTTAAATGTAATGGGAGTGGGGAATGTTGGAATTACAGTAACACGTCATGTACATATCCCAGTCAGTGTACCGGGGCATTGGGGGGGGGGACTGGGTGTCATTATTGCCAGACTCCGCTTGTTACTGCAACACCAGTACCAACAACGCCTCCATTATCTGGTTCATGCGGTGGTGGTTGTGGCTTTTGTGAATGGCGTGGTAGTGATGGAGCCTGTCATGGCGGAGCCCGTCCTGGTGGTGGATGGTGCTGTCATCGTTCTTGTGTAAATGGTACATGCGCAACAGTCGATGGATCTGGTTCCGATTCTTGTGCGTCTAATGGTTCTACATGTGCTATGCCAACTCCTGGTCCTGGTGTTTGTGTTAATGGTGCTTCATGTAGCTGCTCTGGCGCAAGTGCCGGTCATTGTTCACAGTGTGGTGGCAGTTGGTGCAATGGTGGCCATTGTAGTTGTGGAGGGAGTGGTGGGTGCTCGACCCAACTGACCTGTTCTAATTTTACTGCAACTGGGCCAAGTGGTACGGTTATTCATGCGATATCACAAGATGATCATAATAAAGGCTATGCAGTCCCTGAATTAATAGTTCGACCAAATGATAATATTCGGTTCTATAACGATATATTTCCAGATGAGCCGTACGGTATGCGTGGTGAATATAATTGGGGCGATGGTACATCATGTCGTGAATGGTTAGTCGGTAATCATTCATCGCCGCGCGCGGTTTACTTCTGTAATGCCGGGAAGCTCAATAATGCCTGGTATAACGATGCTAATCTGCCCAACGTTACGATTGCTCCCAAACCGTACCCGTGGTGTGATGAAGACCTTTGGGACTCCGGCGACTGCGACTGTACTGCTGATGGGCGTACGATGATGTGCTTAATGCATGCCGACGATGGCGTCGCATATCGACGATATGCAGCATCTGGAGTCTATTCCGTTGCTTTACGTGCTCAAACAGCATGTGTTTGGGATGATAATAATTCAAATCCGTGTTTATTGAAAATTCGTGTGCAAGCACCTCCAACGATTCCAACTGGTCTACAAGTTGTATGTAATAATGGTAGTGGAAACGCTACATTCTCGTGGAACGCATCAACGAACACTGCTCGATATGTATTACGTATAAATAAAGAACCAGCCGCCGACTGGGCAAATGTTGCTGCCGGTGATCAGTACATTGAAACCTCGGCAACTTCATATACGACTAATATAACTTTCGGCGATTCATATGCATGGTGGAGTGTGCAGCCTGTGGCTGTCGGCGAAATGTATCCGTATTCTTCGACCGCGGCATATAGTGGTGCTTTCGCGTGTCCGAATGTGACACCAACCCCGCTACCTACCTTAACACCTGTTCCTGCCCAAGTCGGGGGTAATGTTTTCCTTGATATAAGTAATAATTGTATGAAGGATTCGGGTGAACCGGGTTCATCGGATGCAACGCTTCGATTAGAGCGCCTACTTCCTGGTTCTTGCCCAGCTTATTCACAGAATCAAAATCCAACTGCAAGTGGTACGTATTCATTTACTAATTTAAATTGTTTTGATGCCGCTGCGAGTTCGACATACCGATTGCGAGCCAGTACTGCAAATGCTAATTATGAACTACGATGTGGCAATGACCTCAACTTAAATGTTATTGGTGGCGCAAATGTTCAGCGCGATTTTGGCTTAACTATCTTACGGGATCCTTGGTTTCAGGCATATAGTGGTGCGATATATGCTGATGGTTCGATTGACTCAAAGATTCCTGCATCAGCAATAAATCCTCGGTTAGTATATTCTGATATTGTTCATTCTCCAGAGGTTGTGTCTGGGGGCACTATTAATACAAACAGCGGAACCGTATCATCGACGAATTGGAAGATTTCAAGTTACGCATCTGAGGCTGAATTGCCCGTGAGTATGACGCAAATTATTAAGACATTAACGGGAAAGGTTGACCGAAATAATTGGAATGGTGCTCCCCCAGTGGCTAGTGATGCGACCGATGGTATCGCCGTATACTATAACAAGGCGGATAATGTGACACTAAATGGAAATTGGCAGAACATCAATTTTCCTGCAGTTGTTATGGTCGAAGGGACCTCTGCTACTAATGGAAATATTACAATTCCAAATACGATTGTTGGTCAACGAATTACGCTTGGAGCAAATGGCTTTTTGATGGTTCTTGCGTACAACGATATATTAGTGTCATCTTCGATTGGAGAAATGTTCAATATGTCTAGTACTCCAGATTTAGAAGGTCTCTTTATCGCCGGGCGTAATGTGAATGTCGGCGGGACGAATGACCGTCTTGTTGATAAACGTATTAATATCTCCGGTAATGTTATTACCGGCACTCGGGTTGCGGGTACGTACATCTCAAGGCGTAGTCATGAAGATAACCATCTTTATCCTTCTGACTATTTTATTTACAATCCTAAGTTAATACTCAATATCCCACGCATCTTGTCTGATCCCGCATATGAATGGGGCGAACAACTAAAGTAGTTTTTGTAGAATCTAATCTGAAAGATACGTAAGAGTTTTTAGGAATCTAATCCAGGGACAGGGTAGGTTAGTGCAAAGTCACGTACTTGAGTTTTTAATTCTTCAAGCATTTTTTCATCTTCACGGTTCATTATTGCTAGATGCATCCAATTCGCAATCTTTGTCATTTCATCCTTTTTTATTCCTCGTGATGTTATTGCTGGTGTACCGATTCTAATTCCAGATGGATTCCATGGTTTCGCGCTATCATTCGGAACGGTGTTTTTATTGACGATAATGTTGGCTTTTTCTAATGCTACGGCTGCGTCAGTTCCGGTAATATCAAGATTACGAAGATCGATGAGAACGAGATGCTTATCCGTGCCACCGGTGCATACATCATAACCTCGATCAACTAATTCTTGTGCCAGCGATTGAGCGTTTTCTACAATCTGTTTGGTATATTCCTTAAATTCAGGTTGTGCAGCTTGTTTTAACGCTACTGCAATACCTGCGATGCTATGGTTCATTGGTCCACCTTGCAAGCCCGGGAATACCGATGAATTTATCGCTTCAATATATTCTTTTTTGGCAAATATCATCGCGCCAATCGGTCCGCGTAATGTTTTGCGCGTTGTCATGGTGACAATATCTGCATACGGAAACGGTGATTTATTTGCTCCGCCAGCAATAAGTCCTGCTTCATGGGCCACATCTGCCATATAGAGTGCACCCACCTTATCGGCGATTTCTTTCATTCTTTTGTAATCGATTTCACGTGGATACGCAGTTCCACCGGAAATTATTATTTTGGGTTTATGCTCAAGAGCAATTTTTTCGACTTCGTCATAATTAAACCATCGCGTTTGTGGATCAACATAATAATAGACGGGGTGGTACACCTTGCTCGTCATGCTTACTGGTTTACCGTTCGGGAGCTTCCAACCATGGGATAAATGTCCGCCATCATATAGAAACATCGACATAATTGTATCGCCGGGCTGAAGGAGTGCATTATATACCGACAAATTGGCTACACTTCCGGTAACTGCTTGGACATTAACCCCCCATAATTCCGGATCTAAATTAAATACGCCGAGTGCTCGTTTTTTAGTTAAGTCTTCAATATAGTCAATAAATTCATTCCCCTGGTAGTATCGTTTGAATGCTTGGCCTTCAGAGTATTTATTCATTAATGGGCTACCAACGGCTTCACGTACCGCTAAGCTTACATAGTTTTCCGAAGGGATCATTTCAAGTTGTTCTCGTTGACGGTGTTCTTCGCTTTCGATCAGCGTATAAAGCTCTTGATCTTCATTTATGAGATTTTCGTAGGCCATGTCATATTATAGTCATCCCGCCAACTATTATTCAATAAGTTTCGTGTGGTACTATTGTGAGCACCTTATTATGAGGTCTGTGTATCGTTTGAAGGAGGGTAGGTATGCGGTATTTACCGTACTCACAGCGGAGGCCGGATCGGCAGTATAGTCAGCTTCTGGTCGAGATCCTTAATTCAGGTCTTTGGTCGCCCGCACAACAAGGTGGCCGGACAAGAAGTCGGTTGGGCTGCCAGATGCGGTTTCCATTATCGAACGGATTTCCGATTGTGACCGTCAGGGATCTGGCTACTCCATTTAAGAGTGGCCGCTCAATCCTTGGGCAGGCGCTGGGCGAACTGTGCGGGTTTCTTAATGGTGCTCGTACCCAAGAAGAGCTGGAGCAATTCGGCTGCTATTGGTGGGCACCATGGGTAACCGAAGCAAAATGTGCCAAGCGTGGACTTGAGGAAGGGGATCTTGGACCAGGCTCATATGGGCCAGTCTGGACGGCATTTCCAACGCCTGATGGTAGCACCTTTAATCAGTTTGATGCGATGGTTCAGCAGATGATTGAACTCCCGCATCTTAAAACTCACCAGGTTGTACCGTGGTTTCCGCCGTACAATTTTCGTGGTGACGGTGTTTTACAGCAGGTCGTTGTTGTGCCGTGTCATGGATGGGTGAATGTCGCTGTATATCCAGAACTCGGTGAATTCGACCTAGTCCACGTACAGCGGAGTGCTGATGTACCGGTTGGGCTGGTGGCGAATATGATTCAGTACGCTGCCCTCATGCTTATGCTTGAGGTGCTTACGGGATATCATCCACGTGAGCTGGTGTATATGATCGTGAACGCCCATGTGTTCGAATCGCAGCTGGTGGCTGTCGATAAGATCCTTGGGGTGGAGCCTGTCGAATTTCCTACAGTGACCATCGCCGAGCATGCCCAAGCACATTCAAGTGTTCGGGATTTTCGTGCCGGTGATTTTATTGTTTCCGATTATCATCCGGTTCTTCCGGTGATGCGGATTCCAACACCGGTATAAGGAGGCGCTGTGGAACCGAACTCTTCTCGGCTGAAGGTCTCAATTATCGCCGCGGTTAGCGACCATGGTTGTATCGGTTTACGCGGGGCTCTGCCATGGGATCTTCATACCGATCTCCGGCGGTTCGCGCGGATAACCGCAGGTCAGCCGGTAATTATGGGGCGTTCGACTTGGGAATCTATCGTCGCGATGCGGGGAGGGGCTCTCCCTGGTCGGACGAATATTGTTCTGACCAGTCAAGTTCCGTATCGTGTTCCGGATGATGTGATCGTAGTGAATTCGCTTCACCGCGCGTTACTCATCGTGCCGGGTGATAGTGTGTTTGTGATCGGCGGAGCATCTTTATATGCACCGGCCCTGCCTCTGGCGACATCGTTGCATATTACCTGGGTACATGCACGAATTGTTGGCGATCGCCACTTTCCTGCGTTTAATCCAGCGAACTGGGATGTCGTGACGACTGAAGAGGTCTCAATCGGCCCGCAGGATCAGTACGCATCAACGTACACACTGTATAAACGGAGGGTTCATGGATCAGAGTAGTCAGCCCTTCGTTGTGCTTGAGCATGCACGCTCGGCAGATCAGCTGCTGGTCATGCAACAGATCACTGCGGATGGGGTGTGCCCATTTTGTATGGAGCATCTGTTCTCTTACCATGATCAACCGATCTTGTGGGGGGGCATATCGTGGATCATTACCCCTAGCCGTTGGCCGTATGCTGGAACGAGGTTGCACCTTTTGGCGATTTCTATCCAGCACGTAGAACATCTATCCGATGTCACCCCGTCGGCGGCGATGGATCTATGGCAAGGCTTAAGTTGGGTCGAGCAGAACTTTACGCTTGCGGGGGGAGCGATTGGTCTGCGTTTTGGTGATCCTACCTTAAATGGTGGGAGTGTTCGACACCTACATGCTCATATCATTGTGGCGGACGGGCAGCAGCCCGTTCGTTTCAAGATGGGTTGATGTAGGTAACGTATATGCCTCGGTCGTAATTGATCGAGGCATTTTTATTATAGGTTGACGATGGTGTTTGTTGTATATATAATATGTAACATTCTACGTGTGAGGCGCACCGGAAAGACTGTGAACTGGATCAACCCCGTTTTCCATAGGGGTTGGCGGTTTGGGCTCGAAAGAGCTAGAGGCTGAAGAAGCCCACAGTCGCCCTGCCGTGGGGTTATTCACGGCTGCGGAGGACTTTGTCCTCCAAAAATCCTAAATTCTGTGAACTGGATCGATCCCGTTTTGAGGGGTCGGCGGTTTGGGCTCGAAAGAGCTAGTGGCTGAAGAAGCCCACAGAGTTTAGGATCTCGGCATCCGTTCATGATGGATGACTGTGAACTGGATCAACCCCATTTTCCATAGGGGTTGGCGGTTCGGGCTCGGAAGAGCTATAGGCTGAAGAAGCCCACAGTTATTCATCATGGATGTGTTGCCATGGAGAGCCTGCGGCGTTATCCGTAGGTCTACCCTCTCCATTACTCGCCCTCAATCGAGGGCTGCGGGGAAATTTCCCTGCGCGCACCGGTAGAGTGCGCTACATCACCCGGGGTGGATTGCTTGGCAACACCCCTTTCCAGCAAGGCTGGATCTGATCAATTTAACGCTGCTACTTAAATTTTTCGCAGCAATTTTGATCGATCTCGTCTTGCGATATGGCCGGCACTCCGAAAGGGATGCCGGCCTTTTCTTTTTTTACTCCATTGAATTAGGAACTATCACGTGAACAATACGTACACCAAAGTGTTTCAGTATTGTTTGACCATCGAGCATTGCATAGCCATCTGCATAGTACATCGTCCGAATGCCTGAGCATCCGATTAACTTTGCACACGCTGGGCAGGGAAATGTACTTACATAGAGATGGCTTCCTTTTGTCCGAAATCCATCTCTAGCTGCCATTGCGATTACATACGCTTCGGCATGAATTGCCGTGGTTAGATCAACATGCACTGCTTTATACAATGCATTACGCGGATCCCCGTCACTATATGGGGTAAGTGGATGCGGGAGGTGACGGTTAAACCCCGTGATGAGTATTTGTCCTCGCGGGGAGACCAATACCGCTCCTACCTGACGCCACCAATCCGAAGATTGATGCGCCGCTTTTTGTGCCCGCCCAAGCAGTTCAACATGACAAGCCTCTGCCGTGATGACTTGATCCGGTATAACCTCTTGTTCGGTAACCGTACGCCGTTTATCCCATCGCAAAAAGATCGCCGAATAGATGGTCTGATTACGTTTGAAGTACTGGTGCGCCAATTGATGACACACATCTTCGTCGGGCATCACTATCAGTGAGGCTTGCATTGCTAGTTCCCGAAGACCGTCCTCATCGATTACACGAACGCTTGGTATGATCCCGATGACTCGTAGCGCATCAGCAATCATATGGGGCGTGAGTGACCGAATCTCTTTGGCCAGGTAATCAAACTGATCAATTAACTCTTGTGAGATGATACAGAGTTGATCAGCATCAGCGTGGCATTTAAGTAGATCGATATATCCACGATGAAGTATGGGGATATAGGCTACGATGACCTTCATCCATCACCCCCTACGAGTTGATCGATTTGTTGGGTTAGTTGTGCCAACAAATCCTTGATTTGGCTGGCTAGCGTAACATGCATCATCCGTATCCTGGCGGTTGTCGATGTGGTCGCCTGCGATTCGATTACCTCAATTGCGCCACAAAACTGCAGTAACTCAGCCAATTCATCTTCTGAGTATGCAGTTCTTCGAGATACCACGAGAACATCTGGCTTTACTGCGCGAATAAGTCCCCAACGAACTTCTTCGGCTGGTTTGATATACACCAGTGTTACCGATCGCAAAAAACACAGCATCGTTACCCGTTCCTGTTCGGGAACTATCGGACGATGTGGTCCTTTGCGTTTTTTAATCCGCTCATCGCTATCGACCCCGACGATAAGCGCATCACCGAGTGCATGCGCTCGTTCAAGATATAGTCCATGACCCCAATGTATGAGATCCCACGAACCTGATGTGAGAACGATCCGACATCCCAGTGTCCGTAGGGCTGACACTTTCGCAATAACGTCGTCAAGTGACGTACATACGCGACGTTCTGGTTCAGATCCAGCTCCAAATACATCGCCCATGGCAAATCCTCCTGTTGTCTTCCAATGATCGGGTGGGCAGAGTGGGTATACTTTAGCCGATGTTATTATAATGATCAATCGTCATTTGAGCCTTTATATCGGTATTTTAGTTGGACTCTTTCGCCGAGGCTCTTGTACCGTGGAAAACTAGTGTTTGTTTTCGATCGAATCTGTACTAATATCAATACTAGAACGCGCATGGCGAAATATATTTTTGTAACTGGCGGTGTCCTATCAGGACTTGGCAAAGGCATAACAGCCGCATCTCTTGCGCTTTTACTTAAATCCCGAGGCTATACTATAACTGCAGCAAAATGTGACATGTATCTCAATGTAGATGCAGGTACGATGAACCCATTAGAACATGGAGAAGTGTTTGTGACTCAAGATGGTTTAGAGACTGATCAAGACTTAGGACATTACGAACGGTTCCTCTCAACTATGCTAACGCGAGATAATTACATGACCAACGGTCAAATTTATTGGGAAGTACTACAAAAAGAACGTGCTCTTGAATATGGTGGGAAATGCGTTCAGCCGTATCACCATATACCTCCGGTTATCATTAATCATTTGAATAAGGCTATACACGAACATCACGCCGATATTATTTTAGTCGAATTAGGCGGAACCGTTGGTGAATATGAAGGACTTTTATTTCTAGAAACAATCAGACGACTTAAAAGACAGTATCCCGGTGATGTCGCGCTGGTTCATGTTGGATATTTGCCTGCCCCAGCATCAATTGGTGAATTAAAGTCGAAACCACTCCAACAATCAGTCACGCAACTTAATGCCGTTGGGCTCGAACCTGATTTTATTATTGCCCGAGCAGCTAAACCCATCGATCATATCCGTAAAGAAAAGATCGCCTTAGCAGCAGGACTACCGGTTGAACACATTATTTCAAATCCAGATGTAAAAAGTATCTATGAAGTTCCGTTGATCTTAAAAGAACAACATTTCGATGAGATCGTCCTTGATCGTCTTAATCTAAAACATAAGAAAAGTGATTTAAAGGATTGGGAGCATTTAGTGAGGCGAATAAAAGCCGATAAACCCGAAATCAAGATTGCGATGGTGGGGAAGTATCAGACAACAGGTGATTATACCCTTGAAGATGCGTACGTGTGTGTAGTTGAAGCACTAAAACATGCCGGTTGGGCTCAGGGTGTATCGCCAAAACTGACCTGGATTGATGCCGAAAAACTGCAAGAAAGTACGCCATCTCAAGTTGATGAAATATTAAAGGATTTTGATGGTATGATCGTTCCTCAAGGATGGGGAAGTCGTGGAGTTGAAGGTAAGATTAAAGCGATTGAATATGCCCGCGAACATAAGCTCCCTTACCTCGGACTGTGTTTTGGAATGCAGATGGCTGTAATTGAGTTTGCCCGCCACGTTGTTGGTCTAACCGGGGCTAATTCAACCGAGGTTAACGATAAAACCAAGTATCCTGTGATTCACGTGATGCCACACCAAAAAGAGTACTTAGAAAACAAACAGTACGGTGGAACGATCCGCATGGGGCAATGGCCGTGTGTGTTAAAAGAAGGGACTCATCTGCATGCGGCATATCAGGAAATGTCAAAAGATATTCCCTATGTTGAACGCAAACGTCCGTTAACTGTACTAGAGCGTCATCGTCATCGATATGAGTTTAACAACGAATTCAAAAAACAACTTGAGCAAGCGGGACTAATAATTTCGGGTACGTCTCCTGATGGAAAATTAGTTGAATCAGTAGAGCTGCCTACCGATGTCCATCCTTTTTTTGTTGCAACGCAGTTTCATCCGGAATATCAATCGTGGCCACTTATTCCTAATCCTGTATTTATGGCCTTTATTGAACATGTGCGCACCAATTCAAAGTGATTTTTCAATACATTAATAGCGGAAGTTTTTACGCTCCGGCAGTTAGCCGAATTCCTAGAAATGAAGCAACAATAACAACGATTAGAAAAGCGATTAATAGCTTTAAAATAAGTGAAGAAACGACTTTAAGAAATGATAACAACGTAACCGTAATCGAGAATACGACGATCAAGATAATTAAATATCGTGGAGTTAGTAAAATCGGTAAAACCGTTTGGAAAAATGTTGATAATGTCATAACCTTTATTCTATAGTATAACGCGATGGCTCGAATGATTAAAGCTGTGCCGGATGCATTCCACCTGCTAAACGTAATCTAAGTGCACCGAGTTGTAACAGTGATTCCGGTGCTAATCGAGATTTAACCGAACCGTCTTTATCCTGGTCGATCAAGAATCCGAGATGTCTAATTGCGTGAATGACTACGTCTTGTTGTTTTAAATTTGCTGGGCGGGGGATAATCGGATTGGTTTGTTCAATCGCGGTAAATTGCTCGAATTCAAGGGAATCGTTCGGCTCGATGGTGATAGCATCACAATAAATGAGATACGTAATGATGATCTGATTGGGATTTTCGAATCGCCAACTCGTTGAATGAACAATTGCTTTTTGTAGATTTAGACCTGGTATTGTTTGGGTGGCTAGCCATTGATGAACGGTATCGTCCGGATTTTGCGGGGTATTAGTTGTATCAAGTGGTGTTATGCGATATCGAATGGTTCTCTCGATTAATGTCGCGACTATACATTCAATGATCGTGTTCATGAATTTAAGTGGTGCCGGAGGAGAGACTCGAACTCTCACGGGTTTTGAATCCATCGGATTTTAAGTCCGACGCGTCTGCCATTCCGCCACTCCGGCTTATAAAACGTACCCCTGTATTGTATCAGACTTGCCCAGAATGTGGAGTATGCGCACTATTTTTCTGAGGTCGTTGCGGGCGTTTCAAGGGGGATATTTTTAGATACACGTGAAATTGAACTGTTTGGAATAATATGAATGGCTTTATCGGGTGATTCAATGATCGTGGTACGTAAATTGACCTGTTTTACAACGCCTTTAACCCCGGCGATATCGACTACGTCGCCAATGTTATATTGATTTTCCAAAATCATAAAAAAACCGGTTACAACATCCTGGACTAGCTTTTGAGATCCGAATCCTACCGCCAGTCCAACGACTCCGGCACTGGTAATAATTGGCGCAATATTTACACCCCATTCGGCTAACGCCATAACAAATACAATTCCCCATACCAGAACAGCCGCGGCGTTGCCCATAATGCTTTTTAGTGTATGTAAACGAGGCGATATTGTGGTCGATGATCCGACACCGTCATTGATCCGTTTAAGAAGTCGGGATATTGAGGTATTTATTATTTGAATCGCAATATACCCGGCAACCAAATATACCGAGGTTTTTATCAGTTTATTCGTATACACGGGCAGTTCAGCCATCAGTATTGTCGCGTTTTGTTGTAGTAATGCGGTATCTATTGGCTTCATGTACCCCTCTATTGTACTGTTTCTGGCAAGAAATTGGTATGTTCGGAGATTTTTAACCGTATAATTATAAGTCAATGAACATGTATGGGTACGCTTTTTATCGACGAAATAGTGGTTGTCGGCTGTTATATTCCCTGACAGGTTTTGACTACCGGTGTCTTATATTTGGCGAAAAATCTTTGCATACCTTTATTAACCGACTAATCACTGATCAACCAGATTATGTTATTGGATTTGGGGTGTACGGCGGCCGTGATCAGGATAAGCTCAGGATTGAAACTGTATGTCGGAACACTTTTGGCCGTAAACCGGTTATCGAAGGCGGACCGCCTGAGTTACTGATGAAGCCGTTTATTCATCCGACATTAAATCTTAAGAATGCCAAGTGGATGGGAAATTCGTGGTGTAATCGGAGTTCGTACGAAATTACTAATCAAAAGGCACGCGGACAATTATCGTCGGCATTCACATTCATTCATGTACCTAAAAAGATAACCGAGGGACATATCTATGACCTACAATCTCAGATCGATTCATTATTACAGGGGGAGTTCGTTATTCCGGCAGAAGGCGTTCTATAAGGTTAAATTCTTGTTCGCAGCCGGGATATTGAACGGTACGTTTTTTCCCGTTTAAATTTACATAATAGGTAGCCGAATAGTCCATGACGACTGGGGCGTCGCACTGCTTATCGAGTATATTTTGTTGTGAAATGGTCGTTTTAATCTGTTCGAGTGTTTGTGAAGATAGGGCTTTTTGACGTCTGTTGTATCCGTCATAAATTAATCGTCCATCTGTATATACGGTCGTGGTTTGGCTGCATGCACTTGGATTTTCACTACAATCACCGTTTGGCGTCTTGCCCCATGATTCACTTTTTTGAAAGATAATATCGTCGGTTGGTGTTATTGGGTTTTGATTTTGGTTGTTGTTTTGAGATGCCATTCGTCGGCCAAGTAGATACCCTCCGATACTAAAGATAATCGCGCACACCACCGCTACGCGGACTAAGTTCGTCACATTTATTGCTGAGATGTTCATGAATGCTGGTTCAGCAGGTGATGTTTTGGGTAGGGAGTTTTTCTTTTTAGGACGTGTCGGGTTTTTTACCGGCATGGGTTTAGTCTAACCAAAGATATCTAATGAGGCAAGTTTTAAATTGATCTGATCGGGTAGGCAGTTGGTGTCAATGCGAATAATATGGGTAAGGATGGCGTTATATACAAACACCGCATTATTTATCTGCTGTGGTGGCAGATACTGCTTTTTAGGCTTTAATTGCAATTGATTGAATATGCGAAACGGTGATCCAGGCTGCCATCGAGCCAAATCCCGCTTTATTAATAAAAAAGGGATGCACGTCGCGTACGTTGGAGAGAAATATCAGGATACAGTATCTTTTACTACTAAATAAGTTTATGTAATGTCCAAGTTGATCGTCTGATATCCCGTCGGCTTTTCCGTATTCGGCAAGAATTTGGGTAACTTTTTGGGGGGCTAGGTCTTCAAACTGGATAACGCGCGATACGCTTGCCGCAAGCTTCACTGGTTCTCCGGTATCTTTAAAATAAATCGTGTCTCCTGATTCGACCTCGTTCCATGGGCGATAGCGGTGTTTGTACCAGCGTGATTCGATCTGTTTTTCACCAGAACGGATCTTTTCGGTTAACCCCCATGACTTGTTCATTATTGCGACATGATCGCGTGGCATCGTAACGATAGTATAGTATGAAGGGTGATATGGCTAAACCAGCATTTTCGATAGCGCGTATTGATGAACGGATCAAGACTTTGTGGCCGTCTGCTTCTCCTACCGTGGCGGCACAATGGGCGATTGACTGTACTGTTCGTGTGTTGCCGTTTTTTGAACAGGAGTATCCAAACGATACTCGGCCACGTCAGGCTCTTGCTGCACTCACGCAGTGGATGAATACCGGCGTATTTAAGATGGCCGTTATACGTACCGCGTCGCTTGATTCACATGCCGCGGCGCGCGAAGTTGGCAATGATACTCCCGCCCGATCAGCGGCTCGTTCTGCAGGACAAACGTGTGCAACGGCTCATGTTAAAGATCATGCAATTGCCGCAGCGATGTATGCTCAGCAGGCATTGTTTCGGAGCGCGCTACCAGAGCTGTCATTGGATTTGGTCGCCAGCGAACGAGAGTGGCAGTATGAGCATTTGTGTGAGCTTATTCGTGTATCACCAGCGGATGCTGTCTCTACTGACAAATAGAATTTCTGGTAAAAATAGCGTAGTATACGTACATCATGGCGCACACTTCACGCGAAGAATTACTCAAAAAGCTAGAACATGCTAAATCTATGGTCGAGATTGGGGCTGAGTATCAACATGTGAAGTCGGGAGGTCGGTATGTGGTGACCGATATCGTTATTCGCGAAGACAACGAAGAGATTCGGGTTATTTATCAGGAGTTAGAGCATACTCCAACAATCAGTTGGGATCGTTCGTTTGATGGTACCGATGGTTGGATTGTGCCGACCGAAGTTGATGGTAAAGAATCTCCCCGGTTTGTTCGTTGTGCATAGGTCTTGTTTATCTTTATTATTTCTTGGTTTACAATTTAGCGCAGATGGATTTTTCAACCGATGAGAAATTGATTGTGCGCCAGTCGCTCGAGGTCTATGCGGCGATTATTTGTGTTTGGATTGTGTTGTGGATTATTAAGTCGCCAATTAATGATCCGAGTACGTTTTTAGGGAGTTCTTTAGGTGGGGTGTTATTTTGGACGGTTGCGAAGGTGATTGTGTGGATTTTGCCGTCGCTGTATTTGATTCGTTTTTCTAATCGTACGGTTGGTGATGTGTTTAATGTTACGGCCTGGCGTCAGTGGCTTGTGTGGGGAGTTGGGAGTGGGATGCTCGTTGCGATTATTAATACGATTCCTAAGATTATGGCGAACCAGCCGCTTGTGCCGCCGCATTTTGCCATTTCGTATATGAGTGCAGGATTTATTACGCCGATTTTGGAGGAGTTTTTTATGCGTGGCGCGTTGATGGGGAATATGCAAAAACAGTTTTCTTTTTGGAAGGCGAATGTGATTACGTCGGTGTTATTTTTAGGGCTTCATTTACCGGGATGGTATTTTATGGGAACGTTGGTTGATAATTTTACCAAACCAATTGGAGGTGCGTTTTCGATCTTTTTACTTGGGTTATTGTTTGGATACGTGACTCACAAAGGTAAATCTGTCTTGGCCGGTACGATTGTTCATAGTTTAAATAATTTGACGGTGGGGTAATTGTACAAGGAGGCATTCCCGCGAGACGAAACCCTTTGGTAGCCCTCCAATCGTGATAATATCAATTATACCAATCAAATAAAAATCATTAAGTTGTACGATGATTTCCTCTAGATGGGCACAGCTGCGACCATGCCATAACTATCAGATAGAAAAGCAAAAAAAGTAGGGCTAGTATATGCTAGAATCATGCTACCGAATGGTCTTTGTAGTGAAAGTACCTTTTAAGGGAGCAAATGTTGGCACAGTAATGTGATCCATCTTTGCTACATGGACCGCCTAGGATTAAACCAATATGGACAAAGGAGCTCACTTTTACAAATGTGATTTTCAAGTTCACACTCCTCGGGACGCAAACTGGGAGGGTGCGGAAGCCATCACAGAGCAAGACCGTAAAGCTTATGCAGAGGAGCTTATTCAAGCATGCCGAGCAAAGAATATTGATGTAATTGCAGTAACTGATCATCACGATTTCTGCATGTTCCCATATGTGAAAGCCGCAGCTGCAACAGAGGTGAATGCTACAGGAGACTCCATTCTGAAAGAGAATCAGATTATTGTCTTTCCTGGCATCGAAATCACGCTTTCATCTCCACCTTGCCAAGCGATACTTTTATTCGATGCTGATTTCGATGAGACAAAATTTGGAGACATTCTAACAACGCTCACTATTGCTGCCACAGATCCGGCAAATAGCAAACTTGCAAGCGTTGAGTCTGTATCACCGGCATCAATCACCGGATTGAACGATCTCGAAGAACGACTAAATCAGCATCCATGGCTTAAAGGAAAATACATCATACTTCCGAACGTCACTTCAGCAGGATATAAAACTCTTTTTCGGGATGGATTCGCAAAACACTACAAAGAGATGCGTTGCGTGGGTGGTTATGTTGATGGTGATTATTCAAAGTCGAGTGATGGACATAAAAATATCCTTGAGGGTCGCCAGCAAAATAATGGATACAAACCGATTGCCGTCTTTCAAACTTCAGATAACCGCAAGCGTGATCATTCTGATCTTGGTTCGTCTAGCACATACGTCAAATGGTCAGAGCCGACTGCAGAGGCACTGCGTCAGGCATGCTTGGCTAGAGAATCTAGGGTTTCTCTCATTGAACCCGAACTTCCGAATCTTTGGATTACATCAATCAGCGTTACAAACTCCAAGTTTCTTGGACAAATTGGCTTTGATTTAAACCAGCAATACAACGCCATTATTGGCGGTCGTGGTACGGGCAAGTCTACAATTCTCGAATATCTCCGATGGGGACTTTGTGATCAGCCGATGGAAAGCGAGGACATGGATATTGTGCAAACTAAACGTAAGAACTTGATCGACAATACTCTCCAGAAATTCGACGGTGAAGTGCATGTGGAATTTTTACTCAATGACGTTCCTCATATCGTAAAACGTAACTCAAAGAAGCAGGAAATTTTGCTTAAAATTGGCGACGGTGATTTTACTCTTGCCACAGAACAACAAGTGCGAAATTTGCTTCCGATTCAAGCGTACAGTCAGAAACAGCTTAGTAGCGTAGGTGTACGCATCGATGAGCTCAAGCGTTTTGTCGAATTACCAATCAAACAGGAACTCGATCAGATTCGTTCGGATGTAAGAGACATCGAAGCGAAGATGCGATCCACCTATGGCGATCTAATTCGGATGAATGAAGTCAAAGCCGAAATCGATAAAAACAACGTTGAGATAGCTTCTTCGACTAAACAACTGGAGAAACTTCGCAAGAGTCTTAAAGGTTTATCTAAAGAGGATCAGGAAACTATCGATCAAAAGGCAAAGTACGATAACGAAGAAGCGATCATTGAGGGTCTCAAAAACGAGCTAGAAACGACCCAAAAGCACGTCGGTAGTCTTGTTGTTGAAGCATTGGAGAGCGAAGATGTAGAGGAGGAAGATTTCGAGCTTGAGAACAAATCTCTGATCGGCCGTATTCAAGAGAAATATGCTTCTAAATTTATCGAAATAGAAGCTGGTGTTTCTTCACTCGCTAATCTCTTCAATCCAACATCGCTCAAGAGTATCAATGACGAAGTTGAAGAATGGGAAAAACTCAAGACGGCGTTTGATAAGAAATACGAAGCCGCAAAAGTAAAAGCTAAGGATAACCAGCAACAGCTCGATCAGATCCAAACTCTTGAGAAGCGTATTGCCGCACTCAAAAAACAACAGACGGAAAAACGCAATGCACTTGCGGCTCTTGGCGATCCAGAAACTGCGTACAAAAAACTCCGCACCAAGTGGGACGGTTTGCATACCCAAAAAATCACAGCTCTTGAGAAGCAGTGTACTCAGTTCACCGCACTCTCTGACGATCTCATTAAGGCAGAAATTACAAACAGTCTGGACACTACATCCCTCACATTAAAACTCAAGACTGCTTTTTCCGGCATGAACATTAACGAAGCAAAGCTTGAGAAAGTCTGCCAATCCCTCTTAGAAGCGAGTGATCCCCTTGTTGAATGGAACAGCATTCTTTCTGAACTTGAAAAGCTCGCATTTTACTCCACAGAGGGACCGGATGAAATACCGGATACCCCGATTCTTAACAAGTGCAATTTTATTGACACTGAGCGTACAAGAATTGCGGGGAGTTTTGACTCTGCACGATGGCTTGATCTTTCTGTCACAGAGCTTGAATTTAATCCAAAGTTTTCTTATTGCACTAACAAAACGGAAAAAGATTATATCGGATTCTCGGATGCATCAGCTGGTCAACAAGCTACCGCCTTGCTTACCGTTCTGTTGAACCAGCCAGGTGCGCCACTCATTATCGATCAACCTGAGGATGATATCGACAGTAAGATGTTCAAAGATATTGTTCAGCAGGTGTGGAGGGCTAAGGGTAAACGTCAGCTTGTTTTTGCGAGCCATAGTGCGAACATTGTCGTCAACGGTGATGCCGAACTGGTGGTCTGTTGTGACTACATAAAAACTGGTGATCAGACCCGTGGAGCAATTAAAGCTATGGGTGCGATCGATAAAAAAGAGATTAAAGAAGAAATCATTCTTGTCACAGAAGGTGGACGGGATGCATTCAAATTAAGAATGGATCAATACGGTTTTTAAATGTTAGATCCGACTCCGGTTGCCAGTGTCCAAATCTCCCAGGCTAACGCCAAAAAACGAAAAAACCTGGCTCGTACCAGGTTTTCAAGGCTAAATTTGAAGATTTTTCAGTTTATTATCGTATGGAGCGGGTAGCGGGAATCGAACCCGCATCTTCACCTTGGAAGGGTGACATAATAGCCTTTATACAATACCCGCACACTAATTGGTCACTACGCTCAATATTATAACAAAAAAGGGAAAGAGTTACTGTACCTCGTTTAACCTAGCCGACTCAATAAACACCGGCTCAGTTGGAGTAGACTGCTCACCATACATATTACCTTCTACCGGCGTATCGGCAATCTTATCAATCGTCTCAAGACCGCTAACTACCTGGCCAAAAATCGTATACTGCTTTGGCAACGGATAATCAGCATGCATAATAAAGAACTGGCTTCCGCTCGTATTTGCACCCGAATTTGCATACGCAATCACCCCACGCTTATAATCACGAGTCACCGGTTCATCCTTAATCTCATAGCCTGGACCACCCGTACCGTCACCTGACGGATCGCCACCCTGAATCATAAAACCCTTAATAATTCGGTGGAACGAAAGACCATCATAAAAACCCTCTTTAACTAAAAACGCGAAATTATTTGCTGCAATTGGAGTCTCCTTATTAAACAGCTCAATCGTCATATCACCGTCCGACGTCTTCATCGTAACCTGATACTTCTTATTGGCATCTAAAAATTGTTCTGGTGCTGAAGAATATGTCTTACTCATCTGACTTGTTGGTCTTGGTGTACTTGTTGTCGACGTACCAGTTGGCGCATTCGTATCTTTAGGCGCACCAAACAAAACAAATACAACTACAATTATAGCGCCTATTGCAATCAGCCACTTTGTCGTCGATTCACCATTCATACGACTTGATTATAGTGAAATATCCGATTAATTCAACCAGCACAAACCATTTTTACATCATCGAAAAATACTAGTTGTGTTAGCATAGAAATAGCGACATTTTCCTATGCGGTATCAACCAATCTCACGTCTGTATAACTACCTAAAAAAACTAACCACCCGTCGACCGTTTATACCAATAATAAACCTAATCATCTTTATTGCTGCAATGGTCATAGTGAGCCGGATAAATCACCTCACCGCATCAATCGAACCACTCGCACCAGACGGCAGTGTATCGGGTGAAGTCGTTCCAACATTCGATCATGGAGTTAGTCCACAATTTCTCATAAACAGCGGGGGAATCGTTATCGAACCTGCCACCGCATCATCAACTGGAACGTTGGATACCGAAACCGGACAAGTTAGTGCCAGACTCATACAACAAGATGGGGTCGAAGTCGATACCAAACCGATTATTGATACTTCTCCTGCTGGGCCTAACGAATTCTTAGTCAAAATTCCGGCTGGTTCACAATTCACCCCGGGGAAGTTTCATCTCGAAGTCGAACTAAATGGACGAAACCGACATCAAACCTTAACCCAAGATTTTACCTGGGGGGTATTAGCGGTAAATGTCGATAAATCTGTGTATTACCCGAATGAAGTTGTACCAATTGGGATCGCCGTACTCGATGACGATGGAACCACACTGTGCGATGCCAGGCTTTCGGTTGTGGTAACGGCTCCAAGCGGTAAACGAACCGAATACACCTCGGACAATAACCAGGTCTCGGTATCAAAAACCTGCCGGGATAAAAACGTCACGTATGACCCTGATTATTTAGTCACCCACACCGTTGATGAGATCGGAACATACGGCGTATCAGTCTGGGCAAATACGGTAAATGGGCTTCGTAGTACCGAGCTTAGTTTTGATGTAGTTGAAAGTGCCGAAATCGTTATTCATCGTGACACTATGGCTATGCGAATATATCCACCCGAATATTACCGTGCTCAGGCGAAACTCGAAGTCCTGCGGGACTTTCAAGGAACGGTTACCGAAAAAGTTCCGGCAAGCTTTGAAGTCTCGGGGGCGGTGTTATATCGATTGCGTCCCGGGATAGAAGAACCCGAACTGATAAGTTCGGTCGAGTTTACTGATTTGCCTCAAGATAAAGCAAAGCTGATGCGGTGGAATGATGTTAGGCTTTCGCCCAGTGATCAGGCGTGGATTACCTATACCTACAAAATGCCCGATGTCAGCCCGGAGTTTTACTTAGTTGGGCCAATCACCATGACGCAGCAGGCAATAAATGGCGATGAAGGTGGAATTGTTCAGCCTACGTTAGTGGTCTCTGAACCGCGTCAATGGCAGATCGCCGCCGACTCATTGACCGATGCCAGCGCTACCAGGTTATGGTCAGCGGGATTTGAACTTAACTCAACCACGGCCGATATGGAGTACACGGCTAATATTGGTACGACTCCTTCAATAAGTTCGGGAACCGTAAGATCGGGAACATACTCACTACAAACAAATTTAGGATCAGACGGAACCAGTGGGATTAGGTATGCATTTGCTACTGCTGATACGGCAACAAGAACGTTTTTTAGAGCGTACATTCGCGTTGCTACCCTACCCAATGCCACAACTACGATTATGACTCTGAGAGATTTGGCCGGGACGGACCAGGCGGGACTTCGTATGACCACCGGCGGCGCACTACAGCTTTATAATGAAGAAGATAGCGCACAAATCGGAAGCAATTCATCGGCATTATCAACAAATACCTGGTATCGGCTCGAACTTGCGGCTGACTTTGGTACGGCAGCAACCGGCGATACTCGTGTTGCGGCACGAATTGATGGGAATGAATTTGCCCTTTCAACAACGACCAATTGGGCGAATGGTACGGCTGCAGTTACCATCGGTATTCTAACGACTGCAACCGCCAACTTTTATTGGGATGATCTTGCGGTTAACCAGGATGCGTATACCGGGCAAGAAAACTGGCCCGGTGCCGGAAACATCGTTTATTTACACCCAGATGGAAATGGCACAAATACTGGTTGGACTGGAGATTATACTGCGGTCGATGAAGTGACGCCAAATGATGCGACTGATTATATTAACTGTACTTCAACAGCCAACATCGAAGATTATACCTACCAGGATTCTTCGGCGGTAGGGCTCGGATCAAACGACGTTATTCGACTTGTTGAGGGATGGACTCGTATCGGAGCCTCAGCTACTGGTGCCAGAACTCATACACTGGCGATTTTTTCAGGTGCGGCGAGTGATTCAGGTGCTGCAACTTCGGTTAACAGTACGACCTGGTACACCAACGACGATACAATCCCGCGAAATGCCGAAGTTACCTCGTATGATATGCCGGGGGGGGCAAACGTACTTTCCATTACCCCAACTGATCTGGATGGATTTACTACTCGACTAACGAGTACCGACTGTACCCCGAATGTTCGTATTACTGCGGTGTGGTTATTGGTCGAATATGTGCCTGCCGAAGGTGGACGACTATATTCGTCGGGATTTGAACTTCAGCCGAGCCCGATAACTGATGAATGGACTGTTGTATCTGGTTCACCAACTATCAATACAACAACAAAACGATCTGGTGCGGCATCGCTTCGTATTAGTAGCTTATCATCGGGTGCGGCCCAAGGCGTGGGTTATACGTTTCGTTCATCAGATTCTAATGGGCCGTATTATTTTCGTGCGTATGTCTATATCAGTACTCCACCGAGTGCTGAAAATACATTTTTTGCTATTGCGGATTTAAGCTCTACCGGACGTGTGTGGTTATCAATCGATAATAGTAGGGTTCTTCGATTATATGATGAAGATGGGCAGGTCGGAAGTCCGTCATCGGCATTAAGTGCGAGTACCTGGTATCGAATTGAAGTGAAAGTCGATTTAACCGGTGCAGGATCAACCGATGTCGTTGAATCTAAAATTGATGGAACGACCTTTGCCACTTCAAGTACAAGAAATATATCAACAGGGGTAGCAATCTTAGGGGCTGGCGGTAACTTAGGAGTTGAGGCACAAACAACTGGTGATTGGTATTTTGATGATATTGCAATTAACGGCGGTTGGGGTGTTACTCAAAATTCCTATCCGGGTGAGGGGAGTATCGTTCATCTTCGACCAAACGGAAATGGTGATGCAACTGCTTGGACAAACACGTATACAAACATTGATGAAATTGATCCAGACGACGCGACGACCGTTATTAGCTCTTCAACGTTAAATCAGATCGAAGAAGCCGCCCTCGATAATAGTTCCACTCCAGGAATTGGCGCAAGCGACCCAATCACTCTCGTATCGGTTGGCACCCGGTTTAACATAAGTGCGGCGGCTGCGATGGCTATGCGGGTCCGATTAAAAGATACCTCTAATGGTCCCTTCATTGAAAGCTCTCAGCTCGCGAACAACAGTACGACCTGGTATACCAACAATGCAATAACGCCAGCAAAGTATCCGATTACCGCATATACACGCCCAATGCGTGAAGATGCTTTTACCGCTAGTTCTCTTGATTCTCTTCAAGTTGGTGTTCGTGAAACGGTAGATACAACTTCAAATATCCAGGTGACAGCTTTATGGGCGTTAGTTGAATATGTACCTCAAGTTTCAATAACCATATCCGGTTATGTATACGAAGACGAAGCGACGACCGCATTGTCTGCGTGTAACGGATCTACAACGATGATTGCCTTGCGGATTGGCTCCACTACATACGGTCCGGTTACTTGTGTGGGGGGGAGTGGCTCATTTTCTATACCTTCGGTTCCTCAACCCGCTACCGGTGTCGTGCTTCATCTGTGGATTGACGGTACGACCTGTAATGGAGATGCCACAACCGGTTCGTGTGCCGGTTCGGTTATACGCTATAGCGGATCGGGGAATATAACAGATGCAGTTTTGCGACGATATCGATTTATCGTTCGTCATGACGACGCTGGGCCGATTACCAATGCTGATATCGGCGGATGGGATAATGAAGATGATGCTGATGTTGTTCAAAGTGTCGCCGGAAGCAATATCACCACCGAAAACTACATTAAATTAATTGTTAACGGTGGAGATACCTATACGCCGGGTGGAACTATTACCACCTCTCCATCAAATAATTCTACGTTAGCAGATGGTGATGTGTTGATTTCGTCAACCGCTACATTATCGGTGGGAACAAATGCATTGTCTGTTGGAGGCGATTTTACTAACTCAGGCACATTTACTAAATCAACAGGTCAGACAACTACCTTTACCGCAATTAGTGCTAATCATGCAATTGAAGATGGTACATCGAATTTTGATTCGGTAGTATTTAACGGCAGTAATGGCGGATGGTCATTTTCGTCTGCGGTCATTTTGGATGCAGACCTAACGATGACGGCTGGTACGCTGTCGGGCAGTAACAATATTACCGTAAGTGGCGGAGATGTTACCGGTAATGCCACCATTTCATTAACTGGTGGTACCTTTGCTGTGTACAGTACCGGAAATTTTGGTGGAAGTACGGATTGGTCCTTCAGTTCAATTACTTTTGGTGACGGGAGTGCTACCGCGACCTCTACCGCTACTAGTTCGGGCAATATTACCGTTGCATCGGTGATGACTATTTCGGCAAATCATACCCTTGCTGCGGGTTCTAAAACCTATTCACTCACCGGGAGTGGTTCGCCATTTGTTGTTAACGGAACATTTACAGCTGACACTTCGACCGTTAGTTATAACAATACAACTTCAGCAACGATAAGCGGGGCAACGTATTACAATTTACAAACAAGTCCGGCCTCTGGGAGTCCGACGTATACAACAGGTGTCGCGGCCTGGCCATATCGTAAAACAATTACGGTTAATGCGAGCTATGTAACCGGATCATCTGATTTAACTAATTTTCCGATTGTAATCTCATTAACATCTGACACTGATTTAGCCGCGTATGCTCAGGATAGTGGCAATGATATTTATTTTACGAATAGTTCGGGTACTAAGTTAGACCATGACATCGAAACATTCGACGGAGCTACCGGAAAACTTATTGTGTGGGTAGAAGTTGATTCATTGCATGCGACGACTGATACTACGCTGTTTATGTATTACGGAAATACCACGGTAGGTAATCAAGAAAACCCAAGTGGCACGTGGAGTAACTCATATGCCGCGGTGTACTACATGAACGAGAATAATTCCGGTACAACGATTTATGATTATTCATCACCTGCGCAAAACGGTGCTAAAAGAAGCGCAACTGAACCGACAACGGCTACTGGGGTGATCGGTAATGGTTTAGACTTTGATGGAAATAACGATCGAATAACCGTAAGTGATGATAATTCGTTAGACCTCACTTCACAAGGAACAATGTCAATGTGGATCAATCGAGATAATTATGTAGACTGGGATTCACTTATCACTAAATCATCAGTTAATGATTGTGTTGGTACTAACTATGGAATGGAGATCGATTCGACAGACGATACGGTATTGTATTGTATCGGAACTGCATCAAGCTCCCAGGAACTGTGGTCAAATACCGCCCTAGACAATCTCGCGGCGAATTATTATATAACAGCAACATTTGATGGATCATACATGCGTTTTTATGTGAATGGAACTCAAGATAATAGTGCTGTACAAACCATTACGCCAAGCGCTAATTCTGATTCATTGTTAATCGGAGAATGGGGTGGCAATATGGATAATTTTGACGGATTAATTGATGATGTCCGAATCTCAAGTGTCGCTCGTTCAGCCGATTGGATCTCTACAGAGTACAATAATGTTAACTCCCTCGCTTCGTTTTATACACTCAGTGCTCAGACTTCATATGGGGCAACTATTGTTGTTTCTAATGACTTTACCCTAGCCGGTGCGGGTAATGGGACGGTCAATGCAAATACCAATGATTCGCCTATTGATATAAACGGGAATGTTGTAATTGGATCTGGCGATACGCTTTCTGCCTCGGATACTGAATCATTTACTGTCGCAGGTAGTTGGACCAATAGCGGAACATTTACGGCAAATGGGGGAACAATCACCTTTGATGCAGGAAATTCTGGAAAAACTATCACTACGAACAGCTCATCTTTTTATAATGTAACATTCAATAACGCCTCGGGGGGGTGGACGTTTCAAGATACCGTAACTGTCTCTAATGTTTTGAATATAAATGCAGGGAATCTAAGCGGGGGATCCCAGACTATAAATTTAACTGGAAGTGGTACACCATTTATCATTAATGGTACATTCACCTCGGCAACGTCGACGGTGAGTTATAACAATACGACTAGTTCGACAATCACCTCTACCACATACAACCATCTTCAGTTTAATCCAGCCTCGGGGACACCAACTTATACCGTTGGGACGGGTGCGGTCTCTGGGTGGTATTCAAGTGGCGGCACATGGAATGACCGAAAATCAATCACTATTGATCAGAGTCTTGTCTCGGGTTCCGCAGATCTAACTAATTTTCCTGTTCTTGTAAATTTAGCGAGTGATTCTGACTTAGCTGCTGACGCTCTCGACAGTGGTTACGATCTGTTATTTACTTCATCTGATGGAACAACAAAACTTGATCATGAAATTCAGTCATTTAATGGTTCTACAGGGGCATTAGTGGCTTGGGTGCGTGTTCCCGTTCTGGATTATAACGATAACACTACTTTGTATATGTATTATGGGAATGCATCCGCATCAAATCAAGAAAACCGGACGGGAGTATGGAACAGCAATTACATGGGTATATGGCACCTAGAGGAATCAGGTAACGGCAATACCGATGAGTTTGCCGATTCAACCAGTAACGCTAATCACGGTACAGGACGCTATACCGGGCAAACCCCCGATCGTACGACCGGCGAGATTGGATATGGTCAAGTCTTTGTTCCGGCAACTCTGGATGGTATCGAGGTCCCCGATGATGCAACATTAGACTTTACTGGAGATATTACTTTGAGTGCTTGGGTAAAACGATCAACAGCGACTGGTACCTGGCAAACACTAATGACCAAACGTTCGGCGGGTGGTCAACCGAATTACCAATTAACTATCGATCCCTCAGGTACCGAAGGCATCGCGTTTCAGGGTGGATCGACATATGTCGAAGGAAGCACGACATTAACTTCGGGGACATGGGAGTATATTGTTGCGGTTGTAAATGATACATCAAATAACGTTACGATCTATAAAAACGGCAGTTCTAGCTCTACCCTAAGTAGTGTGTCTGCAGGATCAACGAACTCAGCCGTCCTGGGGTTTGGTAGTTATTTAGGTGGTGAATTGTATAACGGATCTCTTGATGAAATTCGCGTCTCAAATATTCAGCGGTCCGCAGATTGGATTTCAACCGAATACGCTAATCAGAGTAGTCCAAGTACCTTCTATGCGCTGGGAAGTGAGCAGGCAACGATCGCTGCTGATCTAAAAGTTAATGGAAATCTAACGATTAGTGGTGTCGGTAATGCCACGGTTAATGCAAACACAAACGATCCGACCATTGATATCGATGGTTCGGTAACGATTGGTTCGGGCGATACATTACAAGCGTCGAGTTTATCAACATTAACCATTGGGAATGATCTTACAAACAATGGTACGTTTACCCATAATTCCGGCACCGTGATTTTTGATACCGCCGCCAATACGTCAACACTTTTATATAGTGCTGCGATAACTTTTTATCAGCTAACCATAACCACACCCTCTAAGGCCATGCAGTTTGATAACGCTCATCAAACAAATATCACCGGCGGCTTTACCGTTAATGGATCAGCCTGCGGTACTACGGTCAACCTTAATTCAGATAATGCATCTCAGTTTGAGATAAATGCTACCGGTACCAACTCAATTAGTTACGCGACAATACAGTATTCAAACGCAATTGCAGCCCTTACTGCAAATAACTCGATCAGTGCCGGAAGTAATACTAATTGGACGATAAACAATGGGTCTTGTTCAACAAATACAGCTCCTTCCAACCCAAGTTCTCTGGTTCAGAAGAAGGTTACCGGAGGTGCTACATTAGCTACCGGCGACTGGACCAATGAAACTCAAATTCAGTTTGAAGCTACCGTAACAGATCCAGACAATCCAGACACGCTTTCTCTCTGCGTCGAAAAAGATTTACTTGGTACAACGTTTTCTAATACCGAAGATTTGTGCGGTTCTACCGTTGGCTACAGTGGGAGTGGCGTTACCGCATCCGTTACCATTACCGGGTTAACCGATGCCTCGGAATATCATTGGCAAGCTCGGGTAAAAGATGTTGGCGGTTTGTATTCAAGTTGGGTTGCGTATGGAGGAAATGCTGAATCGGCACGTGATTTTGGTACTGATACTACTGCTCCAACTGGTGGCAGTGTATACGATGGAACCAGTGCTGGTGTTGACGCTGATTTTAACAACGGATCGCTATCAAGTCTTTCGGCAAATTGGTCGGGCTTTAATGCCAATGCCTCTGGCCTTTTACGATATGAATATGCATTGGGAACTACCGTTGGGGGGACCAATGTTGTTACGTGGACCAATAATTCAACTACAGCATCGGTTACGGTTAATAGCTTAACGTTACAAACCTCTCAACCATACTACTTTAGTGTTCGGGCAGTCGATAATGCTGGTAATACCCAGTCACCCGTTATAACTGCTGATGGTATTTTTGTGAGTCCGCAGATTTCATTTAGTGTGTCGCCTGGAAGTACTGCATTTTCAAATCTAAACAGTGCAAATAGTTATACGGATTCAAAGACGACGACACTCACCACCTCAACTAATGCGTATAACGGCTATATAATTCGCGCCTACGCCAGCGACGTGCTTCGAGAAACTGCGGGTAGTCAAACTATTGGGATGTTTAATGGGGGGACGTACGCTTTGCCCGATACGTGGTTAGCCGGAGATACCGGTTTTGGATACACCTCATCAGATACAACGATTCAAGGAAGCAATAAATTCTCAACCGGGACATTGTATGCACCGTTTTCGTTAACTGGTCCTGGAGATATCGTAGCAGACCATACCTCGCTGATTACCGGGACATCAGTTAGTAATGAAGTCTTTTCGATTACCTATAGAGTCACCGCTCCTGCAACTCAAGCCGCAGGACGGTATGTGACAAATATTATTTATACCGCCACTCCAACATACTAATCGTTATAATAAGCTAACGATGTTAATAACACGAATAACGAGAATTTTCATAATTGAGTGCACGATTTTGATCATTTTCACGTGTTTCGGACTAACACATAGCGTACATGCTCAGGAACAGCCCGCATCGGCTATTCGAGTTTCTCCGGCAATTATTGAGCTAATTGCTGCACCCGGCGAGATTGTTGAAACAACTTTAGAGGTAACTAACATTGCCGATGTGCCTATACCGCTAAAAGCATCCCCTCAAGCATTTGCCGAAATTCCATCGACGGTTGACTCTGCTCATCGTCAAGCTTACGACTCTTCACGATGGATTACTCTGATTGAACCAGACTTTATTTTAGAGCCAGGTGAAAGCCAAACTGTTCGAGTCGCGGTATCTGTGCCTGATTCAGCTGAGCCAGGGGGGCATTACGCTACGGTATATATCCGTTCACTTATCCCCGCTGATTTTGTTAGTGAAAGCAGATTATACTTAACTGCAAGAGTAGGGGTCTTAGCATTTTTTATCATAAAGGGAGATATTCAAGAAAATGCCGACTTTCCTATTTTGACCTCTGCACATTTTGCATCTCATCTTCCGGTTACTTTCTCAACTCAAATCAAAAATACCGGGAATGTACATATATTACCGAGCGGTGCGATTCATGTTTACGATTGGAAGAATCAAGAGATTGACCAGATACCAATAAAACCGCAAATAATTCTTCCTGGTGAAACTGCTAGTATTTATACCGAATGGTCGCCCAGTACGTTGTTTGGCCAATATACTGCGCAATCTGAGATCAGATACGGAACTGATCAAACGATAATGAATAGTGGTCGAATATCACTCTGGGTGTCACCACTTATGCCGTTGATTGGCAGTATATCGGGAGTCTTCGTGTTTCTCATTATTGTGCTATTGTATCGTCGACGAATCTGGTTGGCGCTTAATGTACTTTTAGGCCGACAGCGAAGCTGATGATAGTGTACCAGTTTATTCTCTTGATCCAATACGGTATGTTATTACTTGCGTTTTACCTTTCTATAAGGTACCTTTGTGTAAGGTATCCCATGCTACGTAGGTTACGCATCACACTGGCCATTGTTATTATTTTCTCATTAATCGGAGGCGATCTATTCAGTCTTGTGAAACCTGCTTTAGCCGCATCTCTTACGAGCGGCTCGGTCGCGTTGAGTGATTCTCGAATAAACCAGACCACAGTTAGCTATACAATTACTTTCAGTAACGTTACAACTTCGCCAATAAAATGTATTAAAGCACAATTTTCTGATGCAGCTACTGGAGGCAGTAAGCCAACCGGTTTGACCATTTCATCAGCAACGTTCAGTGGTACCTCTACGTATGTACCAACTCCAGCCAGTTGGGCTATATCTAACAATAATACTTCTGGTGTAAGTTCTATAACGTATGCTACTGGAGAAACACCAGCTGCGGCTTCTTCTCGTACTGTTGTTCTGGCTGGTATAACCAACGGCTCTACCGCTGAAACTGGATATTATTTACAATTTAGTACATACAATAACGTCGATTGTTCAACCAGTCCGGTAGATAGTGCCGTCATAATGTTTATTTATACGAACGGACAGGCTGTATCATTAACTGTCGATCCAAGTCTTTCATTTACGGTAACTTCTCGTTCCAGCTCAACTTCAGTCAATGGTGCTACAACTAATATTACAACTACCTCAACTACGGTTCCTTTTGGTGTTGTTACTTCATCAACTAATGCTATTGCTGCACAACGTTTAACTGTCAGTACTAATGCCGCTGGGGGATACACCGTATTTACTCGTTATTCAGGGGCTTTGACGAATGCCTCATTGCAAACAATTACCGATCACACTGGAACAAATGCCGCGCCAACTGCTTTTAGTGCTGCAGGCACTGAATCATTTGGGTATACAACAGCAGATTCGAGTTTAGGAACTGGTACGGCCGATAGATTCACTAGTTCGGGTGGAAATAAGTGGGCCGCGTTTACCACCTCAAACGCCGAAGTCGCGTACAATAATAGTCCCGCTAGCGCTCAGACCACCGATGTCGGGTATCAAGTTGGTATTGCTGGCGGTACTGAAGCCGGTGTTTATACAACTACGGTTATCTATACCGCAACTCCTACGTATTAATGACTACTTTGGCGTGCTATAATTTTTTCAGACTCCTAAAAGAAAGAGAAAATTACGCATGCAACAGGTGACCCCTTCGAATTTTGTTCGTTTTATTACTTGGGTATTTGTATTTTATATATGTATAGGTTATTTTACGGTCAACGCTTATGCGCAGACATCGATCGGACTCTCTATTAGTCCGCCTACATTTGAAATATCTGCAAATCCAGGAGAGACAATTAAAAACAGTATTCGAGTTACTAATGTTACCGAAGATACTCAAGAAATTGTTGTCGAATCACGTAATTTTACAGCCATAGGTGAGCAGGGGTCTGTTGGTTTAACCGAAGAGAATACGAACTTTTCTTTAGCAAAATGGATCACAACAACCCCGGCTCAGTGGGTGATTGAACCAAATGAGTCATATACGTTTGAGTTTGAAATTTCTGCACCTGTTAATGCTGAACCAGGAGGCCACTTCGGATCAATCGTATTTCGCACCGGAGCAAAAGTTAATCCGAACCAAACCGGTGCCGCAGTTGCACAAGAAGTAGGATCATTGATACTCCTTAAAATCGCAGGTGACGTAACCGAAAAAGCTTCCATCGAAAGTTTTGCTGCATCACAAAGTTGGTATGAGCATGGCCCGGTAACATTTGATGCTCGGTTTGCTAATAAAGGTAATGTCCACATTAAAACAAGAGGAACAATCACTATCTCTGATATCTTTGGAAGAACTGTAGGCATAGTTCCATTAACCGAGAAAAATGTACTTCCCGACGCTGTTCGTCGAATTGACGCAACTTGGGATAACTCGTGGGGATTTAGTAAATATACTGCTGTATTATCAACAAATTATGGTGAAAGTAATACTGAAATTCTAACTGCATCAACTACCTTTTTTATCATTCCGTATCGATTGGTCGGAGCTATCTGCATCGGATTGTTAGTTATGAGCTTCATTTTGTATCGGGGACGTAATCGCATCCGTCTTGCCTTAAAGGCTCTAGCTGGACGTGACCCAACACCATAATCGTTATAATGAATCGTTTTCGTCTCTGCCCTGTGTTTATTGTTTTCGTGATTCTACTCTCGCTGATCGTTCCTCAACGGATTCATGCCGAGACTGTAAGTTTTTCGGTAAGCGTACCCGATACTCGAGTGACTTTTATCGGTGCGTCGTCACCGAATGCGTTTATTACCTTTTTGGAAGATTCAATCGTCTCGGGAACTGCTCAAGCCGATTCATCGGGCCTTTTTCAAAAGACACTAACAAATGAGAATGCTGGTTTACATCAGTTCTCGTTATATGCTCTGGATTCAATGAATCGATTAACACCAACGTACTCATTTTCGATCAGTTTACTGAATCAAATGGAAACAACGATCAGTGGAATTTTATTGCCAACTACTATTGAACCATTAAAGCCTGTATTTACCACAGCAGAACCTATCGTTATCCTGGGTGAAGCTGCTCCAGCATCTACTGTTAACCTTTTTGTCCAAAGTGATCCGCTTACCTTTAATTTTCCGGTTGGGGGCAGCGGCGATTGGCAATATTCTGTAACAAATTCTCTTAATGTTGGAGATCATACTGCATATGCAAAATTAAATGATTCGTTGGGTCATCAAAGTATCTTTTCATCTGTTGTTAACTTTAGCGTGATCCAAGCTCCAACCGCAACTCCAAGTCCAACACTTATTCCTATCATTACGCCTGTCGTTCCCTCATGTAACTCTAAATCAAAATCAGATATAAATGTCGATAGTCGTGTCGATTTAACTGATTTTTCGATCATGATGTATGACTGGCAGGGAAGCGCGGTTCGGTCTGATTTAAATTGTGATGGTACCGTAAATTTAACCGATTTTAGTATACTAATGTTTAATTGGACTGGATGAAAAAGACCATACCACTACTCCCATTGATGCGGTGTCTGTATTTTGTTGTTAATATACTGATACTTCTTGTTTTAGTTTTGGTATCTCCGACTCATATCTTTGCCGCTGGATCTGCTTCGCTTAATGTGCTTCCATCCCAGGGACAATATGGAATCGGTCAAACATTTACGACATCGGTTGTTGTAAACGCCGGAGGTGTAGCGTCAAATGCATTTCAGACAACCGTGTCTTATCCAAGGGATATCCTCGATGCAACATCTATTTCAACAGGCGGGTCAGTATGCACTTTATGGACATCAACACCGAGTATTAATGCTTCTGCCGGAACGATCTCGTTTAGCTGTGGGTTACCAACCCCTGGTTACTCAGGTGGCAGCGGTACCATTGCCAGAATTAATTTTAAAGCGAAAAAAAGTGGCACTGCTATCGTGACTCAATCTTCATCACGCGTGTTAGCAAATGATGGTGCCGGAACCGATATTTTAGGACAAACAAATTCGGCAACATATACTATCATTGTCGGGTCGCCGAACTCTCCGTCAATTGAATCGGTGACTCATTCCAATCAGGATATCTGGTATGCAGTGCGAACGTTCGAGGCTACGTGGAACAAAACATCTGGAATCGATGGTTTTAGTGTTATTTTTGACCAAGACCAAACGATCGATGCTCCTACTCAAATTACCCAAACGAGTGCTTCGTATAGCGTGAGCTCTGTTGACGATGGTATTTGGTACCTGCATGTTCGAGCACATTCCGAGGGAGGATGGAGTGATACCGCAACGTATCGTATACAGATTGATGGGAGTGCTCCTCATTCCTTAGAACTGATCATCGATCCACCAGACAAATCTGATCGCCGGCCGATGCTGTCATTCTCTGCCGTTGATGAGGGGAGTGGTCTGGATCGATACAAACTTAGTACCGATGAAGGTGAGTGGATTGTTGTGACTTCTCCGTATATCCCCGAACAAATTAGTGTTGGTAACCATGTTTTTACTATTCGAGCGATTGATGCGTCAGGAAACTTTGCCACCACTAGTAAGAACATTGAGATAACCTCTCCGGGTAGCGTTACGTTTGCAACGCCGCAGAATAACCAACTTTTTTATATCGCCGAAGGGATCGTAATAACCGGTCAGGCAAAACCGAATGCTGATGTAACATTATTTATAGATGGTAATGCTCTTCCTGATCAAGTCGTTGTTAATGATCAAGGAAACTTCAGTTATCCCTTTACTGGTTTGCTTCGTCCGGGAACACATACCCTTGAAGGAAAAGTAACCTTTGATGGTATTGATGGAGAAAAGAGTGGTTCGGTTCAATTTAAGATCGACGGATCGTTGGTTCAGATCGGTAACTACCGCTTTCCAGTCTGGTTTCTGGTCGGTTTGCTGATTTGCGTAATAATCCTCTTATTAGTAATTATCTTGTGGCTACTATTTTTCTTGAAACGCAGAAAAGATAAGAAAAGGAACTGTAATGCATTAGCAGTTTCTGAGCTTCTAACTTTAAAGAATACCCTAGATCAAAAAATAACCGAAACACAGCAGCAGGAGAGTGTTGAGGCCGCCAAATATCGACTTAATGAGGTCAAACAAACCATTGATTCCGAAATAACCGAATCGACTCAGCGATTAATTGATTCGAGTGAATCAGAGGAATAACTTTGTCATATTCGAAGTTTGGCATTATAATCAGTAGGTGTTATCGGGGTGTGGCGCAGTTGGTAGCGCGCCTGGTTTGGGACCAGGAGGCCCTCGGTTCGAGTCCGAGCACCCCGACCAAGGGTTTTATCTACACTTTATTTCAAATTTTCCCCCTACAGTGGTACACTAATAAATGATTTTATGAGTCGACAGAGTCGCGCATTGTTTGGTGAAATTAATAGACTGCAGTTACCCGTTGGCTTATTTGCCATAGTCGTTCTATTCTGGACAATTTTCGACAGTATTATTTCGTATATCACCCCTGTACTAATCGATGCCAATGGCTTTTCTACTCTTTGGGTTGGGATTATCTTGGGTTCATCATCGATGGCCGGTGCTTTATTTGATTTTTTGATTTGTAAATTTGTAAAGAATATTCGTTTTCGACCAATTTTCATCGTTATGTTTGCTATTTGTGCGTTTTATCCGTTGATACTATGGCGATCTCATAGTGTGGCGATGTTTCTACTTGCGATGGCTCTTTGGGGTATTTATTACGATCTGTATGGATTCGGTACGTTTAGCTTTATTAGTAAGTACACCAAAAAAGATGATCACTCGCTTAATTTTGGACTAGTACAAGTATTTCGTTCGCTGGGGAGCATCTTGGCACCAATAATCGTAGGCCTGGTAATTGTTGAGGCGGTTGATTGGCGAGCAATAAGTTTGAGCTGGGTTTTTTTAGCAATCTCGTTTGCTTTTTTCATTGTCTTAATGCTTATTATCTTTCGGCGGTTTGAAAAGAATACACGAGAAACTAAGTCAGCTCGACGTAAGTCTTTACTTGTTGAGGTCCATTTATGGAAAAAGATTGGTCGAAAAATGATGCCTGTCCTCGTGCTAAGCTTTTTCCTATACTTTACCGAATCGTTCTTTTGGACATTGGCACCGCTGTATGCTGAAACAACCAGATTGGGTGAATTCGGCGGACTCTTTTTAACGATGTATATGTTGCCGTCGTTATTAGTGGGATGGTTTATTGAACCCTTAACAAAAAAGATGGGGAAAAAACGGGTCGCGATCACTGCCGTTCTGATCGGTTCTGCCTTACTGGCTCCGTTTTATAAGATGCCCGATGCGATAACTGCATTGATCTTTGTTTTTATTGGATCTTTATTTATGAGTATGGCCTTACCGGCAATCAATGCTGCGTATGCTGACTATATTTCTGAATCTCCTCAAGTAGAAGGCGAAATTGAAAGTCTTGAAGATTTCGCATTTAACTTGGGCTACATAATCGGTCCAATTACCGCTGGCTTTTTAGCTGATGCTCTAAGCATTTCTAGAGCATTTTCGGCACTCGGATACATGGGTGTTGGCATCGCCTTAGTCCTTCTTATTATCACTCCTAAACACATTTCTGTGCGTACTACTACAAGCGATTTTAAATAATTCCATTTATCAGTACTGATTGTTACAATTGTTATACTGCTTTGAAATACGTTCGTTCCTTATACACCGTCATTACGTTTGCCTGGAATAAAAGCCAATACTATGCTGGGCGAAGTATCTGGTTATTTTTTATTTATCGTTGTTATAAAAATATTCATCCAATCATTAATGCCTATTTCATCAAGTTAGTTGTCGATGAACTCATAAAATCCTCGACCCAACTGCCTGCGGATACCATGATGCACATTGCGTTGTTTCTGGGAACCTACTGGTTTCTTGATGTTTGGGACAATTTTAGTTTCCGCCATTCGTTGGTTATTTCCCGAGTTCTTCAACGCCGAATTGTATCGGGGATCGAGTCCGACTTAGCGGTAAAACATGCCGCGCTACCTATCACTTTAATCGAAGATCCAATGTTCAAAGATAATTTTGCATTAGTAAAAAGAGAGTCTGGGTTTCGACTCTTTCCTCTTATCGATAACTCAGTCGATGTTATCGCCGCATTTGTATCGTTCTTGGTTATTATTCCGGTCATGCTCCAGTTTGAGTGGTGGTATTTACTCATAATGCTTTTAGTGCAAATTCCCCGGATTATTACCATCAAACCCGCACTTACAAAAATAACTCATCAGGCACAGGTAAATGCAAAATATTCACGGTATTGGGATGTGTATTTAAGTTTTTTGGAAAATCCTCGAGCAAGTTATGAATCACGAATTTTACAAATTAAGGATCATATTAAACATCAATTAGGCATTATTCAGGATAAAACACTTGGGCTATTTGAAAAAACTGAGATATCGTTACTGCCTATGCGTGTAATTACTGCCGTAATACCAAACTCAAGCATTGTCGTTGTTGGATATTCAATGGCACTTAAGGTGGTCACGAATACAGCCTCCATCGGCGATTGGCAATTTGTAGTCAATACCTGCGGTAGGTTCAGTGATCAGTTAAAAATGGTTATTGATGATATTGGTGTATTGGCTGAGTCTGTTCCGTTTGTCGTTCGTTTAGTTGAGATTCTCAATTTACCTGAAGAACAAACGCACACCAAAACGAAAGGTGTTAATGAAATAGTTAGTCTCACATTTGAAAATGTATGGTTTCGTTATCCTCATTCCCGTGCGTATGCGCTGCGAGATGTTTCATTTACCATTCACGCAAACGAGAACATTGCCATAGTCGGCCATAATGGAGCCGGTAAAACTACGCTTATAAAACTATTGTGTCGTTTTTACGTTCCAACAAAAGGAAAAATTTTGATTAACGGCAAAGATATTCAATCACTGAATATTCAAACCTACTGGAAGCTTTTGAGTGCCGTTTTTCAGGAATTTGAGTCTTATGGAGTGAGTGCCTATGACAGTATTGGGTATGGTGATATTCGACGAATCTCTCAACGTAGATTGATTCGAGATGCTGCTGAAATCGTGGGTATTGATAGATATTTATGCTCTTTGCCTCTAGGATACGAAACCCCGTTAATACGCGATATTGATAATGGTGTGGGGCTTTCGACAGGTCAATGGCAAAAAGTAGTGATTGCCCGGGCACTATTTAGAAAATCAAAGTTAATTATTCTTGATGAACCTACGAGCAATCTCGATCCCGAAAGCGAAGAAAAGGTATTTAACCAATTGATAAAAACAGTAACAAAGCGAATGATGATTCTGATCTCCCATCGATTCTCAACCGTACGTCGTGCAGACCGAATATTGGTCTTTGAGAAAGGTTTGTTAGCCGAGGAGGGGGACCACTCTACACTCATGTCTAGAAATGGTCTGTATGCTCGCTTGTTCCGCTTGCAATCAAAACGATATCAAGAGTAGGTGAAGACTTATAGTGTTGACGTTTTTCTCTAGTGTTGATATGCTATAGATATGTTACGGCACGCGCCGTATTCGTTTATATAGCTTGATGCAAGGGGATCAATCGTGAGCACATTAGCCTTAACTCGCTCGCAGGCGGTTCTTGCTTCGATTCTCGGGGCGACATCAGTTGCGGCTCAGGCATCTGATGCGTTTGATGGGTTACCTATCATCCGTACGTATGCCAATAAGACGCCGCATCGTTTTGCTCGCTCAGGGGCCGTTCGTGGTATTTTACTCCATGGCTCAGGTAGCCTAATGTCAGATGAGGCCCTAACCGTATGGGGTATTAAACAGGGCGTTAGCTGGAATTACAGCGTCGACGACGATAGCATCACCGTGATGGTGGATGGCCAGTTTGGCACCTATCATGCCGGTATTGAGACTTGGATTCCAGCACTTAACCTGCTTGAAGGTCAGTTGAACGACCGCATGATTAGCATCGAATTTCGGGATACTAATAAATCCGGATCGGTGTGGTCGGCTGCTCAACGGCAGCTTGCGGTGCGGCTGTGTGCGGCTTTATGCCGGATGTATAACATTCCGGCTCAGGCAATCTTCACCCATCGTCAGGCCTCGGTGTGGTGGAAAGAGCGGTTTCAGCCGGCTAAGGCTGATCGGCCTCGTAAGATTGATCCGGTCGGGCTGGCTGATATGGCCGCATTTATCGCCGATGTCGAGCGGGCACTTCAGCCGGATGTTCCCTCAGATCGGCCAGGACTGTATCGGTTAACCCGTGGGTTGACCATCTATCAAGGGCCGGGTACCGCGTTCACTCGGGCGGGTACTCTTTCAGCCGGTGCCGAGGTCGATGTTGACGTGGTGAAACAGACTAGGCCAGGCGAATACTGGGGGCATTTGTTTGGACCTCGTAATGTTCGGGGTCTTGGATTCATCCTGCTTGAGAGTTGTGCTCTAGTCCAGCCAAAGTGGTTCCTTCCTGGTCAGTACCAGACTACCGCTCGGGTAAACCTCAGGACAGGTCCAGGGTTGGGTCATGAGCAGGGAAAGATTCTTGTTCGGCAGGGGACGCCCCTTGACGTCGTTGATTTCATTCCCGATGACCAGGGGCGTGAAATCACTCCAGGGATTCACCTCTGGGGCATAATTGGAGGTAAAAAGTACGCCGGTAAGTTTGTGTATATGGGCGTTGTGGCGCCATCCACCAAACAAACCGTGACAATGCGTGCTTCAAGTGCAGCCTCCACTGTGGTGCTCGCGGCCGCTGGGCTACCAATTCTTGGAGGTGTAGCTACCACGGTCGTCGGGGATTGCATGTGCGATGTACCGGCGGTCGAGGACTACTCGTATATCGGTTTGTAGATCGATGAACAGAGGGCGGGATGTATCCTGCCCTCTTTTATTAGCCAATAGTAATTGCTGTGGGTTGCATAAACCTATAAGATATGTTATATTCCGCTCGATGCAATCATCCACTGTTCAAAAACCAATATCCTGGTGGCAGGCATGGCGTAGCCTCTTTTTGCCGCATCAATTTCATGGAAGTATTACCAATGATCAAGCCCATGGAAAAAACGTTGCGGTCATTATTCCTACATATCGCCCTGGTGAATTAACTATATCTCTTGTTCTTGATTTAGCTAAGTGGAATAAAAATATCAAACATATTGTGGTGGTCGATGATTGCTCTCCTGAAAGTCCTGAACTACATGAGATATTTTCTAAACTTCAGGCTATCTCTAAAGAAGATAACCGAGTAACTCTTTTACGAACCCCACAAAACAGGCTCAAAGCGGGTGCTCTTAACTATGGTTTGGAACATATTCGTAACTCAAAAAAGAAAATTGATGTAGTTGTAACCTTTGATGATGATGTCAAAATTGACGAACATACCATTATCGAAATGGTGAAGGCTTTATATGTGGATGATCGAATGGGAGCAGTCTGTTCTTCTGTTCGTATCGTGAATAAAAATGTAAACCTGTTGACTCGTTTGCAAGGGCTTGAATATCATAGTTTTAACATCACCAAGAAATCAGATATAGGTTTTCTTCAGGGACCGTTGGTAATGCAGGGCATGTTAACGGCATTTCGTTCTTCTGTTTTAGAAGAGGTCGGAGGCTTTCCGGAAGGCTACTTAATTGAGGATTATTACATCACTGCGGCTATGAAAAAGACGGGCTGGCTAGCGGGTATGGCTCCTCGCGCGATCGGCTGGACCGATGTACCAGAAAATTTTCCCCAGTTATGGCGACAGCGCGTACGCTGGACCTATGGCGGGTTGACTGTCGTCAGTGACTTTCGAAAGTACCTTCCATCAATTTTTCAGGACCTACTAGGCCATTCATTATTCTTGTTAACACTTTTGCTTATAGGTATTTCATTAATTGCTCCAGTTGACCGTTCTCAAAGTAGCCTCTTGATGATACTATTAGCAGTTGCCGTAGCGCAGTTTTTAGTCGGATTTATTTTTCAGATATACACCTTACGGGTATATCAGGACGCTGATTGGAAAGACTGGGTGGTGCGGTTATCAATAATACCAGAGTTCTTTTACAGCAATGTCCTAACATTTGTGCTTATCGGTTCGTATCTTTTCTATATTTATAGTAAAAGTATGCGTTTACTACTAACGCGCATTCCATTTGGTAATTATTTTTATCGTATGGGCTTAATTGTATTTAATTACTTAGGATTTTCTGATACATGGGGGACTCGTTAATGCGAGAGGAGGTGAATACATAAACAATGCTTGGAGGAGATTTTTCAAAAGGTGCCGTATTAGGTGCCGCAACAATGTTACCAGCAACAGCAGGAACTCTTGCGTTATCTGGTCAATCAAATACGTTACTCGTATCAGCACTGATTACACTAAGTTCAGTGATGTTGCTTGTTACCGTAGCGATGATTGTGCGGTACGCAATTAACAATAGAAGGCACCAAGGCTAATGCGATAATTAAATATTATGAATTATTTACGCACTCATATAAAGCAAGTGCAGGGTAGGTTATTGCATATTGGTGTTGTGGCTGGATTACTTTCTCTAACCCTATTTCAGGGACGTGGGATTATTAAAGCCTATCAGCCCGTTGTGCAAACAGCATGGGAAGAGATTACCAGCTTAACAAATCAGTCTGATGATTTAAGCACTATTGTCAACCCACATCAGCCCGCTGTGTTGTCTGCCTCCGATACTATTTCACCAGAACCGACGGTAACACCGTCTAGTGAGTGTTCTGTTGGACCAGTTGATCCTTTACAAGGAGAGTTTGTTCCACAGCAAATTCAGATATCCCAGGCTGGAATTGATTTACCGATTATTCCGGTTCCTCTAGAAAACGGAACTTGGCAGGTAAATGATAACGTAGCAAATTTTGCTCAAGGTACGAGCTTCCTTAGCGCTGAGAGTGGAAACGTCGGATTATTTGCTCATGATCGCAACTCTGCGTTCAGATCAATTAAAAAGTTGAAGGTAGATGATCTAATACAAATAAAGACTGTGTATGATAAAGTAGAATATACGTTCACTTATCGGGTCGAACAAATTGATTCGGTTACGCCGGATCAGGTTAATGTATTCGCCCCGACAGATGCGCCAGTTGTTACTCTTGTAACATGTGACGGTGTCTTTTCACAGATGAGACACGTCGTGCGCGCTGCGTTAGAAAAGGTCGAACGTAGCCGCTGCAATGTGTAAGAAGAAACTAATGCAAGTATTGGTGGTTACAGTCCTTAGTCTACTTTTTGTAAGTAGTACGAATTCTGTTTTTGCCGCTGGTGCGACTGCAAAAGTGTCGATTACCATTGACGATGCGTATACGTCGGCCTTTACTAATGCATTACCAATTCTTTCTGCTAAACAATTTCCAGCGACAATTTATGTACCAACGAGTTTTGTTGGACAATCTGGTTACCTGAATTGGGATCAAATTAAATCACTCCAAAATCAATATAATTGGGAAATTGGTGCGCATACTGTTGATCATTTAGAACTCCCGTTATTAACTGATGCTGAAATTTCGTATCAAATTAGTCAAAGTAAACAATCTTTGCTTAATCAAGGAATTCATGTACAAACATTTGCGACTCCCTTTGGCGCGTATGATAATCGTGTACTGGCAAGCGCATTAAAATATTTTTCGGCACATCGGGGCTATTGGGATCGTTCGGCGCTAAATGTTTGGCCATATAATCCGTCGGTTATTCAGGTTCAATCTGTTGATAGTGATACGACACTCCAATCGGTACAGTCGTGGATTAATCAGGCCCAGTCTTCGAACGCTTGGTTGGTGTTAGTCTTCCATGATATTTTGCCGCAACAAAATCCCCAAGATGAGCATGCATCAACAACCTCAATGCTTCAGTCGATCGTCTCGTATATTTCTCAAACCGGTATCACCGTTTCGACCGTTGGTAACGCACTTTCATTAACTGGTGCTAATCTGATTATGAACGGCAGCTTTGAGCAAGGACTAGGGGGGTGGAGTACTGATGCTTCGACACTGGTATCGGTTAATACTAATGGTAAAGGGTCATATCCGACTCCAAAGGCATCGCTTTTAATCAATGCAAATAGCTCAAAATCGATCCATGCCTTTAGTGAACCCGTTACGGTAAATAATGCAAATGAGTATATTATGCGAGGTTTTATTAATGGTGTTAGTCTTCAGACCGGAGAGACCGGTTTTTATATAGATGAATACGATGGCAATAACAATTGGTTATCAGGTCAGTGGATGGGGGCATACCGCGCTGGTGAAGCGTATTACGTGTCAAAAACGTATAAACCGGCATCTTCATCGGTTAAGAATGCTCGAATACAAATTTATTCTTTAAAAGGGTCTAAAGGAAAGGTCTATGTTGATTCAATTACACTGACTCCATCCTCGATCGTCATATTACCTTCACCAACTGCAATTCCTACGCCAACAGCGACCGCTACTCCGACTGTTAGCCCGACTTTTACACCGACGCCAACAATTGTTCCTACAGTAACACCGACCATCGTGCCTTCACCAACTACATCACCTAATTTAGTCACTAACCCGAGTTTTGAAGTCGTAAATCAAGGATTTGCTACCAGTTGGACCAAGGATTCTACCGCATGTTCAGTTGATTCCACATCTCATGGAAATGATGGCACCAATTCAATCAAAATAACCACGGCAACAAAGGCAAGTCATTTATTTTCATCCGTTATTGCGGTTGATCCAGCAGTTAAATACCAATGGTCATATTATGTAAATGCAGTTACGCGAAATGGCGAAATCGGCTTTTATATCGATGAATACAGTTCCGGCGGAGTGTGGATCTCGGGCCAGTGGAAGGGGCAATTAACCACAGCGCAAAAAGGAGAGTATGTGATTAACTACACTCCAACGTCCAGTAACGTGAAGCAAATTCGCTTACAGTTCTATATTCAACCACAAGTTAATTCTGAAGTGTATTTCGATTCAATTAAGTTGATCAAACAATAGTTAATCCCAGACCTGCTGTCGTGTAACTTGTGCGTATCGCGTAGTATTATTGTTATGGGATTTTTAAATCGATTATTGATGTATCCATTTTTATTGGCGTTATATGCGCCTGTTTTTATCGCTTTGGCACTCCTTATTGCCGTGACATTACCCTCTATGAAACAACCATTACCGGTTACGCCGACACCAACGCCACCAATTATTACCCAGTCAATCATTAGTCGTCACAAAATGTTAAAAGATGTCGGTGAACCGTTTATTGATCACTTGGGTTTAACTCCAGATGACTTCAAACAAATTAAGGATGCTGGATTTACGTTGATCGAAGGAAACTTTGATATCTGTGCTTCGGATGAAGATGTTAAATACTTTTTAGATCAAAGCCAATCCCATGGTTTGCTCGCCGTTATGCCAGCAGGATCGGGAGAAGCTGAATGGGGTTATCAGTGTGATGTCGACCCGGTAAAAGGGCAGTATCCGGTATGGCAAAAGCAACAAGTACAATCTTGGGTTAAAAAGTGGATGTCGCATCCTGCTCTATACGCATGGGATACTTCAAATGAGGCTGGGGGGAATTTCCCATTTGGTCAAGATTTATCGTACCATGTTACGGCTGAGCAGCTTAATCAGGCATATACCGATGTAAAAGCGATTGACCAGAAGCATCCGGTTATGATTCGGATGAACGGCTGGTACTTTTACGATAATGAAGAAAACTTTTTTGATAATGGTAATCCGTTCGCTAAAAACGTTGCCGATATCGTGATGCTTAATGCATACAGTAATGTTGATGAATATTTTCCTGATTTTGTTTCAACTGTAGTTAGCAGAGCGCGTGCATCAATACTTAAAATTGAACCGTCAGCAGCATTTATTGTTGCGTTAGGTGTATGGGAGGAGCCACCACTATGGTTTCTTCCTACTCAAGAACATTTACAATTGGACTACAATCAAGCGATCGCATTTGAGAAAGTTACTGGAATTGCATACTTCAAATATGGCGCATCATCGTCAGAATCAGAGTGGTTTATTCAAGATGATGACCGAGGTGCTCCCGCATTATGGCAGTTTATCTCTCGATTACCTTAGTAAATCAGCACTCGATTTAGGCTTTTATATAGGGCTTATCGTAAACTTAACCTTTGACTCTTTTCATAAAATGTACTTTAATGAAGTAACGAGTAATCGATTACATGCCTAATAAAAAGAGACTATTGTTACATTCATTCCGTACGCTTTTTGTACGGGTTTTTCTAACGTTTGTTTTATCTGTAGTGATCCTTTTTATATCATTAGGTTTCTTTGAAGCTGGTAAATCATCGGCTGCATCGACTACATTCACTTCGCGTTCTGATTGGAACAGTGGTACGTCTACCAGTGTCGAATCAGACACTCGGGCTGGTGATCTTCAACTCCAGGCAGATGGTGTTTGGGGGCCTCGTAACCTCGATACTCCGCCAGAAAACGTTACTACCGGTTCTGCATATGTTGATGTAGGCGATTACATTTATTCACTTTTAGGAAATAGCAGAAATACTTTTTGGCGTTATTCAGTAATAAATGATAAGTGGACCGTTCTACCAAATGCACCGTTTGGTGCGGGGAGCGGATCAGATTTGACGGTAATCGGCAATACGATTTATGCGATTTTTGGCGGTAATCAAACCGCATTTGCATCATATTCTATAGATTTAAATACGTGGACAACTTTAGACGAGTTTCCGGGCTTAGCATCAGGAGGTAGTACTATTGCCTCGGATGGAGCCACATATGTCTATGGTTTAAGGGGAAATGGTTCGCAAGATTATTACCGCTATGATCCATCAACAAATAACTGGAGTATCTTAGCAGGTCCGCCTGCTACCATCGGAACTGCTGCCGATCTCGTATATGTAGGCGGTGCTCTCTATACACCTCGTGGGGTAAGTACTAACACATTTTATAAATACCAGATTTCAAATAACACGTGGACGACACTGACAAATATCACCGCGACATTGAATAGTGAGGCCGAAATGTCTACCGACGGAACTTCTATTTACGCTGCACAATCAAATGGTGGTACTGGTTTTTATCGTTACAGTATATCGGGCAATAGTTGGGCGTCGTTAACTGTAGCTCCTGCAACGGTTAATTTGGCTGGCGGACCGATTTATCATAGTAATGATGGATTTATTTATTTTGTTCGTGGTAATTCAACTAAAACAATCTGGAAATATAATATAGGAACAAACTCGTATGTCGGTCCGGTTGAATCAACACAGACAATGGGAATTGGGTCTGATTTAATTTATAACGGCGGGTACTTATATAACCCTCGCGGTTTAAATACAAATACTTTTCAACGGTATAATATTGCATCGAATGTATGGGAAGCGCGTACTTCAGCCACTCAAACTTTTAATGACGATACTAAAGGTGTCTCGGTCGGACAGTATTTATACTTTTTCCGTGGAAGCACAACTAATGAATTTTATCGTTATGACACGGTTGGCAATTCGTGGTCAACAATGGCAACTGCTTTATTAACAGTTCGTTTTGGTGGCACCTTAGCCTATCCTGGATCAGGTGACTATATCTATGCTACTCGAGGTAATGATCAATTAACTTTTTGGCGTTATAGTATTTCGGGAAATAGTTGGGATGATGCAGGCGCTGCTGATTTACCCGCTGATACTGAGGCGAGTTATGGTGCTCGATTAATTTCCGATGGTACAAACATATATTACATACCTGGTGTTGGAATAAAACGCTTTTTGCGATATAACGTTGTGGGGAACACGTGGACAGAGCTATCTGCTCCACCATTTGCTCCAAACTATGGCACCGATTTAGCCTATGGTGGTGGCAAGATTCTTGCGTTAGAAGGTAACTATGAAACTGGTGTGTGGGAATATTCAATTAGTGATACTACATGGCGTAGATTGCCAAGTATTTCTGGTTTTCAAGGACAAAATTATGGACCATACCAAGGTGCATCAATCGAATATAACGGAAGTTCCGCTTTTTATGTGACAAGAGGTAATACCTTATCCGATATGACTACATATACTCCAGGGGTTGCCAATTACCCGGCGAACGGTAATTGGATTTCACCGAGTAAAGATTTGACGTATGTTACGAGTTGGACTTCCTTAAGCGCCACAGCTACGGTACCAGGTGATTCGAGTATTACGATTCAAACTCGTACGAGTAGTAATAATACCTCATGGTCGTCATGGCAAACCGTAAGTGGAGGAGTTATCTCTTCTCCTACAAATCGCTATATTCAGGTTAAAGCCATTCTTGGCGCTACGTCTGATTTAACTCAGACGCCGGTTCTTTCAGCATTAAATATTGTGTATAACGGTGATGTTACTGCTCCGACGAATCCTAGTTCGGTAAGTGGCTCCTCACAGGAAGTGGCTGGTGTTTCGCTAGTGAGTGGTAGCTCATATACGTACAATCAACCGTTTTTTAGCTGGACCGGTTCAACCGATGCTGGCGTTGGAATAAGTGGATATTATGTATACTTTGGTACTAATGCATCGGCTGATCCTCAGGTGAATGGAAGTTTTCAAACAGATGCTAATTATCTGGTAACTACCGCAATGAGTAGTGGCACCTACTATTTGCGAGTTCGCGTAAAGGACCTTGCAGAAAACGTTAGTGCAGCAACTACTTTATTTACATACATTTATAGTGGTATCTCGCCACCTACGACCGTTACCGCTACCAGTAGTTCTGACTTCAACGGATCCGCAACAAATATATCGAACTCAAATAATGAGCTTAAGCTTTCTTCTAAAGCTGGATTTTGGCTAAATACCCGATTAAGTACAACTCCGGCTGGACTAACAAATGGTTCAGCGGATATCGCATATGTTGGAAGCAGCAACATGATGTATGTTTTCCAAGGTAACGGAACCGCATTTTATCGATACAACATTGCCACAGATGTATGGAGTTCGCTTGCTGTTGCACCAGCTGCAGTTGGCAATGGTGGCGCAGTTGTCGAAGGTCCGACTGATTATATTTATGGTCTACGAGGTGGTGGTACAACTACTTTTTGGAGATATTCTATAACTGGTAACACGTGGACACCTGTTGCAAGCGCACCAAATACAATCGCGAATAACGCTTCAATGGTTTATGACGGAAGTCGTTTCATCTATGTTACACGCGGTAGCGGCGATGATGCGTTCTGGCGTTATGATACGCAGTCAGATACGTGGGATTCTATGGCTGATGCTCTTTTTGGTGCACCAATTAGTTCACCAAGCAACTTAATTGGTGCTGGTTCTGCGTTAGTCATTGATACAGCCGAAGGTCTCATATATTCACTTCAGGGAAATGCCACCTCAAGCATGAGTGTGTATTCGATATTGTCAAATTCTTGGACTGTTTTACCCGATGTACCATATATCGTAAATTCCGGTACAGCGATGGCGTACGATCCTACAACGAAGAAATTATATGTAACTGTTAATGATGCAAATGAGTTTTATGAATATGATATAAATGACCAAGTATGGTCACGGAAACAAGATACTCCTGGACCATTTGGCGTGGGAGCAGCCCTGCGACAAGTAGGTAATTATATTTATGCGGTTCGAGGAGGTAGTTCAACGAGCTTTTATCGCTATACGATAAGTCGAAATAGTTGGGAAGTTGCGACCCGCAATTTATTCTCAAGTCAATATTTAGGTACTTCGTATCAAGCAATTAATTACGGGGCTGATTTGGTTAAAGATAATAATGGTTATTTATATTTGACCCGAGGAAATTATAGCGATGACTTTGTCCGTTATGACCCAGCAACTGGTGATACAGTAACTTTAAGCAAACTTCCGATTGGTTCTTGGATTGGTTCATCAATGGAGTATGTGGGTACCAATGACGTAATTTACTATTTGCCTGGTTCATATGTCCAACGAATGTATTATTACACTATTTCAACAGATACATGGACCGAAGTTACGACCGATCCTCCACCATTTGATGTTAACCATGGCTCTTCAATAGCGTACGATGGCACCCGATACCTGTACTTAAACCAAGGTAGTGGTACTACCACATTCTCAAGGTATGATACGCAGGGGAGTGCTGGATCACGATGGTTATCTCGTGCCGTTATTCCAGGAGCGGTGGGTTATGGAGCTGAGTTAATTTATCGTGGCGGATTTATTTATACCTTACGTGGAAACAACGTCGCAAATAACCCATTTTATCGATATGACACATCTAATAACACATGGAGTGATGCTGCCGTTGCTGATTTAAACACCACAATTTATAACGATGGATTCTTGATTGATGGCAACGACGGTAATCTTTATGCAACTCGAGGTGCAAATAATGCCCAGTGGTATCGCTACAGTATCGGATCGAACACATGGACGTTGATTTCTCCGGATTTGCCAATGAATGTAACCATTGGTGGAACTGGGTATTCGGACATGTCTTATCGAATGTTCATGATGCCTGGCGCGGGGACGAATAGTTATGGAGATGCGTTATATACCTATATTCAACAAACACCAACCTCTTCATTCCAAGAGACCGGCGAATATACATCACAAGCTCATGATGTCGGATCAATATTTGCTTGGGCGAACCTAAACTTAACCTATCAGACCGCTACAAATAATACTCTAACTGTACAGACACGAACATCAGCAAATGGAGTTGATTGGAGTAATTGGGCCGATGTATCTAAGTTGCAGCAAACTGGAACCTCTTATACCTATAAGATTAATTCACCTGCGCAACGGTTTATTCAAGTAAGGCTAGGGATGATGTCCGGTGATGGTATTTTTTCGGCAATTGTAAGTGATTACACTATTAGTTACTATCGTGATACAGTCGCACCAAACAACCCATCTGATGCAGGATTTACTGCATATTCGAGTAATACTATGGCGACATCAATTTCGGCATCGACATGGTATAACCACACCGCCCCGTATTTTAGTTGGGCAGCTGCTAATGCAGCAAATGGAGCGAGTGATCCGAATGGTTCGGGTGTAAAGGGATACTATGTGTATTTTGGGACCAATGCATCAGCAGATCCTGCCACTGATGGAACCTTTCAAACAGGCACAACATATACTGCTGGAAGCCTAGCCACAGACCAGACGTATTACCTACGCATTAAGGCCCAAGATAATGCAAATAATACCAGTGCTTCTTCATGGCAACCGTTCGTTTACTTTTTTGATAATTCTGCTCCGCCTGAGTTAACCGGATTGTCTGCAAGTCCGACTGGGTATACCGCTACTGATAGTTTTAGCTTTGCATGGGATGCGGCTTCGGCTGGTACGGGGTCTCCGATTGTCGGATATTGTTATAAAACAGGTACTGCAACAGGGGCTCTTTCAACCGATCAATGTATTTCGCAAATAACCATCGCCGGTATCGGATCGTATGCTACTGGCGCAAATACATTTTACGTTCGTGCGGTCGATGCTGCTGGCAACTATAGTCCATATAAAACCATACAGTTTTATTACAACGCAACAGCCCCATCTCCTCCAACGGGAATCCAGGCATCACCACAGATAAATACCGTAAATAATTTCGCTTTTACTTGGGATTTACCGGAATCTTTTCAAGGAAATCCAGCTAAAATTACCTTTTATTACTCAGTAAATGTTCTGCCGACTCCGCAAAGTGTTCTTGAAGCCAGTGGTACTTCATTATTTTCGGGTCCATATGCAACTGTACCTGGAGATAATATTCTGTACGTAGTCGCCAAGGATGAAGCAGGCAACATCGACTATAATCTGTACACTTCTGTCACCTTTACTGCTGAAACAAGCGCTCCTGGAATACCAATGAATCTAGATATTGCTGATATTTCGGTCAAACAGAGCAAGTCATGGAAATTAGCATTGTCATGGGAAGCTCCGACTTCAGCCGATTCGGGTATCGAGAATTACCAGATCTATCGTTCCTATGACGGTTCCACATTTGAGTTTAACGCGACGGCACGTGGTATCTCATACGTTGATACCCAATTGCAACAACGAGTTCATTGGTATAAGGTTCGCGCCTGCGATTCGACAAATAACTGTGGTGCATTTTCCAATGTCGTTAGCCTATATCCAGACGGTAAATTCACCGAACCAGCTAAGCTTGTTGATGGACCCGATGTGAGTAATGTTTCAACAAAACGAGCAACTATTTCATGGGTAACTGAACGTACTGCTGATTCGAAAGTTGCATATGGATTAAAACCAGGTGAATATTTTGATATTGAGGTCGCAAATTCGACTCAAGTAATAGCGCGCTCCTTGAATTTAACCAATCTAAGTGCTGGAACCACGTATTACTATATTGCAAAATGGACTGATGAAGACGGTAATACAGGTTCTTCAGCCGAACGCAGTTTTACTACAAGTCCAGCGCCTTCTGTCTCGAGCGTAACTGAAAGTAATATTGGTATATCTTCGGCATTAATAACGTTCAGGGTTAAGGGATCGTCAAAAGTCGATCTACTGTACGGTAACAGTACAACATATGGTGGACTGGTTGAGACTCTGACTGCTCAGGATGAATCTACCTACAGTGTTCAGCTCGGAAACCTTACCGACGGTACTCAATATCACTATAAATTAATGCTCCGTGATATTGAGGGTGATCAGTATGAATTTGAAGATCACACCTTTAATACGTTACCTCGACCCAAGATCGAAAACGTCAAAGTTCAGCAGATAAAAGGTACTGCTCAACCAACTGTTCTGATCAGTTGGTTTACGAATACCGAAGTCACATCGATCGTGAGTTATTATCCGACGAGTAACCAATCCCAGTCGCGCGATGAAGTTGATGTAAAACTTGTTAGTGGTGAACATAAAATGGTGTTGCGAGGCCTATCAGATACGACTAACTACAGTTTAGTCGTAAAAGGTCGAGATCGAGTCGGAAATGAGGGCGCATCAAGTGCCATTCAATTTACCACGGCCTCCGATACACGTCCTCCGCAGGTCAGTAATTTAGTTGTTGAAGGAAGTATTGTACCAACACGAGACAATGGTGACCCAACAGCCCAATTAGTGGTATCTTGGAATACAGATGAACCGACAACATCCCAAGTTGAATTCGCCGAAGGAACTGGTACTACGTATTCACAAAAGACGCAGGAGGATACTAATTTGACGGTAAACCACGTGGTGGCGATAACTGGATTATCCCCATCAAAGGTGTATCACTTTAGAGCCGTTGGTCGTGATGGTGCGGGAAACTTGGGTGCATCCGTCGATACCGTATCAATTACTCCAAAAGCCACCGACAGTGCGCTTGATTTGGTAATTAGTAGTTTATCTGAAATATTCAGTTTCTTGAAAGGACTATAAAATGGCAGATACACCGCAACCTGTACAACATTCAACGATACCTGAGAGCGTGATTAATAAAAATTTACAACGTGCATTACAGGATTTGCATCGTGTGGGTGATTCGGCAGTTATTCGCATGTCAGACGTATCAAAGACATTTAAAGTCGGCGATCAAGATGTACAAGTACTACACGGAGTTAATTTCTTTATTAACAAGGGTGACTTTGTGATTATCTTCGGCCCATCGGGAAGTGGTAAATCAACAATTCTTCATATAATGTTAGGGCTTGAAAGCCCAACAACAGGAGAAGTCTTTATTTTCCAGAATAATTTATACGGTACTGGAAGAGAAGATGATCGGTTGGCATTTCGAAAACAAAAAATCGGAATGATCTACCAGCAGCCTAATTGGATTAAGGCTTTGAATGTTGTTGAGAATGTCGGGTTTCCACTGATGCTTCTGGGAATCGATAAACTAACATCACTGAATCGTGCGATGCAGGCGCTTGACTCGATTGGGATGAAAAAGTGGGCAACATATTCGCCAACCGAACTATCCTCTGGTCAGCAACAAAAGGTCGCACTTGCCCGAGGACTTATTAATGACCCGGAAATTATTATTGCTGATGAACCCACTGGTAATTTAGACTATACCTCAGGTCAGGATCTGATGGAGCTTATGGTAAGGCTCAGCGCCGAAGAAGGTAAAACTATCGTCATGGTTACTCATGACTTGGAATATATAAAGTATGCCAAATCAGTTATTCGTATCTTTGATGGTGGCGTTGCGGGAATTTATAAAGAAGATGACAAGAATATTCTGTTGGAATCAGTTAAATTTAAGCGAGGCGCGGAATAAGCTATGAAGATTATTAAATTTATAATCCGTATACCGTTAAACATTTGGAAATTTTTTAAAGAAGGTGTCTTGGATGTGATATTTTTTGCTATTTTATTATTTGCATATTTATTCGTTAAACTTATGGGGAAGTTTACCGAGATTCCATTATTCCCGTTCAAACTACGTTCGTTTTTAGTGACTTCAATGTATCGGATATACTTCATCGTTCAACGCATTACTACTCGTGATCATGATAACCCAACCATAAGCCAGATTAACTTAATTGATTTAGCCTTAAGAAATATGACGTTTAAATTATCAAGAACCATGGTTACTATCGGCGGCATGGCAATCGGTATCGGAGCCATTGTGTTTCTAGTATCACTCGGATATGGTGTCCAAGATTTGGTTATTAGTCGAGTTGCCCGACTTGATGAACTTCAGCAAATTAACGTAACAACTCAACAGGGGAGTCGTGAAAAGATTACCGATCAGACTCTTGCGGTATTTAAGGATATTGCCAATACTACCGATAATCTACCAATTATTTCATTAGTAGGGAGAGTTAACTATCAGAATTCTGTAACTGACGTTGCCGTATATGGAGTAACGACCAAATATCTAACAAGCTCAGCGATTCGACCGAGTGTTGGAGAAGTATTCCAAAGTGATGATATTTCGATAAAACCAGACGAGGGAAGACAAACAGTATCTATTCCAGGAAACCTTATAAATAATGCTAAAACAGATGACGAATTGATCGCCCAAGTACTAGGAACACGAGACGATGGCCGTGTGTTAGCCAATCAATCTTCTTCGGGATCGATTGAACTAATTGAGATAGATGATCCAGACGCGGCTAAAACTGATGATGTTTCGGTTGAAACGGTCGAACTTGATCCCAGTGCAAAAAAACAAGCAGTAGTGAATAGGGCAATGCTAGGACTTTTAGGCCTAGATGAAACAAGTGCTGTTGGTAAAACATTTGATGTTTCGTTTATTGTTGTTGGTAATTTGCTGCAAGATCAGACCCAAAAAGTTGAATCAAAGTCAACTCAATATACAATTTTAGGCGTAACTCCTGACGATAAAACCCCAATATTCTATGTTCCATTCATTGATTTACGCGGATTGGGTATAACAAACTATTCTCAGTTAAAGACGATTGTATCCTCTCAAGATGTTTTACCAGAAGTTCGTCAAAAAATTGAAAGTTTAGGATTTGCCACCTCATCAGTCGTCGATACCTTGGCACAAATTGAAGCCTTGTTTGGTACCCTGAGGTTAGTGTTAGCTGTTGTTGGTATGATTGCTGTCGCGATTGCATCATTAGGAATGTTCAACACCCTAACGGTGTCATTAATGGAGCGGACAAGGGAAGTCGGGTTTATGAAGGCCCTTGGTATGCGTTCAAAGGAGATAAAACAATTGTTTTTAACCGAATCCTTAATTATGGGTATCTTTGGCGGTACCTTTGGATTGATATTCGGTTATGGCGGAGGACAACTAGTCAGCCTTGCATTATCGGCGTATTCGTTATCGCAGGGAGGGGATTCTATTAATATTAGTAGTCTGCCATGGGAACTCATATTGGGCATCCTGGGACTATCACTTTTTGTCGGCTTAACTACTGGACTCTATCCAGCAAGACGAGCTACTCGTATCTCTGCGTTAAATGCATTGCGTTACGAATAACCGCATGCGTGTAAAATAGTAACGGAAGACTTTAATAATATTTTTCTATGAATTACCTTCCAATAATATTGACCGGCTTATCAACTGGTGGTTTAGCATGTCTTTCTGTGCAAGGTGGTTTATTAGCGTCGATATTATCTAATCAGGTTAAGCAATCCTCATCGAATTCAAAAGCTTCGTATCCGTTCGTTATGACTGTCTCATTTTTAGTATCTAAGCTTCTGGCGTATATTATTTTAGGAGCTTTACTTGGTCTTTTAGGCAGCTCGATGCAACTTTCTGTGCAAACTCGTGCCATTATTCAATTGCTCTCTGGGGTTTATATGATATTAGTAGCGTGTAATATATTGGATCTGCATCCGTTATTTCGTTATGTTATTTTTCAACCACCAAAGATATTAAGCCGATATATTCGTAATACTTCGAAAAAAAGTGATATGTATGCTCCTATCTTACTCGGTATAACAACAATATTTATTCCTTGTGGCACGACATTGGCAATGGAGGCTATGGCGATGAGCACGGGGAGTATGGTTCATGGATCCTTAATCATGGGGTCTTTTATTATCGGCACGACACCCTGGTTTATGGGGATCGGATGGATTACTCAATCACTTTCGGCAATTCGCCGGCAGTATTTTTTTGTAATCACCTCAATAATTCTTATTTATTTAGGTGGTGCAACAATTCGCGGCGGCATCAATCTGCTTGGTATTACGTATCCAAACTCTCAAATTACCCAGCACGACCACGTAATATCTTCAGGAACCGATACACAGACCTCAGGTCCGGTGCAATTGCATGATGGTAAACAAGTCATTGATCTTACGGTACTACCGGATGGGTATTTACCGAACCGCTTCCAAGTTCATTCAGGTCAGTTAGTTGAAATTCATTTAAAAACGAGCAGGGTTTATTCGTGTGCCCGGGCTTTTGAGATCCCAGCATATAATATTGAGAAAATACTTCCAGAAACAGGTGAAGATATAATAACTTTTACCCCGACGCAAAAAGGTAATCTAACATTTTCATGCTCTATGGGAATGTATAACGGGGTCATCGAAGTATTATGAAACATGTCGAAACAATAACTATTTCGGTTGAAGGATTACATTGTAGTTCCTGCATACTAATGATCGAAGGGGAACTTGAGGACCTTGAAGGTGTTAATCAGGCAAATGGTAATTATGCTCAATCTACCATTCGGATATCTTACGATCCGTCATTAGTTGAACAACAAACCTTGCGTGAAACTATTCAACGATTGGGATATGAAATTGGAAAGTAAACTATTTAATTTTTAGTGTGTATGTTATGATATTGTAGTATCTACAAGTATGGAGCAATATAAAAGTACGGCCAAAGACGTCTTTTCGCATTTGCTAGCAATAGTAACTCTTTATGTTGCTGTTGTGAGTAGTATCTCATTGCTTTTTCAATATATAAATTTTCAATTTCCGGATCAGCTCAACTTTTCAATTCTCGGCATCACCGAAATTATTCGTACATCTGTATCGGCTATCGTAATTGTATGGCCGGTCTATTTATTCATGTCGTGGCTTATTGCAAAAGATGAAGCGGCTCATCCCGATAAACGTGAGATCTGGGTCAGAAAATGGCTGTTGTACTTCACGTTATTCATAGCTGCTATAACTATGATCATTGATTTGGTAGTTCTTGTGTTCAACTTTTTGGGCGGAGAAATCTCTATTCGATTTTTCCTTAAAGTCGTCGCGGTATTAGCTGTCGTTGGGTCTGTCTTCGCATTCTATTTGTGGGATATACGAAGGACTCTTGTTCCTGGCGATAAAAAACGTCAGTTATATGGCTATATCTCGACTGCATTATTGGCAATAACTGCTATAGCGGGATTCTTCATTATCGGTTCTCCGACTAAACAGCGTCAGATTAGGTTTGATGAACAGCGCGTATCTCATCTTCAACAAATTCAGAGTCAGGTTGTATATTATTGGCAGACTAAGCAGTCACTCCCGAATGATCTCACTCAATTAAATGATAATGTGAATGGATTTACCGTACCAACTGATCCAGAAAATTATAGTTCGTATGAATATAACGTTAAGGAAAAGACTACGTTCGAGTTATGCACCACATTCACCCAAAAGAGTTTAGTTAACGCTGTTCCTCAAGCTTCTACTAAACCTGTCGGTATTGATGAACTTGCCAATAGTAGTTGGATACATGATGCTGGGCATGTATGTTTTAGTCGAACCATTGACCCAGATAAGTACCCGCCAATCGATAGTCAGAAAGTACCAGCGGTACCACTATAAATTATGCATAGGTTTCATTCACTTACTCCTAATATTATGGTCGAAAATGTATCCGATACAATAAATTTTTATAGAACCATATTTGAGTTTGAATTAGTCAGTAGTGTTCCAGGTGAAGGCGAAGAATACCAGTGGGGATGCGTTGAAAAAGATGGGATTCAATTAATGTTTCAATCACGAAAAAGTTTAAGTAAAGAAATACCCTATTTTACAGAATTACCAATCGCAGCTAGTCTAACTTTTTTCATTAAAGTATCCGGCATTTATGAGTTATATCAACGATTAAAAGTTTCATTAGAAGTTGTGAGTGATTTACACACTACAACATATGGTATGCGAGAGTTTGCCGTTCGTGATTTGAACGGATACGTAATAGTATGTGCCGAAGAAGTATCTGATTCTGAATAAAAAAAGCCCAGAATTTCTCCTGGGCGTTGTCTCACTTCCGTATTCACTTTTTATTTGACCGAACCGATTCCCCATCGACCGGCTTTTAGCTCGAACCAGGTCCACTGTGGTGGTGGCTGCAAGTCGATTCGCTCGTACTTACGGCCCCTTTCGATCTGATGAAGTGCGAGTTTGCCGCTGTACCCATGTATCGACACTGCGTCTGGATGGAGGTACAAAGCCAACCCACTTCCTTTAACAGACGGTCCAACAAATTCACCAACTTTATTCGGGTCGGCGAATGTGATCAGTTCAGCATTACCACACATTCCGGCGGGCCAATTCGGAATTTGGATAAGTCCAATCTCACCACAAAAGTCCCGTGGTGGAGTTATATTGCCGAGCCCCCATTCACCATTGGACAAGTCGAGCCAATTCCACTCGTTATACGCAAGTGGTATCGGTGAATATTTGCCATCAACGTTACCGTGTAGGGCGATTGGCTTTGATGTATCGTAGCCGTGGTACTTTGCGTCTGGATGGATCCAGATTACGCCACCATGCACTGGACCGATCAAGCGTCCGGGATGCTGAGGGTCAGCCGCTTTCAACATAGCATCGTTGAAGCAGATTCCTGCTGGCCACGCCGCTGGTGATTCTACAAGCCCCTCGGCACACACATGTGGCCGTGTAGGCGGTGGAGAATATTGACCCAGCCCCCATGTTCCCTCAGGGAGATCAAAGCTATTGACTGTATTGGCTGTCAGTTCGATCCGCTTCCCGTCATCTTTGTACAGAACCGACTTCTCGGTGCCGAGGTTATGTCCGGGATTCTTATTGTCGCGGCTACCGTTAATGTAGAGCTGTATGCCAGCAACTGGACCGACAAACACCCCAGGTTGGTTGTTACCATTTGTGATGCCCTGTGCTGCTGCTGCATTACCACACACGCCGACTGACTGATGGGGTAGCTGACCGATTGATGGATACCCATCAACAGTACAGTACTTAGTTTGGGGCGGCGTTGAACCGTCTTGTGCCTGCACCAAACTCGGGCTAAGGACCAACAGTAACCCGAGTAGTCCGGCTACGACGGCAGCAAAACGCAACCGATGCTTTGGTTGCATAGCATCCTCCTCAATACTTCGCTGATAGAAACCGTTTGATAATTATAGATAGGCAATAAGGTAAAGTCAATGCTATAGGTTCTTGAGGTTTATATTTTCTTGGTTAGAAGATACCAACCACTTCCCAAGCTGATAAATGACAGAAGCAGAACGAAGATCGTGTTTTCAACAGCTCCACTTTCAGGTAGTACTGACGCAAGTGGCGTTGGTGTTGCCGATAATCGCACCGTCGGAGTTGATGTAGGTGTTGGAGTCGGTGTCGACTGTGGTGCGCCAATAACCGAAGGTGTTGGGGTTCGCGTTGGTGTTGGCGTATTCGTTGGCGCTGACGTGCTCGATGGTTTTGGTGTCGATGTCGTTGTCGCGCAATCAAATGATGAGGAACACATATCGTCACCATCTCCGGCAACTTCTACACACAATCCTGAGCGACATTCCGCATGTGTCGTTTGCGAGCCTGTTGGGGTAGGGGTTACTGTTGTCGATCTTGTCGGTGTCGGAGTAACTGTAGGTGTAACCGAATTTGTTGGGGTCACACTTGGAGTCACTGATGTCGAGGGTGTTGGAGTCGGGGTTGTTTCTTCACATTGAATTGCATCATACGATGAATAGCGAACGTCGGTGCCTGATGAATTGTTTGTCCACTTAAGATCAAATTTCACTCTGCCAGCTGCTATTTTATTCACCCCAAGGTTCAGTGTTTTTGTTACCGTCTGGCCAGGTTTTACGGTACCTAAATTCACTGATTTTTTAGTTTGTTCATCGGTTGCGGTTACATCCATTGAATAGTTATCGTTACTGGGCTCGGTGTTCGAGAACGAAATTGCTAACGTTATTTGACCATTTGATGGACATTCTGCTTTTACCGATTGTTCAGTCTTCCACGCACCGGCTGGTGGTAATGGATATAAAAGTTGGAATATCTGAGAACGAAATGCAAACCCAAACGCAACTAAAATAAACAAAAGTGTCAATGCTCCCGATATCATCAATGTTAACTTCGTTATCTTTTTTTCATTTTGAGGAGTTTTAACTTTAGTATTAGGATCAGTTATTGCACCAGGTACTGGAGCTTGTGCCGAATCATTAACAGGGGGTTGTGGGTTAGTTTGCTCTTGCATGGATCCGTGATGTAACTATTTCATCAAAATCTATTCATAATGTCAAACACCAAGATCAATGATTATGGCGCTGATTGATATTAGATCGCCCAGGTGTCTGCGGTACTAAATTGTACGCAGCAATGAATGTGGTTATTGGCACCGCAATAATGAGTCCAATACTAGCAAGAACGGTGCGCACGATCTCTTCAATTATAAATTCAAAGTTCAGGCTAACCCACAAGGGATAATAGGTATTATTTGAGAAAAGCATAAATAATGGTAATGATGCTCCGGCGTAAGCTAAAATTAATGTATTAACTAATGAAGAAATATGCTCCCGCCCTACGTTAAGCGCGCGGTTATACAATTCCTGCGAAGATAATTTTGGATCGGTTCGATGTAGCTCGTATACGATGGCGGTTTGGCTGGTGGTTATATCGTCTAGTACGCCGAGTGTACCAATCATGATTCCGCTTAATAGTAGTCCTTGCAGACTAATATCTGTATCTACCCCCATTTGAAGGAATAGCGCTTCATCGGTACCCATTCCGGTTAATCTAAATAAGGTCACAATTAGTGCGGAAAAAAATCCGACTGTTGCTAGAGTGACTCCAGTGCTAAACACTGCAATGGTCGTCTGGCGATTGAATCCGTGAGCTAAGTATAAGCTTACCGTCATTATTATGACGCCACCAATAATGGTGATTAGTATCGCCGATGTGCCCGCTAGAATTTGAGGAACAATAACATACACGATGACAGCCGCAGATACAATCAGTCCAACAATTGCGCCGATCCCTTTGCGTCGGTTAATTATTAGTACTAATAAGAAAAAGCCAGCGATTAGATATCCTATATAATGAAGTCGATATACCTCAACTATTTGATAATAATCCTTATCTGCAACTGACTGTTTGACGACAATTACCTCCTGGTTAATTGATAATCGTTGTTCTTGACTGATGGGATTTGTGTTTGACCCTAATGATATTTCTACCGGATCGGTCACTCCCTGCAATTGGACCTGCAATTCCTGAACATATAAATGTTCTGGCTGCTCCGCAATCATGTCATCCTTTACGACCTGAATGATACGACCGCGTAAAAATTGTGGAGTTTGTGGGGCAATCGCTTGAGTCGTTTCGGGGGTGGGTAGTGCTAATGAATCGGCGTACACAGTACTGTGTAAACTACTTAAAAAAAATAGTATCCCAATACTTATAACTAAGGCAGTAAGACCAGACCGTTTCATGCGTTGGTATTGTACCATGTTTACCGACACTATACAGTGACATTTTATAGTTGTATACCTCGCAAAAGGTGCTATGATACTACTTAGTGGTGGATACATTACGAACAGTTCCAAACGTGATCGTGCTTGGTGGTCCTGGGGGTAGTGGTCGTTCGACGTTGGCCCAAAAGCTTGTCGAAATTACTAGCTACAACCATATTTATGGCGGGGCTATGCAGCGTGCGTTATCGGTTGAAGCTGGGTATGGTGAAAGAGATTCTAAAACTCAACAACTTACTTTTTCCGAAGCTGCATTTATAAAATACCATCAGGAGTATGTTCCTCATCATCCCGAGATTGATCTTAAAATTGATGTTAAGTTATTTGAAGCCGCTCACCGTGGAAAAGTAATAATTGAGTCAATGACGTTTGGTCCTCTGGCGAAACGAGTCGGTTTTGAAGCGTTAAAGATTTGGATCACAGCCGATGAAGAAACGCGCGTACAGCGATTAATGCAACGAGAGCAAGACGGTGGACGAACGGTGAGTGCTGATGTGATGATTGATCTTCTTCGAAAGCGAACTGATGCTAATAAAAAAAGGTACCAGGCATTATATGGTTTTGATTATTTGCATGTGGGTGAATATTATGACTTTACCTTTGATACAACGCACATTCCTCCCGAGAGTATGGCCGAACGATTATTCGAGTTAATTCAAAAGCGTACCCAACTATGAAAAAGATTACACTCCGTGATACTAAACCAATTGTTTTTTCGTTAGGAGGGTCAATTATTGTCCCTCAATCTGGAATCGATATAGAATTTATGCAAAAATTTCGCGCATACATATATAAAGAGGTTGCGCAGGGGAACTCGTTTGTAATTGTGTGTGGAGGAGGTACTACCTGTCGTTCATACCAAAAAGCCGCTCGCGAGATTGATCCTCAGGTTGATTCGCATAAACTCGATTGGATTGGAATACATTCGATTCGGCTAAACGCTGAATTACTTCGTGCTATTTTTGCCGATATTGCATATCCTGGAGTTATTGTCTCATTTGATTCTATTCCGGCCGAAGTGTATGCGTACCCTTTGGTTATCGCAGGAGCAGAGGAGCCGGGGCATTCAAGTGATTATGATGCGGTTAAGTTGGCTACTTTATTCCATAGTAAGCTTGCAGTGAACTTATCGAATACCGATAGAATATACTCGGCTGATCCTAAATTGGATCCGTCAGCTGAACCCTATGATCATCTTCGATGGGATCAGGTTCTAGAGCTTGTTGGTGATCAATGGCGCCCGGGAATGAATGTTCCGTTTGATCCGGTTGCGGCTAAGGCTGCACGTGATGCCAATTTAACTGTGATTACCTGTAATGGAAGAGATCTTCAGAATCTAGAACACATTGTACATTGCCTGCCATTTATCGGTACTGTTATGGAATAGTAAATATGTTTGACTTTTACGCAATCAAGTGATGTACTAACATTATGGATTCAATTGGACCAAAACTATTTGTCATTATTCTTCTCGGCAGTTTCTTTTTTTCACTTGCAGTGCTGTATCGTTCGTATGTATTTCCTAATGAGCTCGTTGACGTAGTACCGACTCCAACGATCGCCCCAAGTAACGTTCCCATTCAAACAATAACTGAACAACCCGCGGTGTTAGCTGAACAGAGTGGCTTGCCCAATTCACTGAGTATCGACTATGAAACACCAGGAAATGCGGTAGTCATTGATCGTGTATCATTGGCTCAAAATGGTTTTGTTGCAATATTTACCGATGATAATGGAACTCCTGGCCAGGATATCGGTCATTCTGATTTATTAGCCGGTTCACAAGAACAAGTTGTCGTGTACGTAAATCAATCTCTTACTCCTGGCACAAAACTTTGGGCGTTAGTTATTGGCGATGATGGTGATGGTGCCTATGGATATCCTGGGACCGATCTGATTTTAACCGATGTTGATAATGCCGCTATTCAAGTTCTGTTTGAGGTTCGACCTGAGTAAGTTGAATCTTATTCATCAATCACTGTTTTTCCATTAATGATGACCTTTTTAGATTCTTGTGACTGACTATTATTAACGGTTTGATTGACCGATACATGCACCGACGATTCATCTGAATCGGATGTATATTCACTCACCGTATTCTCGCCATTAATATTAGTTTCAATTCGTACTTGTCCGTTTGTATTTTTTACCGAGACCGATGAATTCGTCGGTTGATTTTGTTGCGCTGGCGTCTGAATCGTGGGTTCATTTTGCATGGTCGTTGGCACTACTGTTGGATTTTGCGAATTCGTAGAAATATCTTTCGGTAATTCTGAATGATCTTCTACTATTGCATCGCTGTCTGTTTTTATGGAATCAATATTATTCTGGCCTAATGAGATATTATTTTGTGTTTGTTGTGCAAGTACTATTGTTGTTGCGATTATGGCACATGCACTAACTCCTAATACAATTGATACTGATGAGAATCCCGATTTTGTATTACCTATGTAGAAGTAACTCATAGCAGTATAATAGGTCGTTACAGTGCATTAGTCAAGTTAACTTAGGGTGATCTCGTTTTTTTTTGCCCGACATAGTACACTTAAACTGATAATGGCAAAACAGACATTGATTTCAAACATTGCAATATGGTTAATTGCGCCAATTGTTGTTGGACTTATTCGCGGGGCAAATATTTTTGCCGATCTGTTTGAATTATTCGCCGCACTTTTGGGATACTTTCTTGTTGGTCTACTTTCCGGATTGGTTCTTGTTCGAATCCGTAAAACGATTAATTCGAAATGGGAGAATTGGTTTTTCATTGGTGGATATGTTATTGCAATCCCGTTGACGTTCTTGGGCACAATAATAGCTCCACTTTTTTGGGGGCAAATTAGTAAGTTTGGTATACCAAATGAGGTAATATTTGGAGTGATCTATCCGATTACCATTGGTGTCGTTGGATCAATACCAATCATCTGTTGTTGTTGGGTTGGAAAGATGCTGGGTCGATTTTTGGCTACACCATAAGAAACATTTATCCGTATTTACTTTTTATTTCAGGTGGTTACAATAAAAAGATGAATGACGTTCAACCTCAATCAAATAAACGCACGCAGATTGTCGTTGGACTCCTACTCATTTGTTTACTTGCTGCTGGCGGAATGTTTTTTTATCTTTTGCAACATAGTTCTCAAAATAATTATTTATCCGAACCCGATGCCGTTTCTGATGTATCTATAAAAACAAGTACGTTAGAATCTCAGGCCGGATATTCTGTCCAGAGTTATGCGACTCGAACGTATCAAGGTGAGGAGTTATCTATTTCATTAGTTGCTTCTCCGTTAACTGTACCTTCAGACGATTCATATTATGAAGGGTGGTTAGTCTCAAATACTACTCCAGCTACTTATATTTCTTTAGGACGACTCGAGCAAAAAGCAACTGGAATTTATAGTGTCTTTTATTCACACAACGATGAGTATAAAGATTTTTCAAGCATAATGGTTTCACAAGAAAAAAATCCAGACAATAGTCCAGAAACACCGATTGCATTTGGGTCATTTGATTAAATAATTTATTTGTTACTTTTTTGTCTTCAAAAATTTATTGTTGTGTCAACCTAAACCCGACCACTTGACAAATTACACAAAAAATTATCGAATAGATGTATACAGTTACACCTCTTGGATGTAACTGCCCCAAGGAGGTGATACGAATGCCAGTAGCAAAAAAGAAAACCGCAGCACCAAAAAAGAAAGTAGTAAAGGCAAAGAAAGCTGTTGCTGCTAAGCCAAAGAAGGTTGTTAAGAAGGCTAAACCAGCTGCAAAGAAGACTACAGCTCGCCGTCGCGCGACCAAATAACCTCGTATTGAGTGTTTTGCAAAACGGTCTTTTATGAGTAAGAAACTCCTGAGCAATCAGGAGTTTCTTTTTATATTATGTAGAATCAAAGTTTCTTTATAACTTTTTTTCATTTTGCGATTAACCACTGTTCACCTGATAAAAAATTGTGCATTATAAATTAAACGTAGTGAAATAATCTAAAAGATATGGATCATGAAAAAATAATTCGCATTGTTGATGATATTTTGAAGTTAAAGAAGTTCAAATTTGTATATCGTCCAACCCTTGAGCGAATTGTCACACAAATTGCATCCGATAATTCTTTGGATGTTGTTGAGGATAAAAGTAAGCAATTAGTACATCATGTCTGGGGATCGAGTTGGAAAACGTTTCGTCGTGAATATCTTTACGAATTAATCGATGTGGCATTTAGTGCCATTGATGTGTTTGATCGCGAATCTCAGTTGACCAAGGCCTTATCACTTCATGCTTCAACTGCGCAACGAGCATCGTATCTGTTTGATTTTTATCAGCATGTGTTTTTAAATATTGGACATATCAGTTCTCTGAGCGATTATGGGTGCGGATTAAATCCTTTAACGCTCCCATGGATGAAGATTCATGCCCGAGTTGATTACCATCCTCGTGACGTTGATCTTTCTGCTATTGAAGTTGCGAATTATTTTTTTCATCATGGAGAATATCCGTATCATGCAATTGCGGGCGATCTGTTAAATCGAGATTATGTAAAGTCCGATGCAGCGTTTTTGTTTGGCGTCTTACCTATTCTTGAGCAGCAGGAGAAGGGGAGTAGTGTGAGAGTTATAAATGAATTACCGTCACGATGGATTGTTATAACTCTGCCAGCGCGATTGTATGGAATGGATGATAAATCAACGCCGAACCTTTATGACGATTGGTTTACTCAGACGTTTGGTACAATCTATACAAAGATTGTGAAAATACAGACTCACCATGAGCTCCTGTGTATCATTGACAAACATCCCGCATGAATCAACTGCTCGCATATCTTACTGCGTTAATCATTAATGTTGTGGCATGGAATCAGTTACAGACTGTCCAAGATCAGCAACTGGCTATTTTAGATGTTACCCAACCAGGGTTTGTTCTTGGTACTCATACGTCATGGGATTCCGAGATGCTGAAATACGTTGATAAACAAAATTCAATTGGTACTGATTCGCCGACCGATTTAGTTGCGTTGTCTGATATTGGTTATCCATATCAATTTATTCGTTCGTATGTTTTAAGTGATCTAACCCGACTTATGAATGATGCCCGTGCGGCAAAGCTTGATATGCGGATCGTGTCTGCTTTTCGTAGTTACGATACCCAGCAATCACTTTTTAATTCGTACGCAAAAAGGTATGGCGTTACTCAGGCTAATCGTTTTTCGGCTCTTCCGGGTTTTTCAGAGCATCAGCTTGGTACGGCGATTGATTTTGGGAACGGTCATTCAACCGATTTGTCCGATTCGTTTTTTTATCAACCCGAAGGTGCCTGGCTGTTTCGTAATGCCTATAAATATGGGTTTGTGATGAGTTATCCAAAAGATAAGCAAACTTATACGGGGTATATTTTTGAACCCTGGCATTATCGGTATGTTGGGGTCGATAACGCTACGGCCCTTTACAATGCCGGTCTGACTATAAATGAGTACTCTGATAGGGAGGCGCAGCGACTGTCGCAATGGCTGGAATCCGCGCGGTTGGTTGTGGGTTTGGATGAGTCTCTACCAGTATCTCGGCCGATCCTTCCTTAAATTTTTCCATTGGGTCATGATGGGTGGCGTGGATCATTCCGCCATGACGATTCCAGACGTATTCGCCACTGATTCGAAAGACATCGCCGATTGCTACGTGTAGTCGTTCGCCGTATAGAAGGTTGTGGGCAACCAAGATAGTTTGTTCGGTTCCGGGGAGTTGTAGTACAAATCGTTGATGCGGGGTGCCTTCGACGTCATCATCATATATTTTGGTGACTTTGCCGATTATGACTGTGTGGATGTTTGAGAAGCGTTGTTCAAAGGCTTGTTTTGCGAGTCTGTTGCCGTCAAAGTCTATGAGGCGGTTTGGGTGCAGCATTGAATTTATTGTAGCAAATTGTCTTTGGTGATGCGACTTATTTTGAGTTGTGATGTGAGGTTGAATTGTGTTTCGTTGGTTGTTAGAATAAATTTATTCTATGCGATTTGACGCGAAGTTTACCAAGCAGCTTATTTCGTTCGTGATTGTTCTTATTGAGTTTTTTCTTGGTGTGAGGGTTTTGTTAAAGCTTGTTGCAGCAAATCAGTCGGCTCCGTTTGTTCAGTGGATGTACGATATTACGTCACCGCTTTCGGGTCCTTTTTCGGGGATGTTTCCGAGTAGTGTGTCTTCGGGGATGTCCGAGATTGAGTTTTCGACGCTGTTTGGGATGCTGATGTATGCCTTTTTTGCCTATATTTTGATTTATTTGGTGAATATGCTCGAGCGCTCTAAGCCGTATATGCCCAACCGTTAGTTTTTGCCTTCTATTCAATGTTGCTGGATTTTGTATAATAGGAGAGTCTTTTTAGACGTTGTAGCGCCTTTATGGTGGATGTAGCTCAGTTGGTTAGAGCGTCGGGTTGTGGTCCCGAAGGTCGCGGGTTCAAGTCCCGTCATCCACCCCAGTTAGTTATTTCAAAGAGAGTTTTTCAAATAACTTATAATGTAAATGGTCTGCCTTTAACTCAATTGCTGAGGATTGAATTATTTTTTCTTTAGTTTCATTAAAGGTTTTTTTGTGTTTAGTTTGTGATGATAGATACTAAGGCTATAGCTATAGGCTTGACTTAATCTTGTCGGAACAGTAAAATCGCCGGATGGTCATAAAAAGTAAAATATTTGCATCGGCAGCGCTAATTCTAATTGTTATCTGTGGCCTGGCTAGTGGATTTTATTTATACCAACGGAACCGACAAACTGTAGAAACAGCCCCTACGCCAACACCTGGGATACCGACACCGGTGCCTACGGCAGTTTTGCCGCCAGCAATCGTAATTTCTCCGATACCTACTCCAAATAATCTGAATGAATGGATAGATTCAACACCGTATCCTCAATATGAATGGACGTTTAAGTATCCTCCAACATGGACTGAAACACCGATTTTAGGAGGGTTTTTTTATAAGCAAACTGATCCATCTGTCGATTTTTCGATTAACTTTTTTCATGTGTATGAACGAGATCGCCCTATAGAAGAGGTGACTAATGTTGGCAAAGGTAATACCCGAGCCATTAAACACGAGAAACTTGAGATAAACGGACGGGAAGTCGAAATAGTTTATGGTACAGAAATCCAAGATGGTCCGATCTCTGAGTTGAGGATTGATGTCTATATTAAAGGTGTCGATTTTAATGATTTTGTTAGTCGAAGTTACCATGCTATTGGCGAAAACCTTGAAATGAATCCCGATGGCTGTTACGAAAACGGCATGTTGAATGTGAGCGCACATTATGACAATCCTCCAGCCTTTACGGGAGACAACATTCCTTACATAAACGACATCAAGCAGATGTTGACGACTTTTGAGTTCAACGAGTGTGTCCCCTCAAAATAAATTACTTCATTCGCTTCTTGACCGCTTATTTTATTTCCTATACATAACATGGTACGCTTTATTACTAACTTATAGTAAACAAATGTTCAATGGTCGGCGTTGAATAAATGCGTTAGCTGATAGTTAATAATCTCGTTATAATCCACACATGCAAGTAGATAGTTTGGTTACGACAATTGATTGTAAGAATGTGAGATGCTATTTAGTTAAGGCAAACGATGGCTATTTGATGTTTGATGCAGGCTGGCCTCATCAGTACCGCGAGTGGAAGAACTCGGTGCGTAGCCTTGGTATCAACCCCGATGATATTCGGTATTTTATTGTCAGTCATTTTCATATCGATCATGCTGGATTGGCCGGGATACTGAGTCAAAATGGGAAAAACTTTTTTGTTTTCGAAAACCAGATCGATCAGATTGACGAAATGGAAGAACTTATCGCTCGAAAAGGTTATCCGTATTACAAAATCAATCGTTCACTCATTCAACATAAAAAAATAACTGACTCGCGTGCCTGGCTTAGTTCTCTGGGAATCGATGGTGAGATTGTTCAAACATTTGGTCATGGTCCACAGGGAATTGCGCTTATACTTGATAACAGTGAGGCGTTAATCGGTGATCTACCGGTACTACGTGATTATGATGATACTGTTAAAAAAGACTGGCAGCGTCTCGATGCATTTGGCGTTAAAATCATATACCCAGCACATGTGGGTGTTTATCACATGGAATAGAAACAAGATGAGTAAGCTACAATATTCTTATGTTTAAATCTAAGGGCGGTATTGATCGTCTATTACACATGAATAAAATTTCTCTTCCTGGGAACGCGAATATTTCTTTATCGGCTGATGAACTCTCACTTATTGAAGAAACAACCGTATTGTCTATTTATGAAAAAGTTCATCTTATTTTAATTGCGTTAGGTTATAAATTAACAGGTGAAGTTTTTAATGAAATTGATTATCAATTTGATGAAACAACGCAACGATTAGAACCGAACGAATCAAAAATAAAGATCTTAAATGAATTATTTTTGCAGTTGCCGTTTCCTTTTTTTGTTGACGAATTAGAAAAAAATGATCGTAAAACAGGTCTAAAGAAGAGATTGGTATGGTTACAAATTTGTGTGAATGAGAGAGTTAAGTATTACATGCAACATTATGCCGAAAGTTTAACCGAAATGGAGGATGGCGTTCTCTATGGTTATCCAATTTCTGCGATTCGTGCTTACGCGTCGCTCATTGATGTGACAACGCGCTTACCTCGCGCATCTATCGCTCGTTGGTACGTTGGGGCTGGACGGCCATCCGTTGCACTCTATGAAGCAGAAGAGGTATTCTATACTCAAGTTTGGCAAGAGGTTAGTCAGATTAGCCCTCGGTTAGTCAACTTGGCTGAGGGTGAATATTACAAAACTAATAAAACGTGAACTATGTAAACGGAGATAATCAGGGTTGGCGTATCAGGGAAAAAAGTTAATACACAAAAGACTACTTGAGCAGCGATTTCATTTGTTTGGCGATGAGGTTGGTAGCATAACGTGGATTTAGTCGGTATAACAGATTCATCATTTTAGAATCACTACCAACAAATATACGAATCTGATTATTTTCTATTCCGTTAACAATGATTTGTGCGGCTTGTTCGGGCAACAATGTTTTGTATGAACTGGATCCCTGTGACTCACTTACTGGACTTGTGACACCCGAATTTTTCGTGATATTGGTTGATGTCGCTCCGGGAAACACAACACTCACATTAACCGACGTATCGGCTAGCTCGGCTTGTAACCCTTCGGTGAATAATTTAACAGCGGCTTTTGACGCACAATATAAACATTGGCCAGGTACCGGAACAAATCCTCCCATACTCGATACATTCACCAGGTGAGCTTCTGGCCGTGTTAATAAATGAGGCAAAAAGGTTTTAGTCATATACAACATGCCATAAAAATTAACGGTCATAACTTTATTAATCGCGTCATATGAAAGATCATTAATTTTTACAAACGGTTGGATAATACCGGCATTATTAATCAGACCATCAATGTGATCATGTTCGGCAACAATCTTATCTAAAAATGCTTCTACGGCATCTTTATCGGTAATATTTAGTACATAGGTACTAACGCGATCTTTTTTATCTTGGGCAAGTTCGGTTGTCTCTTGGAGTCCTTTTTCATTCAAATCAATTGTAATAACTGTAGCTCCGCGGGAAAGTAATTCTAAAACCAGGGCTCTTCCAATACCGCTGCCGCCCCCGGTTACCAAAAAAGTTTTATCACGTGCGATCATGTGCTTTTATTATTAACGAGAACGCGAAAATATACAATCAAGAAGATTTTTAAACAGACATCAAAATTTTAGTTAACATTTGAAACGATGTCTGTGGCTTAGAAATTTGATTTATCGTACCCGCCATGTATAGATTTTTATCGGGGCAGTAAAAAGCAAATGCACCCGATAATCCCGAATGGCCAATTAACATTGGTGTTTTACGAAATAGCGTGAATGCGGCAGGAAGTTGGTACTTCATAATACCGATTCCGTACTCCAGCGGAAACATAACCCGATTCCACACATACAATTGATTCATCGTATCGACAGGGTAGTAGGTACCAGAGAAAAATGCTTTGATGAAGGTCATTAGATCTTGGGCGGTCGATACAATACCGCCATCGCCACGAAATGATGTCATCGCCTGAGGTATGTGTATTGGTTTTAGTTGATAATACATATCGTGGGGTTTTGTGTCGGTGGCATCGGTGTATAGATATGTATTAGATAGTCCAAGCGGCGTAAATATCTGTTGTTGTAATACGTCGACCAGATCCTTTTCGTATATGTATTCAATGATCTCTTCAAGTAGCTGAAAATTAGTATCAGAATAATGGGCTTTACCTTTTTCACCAGGAATAAAGTGTGGCTTTAAGATTTTTGATGACTGAATTACATCATTAAACGTCCAGCTCATATCGTTACCTTCAAGCAATCGTTGTAATAGAGAACGCTGATTAGCATTTTTATCTTCAAAATAGTCTGGTAATCCCGATGTATGAGACATGAGGTGTGTAATGGTTAGCTGGCTTGAGTAGTCGATTCCCTGATATACGTGGAGACCTTTTACAATGTCTTCCGGGAGATATTTTGTGATTGGATCGGTCAGTGATATTTTTTGCGTTTCGATAAGTTGTAGAAGTAGGGCAGTTATGAATAATTTTGTGACACTCGCAATGAAAAATTGGTCATTGGTGCTAAAGTTGCCGTAGGAATTTGTCCACGTTTCCCCGTTATTATCGAGATTAAGTACCATTCCTTCAATCAGTTTATTTGCTGCTGTTTCTTGGAATATTTTATCGATGTTCATTAAGACCTTTTGATACTTCTATTATTACAGCGAAATGACGAAAAGCAAGGAGAGATGATTACATCTTTAATAGTCCGCGGAATCCGCGTGAGGCGTAGTACGAGGGCGCGCTGTTATGATACACAAATACGGTATCGTAGCGTCGATCGGCAAAAAGTGCTCCGTCTAGTTTTCTAATTGGATCTGGGGTTTGTATCCAACTCGATGTTTTAAGATCAAAGGTTCCTAATGTTTGGAGGTGTCGGTATTCATCTTCGGTTAATAATTGAATTCCCATCTCTTCGGCCATACCAACTGCACTATTTTCGGGTTTATTTTCTTTTCGTGAGTCGAGACTTTCTTGATCGTAACAAAGACTGCGCCGTTTGCTTGGGCTTTCGGCCGAACAATCAACAAAGTATATTTCTTTTGCTTTTGGATCAAAGGCAACTACATCGGGTTCTCCGCCCGTTAATTCCATTTGACTAATTGACCATACCGTTGTTGGGTGTGATGTTAGTGCGGCTTCAATAGTTTCCCAGTCGTGGTGATGATGACGCTTCATATTTTTTTCGAAGCGTTCTTTTAAGACGTCAAGTAATTCCTTTTGCTCGGTTGGCGAGAGTTCTTTCTTTGACATGTCTATATTGTAACAGTTTTAAAGCGTTAATTTAAAATATATTGGGTAAGATTGTATGAATTTGATAAAGAAAGCGCCGAGCCGCTTTCTTAGAGCGGACCCGGCTTTTAAGATCTTAGTCGTCTTCGATATCTTCCTGAGATCGAAGTTGGGCGATTACTTCAATCGCTGATATGTTATCGACTAATATCAGGTGAGGGTGGCTCGTTGTCACTTCGAACCTCTTTCCATTGATGAGTGGTGTTAGCCTTTCGGCTAACTCATCCGTTGGACACATGACATGGCAGTATAGGATATCGAGATCATCATCGTCCTCTAGCAGAGAGAACATCTCAAGGATTGCAATGTCTCCACGATTGGTTACTTCCATTGCAGCTGGATATGTCTGCACTTCTACGACCTTCATCATGGCCTCCTGTGATAGCTTCCCCAGTGAGGGAATCTAAGAACCTCCAATACCGTACCGCCCCTGCGATAGGTATTTAAGAACCGTTTAAATATTATAGGATGAATTGCTTGCGTATGCAAATGAGCATATTTAAGTGGAAATGGCGTCTGACTGAGTTACTTTCGATACATAGTGACGTATAATATTTTTGAATGAAAATCGCATTAGAAGAACTGAGTCGAATTACTCTTGCCGCACTCAAAAAATACGGATATACAGACAAGGAATCCGAAATTATTAGTCAAGTCTTACTCTACGCCCAACTACGAAATAGTAATCAAGGAATCGTTAAATTAATCGGAAGCGGTATCCCCAAACACGCCGATGCGGAAACCCCAATCATAAAAAAAGAAACGCCTGCATCTTTACTTCTTGATGGAAACCACACCCACGCCATCATCGTAATGGATCAGTTAACAGATCTGGCAATAAAAAAAGCTAAAGAAGTAGGCATTGCTATTACCGGTAATAACAATACAACGGAATCAACAGGTGCTCTAGGGTATTACGTTCATAAAATCGCCGATGCAGGGCTTATTGGAATTGCATTCTCATCCGCCCCGTATCAAACGACTGCTCCACATGGATCGAATCAAGGACGCTTTTGTACCAACCCTCTCGCCTATGGAATTCCTACACAGGCAAATCCAATTATTCTAGATATGACTACATCATCTATGGCATACTATGGTCTTATTGAAGCGAAAACCGCAGGACAGTCGGTACCTATGGGGACTGGTTACGATGCAAATGGCACTGAAACAACTGATCCTTCCGAAATAATGAATGGTGCGTTAAAGACATTTGGTGGACACAAAGGTTCGGGACTCGCATTAATTGTGCAGATCTTTGCCAGTGCGCTTGTTGGTGCTGATTATTTTAATGACGAGAGCGAGAATTCAGGTAATCTAGTAATTGCAATAAATCCAGAAATTTTTATTGACTCGGCTGATTTCAAACACAACGTTAGTGACATGATTGCAAAAGTAAAAAATGCACGAAAAGTCGATGGAGTCGAGGAGATATATGTTCCTGGTGAAAGAAGCCATATTGATTTTGAACAAGCTACACAATCGGGTTTTATAGAAATAGAGACGAATTTGTTAACTGATCTGAAAAAAGTTATTGGAGAAAAATAAAGCTATGCACGACCATAAACCGATCTGCCATTACTGTATTTTTCATTGTATGGATTACCGGATCCAATCCATTGTCGAGAACCTTTTGAAGGCGCTGCAAATAAATATGGGCGATTATGATCGACTAAGCATTCCAGGTGGGGCGGCAAACTTAGGTCAACTATTTGAAGATTTGCGTCTTTCCCGAAAATTACATGATACGCATCAAGTTATTTTAACCACCCATGAGGACTGCGGGTATGGTGCTACTCGGGAAAGTTTAACTGAGGCAATTGATACTGCACGTATTTTGTATCCGGATTCAAAGATCAGAGCCTTTTATCTTTATCTTGATGGAACATGGGAAGAGATAGCTTGTTAATTTGATTAATTAAGCCACACGACCTGATAGATATAACCTTGTTCACTGAGTATCTGCGTATTTTCACACGTGTTTGTATTTAGGGCATTTACGGTACTCGATTCTCCGCTATCTTTCGTGGTGCTATGTATTTCTAAAATATAATTACCATCTGGAGAAGAATTTGTAGAATATGGAGTTTGGCTAAAGAACTGATAATTGAACAGCGACGGCAAACTTAACGTCTGATCACATTTTAGAGTCGAATTATGAACCCGATCTATTATCGTTAATTTTGATGACTCTTGGGTTCCAGTTACTGCTAATTTACGACCGATCGGGTCATATAAAGCAGAATTAGCTTGCGAAATATTCGTAGTATCTAATGATAAAAATGAAAAGAAGTTAATTTTATGTTGGGTTTCTGCGCTTTGAGCTATGTATATTCCCTGGTTGAGTGAATCCAATCCAACGACATACACATTGCGATACTTATCACCAAAGTACTCATTGTCTTTTCCAGGTCCTATGAGTAATTCGGACTTGTTATAAGTATCAAAAAAATAAAGATCGTTGTCCTTGTAATAGGTAACATACAATTGATCCTTCGACCAAATTGGAGCAGAAGGGATATTTGGCGACTCAAACGCGAAAAAGAATGATTGAACATTATCACCAATAACTTGTATAGGGTTCTTATCATGAATATTCGTTTTATAAATACTGCCATCAACTGAATAACTCACCGTGTCATTATTTATCCAGAAAAACGGTGAAACGCTTTTTACTATATCGTCAGGCATACCAAAGTTATTGTCAAAAGATGATGATGATAATGTCGGAGATGTAACACTAAAAATCTCTTCTCCATTAGAACTGTTTATTATTCTTGCGGCTTCACCGTTTCCTTCCCAGAATGAAATATATTTACCGTCAGGTGACCAGGCTAGATAGTGCCTCTGTATTGGACTGTAATTAACGAGTATTGTTGTTTTCTGAGTGCGAGTATCAGTTACCGCAATACCATTATCAAAGCCGATATAGTAGCCGGGACGAATTCTCTGTGATTCTTCATTAGGTAAAAAACCATACGCTACCTTTGTACGATCAGGCGATACCGATAATCCAAATTTATAATTATCAGTATCACTCGTTAACATTTCTTTATGTTTATTTGAGAGGTTTTCGAGCCATATTGTCTGATCTAAATTATAGATAATTGAATTTGGTATCGTGATATTTGGTAACGGAGTTGCTGCTTGTGGCGTAATTGGCTTTATTGTGGGATATGGTGAGTAAGAAGGGGTAATCGAAAGCATTGCATATATATGTTCACGTTCTTTTGCCGATTTTGTTGACAATACAATAAAAATTCCGCCAATGATTAAAAATGCACATAATAAAGACAAAAAAGTTCGTGGGTATTTATTGAATAGGCTTTTAAGATCGTCCTGATTAGGCATTGAATGTACTTTAAAGTATAGCGTGATGGACAGGTGTTCTGTCAATATGTTCTATATTTGAATTGTTTGTTTAGCAATCTACTGCGGTATATCTATACATACATTGGTTTTCCACATTGTGGATGAATTGTCATATTTACAGTGACGATTGAAGTTGATACGATTTTTACATCAAATTGAATACATATTTAAAATCAGTTCAGGATTTTATAGTTGCTCGTCGTGTTGTATTAATCGGTATTGTTTTAGTTGCGGCCAACTGCATTATCTACACAGGTGCTCTATTATATGGTTCTGCCAAATTCTCACATACACAAAATTCTTGGAATTCAGAAGTAACTGTTCAGAAAACACCCACGCCGACTTCTTCAGGTGATGACATTAGTAAGTATTCCTGGCCGGTATCATATGCAAGTGGATCAGATGAGTTAGCTAGAAATATGAAGAATCCATACTGTCAGGCTCGAGAGTCGTACTGCAAGCAAATCGGGCTATTTTTTGACTATCATAATTGTGATTGTTTACCTGAAGAAGTCCATACGTATCAGCGATATCAGAATAGTGGAGATGGTTTCGAAATGTATTTTCCTTCTATGAGTTGGAAAGACGTTACCACATCAGTTACCCAAACTGTCGCAGGTGATGTTGATCTTATATATCAACGCAGCGGAAGTAATTGCCAGTTAACATATGGCGTAGTAAATCCGAGCCTATTAAAGGGAGGTTTAGCACGAAACAAATCGATCGATATCAACGGACGAACAATTCAGCAGACGGTAATGTCGGACTCATTTCCAGTATCTACGATGCAGAAAGTGCTCGGTACTACAGATATTTTGTCCATCGTTATACCTCATTTCCCTAATAAAACAAGTCCACGGGGAGTAATTATGAGTCCATATTATGGACAAACCCTTATGGATGTATGTGGAGATCAGCTTGACTTAATTTTATCTACCGTAGATTGGATTTACCCAGAGGGATCGATTCTAAAGAATCAAAATGGCGTATTATCAATAGAATCTCAAATGAAAACGTATTCAACTGAAGAGTCTATACAGAATAAATATAGGTTAGTATTCTATGATTCTGATGAAAAACAATATTTTCGCATTGCCGCAAAAGAATTTGATGGAATTACAGATCTGCGTAACACCAAATTGATCGGTGATTCCTTGTTCTATATAACTACTGGCCGCCTACATAAAATAAACATATTTGAAAATTCAGTCGAAGAAATACCACTTGATTATAGCCAGAATGATTATGTCGTGTCGTATTATGTCGATGGGGATAGCTTGTTCTATTTGGCTGGTCCTGACTGCTCCGATTATTTAGCTACTTGTGATCTCACCCTTTATTATTATTCACAGTCATACCATTATGTTCAAAAAATCGTAGATCACTTAAATTATCGTGACATCTTGGGATTTAAAACAAATGAACGTAAGAATCTATATTTAGGTTATAGCGATGGCGATGCCGGGTGTTATTGGTGGCGGAAGCAATCTGTCGATATTAATGCGGATAAATTGAATTCTGACAGGCAGGAAGATCAAGGGTGTGGCGATGACTCAAAAGGTTACGAGTCCTCGGGATATGAAATAGAATCAACACAAGTCGTCGGAGCTCTGGTATTACAAAATGGAAAAATCTATGCAACCGATGAGTTTAATGCCCAACTGTATCAATTAGTTGAGCCAATTACTTTTAACACGAATAACTACACCTATAAAAAAAGCACGGACTAAAATTACACCTCAGGAATAAAATTATTTCGACTCCAATTCCATAAAATCGGATGCATATCAATCGGACGAATTTCGCTATTTTTTAAAATAAAGAACCATGCTTGAGCTGTTTGCTCTGGTGACGAATTTAGTGGGACTAGGCCAAGACGAACTGAACTTTGCATTACATGTGTGTCTGGAATAATTGAGATATGTTCAAGCCCGGTGAACGGTGCATCGGTAAACTGATGCAAAATATACAACCAGTAATTACTCATTTTTGCACCACATAAATATGGAAACTGATTTTTCTGTTCTATAGTAATGTAATTCAGTATCTGTGAGATGTTAAATGTATTAAGCTGAAGAATAAATCGAGGATCATTGTGATAATTTTTGTTAAACGAATTAGTTAATTTGCGCCAAATTAGGGTGTGTCGGTTCGGTTGGAGTGCCAGTTTATTTTTGCATAAATCTTTGCGTAATTGATCGTCGGTAACTTGTACAACTTTTTCGGGATAAAATAGGTACGTTGTTTGTTTATCCTCATATGTATCTAAGGCTGCTTTCCACAAAGCCGGTGAACTACGTTGATAATTTATAGCTACCGGTAATGTGAAGAACAAGTAATTTAAGCGATCTGATTTATTAAGACCCGGGTTAACTTCGTGTTGATGAAGTTTCGGAATCTCTCCGTTTTGATAATGTTCGCACAATCTTCGAATTCGTTGTCGTACTAATATCTCATCCATATTCTTAATATCCCTCGGCAATTCCGACGCGTTCTTCAACGCCAAACGGTAGGGGAGATAAACGTTCCTCCAATATTAGGTCATCATATGGATCAAGGTCTTTACGACCGAGCAATGCTTTTTTACTGATCCAAAAATTCTCTTGATATGCCGTTTTTTCTAGTAACTCTCCACTAAAATCTGTAACAAAAAAGATAAAAAATAAAACATCCTGAACAAATAATCCATCTTCACGTTTACGCATCTTTCGATAGAGTTGTTCAAGTACGAAACATTGTGCAGTTAAATGTGTTTCTTCATACAACTCTCGCTGTGCTGCTTGCTCAAGCGTTTCACCAAACCGCACTTTCCCTCCGACTCGGCCTACTTTACCCAAATAAGGTTGCTCAAGTCTCTTATTAAGCAGAAATTCAACCTCATGGGTCTGTTCATTTAAACGAACGCCATGAATAATGACGGCGATTTTGGGTTGTCGTTCGACTATGCGTGTTTCATCATCTAAAAGATTCACATAATCCTTACCAGAATCACTCAATGTGTAATGATCATCTGATTTAATAACATATCCGAGTAGTATTAATTTTTTTAAGTGATAGTTCATATGCTCACTGGCAACATCGGTCATTACTAATTGGTTAAACCGAAGATAGGACGTAGTCGATAATCTTTGTAAAATGTGGACTTGAATTTCATGAATATTTGACATGCTTACGTTGATTCTAATGGAAATTGTATGTGTTTCAACTGAAAGTCTTTTTAGTAGAGGCAGGAAATGAGTTTTTATGTTGATATAATAATGCTGGTGTCTAGTTGACTTTAGCCGGAGGTAATAATAATGGATCCGGACGTTGTTCGGAATACGTTGGTGACCGAGGAGTGGTTTCTTAGACGTTTCGAGCAGCATCAGGTATTGCTCGACAATATTGAGCGAATAGTTGAGCTGATTCGTTCTTTGTGGACAGAATCTTGTGCGATGTTTGACGATCATGAGGTGGTCGCATTAACGTGGCATAGTCTTCTGTATGAACTAACTCAGAATCCGTCAGAGTTTCAGCTCACGCTAAAGCTGACTGTCGCCGATATGCCGATGGTACCGCGGGCGATGTTTGCGGTCGGTATATCTGGTTTTACGCGCTGGTATCGGGGTCTACGAACTGATCCCGAAGTGGTGCAGATTGAATTCCGGAATCAGGTCATTTTGCGTACCCTTTTACATCTCTACAACTTTCTTCTTCGGACGATGGAAGATCCGATTAATGTGCAACTCATTGATCAGATCCAGGTGGCTGTCGAAGATCGAACAAGTGAGATGCCGGGAGACTGGCGGATTCGTCTCGACGAAGGTATCCGGTTCTCGATCATTGAAGTGTTTGTAATGAACACTGTTTATCCGCTCGTAGCAGCGGGGAAATTTATGATTGGCTAGGCTTATAAGCCCAATATATGGTAGTCAGCTTTAACAGGCTGGCTACTTTTTTTATTAGGGCTTGTAAAACCTATAATTAGTGTTATAATTCGTCCCTAGCTATGAAATTGCCACGAATTAATCTATTTATTGCCTTAACTATCGCGGTTCTGGGACTCAGTGCCGCCCAGACTGTCTATGCAACATTTTCAACTGATCAAGATAAACCAATGGTTTCTATTACGTTTGATGATGGTTTTGCCTCTACATACACAAAAGCTCAGCCAATATTAACTGCGGCAAATTTAACTGCAACTGTATATGTTACCACTAACTTTATCGGCTCTTCATCTGAATATATGAGCTGGACACAGGTACAAGCTTTACAAAATACATACGATTGGGAAATTGGGAACCATACCGTTAGCCATCCTGAATTACCATTAATAACGAAAAATGAAATTAATACCGAATTAGTAAATTCACAGGCGGCGCTACAAAGTCATAATATTACCTCCACCTCATTTGCGAGTCCCTTTGGTGCATACGACAATAAGACGTTAATTGAAGTAGCGAAATATTTTAGCAATCACCGAGGATTTCATGACCGCGATAGTTTAAATAAATGGCCGTACGATACTTTAACTCTTCAAGTGCAATCCAGTGAAGCTGGTGTTACTTTAGCGACTGTTGAGTCATGGATTCAACGCGCTAAAACCGAAAAGAAGTGGCTCGTATTGGTATTCCATGAGGTCGCTGATCAAATGGACCCTAACTATGACTACACAACCACCACATCTGATTTCCAATCGATTGTTAACTATATAAAAACCAGCGGCGTCACCGTAGTTAAACCAAATATAACCCTAACACCAGCTGGTGTTAATATCCTTTCAAATAGTGGATTTACATCAGGTCTTGATTCAAACTGGACCACTGATCAACCAACATTTATTACTCTCGATAATGCCGGGAATGGGCGCTATCCAGACTATCAAAATTCATTAAAGTTTGGTAACGCCCCAACTAGTGAAGCTCATTTGTTTAGTAAAACTGTACTAATAAATTCATCGGACGACTACCTGGTGAATGCATACGTAAATGCGGATAAATTAACCAGTGGCAGTATTAACTTTTATGTTGATGAATATGACGCAACAGGTACATGGATTAGTGGTAAAGTCGTTGGATCTGTTGTGGCAGGATTAGTACAAGACTTTAGAGCTGTATACACACCAACCTCAGTAAATGTAAAAAGTATCCGTTTGCAGACATCTATAACATCTGGAGCTGCAGGAACTGCGTATGTTGACCAAATTGCCATTCGAGGCGCAGCTATCGTTACTCCAACACCAACAGGATCTGTGACACCGACACCAACATCGACGCCAACTCCAACAGCAACTCCGTCACCAACAATAACACCTACTCCAGTCATGGGACTTCATATCGCTTCGGGCCAACAAGATGGAACCTCATTACCAATCCAGACTCCATTTATTGAAACAAATGGGCAAACCGTAAATTCAATTGTGTACGGTCTCACCTGTACTGCAACTGGCTATGAAGATTCCCTGACTGATAACTCTAGTACGAATGGGTGGAGTGTAAACTTTATCGTTCGTTCAATTCCTGCTGGAACTGATTGCCACATTAAAGCGACCGCAAAAAAAGCGAATGGAAATGTAATTGTAACTTCAAACGAAATTTCAGTAGTAATTCAACGTAATGAACCGGTACTAATATTGCCTCAAACAAATGGTACCTATACTAAGAATGTTGCTGCTGTTGTTGATGCACCTGGTGCTGTCTCTGTCGAACTCTATATGACACCAATAGGGCAGACCTATCGTGGCTATAAAGATGTGTATGGTCAAGATGGCTGGGCATTTACATGGTCGCTTGATGATTTATCTGCGGAAACTACATTTATTGTTGATGCATGGGCACAATATCCAAATGGTGAAAGAAAGCATACTAATGTAATGGAAAACTTAACATATAATCCGTCATCATCGACTTCAACGCCAACCTACCCACATCCTCGAATCTCAATTCCAAATAACGTGACTGCATTTGATTCAACCGTAAATGCTTCGGTGTATGCTCCGGGTGCTGTTGCAGTTGAATTTTATCTAACTCCACAAGGCCAAGCCTATCGTGGATTACGAGATGAAAATAACACTGATGGATGGCAAGCATCTTGGGTGGTATCTGATCTACCCGAAGGCACCAAATTTATGCTAGATTCGTGGGTCGTATATCCCGATGGGTCTCGTGTTCAGGCTGGTGTAATTCAAAATTTGATGATTGATCGTACCAAACCATCAAGTGGCAGTATTACAGTCGCCCAAACCAATGCAGTTGGTCTACTCAAGGCTTCGGTGACCGCATCTGATGCACAAAGTGGTATTACAAAAGTACAGTTTATGTTATTGCCTCAGGCAGGCTATCGTTGGATCTCGAGCTGGGATTACGACAGTACTGATGGGTGGAACGGTCAATGGATTCTTTCCGACGTACCCGCTTCATGCAGTGCACTCATCATCGCATATATTTACGATGGCGCAGGGAATGCAATCCAGACCGGTGGAGTTGGCAATCTCTGCATTCAACCCTAAAAATTTTAGGTAATCTATTGGTTCACTTCAATAAACTCAAATTGGTGCATCTTTTCGGAATCTTCGAATAAATACGTCTTATCTGGTAATAACGGTAACTCTTGATTAAAGTATTGATTAAGTACGAGTCGGAACGTATTTATTGGCGTTATGTCTTGATAGAGCGTCGAGTAATCTTTATTCGGAAAATAGTATGCATTTAGTATACGCGTCCGCTCATTAATCGCTTCACTGGTAGCGTTCTTGAACTCGTAGTATGTACCCTTCATTGGGTTGGCAATCGTTTCTGGACCTTCATCGGCCTGAACAATAATTATCGGCGGATTTGACGTGTTACCCAGTATTTGATCGATAAGATTAAGGATTTTTATGTTAGCGCACTGTAGCTGATCGGTATAATCTATTACAGTTACTTCTGATTCAATTGGTGGGTGCTTTTCATTACACTCCTTCGTAAAAACATATGGTTGATGCGGCATTAAAATATGTGCGAACACAAATTTCGGCCCGGATGAATGTATTACTTCTTGAGCATGAAGAAATCCATTGCTGATACTAGTTCGATGGAGCGTCTCTGCATCCAACTGAAAATAAGCGTTTGATAGTGACCGAATTAATGTTGTTGAGAAAAAACGTACCGTAAAATCATTGAGCGGAGGTTTTGCTGATGTCGTAAAGTAATTGATCGTCGCATCTGGACTCGATTTCGTGTATTCATACCATGATCCAATATGGTAATAGGCATAACCTAGTTGTTTAAGGTCATTAATGATACGTGGATGCTGTAATAATGGAATAACCCTTCTCCAGTCAGTTTGCGAATCATTTGATGGTGGGATGTTTTGTAGATAATCCATGTTAAGACTTGATGCAATAGAATATGCCGTGAGCGGATAATTTGTGTGACTATCGCTTGCTACATAAAAGCCGCGTTGGGATAGTTGATCGAGAAATGAAGAATTGTTATACGAATAATAGTCTTTTAGTGTTTTATTGCCCGCATAACGATCAAAGATCAGATAATAAATATCTGGTAAAGTTGCAGGTCTCGAAGAACTATTAAGCATATCAGCTTTCGCGTTATTTGTTGATTCCATGGTAAGCATTACTTGATGATTTAATTGTGCAATTAAGAGTTGGGTGATCAGCATCAGTCCTAATGCGCATCCAATTATATTTAAGAACTTCGTTACACTTATCATCGTTGTACGATTTTGCCAGGTAACGATAATGGTGAATAAAAAGATAAATGCAAATACGAGTTGCGTGATGGTTAACAATTGTTGATGGTCGAAAAATAACGGGAGTTGAGTTACGAGGTCAACAATATGCCCGTATGAGAAAAAAAGAACACCGGAGACTGAGGTTAGGAATCCAGCGATATGCAATTTATGATAAAAAACAATGAATAGTAAAAACAGGATCAATCCAACCATTAGGCTTACACCTAAGGGTAAAAAAATATCATAAACATATGCCTCCTTTACGTTCGTTAGATAAAAAGAAACAACTGGAAATGTAAATAAAATGATTGGGTGAAGCGGCATCGACTGAAACAACTTTTTCATGTATTTCACTATTATATGGTAAACGTATACCTTTAAGCTGGCTATCAGAATTTTACGATAAAGTAATTATCGTGAGGTTGGAGGGAGGTGAAAATACAATGATGAAACAAAAAATAATACTACCAGTTTTAGGAACTGTTTTGATCGGAGTTGGTGCTTTTGGTGCAACACGTGCATTGGCTGATGATACGATAACGACTTCAAATGTTCCATCGATTATCCAGCGTCTTGCTGATCGATTTGAAGTTTCGACCGATGACGTAAAAACAGTTTTTGAAGAGGCTCGGGCTGATCATCGGCAAGAGATGCAGGCGCGAATGAGTGAACGTTTAGACCAACTTGTTTCCGATGGAAAGATCACCGCTGATCAAAAGAATCTTATTGAAGACAAGATCGCCGAAATTGAGGCTCAGCGTAAATCTGATAAAAATCAGGATTTGACTCCCGAACAACGACGCCAACAAATGGAAGATGAACGCGATTCATTCGAGCAGTGGGCAAAGGATAATGGAATCGATAGCTCATATCTGATGATGTTTCGAGGGCGCGGAGGACATCACGGCATGATGGGTGGTCATATGGGAATGTTGGGTAATGATGAATAACCCAAAGTTTTACCTATTGGGGCCCGGAAACGCGTATTCGGGCCCTAAGACCATTTAATTAACGTAACGAAAATAGACGTTGCCATTCATTTTTAGGGTCTTTTTTACGATTCTCAATAAAATATTCAACAATTTCTTTGGTTTTATCCCTGCTAATAACGGTAAATGACGGAATAACATACTCACTTCCACCTATGTATAACGTTATCGGTTCAAGTGCTAATGTTCGATCTACAGCCACTAAAGGGTCAAAAATCTCAGATGACTCAAGTATTTCAATATGAAATCCGTCTTTTTCGGGTGAATACATTAAGAGTAATACCGGGTATTTATTATCTGTAAAACCGATACTAGAATCACCGGATCCAACGTTCCAGTATGTTTCATTACTATGAAGAATATGAGTGAAAAGCTCTATATTATCAATTAATTCTTTTCTTATTCCATCAGGGCCGGTGAAGTATGTATTCATTTTATTGATTACATTATGCCGCTACGTTTACAAATGTTAAAGCGTATCCTTGTTTATTCGCTCGACCGGTTCTCCCAATACGATGTACGTAGTCATCATAACTTGCTGGTTCATCGAAATTTATAACATGGCTTACATCTGGAACATCAATACCCCGAGCGGCAACATCAGTGGCGACTAATATATTTGTTCGTCCTAATTTAAAGTCGTCCAGGGCTCGTTGGCGCTGATTTTGTTTTTTGTTTCCGTGGATAGATTCACTTCTGAAGCCTTCGCGATTAATATGCTTTGAAAGTTTCTCTACACCCCATTTGGTTTTTCCGAAAATAATTACTTTATTGAATTCTGGTTTCTTGAGTAATTCGACAAGTTTTTGCATTCGGTCGTCTGAGTTTGAATACTTGATGACATCTTGATGGATTGTTTGGGAGGTTTCATGTGTTTTTACCGATATTCTAATCGGATTTTTTACAAACATATTAAGGATTTCATCAACCTCACGAGATAATGTTGCCGAAAAGAATAATGACTGTCTATTTTGAGGTAATAAAGAAATCATGTATTTAATATCTTTAATGAAACCGATATCGACCATTCGATCTACTTCATCAAGCACCACATTGGTAAAGGCATTCATTTTTAATACCCCTTGTTGAATAAAATCTTTTAGACGTCCAGGCGTGCCGATAACAAATGCTGGATTTCGCAAAAGATCATTTTTTTGATGATGCATGCCACTTCCGCCAATACACACGGCAGCATAGGTATGTGTTCCGCGTGAAAATGCTTTAAACTCTTGAAATACTTGATTTGCCAGCTCACGAGTCGGGAGGATTATAAGTACTCGTTCACCAGGTTTATTCATGACTTTATCAATCATTGGGATCAAAAAAGCCGCGGTTTTTCCTGTACCAGTGTTTGCGATACCAATAACATCTCGTCCTTTAAGAACCTCTGGAATTGATTGATCTTGAATTGGAGTTGGATTTACATAATTTCTGTTCTGAATGTTGTGTTTGAGTATTTGATGGATAGGGAAGTCATTAAAGCAATGTTTTGGATCATATGCGGCAACCTCGACGTTTTCGGTCGGGGTATGTCTGTATTGAGCTATATTCGTTTGTGCTGAGGCCGGTTTTGCCGCTTTACCTCGATATTTGTTCCGGTTACTCTGTCCAGAGCCGTGTCGGAAGAACTTTTTTTGTCGCATGATTGTTTTCTACGGAAAGAATCAGAAGGCTTTCCTTAAAGTATTCAGGGCCGTATTGTGTTGATTGTACCAGAAATATCAAAGAATAACAACCTATAGTTTGTATGTGTTGGTGCTAGAGTGTACAATTAAACCGTGGATGTAACATGGCTAACTGATCACCATTATATTGAATCAACCAATTCTGATACGAACGATTTGATTATTATTTCGCCTGCCCGTCGTAAAGGAATTGACAGCGGCTTAATTACCCAACTATTTAATCAATCAACGTCTTTAAATTATTCTATCGTAATGTTTGATTACACCTATTTCGTGAATCATGCAGAGCCAAGTGATGATTATGTAAAAGAGTATGAAGATCTGAAGAAGGTGGTAAAGCATGTTCGTCAAACGTATCCCGATAAAAGAGTGCATCTTATTGGTCATTCATTAGGTGGTGTGGTTTCATCATGGATGGCCAAAGAATGGCCAGAAGTTATCGCCTCAGTCGGAGTTTTTGGATACATTCCAGATAAGATTGATTTTGGATCATACCAAGGTCGAGTCCATATTGTTCAAGGTGATTTTGATGATTATGGAGACGAAGTTCTGATCGCCAATAGTATGGAAGCTTTTGGTATTCGTTATACGCTTGACATGGTGTTAGATGCCGATCATCTGTTTAGGGGTACGGGGTACGATACCGATGTGACTTATGAAGCTGATGCGGCGCGGATTATGCTGACTCGATTAAACGAAAGTATTGATTCAATCTCGAAGTAATTTTTACCTGTGTTTTTGTCTTTTAGTATGGCGATGCCCCCATTCAGCCATTGCGGCAAGTAGTGGTTGGAGTGATCGGCCATACGGTGTTAACGAATATTCAACTTTTGGTGGAACGACTGGGAACACTTTTCGTTTAATTAATCCATCTTTTTCAAGTTCCTTGAGTTGTTGGGTGAGCATCTTTTGGGTAACTCCATTAATCTCATTCCTAAGTTCACTGAATCGGTATTTTTGTTGGGATAATAGCCATAAAATAATAGGCTTCCATTTTCCACCAATTACTTTTACGGTGATGTTTACTGGGGATTCATTCATGGTATTAAGCACTTATTATACTCGTATAGCTTCATAAGATGAGTACTGTCTATTTAGAAGCTTAGTAACTTTAAATATACCGTATAGAAAATTTATTTTGCAATTGATATGAAAAATGAGCTGGCGTACGAGACATCTCGTGCGTCAGCTCTACTGTAAGATTAGGCGTTCATGGCATTACGCCACACGACGACCCATTTCGTATAGGTTGGAACTTCTCCGTCTAAAGTACCATGAAAGGTCATGTACTCTAGTAGGAGGTTACACCCCACCACATGTACGTGCGCCCGAGCCGGACACTGGGTCGTGCGGTCGAATCGAACTACAATCGAACCCTCTTCTTCGACTGGTACGGTTATGACCGTTTCCAATCGAGTGATTTGAGCGGTCGCCTTGCTCCATTGTGTCGCTTCAAGCAGACCCCTCGGGGCATCTGTACGACGCGAGATCGCCACAATTGCCGCCCTTAGGTCTTTTGCTAGCAGCAGAAGCTGCTCCCGTGCGACAGCCTCATCAGTGAGGCTTGGAGAAGCCAGAGTAATTTCTGGCCCCTTTGCCAGATCGGCTTCCGTGGGATGTTCCGTGACCATAACAATGGCCATACTACACCTCCCTTTGTCAGAAAACGTATTATTTTTACCACCTTTTTGATTATGGGTCAAATTATTCCGGATTAAACAAAAGCGGTGGTTCTAAACAAGGTGTCTAGAACCACCGCAATAAATTTATACCAGTTGCCGCAGATGATAATCCGCGATAGACAGTGTTGCGTGGGTAAGCACCAGCAACAGGGTCATAGCCGATGCGAAGCCGTATTGGTCGGCTTTTCGACAATCTCGTTCGTCGTAGACAGCCATCATGACCAGCAGCAGCACCATGCCGATGCTTACTCCGGCCGCTGCACCAGCGATCTCGGCATCCCTGCCACCGATGTTACGTAGTACGATGCCCAGTGAGTGGATGCCACCTACCATCATCATCATGCCGATGGGGGGCAGCAGTTCATGATTTATCCCACCTGGTGTTTTCTCGATGATTACTCTGTAAAGTAGGGTCATCAGTAAGGCGCAGATGGTGATAATCGGCATCGACACGAGAATCACGCTCGTCAGTAGTTCATGGGCGACCAGTTCTTTTAGAAGCATCATCGCATTATCCGACGATGAGACGCCTAAAAGGTGTTCGACCAGCAATGTGACACCGATGAGCGTGCCGATGACCGCTGCTCCGGTCCTGTTTTCGATTGCTCGATGAGTCATACGACCCTCCTGTATATGATTCCGAATTATCTTATAATAATTATACACGGGTAAGCCTATAGTTGATTCTGGTTTAGATTATTTAACGATTTATTAAGTAATGTAGGTGATTTTTTAGGGAAATGAATTGGATAGGGCGGTCCAGGGGAATCTCCCCTGGACCGCAGCTTGCGGATATGGCGATTTAGCTTAGCAGGCGTACTTGAACAGCATCTTGATGATCTCCTCGTCTGCGAGCATTAGGGCGAAGTGCCCAATCATGCCCAGGACCGAGATCATCGACACTGCCAGGTATTTTCCGGCGTCGCCGCGGTTGATGCAGGCCATGACGGCTGAGATCATAAAAGCCACGGCGGCCACGGTCACACATGCTATTGTGACCATGTAGATGCCGTCGAGGCTATAGCTGACGAACAGCCAGGTACCAACACCGTGGGCGATTCCGATCCCGAAGGCAATGGTCAGCTCGACCGGCAGGTCGGCCAGCACGGCCTCATCGAGCGAGGCATACTTGCTGAAGAAGACCTGCCTGGTCTTTACGAGGACACTCACGATCAGGCTGATCATCAGCAGGATCATTGAGCTAACCCCGAAGAGCTTGGCGCCGACGGCGACGATCTTGCTGGCGGTCTCGATCTGATTCTCGAGGTTGAAGTAGTCGACCCTCAGAGCCAGAGTAGACATGATCAGCAAGGCACCGTTGATGAGCAGGAGCGCAAGGGCGCTCTTCCAGTTGGAGACGATGAGCTCGCGAATGACACTGCGGGATTTCGTCTCGGCGATGGTTGTGGTAGCCATATGGGCTGCCTCCTAAAGTAAAAGGGCCAGTTACCGGCTTACGGAGCCGGTGCATCCGTAACTACTATTATATCGCAAATAACTATAGGTCTCAAGTGCGGCGATTGTTTGACGCATAATAATCAACCATAGTAGATTTAATTAATGCGAATATCTTTTAAATACGTCTTAGTGATAATGTTCTTATATTGCCTGCCGATATCTGCTGTACATGCCCAAGTCGTACCTTTACCTTCTCCAGAAACTACGCCGAGTCTTATTGAAGTAATACCGACCGAGAAACCTATTCCCACAGCCGAAATTACCGAACTACCAAGTCCAATACCAACCCACATAGTGATACCGCCAATCTCAAACCCAGAGCCTACGTCATTAATAACTCCAATAGTCTTGGAATCAACTCCCACTCCAACAAATACAATGAATAACATCGAAGTATCAATAAACCCTTTGCCGGTTCAATCAGAATGCCAGACCACATTATTAACGCCACGTATTGAGTCCACTGAAAGTGGCATCGACTCAATTGCCGTCTGGTTTGATCCACTTCAATCCGAATACAAAAACATCGATATTTTGTATGGTATGGATGAAAATAAGTTAGATTTGGAGCTGTTTCACCTAGGACATTCAGCAACCCGAATGATGCGGATTTTTATGCTATCCGAAGACACTACATATTTTATAAAGCTGCGGTTAAACGGTATGTGTTCAACCAGTGATTGGTCAAATGTGGTATCTGCACGTACCTCGTCTCATAAACCAGAGATAGCGAGTGATGATGGTACTGTTGCTGGTGTTGTTGAGAATCATGATACAGACACAACCTTTCCTACCCTAACGCCATCTACTGATTTTTATGATGTGCAATTGCAGCTAAAGGATGAACTGAATCATGAAATGAAAAATGTTCGCGTAACCGTACCGTTTCTTAATAAAACTCAATACAGCGATACAAAAGGTGAAGTCTTACTTGAGCAAATACCGGAAGGGGATTTAGCGATAGAACTTTTAGGTCCTAATATTATGGCTTTATATACACTTTCAATTAATGGACCCACAAAGTCATTATCAATCATACTAAATGTACAAAAAGAGCTGTCATGGTGGCAAAAACCCCAAGTGTGGATTGCTTCTATCTTAGGCGTAATGGGGATCGGGATTGTATTAGATGGATTCATACGATCACGTAAACGAGCTATGAATGTTGCAACCAAAATAAAAAATGCGGGTACCATTGAGGCACCCGCATAATTTCCCGTATTACTCTTACTGCATTGCCGCCAGATTTGCCCGAGCCTCGTCTAACTGTAGACGGGCCTTTGCGTGTCTGATCAGCGCCTTATTAACCGCCGTAAGACAGCCTACGGCAGTCATTTCGGCATGCCGAACTTCGCGCTTAAGCCGAGCAACCTCTGCTCGTGTCTTAAGCTCTGAGGTTAGGCTAATTGGCAGTATCTCTGCCAAATCGTCGATGTCGGCGATGGCGTGGAATAGTACCTTGGCCTCATCGAACCTGACCCAGATAACATCGGGAAGCCTTTTGATTCGGCCCTTCCGATACTTGGGTGCTGGGATTACGAGTGTCGCTCGTTCTGTGAGTACCTCAGCTAACGCCAATCGGATTTCATCCTGAAGTCCTTCCTGATCGATCTCTATCAGTTCATCTACCGTCGGGAGTTTAATCCGTCGGCAAACATACTGGAGTTCGTAGGTCGGACTCTGAACGGTAAGGTATAGATGGTTGTCCATCATATGACCTAACCCGGAGCGGAATGCATTTATTCCACCAGCCTCCCTAACGATCATATCGATCTGTGCCATGAACTCCTCCCATAGATGTCTGGGAGTTTTGGGAGTTTCGGACATAGATTGTCCTCCAATGTAGATTCCACCAATAATAGGCAGTGTTATTATACGACATTTGTGAATATTATGGGATTTAAAGGAAAGCTGCTGGTACGTTATGGGGTACCAGCAGTCGTTTTACACTAAAGATCAGTCATCGTCAGCCACATTGCCGGTAATGGCAAAGCGGTCAGCCGGGTTGGACCGTGCGAGCATGCGACCTGAGGTCGTGGTGATCCGATTATCGTCAACGCACGTGACGTACTCGATCACCATGGTGTTGGTCTCGGGATACCCAACGCCCTTGGGTAGGACCAATTCCAACCCGATGATCACCAGTTTAGCCGCAAGCCAGGTAGCGGCTGGCAGATATGCCGGTGTATAGGCCGGACCGAGTTGACGAAGGGCGATTATCGCCATGTGGCCCTCGGCCGCTTCGGAGAGCTTCCAGCCCTCATTGCGCTCACCAGTGGGAACGAGCAGAGTTCCGTTACATCCCGAGATGCGAATGGCCGCGTGTTCGGCAGCGTCCAAGTCCGTGGGGAGAAGATCGACCAGCAGTGAATTGCCGCTGATCCCGATTACGACACCGCGACAATTGCGGTTGACCTGGGGGACCCCAGTTCCTTGAAGGATGGTGATTACATCGTAAGGGGTGAGCCCCTGTACAATTGCCACCTGCACCGGGACTGCGTCTGCCTCAATTGGGCGATCCACATTCATACGTGAGCCTCCTTAGTGTATGCCAGTTCGGCGTGCCTATTTTAACACTGGATATGTATGTTGACCAACCCTATAGCAATGATACAATTATAGTAGGCCTGATTCAGGAGCGAATAAAGGAGGCTGCTATGCAGTCCGCAACTCAGGTGAAGGATGTCCTTCGGGAAATCGAGAAGGGAGATATCGTGGCGGTGTTTGAAGCACCTCTCGATGTCGCCAGTCGGTTTATCCTTATCCGGCGGGCCAGCTACTTTGAGCTGGCGATTATGCTCTCTGCGGAGAGCTGGGCAAGTACCAACGCCGGGGAATCCTGCCTTTCTTGTGGGGTCTGCGGGCATCAGGTCGATCTGACCGGCCTGCGGCTAATCTACATGGAAGGCGTCTGGAGGGAGCCCTTGGCCCAGATCATCGCGGCCGAGTACGAGCGCACGACCCATCCTCGGGTCGAGATGCTCGAGCTTGATCGGCGCGATGTTCTCGAGCTGCCGGACCGACATCGGCTCGTGTATGTCGATGTCGTCGGCGAGGTCTACTAAAGTAGACTAGTATCATCATTGCGGTAAAACCGCCCTGGTGATACTATCGACTAGCACCTAACATCGTGTACGCGTCGTTGCTCCCTTTAAAAGGGGCAGGAGGTCTGGTATGTTACACGGACCAATCACCACCTTGGAAGGGTGGGCGGAGTATGCCGCTGGAGGCGATCCTGATCGCCTGCGAATTCTCCAGGCTCGAATAGAGCTCGCTGAGCGCCAGGTTGACGTCACGCTTGCCGAGCTTCGTCGTGTCCCGGAGGTGCGTCTGACCACCCGCCAGCGGGTTGAGGCGGTTCCTGTGTATCAGGAGCCAGCCGCAGTCCGCGCGGCACGTATGGATGGTCGGCCAGTTCGCTGGCCGTTCGACGACTAATCGGCCTATCGGGCTGTGCCGTGGTAACCCCACCGCACAGCCCTTATTTTTATCCACACACCAACCTAACTACAGATTGACTTATTTATCTTGTTACGCTTTACTTGAACCGCCATGAAAGTTTTGTCTCGACTCTTGAGCCATAAATTAATCAAAGCCGGCATGTGGGTAACGATCGGTTCAATGGTGGTTAATGTATTAAATTATGCGTTCAACGTAATCATGGGACGGCTTCTTGGTCCCAGTTTATTTGGAGAACTCACGGCACTATTTAGTTTACTAATTATAACGAGTGTTCCTTCTTCAATTATTAATTTAATTATGAGTAAGCTTGCTGCTGAATATAATTCTCGAAAAGATTTAAACAGTTTTTCTACTGTTTACCGCGTCTCCTTGAAATATTCAATAATCACGAGCATTGTCCTTGTCATTATCTCGTGGATTCTTACGCCATTTTTGGCTAACTTTTTATCGGTGAATCCAATTCATCTGGTAATATGTGCATTATTGTTACCAACTACTATTATTGGTGCAATTTATAACGGTTCACTTCAAGGTTTTCATCTATTTGGTCGAGCCTCGATAAGCTCAGTGATTAGTACGGTGATTAAATTAGTACTATCAATTACTTCGGTATATGCTGGATTTCGTGTTGGTGGCGCTGTAACTTCTGTATTAATCGGATCAATCATTGCGCTGATTTATACTATTCTTGTTATAAGGCCATATGTAGAGAATCAGAATGGTTTAAGGTCATCACTTGGATTACAGGCGCTCTTTTCGATAATATCTACTAAATATTTACTCAACGTAACCATTACAACGTTACTACTTGCCGTCATTGGCAATATTGATGTCGTGTTAGCAAAGCATTTTCTCTCGGCAGAATCAGCGGGGCACTATTCCGCTCTATCTTTATCGGGTAAAGTATTAACGTATGGAGCGGGTGCTTTTGTCGGTATTTTGTTTCCGATAGTTGCCGCAGCCGGAAAAGACGGGCGCCAACAACAACAACGCCTACTTGGATTATCGTTATTAATGAGTGGGGTTATCGGATCATTCATCATTTTATTATTCACACTGTTTCCATTTCAATTTATTCAACTATTATTTGGGGCTAACTATTTGGATACTGCTCCCTATTTAACCTGGATGGGTATAGCATCATTTGCCGGAATGATTTCAACTGGACTCATAAATTATTTCATGGCTATTCAAGAATCTTCGTATATAATACCGTTAACACTATCCGTGTTCGTACAAGTAGTACTTATTTTTATATCCGCACACACTATTCAAACAATTGCAGGCATAACTATGGTACTTAACATAGGAGTAATGATCATGTTGTTTTTTGTGTATGGGTATAGTGCTAAAAAAGGAGTTGTGAATGAAGATATTAATCTCAATCGTAATACCAGTATTTAACGAGGGCGGAAACGTGCCTGAATTGTACCGTCAGTTAGAAACTGTCGCAAATACGATCAGTGATAAATATGAGTTGGAATATCTATTTATTAATGATGGTAGTCGGGATAATAGTGATGAGGTATTAGAATCTATTGCTGCGGTCGACCAGAGGGCAAAGTATATTGAATTTTCACGTAACTTTGGTAAAGAAGCCGCTACCTCTGCTGGATTATCACATGCACATGGTGATGCGGTTATATTGATCGATTCCGATTTACAACACCCCCCACATCTAATACCATTATTTATTGAAAAATGGCGTAACGGTGCGGATGTGGTTATTGGTGTCCGTTCAGAACGAGAATCTGAACCAAAATTAAAACGCTTGGGTTCGTATTGGTTTTATCAGTTAATGGATTGGATAGGTGAGACTGAGCTTACGTCTCATGCGACTGATTTTCGATTGATGGACAGGCAAGTGGTCGAAGAATTTAATCGATTAACTGAGCGTAATCGCATTACTCGCGGACTTATTGATTGGCTTGGATTTAGGAGAGATACCGTTGAATTTATGCCTGCGAAAAGATTTGCCGGAAAGCCATCATATAAGTGGTCTCAGTTATATCGACTGGCACTTAATTCGTTTGTCTCACATAGTTTACTACCTCTAAAGATAGCCGGATATCTTGGAATTTTCATAACGATAACTGCTGGACTGACTGGTTTTTTTATTGGCATTAACAGATATATTTTGAATGATCCATGGGGGTTTAATTTTTCTGGTCCGGCATTGTTGGCTATCTTTAATCTATTTTTGATTGGTATTGTTTTGAGTTGTTTAGGCTTGATAGCACTCTACATCGGGTTTATTCATCAAGAGGTTCAAAATCGACCCATGTATATTAGTCGTCGAAAAATTAATTTTTCATAACCCCCATCCACAATCAGTGGACAGGGGTTTGTTTTTACGGACAATTAACTGACTTTTTTCATGATCCGCCAGTAGGCCCACATATTGAGCGCATACCACACGCCGTGAGCTGCGTACTGAACGAAAAACATGAGGCTTTGAACCTGCTGCTGATGAGCATAGCCAAAGGCGACGCCGAAGAGTAGCTTCCCCAGAATGACTGAGGCGAGAAGTGCATTTATACCACCAAAGAGGCGTGCCGCACGCCAGCCACTGTCGTGTTTTTGAGGCGTCGGATCATAGCCGATCCATGCAGATCCGATGCAGGTGCCAATGAGCACCAGCTTAAAGACGAGATCTGTAATATCCGTCACCCCATCTCTAAATAGATTTACGGTGGCAACCGCACCTACAGCCGCGTTTAAGATGACTTGGACGTATCCAAGTATCTCTTGTTCCTCTGAGGTTATAGTCCCCCACAGGATCCTTCGGAAGCCCGAATGTGTGCTGTGGTCTACTGGTAGCTCTCCCAATGTAACCCTCCTTAGTTAAATTGATCCATACGGATTTTCCAGAATAAGTCTAGCCTAAGGGCATCTTGATTATAAAGTTGAAGGGGTGAAAGTCAAATAAAAAGCCCACGTATCAATGTTGATACATGGGCATGTTTGTAGCCTTAAGGACAATAAGTCCCTTGATGGTCACGACTCATCTTTTATGGTGTTGTCTTTGCAAGTAAGTAAAGGCCATTGCCTAAACTGACGAGCGTTAGCACACTTAGTGCGATCAGGTACCATCTCGATTCTATCGAGTACACCTGATCATTGGGTGCATAACCTACAAAATACAGTAAGACGATGGCCGCTGGAGTACCTGCTAGGCAAAGTTGACGGCCCCACCACCGCCATCGGTCTACCCGTCGGTAAACCACGAACAGCGATATTGCGCTTATCGTTTGGCTTGTACCGATCACGATTCTAAGCGGGCTTGTAAGTGGAATTAGGCCGCTCGCTATAAAGCTACCGATGATTACCGCCGCGTTTAGTTGAAGAACTAGACGTTGACTTCGGCTGATTTGATCCATAGGGATCACCCTATACCTCCTTAATATTCCGTGGAACTTCGCGAATGGATTGTAGCAGGGGCAAAATTTTTGGTCAATTAAAAAAGAGCAGACTTCATCAGCCTGCTCTGTAGATTACGTTGAACGACCGTGTCGCTTTTATTAGCTATTTGTCGTTCTGAACCGCCAATTCGGATTGCGCGATGGGCTGATCATACTTGAGCGAATGGATCAGATACCAGGAAATTGCGCTCCCCACGAAGATGCCGCCAAGTGTTAGTACATGATTGGGTGAAAGTCCCCAGTCACGACATTCAAACACATCGGCGATGATTGCGGCGGGAAAGTATAGGAGGGGCAGTAGCCCGGCCCCTATGGTCATTCCACCAATAAGCCAGCGGAAAACCCTTGTCCGGTATCCGATGACGACAAGCGTCAACTGGATAACCGACGCCACCACCACCATATGCTCGAAAGCATGGATGGGTGACCACGTTGGGTCTGGAAGGGCGATTTGCTTGAATGCCACAAAGACCATGATGGTCAAACATGCAATCAGCAGTTGCGCATCAAACTCTTCCTCGGCCTGCGTTCCAATGTTAGAACGTTCCACTTGCATAGCGCCGTCTCCTTAACTCATACTGCCAGAATGGCCCATATAGTATACGATTAGACCGTATAGTTTTCAATATGGCATATCTGATATTTACCATTTTTTGATGTCGAGTAATGTATGGTAGGATTAAAAATAGAGTTGATGAGAAAGAATATCCAAAAAATTCTTTGGGCAAATTGGAAAGATATTGGTCACCCTCAAGCGGGCGGGGCTGAGTTTGTGAATCACGAAATTGCTCGCCGGTTGGTGGCTGATGGGTACTTTGTAACGTTATTAACCTCGTTATATGATGGTGCGGCTGAGGCCGATCAAATAGACGGCGTCCAAGTTGTCAGAATCGGTAAAAGTAGATACTTACATACCTTCCAGGCGTTATACTACTATCTTCGCTATTTGCGTGGTCAATATGATCTTATTGTCGAAAGCGTTAACACCGCTCCTTATATGATTGGCCGTTTTTTAAAAGGTGAAAAACTACTCCTATTTTATCATCAGCTTGCCCACGAGGTCTGGTTTCATCAAACAACATTTCCATTAAGTTCATTAGGATATTACGTGTTAGAACCCGTAGCAACAGCACTAAATGTTGCCACTCCCTCTCAAATCGTGACGATATCGGAAAGCACTAAAAAGGATCTTGTACATCATGGCTTTTCCGAAAAAAGAATTCATATAATTTCTGAGGCTATTGGAATGGAGCCAATTGCAAATTTAAGTCGGGTGATAAAACCAACGAAGCGAATTATTTTGGCCCTCGGTGCGATTAGATCAATGAAACGTACTGATGAAATTATTAAAGCATTTGAGATTGCTAAACGTAAATATGATGATTTAGAACTAATTTTAGCTGGTCGTGCCGAGGGCAACTATGGCCAATCTGTACTCGAATATATAGGAAATTCACCCTATTCGAGCGATATTACTTATTTAGGGCATATTACTGATTATCAAAAGCAAGATTTACTCAAACGGGCTTATATTCTGTGTGGGGCATCGATTAAAGAGGGCTGGGGATTAACTGTAACAGAAGCAAATTCTCAGGGAACTCCAGCCATTGTTTATAACGTGGACGGTTTAAGAGATAGTGTTAAACACGATGAAACCGGCATTATTTGTATGGAGAATTCTCCAGAATCTATGGCTGCACAGATACTTTTGTTGTTAGATGATCGGGTTAAATATAAGAAACTACAGAAAAATGCTTGGGAAATGAGCAAATCAATTACTCCATCAAAGAGTTATGCTGATTTTCGTAGCCTTTTGGAATCTATGTAAAACTTGAAAAGCTTATAGTGTTTTGGTATTATGTTCTCATGTTTCCGTGGTGCTGCGGCACCTACTTTGGAGGACAATTATGTCCAAGTCTCCTGTGGAGAAGTTTGAGGTCGTGGGGGTTGCTCACGAAGAGTTCGGCGTAGTGAGTGAGGACGGGATGTGCGTGGTGTACGTCTCGAACCTCGTGATGACCAGAAACCTGTTCGTTGAGGTTCTGGGTGCCACAGTTGTATTGAGCTATGAAATGGCCGATGAGAAAGCCGGTGAACGTCGGTACAAGATTCTCCAGCTTGGCGAGTCGCTCATCTGCCTCGTGCGCGATGAGCGCATGCTGGAGTTCGGACCGGTATCGAGCCTGGTCGAAGCTGTGAATGTGGTCGCAACGAACATTGCGGCTATCGTGACCGCTTTAAAGGCCTATTGGCCAGAGTTGTTCGAAGTCCATTACGGCGATCATGGCCAAATTGGGCTGTTGCCCAACAAGCTGATCGCCAATGGGATCATTCTCTACGAGCACTACGGCGAGTAGGGAAAGTAGACGGCGGCGGGGAAGAAAAACTTCCCCGCTTTTTTATTATTCCAACACCTTGTAAGACTTATAGTAATTTGGTATCCTATACCCACGGTAATCTTCACCAGAGCATCATGCTAGGAGGACGTATTATGTCCACAGTCGTCGTGGATCGGAATGGTCGGCCGGTAACCGGTGAATTGACAGTGGTGACCGTCCAGGATCTGGATATCGCTTTGGCCGTGTTCACCGAAGTTTTCGATGCACAACCGTTTATCTGTGTGCGTAAACCTGAAAGTGGTGTTAAGCCACATGCAATCGTCACAATCAAAGGGCACTGGGTGTGCTTGGAGATTGACGCTACGAAGATGGATCTCGTATTCACGAATCCTCAGGTACCAACGCTTTTTCTGGAGGTCGATAATCCCCGGGAGACGGCGCGGACGCTTGCACATCGGTTCTGGGGTAAGACCGAGTCTGAACCCACCGCCGCTGGCCTGTTAATGCTTCTGATTGGAATTATGGCAAACGCCATTGTTCTGATGGAACGTAAGACGGAGCCTACGGTGATCTAAGTCGGCACAACTTGGGTATCGGACGCGGGAGGGGTAAAATCTCTCCCGCTCTAGCTCAATACGGCCATAATGAATTTACGTTCTACTTAGTGTGGAGGGCTATCATGTCCTTGGTGTTATCACCCATCGGAACCGCCGCTTCGAGTGATCTTACACCTCTTTTTGTAGAGGATATGGCATTGGCCGAGGTCTTATTCTGTAAATACCTTGGTGCAAAGGTATTGTTTCGGAGTAGTGCTCCTGAGGATCCATCAGTAAAGCCACATTGTGTCGTTGTTATCGGAACACATTGGATTGTGCTTGAACTGGACCCCAGTCGAGCGAAAAAAGATAACCTCCAGTTCACACTTGGGGTTGCACATGTTACGGACTTAGCTCTGCAGGTAGTCCGTAACTGCGGGGGAGAGTTGCTACGATGCTCTTCGGAAAATCGGGCAACTATCAAATTTTCAAAAAATGCTGCATTCAGCCTGGTGCTGATGCAGTATGAACGGTAAATAATCAACTCTGTGTTGGGGGTGCCTTACTCCCAACATGTTTTCTTCGAAAAAAAACTTTTCTCATGTAGAATACCAGTATCTCGAATACATCACTAAGTAACTGGAGGTTGAGATGCAACGCCCTACCTATAGTAGGTGCCGTGTACAGGTACATGGTATTACCGTGTCTGTCAAAAGAGGTAGAATGCGTGATGCTATCGCATTCTTTTCCGAAGTTCTTGGAATGGATCAGGAGGTTTGGTACCGAAGAGATCATGATCTCGAGCTGGTTCCGATCCCGATGCAAATACCGGATGACCCAGATACTTTGGATTTAGTCGGTTTAACTGACTCAATCCGTTCTCGTCCAATCCGGTTAACGTCCGAAATGCTTACCATTGATCTGATAATCTCAGAACATGAGATGGAGCACATCGGGGTTGGTATCGCAATTGGCATTCCAAACGTCGCTGAATTTGTCGAGCAGCTCGCCTGCTGGTGTCACGATCGATCCATTGAGTACCACCTCATCGGCACTGGTCCACGATGGCTAGGAGTGCGATTCTCTGGCTTCATCGGCTGTAGCATTGCATTTAACAATGCTCGAATTATCGAAGAAGATCCGCTTTAATCATATCGGGTAGGAGATAACCTCCTACCCATTTTCGTATCAGATATAATAGGGGGGCTATCAACAGGAGATGGCCACTACTCAAGGAGGACACTGGTATGCAGACCGTAGGAACGGCGAGTGCGTGGCTCACATGCATTCATGTGCCGGTCGGTGTTGGATGTATCCGTGATGTTCAGGATCTTTTTATTGCCGGTTTCGGATTTTCCGAAGCAAGCGATAGTGCGGTTGAGCTTCAATTCGAAGGCACCGTGCTCGGACGTTTCGTGTTTCACGAAGTTCAGGACTTGAATGATCTGGCAGGGAATATTCGACTCCATTTAACACATGTTAATAAGGCGCTGGCCGTAGTTGGTCAGTGGGGTCTAGAGCGTGGTGGGCGTTGCCTACTCTCTCCGATTGGTGATGGTGAGACTTTGATCTCTGTCCGAGACATCGGTTCTAGAATATCAATAATCCAATCACCCAAAGCTCACATCGGAGGCGTTGCATTGCCTGTTCATCGGCGCATTCTCACGAAAATTCAACGCCTTCTTGTTGATTGCTTTGGGTGGGAATGGGACTCTCCAGGGACCTGTTATCAGGAGACGCTTCGTCGCCGCACATGTATTAGTTGGAATTCTGTAGACTGGGCGGAAACCGACACTACCATAAGCCTTGGATTGGTTCTTACTGTACCAAATCCGCAGGTGGGTGCTGTTCGGATGCAGCGGTTTGTTCGCGACATGGGCCTAAGTTCTCGGGTACAAGTCGAAGGAACCGATATCCTCTTTTTTATTGAAGGATTGTATCGGCCGATCCGGTTGGTACCGCCTTTGAAGGAGGACGATCTGCTAAAGAGCGGTACACCTGGCCGAAGAGTCAATACCTCACGTCGTTCTCCTCAGGCGCCAGCGTTCCGTGATTCTGGTGACTTATTGTAAATTCGTGGGCGGATGGGTATTCCATTCGCCCTTTATTAATCTAGCTTGTTCTATTTCACGATGTATAATCAGGTTACGTAATTCCGGTCAATGGCGGCCGGTATGACTATTTTGTTGGCCAGGTTGCCAACGAGGAGGCCTGAGTGTTAACTGCAAGACCGAAGGTCAAGACAGGAGCCGTCGTACGTATTTCGACGGTATCGATGGAGGTGGTCGCTGGGCAGATCAACATCGCCCGCGATTTCGGTGAAAAAGTCCTTGGACTTACCGAAGACCCAACGCGGCGTGAGATCAATGGCAGCGATGCCATCTTGATGTGTTCAAGCTGGGGACATATCCGGTTTGTCGATCCGCTATTACCGGCCCAACGTAATGTGTCGGAGTATGGGATCGTATTTGATGTCGAGGATATTGATGAGGTCCTCGCTCAAATTGCGGCCTGGTGTGCGGGACACCGCCTCGAAGAATCGGTGGACGCAGACGATGATGACGCTGGAGATTTTGAAGATCTCCTAGCCGGGATGGAGGAATCTGTTACGGGAGTCCAGCTTGAGGTCATTATCGAGACCTCGGAGCCTGGGGTCGTCGAGGTCTTTATCCCGGGGCTATTTCATGCCCCAATAGGCTTCAAACAAGTTACCGCATGATTATTTTGCGGATGGTCTTTTTTAAGATCATCCGCATTTTTAATCGTATCTATTTTCTAAATTTACAGAATAAGTATGTAGTGATTAACCGAATTAGTAATGCTATAATCATCTAGCTAATTTCACTTCAATCCGCATGGGAGGTGTGTGATGGATCGGTATGTTCAGCAACTTGAAGCACTTCGGATACAAAGAAGTGGCAGAATTATGGCGGATACTGCACATACACAACAGGAGAGCGTCGTAAGTGAAGCTCAGAGGTTTGTTGCTTTTCGGAGTTGGTGTACTTCGCAAGTAAAACCAATTCTAGCAACGCTTCGTTCAGTTTTTCTGGCTAACCAGGGGACGATTCAGGAACGACCAATCTTTTCGAATACAGGTCAGCACTCCATTTCGCTACAGCTAACGTGGTCGGATAATGTGGCGACCGTTCACCCGACAAACGGTATCGAAATCATTGTGATGGCTTCACGTCTCGTCTATGTGCGTGGGGCAGGTGGCGAAAGAGGTGAACAAATCCTACTTGGGGAGGATGGATGGGAATCTCGAATTAAGCAGCAAGTTATCGAGATTCTGGTGGCTCATACTGATCGTGCCGATAGTTCAATGAGCGACGCGGCCTAAGCAATAAATGATCGCGTTACTTTGTTGGGGAGCTGTTTTTGTTCCTCGCATATGTAACTGTTGCTCAATAGGGTATACTTGGTGGTGCTAGATTCTTGGAACTTAGGAGGAGGTGGGATTATGCCACCAGATGAATCGAATCTGGAAACAGTTGTGACGGCATTTGTTGCCACAATTGTTGATCTCGGACGGATGATGACGTTGTATCTCTACGAACGCCCATTGGTGCAGCGTCATTCAGAGGGCGGTATGACGATCTCTTTTCCTGCAAATCCAGAAGGAGAGGTCGGATTCATGGTGTGGCCCGATCCAAGTGGTGATATTAACTTCGAAGCTATTGGATCGGAGTACTCGATCTATCTGATTACTGGCTCTTGCGACGTACGCAAGCGAAGTCGCGAGCTAAAGCTTCTCCCCGAAGGGGTAGATACGTATGACTCGACAAGTAAGCGGCCTTCGGGGGACTTTTCGCCCAAGTTTGCCTAACACGCGGGAGGTGCTGGTATGCATCTCCCATTTTTTTATTTTCCTTATCGCCAGCTATACATAATGTTGATAGTATGAACTTCACAACAGGCACGATCGAATGAGGAGGTCTATATGGATTCCTTTACGCAAGCGCTGGCAAATCTACGTCAGCAGCGATTAGGTCAGGAATCGATGGATGGAGATTATTCTCCAGATGGACTAAATCAACTTCTTCGGCACAGGCAGCAAGAGCTCGAATGGTTTCGAGGACTTTCTGCCACGGGTCAGGTGTACCTGGCGTCTTTATTGGCACGAGTTAATCTGATTTTATTGGGCGAAGCTGGTACGATCAGCGAGATGCCGCATTGGGCAGGGTTTGGCGGCCACCATTCTATTAGTTATTGTTTGACGTGGAGAGACGGGGATACACGAAACATTACGCTAACTGTATATACTGACCGAATGGTTTCGGGTCAGTTTAATGGTGATCCGCCAACGCAATTAATCTCGGTCGATTCCTACCGGGTCGTTCAATTTTTTGAACAATGGCTTATTGAGGTTTTGACTCAGATTACCGTCAATGAAATTGGACAGATTGTGTGCAGGCAATCTGTTCAGTGTGAGTAAACCCCGCGGGATGAATGATCTTCATCCCGCATTTTAACGGGGCTTTATATGATTTCTTGCAAAAGTCCCATTTTTTCGTTATCATTACTATAAGCTAAAATTCGGAGGGGTTCCGGCCCCGAATTAGGGAAGGAGCCAGTTATGGCTATTCGATGGATCGAGAAGCGTCTTATGACGTTCACTCACCGAACTATCCTGTATACGCCAGGTGGGCGTATCGTCATCTTGTCGGCCGAGGCGGGTCAAGTGCTTCGTATGCCTACCGATTCGGGCATGAAGCAGATCAGCTTCTATAATCCCAGCGATGAGGTCGCAGGGGTAGAACTCGACAGTGAAGGCCATGTTCTGAGCGTCTTGGTCGATGGAGAACACATCGACTACTTTGGCGAATCTACGACTATTCGCAATGCCGAAGGACGCTTTGAGGTACAGGTGCCTCAATACTTAATCGAGGGGCAGATGACCCCTGCACTAGAGGATGAATTCGCATAAAAACAGGCAAAAGCCTTATATATCTACACGGGGGGAGCAGGACGGCCGGCTCCCCCTTTCCACGTACCACACACGACTATTACTCTAATGAAAAACCATTTTCAGTAAAATATCGATAAATTTTTGATTGTATTGTCCGAGGCGCATCGGCAAGTGGTAACAAAAGAATTTGTTGTCCGCCTGCTTGTGATTTATAAAGTAGATATAAACAGGTACCGGCCTGTCTGACGGTTTCTATTTGTTTTAGCGGAAGTATGTTTTCTTCATTTGGAGATAATTTGATATATTCGCGATAAAAAGTATACGTTGTCTCATATGGTTTGGGGTATTTAATTAAATCTTTTTTTAACAAACTCGCAGGAATATTACGACTAAACGGTATGGGTATCGTTCTTGTTATAAGTAATATTGAAACGATGAAGTAATAAATTATAAGAAGGGGAGTACTACCTGGGAGTAGTGAAAGCTGAATAAAAAAGACTGGTGGTACAAGAAGTGCTAATAAGGTGACTGTTCCAATAATAATTTTTTTAACAGAAATTGTCTCGCCTAATGCTAACAGTGTTTTGGCTAACAGCTCGTTACTGTATTTTACTGGTAATTCAAATAATGGCTCATTTTGAACATGATCCATACATTAACTAATACCGCATCCTAACAAAAAATACTAGTTCAAGGTGCATTTGGCTTTATCTTGTATAATAAAACTCATAACAGTCGTAATGGGATGCTCTAGATAGAGCTATGGAGGTGCCTGATGGACATAGAGTGCAGGATGACCAAATTGGTCGTTGTCGCAATTCCAGGTATCGCAAAACCGATCCAAATGTTGGCCGATGATCAGGTCCACTATGAACCCATCTATCGTCGCCTTTCGTTTGGACGTTCGGTGACAAATCTTTATAAGCGGATGGTTCTTTCTGATCAGGGACGAACTGGCCAGATCGTATGTGCCGTTGGCTCTAACGTTATGATCGCTGATGTCATTGTGGATGTTGCGGTGGAGTCAAACGGCTTCGTCCGATCTGTTAGACATCGTTATCCCGACGAATTGAAGTTGGTATTCGTACATGATTTCCATATTTGGATACCAGGAAATAATGGTGTGCAAATGTGGTTCACTGTCGATTGGATTCTAAATAGATCCGAAGGTCAGGCGATGTTTTCACAGGCGATCCTTCGGGATGATATGATGACTTATGTCCGCAAGGGAACGATATTCTTTGATCCTCATAGCTCGACGGTGATTGACTTACCGATTTCACGTAAATACACCAAGACCGTCGAAGAATCAGAGCCGACGATCGGATAGGTTCTGATTAAAATCTTTGGGGAGGTTTACGCCTCCCTTTACTTTTATTATTTTACATTGTGATATAATTCGGTGTCCCATAGCGTAGTGCAACGATCATAAGGAGGCCATGATGGTCGAGCGAACGACTTATCGTATCACGGTGCAGATCCCTGGTCTGCCGATTACAATCTGGTACGTGAACGTCCAGGATGAACCCATCTACCGTTCTAGCGACAACCTGCTATTTGACCTGACTATTACCAATGGTCTTGTCAAAGTCGGTGATGATTCACCGCAGCTTGTACCGCCCGGGCGTCGCTTAATTATTCCCAACGGAGCGATGGTCTTCATTGACCCGGTTAAGTTTGAGGTAACACCGTTCGGGAAAGGACAGTTTAGCTTGACCCCCGTCGAAGATTCGGAGTAAACCTTTGGGGTGAGTGCGCAAAGCGCTCACCCTGTTTATACTATTATCAAAAAATATACATATCCATGATATAATATGACCCATAGTCGATCGCGCCTATGGGGGTGCGAGGATTGGCTATTTAGCTACAAGGGAGGCATTCTATGCCAGACCAAATCCCAGGTACGGCTCTCGAATTCGAGACTCAGAAGGTCGTGGTCATCATGGCCCCGAACGTGCCCGCTGTGTATCTCTGGCTTGAAGAAGTCAGGGCTCCGGTTGCTCATCCTGATCGAATCATGGTCACTCGAACGTTCGCTCGAGCGATCATCCGGTATGGGAATACCGGTCACATCGACTACGCTGGCCAGGGTCAAGTCCAGTATAACGGACGAGACTCGGTCGTTAGCATCATGGAGCGAAAGTTTCGAGTCCAGGTACAGCCCAATGGCGACGTGGCGATGAAGTCGCTCGATATCGAGGGCTAATACGGCTGGGGGACGGGTGCGCTCGTCCCCCTTTTTTTTATTTTTCATTTGTTACAATACAATTTAATCAATCCGTGTTGAGCTGGTTTCAATGAGGAGGCCAATATGCCGGTGGTTCAATGGTTCATGGATGGCTCTGTGCCGTTTGGGCAAAAGTTTGTCGCAGGTGAGATGATCTTAATCGTCATCGTATCACTCGGGCTGGCGGTACTGTGGGTTGTTCAAGAAGTTCAATCCAAGAAGCCGATTGAAGAGATCATTGCACACATATTGGTGAACATTGCGTTAACACCAGTCGCGCTTGCCGGACCCATTGTGGTCTTTCTCTTTTTAGTGTGGTTTTTTGCCATGCTAACCTGGGGAACCATGTGTGGATTTCAGGGACCGATGTTGGAATGCATTGTCAACGCAACTAAAGATGCTCGATATCCTTAGTTTTTCTAAAAGAAAGGGGACGCCTTCGCGTCCCCATATTATTTTTTCAAACCGTGCGTATTAGAACAGCTCACACCCCAGAGCAACTGAGGCGACGAGCATGTAGCCGGAGCAGTTTGCTCCGAGTAGGGCGATTGGAAGGTTCGTACCCTCGATCTGTTCGTCATTAAAGGGCACCGTGCCCAGCACGATCGACGCCAGATCTAAAGACTTACCGACGTATCGACGCATGGTCGGTAGCCCCGACTCCGGGTCTATAAGCAGCTCCCACCCCTCGTGGAAGAGCTCTTCGAGCATCCGAAGACCATGTCCCGGGAATCGTGCCGCAACGCGGGCTTCCATTTGGGCGGTCATAGACGCCTCCTTTTAGCTGTCCCTAAGAAAAGTCTTCTGTATTATACGTTCATATCTTCAAGAAGTAAACTATAGGGTTGGTGTGTGGTGTCCTTATACACATTCGAAAGCCGCGGAATAACCATACGGAGGCACCTATGCCAGACGTGATGGGATGACGTCTAATCTTTTTCGGATGCGTCGAAAACGCCCTGGTATCTTTAGAAATAGTTTTCATGAGGTTCTACACAGACGCACCACATTATTTTGTGCATTTGGAAAAAGAAAGATCCGAGGGCAGAGACTGCCCCCGGAGGTTTGTGGTTATTTGCCGGTGATTCGACTGAGTACCGCGAGCAATAGATCGGTGTCATCGCCGAACATTGCTCGAACTAGTTCCATTTGCACCGGATCAAAGGTGTGTCCGATGGGGAATGTGACGTAAAACGGCGGAAAGCGATCCCAGCACAGGTAGTGGATACCTGTTTCGTGATCAAATTCCACACGCCATAATTCTGCGAAAATTCGCAGTAGCACGTTACGTTCCGGCTCCGAAATGCCATCTGGCAGTATGACCATTGGTCATCCTCCATGCTGATCCAGATTTACAACGCATTGATATTATAGGATATAAACATTGCCGTGTAAACAAATCTTATTAATTTTTCGCGGTATGAAGGGTTGCAATAAAAACACATTGCATTACAATGTACCTGCCCCGAAAAAGTATTTATCATGAATCAGCCATTGGTAAGTGTTATTGTTCCAACGTATAATTCTGAGGCTTATTTATTTAAGTGTCTGCATTCCATTGTTTCCCAAACATATAAAAATATTGAATTGATTGTAATCGATCGACAGAGCACAGATTTGACTGTCGAAATCGCTAATAAGTTTACAACTCATGTGATCGATTTTGGTGATGAACGTTCAATGCAACGCAATTATGGCGCTTCTTTAGCAAAAGGTGATTTTATTGTGTTTATCGATAGTGATATGTATTTGGATAAGGACGTTATTTTAGAGTGTGTTGATGCATGTTCGCAAGATGGAGTTGCTGGAGTGATTATTCCTGAAGAATCAATTGGTCAGGGATTTTGGGCAGAGTGCAAAAGATTAGAGCGGTCATTTTATGTTGGGGTTGATTGGATTGAAGCAGCTCGATTTTTTCCAAAGCGGTTGTTTGATGAAGTCGGTGGATATAACCAGGAGTTGATTAGTGGGGAAGATTGGGACTTATCCCAAAAGATTAAACAAAAAGGAACTCTGGCACGAATTACTGCATTTATTTCTCATGATGAAGGTCGTTTGTCTTTAATAAAAACGCTAAAGAAAAAGTACTATTATGCCCAAAAGATTAGTAAGTACCTAAAAAGTAACCAAGATAAAAGCGAAGTTAAATCACAAACAAGTATTATAGATCGATATAGGCTATTTTTTAGTAATCCTGGCAAGCTCTTTGCAAAGCCATGTATTGGACTTGCCATGTTATTCATGAAAACGATGGAGTTTGGAGTTGGTGCAGTTGGATTAATTCGAAGTCGAATTGACGTATCGAGGTATTGCTATGGTTTAAGATTACTCTGGCTTGCATTTATATCACTAAAATTACAATCTGTATTATTATTTATCGCATCGTATTTAAAGAATCGTAATGGCGCAAAAACCACGTTGGAGCTTAAAAACGGTATTCGTGTTGAAGCCAGAAATCATACCAGTGATATGGGGGAAACCGTTAATATCCTTTCTGGAAAAGAATATAATGAAATAGATCGATATTCAAAGATACTAAATCATCCGCTTATAATTATTGATGCGGGAGCAAACATCGGTCTATTTACATTATTTATTGCACATAAATACACTCTAATAACTTCCTATCTAATCGAACCCGATGCTGAGAATGTAAATCAACTCCGGACTAATCTTGAGTTAAACCACTTAACTGACCGAGTTCATATTTTTGAAAATGCGCTTTATATGCAGACTAAAAAAGTCTCATTTAATAGTAATGCTGATCATTATTCAAAACATGTTATTTACGATGATGAGAGCAATACATCCACGGTAGATGGAATATCGTTCGTTGATTTTGATAGTCAATGCGCATTGGAATCGATTGATATTTTAAAGCTCGATATTGAAGGAAGTGAGTGGGATCTATTAACGCCGGAGAATTATGCAGTATTTAATAAAGCAGCTCTCATTATTATTGAATATCATTTAGATAAAAATCCAAGAAAATTAGAAATATCAGACATATCTAATTACTTTGAAAAAGATTATGAAATATATCATCAAAAAAAAGATGAACGAATTGGCTTAATTTATGCTAAAAGAAGATAACAATACTATTTCTATTATTATTAGAACACTCAACGAAGAAGAGAATATTTTGAAATGTCTAGATTGTTTATCTAGTCAAACTCTCTTACCAAACGAAGTTTTAATTGTAGACAATGGATCAACTGATAAAACACTAGAATTAATTCATCCTAACCAATATTCGTTTCCAATAAAAATTATTAAAATTACTGAAAATGGTTTTACGCCTGGTTTAAATAAAGGTTTCGATAAATCCGTTGGGCAATTTATAGTTTTTATTTCAGCGGACTGTTATGCAAATAGTAACTGGTTAGAGAGTTTACTAACAACTCAATCTAAATATAACGCTGATGTGGTACAAGGAAATGAAATTGCAGCTCCTCCAAATGATATTCATTTTGTAATAAATTACTTTAGGAAAGTACAAGATCAAGCAGTGGACGAAAAAATAGTTTTTTTCAATAATACAAACACATTGTATAAACGGGGAACATTGAGCAAATTTATGCCTTTTAAAGAAGAGAAAGGTCGTGGAGGCGAAGGTGGAGAAGATACATTAATGTCTATTGTGTATGCTGAAAATGGATACACTGCGTATAAATCTGCAGATGCAATTGTTAATCACAATATGTTTCCCAATTGGGATGATTTTAAAAAACGGGCTTTGAAACATGGGAAAACAGCATTCTTTTTATTTCAAAAACAACCTTTGCATCCACGTATTTATCTTAATGCTTACTATTGGTCATTAAAAGAATTTATGACATTTTTGGTTACAGGGGATCGACGTTTTTATCATGTGGCAAAAGAACGATTTAAAAATAATCTGAGAGGTTTGGTTAATGTAATAATAAAAAAATGAAAAATATAAGTGTTGTCTCTTTCGCAGATATTAGATGTCCTCGAAATGGTTACCATATTAGAACGAGGTACATGATTAATAAATTAGTTCAACGAGGTTATAAAGTTAACGTGTTTCAATTGTCTTATAACAGCGATACGGCGATTTATAAAAGAATTGCTATATACAATTTAAGAACATCAAAAAAGAAAAAAACAATAGTCGATAAGGTTCTTGTAAGATTGATGGGTGTTAACCCCTTAAGATCCGTTGTTACTATCGTTAAGAGTTACTTTCTTATTAAAGAAAAAGAATCGGTATTTCGAAAATCAAAGATTGTCTTACTCAGCGGTTGCTTAATGATTGGTGGTTATTTAAATTCAAAGCGAAATAATCAAAGAATTATAGTCGATACTCATTGCATTAATACTGATATTGCTTTAAAAATGATGCGTTCAAAATTTATTATCGGCTCATTACGATTGCTATTCTGGTTTTGGATTGAATATATATTTTTCAAATCAGCACACAGAATTATCGTTATATCAAAGGAAGACAGGGATTTCACTTTAAAACATTTTCGTATAGACAAAAATAAAATAATTGTAATCCCTCATTCCATTAATGAAAAACTGGAAATAGATAATAATAATCTTGTTAAAATAAAACATAAATTTAACAGACTTAACAATTTAGTTTGTTTTGTTGGTGATTTAGGTGCTATTCATAACGCGGAGGCAGCTAAATATATTATAGATAAATTGTCTAAGAGCTGTTCCGATGTTAACTTTATGATAGTAGGCAACAACCCTAACGAATTAACGAATCGAGAAAATGTATTTTTTACAGGATATGTAAAGAACTTAGATTCTTATATTTCGGCATCAACTATTTGCATAGCCCCATTAGCATATGGTGGAGGAGTAAAGACGAAAGTTCTTGACTATCTAAAAAATAACAAATTAACATTATCGACCCCGATTGGTGCTGAAGGTATCAATGTATATGACTATCCCAATTTAGTAATTGCTGATCTCAACGAATTCGCTAATAAGATAAAGGAACTCCTTAAAATAAATAAATGAAAATATTATATTGTCCTGTCCATTACTGGTTTGATGAAATACAAGGCGGCTCTGAACTCGCGTGGTCATATAATATTGCCCATCGGATAGCTTTACTGAATGATACTTCTATTATTGTTACTGGCAAAACTAATTTAAAAGATACTCCACGCTATGTAATCCAAGAGATACAAAGTTCTAAAACGACCTTGGATATGAGTCCAACTAATGCGGTTAAATTCATGTTCGCTTATACAGTGTTCATGAGAAGGTTCTTGAAAAATGCAAAAGTAGATTTGATTCATCATGTCCTTCCATTTGGTATCGATCGAACTTTCAATATTTATTCAATAATGAAACGAGAGATGCCAGCTCCATATGTAATTGGCCCTTTGCAAAGTCCATTAACAGTTGTTGACTACGATATGGATTCTAGTAACTTAAGAGATTATGGCGGAGTTAAATCAACAAGTTTTGCTATAAAAATAAATTTTCTATCAATTTTTAAAAAACCACTTAGATATTTATCAAGGTTAACATTATTGAAGTCTGATCAAATAGTAACCATTGATATAAAAACACGTAATCTACTTATAGAAGCAGGAATTCCTTCGAATAAAATTACAATAATACCGCCAGGCATAGATACAAATCGCTTTATCCCCCATGATAATAGCAACGAGGAGATTATAATCATTACTACAGGTAACTTAATAAAAAGAAAGGCAGTTGAAAAGCTTATTTGGCTGGTCTCTCAGCTCGTAAATATAAATAAACCAGTTAAGCTCATGATCGTTGGTGATGGGCCCGAAAGGAATAACCTTGTGAAGCTCGTTAACCAGTTAGGTCTATGTGAAAAAGTCATATTTGTTGGTCATGTTTCAAACGACAAAATACATGAATATTATTCAAAGGCTCATATATTCATGAGTTTAAGTATTTCTGAAAGTTGGGGACAAATGTACTTAGAAGCACTTTCAAGTGGTTTGCCAATTATTACCGTAGATAATGGTGGTAGTGCCTCAATCGTTGACCACGGAATCAATGGATATATTTTTTCACAAGATGATTATCAAAATCTTTTACATTTTTTAACTTTATTAGTTAATAATGATGAATTAAGAAATAAAATGTCTATAGAAGCACGTAAAAAGGCTATAGAAAAGTTTGACTGGGACAAATCGATCATCCCACAGTATTTAGTTTTATATAATAAACTAATCAAATAGATATCTTTACTTTAAATTCCAAAAAATGCAGATATTATTAAGTCTACTACTCTCAATTCTCACATTTTCTAGATGGTTTGTATTTAAAACATTAACTTTTGGTGATTGGGGGTATTTATTCAATAAGACGTTAATAGAATGGTTCAATCTACCCTTTATCTGGAATTCACAAAGCGGACTCGGAAGTGTTAATTTAACAGCGTCCTCTTGGTTTATCAATGCGATGTTTGGGTTAGTTGGGTTCTTATTTAATACCGATTCCTGGCTCTCAGATAAGTTAATTTATATGATTCCAATAGCGATCATGTTACCTTTTTCAAGTTATTTTTTAATGGGATTATGGATTAAAAATAAATGGTCGCGAATGATTGGATCGATAGTTTATTCGTATAATACATACTCGTTATTACTTTCATCTAACCATCTAACATTATTAGCCGCATATTCAATAGCACCTCTTTTTTTGCGTTTCTTCATAAGTCTTTTTGATAATCCTACTTTCCTTAAGATAATATTGACAGCATTAATTGCTGGAATACTTAGTTTCTATGATTTTAGAGTGTTATACATATTATTTGGGGTTTGCTTTATTTATTATTTATTCAATATTTCATTCGCTAAAAACAAAATAAAAATCACAATATATTCTGCTTTTACATTAGTAATCGTAGGTCTCTACCATATCTACTGGATATTGGGTCTAGCTAATCAGGGTTCGATTACTGAAAATGCAATTTTCAGTAGAGGATTATTTGGTAGTTCATTTATGGATATTGAACAGTCTCTTACCTTGTTTCACCCTTTTTGGACTGGTGGATTACCAGCAGACTTTATCGTACAGCCGATACCCCTATATTTGTTTTTAGTTCCAATAATAGCATTTACTTCATTTATGCTATTTCCTAAAAATAAAAATGTATTATTTTGGGTAGTTATTAGTTTAGTTGGAATATTTTTGACAAAACAAGAATCAATTCCATTTAGGAATGCTTATTTATGGTTATATCATTATCTTCCTGGGTTTAATGCCTTTAGAGAAGCAAGTAAGTTTTATTTATTAATTTCATTGGGATTCAGTGTTTTAATTGCATATACGACTGATTATATTTTAGTAAGGAAGAATAAAATCCTTAAAGTTACGTATATAGCTATCGTTGTTGGAATTTTTGGGATAAATATAGTTCCTCTAATTACAGGCAAGATTGATTCGCTGTTCGTTCCACGAACCATTGATAGCGACTATCAATTAGTGGCGAATAATTCTATTAATGATAACCGATATCATCGAACATTATGGGTACCATCTAATGTTAAATGGTCATTTTATTCATATCAGCATCCAATACTATCTGCAGTGGGCTTAATGAATGGTCCTTTAGAACAATTTATGTTAAGCAAATCGATCGGCGTGCGTTTACCGATACAGAATCAAATCACCGAATTGTTCAAGTATTCATATTCCGATAGGATTTTAGATTCATCATCTATACAGTATATATTCATACCCACCGAAGATTATAAGAACAATAGTAATATTTTTAAATTTTATGGTTATGATCGGCAATTTTACATAGATAGTCTCGATAATATTCCATACATTTCCAAAACGAACTCGTCACTTAATGAGCTAATAAAGTATGAAAATGCTAACTCAGAAAATTATTTCTGGTCTGACACACAATTTTTCCAATTAGTAAAAGATGATAATTTGGACCAAACATACCATTTTGTAAGCAATCGTTTTGATCAAACGGCTGATTTTACAACACAAATTGGTGCGAACATCAATTCATACTACATTAAAGACGTTTTTGGCTCAACCAATTACCCGGAAATATCTAATAAAAAGATAGAAAAAAACCTACAATCTGCTAGTGCATTATCTAGTATTTATTGGAATACGGGTATGTACAACATTTTCATCGAATTGAAAAATAACTCATTGAATGTAAGCAAAAAAATAGAAAAAGCTTTAAGAATAAATAATAAAGAGCTCAGTTTGAGTGACTCTGAGTCAATCAATCTATATTCACAGACAGTAGATACAAATAATGATTTTTTTATACGAACTGGAAATACAATTACAAAAGTTAACGACAATAATCCAATAGATCTTGGAGTCATAAAAAAAGATATAACTATTTATCAATCTCAGTCAACTAATTTGATCGAAAATCCATCCTTTGAAGATGGACCATGGTCAGACCGCGTAGGTGACTGTAATGCATATGACGATAATGCAAATATAAAAATGGAAGTAGTAAATGATTCGATAGATGGGGCCTCATCTTTAGGCCTTTCTTCTATGAACCATATTGCCTGCACCGGAACCCCAATGATACCCACTGAACCAGGTGAGTATGTATTGTCATTTAGTTACAAAAGTAATGATGCAAGGCAAGCCGGTTACTATTTGGGGTTCAGCAACGAAGATATACCAGCAATCTCCAAGAGATTGCCGATAACATCTTCAGATTGGGTTAATTTTAGTACGCAAATATCAGTTAAACCTGAAGCTAGTGGTATTCGCTTAACTATTTATGGATACCCAACAGATGAAAAAGAATATATCGAAACTCTGTATGACAACTTCAAATTAGTCAAAGTTACTCAAATCGCAAATTTAAATCCCAATTATATTGAAAATTATCAAAAATTTATCCTTGAAAACAAATCTGATTACAATATTACATATTACGATGATAACTTTTTGGGTAAAAATAACATACGAAATGCATCGTTTGAAACAGGACTTTGGCAAAATTCGGTCGGTGACTGCAATGCGTATGATGATAATGGTAAATTAGGGTTCGGTCTCGATACTGATGAAAAATCTGATGGTGATTCATCCCTACGTCTTGAAGCTACTCGTCATACGGCATGTACAGGACCAGGTTTACTCAATGTTTCAGAGGATAAATCCTACTTATTTAGTTTTGATTATCAATCACCGAATGCTGAGCAGGTAGGGTATTATCTCGGATTTAACGATGATAATAACTCAATAAATAGCCGCCAAATTCCTGTAGAAAATCAAAAATGGAATACTTTTAATAAAATAATCAAAGCACCATCGGGAGCGACTGCGGTATCTCTGACCGTATATGGATACAGTAAGGATGATAAAACTAACGTTATCACTCGTTACGATAACTTTCACCTCATTGAATTGCCAGATATCGAAGATCGGTTCTATCTTGTGAGTGAACCTGATAAAAAGCTAGAACAACCTAGAGATATTCAATTTCAACTGATTAACCCTACACTAAAAACCGTACAAATAACTGCTGCATCAACACCTTTCTACCTAAACATGAGCGAAGCATATCATCCACAATGGCAAGCACAAATCGAAAATACAAAAAACACTGGATTTTGGAACAGTTGGTTGCCATTTGTTAAGCCAGATCGAATCGAAGACGATAAACATTACAAACTTAATAACTTCTTAAATGGATGGTATATCGACACTCAAGAAATTTGCAACAATAAATCGCTATGTACCCAAAATGATGATGGAACATACAACATCAAATTACGAATAGAATTCTTTCCCCAACGCTGGTTTTATTTGGGATTGCTCATTTCGGGCACAACCCTGGTAGCTTGCTTAATGTATCTGTCGATAATCGGAGGGAAAACATTCTATAAAAAAATCCGGGAGCACAGGGCTCCCGGTGGTTGATGCGAAACGACTAGGCATTATCTGCTTCGTCGATCTCCTCCAGTGTTACCAGGTAGTTTCCCTTGGCTGCGATTTCGATCTGGATAAAAGCGAAATGCCTTTCGCTACTTGCCTCTGGGCAAGTCCAGTCGTGAATCACATAACCAGACGGATCGACCAGCGTCAATCCGATGTGATCATTGCAAATCTCGATCGTCATGGTAGCGTCTGTCTTTGACGGATCCCATGACAATGGACGTTCGATAATAATCCGATAATTCAGGCTCGCCATGGTACCCAAAGCTCTGGAACCATAGTTATACTGAAACCGGATCCGGTGCGGGTGCATTCTCACCGCGCATTGGGTCAGCTCGCTCCGGACTGCAGCAAGAATCGCCCCTGAATCGACTGTCGTTCGTGGTCGAGTACTATGCGATGTCACGCTGACGCCGCTGGGCATGATGATTCGAAGACAAGCCGTTACGACATCGAATGGAATAATCTCATCGAACAGCTCGACCATCTTCAGCATGCGTCCGACCTCATCGTACGTCATGTAAAGGACGTGCTGTCGATGCTCACCGACGAACACAAACGCGTGCGTCGTCGTACAGATTCCGCTCTTTTCAGCATGAACGACGGTTACCGACTCGTACATACCCCCGTCCTGCGCGAAAACCAGCGCGGCTGTGGGTGGCAGAAAGCCAGCCATTGGCTGCACTGCGACGTTGAGTAACTGCTCAATCCGTTCCATTTGACTCTGGGCTGCACCCATAGGGCGCTCCTTTCACTCTCATGAAAGACCGATAGTGTAATTATAGCATAGGAAAAAGTAAAACCGGGGACATTAAGCCCCCGGACAAGAGAAAAATCTTAACTACTCGATATACCCAACCGCACGGGCGATCAATTCGCTCATCACGATGGACTGATTAGTCTGTTCAATCGCCAAGGACACGATTCCGGCACTGGGGAATACCCCAAGAATCCATCCCAGTAAATCGTCGGCACACTCATAAGCACATACAGCATGTGCTATCAGAATCCCATTGCTGTACCGAAGTATCATTTCGGCCGCGAGATCGTAAAGGGAAATGGTCATGGTTGCGACCGTAATGGGCGGATGATCAGTTAACGGACGTTCGATCACAATCTGATAAATCAGATCCGAAACCTCCTCGGCTTGTGGCGCATTATTAAAAAGAACCCGAACTCGATGAGGATGACCAACTACCTGATTAGTGGTAAGTTCGGCCACAACCCGTTCGATCATACCATCCATTGAGACTGCAGTTAGATCTGCACCAGACATACCGGTCTCCTCTCGTGGTAAGTACCACTGTATCTAACTTTGAACCCAAAAGATTGTAACATGAACAACAAAAAAACCGGGAGCAAAGGCTGCTCCCGGCATTGGTTTGGCACGGTCTATTTTTTTATTCGAAGCTGATCGCGTTGATCCCACGCGCCTTCAGAAGGCGAAGGGTCAGGTAGAGCACCTCCATCGGATTGGTGATCGGAACGGAGGTGTAACCGAGATCCTCAACGGTGGTTAGCTCGGTATAAGCCTCCTTGGAGACTATAATCTCCATCGTGTACTCACCGATATTGACAACGACAGCGCTGTCATTGTCATGAAAGATCACGATCTGGGCTATCTTGCCGGGTACAAATCGGCAGATAACCGTTTTGACGACTTTGACGTCTTCATTTAGTGAAAAGAGTCCGAAGATGTCATCCGAACCTGTGCGGCTTGTCAAAACGCCTTGACCAAGCAACTGCTCGATCACTTCACGAGAATCTTGCGCATCCATTGGACGCTCCTTACGCTAACTAAAGACCGATAGTGTTTAGTATACCATAAAAAAACCGGGAGCATCAAATCTCCCGGTTGTAGTTTACTCACGTATCACTACTTAAATGACAGAGGCATTCACATTTGCCATTTCAAGACGTACACTCCCAAGCTGAAGTTGTGCGAACATGCGAAGCGTCGTGGCAACGTATTCAGCGCCGTTTATCACGCACATGTTCATATGGGCTAGAGGATGAAAGATATCATCGCCAATCACCACCAAGACAATGAGTTGGCGAAAAATATTGATGCTGATGCCGACCATGGACTTCTCATCCTTTGGTCTTACCACAATCCGAACAACGACGCCGCTGGTACTGACCTCATCGTAAAATAGGCCAGTAATAACAAGCTCCCCGTGATCTCTCCGCAGTTCTTGCAGCCGATTACTCAGCGTGTATAAGAACTCCGAAATCGAACACTCAAGTGGAAAGCAACCAAACAGACTCCCGGAGTCATTCAGGTAGTCGATCCATTGACGTGCATCCATCGGACGCTCCTTACGTATTAGACTAGACCGATAGCACGTATTTTAACATAAATATGAAAAGAAAATAAAAACCGGGAGCATAGGACTGCCCCCGGTCAACTTATACGAACTGAATATCGTCAATCTATACTGTCGGTGAATTCGTAAGCAACCTGCCTGATGCCCGCCGAAGCGATTTCGATCTGTAGCCAGACCAACATCGACTCAAACTCAGACGTCATGCAGATAACCTCCCTCATCACGATCCCGGACGAGTGGATCAAGCTGAGTACCGTTCTATCGTCGAATAGATCCACTGTCATTGTCGCTTCTGTCTGAAGTGGATCGGCGCCCAATGGTCGTTCGATCACGATTCGATAGTTCAGTTTCGCGGGCAAACTGATAGCTGTCTCGCCGTAATTGAACTCGATGCGAACTCGATGTGGATGCCCGGGCAGAGCCCTTTCAGTTAGCTCACTTCGCACAAGTGCGAGTAGCCCTTCTGAATGGACTTCCATGATAGGACTCATCGATGACGTGATCACATTGATCTGGTTCTCAAGAAGAATACGCAAATACACACACCCGATTTCGTGTGTATTCTTTACCGTAAACACTTCTGGTCCAGCCAGAATCTTACCGTCTGAGTCATAACTCAGATAGGTTACCTGCTCACCCTTTTCTCCGGAAAAGGTGAATGCATACGTGATCGCGTACCGTACATCATCACGGAGGTGAACGACATCAAGCCACTCATACATTGCGGCTTGACCTGGAGCAGCGAAAATCATCTGAGCACTGGGTCCCTGAAATCCTTGATGAGGTTTGACAGCCACAAACAAGAGCTGTTCGACACGATCCAATGAACTGATTGCATCCACAGGACGCTCCTTTACTTATATCTATAGCCGATAGTGTTGATTATATCATTTGAAAAAAATCCGGGAGCAAGATATGCCCCCGGACAGAGCGGTTTAACTCATTAGTACCCTAAAGCTAGATGCATCTCTTTAGGGATGTAGTCCTTCTCATCGATGGCCTTCATGGTCAGATCTGTCATTCCAGCTTTCGTGAGTAGGCCCAGAATCCAGAAAAGGGCACCTTCAGGGTAATCGATTTCACTAATGAGGTGAACCGGAGCCCCTGCATCTTGTTCGAGCGTTGCAATCACGAATGCTGAATCATAGACGGTACAGACAACCTGACCTGCGCCATTAAACGTACCGTCAGCATTCGGCAGTTCAATGATTATTCGGGCACAAAGGTCCGAGCTCACCAGTGTTAGCGCTTCGCCGACGTTGAATTCAATCCGAATGCGAGGAAGGCAGCCATCGACACTTCGACCGCTAAAGAGTTCTGGAAAGTATCGCTCCAGATCCTCTTCGTTCACAACTCGATATACGACGCCTGACATGGTCAGCTCCTTTCGGCATCTGCCGACATCAACGAATCACGGTTTATGAATTGTACCATTATAAATATGGGAGCATTGCTGCTCCCATTCATATTCACATAAAATTGTGGACGAACCCCGATCACTTAATCGATCGCAATATACGCTTCAGCTGGTACCTGAACCTCTTCCTGAATGCAACTGAGCCTGAGGTTATTAACCCCGGCATTGCCAATAAGCTCAAGCATCCATGCAAGAAATCCATCAGGATTATCCAGCGGTCCGAGCAATACCGGTAAGCTCGGATCGGGGAAGGTAATCACCGCGACGCAGATGTACACATCCATCTTGATCTGCTCGGCTAAACCACCAGCATTCGGACGGTTTATTATGATACGAAAGCACAGATCCGTGGCTTCGGTTTCCAGCAACTCACTTGAGTTTATCTGAACGAGTGCCTCAAGGTTGCGTCCGTGCGTCAAGTTATCCGTGATCTCTTTCTTCCAGAGCTCTAAAAGCTCTTCGTCAAAAATAACTCGATACTCTGACATAGGTCAGCTCCTTATGGCATACGCCATCTTCGATCAATTACGGCATCTGGATTGTACCATCAAATGAAAAAACCGGGAGCGTGATGCCCCCGGTACCTTGTATTTGGCTTTTGTTTACACCGACAAATCGTCAAAGCTGAATGAAACTTCAACGATCGGATCACATACATCCATGTGGATGTTCGTGTTTAAGGTTTGTCCAATAATCTCGAAAACACGCGACACAAAAGTCGCGATATTTTCGATGTCACACACTAAGATCTCACTACGAACAATGCCACCACTCAACGTTCGTTGAAGAAACGCCTTATTGGCGTGCAACGAAACATATGTTGCCACCTGGCCCGAAAAGCCAGGTTGATCATACGGTGGTCGCTCGATGACAATTCGACGATAAACCGCTACTGATCCAAGGGGAGCGGCTTCACGAAGCCACGTAATCCTTGGCTGGACTCCTGACGGATGACGATATTGCAATTCCTGAGTGAGGCTCTGCAATACCTCCTCTATGGAGACATGACGCTGGGGGTCGGCCATAACTTCCTCCAATTACATGTATCCGAGGGGTTCCTTAAGACGATCAGGCATGTCTTGGGGAAGATCCTCAAGCTCCTCAATCTTAAAGCTTGCGATCCCACATCGCTTCAAGATTGTCAGAATCCATCCAAGCACGTCATTCGGATCAACGATCTCACACACGGACATCATTGCAGGCTTGTCTGCGTCCTGATACTGAATGACAAGCTCCGCGGCCTCCTCATAAATATCGAGGGTGATAGTTGACGCTATTAGCGTCGGCTCAGGCGTGCTTGAGGTGATCACGATCCGATATGCCAAAACGGAGACTATCAGCTCCTCAGTGCACAGAAACAAGACTGCGTTAGCCGTATTCCCAGCTCGAGACTGATCCAGTAACTCTGATTCAATGCTCAGAAGCAGCGAATCGTCCGATACGAGATCTGACATAGTCAGCTCCTTTACCAACTTCTTGTTGGCATAAACTAGGGCCGATAGTGTATTGATTGTACCATGAAAAAAAATGCCGGGAACAAAACGTCCCCGGCTGTTTGAGAAAGATGCCAAACCTTTACCGAGATGAGTACATCGGATGAACCATGCGGATCATACAAAGTCCCATCTGGGCAGTCCACTCATGGACAAAGTCCATAAGCTGACACTTATTAACTTCATTAAACACACGGGGTGCACGTACGACCTGCCCCATCGCTTGTGTTTCATACATCTGAGCCGTGCCATCGTTCTCAACAACGAGATGGACACATTCGTCTAGAACAGCGTTCGGTCCAAATTCCGACTTACGGCGATGCTGCGCAATTATCGCGCGAACATCTCCGGTGTCATCGGTAAGGATATGCACAAACGGCATATCAAAACCGACCCGGGGTGCGGTCATAAGTACATATACCCGATGAATATCGGGCGCCGCGACTATGTGGTTCATTGCCCATCTCCTAGTTAGATAAGGGGGAAACCGATTTCACTATCATTCGTGCCAAGGGTATGAACGTAAACAGTCACGATTGGCAATCCCGCACATAAGGCGAGTACGATTCCGATGATCCGGTCTGACGATTCCATATCGAATCGCTGGGGTTGATTACGAACATATCCGCCATGAAATGACGTCACAAACTCCACAAACCCTACACCGAACTGAATAAACGTGGTGCTCGTTTTTACGGCACCAGGTTGTTCACTCACATCCCATTCAATCACTACCCGTCCGTTGATCGTTAGAGTCTCGGGTGATACAGGATCTTCGATGAGGATCGTTATCCGAGGGGGAAAACCTTCGACGCATTTTCGCTTGATTCTACGTTGCAGTTCCTGCAAAGCATAGATCAGGCTAGCGTTCTCCAGATCACTTCCTGACATGGTCAGCTCCTTTATACTCAATCGACCGATAGTCAAAGTGATTGTATCATAAAAAAACCCGGATGCGATGTGCACCCGGGTTCCGTTTGACTCGAATCTGCTTTGGTTAGTGGATCGGTCGATCAAGAACGATGTCGTTGGTTTGCGCCTCACGAATCGAGGTGATTTGTTGCAGCGCGCATAAGCGACGGATGGCTGCGATCGTCTCTTCAACCGAATCAATTGGGTAGTAAAGCGAAGCGGTTCGCTTTAGGCCTCCGTCGTAGACAGTGAATAATTCGACTTCATTGTCGTAGAAGACGACAAACATCGTCTCATTCCCAGCTAAGCCAGGGCGGAATCGGGGATTCCTTTCGATCACGAACCTCGCCCTAAGCAACGTAGCGTATCGCGTGGCGACGGCACCGTCATTTTTCAGGAGAGTAACCCGAGGAGCTCGGGTTTTCTCAGGATCGAAATGAAGCGACACAGCGACCTCGGCTAAAAGCCGTTCCATCGGATGGCTGTCTGACATGGTCAGTCCTTTCCTTATATGTGATATCCGATAGTGATATTATAGCATCCCATAGTACTCATTTATATGAACGGTTATGAATCGGACATTCCTATATCAAAAGACTCTTTTTTGTCCGAAATACTTACGGGAATCTTGTGCACCTGAATTATTTTGATATCGTAGGTTGCGCCTAAAATGAACAATGCTCCAAGAATAACTGACGGGGATTCCACACTAGCAATGTGATATGGACCATGAGTAAATCCACCATCGTCAGTAGTAAATAGCACCACTTGATTTGGAAGTAGATCAATAAAGGTGCGAGATTGTCCTATACCACCAGGATGGTCTTTTAGATCCCACTCGATAGCTATTCTACCGGTGAGCTCAGTTAAACATCCCGCCAGTGCCGTAGGGTGAATTGCGACACTGATACGACCAAAGCTTCCTTTCGAATGGGTCGTTTCCAAGATATGTCGCAGTTGAGCGAGCAAATCATCTAGTGTTACCTCGACTGACATAAGCCCTCCTCACATAACGGATGATTGAACCTATAAAATTATATAGTATTTGAATTAAATGCCGGAAAGTTAGACTTCCCGGCAGGCATTATCACACCATAGAATCAGGAGATGCGTCATGTGCTCGTACAAAAACAATTTGCGCACCAACAGATCGTATAGTCGCGGCACACACTATGTGACCGACGATAGCGATCGGGTCAATATCCTCAAATCGCTCAACATCACGAGAGTTGACGCCGGCAGCAATCACTTCTCGAATCTGCAAAGAATGCATTCCCGAATCACTCATACTAAAGAGATACAAGTACGTGACTCGACTCTCTCCTCCAGGAGCCTGCGGATCATCGTGCTCAATAATGATCCGTCGGATAGTTGGTTCGGTGTGCATACCAGAGGCGAGTACGGTAAGTGTAATATTGTGTCGCGTCTTTTGTCGATCTATATGCCGACTAATGTGCTCAACAAGTCCTGGGGGAAGACTGATGGCCATATGACCACTCCTTATGATTACAACACCTGATTGTAAGTTTTTAGATTGTAACATGAAAAAGGGGAGGCAACGGTCTGCCTCCCCGGTTTGAACTACGACTGGTCCTCAGTTTCGAGGACAAACAGGATCGACTGCGCAAGTTGTGCGCAGCACCATACCAGACACTCCATGATCCGGCTCGGATGAATGTCCTTTATCACCGACTGCTCGGTGCAAAGGCCAGATTCTTCGAAATACAGGTGCTGACCCAACAGAGACACGACGATCCTCCGCTGCTCTGTTCCGGCTTCATCGTAGTGGAGGATTTGAATCACATCAGGTATGGCACCATACGATGTCGTGATTACCCGAACCGCAACCTCATGACCGGGCAAAGCCGGTAACATGAGCATGAGCTGAGCCCGAAGAATCACGTCGCGGATGTCCTGGCAGAACCCAGTTCCGGCAATTGTGTCAGACATAACCTGACGTCCTTTGCTCTATGCGGATTAACCGATAGTACGTAGTATATCATAAATGAAAGTAGTAGCTAAAAAATACAAAATGAAAGCCGAGAGAAAAAACTTCTCCCGGCCCGTTTTACTAACGTGTAATTATGCGAACCTCACCGTCGAAATGATCGTTAATGAGTTTCATGAGTTGAGAAGGATCAACGTAGGCAAGTTGCTGCTTACTATCGATCCATTCTCCACCATTGTGTCCGATATGGTATCGAATCCCGCCTGCATCAATAATGAAGAAGACGGAATGAGTTCGATAAGTGCCAATCGAACGCTTGTGGCGGTGATTTACCACGATCTGCTCAAGGGACCTTGCGTCATCGACAAAACGATAGATCAACAGGATTTCTGGTTGATTATAGTCTTGAGCCTGAGCTAGGCTCTCTCGCAAAAGCTCCAGGACATGCTGTCCGCCAACGGCTTGCATTGCAAGCTCCTTCCATATTGTGAAGTTCGCTTAAAACCGCGCAAATCGATTATACCAATTCAATGTAACTTTAAAACCTGTAGTATACTCATACCTGAGAATCGGTCTCATGATTGGCAAGGATAGGTAGGAGGACCAACAATGTTGGCATCATCAGGAGTTGATCGCCGCACAATCCGTCAGGAAATCAATGAGGCAATCGCTGCTGAATTGAACCAGCTTCATTGTATGACCCGCGAACGAATTCGCGAGATTGCAACTGGTATTTTTGATAAATACCAAGTCGAGCGGAAACGGCGTCAGATTCAATTCAACCGAATCTTTAATCGGTTGTGCTTGGAGCCTGACACCTTTACCGATGGGCATTCGCTACTTCGATTTCCGCCGGGATGGTGTACCAGCGGCGTTAAGCAACTGAGCTCATATACCTTCTGGGCTTTAATTGCCCATGGAGGGTACAGCTTCGTTGATCTAAGGATCGCGACATCGGCGTTATCTAAGGAGTTATCTCAGGATGTCGATTTCGTCGTCGATGACCTGATTGCGTCTCAATTGGTGAGTCAGCACGATCATGACCTGTTGCCGACCGCAATAGCCCTGCAGCTTGCTGAATGGGCTTTTTCCGATGGCACTAATGAGCGCTTGCTTGGTCATGTCATGACCAGTTGGTGCTTGGCAACCAATCGACCCGCACTCGATTTTGGTCATTGGTTGGTGGCTTTTCTTCCGGGACGATTCACTCAGCCATTGAATGAATTAGCCGAGTACTTGGGTCAGCTTTATCAAAAGACGACAAGTGGTGCCTGGGACATTCCAACAACAGAAACCCTCCATTTATCGTCGCTTACCCCAGTCCAAACCGCCATGATCGGTCATATCGTGGCAATTCTGGCTGAAACTCCGAGTACCATATGGCTTTCCGTACGGCAAATCGCCAAAACGGTGCTCGGCAGCACGGTGGAGTTTCGTGAGTACTTACGAATCTACGACGAAGTGCTTGCGTTTCTGGAACAAACGAAAGTTATCCAGCGGAGAGGTGTCGACCCTGAATGGTCGACGATTCGGCTGAACCGCCCAGCAGAAGGAGTGGCACATCACAATGTCCAAGCCGTTGTGATCATGCGCACGAATGATCATGCCGAGATTCAAACCGAGGTACTCGCCATAAAGCCCAAACAGCTCGTGGTGATTACTGAAGGTGAGTAGGGTTGTTCGTTGAAAATAATATGCCCCGGGGAGAACTTCCCCGGGGCTTTTTTTATGGGTCCTTATTAGACACTCGTTTGCGAGACGAGCCCGTTTCTGGCGCACGTCTTAACTTATCCAGCACGATAGCTACCGCCACGTTAAACGGAATCGCGTAGAAATTAGATTCCACGATTCCGGCACGTTCCTGTATGGATACCCACAGGACGATAACGCCACCACCAAACGGCTGAACCTGGAGTGTTTCGTTTGGTAGCGAAACGACGAGTAGTTCAGATGGAATGTTCCACCATCGCGAAAGCGCCTGATCAGAATCTTTAAACACCGCAAACTTCCGCTTAAGCACGCGTTCAAGTCGTGCTTCATGGGCGCTCATAATCACCCTCCCTGTATCACTGGTCAGTGATATCCATGACTTATACCAGTACGGATATTATAACCATTAAGAAAAGCCTACCGGTCAATTGCTATAATACTGGTGCTGATTAAAGTGGTGAATACTATTTCGGAGGTGACTATGTCACAGTATCTGTTGGGATTGGGATTTCATGCCATTATGGCATCCATCGTTGCACTGATTCACACCTACGGACATCTATATGCTGCCCGAAAAAGTGGAATCGAAGTTATCGGTTGGTGCGTCGGGCCGATCGGCAACAATCATCCGAATAAGGAATCGGCAACAATCGGGTATGGGTTACTCCCGTTTTCGAGCCGAATCCAGGCCGATGACTTTCATAACGCACCGATGTGGGCTAAGGTTCTTACACTGCTGGGCGGAGCAATCGCCAACCTCGTGTGTGCACTGGTGATCGCTGGAATTCTCGCTACTACCGCATGGATTACACACAACCAATCACTTGTGTTTCAAGTGATGAGTCGCATTCCACTACTCCAACCGACTCTGGTGCCGCCACTCATTGGATGGATGAAGACTGTCGTGCTTACCGGTGAACTCGGGTCAACGCCTGATATCTGGGTATTCGTCATACATTGTGTCGTCATGGTGATATGGTATTCGAGCGCAGCGGCAGTCGTTTCGTTAATGCCAATCGCACCGTTTGATTTGGGTAGGATTCTCACACTGCATCGGGGCGGCAACAACACCGCCTTCGACAATAACTTCCACCTATTTGCAGTGGTTGCTCTCGGATTCCTTTTTGTCCTTATAGGATTGGGAACCCTCTAATATGTTGAGCCGGTTGTTTTTAACAATCGGCTCCTTTCATTCCATAAATATCGCTAATGCGGGGGGAGGTATGGTGATCTATTTCCATACTCATCAACAGTTCCACAATTGGGACAGCTCCAGTGCTTGCAATTCTCTACCGATATCGGTTCACCGTCTTGAAGATATGTGGAAGGACCAAACCACATGTACGATTCTTCACCACAGGTGCTGCAGTCGTACCAAACCAGAGATGAGCGTAAGGGCTCTTCGGTTTGGCTGGCAGAATCAGGTTTTGACTCTCCCTGATAGAACATGAAATACCAACCCAGCAGCAGTACTGCTCCGACTCCACACACTAAACACCAAAAATCGATGCCCCTTAGCATAACGGGCCTCCTAATGAAACCGACAGATGTTCAGCGTTATTGTAGCATTCTTTGACGCGATATAGTTCGCACACTATAATGCGGGAAGGCTGTAGGAACTACACATGCAGGAGGTTGCCGATGCAATCAATACTAACGTCGGCCATTGATCTTTCAATCATTGAGGGGAGTTATGGACCTCAAGTTGCAATAGCGCTTGAGGAAATACTAGAAGGAGGAGATAGGATTGTCATTCTGATAGACGAAACACTCGATCCATTTGCTCTGAACATGTCGCTCATTAGTACCAGAGAGCATATCTTTCTAGTCGGTCAACGAGGTGTCTACATACCACTTAACGTATGGTACCAAACCACTCGTGAAAGACTCATCATCAGTAATCAACCGGTCATCGACTGGCACATTTTACTAACAGCCCTAAGAACAATGTTTGCAACAAACCAAATTATTGGGGTGGTTGCGGACACACTGTTTTCCCTGGATGATCAACTAAATCAACATCATCGACTACGACAAATAGTACATTTACTACTCGCAAATCCAGAACTTCTGATCATTACCGAATCAATCCGCAATGATTAATGAGTTGCCCGGTGTACTATATTGTGCACCGGGTTTTTTAAATCAAACTTGTAAGTTATTTCTTTTTTTCGTATACTAGCGCCACATCATTGCCCCGAAAGATTACCCAATGGGGCAAAAACAACATAATAACTTTCTATCAAAAGTATTTAATCGGAAATTATCAGAATCGGAAATATCAACTCCTGAGCGGATAATTGTTATTTGCCAGGGATCAGAGCGTCTCTCGCTGCTTTTAATAAAACTACGTCATAACTTTCCAAAATCAGCGTTACTTTTATTAGTGTTAGATCGACAACATCATGCCGCTATGCTTGGTGAACTATTTGAAATCCCAGTTATCCCAATAAATGAGGTCGAACTGATTAGTCAATACATTAGTACGAATAGTAATGAGCAGGTCTGGGCCATCGAAGACCAATATAATGATGTATCAAAGTTGAAAATGTTTGTCGACTTCTCAACTCTTCTGGAATGTATCAAAAATGACAAAACATATTCAAGAATTCCCGAACAAAGTTTACTAATTGAACCGATCTTAAGTTTATTCAAGCCATTTATTATTCGTTCTTTTAGGCCGTTACTTTACGGAATGGCCGTTACGATATGTGGATTTGTCTTAATTTCCATCTTCTCTTTCTATTATGATAATCAGAGTAAACCAAATGAGGATAACCGAACACAAATTTCCGAAGCTACAACTAATATTGGTCCAACAATAACGCCTGTTGCAATATCATTAGGATCTATTACGGTGATAACTCCAACACCTACCACTGAACCGAAACCAGTTTATGAATATACCGTTGAAAAGGGACAGAGTTATTGGTCTATCGCGCTAAAAGCAGTCAGAGAGTATCAAACAAATAATCATAAAGAATTTGATATCAATACCCAACGTCGTATCGCGAATCAATTAGTACTTATGACGAATAGAGAAAGTTTGTATGCCGGGCAAAAAGTGATTTTTGATACGAATTCTATGGACACAGCCGTATACACAATCATTCCATCTCTCGCAACTGCTAACCCATAGTTTGACGGCATCTTACACATTTGTTACTATAGCAAAATCCACCGGAACAATAGCAACGCACAAGGAGGTAGCTATGCTATCAATGAGACCGGATGGTCACGTCGACCGCACCTGGCGTGACTTGCATCCTCGAGACGAAGGTGTCATTGAGGATGACGAGACGCCCCAAAACCCATTGGAGGCGCAGCGGATGTTGCAGGGATTCTGCAATATGGTGACCATGCTGGTTCTTGGAGCCCTGACATTTATGTCAAACTACCGCGAACCGCTGATTTTATCAGGGGTTATTCCAGTGATGATACTCACAGCAATCGTCGTGAATATCTCATGGAAGAGAGCTGGTTGGGCAATTGGATGGGCACTGTTCATCGGAGCAATCCTCTTGGGTACATATGTAGGTGCCTTGCCACTATAGAAGGAGGCGATCTCTATGGTGCTTCGTTTCCTGGCCTGCCTCATCGGCCGGCATGACTGGGCAGCTTGTGGCTGTAGAAACTGCCACAAGGAATTGTCGTATGGGCTGACTCATGCATACCCGGCAAACGGGTGTAAATGCACTCGATGTGGCCATGTTGATCCGACTCGAATCCACCGCCTCATTGGCTGTGAATGCCATGATTGCGGTACGATTCAGCATCACTGGGTCGGGGACTACCTCGGGACCCAAGATTTGGGGCTCGTAATATCATCAGCATTGATGTCAAGCACAATGCTGTACCCAACCGGGAGATACTGTTACCGCTGTAAAGTGCGAGAGTATGTTATCCCTGGGTTCTTTACTCCTGGGATAATGCCGTAACCAACTTGATCGGCGTGAACATATCGTTCACGCCGAATTTCTAATATTGTTACAATATATCTACAATGATTAAGCTTTCTGAGTTTCTTTTGACAACTCAAGACGTTAGATGGTTGTTTCGTAATATTACGAAACTAAGAAAACCATTCCATCTGGTTCGAATTTTTATTCTCATCGCATGGTTATTGATTACTCGATTTGTATTACTGTTTAATTATGAACTAGCAATATTCTCTAGCTATTTGCTTAGTATGATTCTTTGGAAGATAGATAGCCGTTTATCAATTGGCCTCGGTATTTTATGTCTAACTCTAATTCCTCTTTGTGAATTTCTTTCCCGTATTAATATCTTTATTTATGGAGACACCCTTAGTGAATATTTGGCTGTGTATGCATTTTATTTTCTTTCAATTGGTGTGATTGTACAGCTTTCTGAATTCTTTAATCCTGATATTGCTAAAATAAAATAAGACCCATAGGTATTTGTGTTTTTACGTTATAATATGAGTGTCTATGTGTTGAACGGAAGGCTAGACGCAAGGAGGCGACAATGTCGCAGGCACGGCTACCTTGGGAGTGGCCCAAATGGATGTCACTAACAGATGTGGGATGCCAGCTTCTGCTGGCACAACTACTATTCGACGTGGCTCCGGTTGGACCGCGCACGCCTGACGAGCGCACCGAGTCTCTTGATCGCCAGTTGACGGCAGCTGCCGAAAAATATGGGTTCACCCATAAACGACGGGCCTGGTACGAACGAGCTGCTGAAAAACTGACCCAGCTTTTCAATCGGCTGGATAATCTCTTCCCAGCGCTAATCCCGATGGAAATTCGCAATCAGGCTGCCGCCAGCCAGTATACCTGGCTGTATGATCAGGGTTTGATTACGCATGCCGAACTTTTGGCAATAAAGGTTCGGTTTGGCGATCTCTGGGAATTTACCGGAGACTAGGGCAATAATCCTTGACACAAGAACACTGGTTTTATATACCAGTAGTACCGTGTCATCTTAGCCAGGAGGCGACTATGAGAGGATGTGTGATCCGGCCAACAACAGCTTGGACCGTGAGGTCCAAAAGGCGGCATACAATCCGCTACACAATTGGTCCCCGGCCGGGACGCACAAAACGGAAAGCACGCATAATGCGTGCAATGTAAGGAATTGAACTACGCGTAACATGATGGCCGTCACAATTGTGGCGGCCTTTTTTTGAACTAGTTATTTTCAAATATCCGATATACCACTATTATGTATTTGTCACCACGTGTGACCATTAATCGTGCAGGGCTCATCGTATGCTTTACCAGCCGACGTCTTGGTTCAGCTCATGAAGGGATCTCGCATGGAAGTAATGCTTCTTTGTGCGTTGGTGATAGCCTATATTGGCTATAGTACGCTTCGAAACTACCTTCTCGCTACTCATTGTCCGAAAAGGAACTGGGGTCCTCATCGTATGGATCAGAGGAGCAGTGATCAGGTATGTGTCTCATGTAATTGGCCGATGTATGCGCATCCAGAATTTGCGGTGCGTCTAGCATTATTAGCCACGCTTCGTGATCTTCACAAGCGGTACAACTCTAATCGTTGACGATGCGTACGTGAGCTTTGCACCCTCCCCGGTTTACCTATAAACCGGGGAGATTTTGCACCTTTGTTTCAATAAGTGAGTACAATATACACATGAGGATATCAATTAAGTGGGTGATTGTGTATGCCTGTATAGTCTTTCTCATACTCGGACCGATGCTCACACCAGGGTATGTTTTCTTTCTAGATTATGTAGTACCGCCCCATGAAACGCTATTCAAATTACTCGCTTCACCCATCACGCCGCAATTGCCACTCTCCCTTTTTCTCTGGTTATGTTCATTTGTGTTCCCAACATGGATCATACAGAAGTTCATCTTGTTTGGAATATTAATTGGTATTCCAATGAGTATGTACCTCGCAACCTCACTTATCATAAAAAATTCATATAATGGGTTGAGTGGACTCATATTTCTTCTTAATCCATATGTTTACGAACGACTTTTTGCAGGCCAATGGCTTGTTCTTGCAGGATACGGATTTTTTCCACTATTTATTGGAACTTTAGTACAGAGTATTCATACTCCGACACGAAAAAAGGTATTACTATCAACGCTGCTATGGCTTGTATATCCCCTGATCAGCATGCACTGGTGGTACATAGCTACCGTAAGTAGTTGTCTTTATATTGGAATATTGATTATTACAGATAAACCAATACGTCTGACATTTAAACTCAATTGGTGGTTAATTCCACTCTTGGGAGCTATCTTCATCGCAGTTCATTGGTGGTGGATAGTACCGTCGACTGGTATCGCCAATCTAGTGAGCAATTACACAGTAAATCAGCTGGCTGCGTATCAGACATCAAGCGATCCTGTTGTCGGTATTTTATTGAATGTGTTGAACTTGTATGGTTTTTGGCAATCTTCAATACTTCTTCCCAAAGACGGCATTGTATGGTGGTGGACGATCGGTTTACTAATCGCAGCATCATCTGTTTTTGGTGCATTTCGTTTATTTAAAAAGGATCAGCAAATAGTCATGTTTTTACTATCAATCACAGCTTTCTCACTATTTATTGGGATTGGATATGCCCACCCAATCACGAGGCCATTTGCTGTCTGGGTGTACTCCAACATACCTGGTTTTCGAGGATTACGAGAATCGGCCAAAATAATTGGAGTACTTGCCTTTGTATACGCTTTATTAATGCCTTATGCTGTAATGGTCATTTCGCAAAGTTTGAGTAATCAAAGGTGGAAAATTCTTATTTTAATAATGGGATTATCAATCCCTATCGTAATGACTCATTCAATATTTTGGGGAGCGTCTGGGCAAGTGACTTCATCATGGTATCCCCAAGATTGGGAACAAGTAAATCAGATCATAAAAAAATCACCCAGCGGAAATGTACTCATACTTCCATGGCATACATACATGAGATTTCCAATGAACAATTATCGGTTGATTGTAGATCCATCAAAGGGATATTTTTCATCAACGATCATCAGTTCGCAACTTCTTGATAATGCATTTGTCGACTCAAATCTCAGTGAATGGGATCAAAAAATGTTGTTTTGGTTAAATGACAGTGAGGGACCTAAACAGATCTCACAGTATCTTAACCAACAATCAATTTCATACATTATTCTGCATTCTGTCGAAGATTATGATCGATATACATTTCTAACACCTGATGTCGTAACAACTGTTTACCAGGGAGATACAATCAGCCTTTACAAAGTCGTGGATAAATAAACTACTTCTTAATTACCAAATGAGCAACAAATGAGTTTCCGGTATCTTCACCAGAAATATACACGGTATCATTAACTTTAAGCTTTGATAGTGTCTTCCCAATAAACCGAGTTGAAGGAGTTATCATGAAATTTATATCTGATATTTTCGTCTTAACTTCCAAGGTATTCGATGTTTTGTCGATAATCTTACCTTCAGTAATAATGACATTAGTACCTTCGCTTCCATATCCCTCTCCGTCACCGCGTTTAATGCGTACTATGTTGGCAGTAACGCGAGAACCATTAACTTTGCCAGTTAGATCAATATAATCACCATTATGTAGAGCGGTATGTCTTGGTGTAATGACAGTCTTTCGATCATATGAAACTTTAATTGGATCAGAACCAGACGCATAAAATACAAAAGAATTATTTGTCACCGAACCGACAACCCCATCTGCTAAGAGTGAATTTTTTGTATACAAAAAACGAGCTTGTACAATATCGGCACTCGCAAATAGCAAAAGTCCAGCAATACTTATGATCCCTAAACTACCGATGATTTTTTTTATTGTTTGCTTATTCATGCCTCAAATACTAAGTTATACGGCTATCATTGTCAATCAATATTATGACATAATTTGATAATAAACGTGTATAATTGATAGATAATTTACGAACCTGTAGTATAAAGTATTCAATAATTCTTGAGTTAATATACATATATGAACGAATTACCTTCGAATAAACAATCTTGGTTCCATTTTTCAATAGGTGGTTTACTGGTTAGTCTTGCAGGATTTATTTTCCTCTGTAACAACTCAAAGATCGTATCATGGAACGTTTGGCTTCTTTTGGTTCAATTCTGGCCAGTACTGCTGATTATTTCTGGATTAACATTACTCACAAAAAGAAATAGTCGTGGTCGCATATTTATGAATACTGTGAGTACGTTCATTTTGGTTATACTTGTTTGCTTTGCTATTGCCTCAACAGATCAACGTATTGATACGAGACTAAGCCAAGCCATTCCTCAATGGAAGATGCTTTCTGATCGGTTTATTGGAGATACTCAAGAAAAAACACGAGAGGTGATTATCAATGACCAGCAGTTTGAATCAGCCGAAAAACGTACACTATCAATCAATTTTGGTAGTGGAGAACTCGATCTACACGATGACGACTCTGACAATTTTGCCAAGGTTAACGGCACTTATTACAACATAGCCGCCGAACCTCGGGTTACTGCTGCTATGAATAATGCTACTGTATTGATTACAGTTGACCATGGATTTGAGATTGGGAAAATAAATCCTTTATTAAAAGACAAACGATATTCTGTTGTACTTGGACGACCACAACTTACTACAGACATATCAGTTCGAGTAGGTTCCGGCACCGGTACCGTGTCTGTATCTGCGTTACTACTTAACTCCGCTCAGTTTGAAGTTGGTTCGGGTGCGTTAACAATTGATCTTTCAAACAGTACGTCATTACCAAATCAACTCGATATAAATGTTGGCTCTGGATCTGCTACAGTATCTATTGCCCAGGGGATCGGAATTATGAGCACGATTCAAAAAGGAAGCGGAACCGTTACTATTGATAAAACCAATATTGATGACGAAAACGAATATAAAACGCCATCGTATTCAACTGCGGAGCAAAAAGTAACACTAAATCTGCGTGTGGGATCTGGAAATATTGCGATCAGATATCTATAACAGATAACGTTGATGAATAGTATAGAATAATTAGTGTGTAAAGGAGGTGAATGTAATGGAATCAACAACGTCTACAAATTCTTCGGTTCAACAACCTGCTCCGACATTAAATACACCTGTAGCAATCGTACTTGCTGGTTTATTAGTTGCCGGTGGTATTTATTTTGGTATGCAAAGTGGTGGCGTTACTGTACAGCGGGCAACCAATCCAGGTACGGTACCTGCCGTAATAACAGCAGGTCAAAAAGATCCAGAGATCACCACTCCCGCAGAAAAAGTTCAAGTATCTATCGATGATGATGCAGTAGAAGGCAAGAAAGATGCACCGGTAACGCTTATTGAGTTCAGTGATTATGAATGTCCGTTCTGTAAACGAAGTTATGAAGATACTCTGGTGAGCTTACGAAAAGATTATATCGAAACAGGAAAGGTGAAAATGGTCTTTCGCGATTTCCCACTATCATTCCATGATCCTCTCGCTACAACTGAAGCTATTGCCGCAAATTGCGCTCGGGAACAAACAAATGACGAAGGATATTATAAGTACCATGATGAATTGTATAAACGTACGACCTCTAATGGTAATGGTCTTAAAGAAGAAGATTTAACTGCAATTGCAAAAGATCTTAAACTCGATGTATCCAAATTTGAAAATTGTCGCCAAAGCGGAAAATATCGAAGTGAAATAGAGAAGGATATTACGGATGCAACAAACGCTGGCGTAACAGGTACTCCAACGTTCTTTGTTGGTAAATCAACGGAGAATGGTACGATTGAGGGTGAAATAATTGTCGGGGCAGTGCCATATGCCTCACTAAAACCGATTATTGATAAGTACCTCCAGTAGTGTCAGTTATTAAAAACGGTGACTAAATAATTGTGTGAGCGGAGCCATTGGCGATGTTCGGAATAATTCGGATCGAAGCGTTCTACACATCGCCAAAAACTCTGTTTGTGATGGGGATAGATCAAATGACAGACCTCATGCACAACTACGTAATGCAATACGTCTGGTGGTACACACGCTAAAGCGATGTTAAAAGTTAGATATTTACTGTTTCGGCAACTTCCCCAAATAGATCGGGTATTTTTAATATTTATTGATTCATACGACGATTGCAACATATCCGAAAGTTGTTTTGCCACAGGTGTAATTATCGTTAACAAATATGATCTATAAGTCTTTTTTATCTGTTTTTTTATATCGTGTATTGTGATGATTGAGCTATCTTTAGATGTTTCATAAATTAAACGATTGTTATCAACAATAATCCGGTCGTACTTTCGCGCTGTATATCGAAATTCGAGCAGTTGAGATGTTCCTTGAAACGGTATGTGCCAGGTGCCACCGTGTTTTTTAATAACGAGCTCGCGCGGTGACATCGAACTCATCCGATCTTTTATCCAATCTTCATATTTACTGAGTACCGCATTTATCTCATTTTGACCTGTACGATATGGTACACGAAGACGGACGGCATCAGAAGAGATTACCTCAATACTTATGGATTTTTTTCGACGTTTATTTTTTATTATCTGGATGTTCATAAAAGTTGTTAACTATAATTTGGGGAATCAATTACGTTAATTTTTTTCGAGTTTTAGTATACAACCTTCTTTGGGTTTAAGATGTATGGTACAGACTAAATCTTGCGGATTATTGTGCGTATGCGTACGCATTATAACGGTGCCAAGAAGACCTTTATGCTTTAATCTTAACTGTTTAATGGTCGATGTAAAATTCAACAATATAAGCATTTTTTCGGTTCTAAATGATCTAAGATAACCAATGACTCCTTCAGAACCATCGTATATGAGCTCAAAGGTTCCCTCAGACAACGAGCGATGATTATTTCGTAACTTAATAAGGGATTTGTACAAATGCAGTATGGAATTTGGACCTTTTTCTTGCTCTTGAACATTTTGTTCATTTTTAAACTCATTTGGTGGTAACCACGGCACGTGTGTACTAAATCCTACATACTTCGATGAGTTCCATTGCATGGGGCCTCGTGAATAATCTCTTGTCCAATCACTCTTCGTATTTTTTGTATATGCATCTTGCCATTTATCTTTGCTAAGGGGCATTGATGCTAATCCAATTTCATCACCATAGTACATCATCGGTGTTCCATGGAGCGTTAATAACATGAGTGCAGCTAATTTCAAATTGTGTTTACCAATGCGATCAGCAAGTCGTTCTTTGTCATGATTTCCAAGAACGTACATTGGCCAACTTGATCGTGGGAGTTTCTTTTCATACATTTTTAAATGTGCACCAATCTTTTTTGCTTCCCATGGAGTTTTAAGAAGTAAAAAATCAAACGGCAATTGAACACCACGGCCATGGTCATAGAAACGTTGAATAAAATCAATCGAGCGGGCTTCAACCTCACCGATACCAACCGCATCATATAAATCTAATACACGTCGGAATACCGCAATGATCTGATGAACCTCAGGTTGATAATAGGTCTTACTAAAATCGAATTTTTTCACTTGAGGATCGACATTCTTTTTATATGCAAGATTGCAGGGTGCGTCTTTAAACGTTGGATCAAAAAGCAATCTATCGACGACATCCATGCGAAAACCATCCACACCTCGCTTAAGCCAAAAATGCATAATATCAACAAGCGCTTGATTAACTTTAGGATTCCAATTATTAAGATCGGGCTGTTGAGGAGCAAACTTATGGAGATAATACTGATTTGTTGTTTTGTCGAGGGTCCATGCCGATCCTCCAAAGTAGCTCAACCAATTATTCGGTGGGCCGCCATCCGGAGCAGGATCTCGCCACACATACCAATCTCTCAAAGAGTTGTTTCTACTTGCTCGAGACTTAATAAACCAAGGATGTTGATCACTTGTATGGTTTGCGACCAAATCCATAATTACGCGAATTGAGTGCTGATGAGCGGCTTCTATTAGTCGGTTAAAAATCGTTAACGTACCAAAACTAGGATCAATATTTCTATAGTCCGAAACATCATATCCATGATCGAACATCGGCGAAGGATACACGGGAGATAACCAAATCGCACCAATACCCAATGAATTTGATGATCCATTAAGATAATCCAGTGAATCAATGATTCCTTGTAAGTCACCAATACCGTCACCATTCGAATCCTTGAAACTGCGTGGATATATCTGATACATGACAATATTTCGCCACCATTTTGGTGATTGAGGTACCGATGGAATTAAAAAATTAATATCCTGGTTCATATCTATCTACGAACGATGACGACTGCATTTGGCAGTAGTCGGCCTGGCCCGACCTTGTACGCACCATTAATATATAAAGCCGATGATCCTCCTCCATCAAGATTTAATGCGTCTGTCGCGCCAAGTGATTGCATAACATACGCAGCATCAACAACAGTCGCAGAGGATATCAGGGCTAAATAGACATGAGAGCCATTAGTACCGATCGCACCCCGAACACCTTTTACATCTTTTTGATAAGAAGCGAGCTGATTCACATCAACAATGACATTTGATTGCTCAACTAATGAAGGGAAGTTTGCGATTCCAGCGGTTACAGTGCTTAGTGAATAATTTTTACTTTCACGGTAAAATTGCGGGGTAGATCCATTAAAAGTTGCTAAACCAATATTATTCCATGATAAACTATGCTGATTAATCCACGTATTGGAGCTAGAGTTAAATACAGAAAAATCATAGCTGTATTTTTTTGCTACGCATGTTGAATAATCAGGTGGACAAAAGTAAGTACCGTTCATTCCGGCATAGGCATTATTTTCTTGAACATATGAGGCAAGGGTCTTTGCCGGACAATTATCGCTACAGTTTTCAGTATTCGCTGTAACCGTTTTGACCGAGTAGCTCGACAGCGGTAACTTGATCACATAGGCATTAAACGTTCCCCGAGACGTTTTAACCAATTGATAACTATATCCTTCGACTGGTTTTGATGGCGCAGAGCTGGTTGGTGTAATTGGCCTAGGTGATGGGGTTGGGGTCGGAAGGGTTGCTAAATACTGTGAATAATCTTTTTCCAAAGCTACTTTGGAAGATTCAATCTCCTGCTCAATTTGATCGTATTTTTGCTCGAGCATTAAACTACCCCAAACCGACATCGATTGTTGATATGATTGAGTATCGAGATGTACGTCTTGGTTGCGTTCAATCGTCTTTTTTACCTCCTGATATTTTTTTGTAATCTCATCAATACGCGATAACTTTGCTTGAGCATCTTGTGATTTAAATTGTTCATACTCGTATTCGACTTGTAGTTTTGATTCAATCAGAGCAAACTGTTCCATTTGTTTTAACTGATTTTCGTATAACGTTTTTTCGTAATCAGTTTGTAATTGATAATATTGTTTTTTAAACACCGACGCGGATGTGTGGAACTGCTGTAATGAGGAACTCGAAGTCGAGACAATATACGAAAAGACTTCAGAGAATAACAATAATAATATGAAAGTTACTCCTAGTGAAATTATTCGATCATGCGAAAGTGATCTAAGCGAGTGCAGTGGCATATATTTTATTAAATCCTGAATACACCTCTATTGGCAAGAACAAAACGATATTCAATCATCGAGCTATACATGTTACAATAACTTTTAATAAGTACGTATGAAGTATTCGTCAATTTTTGGTAAAACCGTAAAAACAGTACCCGCAGAACTGAGTGCGATTAGCCATAAGCTCTTGTATCAAGGGGGATTCATTCGAGATATCTCGACAGGCCGCTATGCGTTCTTACCGCTTGGCATGAAGGTTCGACAAAAAATCATGCAAATCATCGAGGAAGAACTAAAAGAAACAGGCTCTCAACTTGTTGTAACACCAACACTTCATCCAATAGAATTCTGGACTGCAACGAATCGTGACAAAGCGTTTGGAAGTGAAATGCTTATCGTTGAAGACCATCATGGTGCAACGTTTGCGATTGGTGGAACGGCTGAAGGTATGATGGTCGAACTAGTTAAAAAATTCAAGCCATCGTATCGGGATCTACCGATACGAATACATCAGTACAGCGAAAAGTTCCGTGACGAGAAACGTCCACGGGGAGGATTACTTAGAGTACGCGAATTTATTATGAAAGATGCGTATTCTTTCGACTCATCAGAAGAAGCGATGATGGAATCGTACTGGGCATTTTATAACGCCTATCAACGTATATTTGCTCGCTTAGAACTCGAAGCGATTCCGATTGAAGCGGATTCAGGTGCGATCGGCGGTGACTTTAATCATGAATTTATTGTTAAATGTGATGTCGGTGAAGGCTCTGCTTTTACCTGCACTCGATGTGAATATCGCGCTCATGAAGATCGAGCTGAATTCCACCGAGACAATATCAATCTTGAAGACGAAGAGCTACCTATGGAGACAATTGAACAGCCCGAATGGGTCAAAACAATGGAAGATAATGAGAAACATTATGGTTTACCCCAGAGTCGTTACCTTAAAAATGTAGTTTTCAAAGATGATAACGATAAACTGATCATTGCAGTAATGCGGGGAGATCTCGAGGCTAACCCGGCTAAAATTAAGAAAGTACTCGGATTAAGTAATATTGATGAAGCATCAGACGAAGATCTAAAACGGATTGGTTCAAAACCGGGCTACGTCCACTCATGGGGTTATAAAGATGTCACAATGATTGGCGATCTATCACTTACTACCGTAAAAAACTTTATTGGAGGGCAGAAAACTGACACACACGATACTAAAAATGTTAACTATGGTCGAGATTTTCAAGTCGATATGTTAGCTGATATCGCACTGGCTCCTGATGGTGCAGAATGCACCCGTTGTTCTGGGAAACTTAAATTATTCAAAGGGATAGAGGTCGGACATGTATTTAAATTTGATGACTTTTACACCAAGCCGATGGGTGGCACCTTCACCAATGATGAGGGAGAATTGAAATCAATCTTCATGGGATCATATGGAATAGGTATTGGTCGGGCAATGGCAACCATTGTCGAGACTCATCATGATGAAAAAGGAATAATGTGGCCGTGGTCTGTTGCACCGTTTCATGCACATATAGTTCAGTTATCCGAAGATCTTGAAGTGGCCCAATTAGCCAAACACGTCCACGATCATCTCGAAAGAGAATTAGGATGGGATGTACTTCTGGATGATCGAACCAATGTTACGGCTGGCGAAAAGTTTTCGGATGCAGATCTGCTTGGTCTACCACTTCGAATCGTAGTGAGTCGTAAAACAATTGCCCAAGATCAATCTGTCGAGGTCCGACGACGAGATTCAAATGAATCAATACTTATACCAACAGGAAACGATTTTAACGAACGTATTATAGAATTAGTTGAAAATCTACCTTCGTAACACGTTATTCCACATAATTTTTTAAGACAATTTATTCGTTGGAAGATTCTTGTATGCTAGATAAGCGAAAATCGACTCGCTCCATATCACGTGGAAACATCGTTGCTTCACGAATATTACTTAAGCCAAGGATCTGTTTGGTGATTCGTTCTGCTCCAAATGCAAAACCACCTTCGGGGGGGACACCGTACGAGAATGCTTCAAGAAACATCCGAATTTTTGAAGGATCCATATTCCACTTTTCGACATGATCGATTAACTGCTGATAATCATTAATACGGCGACCACCCGATAACCATTCAACTCCGCGGCATAAAAGATCTATCCCTTCATTGAATTCGGGATTATCGGGCTGAGGATAGACATAGAATGGCTTCTTCATTGTCGGGTATCCATACACAAACACTAATTCAGAACCGGTTTCTTTAAATACGATTTCACACAGATCTCGTTCGTCTTCGGGATTCAAATCTTTTTCACCACGTACATCTCGCCCGGTGGATTGGTAAATTTTTTCTTGCGCCTCAGTTAAACTAATTGTGGGAGTCTTTTCGACCGTTACAGGAATTGTAGCGTTGAACATCTTTAGTTCCTCGGCACATGTTCTCGATAACCGTTCAAAGATATGCTTAACACATTCTTCAGAGACATCACGTACATCTTCCCATGATTCGATAAAACCCATCTCAGCGTCGAGTGAAACAATTTCGGTAAGATGACGACTGGTAACACTTGGTTCGGCACGGAATATCTTGTTTACCGAGAAGACTCGTTCAAAAGCCGACATTGCGATCTGTTTATATAACTGAGGGCTTTGAGTAAGATACGTTTTATACTGAAAATACGATACTTCAAAAACTTCGGCTCCGCCTTCTGCAAATGCTGGCACAATCGAAGGGGCCTGAAATTCCATAAACTCATTATTTTTCATGAATTCACGAAATCCATCAATAATTTCTGCTTGGACTTTAAATATGGCTTGAATCATTGGGTGTCGTAACGTTAAAGCACGATGATCTAATAACGTTGGAAGTTCAAGGTCAAGTTGCTCCTTGCTAATATCAAACGGCAAGGGACCAGCTGATGCTAAAACTTTGTATGATTCGACATCAAGCTCTACCGTACCAAGAGGAAGATTCGGGTTTATGGAGCGTTCATTACGTTTTTTAACCGTACCGATAACTTCAACGACGTCTTCATTATGAAGCTCAGACATCTTTTGGTACGCAACTAATTGAAGCTTACCTGATCGGTCTCGCAAATCGATGAAGGTAATCTTTCCATGATCACGTTTGGTATGAACCCATCCGCAAATACGAACCTTTTCATCGATAGTGTTGATTGTATTTTTTATAAGTGTTCTTTGCATAAAAAAAGCCCTTACATGACTACTCAATATCGTATCGGGTAATCAGGTAAGGGCGATCTTTATTTCGCGGTGCCACCTTACTTTGTTCTTTATTTAAGCGTTTACGGGCATACCCGTGAGAATCTACTTATCTTATTCTCTTGCGATAATAAAGATGTTCTGTCTCATGCTCAGCTGTGTCAGCAGCTTCATTGCGTGTACAGTCATTATACGATTGAACCTTGGACTGTCAATCGGATGAAATAAAGGTACAGATCTTGCCACACATAAAAAATCTCCCACCCGTGATAGCCTTGAAATAACCGATCCAGTGATAGATAAAAAAAACCAATAATAAGTGCCCACAAGATCCCATGACTAACCCAACCAATTAAAGACGAAGGAAATATCATGTTAATAATCGGAAGTTGATACCAACAGATTGGAACATATTCCATATCGTCATCCATAGGAAGGACAGACTCAGGCTCTGTGATGCTTCTCTTTGGTAGATGTAACTTAGGCAATGCAGGTAATAAAGATATCAGTTTAGTAAATTGATTAGAAACGATACGAAAAAAAGACTGAAGTATCGAAAGGGGATATTCAATCCAAACAAACCCGGCTAATGCAAGCAAGGAAGATCCTATAGCAAATACGGTCCATCGCAAAATTAGTAAAATCTGCGCAAACGACATCAGCGTGACGCTGGTAGCGAGTAAAAATATAGTGAGATTCGTCTTCGTTCGCATGTTGGGGCTATTATATGGCTATGGGTCAAGATATGGGAGGACGAATTTACGAGCAATTATGATACAATCTTCATAGATGAAAGACCCAGGAACTACGCCACATTTTCCCGACCTAGAAAAAGAAACTCTCCAGTGGTGGGAAAAAGAACATATATTCAGAAAAACGCTTGAAAAAACAAAGGAAGGAACGCCTTTTATATTCTACGAAGGTCCACCAACTGCCAATGGGAAACCACATATTGGACATGTTCTTGGCCGTTCCTATAAAGATCTGTTTCCACGTTTTAAAACAATGCAAGGATATCATGTTCCCCGAAAAGCTGGATGGGATAGTCATGGATTACCGGTTGAACTAGAAATAGAAAAGGAATTGGGCATAACAGGAAAGCAACAGATCGAGGAGTTCGGAATCGAAGAATTTAATAAAAAGTGTCGGGAATCAGTATTTCGCCACATTGAGATCTGGCAAAATCTAACAAAGAGAATGGGTTTTTGGGTTGATCTTGATGACGCCTACGTAGTCATGAGCAATAACTACATTGAAAGCTTGTGGTGGGTACTCAAGAATATGTGGGATCAAAATTTACTTAAAAAGGATTATAAAGTTGCTCCTTATTGTCCCCGTTGTCAAACACCGATATCTTCTCATGAGCTAGCCCAAGGATATCAAGATAATGTACCCGACCCATCATTATTTGTGTTATTTGAAATAAACCAAGAAATACCTGACATTCCGGCAGGGTTACCGGTTTATTTTCTTGCTTGGACAACAACGCCTTGGACGCTTCTTGGAAACGTAGCACTCGCCGTAGATCCCGAAGCAAATTATGTAGCGGTTAAGACCTTACACCCTACAACAAATACCGAGATCATCGCGATAGTTGCCCAACCACGTTTATCAGTACTTTCACACACGTATGAGGTTGTGAAACATTTTACCGGTTCTGAACTCGTGAGCATAACATACAAACCCCTATTCGATTACATAAAATATGAACAGAAAGCACACTACGTTGTTCCAGCTGATTTTGTCTCAATGGAAGATGGGTCGGGAATAGTTCATACGGCGGTTATGTACGGCGAAGATGACTTTGAACTGGGTAAAAAGTTTAACTTGCCACGTCAGCATGCGGTTAAATCCGATGGTACGTACACCGAAGAATGTGGTGAATTTGCTGGCAGACCGGTGCTTAAAGCTAATAATGATATCGTTTCCCAGCTTACTGAAAAAGGAAATATCTATAAACATGAAACAATTCATCATACCTATCCGTTCTGCTGGCGATGTAAAAACAAATTAATTTATTACGCACTAGATTCGTGGTTTATTGCAACATCAGAGAAAAAAGATCAGCTAATTGCAAATAATGAACAGATCAATTGGTATCCTGAGCATATCCGCGATGGGCGAATGGGTGACTGGCTGCGTAACATTAAAGACTGGTCTTTATCTCGCTGGCGTTATTGGGGTACTCCATTACCGATTTGGAAATGCCAACAATGCAACCATGAAACTCTGATTGGGTCGTTTGACGAGTTGCAAAAGCGCTCCGATCAACCCATTGATATAGAATCATTTGACCCGCATCGACCGTACATCGATCGGATTACACTAACCTGTGATACGTGTGGCAGTCAGATGAAGCGGTATGAAGATGTTCTCGATACCTGGTTTGACTCTGGTGGGATGCCGTATGCCCAGCTTCACTTTCCGTTTGAAAATACCGACGAATTCAATGCTCGGTTCCCGGCCGACTTCATCTGTGAAGGGCTCGATCAGACACGTGGCTGGTTTTATACATTAATAGCCGAGGCAACCATGCTGGATAAAGGAATTCCTTCAAAGAATATTTTATGCCATGAAATGGTGCTTGATAGTAACGGTAGAAAGATGAGCAAATCAGTTGGTAATGTTATCGATCCATTTGAAACGTTTGAAGAGTTTGGCGCAGACATCATTCGTTGGTACTTTTACTCAAGTAGCCAGATTGGAAAACCATACCGCTTGGGCAAAAAAGAGCTTCAAGAAGTAAAACAACGGTTTATTAATATCCTGTGGAATTCATATCGATTCTTTGCGACAAACGCATTACTTGATAATTGGACTCCACAAAACGAAGAGGATTCGGAATCGTCACATCTTCTTGATCAATGGATTCTGGCTCGACTGAATGAAACAGTACATACAGTAACCGAAAGCCTTGAACAGTATGATGCATATACTTCGAGCAGGGCTATCAGCGAATTTGTTGTAGCCGACCTATCTCAATGGTATATAAGACGATCGAGAGACCGAGTCGGACCAAGTGCTACGAATCTCGAGGATAAAAATGCGTTTTATCAAACAATTTATACCGTGTTTATGACATTATCCAAGATCATGGCTCCATTTACGCCATTTCTAGCCGATGTGATGTATCGGAATTTACGTACAGAGTCGGATCCAATATCAGTACATTTATCCGATTGGCCAAAAGAAACCACTAATCAGGATTCTCAAAACATTATTGACGGAATGAGCATGGTTCGAGCTGTTGCGGAAAGGATTCATGCAATTCGCAAAGAGGCTAACATAAAGGTACGCCAACCACTGGCAGAGGCCCGAATCTCAACGAATTATGTTTTTGCTCCTAAAGAAAAATTTGTTTCTATTTTATCGGATGAAGTTAATATTCGTCAGATAACGATAATACCTTTAGATACTGATGAACTTGATGTTCAGGTCGATACCGAAATTACTGATCAACTTAAACAAGAGGGCTTAGCCCGAGACCTGATTCGAAGCGTACAGGAGCTTCGACGAGATGCCGGATACGCATTAAATCAACGCATTGTGGTATATGTCGAAAATCCGTCCGAATACATTAAATCCATGCTCTTAGAAACCAGCGCAGTCATACAAGACAAACTTTTAGCCGATCGAATAGAACAAGCACCAGCGTCATCATATAATGCAAAGGCAGAAGTAACCTTGGATGGACAGGCTATTATCGTCGGTGTTCAAGCGGTTTGATCCAATTCTACTCGGAGCATGCATCGCCTTAATCCTCATCGGCTTATCAACAATCCAGAGTACTGTAATTGCCGGTTCGGCTCGAAATCCAGTACTTACATTTAATCTCATTAATATTCAAATACTTTCTATCAGTATCGGCGTATTAATTTTATTTTTCTTAACCGTAATTAATTATCGATACCTCATGTACATCGCGATTCCCTTGTATGGAGTTATTAATGCGGTTTTAATCGCCGTATTATTGTTTGCATCTGCTACCCGCGGAACGAAAGGGTGGTTTGAAATAGGCGGCGTAAATATTCAGCCATCGAGCTTAGCCACGGTCGGGCTTATTATCTGTTTTGCGGCATTTTTTATCTGGATAAAGGATAGAATCAATAATCCCTTTTATATTCTACTCGCCGCCCTCATGGCGATCATTCCGGCAGGATTAATCTTGGTTGAACCAGACATTGGTAACGCCAGTGTGGTGATGGGAGTATGGGTAATAATGCTCCATATGACCCCTATAAAGGCAAATCGGTTAATACCATTATATTTCATCGCATTAGTATGTATGCCTCTGGCATGGATTAATCTGGCTCAGTATCAGAAGGACCGCATTTTTACATTTATGAACCCAAGTCTAGACCCATTAGGATCAGGTTATAACGTTACCCAATCGATAATTGCAGTAGGATCAGGACAAATGGGTGGGCGAGGGTGGGGCAGAGGAACTCAAAGCCATCTCCAGTTTCTACCAGAACAACATACAGACTTCATCTTTGCCACATTTGCCGAGGAGCAAGGCTTTCTTGGGGTATTAGTAATTTTGTTCTTATATGGCCTGCTATGCTGGCGAATATTGGTTGTTACCCAACGTAGCGGAGATTATTTCGGTCAGCTTATTTGTCTTGGCAGTTTAGCCTGGTTTTCGATTCATGTTTTGGTGAATGTTGGAATGAATATTGGCATAGCACCGGTAACAGGAATACCGCTACCATTAGTAAGCTATGGTGGTACGGCCATGCTTACGGCTTTAATCGCAATTGGCTTCGTTCAGTCGGTCTCTGTCCACCCCGAAAGCGATGCTCATTAACCCACTTGTTCAGACCTTGTCTTACATGGTAAAATACCAGCGTTATGATGTACGCCGTTATTGAAACAGGTAGCAAACAATATATGGTCACCCCAGGTATGAAACTTTTCGTAGAAAAGCTTGATGCCCAAGCTGGCGAAACTGTAGTTTTCGATAAGATCGCTTTATTGGTAAACGATAGTGAAGTACAAATAGGTTCTCCCTATGTAAAAACAACGATCGAAGCTGAAGTTGTCAGCCAAATTAAAGACCCTAAAAAGTCAGGTTTACGATATGAGGGCGGTAGTTATCGTCGTCGATTTGGCCATCGTCAACCTAAAACAGTTGTCATGATCAAAGAGTTTACCAATAAACCTAAAAAAGCTTTGAAAGGAGAAGAACAAGCATAATATATGGCAAAGAAAAAGCAGGCCGGATCAACAGCAGGACAGGGAAAACGATCAAAAGGACATATCGGATTGGGTGTTAAAAAGCACCAGGGTTCACACGTTGTTGCTGGTAATATCATATTACGCCAACGTGGTACTCAAATTTATCCAGGCACTAACGTTGGTATGGGTCGAGATCATACCTTATTTGCTATGGCCGAAGGATTCATTAATTATGGTCAACGCCGAGGTCGAAAATATGCTCATGTTCTTGATCAAATGTCGGTGAACTCACCATCTGAAGAATCAGATCAAGCCTAATTCCATTTATTAACAATTGATTTTTTTTCACCATACACTTAGTCTATTATCTGTATATGATACGTTTTGAATTTCGAAATCTTGATATTTCATCGATTCTACCGAATCCATTTCGTCCAAGATTTGATATTAATCGCCAAGAGCTGATCAATTTAGCTGACTCGATCCGACAATATGGGATCATCGAACCAATAATCGTGGTAAAGTCGTCAGCAGGATACCAAATACTATCTGGTGAGCGACGATGGAAAGCCGCAAAATTAGCCGGATTAACCGAAATTCCGGCAATGATAGGTGAAATTGGTAAAACCGATGCTGAAATCATCTTTTTAGAGCTTTTACGTA
>JAAXWF010000001.1 GCA_013335095.1 candidate division WWE3 bacterium
GAACATCTAACTGTGCATCTGGTCCAGTGGTGTTAATCCCAACGCTTCCACCACTAAAATTCCAGCTATCATTAGTTGTGTAAGTAACATCGCCAGTACTACCGTTTGAGGCATACATTGAAAGGACGGCATTAGCGGTAGCACCAGTACCAAGTCGGGTGGTGTTGGCAGAGGTATCAACACTAAATGCTGCAGCAAGAGTAGATCCGCCAATCGCAAAATCATCGGTGGTATCGGTTAGATATACGATCGTTCCACCGTCAGTGAAGGCCGAGGCACCACCGGTATCACAATTCGTCCAGGTAAATCCACCAGTTCCATTGTTGTAGGTTAAACATTGACCATTTGATGCTGAGTTTGAAGCGGCTAAATCGACTTCTAATAATGTGTCATTCATGATCTCAGTTGATGAGATTGATTCGTTGGGTAATACGACTTCAGAGTTACCTGTACCGTCAGTTGTTACAGTTAAGGAAGTTACGTCGTTTGAGCCAATCGTAAGTCCAACCGCTCCAGATCCATCCCAAGTGGCGGCGGTTAGGGTGTTATTACCTATATTAATGTTTCCATCCGAGGTAATAGTTCCACCACTGAACGACCATTCATCATTAGTCGTGTACGTAATCGTTCCAGTATCTCCATCCGAAGCAAACATTGAAAGGACAGCGTTTGCAACTGAGCCTGAACCAATCCGCGTTGTGTTAGCCGAGACGTCAACACTAAATGCTGATGCTAAAGTCGATCCACCGACGGCCATGTCCTCGGCAGTATCAGTCAAATACGTAATTCCACTTCCATCGGTCCATGGATTGCTAGCGCCAGCAGCACAAGCATTCCATTCAAACCCACCAGAAGTCTGATCGTACGTTAAGCATTCATTATCAGAAGGTGCATCAATCGCCGATAAATCAACTTCTAGAACAGTGCTATCTAAAATCTCCGTTGAACCAATTGAACCATCCGGCAAAACGACTTCCCCATCACCAGTACCGTTTGTCGAGATTGTTATTGATGTTGTTGTACCAGAACCAATCGTAAGAGCAGAACTTCCGACCGGTGCGAATGCAGCCGCATACATTGAGTTTGATCCCGCATTGACGTTTCCACCGACAATAACATCACCTCCGGTTGGGGTAATGGAAAGATCTCCATCATTGTTAACAACAAAAGAGCTATAGACTGAATTGTCGGTATATGTTAATCGGAGCTGAGCAGTCGTAGAAACTATTTCGAGCTCAGCATCAGGACTTGGGGTATTAAAACCAACGGCACCAACACCAGAAAAATAAATCGAATCGTTAGTAGTATATTCAATGTTTCCCGTATCACCATCTGATGCGTTCATCGAAATAATTGCATTTGAACTAACCCCAGTACCAACCCGAACAGTATTAGCTGAAACATCAACACTAAATGCGGAAGCTAATGTGGTTCCACCAACCGCAAAGTCTTCGGCTAGATCAGTCAAATACGTTAATCCGACTCCATCTGTCCAAGGATTACCGGCAGCACAGGCCATCCATGCGAACTGGCTCGTGCCGGCATCATAGGTTAAACAATTACCCCCGGAAGCTAGATTAATAGCACTCAAATCGACCGGAAGAATTGAAGAATCTAAAATTTCAGTTGATGCAATTGAACCATCCGGCAATACAACTTCATTATTACCCGAGCCGTCGGTTAAAACGGTCAATCCGGTAGTCGTAGGCGAGCCTACCGTAACGCCACTTCCCGATTGCCCCGTAAATGATCCGCCGATAACAGTATTATTACCTGCATTGATGTTACCCGTAACATTAACATCCCCGCCCGACGGAGTAATGGTCAAATCACCATTCAAATCAACGGCGAATGAGTTATACGAAATTCCGTCAGAATAAATCAAACGCAACTGCTCTCCTGCTGAAGAAACGCCGAGCTTACCACCGGGATTGGATGTTCCAATTCCGACCGAGTCATTTGGATCTTGTAGAGTCACTACACTGCCCTCATCAACCAAACCCGAAGGTGTCTGCTCTTCCGTTGAAATCGTAACAGTCTTATTCTGAGGATCAGTAGTCAACGTAATGCCGCCTGCGCCAGCAAAAGTTAGCGTATCAGTGGAGTTATTTGCTGTTATTGTTTGTTGACCACCAATCGAGATATTTTGAAAAACATTTTGGCTTTGATTAGGTGAAGTATTAACGATGGTTAACCCATTAACTGCAATACCGTTGCCTGCGACAAGACTAACTGCACCTGCCTGACCTTGAACTGAAGATACCGCATTTGACGTAATGGTCGGACGTTGAGGATCACCGGTTACCGAAATACCAGGTCCCGCTTCAATTTCATATACAACATTTGACGCGGTTAATTCACCTGTCCCCAAATCAACGTTTTTATTTACGACAGTCACATCGTCACGGAACGTTGATCGGCCATCAACCTCAAGACCTTGCTTAAGCGTGACATCCTGACGAAATGTAGCAGGAATATTAAAAGCGACTCGACTCGAAAGAGAATTTAAATTACTACCAGCAGAAAGGACCTGCCCCTGATTATTATCGTCCGACAAGCCAAATACAGCACGCAATTCTGTAGCAACCCCGTTAAAGGGGACAGAACCTCGCGTACTGCTTTCGAAAACAACAACTACACCAGAAACTAGGAGTAGTGCAATGGACAGCTGAAGCAGTTTCAATACTTTCATTTTGTTACCGAAAAGGTATCTATTTCATTCTAACAAAATTAAGCTTTTTCACAGCCTATGTAAGGCTTCACCACGCACTAAAAATAGCTACTCTGACAAATCGTAATATTTGTACTAGTATTAACCGTATGAAATTATCCAAAAAACAACATAAAAACAAGATAACTACAGCACTGCTTGCCTTCATAACAGGAGTTATATTTCTCACACCACACACATCAAACGCACAAAGTTCATCACAGCTCAACAGCGAATTATTGTCACTTGGAATAGCAATTTATCTACCGGTAATTGGTGAAACAATCCCCGACGGGAGTATTATTTCTACTTCCTCCGAAGGATTCACCCTCTCTACTTCACCATACGATCCTAAAATCATCGGCGTAGTAAGCAGCAACCCTGCAATTTCACTTGAAAGCAACAACGATGATACCAGTGGCAAATATCCAGTGGTATCAACAGGAAGCGCTCTGGTACGTGTATCTGAAACAAACGGACAAATCCACAAAGGTGATTTAATAACCGCATCGCCCGATGCAGGTGTTGGAATGAAAGCAACACTATCCGGATTCGTACTTGGTAGCGCAGTCGAAGATTTTACGCCACTTCAAAATGGAGACACCGGACTAATACCCATAACAATAAATATACACTACTACTCTGCCCAACCGAGCTTAGGAACCAACATATCCGACATATTAAACCTATCGGCTGCCGCGATATACGAGGAACCATTAATTGTTTTGAAATACATAATCGCTGGAATCATCATGATTCTTTCCATAATCTTTGGCTTCTTATACTTTGGACGAGTTGCCAGTGCAGGGATTGAAGCACTTGGTCGAAACCCGTTAGCCAGTAAAACGATTCAAATGGGAATTCTGACAAACGTCGTTATAACAATAGCGATCGTGGCCGCAGGAGTGATCATATCAGTATTAATCATTCGACTTGATGTCCAAGATTTAGCGATTAAGTTGTTTTAAGCAAAGAAAAAAATTAACGAACAACCGTGTAGTTCAACTGTACCAAATCTTCTTGTAGTTGGTTCATCGACTTAAACTTTAAATTAACATCTTTCAATAATCCTTCAAATAAATGAACACCACCTGCAAGCATAATTGGATGTACACTAACCACAATCTCATCGACAAGGCGTTCATTCATAAACAACGCATTAGTTTGCCCGCCTCCAATTAACAGAATCTGATCATACCCTTTTTCCGTGGCCATTTGAATAATCTCTTTTGGTGTTCGGTCAGTGAAAATAATGTCTTCTTCTTGCTTATGCTTACTTTTGTCTCGAGTAATTACAACATTGATCGCGCCTTCATAGGGAAAATCGCTACCGCTCGCTTCATAGGTAACCCGCCCCATTACAATAAAACCAGACTCGCGAACCATTCCCGAAAAGACACTCCAATCAGTATCAGAAACCCAATCAGTATCATCACCTAAACCGGCGATATATCCATTGACAGAAATAGCCATGTACAACAAAACTTTCATAGATAGTTTTAATTGTATGTGTTAATCAAGGAATAGCAATACTTATTTTGTATACATTGCACAATTGCCTAATCAGACGGATAATTCATGCTATTCGTAGTAGTCGTACAAGTTAATTTGTTAACGTGAACCTCGCAGACAGCGGTCGAAGAGAGAACTTCGACAACCTCGGCCTTGGGTGCAATACTTGCACATAAGACCGAGGTACATGTTATGACTACGCCAATTACAATACAAGAACGATTATTAGTCGGATTTATTATTCTCGCTTGCCTTTCATGGCCAGTTACGGTTTCAACTTGGTCTGAATTACCCAATGTAGGAAAAGTATTTGGTGTACAAGATACAAAACTAACCCGTGCAGAAACATTTGCAACACTCAGCCTAGATCATAAAAATATCATAACAGCGACTAATCAAATGTATTCAACAACTGAAAATACCGTAGTGTACCGAAATAATCGGTCAACTCAATTAATTAACTTACAACCAGGAGACAAACTTACATTATCTTTAGATTCAGATGGTTCGGTTTTGACCCTATTTGCATTAGGACCCCAAAGCAATCTAGATCGATAATGAGCGATTCATGATGGAATCATACATCCGTTTTGCTTGAACATAATTTATCACCCAGCCAGTTTGCCTAATGCTTTTATATAGTAGAGTTGTTAACATCTTACCTTCGGCTGAGTATACTTCAGGGAATCCATGATCTCTAATCATGTTCGCTTCATATCGGTGTAGATAATTCCCGGCTTCCTCCAAATAAACTTGAACTCCAGTTTCTTGGTACATTCTTAAGAGTAGACGGATATACTCGATACCCCAAAAGCTCCATATAGCTGATCCACCATAGGCAGGAACGGCTAGACGAACTATTGGAAATTGACGATGAGCACGATCGTTTGGCTGATATTTCATAGGAAATGGTTCAGCTATCCGATGTCGCCGAATATATTCTATTGATTTTGTTAAAAACTCCCGATCAGAAGAAATTGCCGGATCGAGAAACCCAGTAAATAAAACTACAAGCCAATCAGATGAATAATGTTTACGTGCAACTGATTCATCCGATAAGTCTTCAATAAAGTATCCTTCCTCTGAATACCAGAATGTTTCTAAAATACGTTTCTTTAGTGCTTCTAATTCCCAACTAATTGATGTGTCAATATTTAAGTCATTCATTAATTGCAGAGTGCGCCAAAATATAACATTGTCGTAGAAGGCACAATAACGCTTTGTAATATCTTTAGCACTGGATAATCGAACATTATTTTTTATAAGCCCTGAACTATCGTCAAAGACCGATTTGTAATAATGATTAAACAATTCACGAATACCATGAGTATTCTCTTTAATCAATTGACGGGCTAACGATCGTGTTTGTAATTCTTCTTCGTGACGTACGGTAAATGGATACAACCGCTTCAACTCTGAATCATCGAGCATAACCTTCAACGCAAAAAGCATTCCATATAGGGTATCTGATGGGTAAGCGTAAATATTAATCAAACTGACACCACGCGGCGAGACGGGAACAATGGTGGTCGTTAATTTACCCGCTTTAATAAATGTTTGCAAATCATAAATAAGTGTTTGAGCATATACTCTCTGACGATTTGCCCAATCCTCTTTGTCTAAGGCGGTCCGAGTATCTAATGTAGGTAAATAGAATACACCTAAGTTACGTGGGTACTGAACGACAAAATGATCACCAGAGATTAAATACGCTCGATAAGGATTGAAACGCAGCGCATGGATCTCTTTTACAATACCTTGAATGGTGGATGATTGAGTTTTCTTGCTTCCCCAATACACATTTGTGACGATATACCATGCCGCATGAAAATAAGCCAGGAACCGCCATAAAAATATACGCCGGATATTAAGATTGTGATTTTTTGTTACAACTGCCGAACCGTTTTCTATAGTGACACTAAAAGGCTTACGAAAAATGGAAAGACGATTGAATGGATTTGTTAACCATGCCCAAGCAGATAAAGCGATCAAAACCAACAGGGCAGGATCAATAAAAAAAACCGAATACATTGAACTCTCTGTAAGCATTCTGAATAAGTATACAGTACAATAAAAAATGGTTAAAAAAATTAAAATGAAATACAAAAAATTGATACCAGTGTTATTTACATGCGTGGTATGTGTGAGTTAGATTTATAGCAAGATACAATTAACTGTCCATGGCAAATAGCTTATTTCCTGAATCTATTCCAACCCGAATAAAAAGTACCCTCAAAAACTTAAAGCTTATGAATGATGAATTTGAGGAATTCATCGAACATTCCCTTTCGTCTCAAACTTCGCCATATCATCCGCCGAAACCACGTTTACTCTTACCCAATTCAACGGTGAACCAAATAATTGCAGCTTATTATCCCGAGGTCTTTGAAGTATCTGAAACACCTAATGTAACTACCCGTCACGATCCGAACCTGCAAGAGAATACATACAACATTCAAAGTAATGGTTTCCGCAATTTTACTATTTCATATTCGTCTACTCCGGCACTTTTTCGCAGTTTATTACATGCAGGCTGTGTTCCAGTATTTAAAAACACACAAAGAACAGGGCAATTTGAGCGACGAACGCTTCTTATTGATCTAGCAAAAGGCGGGGTTTATACCGTAAGCTTTCTAAAAAGAGTAATTGTTTGGGCAGCGCTGCATGGACTTACACATATTACTTTTAATGTTGAATGTTATGAACTAGTCGATCTCCCCGCGCATTCGTTCTTATATCAAGTCAACAAGCTAAGCAACCAAGTTGGGATATTAACGACGCAAGAGATTAAGGAACTAGTTGAATTTGCCGAGCAATTTGAAATAGTACTCTACCCAACCATTCAGTACGCAGCTTTTCTTGAAAAGATACTGTCCTTGCCCGAAATAAAGCAATGGAGAAACCAAAAAAACATTAAAATACTGGACCCAAATGATCCACATCTATCTGAGCAACTCTTAAGACCATTGATACATAGTGCTACTGCTCCTTATATCGGAAAGCTTGATTCAATCACTATAAACGTTAGCTTTGATGAATCAGAAGAACTTAATAACGCCAACATGTTCATTAAACACGTCGACAAAGTATCAGAATTACTGTTGCAAGAGGCACATAACTACCATATACAATCAGAAAACATAAATCTATATCTGTGGGCCAACATGCTCAAAGATGTGGATCATGAACAGCGCGATAAGCTTCCTGAAAAAATAAAGCTCTTATATTGGGAATATGACGAGATTGATTCAAAAAAAATTAATGCCGATATTAAATCAAATTACATACATAAAAATATCCCTTTGTACGGAATGGCAACCAGCACATTGAGTCACAATCAGATACTTCCATGGCATCATCGCGCGGTTCTAAACAATCAAGCAATAATAGATAACGCATTACAACATACGATGAAAGAAATAATGATATCGATGTGGCATGAGGATAATGCCGAATGTCCATTCTCAAGCGTAGCCGGAATCTTAACAGAGTGGAGTACAAACCTATGGGGCGGAAACCATTTTGAAGCGGACTCGATACTGAAAGCCACAACCGAAGTACCGCTTGAACTCTATGAATTAATCGATCAACTTAACACGATTGATGCACGAATATTTGATAAGCAGCGGTTTGAAACAACACCAAATCCACTTAAAACATTACTCTATGAAAACCCACAATATGGTGTCTTTTCGTTGCAACATCCACAAAAATATCAGCGGCAATTAATTCAGATTCAACATAATTTACAAAAAATTGCCGAAGAGAATCAACTAACCGATCATCCACTCATAGAATTTGCTACCAATCTTATTGACTTACTCATTCATAAGCTGGAATTAACAAATGCGATGAATCTTGTACGATCATCTAAGATTTCGCCTGCATCATTATTACAAATACGTATGGATGCAATCGAAACAGTCAGGGCGCTTGTTAGTGTCTGGAAATCACATGCGGAGTTGTGGTTAAAAGAGAAAAAGGTTATTGGGCTAGACGTTATCGACCATCGGTACGCACTTTTATGGAATGATATAAACTCATGTATTCAAATCATAGATGGTGCTGTTCGAGATCAAAAGACGACTTCGTTTCGCCCTCATATCAACACACATTTCCCTCAATCATATCGGACCCATGAAGAAATCGTCTGGCCTGAACTGTTATCAAGTTAGTTATCTGAATAAAATAGCTAAGACTAATAGCATAAGGTTATAGAAACCATGAGCAGTTATAGCTGCCCATAAAGAATTACCTCTTTTAGTAATAACACCAAGAAAAAGCCCCAAAACGAATAAACTAACAAGGTCGAATGTGACTGGTTGATAATTAATATGCCACCATAATGGGAAATGCATTAATACAAACAAAAATGATGTCGCAAAATTCGCTACCGTAAAACCGTACAATATCGAAAATCGAGTTAATAAAAATCCTCTCATCACAATTTCTTCAGTTACTGGTGCAACAAAGACAAGGGAAACAATGCTCCACAAAGATGGTTCTACTAGTGCGGATTTACCAACACTAATGGTAACAGCAACTACGATCAATGCTAAAACCATCCCGGCCATCACCCCCCATAAGGCACCATTACGTTTATTAGCTCTAAGGCCTAAACTATCTGGAAACGATTCGGCTTCAAAAAAATGTATAAAAATATACACGGGCAATAGCCACCCCAATAGTTTAGTAATCTGCACAACCACTTGATAAGAAAAGTATGTTAGCAACGGCTGCAAATAAGAAAGTACAACGACACGATCAATCCAGATAATAAACAGGGCCAAAATCATTACAGTTAACGTTAATAGGCGCGTTGATGATTTTGTAAAAGGAAAATGTCCTTGCATACGCTAACTATACCAAGACCACTCTTTATGCGTCGAATCAGCATTTTACGATTTACATATCGAATATATTGACAAACCACAACTATAGGACGATAATTTTACCGAATTATTCGACCGAAAGGAGCCAGACGTTGCAACAGCAACTATGTTCCACCCTCGCGGTCTGCTGCATCGATTTCAGATTGCAGCAGTTTTTGGATCAGTGGTTAGCCACTGAAGTCGGATATGGCAACTTCGACCGAGTCCAGATTGCAGGAGGCATCAAGGATCTCGGCTTCGTAATTGGACAGGTAACTATCGCCGTTCATGCCCACCAGATTCGTCAGGTCATCTTTATCAATCATGAGAACTGTGCCGTGTATGGCGCAAGTGATTGTGAAGATGCGCACTTCAAGGATCTGCGACTTGCTCGACAACGGATACTCGAAGAGTTTCCGAGTCTACAAGTTACGATGGTATACATGAAACTCAGTGGCGAATTTATCGCGGTTAACGAATAGCAATCGAGGTCGGGATGGTAGTAAATCTGCCCTTCCGACCTTTTTCTTTATAAAGAATCAACGGAAATATTATTTATTAAAATTGGTGAGGAGGCAAAACCTCCCCACCAACTAATTATGGCTAAAGCGACATCATGAAACAGTATTCATAGCGACTCGGATCACCAGGGACCCGAAACCACCTCCCGTGAGGTAGATTGGCAGGAATAGCCTGATCAATCCACGCACCCGTATCATCGAGTATTTGAATTAGCGTAGTCCGATTGAGAGCCGGAATGACCCGACATACCGGGGTCAGTTCGATGCTTTCGACCTCAACGATAACCCCGGCGTCAATCCAGAAATCCGAGTCACCGATCGATAGTTGAATGCCCTGGTGTGGAAGCGTCGGTCCGCCAGCATCTCGAAACCGTATCAGAGTGTCGATGTTAACGGTGGCTTCGGGCCGACTCATCCACGGTGAGTCAAGTGGTTGGTAGCAAATCCACACCGGCGCCGGGTTAATACCATCCCGAGCCGATGCATATACCCATAACCCTGGTACAAAGGTTTCGTACCAAAGCCCAATAAATCCGGGCTGAAGTCGCACGGTATATCGATACCGCGGCACAGACTTGACTCTTAAGACCTCCAATACCAGAGGCCAATACTTCGAGTCGCCGGGAAACCAATCGAGTGTGCTTCGACGGATAAGTTGTCGTGTAACATACTGTTCCCAACGCTGCCAGAAGGTCAGCGTATCGTGGTCTTCACATTCGTCCTTATGTTCGGAAATAAGTTGCCATAGCTGCGCAACCTCCGGCCACTCCAGCATCTCGACCATAGCGGTCTCCTCCTTGGTCGCCTTTTGATCATTAGTATTATATACCAAATATGTAAACCTATAATTTTTACTCCAATACATCTAGGTACATGTTTTAAAAATGATAGAAATATCCCAAAAATTCGATACAATATTAAATTATGAAGCTTGCGTTTGTGTGCTTAGCGATCGCTACAATCTTTACCGTAGTGTCGAAGACTCTACAATTCAAAACGTACCGAATATTAATAAGTAACATCATTGCAATTCCCGGTGCAGTTTTTTATGGTTTAGCGATTATGTTTTCGATCCCTCAGTTCAGATCTTGGCTGATAATACCGGCTGAGCATCTGAAAGCCGGTATTATCGTCGCCACGGTGTGCGGTGTGTTAGTATTAATCCAGCTTATTACATTAAATGCATATACCGATCGGCAAAGAGGTAAAGGGCCTCTACCTCCGCACTTTTTTGAATAGACTATGGATCAAACGATAATTACGCCCCAACCTCACCCAAGACCGTACTGGTTTGTCGACGCAAAGTGGATCGTCAGCATAATTCTTTTCATAACAGTCTTACTAACAATACCCACATACGCATTATATAAAGTGAGTGAAGAACAACCGGCAAAGCAGATATTGACCTATGTGGTAGCCTACTTATTCAGTCCCGATGGAATTGATCATCCCGATGAGATCAAGGCTATTCGACAACATCTATTAGTTAATCCCAACCCACCCATCGAAATATTCGATGGATTCGCGTTGCCATTTACCTATGACGAAGTTGCTGATCGATCACCGAAAGAAATTAGACTTGAAATATTCGGACAAATTAGTAAAGCATTGTATGAAATGGGGCCAGAATCTTTTACCGTAAGCCATATAAAAGACGTAGATATGCAAAAAATTATTAGTGAGAATAAAGATTTCATATATCCTTTTACACAGTTAGGTCACCAGCAAATTCAACAATATTTAATCGGGCTTGGGGTATTTAGTGGGATAATGCTCGGATTTTTGATGATATTTTCACACCGATATGGGCGTCTGATTACTCCTGGAGTCATTTTCTGTCTGTCCGGACTTCCTACGTTATTAATAAATAGATATCAAATTGGAAAAGAAACCATCGACGCGATAATCGCTCAACCGATTCATCAAGGGTATCCGTTTTTATTTAAATATCTTGGTATTGTGATACCGTTCGGGTACAACGTATTGGCTGAAACGTTTTCAATTGTGCTTATTACTGGAGTCGGTTTAATCTTTCTAGCAATCTTCGTTAAGCTTATTACTCTTATTGTTGGATGGATAATCGCTCTGTTTACCCGCGAAACAAATAACACTTTGATAAAAGAAAAGCCAGAACCTGATAATACAGGCTCTGGCAAAATCAACAACGTACCCGCAAAAGCTACCGCTACTTAACGCGCTCGCATCCGGCAATATAGGTTGGATGCGATACTGGTTTCACATGAATGCAAAACCGATCCCCCACACGAACATCGTGGCGGCTCCCACCGATTAATCCTTCGGTGAGCTCGACCAACCGCTCCTGCTGGTCAAGAACATATACAGATTGGTCGATGCCATCGAACGCAAAAATATCGGTGAAGATGATTGCGTGGACCTCAATAACATGATCGCCAACCGGAAACGCAAAGACTGCCTGGTCAAGATGGTTGCGGGCAATCCCTCGATCCGGTAGAGCCGCCCAAGCCATGAACTCGGTTAATCCGGGCCTATCAGGTGACTGAGTCATCGGACTCTCCTTACGTATCGCAGCAAGAATTTAGTGATGTGAATTATATCAAGAATTTAAAAAACAAAAAAAGCGGGCGATGAGATACCTCACCACCCGCATAAGCTGCCTACCGATGACTGCTCCCTAAGCCCGGCAATCCACCCCGGAATGCCGAAACGCAGGTGTTTTCCTTCCACATTTCTGCGAACATACCCAAAACCTGCTCCCAGTCACGGGACTTGGTTTTGACTTGTTCGGCAATTTCCTCAACCGCTCTACGAGCGATGAGCAAGCGTCCCTCTCGGTCCGGCGCACAGTGCCTTAACCCCGAAAGACCATACGCGATCCCATCATCCTCAGCTGACGTGTAGTTCAGCTTTACTTTATGGGGATCGTATGGCTCCTCGTCATCAACAATAATGAGCCGCTCACTCAGTCCTCCACGAGGGCCGATGACCAGCATGCTAATCGCACGCCAACGGCCCGCCTTGAAGGCGACGCCGAAGTACGAGTAGCCTTTCGGCCGAGATGCCGGCCACACCTCCTCTTGTGGAACATCCCCCCATAGTTCCTCGAAAAATTCGAGGTCCGTCTTCTTGGGTTGCTTGGGCATTAGCCGTCCTTTCTGCCAATGGCAGTTCTCATCGGCTGCAAAAACGCACCAACATTATAACACTATAGGAGTAATCAACTAAGCAAATTCCACCGAGCGGTAACTAAATCCACGCGATCACCATAAAACTCAACGCCTTCTGCGATCAACATTTCACGCTTTCTGTTAACGCCACCAGCACCCGAATATCCATGCAATGATCCATCAGCCGCAACAACGCGATGACAAGGAGTGTGAGGAGCATCTGGGTTATTTTTCATTGCCAGTCCAACCGCCCGAGCAGCACCCGGACTCCCGGCCGCTTTGGCCAAATCACCATACGTCACAACCTTCCCTTGGGGGACTGTTCGTAATAATTCGTATATAGCTTCAGTAAATTTTTTATTCATGAAAAAATAATATGAGATTTTATCAAAATGATAAAGCCGGGATTTTATAAACCCCGGCTAATAAACATATCCACGTAGAATAATTACACGGAGGTGCTCTGATCATCTTTAGAGTCAGCAGCAGACTCATGTGTTGATGAATTGGCGATCATAAAATCGATTAGATCCCGTGCATCAGCTTCACAGTTACCGTACCATCCACGCTTGATGCGATATCCCATGATAAACGAACTGGCCAGCGCTAATGCACCAAGCCCAAGTAGAACTAGGATCAGTTCATAGGAAGGGAAAATAATACCAGACAGGTTCATCACAAGGATGAATAGGGTTGCGGCAAGTAGCAACAAAGCAGACCGACGTTCTTGCTGTGTCATGCGCCGATGCATAATCACCGCAAGCATTTCGACAGTTACGTCTCCTGTGGCCGATTCAGCCATCCTAACCTCCATCCGAAATGAATAGGATATAATATTATTATATAAGTCTTAATCAAATTAGCAATGTAAAAAAGCCACTGGAAATCCGTTGATTGTTTGATAGACTAATAGTTACAGGATGGATCAACAATCTAATACACCACCATCAAATCCGCCCAAAATAAACGCAACAGTTCCTGATCCGGCAATGCTTGATTCGTCTTATAAATCGCCCAAAGACGACGAAATCGTACCAAAGCCATATAAATCATCAGGCTCATCCAAAGATACAAATAAACTCATCATGCTTGCTGCGAGTGTACTAATGGGAATGCTGGCACTGGGTGGCGCAGCATACTATTTATTTGCTGGACAAGGAGCATCTCTCTTTCAATCTTCTACAACGCCCCAAATCCCAACCCTAGTTGTAATTGAAGGTGAGGTTCAAGTTAAAACGGCAGAGCAAGCGGATTGGATTAACGCAGTCGCTGACCAAGAAATATCTAAAGCCATGCTCGTTAAAACCGGCAATGCATCAAAAGCAATTATAAAGTTCCCTGATAAAAGCGAAACGAGACTCAATCAGAACAGTGTTGTGGAATTTACTGAGATTATTAAAACAAAGTATCACTTAAAACAAGTAACCGGAGAAGTTTATCATCGAGTGATGCCCGATACTAAAAGGCTTTATACCGTAGAAATGAAAGGGCTAAATGTATTTGCAGAAGGAACTGCGTATGATATTCAAGAAACTGGCGCAACAAACTTTGTTGTAAAAGCGATTGAAGGTAAGGTTACGATAACCGGTGCAAATAGCTTGGAACAAAAATTTAGTGCTGGTCAAGAAGCTCAAGCAGTATCAGGCGAATCACCAACTGCAACGGTAGGTAAAATCGACCCGGAACAATTTAATAGTCCATGGTTCCAATTTAATAAAAAGCGGGATACGGATCAAAAGTATACACTTGGAGTATTCGCGAATACGAAAGCTCCAACATTAACAGTAAGCACTCCTAAAGATGGAACTAAAACGAAATCAACAAAGATTGCACTAAAGGGCAAAACAGATGCTGATGCAATTGTAAAAATTAAGATCAACGACAGCAGTACAATTATCCCAACAAAAAAAGGTCAATTTGGTGTATCTATTGACCTAAAAGATGGACAAAATAAAATCACCGTTCAGGCATATACCACGGGTGGCGTACTGACTGAAAAAGTAGTCACACTTGAAAAATTAGTACCAACCCCAACACCGACTAAAAAACCCTCTGGATCAAGCAGTGCCGGTACAAAAGTATTTGAACTAACCAATGTAAAATCGTCCTCAGAAGGAAAAATCGCCGTGACATGGAAGATGTCGAACTACGAAGAGCCTAATGGGTTTATGGTCATCTATTCCAAAAATCAGAACCCGCAGTTCCCACCTCGTGGCGGTGACGTTCAAACATACGTAAATGGTGGAAACCGTCGTAGTATTACGCTGGAGGCTGGACCGCTTGATTTAGGTGGAACTTTTTATGTACGAGCATGTCGCTATATAGCTGATACCAACCAGTGCTATGAATACACTCAAAACGAATCAGTTGTAGTTGCCCCAACCGAATGGGGTGCACCATCAATTAGCTTAACTGGGGCAATGAGCGGTAACCGCAGTGTTGATTTGAATTGGAAAATAACTGGGGGAGCCGCGCTTCAAGGATATAAGATTGTATGGAGTACTAGCCAAAACCCAACCTATCCTCAAAATCAGGCTTCTTCAAAAGAAATGACAGAACAAGAGCTTGCTCAGGTCCTTGGGGCAAACGATCTAGCTCAATCTGTAGGACTAAGTTGGGGGTCTGAGGGGGTTTCAAGTCCCGCGGCTGTTTCTAAAACACTAACATTTTCTTCTTCGTATGCCGCAGGAAGATGGTATATTCGGGTTTGTAGAGTGAGATCAAGTGAATGTGACGTATATTCAAACCAAATTGAAGTAACGACAACAGATTAATATTCTCCAACTAATAACTCAAAAAGAAAAGCCTGCAACTTTCGCTGCAGGCAGACCAAACGACGATCCTTATCGCATGAAGTGTTTGACCAGGAGCCCGAGCATGTAGCCCGAACCAAACAGCCAGAGCACAACATACGTGAAAAACGAGCCAAGACCTTACACTTGCCCGACAAAAATGAGCGACGTCATAACCTGCTCATCAGCGTCGGCAAAAGGCCGAATCAGCAGTAGACCTTGCGAGGGGGTCCACAGCAGCTTTAAACCGACCAGGTGCCGATCATCCATATGGATTGTATCCAAGGGAAAACCTCGTCCCACATGGAAAAGAGGTATCGTCACGGACGAATCGGGAGAGTTAACCCGGACATCAAGTTCGACCCACCCTTCGCGCGTAACGCGAAGAACAAAGCCGAAGGCGATGAAATGGAACGTCATCCGAAACGTTCCCGAGCCGTCATACGATCGAATGAGGGCGATGGCCTCAGAGAGGGTCGCGTTCATTCCGCCGAGAAGGTCGCTGTCAGGATCTCCGTAGACCCTTGGGTAGAGACCAAAGGTCTCCTCCATCCCGATTGCCTCCGAATCGAAGGGTGCGGCTTCATGCGCCGCGTTCCTGATCTCCCGTAAGTCAGGCATCTGACTCTCCTCCTACTAGTCACCCTAGGAAAATCGCACTATGATTATATGTTAAAAGAAACAAAACAACAAACACTATAAGATGGAAATAAAAATGGGGGCACGTGTGCGCCCCCGAAGTCATTTAATTACCGAGGAATGACCGAAACCATTCCTGCATATACCGCGCAAAAGTTCGCGATGAAGGCATCGATATGCTCAGGCAACGATATGCCAGCATAAAAAACCTGATCGTGAGTTACGTAACTCAGATCAGGTATGGTACGTACCGTACAAGCCAGCACGCCTCGCATACCTGCATAGACAGTGGGTTCATAGGACCTGCGAACATCATGGGTGTTGTGAATTCGGATCAACACCCGTTCCCCATCCACAATTTCGATTCCCGGATTAGTTAGAAACGTTGAGTGACGGAACAAATCCGATACAAATGCATGTATCGCATCGTCGATAACAACTGTAATCGACGTGTCGTCCAGCCACAAATGCTCCCAATGCTCGGCAAAATGGTCGATCCAATGCCTTACGCCAAGAGAGAGATGCGGATGGATCGATATGACCGACAAAATGCCTCGAGCTAACGAAGCATATGCGATCGTTTGAAATCGCTCATGAGTTGGTTCATGAATCAGTTCAGCGTGATGAGGTTGTAACGTTAAGGTGATCCCTTCGCCAACGATACGCAAACCGTGAGCAACGGGATCATTTCCATACACAGTAAATGTACCGAGTGGTGACCGAACTACTAACAGTTCTTCCAGTGTTCGCATGTTCACAGGAACTCCTTTACCTGAGCAGAAAACCTGCCTTGCGGCATATTTATTATATCACTATAAAAATTAATACTGCATTTGTCGCATATAATGATCTCATCATTCCACGATAATTTAGCACATTCGTAAGGAGGCCTGTATGGGAAATACCCATATTTTGGGACATGTACATATCGTACAGACGGATCGTCATGCGACCGTGACTGCGGAAGAAGTGTTCTTTGCGGCTCATTTAGCAGGGTTTAGTGCAGTTCACATAACACCCCACTACAGGGACCCCAATCATCCCGAAGCACATCCAACGGATCGATTGCTTTGGGAGGTTGACCGACAGGAGCAGCTACGGCACATCGCTCAAAGGTTCGGAGTCAAAGTACATATCGGTGTCGAACTCGACATATTACCGGTATTTGACCAAGGCAGCAATGGGGTAACCGGTTTTGTACTCGATGGACCACTTCCTGATACAACGCTATCCCCGGTGATCGTCGCGTGTCACTTTACTGCGGTTCTATGGCACAAAAAAAGCGATGGCGAGCAATCGCCTGCTCAACGGACTGAACAGATGATGGTGGCATATCAACAGGTGTTGGAAAGCCCAGGGATACGAATCAACGTCATAGGACATCCGTTTAGACATGGCGGAGATGTATCGCCAAGCCAATTATTTCAATTGGCTCAGATTGCCGCGATGCATGATGTAGCAATAGAGCTCAATGTGAATCAAATCCTTGAGGGCGACAATCGTTTGCTCGCTCCCGCGACTCTTGATGCGCTACGAATGTCCGGAGTAGCAATATACATCGGCACTGACATACACACCCGTGAAAATTTGCATTTTTGTGATGCCGCAATGGGGATCAAGGATCTACTACTTCGCACAATACCCCGGGGACAGATTATTAATTAAGTATAAAGGACAGGGTTCAAAACTCTGTCCTTTTTTTTGTACAATGATACAAGCATGGACATCTATCATTTCCCCGATGACTTTTTGTTTGGAGCAGCAATTTCGGCACATCAAACCGAAGGTAACAATAGTAATTCGGACTGGTGGGAATGGGAAGTGAATAAACCGCCGGGGAAAAAGTACCCGATAGAACCATCTGGAATAGCGTGTGATTTTTACAATCGGTATGGTGATGATTTTGATATCTGTACTCAATTTTCGCTAAATGCGATCCGACTCTCGATTGAATGGGCACGTATTCAACCGACCGAAGAAACTTTTTCAACACAGGCAATCGAACATTATCAAGATATTTTAAAAGCAGCAAAGCAAAAAGGACTAAAAACATTCGTTACCTTGCATCACTTTACAAATCCGCTCTGGTTTGCAAAAAAAGGTGGTTGGGCCTCAATGGATGCCGGTAAAATATTTGCATTGTATGCCTCAAAATGCGCTCAAGCTTTTAGCGAATATACCGACGCTTTTTTAACAATTAATGAACCTCAAGTATACGCGCTTATGGCTTATACGAATGGCAAATGGCCACCCAACAAAATCAATCCATATCTCTCATATTTTGTGCAAATGAATATGATTCGATCTCAGATCTTGGCATACGACGCGATGAAAAAATACACAGATACTCCGATTGGGCACGCCCATCAAATCGTGTGGTATGAAACTGATCCATTTGGGTCAAACATTATAGATAAAGTCGCGGCACGAGTACTCAACTATCTAAATGATGACTTTTATCTACAACCACTCCGCGGTAAGCTGGATTTTCTTGGATTAAATTATTACTTCACCAAACGAATCCGCTATCTTGGATTCGATAACCCGACTGATTATGTTAGTGACATGGGGTGGTGGATTAATCCAGGTGGATTGGGTGAACTACTGCGGGAACTTGGTAAGTATGAGATTCCAATTTATGTTACCGAAAATGGTCTAGCTGATTCGCATGATAAATATCGGCAACAATTCATTCGAGACATGCTCATCGCGTGTGGGCAAGCATTAGCTAATGGTGTTGATGTGCGCGGATATTTCCATTGGTCATTGCTCGATAACTATGAATGGCATCATGGATTCTGGCCTCGATTCGGTCTGGTGGAAATTGATCGGAACAATAATCTTGCCCGTAAACCTCGTCGATCATTTGAGTATTATGCAAAAATAATTCGAGAACGTAGAATAGAAGTTGATTAACATGCCCACGGCTCTTAAAAAGAACAAACCGACTCCTTGGCTTAAAGATGAATTTAATGCCAGCACTAAACTTATAAAACGTCTCTGCTCAATGAGATTGACTCAAATTATCGTTGGACTTTTACTATTACTTCTGGTGACACCGTTCGTCGTCTTCTTTTTTATCCGCCCACACCAAGCCAACCACATAAATTATGGAGTAACATTCAGCAATAAATATGCACAAGAGTTGGGTTTAGATTGGAAAGAAACCTATCTGGCAATATTGGACGATCTTGGCGTCAAACAGCTGAGACTTGTTGCCTATTGGGATGAAATCGAAGCACAACGCGATTCATACGACTTCAGTACCATTAAATGGCAACTGGACCAGGCCCAACAACGCAATATCCCAGTCATATTAATTACGGGACGAAAAACCGTACGATACCCTGAATGCTTTGAACCAGGCTGGTGGAATAGTTTACCAAACGACGACATCAAAAATGCTGAGTTGTATGAATTCATAAAGGAATCAATACTTCAACTGAAGGATTATTCGAATATAACGATGTGGCAAGTCGAAAATGAGCCATTTTTCCCATTTGGAAACTGTGCACTTGATATTAAATGGGATGTGTTAAATCATGAGATTGGTATCGTCCGAAGCCTCGATTCCCGACCAATTTTAGTACAAGATAGCGGTGAAGGCGGGGTTTGGCTCCCTACCTATCTCGCCGGGGATTATTTAGGAATATCAATGTATCGTCGGATCTGGTTTGATTTTTGGGGTCTATTACTTGGACGGTCTGTTTACTTCCAATATCCGCTTGCCCACTGGACCTATAAAATTAAGGCTGATTTAGTCGGTGTACCGTACAAAAAAATAATTGTAACAGAACTTCAGGGTGAACCGTGGGGGCCGAGCTCCACGGCTACGTTAAGCCGGGAAGAAAAAGATCAAACAATGTCACGAGAACTATTTATCGACACAATTAATTACGCACAAAAATCAGGATTTAGTGATTTGTATTTCTGGGGTGCTGAATGGTGGTACCAAGAAAAAACTAAACTTAATGAACCATTTTTCTGGGATACGGCAAAAGCTCTCCTCGACTAACCTATAGTCAAATTGATATTTACCTGTATAATTATTATTACCGGATCATCTTAGTAAAAGGAGCGCATATGCGCTGGCGAAAGGGATCGGCGTCAGTCCGCGAGCAGCACATCATGGATATGCTCCTCCAGGCAGTGTTCCTGGTAGCAGTATTCCTGCTGTACTGGATCGGAACCATGTTTTGGAATCCAACCGGGTTTCACATGAACTACTGGATCGTATCCAGTGGAGCGTTCTTCCCGACCGTGGTAGAGACCTCGGGAGTTCTAGTCCTTGTTGCTCTGATCTATGGCCAGCTTGACTGGCTCAAATCGGGCGAACTGAACGACATGGAGAAAGGAACGATTACCGATGAAGGGATCGGGTTTAAAACAATCCGATCGGTCTTTGCCGGATTCGTTGAAGAGATCTCGCACCGTGGATACTTCATCTATGGCGCGATACTAACGGTATTCATCAGCAACAAGGTTTGGCCGTTCGCACTGCTCTTCACCTTTGTGGTGTTGGCCATCCTCATTTTCATGAGGCTTGGAACCATCTTTGGATGGATATCCGTGGTAGGTTTGGGATGGTGGTACGTTTCGATCATCACATCAGGCGAAACAGACCTAGTGTACGCATGGTACGAACAGTACGTCTTCCCCACTTATCGGTGGATTATTGGCGCCGATGGACGTCAAACCCTGATGATAGCGATTGCCGCAGTCGCTGGCATCCAAATCGTTGGGATTCTCTCCATGAAGCTCATCTCAATGGTCCTATCGCCAGATATGACTAAGGATAGGGCTAAGTGGCTGGGGGTCGTTCGCTTCAAGCGGATCTTCAGCTGGACAACGGTCCTGATGATCTGCATCCAGTCGATCGTCGAAGGAATTCTTTGGTACGTACTGGTGACCCATATCGATCCCGAAGTAACCCTTCAGGGGCCAACGATTTTGGTCGCTGGAATGATCACTGCCAATGGGTGGTTTAGGAAGGGTCACAAATACCAGGGCTGGGTTGGAATGCTCAGCTCCTGGATATTCGGGTACTACATGCTGTATGTGGCTCTCCACTATGGCCTGTGGTACTCGATTATCGGGCATACGCTCTATGATGCGGTGCTATTCGCATCGGAGCATATGGCTGATCGTGGAAAGGAGCTGCTGGAGGGAACTCCGGTACATCGGATTATGGGCTGGTAGATATTCCAGCCGGTAAATGTGTAACCGTCAGGGGGATGGCTTTCGCCATCCCCTTTTTCATATTAGGGAGAAAGGCTAACGAGATGAGTAAATCGCCCTTCTTCACCCGGTATACCAAGCTGGATCCGCTCACCGACTCGACCTTGATCGACCAACGGATTGCGCTCGTTGAAGCAGGACAGCAAACACCGCAAGATAGGTCGCACTTACGTGATGCAATCAGTCGGTTTCTTGACCGATTACAGTCCGAAGCCGAAAAGCGCGATTCCGATCGGGATATCTGGTTCAACTTCCACTATGCCCTCGCTCTTATCGAGGCTAAGGCATGGGACATAGCACCAGATGCCATCGAGGATGCTCGGATTGTCGCATATCAGCTGAATAAAATCGGCTGGCAACGAGTCGCGCAACGAATGCATGAATACGTGATTAAGAATCGATAACCATAAACACGATCGGGACGTCCAAAAGCGTTCCGATCGATTCAAATAATTTCAATCAACAACATTTTAAAACCCGAAATAGAAACATCGACAATTACAGACTTATTTCTTATAGTAAGAAAATCAATGGAGACATCTTCCGTAGACCAAAAGATATTAACTTTATTCCCACTACTCTTTCTGACTAGTATTTTTGTTTTCGTACTAACGTCAAAGTACGCACCAATACAGACTGTTACAAAAACATCAAACATTTCTTCACTTATCGAAAAAGAAATCTCGTATGCAGCGGGCAGCATCGTGGGTGATTTGAATAACGACTTAACCGTAAACATATTTGATTTAGGCATTCTTTCGGCTAATTATGGAAAAACGATCACAACAAATAGTACCGATTTGGAACGGAAAAGTGATTTAAATAATAATTTGACTGTTGATGTCTTTGATTTAGGAATACTGATTGGTAACTATGGAAATACGCAGCAAACAACGCCGACTCCTTCTGCGAACTTAATATGGCGCCCATCCCCACAAACATCGTTTTATTGGCAATTAACCGGTACGATAAATGAAAGCAAAACCGCATCCGTCTACGACATTGATGTGTTTGAAAGTGATGCATCATTGGTACAAAGACTTCATGATAAAGGTAAAAAAGTAGTCTGTTATATGTCTGCCGGATCATACGAAAATTACCGTCCTGATGCTGATGATTTTCCTGACGAGATTCTTGGAAACACCTTGGATGGATGGCCTGATGAACGATGGTTAGATATAAGGCAATGGGGCCTGATCAAACCGATTATGGGAGCACGTCTAGACATCTGTAAACAAAAAGGTTTTGACGGCGTTGAATTCGATAATGTTGATGCATTCGCCAACGATTCGGGCTTTCCACTAACCAAAGCGAATCAAATTACGTATTTAAAGAATCTTGCCAACGAAGCAAAAAATCGCGGGATTTCGCCAGGTCTTAAAAATAGCCCAGACTTAGTGTCCGATTTATTAAATGATTACGAATGGGTATTAAACGAAGAATGTTTTAACTATGGAGAATGTAGCAATTACAGTTCATTTATTAGTGCCGGTAAGGCGGTATTTAACGTTGAATACGACCTGCAAAAGTCAGCATTTTGTACCGAGGCAACTCAACTGAAGTTCAGCAGCTATCGGGCAAATCTTGCCCTTGATGGAAAACTGTGGGATCCGTGCAATCAATAAAAAACCCCTTACAAAATTTGCAAGGGGTCCTACGTATTATGCCTAAATGAGACAACCCTTATTCACCGATCGGAGTCGTTCGATTAACGAGTGGAACATCAGATCGATTGTGGTTTTTTAGGTCGTCCAGCGTATAGATGCTGAGCGCCCACAATGCTCCCTGAATAAATCCCAGCCACCGAAAGACTTTTTCCATCCGCCCTTCGTCAATAAACTCAAGCATCTTTGGGAGCATACCCAAACAATGCCCCAAGATATTGCGAGGAATCAGCGGTATTGAATCGTGAGGGAAATCGAGAGGAGATGCTCCGATCGCTTCAAGCTCCCGACGATATAACTCCAAAACACCGCGAACTCGGTTCGCATCCATATTGATATGACCTCCGACGAGTTGATACCATCCACAACAAAAAATGCCCCGGAACACATGTGTGTACCGGGGCCCATTAAGCGATCTGCGACTACGCGCTCAGATCCTCAAGATCCTGAGGATCAACAAGCAGCACGCCATCGTCCACCAGGATCGGAACCAGGTCCAGCAGCCCATCAGGCATTGGCTCCTTGCCGTCATCCTCATAGGCGACAACGGTGACCGGCTCATCCCGGTACAGAGCGGCAGAACCAACAGGTCGAGCGGGGCTGATGAATCGACGCCGATACTCAATCCGGACGCCGAATTTGGCCGCATACGCCAACAGGTGAAAGCACACGAACTCGAACTTAACCCAGGGGAAAAGTTCGGTAGCGCCGAGGTTGACCTCACGCTCCTTTTCCCCTCGGATACCCGCCTGGTACTGTGTACCATTCAGATCTGGCGATCGAGAAAAGATGAAGACATCGACTGGTCGACGACTAAACATCTCATGAGGCGTCTCATGCACCTCAATCCGCGTCACCGTCAGACCACCGGCCAGGTCGACATGAACCACCATCCGCATGAAGTCCTCATCACCGGGAACTTCCTTCCCAAGCGCAGCCCGAATGAGCTCGACCAATTTTTCCGGAATCATTGAGAGTCCTCCTGAAGAAACGGTGCCTTTTGGCGTATTCATTATACAGCAGAAAGACAACTCTATAGGACAAGAATAAAAAAAATCCCTCTATACTTTTTGTGCATAGAGGGTGAAGAAAGTACCAGATGATTTCTTTGATTGTCATACAACAAACGGTTCCAATACCTTTAGTCCATTTGGGCTAACAATAAAACGACCGGACTGATGTTCAATAAGTCCACACTTTACCATCTGCTCAAACCAGTATCGATGCAGATGACGATCGAGCTGGCGGCAATGCGACATATAGTCGCGCCAACTAAATAAACTCCATGTGTTTCCAAAGTGCCGCTGCATAATTATGACCAGATTGGCCATAACCATTTCATATGCAGGATGCTCTAACCACCGACGTGGTGAATTCCGTACGATTTGAACCTGAGATGGTGCAAATGATGCCATCGGGATCCCCTTTCCAAAGGTTTCTAGACTTCACTCAACAGTGCTAGTGTATCAAATCAGTTGAAGAGATAAAAAAATGCCCCCGTGTTTCCACGAGGGCTTAGGACTATACAAGCTTGAGCTAGCTTCGTGCTGACTCAAGGTACGACCACGGATGCTCTGAGCACCCATGGAACAGATTGGTCAAGATCCATGCCCGGAGATCTGGGTATGACCCCAGCTTGTCGGACTCGTTATAGCACACGATTCGTGCCCGATGACGGTTACCCGCCCATAGATAGGCACGAACGGTATCAGCTGAGCTCACACCGCGCCCCTCGTTAAGAGGAGCAGCAAGCTCTTTGAGCGCATTTGCGAGCCGCTTCAGATCCCCCCAATTCCGGTGGAACTGAGTCGCGACTTGTTGGCAGGCACGGCGGACCGGCTGAGGTACGGCTTGGGCAAAGCCCCTGCACTCCACGGCCGAACCGGCGGTCACGACACGAACTTCGGTGTGATCAACAACTCCGTCACCGACGATCCGCGCCATGTGAACTGTCCACGGCCGATCAGGGTGAATTTCGATCGCCCACCCGCGCCACTCATAGTGGAGAGCGCCGTTATCCGTGACACGTTCAGTCTGCAGGACATTGTAAGGGGTCATGATGTCCTCCGATTACTTAGTGTCACTGAAGGTGCCCACGTTGTGAAGCGCCGCAAATCGTTCGAGGAGTGTTGGCACATCCTCGAAATGAATGAGGATCCGGTGGTAGTCACCGGAGCTATTGAATTGTAGACGCAGACCGTCACCCAGATCCGGATATTCTTCTCTCCAGGCGGGATCGACATATCTACTGGCGTACTGGCACTGCCCCAAACCGTTCCGCCGCACAACATCACCGAAGCTGACCCAGCGCTGCTCAAACAGCAACATCAGGTCCCCTTCATCGCTGACGATAGCAGTAAACCCATCCTCTTCTTCGCGGCACATTTCGCCGACGAAGTCATCTGCCTCGGGCATGACATACCCGAGATAGATGGTAAAACGAGTGCCGGTAAAGTTACCCAGGTACCGCTCGACCATCGCTCGTGCGGCCTCGATGACCGACTCCTCCACGTGGAGGAAGTAGAAATAGTCATCAAGCGCCTCCCGATCGAGGCCGATTGCGGTGTATGCCGGCATATCAACGCCAAGCCTCCGAATAACCGAGTCATAAATGACCGGCTTCGCCTCCATTGTGGGGTCACTCATAGAGCCCTCCATCGTAATCCAAAGGAGCCCAGTGCTCCTCCGCCATTCGCGTCAACTAATTGTATAAGAAATACACAACAAAGTAAATACTATAGGATCACACAGGTATTAATCGTCGTTACTCTAAGTAAGTTGGTTCGAAATTTACATTTCCACCAGCCTTAACATCGATGGTGATACCCGCCAATTTATATGTTACTGGCAATTCTAATATTTTTTGAGTTCGTAAGCTCATTCGAGCAAGCATTTCTGGCTGCGGTTGTTGAGGCTTTCCATCAACCAATAGTTGGACACATTCACTAATTTGTTGTTGATTGTTCAAAATAAATGTACCAGTGACCTCGGTAGACAAATCAAAAGAACCATACGGTGAATACATTATTTTTGATAGATCAAGAAAAATTTGATACATGACCTCGTTTGGGTCACCAGATGTAGATAATTCCTGCATTTATTATAGTATAGCATTTAGCATTATAGTTGAACACAATGAGGAACTAACTTAACTCATAACACTAACAACGTAGTATAATATCTTCGTCCGCTTTTCAGTAAGGAGTGTCAATGGAGCCTATTCGGAAGTCGGTTGACGAGATTGCTTCGGAGCTGGGCATCGATTTTGATGCTGCAGATCCGGCAAAAGATTTGGAACGGCTGATATGCCATCTCGTTGAGGTTCGCAAAGTCGAACTTCAAAAATCGGCTGAAGAAATTCAGATCGAAGCCCAAAGACGCGTTTATCTCGCGGCAGAACAGATCGCGGAACGTCTCCAAGGAAGGCTAACGAAAAGGCATCGACGAATCCTTGCTCAGATACATCTGGGCGTACTGGTAGTCGATGACCTTAATGGGTTAACATCCGATCCGCATGAACGATTGGATCTACCCGACCGATTACTCGAAGGCCTGCCTGGTCAAATCATTCGGGAACGGCTAATCGTGACCGTTCATGGGATGGTAATCAGGCCATACTTAGCTCTGGTGCTGCGCGCATCGGTGTTAAAACACCCAGACGGAGATACCACCATAATCCACGAGATTATGCATCTTCTGGGTGAAAATAACCTCCCGATGCTGCTAAATGAAGCAGCTACCGATCGATACGTCGTTACCGTTCGGCGGGTCGATCATCAACCCGAAAGTCGAATGACGCTCGGATATCGGCTGGCATATTACTGTTGGAACACAGTAGCAACCGTGGCAGGAACCCAGCGAGTCTGGGAGGCCTACACGGATGAAGCCTTGGTAGAAGAGGTCAAAGACCAACACGGTCACTGGATCAAAAAGCGACTGGTGGGGCATCCGTTTCACGATTACATGCGCGAACGGATGAAAAGACCCCAGTTATGGGATCAGTTTCTGATTCATGTGACCAAGAAACAGATGATCAGAGCATATCTGATTATTTTGTTTGGGTTCAAAAATCCGGATTAATTATCCGTATGTGGGGGGAAGGTTCGCCTTCCCCTTTTATATTCGGGGTTAGTCGACTGGAACAAATCGTGCTCGGGTGAAGGAAAATGCAGCGTAGGTTGATTCTCGCTTGGTAACCATTAAGTTATGTTGACCAGGTGTAAGCGTTATCGTATCGACCGGCAACCAAACCATTCCCTTAGTATCCATGGCTTTGTGGTTATATAAAAGCTTTTGGGACTGATCTATAAATACAGTCACATTCCGATCTCCATCTTTGCACAGTCCATCATCACTCGTATAAAAATCCATTCGGTAACGACCTTGTTTTTCGATAGTAAATGGAATAATGACTTGTGCCTCTTTGTACGCTAAGTAGGCTTCATATCCCCGCGAAGTTTCGGCTAAATAGGTACTGCCCTCTCCATTTTCTCCGTAATTAGTAATCTTTCCGTCACGAGCTTCGACGATTATTGAACCTGGAATAAGTGTCGGCTCTGCAGTTGGTACGATAGTAATTGGAAAATTTTTATCGGTGCTTGATAAATCAGTTGGTGCTTTTGGCATTCGCATAAATACAAATACACCCATACCTGCAATAATAATGATACCTGCTGCTACTAATATTTCAATAATCCCAAACCCACGCTTGTCCATACAAACACTATAACGGGAATATATTTCTGCTGCAATAGAATTGTTTAATTGAATAAAGGAAAGTTTAAAACAAAGTGCAATTTCTAGCCTGTTTCTTATTAACCTCAAAACAGGCTCAGAAATGCAATTTTAGATAAATCTTACCAGCGATTTCCGCCGCCTCGATTATATCCACCACCATTTCGGTTTCCACCATTCCGGTTTCCGCCACCTCGATTACCACCGCCTCGATTTCCTCCTCGATCCTCCATAGGACGAGCTTCATTAACAACTAATGTTCGACCTTCGATCTCATAATTGTTGAAACGACTAATCGCTGCTGCTGCGTGTTCATCATTCGCCATTTCGACGAATCCAAAGCCTTTGCTTCGTCCCATTTCACGATCAATAATGATGTTTACGGTGTCGACTTGGCCAGCTTGCTGAAACAGCGCTTCGAGGTCGCGTTCGGTCATTGAGTATGGTAATCCACCTACAAATAATTTTTTTGCCATTGTAATCACCTCCGATTCTGATTTTGACTTGTTAATATGGAAATAGTTAAAAAACAAAAGGGCAATACAAAAACGCCTTTTCCGATTAAAAATTTACGCACATGCTGCCCTAAATCACGGGTGTGCGTATATTATACGCTATAATCGGGATATGTACACAGGTACAGTTGCAATCGGATCTCTATTTACTCATTGACAGGCATCATTCAAGATCGCTAATCTTAAAATATCAAAATGAAATACATACCCCTTATCCTGGGTACTGCTCTTTTTTTAGTGCTAAATGTTTTATTCGTATATCCACAGTATGTGATTACTCAACAAAACCTGGATTGTCCTGCTGGATGTGTTATTGAAACAGGAGTTCCATTTCCATGGAAAAAACTTCATACGAGCTCCGTTATTATTAACATACGAGAGCCTGACCCTGAGTATTATTACAATTATAATTACTTAGCAATTGATTTAATCTTTTGGGCAGCCATCAGTTATGGTACGAGTTACGGTATGGCTATGATACTACAACATTTAGAACCCAAGACACAGTTATCACAACAAGAAGCAAGTATAAAACCGAAATCCACGAGAAGGAAAAAAGGGATCACCAAACCAAAATCTAAATAAAAAAAGCCCCCGTGTTTCCACGAGGGCGAGATTACCCGATACGTACTCTTACTTTTCTACCTTGACGACGATATAGTCGCCGATTTCTCCCGACAAACCGTGTGAGACCGCGGTCTTAAGAAAATCCGCGATAGCGTCGGCATTAGTGCGACCGATGCCATGCATTCGCGGATTTGTATTCAACCGAGCTCGCATCGCCCCACACAGCTGGCCCCGCGACGCCTTCGGATCATAATACACCTCGATGTGAGGCTTTTCGATCCACCACAGGAGCCGATCGGCATGCTTCATCATCGCCAGCTGTGCAGCTACCTTTCGGAGCTGTTCGGGCGTGACTTGCAGAAACTTCATGAGTCCAGCCAGCTGGTCGAGACTCATCGAATCCTCGTGGCCAGCACATCGGGCGATAAACCCGAGTAGAACTGACGTCGGATGAACCTGCCGATCACACAGATGATGGAGCAAAAACTCCATCGCCCCGGCGAGATCCCCCCATGCAGTATTGTAGCTATCAGGAATAATCCTGGCTGGGAGCTCGCCTTCGTCACGGACACCGGCAGTGGGTACATACTCAAACCCTAAGAAGTACTCCACGGTGGCCGTTGGTGCGGCCATGCTCAGAAAGATATCCTGAGGCGTGGGATGGGCTAAATACTGTGCCACAGCCTCAGCGTGGTCACGGACCTCAATGATGAGGACCCGGCGCCACCGATCCTTTTCCGAAACGAGGGCGTAAATCTCCTGAACAGTCGGTACTCGATCTCCTGGGAAAACGAGCACTAAAAATGGTGCTCGCTGCTCCGGATCATGTGTCGACATACGTCGCCTCCTGGTAAGTAAACCTTCCACAGCCGCTTAAAACGGTAGACACATTATAGTATTAAAGGGACATTTACGCAAACTATGGGATTTAACTAAAAAAATATACCCCCGTGTTTCCACGAGGGTATGCAAAGGACTCGATTTATCCGATACGACAATCGACCTTCGATATGGTAACTCCTTTTAGTAACCTCAATTCAGATGATCGATTGACCATCTCCATGGCGATGAGAGTCGAAACATCGGCCAAAACCAAACAACCAGATAATGGCCAATATTGAACAAGCACCGAGACGAGCTGGTCTAGCGATGTAATTTGCGATCCCGTTGTACGCGAAAGAGTGGGCGGGATATGACGAACCAGCTTCAGAATACCCGATGGAACTGGTTCTTCTGGCATAATAAAGACACGAGCAGACCGATAGCCAAACACGATTGCCGCCCGGCCCAAAGTGCGAGCGTCGACAGTGGTCGCCACAGCAACCCCCTTATGTATCCACAATGTGCGCTTAGGATTATAGGTTTATTATACCAACACAATCAAAATAATAAAAACCCCCATGATTATTTCACAGGGGCAACGTTGTTATTTAATAAACGTCAGTCGGATTCGATTCTGGTAGCGGAGTGAATCCGACAAAAACGCTTCGACACCGATCGGGAGCACTACGGCTCAAGAACATTCGCCACGGTGTACGCTCATTAATAAAATGGTCGATGGCGTCTTGCATTCCAGCGACTTGCCGGATAATGATCCGCCGAAATCGCTCATCTTTATGGAGTAAATCCCGAACAGTTTCTTCGGTGGGAATGGGATCATCCCCGAAGACAAAAACGATAATAGGCGCATATCCTTCTGGGTTAATGCCGTTCATAGATCCCTCTATTAACCTGCAAACATGGCATGGCCATTCCCTTTGCTACTTACCGCCACAAACGCGCAGGTATATTATACATACAGATTCATACATTCATGCGAAAAAATATTGGAACCACTGATCGAATTATTAGAATACTAATCGGAGTAATATGTTTAATCGCGGCATTGATACTCCGAAACCTTTTTATTGCAGCACTAGGGGTATTCGCTCTTTATGAAGGATTAGCCTCATGGTGTGCACTTTATCAATTGATAGGAAAAAATACGTGCCCAATTGATTTACCGTCTCTGCAACATAACAATAGTTCTAAGCAGCAATCAAAAAAGGTTGCCTAATTATAGTCTTCATCTTTTCAGGGGCGACACGTCGAATATCACTAAGGTAAATTTCATGATGTTTTTGTTTATGGCCGTTAAATTCGCTTCCCAATTCGGTAATAAATTCATGAACCTTTTTAATTGTTGGGCCTTCTTCAGAGAATGGTCCAAGATGCATAATCTGAGCCGCGACACCTTCGTCGAAGGATTCAAATCGCAGTTTACTAATATCCAATTTTTTATCAGCAGAAACCTGATCAATTGTTTCAAGATAATCATCATGCGTCACAACATCGGGCTGCATAATCATATACGTCCACTTCCATTTTTCTTTTTTGCCCGAAGTAAAGTCGTTCATATTATCTGCCCACCACAATCCTTCAAGAGGCATTACCCCAAAGTCAATCTGTCGAGTCTTTTTTATATGAAATTTAATTTTGTAAGCGACCGGAAATAACGTCTCAATAGCAGACTTTGCCTGTGGTGAAGTGTTCGGATCACCCATACCATCAATCATTATGTAGTTCCATACAGGTAGCGTAATAATTTCGACTTCTTTTGATGACGGAGCATAAAACTCCGCCAGTAGTTTCTTATAATCAATTTTTGACATCCGAAGAATTTATAGTACGAAAATCACTTATAACTTCAAACGATATAGATCACACTTTTTTTAACGAAACAAAGATATATTAGAAATAATTTACTTTTTTCAGTATGATTCTAATAATGCTGTAAAAGACTTAAATATGAACTATAAATTCAGAATACTTATTGCCATCAATGCAATATTTGTTTTAGCAGGAAGTCTATTTGTGCCTTTATTCTCTCTTTTTGTAGAATACTTAGGCGGAAATGCACAATCTGCTGGCATAATGTATGCTACACAATTTACCTCAGCGCTTATTACGAACATCTACATTCTAAAACTAAATGACTCCAAACGTCTCGCAAAGTTACTTCTAACAATTAATTATGCGCTAAAGGGGTTTAGTTGGCTAATGCTATGCCTATTTCCCGGATGGATAATGCTCTTTGTTGTCCAAGTACTAGGAGGGATAACACAAGCATTGGGAACCCCAGGATTTAATGTCTTAATAACAGAACGACTCGATAAAAAACAGCATATTAGGGAATGGGGATCGTGGGATTTAGTCCAAAATATTTCGATCGCACTTGGAAGCATTATTGGCGGTAGCATTGCATATTATTATGGCTTTACGCTTCTTTTTTTAATAATGAGTGTACTGAGCTTTTTTGCCTTAGCGTTACTCTTAACGGTAAAAATATAATGGGTAAAAGCCCCCGTATATGTTGCCTATACAACAATCGACATTGAACTTATATAATTAATTCTGTTGGCCCTATGCGAAAAAAGAATTTACACGTTTCAAGTGACCTAATCATCTTGATTGGAGGTTTCTCAGCAAGCCTTATTGGTGTATTTCTTGTCGTCTCAGCTTTATTTCCTACCAGCAATAATTCAAATATATTGACCACTAAACTAACACAGACACAAGCGGCAAACAGTTTTACCGATACATTTGATGGGAAACCGACATCACCACAACCATTTACCCAAATAGGACAAAGCACCTGGGATATAGCCATACAATCACGGAATCCAGACACGTGGGATACGTTAGTTCCATTCCAGATGATGCATGGACCTAACTGTGAACCACCACTTATGACTGGCGCGACAGCTCCATATGATCATCATGAATTAATGGTTCATGACTGGGATGGGAATTATGATAGTGCGGTATTTAAATGTGCCGACCATATCATGACCGGAATTTATGGAATTGGGCGATCTATTAATGATGGATATGCAATGATTGCATTAACTCCTAATCAAATGGTTGATTTTACCAACGGACCCGCAACAATACGGTGGGATATGACGACGTTTAGAACAACTCAACGTGATTGGGTTGATGTGTGGATCACGCCCTATGACGATAACCTCCAGTTACCATTTGATACAGGTGATGTAGATTTACAAGGAATGCCAATGAATACAGTGCACTTAACAATGACCGCACCGAATGATAATTCAAAAACAGGTTTCAAACCGACCATAATTATTAATGGACAAGATACCGGTGAATTTCAACAGTTTACCGGTGACTATGATTCATTTTTGGCCTATGAAGATTATTTACCATCAAAAGCAGGAGATCCAAAACGTCGTGATACGTTTGAAATTACCATAAGCAAAACTCATCTTAAAATGTGTATGCCTCAAGATACCACTGATAATGCTCCATCTGAGACACTGTGTTGGGTCGATAAGAATATCAAGTCATTACCATTCACAAAAGGGGTGGTTCAATTCGCCCATCACTCGTATACACCAAATAAAGACTGCGATTTTTACACGCCCTTACCATGCGGTCCGGACACGTGGCATTGGGATAATATATCAATTTCACCTTCGGTACCATTTACCATGATTAAAGCCGATCAAAGAGCGGTACGAGGCGAGACACAGGTTGTCACATTTACTCAATCGGCTCCGGCGAACGCTAAATTGCGCTTTAGTGCAATTGGATCAGTTCAACTCAGTTTTAATAACGGTTCTTTTCAGTCTGTTACAAACCAATCATCAACCTTATACCACTCAGATCATTTTGCTTCATATTTTGTAAATATCCCACAAGGGACATCAACAGTTCGGTTTAAATTATCCGGCTCAGAGGTTATGGCAAAAGATTTCGCGATTTGGTCACAAGCAGCGCCAACAGGGACAACTCCGACACCAATCATAACAACGGCTCCATCACCCACCACACAACCAACACGCACTCCAACCCCAACGATTACGGGAACGACTGTTCTAGGAGATATTAACCGGGACCGTATCGTTAATGTATTAGATCTGGGAATACTTGTTGGACTGTATGGGCGTCAAACATCTAGTGATGTAGCAAATGTGAACTTGCAGCGATCTGATTTAAATGGAAATGGATTAATAGACATTTACGATATTGGAATCCTCTCGGCAAACTACGGTAAAACATACTAGCGCATAGTTAAAAAAACTTTTCAATATTTTTAATGAAATTTTTAAAGAGAACGTGGGGCCTGAATTTTATAGTTCAGCCCCCAGCGTCTCAACAAGATTACCAGCGATTTCCGCCGCCGTTATTGTAACCACCTTCGCGATTATCGCGATTTCCACGTGGTACCATTGGGCGAGCTTCGTTCACCTGAAGTTTTCGGCCACCGAGTTCATAACCATTAAACATGTTTATTGCATTCGCAGCTTCTTCATCAGATGACATTTCTACAAATCCGAACCCTTTACTGCGACCGGTTTCTCGATCAACAATAATTTGAACAGATTGAATAGCGCCAGACTGTCCGAACAAGTCTTGTAATTCTTGTTCAGTAGTAGAGTAAGGTAATCCACCTACAAATAATTTTTTAGCCATTCATAAAACACCTCCTACTCTGATTTTAGTTTGTTGAGTAACGCTGGAAATACTTAAGAAACACGAAGTTAGCACATGCAACTCTGGAAACTTAACCCCACACGCTTATACTCCCTAAATCACAGGGTGTAGACATATTATACCATCTATTTGGCTTAAGATACACAAATCATTACTTTCCTAGATTCATTAATTGCTTTAAATGTGATTGAATGGATTCTTTTGGACTATAGTCCGACAAGATTGACGGCTCATGAGCCAGTGCATTAATGCCTTTAACGTTATAGCGCGGAACTAAATGCCAATGGACCTGATTAACCTCATCCATATACATTAAATAGACCTTTTCGACAGCTAAAGCACCAAGCATAGCCGTACGTACAGAATTCACCATATCCATCAAGTACTCATAGTCGCTTCGAGTTAGGAGATGGAGGTCAGCTACACTGTTATTCCAAACAATAACCGTATGCCCTGGAGTAAGGGGAAATGAAGCTAGGCACACATATAATTTGTCATCTTGGTAAATTAAACTTTGTGGATCTGGCGCGGGTAAATTCACGTACGTATCATAACAAAAAAGGCGCGAGGATGTTACTCCCCGCGCGTGTATTAACCCACCGACACCAGCCAGACCCCTAGATCAGCTCGGTATCTTTGACCATCGAGAGGGCTGCCTGCGCCATGTTACCTAATCGAACCCGATCGATATCGACGACAGGATAAAAACACCGATGGCTAATGTATTGGGCAAGAGGTTCGTCCCGATAGAAGGCGCGCCGCTCAACCCACACCCCCGAGATCCTGTCATATATCTTGATAATATACGACCGGCTTACGTGTAACATCTCCGTTGGTTCGTAGCAGATCGCTAGACCATCCAACTGAGGGCGAATATAACTCAGGTCCCCCCCAGCTAAAGCAAACGTTACCATATCCAGAATCAGGTCCTTACCTGCGCGCAGTCGTGGAGACACGGTGACGCCACCAGCCAAGACCTGATCATAGACCGCGCGACGCGATTGCCGAATCAGTTGCCGAAGATCGCTCGGCAGCTGATCCCGGTGAATAAGGACCTCAGTTATGGCCAATGCCGTAGCATACCGTTCACCTTCGGGGATTTCGCCATTGAAGCTTATTGACCCCAAGCCTAATAGCCCCAATGAAATTGTCACCTTCCCATGAGAGGTGATCAAGCAGACCATCCATTGATGGTTGTCCGTTGGTTGAGTTGCCCTACTGACCTCGACCTGACCGAAGATCGTTTCGATCGTGAGCTTATTGTCCGAAGTTACTGCGTCCACGAAATGTCCTCCTCAAGTGATGTCGAACACACGACTCCCTATTCGGTCGATATCCCAGACGTTAAATCTGTCCTCGAATCGAGGCAGATAAGTATCTAATGTTTTAGGTACTTGGCTGCCTTGACTGACTTTTTCAAAATAATAGAGTAAAAAAAGGCGCGAGGATGTGAATCCCCGCGCCCGCGTACCCGACTTGAACCGACTTACTTCTGGACCTGGTCCAGCCAGTTGTCGTAGACCACGAACCCCGTCTGCCCGATCATCGGATAGAGAAGGCTAGCGCTGGCCACAATCGTCCTGGCCAACCCTTCCGGATCGTCCCCCAACGTCGCCGTCGGGAAAAACCGGAGGAGGTCAATCTGAGGATGCCCGTCTGTTAGATGGACAATTGTCTGCTCGGCATACACGCCGAGGTGACCGTCCAGCTCCCGCATCATGTAAGCACGAGTGATCCGGAGAGCCTCGCGATAGATAAAGCTAATCTCCACCCCGCCGTTCACCATCCGAACCACGCTCCCGCCACGCATGGCAAAGGCTATCATGTCGGCAGCGAGCTCAGTACAGGCGGTGGTCTGCCGCGACCACAGCACCTCTTTGCCGACGACATTATGGTACATTTCGTACCGATGGCGGCGCAGAGCGGCTTCGAGCTCCTGGGGCACCTGCGGGTGCCCGATCAGCAGTTCGATCAGCGAGAGGGTCATGGCCCTCTTCTCATTGGCAGGCTCGCCGCCGGGCCGGCTCATCAAGCCATCCCGATCGATGCTGAACAGGAACCCGCCAGCATAGTCTGCCCAGATCTCGTACCGCCTATCATCCAGGCCGGTCCGGGGCGGGATCTCGATCCGGACGTTGCCGAACGCGGTCTCGATCACGATCTGGTTAGCCTTAGTCGTGGGCATAAGACCCTCCTAGTAGTAAATACGATGCCAGCACAGCTGGCGCCATAAGTCCTCAACAGGACAACGAATTGCCCTGGCCCGTGGGGGCACGAAATCTGTTAAACGTTAACCGATTACGCACCCCCACGGTATCTTGTGTAAAAGTACTTTGGAGCATAAAAGCCCCTTATGTATTAAGTATATCAAATATAGGCTTATAGTAAAAGCGGCGGTTATGTAAAATATAAAAGCTTATTCAGCACGTAGTATTCCGATTTGGGTTTTCCCATCGCTGATTAAATCGACAAGCTCAGATCGACTCGGTGAAAAATAAAAGACTTCGCCAGGAACGATATTAGGTATGACCTGATGCCTTTTATTCATATACACAAAATTATTCAATTTGGGTTCGATAAGAGTAAATCCACATTTTTTATAAAATGGTAATAATTCAGTCTCACAGAATCCTAACGCTGGCTTATTAGTTTTTAATAAGTACTTTTTCACACTCGACATCAACAAACGACCCAAGCCTTTTCCCTTTTGGATAGCAATCACAGTCGAAATACATATAATCTTTTCTTTTTTACCTTGAACTACGATTGGTATCCTCCGCAGCTTGCCGAAAGCTAAAAGTCGATGATTAAACTTTGAATACAACAAAAAAAATAAAGATGTTGAAACCTCGGGATCGTTCTTATTCAACGTGGTCCGGGAGTGAAATTCGCGTACACGATACGTATTAATAATTTCAAGCGTTGATCCTGATAAAGCACGACCTTGCATCTTTTGGAGGGTATATTGTGACATTAGTACGAATTGTAACAAAAAAACCGCCGTAGGTTACCCCACGGCGGCATAAGCACTCTCTCGAAAGACCTACTCGGAGTACCGAGCGACCAGCTCGGCAATCGGATCAGTCCCCAACTCAGGAGGACATTTGGCCTCGTCGAAGTAAAGCTTGACCTGGCGTAGAATCGCCAGAGTAAGCCGCATCGCGGCCATTGGCATAGGTTGGCCAACGTCCTTGTTAGTAACCGTGACCATCCGCCCCAACGGGCCATTACCACGCGGATGGACGGTGACCTCAATTGACCCGTCAGACCAAATCCAGAATTCACCTTCTCGAATCGCGATGGCTAGGTGAGCCAAGGCGATAAAGTCGAACGAGATGCCGTACTGCATAGAGACTTCGCCAAACTCACGGGCCGCTTGAGCGGCATTTACGCGAGTAGTGAACATCTCCTCCACTCTAGGCATGCCATGACCTCCTTAGAACTTTGCGAACCACTGTCCGCTAAATCGAATCTCCGGATACCCTTCGATCACCAGCCACTGGCGGTGTCCGACAGCAACCAGAAGCGGTTGCCAGCTCTCATCCGGCAAACACGCTGGACTGTGGTACTCGCCATCATGATGATGACAAGCAGGCTCATCGACAGGAACCGGAATGACCTCCCTCACCCGAAATGGGCCGCACCCATAGCTCCGAAGGTGGAGCTCTTCCATCAGATTGGTATGGGACTCGCGATCCCAAACGACCAGATCACCAGGAGCAAATAGCTCCCGCTCCATTGCCGCAGTCTGCGGGTCAGTAGAAACCGCCACAAGCGTGGGACTCATCGTACCCTCCTTGCATGGCTCAATTCCTCGCCATCCCGGCGACACAATAGGTGCGTATCATTTTAATAGATTCCCGACAATAAATCAAACACTATAGGTAACCGCATCAAGATGGAGTCGCAGCAGCTTTATTTGTTATAAATACATATTTTTGATACAATCGGTCCGTCCTATAAGACAATTCAGGAGTCTGAAAAGCTGCTGAATTTGGCTGGTTTCAAAGGAGGGTCAATGGCCGCCAAACAGGAAGTCCTAAACCTGGAGCGATTCTCAGGGGCCGCACGGAATCTACTCCGCGATGCCCTAATAATCGCCTCCGAGGCCGAACACAAGTCCTACGTCAGCTTCGAGCATCTGCTACTGGCGATTCTACAATCGACAGACGCGAATGCATACCGGCTGCTGGTGGACGCCGGATGTGAACCGGAACGACTCCGGGCAACTATCCGGGCTACGGCTGTTCGAACGCCTCAGGTTAATGGGGTGCTACTCACACACGGTGAGCTATCGCTGCCGCTTAGTACTGATGCCGCCCGCATTATCGAACGATCTCGTGAAGCTGCATCAAAATTCAGTGCAGCTAAAATCGGATCGGATCATCTGCTACTGGCGATGTTCGAGGTTGACGAAAGTCGAATCGTCCTCGTCGCAGCCGGCGTTCGCGTTGAAACGATCAAAAGCCTCGTGCTTGAGATCCACCAAAGCGGACACACCGAAAAAGGTGATGCGGCAATCATCGGCCTGGAAGAGCTTGGCACTCAAGCAGGCCAACTCGAGCCGATCATCAACGTGACTATCGTTGACGCACTCTGGACACTGTGGACTCATCGTCGCTTGCCGGGGGTCCTATTATTCGCCGAGAGTGGCGCGCCAGCTTGGGATCAAATCCTTGGTCTGGTACGCCGACTAAGCTCAACCAAGGAGCCAAAGTTTAGCCTCATCGCGATTTCGCCCGATGCATATCTGAGTAACCCGATCCTGACGATTCAGGCGGCGATTCGGCGTGCATTGGATGAAAAAGCGATCTTGATCCTTCCCGATATTGGCCAATATGTAGGTCAAGTCGAAGACGGATTCACGACGGCAGTAAGCTTGGTTCGTGAGGCAGTGCAAAACAGCGGACTCAAGATAGTTGGGATCGCTGAACCGGCCTATCGATCAGTATTATCGAAGGATCGTCTGTTTAGTCGAATGAGGTTTACAGACGTCGAAGCCACAACGATAGATCAAACGATCGCCTATATTACAAGGCTGATCGAGACTCTTGTTGATGGCCGAATTACGTTTGCTGAGGATACCCTCAAGCAAATTGTAGAACTCGCGGATCAGTATCTCCCGCGAGAGTTACCTGGCTGCGCGATTGACCTAACCTACGACGTAGTAGCCGCAGCCGAACTCGTCTTCGATCAGCAGCAAACTGAGTCGGTCCAGATTGATGGGAATCTCGTACTAGCTGTGCTAGAGAGGCTCACCAACCTTCCACTCGGTAAGCTGATTGGTACAGAAAAAGAGAGACTGGCGCAGATGGAGGAAATCATCCATCGTCGCTACGTTAATCAAAAAGATGCAGTGACCGCACTGGCGCGCTCGATAAGGCGCAGTCGCACTGCATTCCGGGATAAACGACGCCCAATCGGCACGTTTCTATTTCTCGGAACAACCGGAACCGGCAAAACAGAGCTCACCAAAGCTCTGGCCGAATTTCTGTTTGGGTCGGACGAAGCCCTGGTGGGCATCGATATGAACGAGTTTGCTGAACCACATACCGTGTCAGCACTACTTGGTTCACCCGTCGGTTATGAAGGCCACAGTCAGTCTACCCCACTGGATGTGGTTGCCCAACGACCATTTATGGTAGTCCGGTTCGATGAGATCGAGAAGGCACACGACGACGTGCTGCTTGCTCTGCTCGGACTGATGGAAAACGGATATATTACAACTCGGAGTGGACGAAGGATTAACTTCCGACACACGGTTGTGATTATGACGTCAAACGTAGGGTCGGAATACCTACGAGGAGAGGATCCAGGATCTGAAAAAGACCAAGCGCTCGCAGCGCTTAAGGATCGTTTTCGCCCGGAGTTCCTCAATAGGGTCGATCGAACGATCGTCTTTTCACCCTTTAGCAGTGACGATCTGCAGAAGGTTGCCGGGATGTTCCTGGCTTCAACGGTAAAAGAAGCCGCTGAAGAAGGGATCAACCTGGTAGTCGCCGCCACGACCTTGCAGCAACTTGTAGCCAACATGGCTCAGGAGTGCAAACAATACGGCGCACGACCACTTCGTCGAGTCATTGATGTACTCGAAGAGGTGATTGTCGATGGTATCGTTGCTGGCATATTCAAACCAGGACAAACCGTCGAGGTTCGATTCATGGATAATAAGTTGGAACCGGTCATCGTATCGGATACATCAGAGGAGGGAGCAGATCATGTCTGACACGCCGGCGCCCGATACAACCGCTGCGGCTGAGAAACCGCAGTTGACAGCCGACGCAATCGTTACAATGATTGGTGGCTGGATTAGTCAGGGTCATTCAAGCGCCCGGATCTCACAGTACCTGGCAGTACGGGGTATCACCACAGACCTGGTCAGACAAGCCTGTGCGATGATTCGGCAGGCCGTAACCGAGCAAACCACTCAGGTAGCCGAACTGCGCACCCAGATGCAGGCTGATCTGGATACCGAAGAGTCTACGTATACCAGTGCTCGGGCTGTTCAGCAAGGTCTGCTGGATCAGGCTCAACAGATCATGGCACAAGCGAATGCGGTTCTCGCATTCTACGGTGCCCAGAGCGAAGCACAGCCTGCGGCGGCTGAGGGTGTGACGCAGGAAACAGCCGTAGAACCGGTGGAGGAAAAGCCCCGCTGGCCAAGTTTCCTCGGCAATATCTTCGAGGCGTTGTCGGTGGATGATGGACAAGCCGCGGTAGAAGCTGCTTCACTACAGACTGAGGCGAACACGGATATTGCCCAGCCAAGCACTCCATCGTTGGATGATCCATATGTACCACTTCAGGTCATATTGGTCATAGCGGATCTATCGATCCAGACGACAAGGCGATGGGATAGTCTGCGGGCTTTATCGGTAGATGAAGGACGAACGCCGGACCTAGATCTTGCCGATCTACAGACGACGTTTGAAGTTCTAAAGCCGCAGTTTGAGCGCGGCCGACTTATGGCGCAGCGCCAGGCACAGCAGAGTCAGTCGGCTATTGGAGTGTATGAAGCGCATTGGTCGCAAGTACGTGCGCAGAATGCACAAAACGTAGCTGAGCTCGACCAGAGGGCGGCGACACTCACGAGCTTTAACCAAGCCTGTGACGCAGTGGAGACAATGATCGCCACAATTGAGGCTTCGACCCAGGCCTAATTTTAAACATGGGTTAAAAAAATAACCGCCGGGTGGTACCACAATGGTACCCACCGGCGGTTTTTCATATCTCTCTAACTCTAATTACTACCTATCTTTTTTCCCCTCCCTTACGAACTACCGCCGACCGAGTACCCGAGGTACGCCGCTGGCTAGTCGGTTGTGGGACCGTTGAGGTCAGAGCCCCTCCGGCCAATCCGACATTAGCAACGTCGGCAGCGTTTACAGGTCCAGCTTCACCACCTGCCATCCACGCCGAGACGGTATTCTGGGCTCTTTCGGTTGCCAGAAGACTTTCAACAGTCCTTCCAAGCTCTTCGGCGGCTGCAGCCTGGTTCAGAGACTGAACCCCCGCAGACATCGCACTGACTTCAGCCTGAACACGTTCAAACTGTTGCGAAATAGTCAGCCGGGCCTGATCGAACTGAGCTTCGACCAGGTTGATCATCCGACCAAGCGCTTCGGGGCTGTTAACCCCCTGCTGAACGGCTTCAAGGTGACGTTGGGCAGCCGCATGAGCGGCGCTCAAACTATTGAGCAGTTCGGCGTCACCCCTGGCGTCTTCCATCTCAGCCAAGAGTCGCCGGACTTCACGTTCGGCGAGCTCTACGGCACTGTTATCGCCGATAACCACCGCGAACAGCTGCCCCATGAAGTTCAGCCGTCGCTGGTACAACCGAACTGAAAGCTCCAACAGCTTATCGATGTCGGGCATAATCAGTTGGCGAGCTGAATCTCCCAAGCCTTCGGAGTCGAACAGTCGATCAAGTTGCTCAACCTGAGCAAAGACTTGATGTAGCTGTTCACGCCGGGCTTCAAATTCCCGCTTAGTATACGGCGGGTTTTGTGAGTACCGATATTGCTCATAAAGGCCGATCAGACGACCTTCGAGCTCATCCTGTAGCCCTTCAACTTCGCGCAGGATCTCATCGGACTCAGTCACGTTCAGGAGGTCATACAGAGACTTCCCGACATACGCGACCAGAGTAATCGATGCCCCTGTTAGAACAGCAGGAATTGCTGCAGCAGGGGCAATGGCCAGTAGCCCTAAGCCGGATACGAAAGACAATAGTCCTCCGCCAATGGCAATCGTCAGATTCCGTTCGTCTAGAAAAGCTTCCCCAAACTCACCCAACGAATTCCGTAAGTCGTCGACCAGACGATTCCCGCTCATCGAGCGCTCCTTTCCATCGTTACGATCGATCCAACTAGTTCTTGGTTTCTGAACTAGGATAAAGCCAAGTATACTGCATGAATTTATCTTAATTAAGAAAATGGGCCGACTCTCAATTAAGAGAGACGGCCCAACATTACGCTATGTTAGCGTGCGATTTATCGAGCCCCTGGCAGCACCAGTTGGCAGCCAAAGAATCGGTCCTGCCGCCTGATATTTTCATCAGCGGCGTTCATGTGGCTCGGATCCGACGGAATCACCGGCTTAAACGCGATCCGCTCGACCGGAACGTTCCGGTTTGAAAGCAGATCACGGATAGCCGGAATTCGAACGTCCGTCAGAAACGCCATCAATCCTTCGGCGGTATCCCCGGGAGGCCAGGCAGTGCCGACCTCACAGAGCATCAAGACATCGACCGAAGTTGCCTTAAGGGCAGGCTTGATCGAATTATCTACGTACGCATCGAAGCGTCCGACCGACTCTTCGACCAACGTGCCTTCGTTGGCGTTGAATTCAAAGAACTCGCGAGGGAACGTTGCCACAACGTCCTCAGGCTTGATCCCCGTCACGTCGACCGGATTGACCTGAGGTCGCCGATCGAGCGTGAACTCTTTGGCCGTAAACAACGCCCGGGCATCGGTAAGTAGCTCGGGGTGGCGCTCAGCGGTTCCCAGTACGAACTGGGGATTAACGACCGTCATCGGGTCGAACTGCTGAACTGGTTTACCACCATACCCCCACAGTTCGCTTGTGAATGCGATCTGGGTTGCGATCACTCCGCGCTGGCCATTGGCCTGGGTGGTGCGCTGGTCATTCATCAGGTTGACGTTCGACCGGAGCGTCGCTTGCGCGATACCGTTCATGTAGTCGCGCATAGCTGCATCGGGAGACATTCCCGAATCAATCAAGGCCTGGATACCGGTCCAGCCATCGTGGCTCTGATCCCACTCAGAAATCATGGTGGCGGCCCCGGCGGGGTCGCTGAGCATGAAGTTCAGGGCATCGAACCAGGCGTCATGAAACGCCTGCACCAGAGCCGGGTTTTCCCCGACAATCTGGTTCGAGAAGATCACGCCATCGATAAGGCTTGGAAGGTTTTCGCTTCCGATGACCTTATAGCCGATATCAACATCCTGGCCATTTCCGTCGTAGATGAAAACGGTTTTGCCGTCATCGCGAAGGTTAATGACCGGGATCCAGCCGACCATCACGTTGGTCTGGCCCGCCTGATAGGCTTCCAGAGCCTGTTCAGCCCGGTTGATATCAGGAAGCATCATGCGAACATTCGGATCCGCGGCATTCTCGCGACCAGCGTAATAAAACGTGATCGTTAGAAGCTCACTCACCGAATTCGCACCTGCCGCAATCGGCTTGCCAATGATCCCCTGGAGCGTTTGATTTGGCTCCCGGGAAACCATGAAATCCGATCCGCGGCTCATGGAGATGATCAACGTGTTGACGCCGTACGCCCCTTGCAGGGCAAAGGTGTCGACTGTGGTTAGACCACAGTTGAACTCTCCCGTACGCAGGTAATCAGCCTGCTGATTCTCGTCAAAGTCATTCTGGTCCAGATTGGGGCCAGAAGCCATGGGCACCAGCTCAAGCTCGAAGTTGTGCTTCGCAGCGAATTGCTGAGCCATGAGGATGGTTGGGTAGTAGCTCGGGTAGTTAGCCACGAAGCATTTCAGTGTACCCAACGAGCCACTTGCTGACGTTGTTCCGGCTTGATTCACTGGGGTTGCCGCTGCAGCAGCCGTTGGCTGAATTTGCGAGCTCCCTGCCGTTGCGTTATTCGGATTTACCGTCGGCGCGCCCCCCCCGAAGGGAACGACTTGCGTGACGGAAACCGAAGTAGGTGCGGTTGATGCACTGCTATTGCCCCTGATCAGCAAGGTACGAATCCCCAAACCGATCACGGTGAGCAGCATCAGGACCGCAAGGATAGCAATACCGACTCGAGTTGGACTAAGACGCCGACGTCGGCGCAATGAACTACCATCGGTTGGTGAACTCACAGAGCACCTCCTAAAAGTAAGAGGGACTGCCGCCCATTTGCGGCAGCCCACTTTCCGATTTAGAACTACTTCTCCGGCGTCAGCCGGGTCGTAGCAGCACCATCAGCAGTAGCAGGTCCAGCCTGGCCGGCTTTCTTCTTGGCGATGAGTGCCGTAAGCTCCGGACTCATCTCACCCAGAGAGAGCGCGCCACCAGGGGCGAGGCCTGCTTCCATAACCGCGCTCGACATGCGAAGCCGGGCATCAGCGTCACGCCGCCCGTCATCGGCACGATCCTGAAGCTCTTCGAGCTCCCAAAAGTCGTTGCCCTGACCAATGCCGGCCATCTGTTCCTGCAGTGAAGCAAGACCAGCTTTAGCCTCATTCGCAGCGATGCGGATCTTGTAGCCGTTGGCTTGAGCTGCCTTAAGACGAGCTGCGTTGATATTACGCAACATAATCGCCTTAATGTTGGCTTGAGAGGCAACAGACTCGAGGTCTCTCAGAAGCCCCTCAACGATTGGCTGATGCATCTGGATCTCCTGATCCAGGGCCATTGCTGTTTCTAGGTCTTCATTTTCGACCGCTTTCTCGCGCCGTGCCTTGAGCTGATCGAGGTACTGAACCTGACGGGCCACATCCTCGGCGAAAGCCTCCTGGCTTTTGCTCAGCTCAACGCCAGCCCAATAAGCCGAATCCTCGGCTCCCTTGGCCTTGTCGCGTACGCTCTCAAGGAGGTCATCGGTGCTTTCATTGCGAAGCCACCGCCCAACCTCCCGCCAAAATCGATTCCAAAGCTCGCCGATCACAAATCCCGGACCATTCCGACGAGGAGAACGATTAGACATATGAGTATCCTCCGTAGAACTACTACACCTGATACAGGCTCCGATGCGAATCCACCGAAAGGTCAATCCATTAGCTGGGATTGCTCCCCTTTCCGCTAAACGTGAAATACACGCTTACACATTCAGTAAGCGATTTACTTTTACCATATTTTGCTCCTAACGTCAAAACATAACAAAACACTATAAGACGAGATTGCTTATAAATATTCGTTTTCATCCTTAAATACTTATCAAGCTTTACTAAAAGGCTTATACTTATAAACGCCAATACATCGGCATCGTGGAACGCACGACTATAGGAGGCGTCAATGACCCCATCAAGTGGCACGTACCGTGAACATCTTGAGAATCACGGTATCTCGGTACGAACGGATCCAGTCTTGCCGTTTTTTCATTACGATAGAAACGGTAAGCTCGTCATCAGAGTATCAGGCTACTCCGACCTGGATCTGTTTGAGGTGTATGCAAGGTACGGTGCGGTTCAGCTGAACCTGCCCGATCTAGCAACACAAAGAGTACATCAGAGATGGGCCATTAATGGAGCGGCAGCAAAGGCTGCCCATTATCCCGAGGCAGTTCAAAGCGCCTATGCGACAAAAGCCAACGACTGGTATCCAGTCGTTTCCCGAGTCGTTCGCGCCGGGTGTCATCAAGAGACCTCATCGCCATCGGGGGTCGCAGCAGCTCAGATACTTTGGGAAAGGGGCGAAATTAGCCCAGAGCAGATGGTGATTTGTAATGGATACATTACAGCACCATATGCGGGCGCAATTCACGATTTGCGACATGCCGGATTTGCGAATACTATTCCGGTAATCGACAAAGAAAGCGTGCTGGCGCTCTTCCGACGCGACCATACGTGGCGATTCGGGATCCGGCAACGGGCTCATTTGCCCGCTCAAACAGACACCAAACCACACAAGGGTGTGTCTCGGTTTGGAATGGATTATGAAGAGCTCAAACGAGTCGCGATGATGATCCAGCGCAACCCCGGATGGGAGTTGGTGTTATACCACTTCCACCTAGGTAGCCAGATCATCGATGAGGATAATTTCCTCGGCGGGTTACTGTCTGCAGCGACTAACTACTGTCGACTCAGGCAACAGGTCCCAACCCTTCAATATCTTGATATTGGAGGAGGCGCACCAGTCCAATACGGCCTAACCCCACTCACGATTAATCTAGAGCTATTGCTCACTAGATTCTTGGTGAGCTTAAAGGACCTGTGTACACACTTTGACGTTCCCTGTCCGACGGTCATCACAGAATGGGGACGGTTCACGGTAGCGCCAAGCGAGCTACGGATGATGGAAATCCGGGCTCAATATGAACCTGGATTTATTCAAGTCCATGACACAATTATGGGCTCATTGGCGGATAATTGGGCAATCAAGCAACCGTTCCCAGTACTTTCTCTGGCGGGGCTTGACCACCCGACGACACGAGGCAAGATCGTTGGGCTAACCTGCGACGAAGATGATTGTCTATTCACGGAAGACGACAATCATGTGACCATCGCTCGTCCAGATCGATTTCGGACTCCCGGGTCCGAGGTTTTGGTAGTTGCCAATACCGGCGCATACCAGTCAAACCTCGGGAATCTGGAGCACTGCATGCAGTTGCAGGAGGCGGTAATTGCCGCGTATCTCCATCGCGGGCAGTGGGTGTTTGAGACGGTCCGTCCCAGACAAATGGCCAAAGACATGCTCAAGCTGTTTGGCTGGCCTGTATAGCCGAGTAGGTCACTGTTAGTCGGGGCGAGCGGAAACGTTCGCCCTTTTTTTATCACCCCGCAGCACCAAACTATAGGACTCCATGGTATATAATTACACTTAAGTTTCCGATAAATAAGACTAGGAGCCAGTCATAGCTGGTACAGGAGGTCGGATGAAGCGCTGCTTCGCGTGCTCGGGCAAAAGCCCAGTCGATGCGCAGTACTGCATCAACTGCTCGGCACCATATCCGATAGCAAGCACGGGCACCACGAAACACCTTGGAAAACAAGACGACCTTGCCCGCACCATAGCCGTAACACACATAGCAGCTATGATGGGGTTAATCCAGTTCACCATGATCATCATCGGCGACATGCTGATGTACAACATCATAGGACTGGAATACTGGAAGTCTCTTTCGTTGTTCGAGTTTAGCCTGTTGTGGACATGTCGAGGTATGCTCGATACCGGTATCAGCCTATTGGTACTCATCGGGTTGCTTCGCTTGACAACAAAAATGGTAATAACAGGTTCGCCTCGCCAGATAGCCAAAAAACGAATCATCGTCACGGCTATCTTAGCGCTGGTGATGTCAGTAGTTGGGCTCATGGTAGCTCCTGAGTTAAACTACAACCTGCAGGACAAAACCACAATATTGGCCATCAGCCTCATAATGGCCGGAGCGGTTGGTACACTGATAGGTAGAGCAAGTAAGACTGCATAAATAGCTGCCGGGGCTTAGCACAACTAGTCCCCGGCTTTTTTATTTCTTAATTTCATAAAAGTTGATACTAGAGCCTATAATATTAATACGGTGATTTAAGGATCGTAGAGGAGGCAAGTATGCCATTGCAGACCGATTGGAGTAATGTCGGAACGGCGAATCTACGCCGTAAGGTGGCCAAGCTGATTAAGCGTGCAGAGATTGACGTTGACCAGCGCTATCTCGCCCTCCACGCCATGGGTCTACCCCAGGGACAGATCCCAAACGTGGAAAAGCTGATTGACGCAGCCACCCGGGAGCAGCTCGAAGCTGCCGCAACGATCTTGTCGTACCTGATTGGTCCAGCCAAAGAAGCGGGCAAAGGTACAACGATTGAGCAAGACGCTCGACGATGGTGGGAAGAGGCCCTTGCGGCCAACGCCCACAATGGAATCCCACAGGAATGGGTTAATAGGATCGACCTACTGACTCAGCTCGAAAATCTGGGTTATGGTGTAGACCAGATCAACCCGGTCGTACGACTGGGCAAAGTTCAGGTGTACCGACTGATCGTCAATCAGTTCAAGCTTGCGGCAGATCGGTACAACGAGAACCTAGGCACCCTGGTCGAAGTATCTAGGCGGGAGTGGGAAGCATTTTGCAACGCGAAGCAGGAGGATGAGGTCCTGGTAGCGATGCGCGCATGCTTCACCTGGATACAGGATCGTAGCCAGCCGATGCCGTCTCCTCGGCAGATGCTGCTGTTCTACGGTATGCTCGGCAGCACAATCTAAGGTTTGCTCGAAAATGGTGCCGGGGATCCACATGGATCTCCGGTTTTTTTATTTACAACCTCCATAAAACTATCTAAAAATGACTCACATTAATGATTATTGATATGAATATGATGCCTAAAAAAAAGGCAGCGAGTTTCCCCGCTGCCCGATCGTAGCACCTCCTGAAAATTTTTAGTCGAACGCCATCAGTTCGACCCAGTGATTGTCACGAACTGCGGCCCAATCAAGGGTCCCCGCAATTGAGTGACACTCCTGACTCACCCGCCACGGATCTCCCGCGGCAAGCAGGTCAAGATAAGCCGAGCGGTAATCAGCCGCCCGAGCAACGCTGCCGACTCGTTCGGCCTTGCCGGGATGAGTTCGCTCAGGTCGGACACGAAAGCAGACCAGCTCCCCCTTCTTAAGGGTTGGCTGAACCCAGTCGTGCCCATTCCGATAGAACTCTATCGGCGTAAAACCTTCAGAAAATCGGACGTTCCACACGTCCGATCCATGAAAGTAGTACGACCGTCCAACGGCACTGTTGCCGTCGATACCCAGCCCCTTGATAAATCCGAAGCCTTTGCTGGCATCATAGAATGTGACTTCGCCGAGGAAAAGCACGTGATGCTTTTCTGGCTGATCGTCAGCAAACCAGATTGGCCCAAAGCTTCGAGGATTTTTGGCCGCCTCCACCACATCCGCCCGACAGATCGGGCAGAATCCATTATGGCGAACAACATTCGCCTCCTGCGTATCGTCCTCGATGGTGTGGGCGCACGGGAAAAAAGTCACCGTAGCCATGGGAGTCCCTCCTTGGTGTAGAGCAGCGCTCTACTATATTAGGTGCCAGGTCCAAAACAGTACCACCATAATAGCCTATAGTAGTACTGCCTGTCAAATTTTTAAAAATAGCCGTTACATTGGCGTCTCATTTAAAAAAATATTATAGTAGTAAGGATTAGTACGTTCGATGATCGAAAAGACCTCTAAACAATTAATAACCTTCATGACGATTGTGAGTTCATTCATGATCGTTGCATTGTCCCTACTATTTATTGATAGTTACGGTTCTAAAACAGCTTCAGATAATCGAAAATCAGCCAGTGCTGCTCAAAATACTGGTAATTATGTACTCTATACCCAAACAGACATTGACAATATCAAGGCTCAAATCAATTCAAATACCACCATTAAAAATGCTTATAACGACCTCATCACTAAGGCAAATGAAGATTTAAATGGCTCATTCCATTTCTACGGTGGAACTTCACATACCGCAAATAGCCAAGCATCACGAGCCGCGCTTAGACTAGCTCTGGCATACAGGCTTACGGGAGATACGCAGTATGCATCGAAAGCAAAAAGCGTGGTTATGACCGTTACGAGTGCATCAACTATGGTAACTGATGATCCATCAATACCCGACAAAGCAACCGCATCGGATAGTCTTTTGTTATATGGGGTCGATACTCCAGGCATGATTCTTGCAGCTGATTTTCTTGATACTTATCCTGGGTTCAATTCAAGTGAAAAGCAGTCGGTAAAAGATTGGTTTAACGCGACAGCGCGAAGCGCTATGACTCTTCATTACAACACCAAAGTACAAGCTGAAGCCGGACGTGAATATATGGATCTTGGGTTTACGAACTATAACAGTTGGAGAGTTGTTTTAATTATGACTGCGGGAATATATACCAAAGATTCTGAATTATTTAATTTTGCAGTTAGTTATTTTAAAAACTCCCTCATGGAAGAAATGTTTAATTCTTTAGGAGTAGCCGTATGGGAAGTACGAAGAATCACGACAAAAACCTATTACTACTCTCACTATACAATTTCGGGAATGCTGCAATTAATTATACTTGCGCGAAAACAAGGAGTCGATCTTGCCAGCTATAAAAATTCTGCCGGGGCGAATCTTAAAACAGTTCTGGATTATTATTACCAGTTTGCGAACGGTACGCCGTGGCCTTATGAAGGAATAGAAGGGTCTAATCCTCCAAAATATTCTGATGTATGGGAAAACTTTGAAGCAGGTTATTTTATGTATAAAGACTCAAGATATAACACGCTCATAAATTCCTATCGACCGACATACTGGAGGTCTGGCATCATGACTCCCAACACGTTATTTTTCTTAAGTAGTGATTTCAATAATCCTTCAAATCCGATAACGCCAAACCCGACCACAACAGGTGCGCCTACAGCAACACCCATACCAGTACCGACCGGTCGAATAAATCCATCGCCACGATTGCCGATCTCGCCATATAATTCGACCGGAACGCCGTGGGCAATACCCGGAACAATTGAGGCGGAAAGTTTCGATAATGGTGGTGTGGGGATTGCCTACTACGACACTGATTCAGACAATATTGGCGGAGCATATCGATCGACAAGCATTGATATTGATCCCTACAGTAACGGTAATTACAGCGTAGCATGGATTAGGCCAACAGAGTGGCTACGGTATTCGGTGTTTGTCCAAACACGCGGGATATATGACATTAAACCTCGAGTCGCCTTCAAAGGACCGGCAGGAAATTTTGATATTGAGATTGATGGCAAAGTCGTCGGTAGTTTTACCATACCTGATACAAAAGAATTTAGCGCATTTACCGATATAACCGTAGGAAATATTCAGCTAGAAACCGGATATCATGTACTTCGAATTATTGCAGTCAGTGCAAATGAGGGTAGTTACGATGGATTGATGGGAGATATTGATAAATTCACCTTCGTCTTAACTAAAAACCTTTCTACGTCACCGAATACCCAATCGCCCGCTGCGGTACCAGGAAAAATCGAGGCGGAAAACTTTGACCGAGGTGGCGAAGGGATCGCATATCATGACACCAAGACTGGCAACGAACTTGTGATTCAAAATAAAGGCGGGATTGATTACCGACCAGGAGAAGGTGTCGATATTGGGAAAAACGCAAATGGCGCAACCTATGTCGGCTGGATTGAAAATACCGAATGGTTAGTCTACACCATTAACGTAACTGAAGATGGCTATTACCACCTATCGGCACAAGCTGGATTTAATGGCGCTGGTGGAAGCTTCGATCTTGAGATTGATGGTAAGACTCAAGGGCACTTTACTATTCGAGATTTGGGTGCATGGGATATTTACACCACCATACCTGCATGGCCTCCGTATATCAGGTTAACCAAAGGTACACATACCCTTCGGCTCATCGCCAAACAACGACCTGGTGTATCCACCTATCAAAATCTTCTCGGTGATATCGATTATTTCGAAATTTCAAAGTAACACATCCAGATAAAGTAAAGCGGCCGATGATAGGTTCATACCATCGGCCAACTGTGAATATGTAAAATCACCATGGGATATCCTCTCCACCATCTAGTATCCATGGCAATACTTTGTGAATCACGCCCAAGTGAGTTGCGAGTTCTATCTGACCCCACGTTACTCGGCAAGCACTTGGATGTTTCGTCGCAAATAGATATGCCCTCGACATAACATCGATGTGCATATTGCTCGTATCGATAACCAGCCACCCTTCTTTTTTAGAACAAAGTGGAGTGATTGGAGCCGTGATGATCTGACACCCATGCTGATCATGACCATGATAAAGCGCATGACCGGCGTGGATGATTAACGCCTGAATTTCGGGTTTGAAGTGCTCAAATCGAACTTCATTTGAACGTATTACGGAAAGAGTTTCCGAGTTACCAGGACAAACCTGATATTCTCCGGCTAGATCAGCCGGATCCAAGAGGAGTTGCATAACTTCCTCCTTCATGAAGTTTCAGACAAGCAATTCCGACCGTTATTATACGATCTGAATGTAACTAGAACAAAAAAACCGGCAGGAAAATTTCCTGCCGGGACGCATATATGTGGGCGCTGATTTTATCTAGCCACGAACTTGATCGCCGTCGAAGACGACGCGAGGTGGAATGATCGCATTATACGAGGATCGATCCCAAGTGAAGTAGGTCGCCTCGCCGACCCTTCGGATTACGTCCTGCACCTCAGGCTTGAAGTGCTCGAAGCGAACAAGCGAGGGATTCAGTGTTGGCATGATTCCGCCGTTTTCCGTAGCTTCCTGATGTTCCGGCTTAAGATCGGCCGGATCGAGTGTGAGTCTCATCGAGAATCTCCTCTAGTGGGCTTTCACCCTCCAGAAATTCGCCACAAAGACACTATTATTATAACAGATCGACTATAGGATAACTAAAACGTATCGCATAAAAGATAATCTCCGTGTTCAAAACCTTTGTTAAACCACTCAACCCGTTGAGATGACGATCCATGAGTCCACGTTTCGGGTGAAATTTGGCCAGAAACTTTTTGCTGAATTCGATCATCCCCAACCGCCGCCGCCGCATCAAGCGCCTCAGAGATCTCACCGGGTTCAAGTACACCAATCATATTAACGCTGTGGGCCCAGACCCCTGCGTAACAATCAGCCTGAAGTTCTACTTTTACAGACAGCTCATTTTCCGACTCACCATTATGAGCAGTATCAGCCGCCTGTAATACGCCGAGCTGTTCCTGCACATGATGACCCACTTCATGAGCTATGACATATGCTTCGGCCACATCTCCGCCTTTTGCACCAAGCCTGGTTGTTAACTCATCAAAAAAGGTTTCATCGAGATAAATTGTTTGATCATATGGACAATAGTGAGGTCCGACTTGAGAGGTGGCCACTCCACATCCAGACGTAGTTATATTTCGAAACAGGACCAAACGAGGAGGAGAATAAGTATGGTTTTGTTGCTTTAACTGATCAACCCATAGATCATTAGCTGAACCAAGAACTGTTGAAGAAAACTGTTCATAGGCATCGTTGCCAGCAAACGATGAAGTATCTGACTCGTTTTGAGAATTTAACGCGACGTTTAAGACCTGATTGAGGATTTGGGTAGGATCAGCGCCAGCCAAGACACTTAGACCAACATATAGGGCGACACCAACTAGACCAACACCACTCACATATGGAGCCATACCACGACGATCTTCAATGTTCCCTCGACTGGTAATTCGGTCCCAATTAGCCATGTAATTATTGTACCTTATCTGCTCTGTTCGAAGGATCGAAAATCGATGGCTCTAATTCTTCACCGTTTATCAGACGCGCAATTCGATCCCCACCAACAATTGATGGTAAAAGGCCGACCCCGTTGCATCCCAAGTTATACATTAGAACTTTATTCGCAGGTTCAAAGCCAACTAACCGAACACCATTAGGTGTATACCCCATCAGTCCGTGCCATGAATACAAGTACGATATTTCTCCCTTAGGAGCAAATTTATATGTTTGATGAATGAATGCATCTATTTCATACTGAGCAGATGCAGGAAATGCACTATCTTGAACATAATCAGTCGTATTATGCATGCGTTGTTCGGGGCCACCGACACAAACCAAACTTTGTTCTTTGGCCCCATCATGGTGAACCGTTCTACGCGTTAACGTATAGTATGGTTCAAGTTCGTACGCTGAATCATTTGAATACAAACCTCGTGGTAAATAACTTATTGCTACAGGTGGATTAATATGTTCTTCGACAAAACCGGCCATATATCCAACAACTCCACGGATTAAATAATGAAAATGAGTGTCGATTTCTTCTCCAGCTTTGTTAGTAATCGTAAATTTTTCAAATCCGTTTGTGCACAATACGATTTGCTTAGTACTGATCTTATATGGCCCGCTTAACAGCTCACCGCGATCTTGATCAAGAATAATTTCATTGATGTGAGTATGCTCGTATACGTTAAATCGATCAGCATATGTTTTCACTAAATAGTGAGCAAGTTCACGAGTTAAGAAAGCGCTATTCATGACGCCCTTACGGGTAGACAAAGCGGCGATAAACCGTCTATCCTCAGTTTCTAAAAGAGATAAGATATTTTCATGAGGTACGATCGAATACAGCCCCTCGTAAAGTGTGGGAATTTGATTGGCTAGTCCCGATTCCCCGGCCACGATCAAGGGCTCGAGATCTATTCGAGCATGGTTGGCGTAACGATTATTTTCTAGATGTACGATAATTGAATCCAGGTCCTGAAACCCAGCATACCCAGTAAAATCAGCAAACTTAGTTTTAAGCCCACAATCAGTAATAATATTTTGTAACAGTGACCAACCATCATTTACATCCGATTGGGCTTTCGCGACCATTTCTAAACCGAATTCCTGAACCATCGAAGATATTTGTCGTTCAAAGTAACTCACCAATTGGCCGGCATTATGCCCAGTTGCGCCATGAGCTAATTTATATCCTTCAACAAGGATTACTTTTTTACTAGTATTTTTAAGAAGAAAATATGCAGTAACAACGCCCGAAATACCCCCGCCGACGATGGTAATTTCGGTTTGCTGATCTTGTTGTAAGTTTGGATATGAATACGAATCAAGTTGAGCAATCCATGGGGAGTTATTATTTGCCATGTACGATGATAAGAATATCAGAAAATAAGTAGAAGCGAAATTTGACTACATTCCTACGAGGTTCGCTGATACGAAGCAATTAATAAAGACAGATCAAATACATTAACTGATCCATCTTGGTTTATGTCACTTCGGCGCTCATGTAAAGGGCTCTGTGCAGTAGGACTTGTACCGTAAAAACTGGCAAGAATTCCCAGATCAAAAATATTTGTCACACCATCCTGGTTGATGTCGGATGAATGAATCGGAGTCTGAGTAGGTGTAACGGATTGAGTAAATTTGCGTAGATTATTAGAGTCAATTACAACCGGAGTAGTACTATCAGACGATTTCCAGAAGACCGTAGTATGGTCTTCACCAATACTTTCAACATGTAACACTTCCAAATAATAACTATTTCCATTTATAAGCTGGATAGGATTGCTTTGGATCTGGCTAACCGAGCAACTTTGGGCTTCACTTATTGAGCAAGAGTAGTCTTGATAGTTAAGCCACCGATCTATATGAGCAATTAATTGCTTTGAATCGGGTTCTGCACTCGTACCCAAATAGAGAACAGCCGCATCATCTGCCGTAAGGTAAAACGTATAGGAACCTGTTTTCTGAGGAATTAATATAGCACGCATTCGTGAACCAAAATTAGAGTCGATCGTAGAAGCCCCTTGATGTAACGGTGCGTTTAATGATGAAATATAGGTGGTTGAAGTCGGTGAATTAGGGAATCGCTCATCTTTAGATAGATCACTGATAAGCGCATTGGGTTGCGTTTGTATCGTATCCCATCGTTCATACAATACATTTGTTTGCCCTGGTGTTAGAGTTGGTGTTATTGATGGTTTTGGAGTCGGCGTAGTTGTTGGCACACGGGTAGGAGTCGGATCTCCTGGCTTGGCTAAATGCCTTCCGTTATAAAGATAAACGAATGGGCCAAATAAAACAGAATGAGCAGTTGGCCTTTTAGTCCCAGACCAATCACGATTTTGTTCTATAATCTTTAAATATTCAGAATTACCCCAATACGCATATGCAGCTTGATATGTAGCGGCATAGTCCGTATGGATGAACGGATAACTCACACCCTTTCCTCCAACATGCGGCCACGCGGTACCAGTAAAATACTTTACCAGTGAATCAAACGCCAGTTTTAAATTTCGACCATCTGAGGTTGTATAATCCCACAAATTTACACCTTGTTGACGTGCGATTTCGGCTAAAACAACCATTCCCGATAACGAGAATCCCGTGTAGTACCAGGTATCATCTCCATTTGATTCAAATCGAGCCATTTCGTGACCGATAAAACCATTAGCTTCAATAACCCGAGGATTAGAAGGCCAACAGTGACCGGTCGCACTTTCGAGATAGCGTTTATATGCATTAAATGCGACATCTTTAAGATTAGAATCATTCGTAACGACTCCAGCCGAAGCAACAAGGGAGGCCCGAAACCATTTCATGTTAGTAATACAGTTATCATTCAAATTCGGAGTATTACTTAATATATCGTATGCAAGGTTATGAAAAAAAGTTCGAATGGTTTCTTTTTTAGCTGAATCAAAACCGCTATAGTCCTCGACTAAATTAAAAGCTTGAGCCAACAGTGTGTACTGGACCCCCCACGATAATTCCCGATTAGGACGATCAGCAATAGGTACAGATTTTATATCGGGCGTAAAGTTCGTTTGCGATGACAGTAAATTAATTGTTGCTTGTGCATACTCTCCTTTTCCGGTTATTTGGTACGCCCAAGCAGTGTGAATTGCAGTCCGACCTTCATCGGCAAATTTTCCGGAAACTTCGGACCAGATCCCACCATTTTTAATGGCGTCATCGGCGACGCTCACAACAAAATCACGAGATTGGCTATTTAAATCAAGCGAAGTGGACAAAGATTTCATTTCCTGTCGTTCGGTAGCATTTGCGATGACCGAACCTGTTGCGGCCTGAGTTATGACCGGAGGTGATTCGATTGTTTGAGAACTAAAGATATAAAATGAAACACCTATAACCGACAACCAGAAAAATGCTAAATCTAAAGGGATTATTCTTTTTATAGATTTTTTCGCGATTAAATACGATGACATAGGCGGGGTCTATTATTTGAGATTAGGACAATAAGTCAATTCCTGCAAGCGGAAATAATGAGCGGAGGTTTTCGCCTCCGCTTGATTGAAAGAACTTAGAGAATCGCGGCAGCGACCTGCCTTGATGAGGGCATTAAGTAGTCGAGATACGGGATATGTTCGATCGTACATCGGTAATGGGATCCGACCCCATATGGCACCCCGACATCGACCATAAGCCCGGTACCCAGCCGACTCATATAATAGAGCTGAGTCGCACCCACATCGACCGCCGTTTCGCCAAGAAGAGGATCTTCATGGCGGCGGATTCGGAATGTAACCTCAAGAGCCCGCCGTGTATTAAACACACGGAAGGCCCCCATCGAATGTACCGCCAAAACGACCCGTTGCTGCGCATGAGATGCTCGTTCGAGCAACTCAAGGCCGTTTTCTCCCACGGCAAGCCAAATATTACGATACCCTGGAGTATCATAATCAGCGAACCTCATAAATTGCTGTTGAACACTACCATCGTTCATCCAGGAAACCTGGATACCGGTAGAACCAGGCATAGCGGCCCTCCTATCAATGACAGGAACCATAGTAAGTGTAGAGAGTATAAAAAAAGCCACCATGGAAGTCAAACAGATCTATATTCGATAATTTATTAAGGTGTACAATACAATTAATTATGGTTAATTTAAAATCCGAAGTAATTACGGGTATTACCATAGGAGTCATCGTTATTATGTTTCTTATTTGGCCACAACTTAAAAATAAACCGACAACAGAAGATCCCCAGAATCAAGGGAAAAACCAATTAGTGACTGTTTCACCCAAAGAATTTAGCGAGCAACTTAAACAAGATGATGTAATCGTGATTGATGTACGTACCGAAAGTGAGTTTCGTGAATCACACATACAAAATGCCGCAAACGTAGATTATTATCAGACAGAGAAATTTGATTCGTACCTCAACCAACTCGATAAACAAAAACAATATATGATTTACTGTCGTTCAGGTCATCGAGCCGGACAAGCTCTCGAAATAATGAAGCAAAAAGGATTTACTCATGTAACGAACCTCGCTGGTGGAATAAGTGCATGGATTGGTAACAATTACCCAGTAGTTAATTAAGGATTATTCCGATTTATTCACCACAGAATCCCATTTCTCGTCAATTATAATTTGTTCTTTAGATGCCCAGTGTATTGTTTCTTTATTAATAGCGGGATAAATCGCCTCACCTGATGTAAATGACAAGGGTTCTTTTGTAGCAATATCATCAACGGTTTTCCAAACTACCAAGCATTCATCACACATCGATACCAGATACGATGCTCAGCACCCATGAAATAACTCAGCTAGAGTTCAGTAAAAGTTAAGCTCATCTCGTTATAATACAAACTATGAATATATTAGTCGTTGAAGACGAAGTTAAATTAGCCAATGCAATCAAACGTGCGCTGGAAATACAAACATATGCGGTAACCGTTGCGTATGATGGGCAAACTGGTTTAGATTTAGCCGTATCAGAAGAGCTTGATCTCATCATATTAGATTTAATGCTCCCAAAAATCGATGGACTTGAAATATGCCGGATGATACGAAACCAAGGCATTCATACTCCAGTTTTGATACTAACCGCCAAAGGTCTCGTAAGCGATAAAATTAACGGACTCGATACAGGGGCAGACGATTACATGGTCAAACCATTCTCTTTTGAAGAATTATTTGCACGAATTAGAGCATTAACACGAAGGCCCCGCCACGTAATTAATCCGGTACTAACTGTTGAGGATTTACTGCTCGACCCTTCAAAATTTACGGTCAGTAGAAATGAGATTGGAATTAGTTTATCCAGCAAAGAATTTGCCTTACTTGAATATTTAATGCGAAACAAAGGCTCAATATTAACTAAAACCCAAATTATTGGACATATTTGGGACTATGATGCCGATGTATTACCCAACGTCGTTGAGGTTCATATAAAACACCTTCGCGATAAAGTCGATAAACCATTTGAAAAACCATTAATAATGACAGTTCGAGGTTTTGGATACATGATTGGAGCAAAGGAATGACTATATTCCATAACGCCCGGATAACTTTAACCGCATGGTATTTAATAATTATTGCGATGATCAGTTTATGCTTTAGCGTTGCTTTTTATCAGGCTTCGACACGAGAAATAGATCGGTTAATTAATCGAATACAAATGGACCAGCAAAGGTCATCAAACCAAACAGCACCTCCCCCGCCCCATATGATGAATACACCCAGTATAAGTGATCTGGAACAATTAAAAGAACGGCTCAAAATTACACTGATTATTATTAACGGAGTAATCGTGGCGACTTCGGGAGTTGCGAGTTATTTTTTAGCTAGCCGAACACTTAAGCCTATTAAGCAAATGGTCGATGAGCAACAAGAATTTATTTCAAGTGCTTCACATGAACTACGCACACCAATTGCAGTACTGCGGGCGGAAATGGAAACAAGCCTCATGGAAAAGCATATTACCGATGCCCAGGCACGCGCCCTGATTAAAAGTAATTTAGAAGAGGTTTCATCAATGCAATATCTGGTAAATAATCTGTTAAAGATAACAAAATTACATAATGGTAATCACGAACTCCAACTCACAAAGAAAGAATTAGTATTGTCCGAGATACTCGAAACAACATTTACCCGCCTACAAACATTAGCTGATCCGAAAAAAATATCAATATCTACGTCGGTGCCTGATATAAAAATTATTGCTGATGAGGAGAGCATCAGAGAACTATTCACAATCATAATAGACAACGCGATTAAATATAGTCGACCGTCAAGTACTATACAGATCAAAGCACACCAGGAGCAGCATATGGCTCATATAACCATAACCGATACTGGAATCGGAATCCCACCGCAAGATATTCCGCATATTTTTGAACGGTTTTATCGTTCAGATAAATCGCGATCACAAACCGAGGGATTTGGGCTCGGCTTACCGATCGCTCAAAAAATAGTCGAACAGCATCATGGTAAAATCTTTATTACAAGCAAAGTCGGAAAAGGAACGACAGTTCATATAGATCTTCCCATTTTTCACTCACATTCTTAATACGAACCTTTAAGCAAAGGTTAAGATGGATTTTGTAAAACGACTCTCATGAAACAACACAATCACACATACCGACTCTCAAAGTTCTTGCTCATCGGTGCACTCGCGACTTTAATCGATTTAGCCTTGTATGTCATTTTGTGTAATCGACTACATTTAATTCCATCGGTGGCGGCGAGCGTTTCGTTTTCATGTTCAACTCTTATAAATTTTTCGCTGAATAATCGGATCACGTTTTTATCATCTGATCGAACGTACTTTGAAAAAATAGCTCGATTCTATACCGTCGCAATCGGTGGATTAATACTTACATATCTAGGCATAAGCCTCTTAACGATGTCGTTCGGATTCGACTACTTAATAGCTAAAGTTTGTGTTGTCATTCTCGTAACAATCTACAATTATCTCTTGCAAAGTAGAGTAACTTTTAATGTATCTCAGAATAACTTAAGCCGAAGTTAAGAATTATCAGATACTATTCCAAACATGGAAAAGATAAAGAATTTGGTAAAAAATCACGCGGAAAAGATTGCACTAACTGCGGTTCTATTGGTTTCACTAACAATCGAAATAGCACTCTTATTAAAGAACGACTATGGTAATACCTATTATGCGGCTGCAGTAAGAAGCATGCTTCAAAGCTGGCACAATTTCTTTTTTGTTTCATTTGACCCAGCCGGCTTCATATCTGTTGATAAGCCCCCATTTGGATTATGGATACAAACCGTTTCTGCGTTTATTTTTGGATATCATGGATGGTCACTTTTACTACCTCAAGCGCTTGCACATGTTGCATCAGTAGGAATTCTTTATATCTTGGTTAAAAAATACTACGGTACAATCTCGGCTTTAATATCGGCCTTTGTTTTATCAATTACACCAATTAGCGTAGCAGTCGCGAGTACCAATCAACTTGATAGTACGCTTGTACTAATTCTCTTATTAGCGACATGGAGTCTGTTTACGAGCATCGAGACAAAAAAAATACTCTGGCTGATTATTTCATTTATTCTTGTGGGTATTGGGTTTAATACCAAAATGATGGCTGCATATATGATCTTGCCGGCATTAGTTATAACTTACTTTTTTGCAATAAAAGGTCAATGGAAACAAAAAATTCTGAACCTGTCCATCGCAAGTGTATTTCTTGTCACGGTTTCCCTTTCTTGGGCAATCGCAGTTGATTTAACACCAGCACAAAATCGCCCGTATGTAGGATCAAGCGAAACAAATTCCGCCCTAAATCTAGCCTTAGGTTATAACGGATTACAACGCCTTACCGGAATGCAATTCGGTAAAACTGAAGCAACAGAGCCGGTAGCACAATCAGATCAAAGCGCCCCAGAAACACCAACAGGAAATATACCCGATAAAGGCACGATGCCAGGACCTCAAGGCGGCGGACCAGGCGGTTTTTCTGGTCAACCGGGTGTATTCAGGTTATTTCAACAGAACTTAGGTGGACAGATCAGTTGGCTACTCCCGTTTGCAATGGCATCAATCTTTGTTGTACTCACTCGCAAAAGACTTCGCTGGCATCTTAGTAAAGAACAACATCCAACGATACTGTGGGGAATATGGCTCATTACCTGCGGAGTCGTGTTTAGCTTTGCTGGTTTTATGCATGAATATTACACCGTACTGATGGCTCCCGCATTGGCCGCCCTCGTTGGTATAGGCGCATCGATTTTATGGGGTGAGTATAAAGGGAACTCCTGGAGACAATGGGTTCTACCAATCGCCTTAGGAATAACCGCAATCGGACAATCCATAATTCTTTCTTACTTTTCTTCTTATCATTTCTTAATACCAATAATAGGTATCGGTGCCGGGGTATCAGCCTTAATTCTCTTAATTGCAAAATCGGGTTTACATAAAGCATTCTCCCGATATTTACTCGCAATGTATATCTTGGGTTTAACCAGCTTAGGTATTACTAGTGTTGTTTGGACATCGTATTCATTTACTCACCAAATTAACCAAACGATCGTTACCGCAGGGCCATCCGCCGAAGGAAATCGATTTGGATTTGCTGATGACAATAATCGAGATGGATTAAACGAAGATGCAGAAAACCAACAGAAGATGCCGCCAATTGGGATAGATGGTATGGGTGAATTCCGATCCATTAGTGATGATTTAATTGTGTACCTGGAACAACATCAAGAGAATGCGACATATCTCGTTGGGACCAGTTCTTCACATAGCGCGGATTCGATTATTATAAAAACGGGTAAGGCGGTTATGGCTATGGGTGGTTTTTCAGGATCAGACACCGCGATATCGCTTAAAGAATTAAAAAGTACGATTGCTAATGGTGAAATCCGATATTTCATCACCGAATCAGATCGAAGTGGCTTTGGTAGCCAAGAGATGAATCGACAAATACATGATGGCACACAATTTTTGGATAATTCAAATCAAGATAATACGCAACCGTCACCACTTATGTTTGGTCAAAACAGGCCCCCTATGGGTGGTGACAGTAATCAGGGGCGGGTTGGATTTGGGGGGCAGAATTCAGAGATATCTGAGTGGATTACCAAACAATGTACACTCGTATCATCAGATGAGTGGCAATCTGATTCAACTGAATCACAACAACAATCTACGTTATACGACTGCAAATCAGTGACACAATAATTCGCTCATTACTAAAAATTAGGTCATCTACTATAATGCGAATCACACAGATAATTCATATGAATGATTTTATTCCACGTCTAAAGAAAGAATTGCTCGACCTGAGTGATTCAGAAGCAGAGAAAAACGGAAAAAAGTTTTTTAAGGAAGAAGTACAGTTATATGGTATTAAATCCTCAATATTAAAAAAAGTTAGTACACAGTACTTCAACGAAATTAAACAGCTACAGAAAAAACATATTTTTGATATCTGTGAACAACTATGGAAATCGGAAATGCTCGAAGAACAAATCATTGCCTGCAATTGGTCCTATCACGTTAATACATCATATTCTAAAGACGACATCGAGGTGTTTGAAAAATGGCTCAATACATATGTATCGAACTGGGCTACCTGCGATACTTTTTGTAATCATTCTGTTGGAACAGTGGTTGAAATGTATCCTGATCTAATTGAGAGGGTCATAAAGTGGACGCAATCACCCAACCGTTGGATGAAAAGAGGCGCAGCGGTATCATTAATAATTCCGGTACGGAAAGGTTTGTTTATCGATGAGGTATTCAAAATATCTGATTTATTGATAACGGATAAAGATGATCTTGTACAAAAAGGATATGGATGGATGCTAAAGGCTGCAAGTGAGTCATCAATTTCAACGGTGTACCAGTACATGATTGAACATAAATCGATAATGCCCAGAACTGCACTACGGTACGGAACAGAAAAAATGCCTGAAGATATGCGCAAAAGAGTACTCGCAAAATAATTACGAACCGTACTGACCAGCTAGGATACCCAAGTCATACACATCAATCACACCGTTGTTTGTTAAATCACATCGTCGCATAACTTCGGTGCTTTCACTGGTAATAGCTACATCATAGTATGACGCAAAGATACCGACATCAAAAACATTGACGATACCATCTTGATTAATATCAGCCGAGTGAGTTGGTGTAATAGAAACAGCTGGCCCAATCTGTATAGTTGAATTCTGTACTGCGGTTAGCTGGTCAGAAGGAGGGGTATTACCTATCACGTTTGAATCGTTCTTATTACCCGATGAATATACCATTGTTAGTGTCGTTGATCCTGTTGCTAAAGGTTGAAAGACTAAGTCAAATAAAGGGTTGTTTTCATCGAGAGTACCTGAGAAACCTGATAGGGCTTGATTATTAACCGAATCATACGCCATGACACCTACATTTATAGTACCCGATGATTCAGCTTGATTTACGACCAACGTGCCGTTAAATGCGAAGTAGGAATCACTCGGTAAAAAAGTCCGCAAATTAGTACCTTCTGCTTTTGGCACTACCGAAACTAATCGCAACTTGGACCGATCATATGTAATTTGGACATCAACTCCAGTCACAACACCACTATTTGTGTTTAATGTTACAGGGACATGCACCTCTGATCCAATCTGTGCGCTACTATTAAGCGGAAATCCAAGTTGGCTGGAAAATGCGAATGAACTGGAACCGGGAAATAATAATTGTAATAAACGTTTGCCACCAGAGGGAAAAGACACGGCAATAACAAGGAATACAATTAACCCAACAGAACTTAATGTCACCAGAAGTGGATCCATCTTGGTTTTAGATTTCTTTTCGGTAGCTTCCATAGTTTTAGTAATTTCTATCTCGCATTATACAATCAGTAATACAACACCCGAGATAACGAGCACCACAATTAATACGGAGAATAGATTAGTCGCATTTACCACTCCAGTATTCGGCAGATTATTGCTCGACCCGAGAGCGCTGGACGTTGGTGAGGGGGTAATAGTACTTGATGTGGGTGTTGGTGAAGGTGTTGATGTAGAAGAGGCTGCGACCGTTGGAGTCGGCGTATTACTTGGCGTTGGAGTAGGAGTACTTGTAGGTGCCGTACAAACGGAAGCCTGATAATTTGGATCCAGGTAATATACGACATCAGCTAGATGAGACCCTGGTATTAGCGAGGTAATATCAGTACCGCATGGATTGCCTTGATGAGGAGTACTGCGGGTTCCTTTTTCAAAAATATTGTTGTTATAGATATACAGACATCGAGAATCAGCAGCAACTTCGTCAACAGTCATACACGTTTGTGAGTGGACAATTAAATGATGTCGAATAAACAATAAATATGCAGCTGAAAAAGCAATTATCGACACCGCGAATAACCGCCGAACAGAATATCTTGAATTAAGTACTTTCGTATATAATAGCCTGCGCATTATAAATGTGAAATGGTTATAGATAATGTTATCATAAAAAAAGTACCCATGAATATATTAAAAAAAAACGTTGGATGGATAGTACTAATAGTACTGTGCTTAGTACCTCTGGTTATGTGGTGGCCACTTATTCCTATGAGCTTACGCTTTCGTAAGCCGGTTAACACGCTCACAACCATCACTCAAATATCCGGATTAATCGGGATGGTAATGTTTGCCTACTCGCTAATACTGAGTGCCCGCATTAAAATATTTGAAAAATTATTCGGTGGATTGAACCGAGTATATTTAGCCCACCATCAAATTGGCGGCATTGCTTTTATACTAATAATGCTTCATCCACTATCGGTGCTTGCGGCATACGCTCCGATATCGCTTGATTTGGCGATTAGGTACATAATTCCCTCTTCCGACTGGGCAAATAATTTTGGCCTGCTTGCGTTTGTATTACTAATGGCGGCGTTGGTAATCACGTATTACACCAAATTACCGTATGAAATCTGGCGATGGACTCATAAAGTACTTGGAATATCATTGGCAATAGGAGTGCTGCACACGCTCCAGGTTTCCAGTGACATTAAAAGAAATGCCCCCCTCCGCTATTATTACTTAGCTCTGATTGGCATTGCATTAGTTCTTTTTCTTTACCGAAGTGTGTTGAGCAGATTATTGGTTAAAAAATATCGATACAAGGTTAAGTCAGTAACATCCCCCGTAGCTAATGTTGTAGCGATAGAGTTTTCTCCTTTAGCCAAGCCGATGACGTATGAAGCTGGTCAGTTCGTCTTTTTACAGCTAAAAGATAAGACCGTTGGTATGGAATCGCACCCGTTCTCAATAGCTTCAGCACCGACTTCAACCGACTTACGAATTGTTATTAAATCATTAGGGAACTACACCGCTAAACTAACTGCAATTCAGCCTGGTACCGAAGCGTTAATAGAAGGACCGTTTGGTAGGTTTAATTATACCCATTATCAATTTACTAATCAGATCTGGGTTGCTGGTGGTATTGGGATTACTCCATTTTTAAGCATGGCACAAAGTTTACAGGACCCTAATTATTCAGTTACGCTCTTTTACAGCGTCATTACCGAAGCAGAGCTCATCTATAGAGAGATCTTTGAACAAATCGCAGCAAATAACCCCAATTTCAAGTTTTATCCATTTATCTCAGAAAAACAAAAACGTATAACTGGTGATTTTGTAATCGAACAAGCCGGATATGATATTACCAAGACGGATTTCTTGGTATGTGGACCACCGCCAATGATGAAGAGCCTACGAGAACAAATTCACAATCGAGGGGTATCATATGGCAGAATCCATACCGAAGAGTTTACAATGAACTAAACGATGCTTAAAAAATTGATTGGTCTAGTATTAATACTATTTTGGTCAGCTGTGTATGGGATTATGTACCTACAAATACAAGCCAAACCTCAACAGAATCAAGTCTCACCAACTCCGTCACCAACATCGAAACCAACTCCGACAGTTGAACTAGATGCAGTAACTGAAATATTGACCGAAACTCAGAAAAACCTCGTTCAAAACGTTGTAAAAAATTACATTACTAATGCCAGTATTTTACATACTCAATATAATAGTCAGCAAGACAAATATGAAGTTATTACTGCATTACCAAAAGGAGACAGCATTGAAATTTATGAGTTATATATTTCTCCTGCAGGTAAAGTAACTCAAACGAAATTACTATATCCTTTATTGCAGAATAACTAAAGGATGGTACGATAAACACAATGAACACACTTAAATTCGAGTTTATTAATCTTTTTTCTCTAATAAGAAAGCATAAGCTTCGTACCGTGTTAGTGTTTTTAGTAACCTATTTTTCGCTCCAAACCGTATATTACATAACGTATATGAAAAAAGTCTCCGCTCAAACCTGCTTTACTCAAGCAATGCTTGATGCCGAAAGAGATCAACAAAAGCGATGTCTGTATGCATATAACGGAGAAGTTTGGGATCCATCTGGCGGTAGTTTTAGATTACATAAAAGTCAACCGTGTGCTGAAGACGTATATTGTACGATAGTAAATGTACATTTTGTTAACGATAACATTATTGATCGAATAAAAGATGTTAGTCGATATTTCAGACCATCATTATATGTAGGAACAATATGTTCCGGCGAGACAATTAGAAAATCAGCAGGCTCAAAAACAGATACATCAAGCGCCATTTGTAGTGGGGCGACATCAACTCCGACACCGACAAGAACTCCCACGCCATCACCAACTCGAACCCCGACGCCGACAGCAACCAAAACGCCAACTCCAACACAGGGAACAACACCGACGATTCAACCAACAGCAACAAGTACACCACGACCGAGCAATACACCAACGATATCGCCAACACGTACCCCGACACCAACAACACCAGCCAATCATTGCCAACCATCAGGAGATGTTGATTGTTCAGGAAAAGTAAATGCGCTTGATGCAGCTATTGTCATGATGGCACTCGGACAACCATCATCAACTAATCCTGCTGCAGATATAAATAACTCAGGCACAATAGATGTTGAAGATTTGAGGATTGTTACAACGGCTTACGGGACACAGCTGTAATTATATTTACTCTATTTCCAACTCTTAATAAAGTCTTCCGAAGAAACGACCCGTGAAAATAAATAAGGAAAAGTATACTCAAGTAAGTGTCGTTGAATAATCTGTCGCGTTTTGACATCGGTTGTTTCAACAAGATCCTTTAGGACAACAAGGCTATAGCCCTTCGAAAAGCCGCCAACAACTGAGGCTAAAATACACCCATCGGTAAAGACGCCGGTTACTACAACGTAGCGCACTCCTCTTTCTGCGAGTATTTCATTCAAGTTAGCCATAGCAAACGCATCGTTGGTATTCTTTTCGGCAATTAAGTCTTGTGGTTGCGGTTCAATTTTATAGAACTGTTCCGAAAATCCAGTTGTATCTTTTGAATAATAAGCGAACTGCTCATCGCTATACAATTCGTTTACATTATCGGCTAGATATTCTTTGCGCCAAGGGACGGTCTTTCCGAAGATAACAGGCCCCCCCACTACTAGCCGGAATCTCTGGATAAATGGCTCTAGCCGGTCTACCATTTTGCGTATCGCCGAAAAGTGTATATTCCACTCTGGGATTTCGCAATCTGCATGGGCACACGAATTTATGACATCAACAATCAGCAAGGCGGTATTACTCGAATTCATTTTTTCAAAAGGTTTCATAAAATCATCATATCACTATAATTTCTCTATAATCAAAAACACGCTATAAGCTGGTATAATCACCGAATGAGACTATTTCTTTGTCGCCATGGCCAAACAACAGGAGATGTTGAAGATCGATACGGCGGAAATTATGACGATCACCTCACCGAATTAGGAAAACAACAAGCTCAACAGCTCGCAGACTTTTTGGCTAAACAGGATGTAAAAAAACTATACGCGAGCCCACTGATGCGTGCTCAGGAAACAGCTATGGTTGTTGCCGATGCGATTCAATTACCTGTTACAACATACTCGGATCTACGTGAGCGTAATCATTACGGAATTTTGACTGGAATGATCAAAGCAGACGCATTACGCCAATACCCCGACCAGGTAGCATTACTTGCTAATACACATAACACGGTAGAACAAGCTGAACCGTATGTGTTTTTTCAAGAAAGGATACAAATGGCTCTTTCTGAAATTACCACTGAAAATGCATCACCGATAGCGATAATCACTCACGGTGGGCCGATTCGGCTTGTATTTCGTGAATTACTTAAAAAAGGAGAGATTAATATTGAGGATTGTGCAATTGCGACCATTGAGTACCAGTCCAATACGTGGACCCTTATTCAATCAGTTGGTATTTCTAACCGATAAATAATTTGCGTATATGGATCACAGTAGCTACAATAAAATAAAGGGAAAAGATGCAAACAATTACTCCGTTTCTCTGGTTTAATAATAACGCTGAAGAGGCAATCAACTTATACACATCTTTATTCAAAGATTCTAAAATATATTCTATTACCCATTATCCAAATGATTCCGGTGAAATGTCAGGAAAGGTATTAACAGCGGTGTTTGATATAAATGGCCAACGTCTTATGGCTCTGGACGGCGGACCAACATTTATGCTCTCCGAAGCTTTTTCTTTATTTGTCGAATGTGATACTCAAGAAGAAGTCGATTTTTTATGGGAAAAATTACTTGAGGGAGGAACACCGCAGCAATGTGGTTGGCTTAAAGATAGATTCGGATTGTCGTGGCAAATTATCCCTAAAGCATTAGGCAAATTAATGAATGATCCGGATCCTCAAAAATCACAAAGAGTTATACAAGCAATGTTATCAATGGTAAAAATTGATATTAAAGTATTGGAAGACGCATACAACGGAACATAAAAAGCCCCCATGTTTCCATGAGGGCATCAGTATCACCCAAGATCACCGAATATCTACTCCCCCTCTGCTTCAGAAGGTTCAGCGAGAGCCTCAAAGAGCCCCATTGCTACGCAATTGAGCGTAAATAACGCCATCATCACAGGCTTCATGTCATCGCCTGGATTTTTAAGCTTGATCGCTCCGACGAGGAGCAATTGTACACCCGGTTTAATGCCTTTAACGTCCAGCTTTGCAGTAAAGCCATCTGGATCCAGTAGATCAGCGAACCTAATGACATCATCGTTACCAGTGAGCAGAACGATTGCAGCATTCTGCTCAACCATGGGAACGGTGATTGTAACTTTGCCGTCATCGGCAATCGCAATCGTACTACCGGGAACCCCAAGCCGAGTCCGAAGGAAATCGTACAAAGTCGATTTTGGAGCGTCGTCCATAGGGAAACTCCCCTTCCAACATAGTCCGGAGAAAAACGCAGTTGTATTGTACGGTAACTACCCAGCAAAGTCAAAACTATGGGATTAAATTAGTTTACTTTCCCCGGTATAAAAAAGACGACCTTTTGTAATGATTAAGACTAAAATAGCATATACAATAAGCAAAGTACTGTAGGTAGAAACAAAACTATTCTCTTTAACTAAATACACAATATTGTTAGTAATATGAAAAATGATTGGAGCGATTATCGACCCACGATTGATATTTAATGATGAGGTCAATAAGATTGCTCCGAAAAACAACGACACAATAAACCCTACGACCATAAATGAAGAATTAAACTGGAACCGATACCAAAACATAGGAGCATGCCATACCGCCCATACAATCGTTAATATGCCGGTCGCCAGAAGCGGTGAAAATCGTTGCTGCAATGTAGGGATAGCATATCCTCGCCAGCCGATCTCTTCAAATATTCCATATACTAAGCTGGACACAGTTATTAATAAAAAATCCGAGTTATCAATAGAAACCGGGCCCGAAAACGTAATCGTGATACCTCCAAGTAATAATGGAGAGACACTAAAAAGTAATGCTTTCCATGAAGCAAGCCTGAATATATTTTTTAAGTACATTGCCGATCCAGCTTCAAATCGTTTAATAACATAAATAGCCGCAATAGTCGGACCAAAAGAGCCAACCGCATGCCAATGCGGGTCAATCCAAGCGAAAGCCAAAGGAATCGTAACGATCCACGTACAAACATATGCCAAAATAAAATAGAGTATTAATTTATTGTTAAAATTCAAAATAAGATCCTTTTCAAATAACGGATGCGCTCTGAACTATGGCATAATCATAATATGCTAATAATAATTATTGTAGTATTAATCATTTTAGTTCTAGCTGGAGTATTTTTAGCCGGAGCATTATCAGAAAACGCGACAAAATCATCTCCAAATGAAAAAGAAAACAAGACGAACGATCAGCTCACGAGATGACTCGTATCATTAATTGTAATTGGTGAGAAAGGTCCATCGATTGTCGTATATTCAAAAATAGTACATGACGCATTATCGGGATCGTACTTAAAACTTTCTTCCCGAGGTACATGAAGTAGCACCGGCATCAACGCACGAATAACCCCGCCATGAGTAACTATGGCACTATCTTCACCATTTGCATTTGATACAATCTCTAAAATATTTGTAGTGAGACGATGCTCAAATGCTTGCCATGACTCCCCGCCCGGTGGGACATATTCATAACGCTCGATTATCGACATTGGATCTAATATTACTTTAACATTTTCCCAAGGCTGATCGCTAAATACGCCCCAATTCCGTTCCGATAAACTTTGTAATGTAACAACCGAAATGTTCAGATCGCCTGATATTAACTGCGCACTTTCCAGTGCCCGTTGTTCCGTCGATGAATATATTTTTGAGAGATGAAACATTCTTAAGCGTCTAGCTGTTTTTTGTATTTGTTGTTGTCCTTCGGTATTAAGGTGTGTTTGGTCATTAGCCGAATGAAGATGCTTTTGAATATTTTTGTCGGTCTCCCCATGACGGATGAGAATTAAATGCGGCATCTTATAATTATAATAAATTCACCAATCGTGAAAAAGGCCAGTTAATCTATAAACGATGAAAAGACCCCAATACTGCCGTAAGTATATTACAATAAATGCATGCCCAGGTCTTTAGATCAAAAACTGTCTGCCATTTTACCGTTAATGTTTGGATCCTTGTGTTTGTTTTTTATCACCATATCGTTATATGCACCATTTTTCCATAAACGGACACCGATCTCATCCCTAAATACGCAAGACGTATCATATGCTGCGGGTGGTTTAGCTGCAGATATTAATGACGATTACACAGTCGATATATTTGATTTGGGTATTTTGTCGGCAAATTATGGAAAAACGATCACCGTTGGTAGCTCTGATATTGAACGCAAAGCAGACATTAATGCAAACGGAACAGTCGATGTTTTTGATCTAGGAATATTAACTGGTTCGTACGGCCAGCATGTCCAACAGAATCTATCAAATCGAGATCTCTTTCTCAATGAAGTCCAAATTAATGAAATCAAAAGTAAATTGTCGACAGAGCCGATGAAGACAGCGTATGAGGAATTACTCCAAAGAGCAAATACCGCATTAAGTTCTTCAACCACCTACTCGGTGACCTTCAATGGCGGTCCACCAGCTGCAGCAGACCCACATATCCTATGGTCAGGCGGAGATTTAAAAAGTGCACGTAGTCTCGAAGACACATTAACAGCCTTAACATTAGTGTATAGACTTACCGGGGATACTAAATATGCCGACAAAGCAGTATCGCTACTCAGAGTTTGGGCCCTCAATGAGGACACCTACATGAAACCAATCCTAAATAAAGAGCAAGAACAAGGTGGAAATAACTTACTTTTCATGGAGTATGGTGTAGTACCGCCCGTCTATAATGCATCACTGCTAGAGAATTATCCTGGGTGGCAACCTTACAAACAAGCATTCTACAGTTGGGCGAGATCAATGGCGCAAGTCATGGTTGATGCAAATGTTGGAAATACTGGAGTCGGTATCCGCCGCCTCATGACCATTGCTGCGGTAGGCGCACTTTTAGATGACAGTACTTTACAAAATTATGCGTATACGCATGTACGAGAGATGCTCGACACAGAGCTTGATTCTGATGGAAGTATTAAAAGCGTTAGATCACGCAACCCGCCGCCCGCAACCGATGGTGTAGGTGTTTATTATTCTGCGTTATGGTTGAATGTCGGAATGCAGCTAGCCGAAATTTCCCGCCACCACGGAGTTGATTTGTATAACTATACGACGCCAAATGGAGCAAATATGAGAAAAGCGCTTACATTCTTGTGGCCATATATTAAAAACAGCGGAAGTGGTTGGCCGTACCAACTCGAAGGACAAACACCTCAACAAATAACCGAAATTCCCGATACCGTATCGCCCTATGAAATAGCTGCAGGATTCTGGAAAGGGAGCTCATGGGAAAGCGGAATTTCATTGCGCCCCCTTTATTTAACGGGAGGTCTTGGACCGGTAACCCTTACGCACAGTAGCGGAGTATTTATACCGATTGATACAAGACCAACTCCAACCCTTCGTCCGACAACAACACCAATTCCCGTTAGTGGCATATCAATCGTTTCTAAGGCGAGCAATAATACCTATACCCTCGTTGGCGGAGGAACACAAATTGGTCAGCAGGTATTTTCGGATCGAATTGTCACATTTGCCAATATTCCGTCCGAATATGTTGGACTAACGCTTCTACAAACACCGGTAAATGATCGAACAATATCCAATGAGACGGCGATAACATTACGCGTAGATCATAGCGTTACGGTGTATGTTGCGTTTGATTCTCGAGTGACAGGTTCGATTCCTTCCTGGTTAACAAGTAGTAATGGATGGACAAACACCGGGAAGACAATAACAATCGATGAGGAGGGCAAAACGCATACGTTATTTAGTAAGACCTTTTCTGCAGGGCAAATCAATTTAGGTGGAGTTGGATTGAGTACTGATTATTTTAACTACTACGTATTAATTAAATAAAACTATTTTACCTGAGCAAAAGCGACGCAATAATTATGACCATATTTTTTTGCACATTTAGGGCAATATCCGTAATAAAAATAATATTTAATTGATTTCTGATTCCGTTGCAATAAAAATTCGTCCATTTGCGTGATCCATTGAGGAACCATATGGTAGGGTCCATCAAATACTTTACTCACAAACGTACCAGAAAGCATTTGAATTCGCGCGTTTGGTATTTCTTTCGTAACAGACATGTAGATTTCGGACCGCCACGGAGATGGATCGTATGCCAACATAAGAAAATCACTTGGATCAGGTGAAGCATCAGCATCGATAATCTGCTGGTACATACGTTTAACAACGGATCCCATATTCATCGGGATATGCATTATTTGAAAAACATCATCGCGCAAAAAGGGCTTATCGTACCATTCATGGGTCTTTTCGTCCCAACGCGACGTATCAAATACCGGACAACATTGAGTTTCATCGGTCGGGTTTGGCGCCATATATATAAGTATGGGAGTGAAAAAAAGACTTGAATGTGATCAAGATCACAATTATGACATTACCATGACCCCGAAATCTTCAAGCGCATGTGCGAGTCTAGAAAGCGGCAATCCAATCACCGCATTAAAATCTCCTTCAATATGGTCTATAAGCAGAGCGCCTTTACTTTGAATCCCATATCCTCCAGCTTTATCAAGCGGTTCCATTGTCTCAACATACCAGATGATTTCACGTTCACTAAGGGATCGAAAATACACTATAGTTTCAACGACATCAGTAAAGATCATATTAGTTTTGGTATCGATAATTGAAAATCCGGTGAACACTGAATGCCTGGTGCCATTTAGCGCGTAAAGCATCTTCAATGCATTTTCTTTAGTGCCAGGTTTACCCAAAATCTCACCGTTAAATGAGATCAGCGTATCAGCTCCTATTATTATCGAATCTGCATGGCGAGATGCAACCTCGGTAGCTTTTCCTAATGCAAGCTGTTTAGCTTGTTCTGTGGGAGAAAGGTTTAGTGTCACATGATCCTCAAAACTACTCGAATCAATAATAAAAGGAATGCCTAACAATTCCATCAATTCTTTTCTGCGTGGAGATGCAGAAGCGAGTACAACAGTTTTCACCTACCCATTGTACATTTATTGAATGTAAAAGCCAGATTTTTCAATCTGGCTTGGTTAAAATAACGTTACGACTTAGCCTCATCTGAAGCTTCTGTTGATAACTCCGTGAATTCTTCAACGTACGGAGCGAAAACGATACTGGCATGCAACAGCCGCAGTACTCGTATAGCGTCGGCTTCATATCCATCAGCAACTCGGAATTCAAAAATCGAATCACGAGTACGATCAACAGCGGGCTTCACCTTCAAGGACAAAAAAGCTTCGCCACGAAGGACCTTAAATAGCGATGCACCGGAAAATATCGCGATGGCGACTTCGGCCAGGTCGGTATCGGTAATGTACAGACCCTGCTCCTGAAGATACCGGCGCAGACGAGACGCACCACTTGAAGCAGTCAGAGGACTGCACCATGGCGTAACCATACAACCCTCCATAATCATTGGGCTAATAATCTATGACGCTGAAGCGATAATAACAAAGGCAAATCGCCAATTCAAATGGTATACGGGATCAATATGAGCAGTGTATTATTCCAATAGAATGGCCCTCTTAGTTGTTGATAACGGTACAAGTTACCTAGGAGCACTGAAAGATATCACGGCTCCCTTTAACCCAATGATAGTATCATGGAATGACCTTAAGCATGTATCAACTAGAGATTATGAGGGGATCATTCTTTCGGGAGGTCACACATTTGCAATTGCCACTGATCCGAATGAATTTGAACAAGAGATGGAGCTGGTGAAGTCGACACCCATTCCGATTCTCGGTATATGCCTAGGATATGAACTCATCGGTTACACGTTTGGTGCAAAACTTGAAAAACTCCCTAGAAAAGAACATAAGATTATTTCAATTACCATACTTGAGGATGATCCAATATTTAATACCGACACACATATTACTGTGTTTGAAAATCATAGCTGGATGATAAGTGAGCTATCGGAACAGTTAAAACCGTTAGCACGATCTGTACGCGGATTCGAAATAATTAAACATGTTTCTATGCCAATCTATGGTTTTCAATTTCATCCAGAGATTATTGTAGATCCCCAGGCTTTAACGATCTTTGATAATTGGCTATCCTTTGTGCATGGTGATTTAAAGTAAAAGAAATGGGTCACCTGCTTTTACACAGGCGACCCACAGTTGTTGGATCCTAAAGACTATTCGAAGTCGCCGCGAAATCCAGGCGGAGACTTAGTCTGAGCGCGCTCACCACCTTCCGTAGCGAGCCGCATCAGCTCCTCGAGGCGGTCAACGAAATCCTCAGGCACCGGCCCGGTCTCAAATGGACCGTCCAAATACCCGATGCGGGTACCCGCGTAGATCGCGCCGATCGAGACGCTGCGGGTCTGTGCCCGTGCCCCACCCTGGATCGCCAGGGTACCAGTCATCACATCTTCGACGAACTCGACCGGCGGAAGCCAGCCGTGATCGGCAACATAATGGATGATCATGTCGGGCATCGTATAAGAATGACCGTTGGTGAATGCCAGAAGAACGTCACCCGACGAAGTCGCCGGGAACCGTGACTCCTTCCTGTGCGGATAAGGACACGTGTGGAATCCCATAGGGGAACCTCCTTGATAGTCCGCGGATTAAATTAGCTTCGACAGTATATCAAAACGCTCGCCCAAATTCAACTATAGGTCGACCACAACCTTCTGTAAATTGCTATACTAAATAGATCAATGAGTCACCAAAGTTATGAAAACCTATTTGCACAATTAACCGATACAATCGATCAATTTGTCGATATCGTAAGAAACAAGCAACTCAACCTTATGGCGACGGATGAATGGACCGTCAAAGATATCTTATGCCATATCGTATTTTGGCACGAATCGTATGCCGCAAATTACCACGCGACAGCACAGCAGGAGCCGCCATGTATCCCTCAGGAACCCGCGTACAAGTTAAATCACCCTGGAGTTTCAAAACTACGAAACGTCTCGATGGAAAAACTCATCCAACGACTATACATAGCTAACGATTCTTTATTTACCAGCATTGTTGAAAAAAAAGTACCTCGCATGACATACCATTCCAAGGGACGCACGTATGAGACAGGCGACTTTTTGAAGATGATTGATGGACATATCAAGACCCACATGACGCAAATACGCCGAGCCAAACATAAAAAGTTGTCCAAGAACGCTAAAAAAAGTTTGTAATAATTACACGTCGAACTGGATAAGACCATAAAAATTGAATGACCGGAATCAGTATACTAACGAGGTTATCGTGAAGGGCAAAATAAAGCTGATAGTCAAATGACTTTTTTGAAAAATCAGGAGCATATGAAATCTGTATTTTTGAATTCTTTTTACGCAGAGCATTTAGTATCGTCCCATTAAGAGCGTGATAATAACCGAATACAACCCCTGTTGTTGCCGGATTAGGAAAACCACCCGAAACGCGCAAAATAAACGGACTGGCAACCATCGAATTAATCAACTTACTGACTAGAACAAGTCCTGAACGGATAACTCCAAGCATCTGCGTAAATGAGAGCCGAACATTTTTTTTCCTTTTTTTCTTGGACTTTTTTATAGTTTTTTTGCGAACAGAATCATTTTCCCCACTGTTGTTTTTATCTTTCTGAACAAATCCATGAAATACGGTTATTCCGAAAACTTGAACGGTTAATTCTTTAGTCATCACCTCATACTTAACTATTAGTGCTCTCCAAATTAGTTCAGCATTAAAATACGCCTTAATATTAGTTCCTTCTTTACGACTATCAACCACGAGCCCAAACGGAGCGACCAGAGTAAAGACAATGATCCCGATGAAAATGATGAATAGATACAAAAAAAGCATAGATTATAGTTGTTACAAAACAATACGATTAATAATCATTACTAAAGGAGAGTGCTCTGACAAATAAGATAAGCATCAAAGCACTCTCTTTAGTTACTCGAACCACGATAGATACAGACTAAACTACTTGGCCGGTTTTTCATTTCTTGCCTTTAGTTCAATGCCCTTCTCCATCAATTCAGGTGCTTTATCGGCAATAGCTTCGATAATCTCGGCCACGCCTTTTGATCCCTTGAGCGGGTATACTTTAACACCTTCACGATCGATTACGATCAATGCGACGGGCTCCATGTTCGCACCAGCTCCGGCACCTCCGCCGGAACCAGATCCTCCAGGAGTACCTTTAGGGTCATCATTCCCCTCACCGGCGCCGCCTCCGCCGCCATAACCTACGTTCACTTTGATGACCGGGAGTATTGTTCGACCTTCAAAAGTAACCGGATCACCAATAATCCGTTTTGTATTAACCATTTTATCGAGTTCACCGATTACTGAATCAAATAGTTTTTGTACATCCATATATTCTCACCTCCTTACATTTACATCCTAGCAGAATAAACGGATAAATTATGAAATCTTTCGATTTACTTACAATAATCATTTAAAAAACTCAGTTTGGAGTAATAGGTTTCTTCAATCGAAATACCAGCAGAGCGAAGTAGGTCTTTAGTAACTGCATAAACTTTTTCTAATTCCTCAGTTACAGTTTGTAGGGGGAGTACGGTACGGCTTTTTAAATATTCGATCTCACATTGAGTCAATGTATATGCACGATCATTTAGCAAATAGGAATGGTCAAACATGACGCTGTAAATATTGCCGGTATTGAGCGATTCTAAGTTAACATCATATCGTCGACGTCGAAATGGCTCCCTTCGACTAAACGAGAGGTTTGGATAGTGCTCATGAAGATAATCCTCCATCGATGTTTTAATCCGTACATTTTTTGTGCGCTTTTCAATTCGTTCTAATGCATCGTTCTGATAAATCTTTTGTTTAACAACGTATTCATCATTTGGGCAGGTAATAAAAGAAATATATCCCCGTTCAGACTGAGGCGCGGTTACTTCATATAAATAGTTATCAAAATCCCATTGATTAAACTGATCATGATGCTGCAGGATAAAATCTGGATAGGTACCCTTATTACCGTGGATATATATCATTTGGGCTAATTGCCATATTGATTGTTCGGTATGTATATTCAGTTTATATTCGATTTCAGTATCCTGATGATATTTCGTAAAGTAGGCATCATGATTACTGAGCGGAATTCGTTTAGATTGTTGAATATCTACGCACTGCTCGAACAATGTCTTGCCGTTATTTACCGCCACAGCACCTCCAGCAATATACAAGAGTGATTGGTCATCGGCCAGGACTAAAACATATATAGTACGTCTCGAACCGTTATCTAAAACTAAATATAACGGTCTTTTTGAGGATTTAGTGGACAAAAACAGCTCGCCTGGAATCTGATTGGTATGGATGACCGCAGTATTTTCACCCATTAGAATGGAGGAACGATCGATTTTAACGACATCAAAAGTACTATTTAAGGCAACATCATCAGAAGCTAATAGTAATTGAACGGTTGATTCAGTATTCATTCAATACAAACGTCATCTCCATTCGCAAAAACACTTAGAGCATATGGAATAACAGCAACTGGTGTATTATTCTCCCGTGCAATTATCGCCAGATGGCAAAGAACTGGTCCTGATTCAACAATAAAACCGCGGACTTTTCCGACTAAAACGCTTAGAGCTGTATAGGGAAATTTAGACACAATAATAAGGTCGCTACTGCTGTCTGTTTGCTCCATTAGTTCACGAATCTCGACGTTTGATTCAAGAGTCGGCAGATGACCACTAATGTTTAGCGTTGGACCTGACGAGATGTATTCAAGCTTCTGTAAATCGTCGATCCGTAAAACTCGCCCCGCTAATTTTCCAGGACTAATAAAAACGGTAGAAGTTTGTGAATTCACTGTAGGCGATGAATCTTCGGTATTTGGCGTATTATCAATATATATAGGATCGCCATCAATAATAGTCCATTCCAATATATTATTTTCGAAATGCTCGTTAACCGCTTTATTAAAAGAGGCAATCTTCAATAATGCTTCATGATTTACTTCAGTCATTGAATCTTCGGCAAGCTCCTGAAATGAGAATGACTTGGTATTTTCATCAAATCCGTAATAACGATTACTAATTAACGATCCACTCGCCCTTGTTACGGTACTATTCGATAGGTCGATGTAATAACTTTCGGTCTCAACAAATCCACGATTTATACCAATGAGACTACCGCGACAGACTTCGACTAAATAAGCATCCCCTCGTTGCATAGAAACCGCCGAGAATTGCCCTGATGCGAATTCACGAATAATCATAGGAATCGGTTTATTCGATGAGCGAATAAGTGTATGTATAACGTTATTGAGTTCTCCCCGTTGGGCATAAAAAGAACGCAAATGTGGTCCCAAATCAATGGTGAGGATTGGTGTCTTTAGCCGAGATAATGACGGAATCTGCTCGATATCCATTTGTGAAACGCCCCGCTGATTAGCAATGACAACCGCAGAACCATTTATCGAAATATCATTTTCAATCGCAAATATTCGTATAGGTTTTCGTTTAGATATACTATGCCCATAAATTGGTTTAATCGACCCGATATTTTCTTCATCAATAAGGTTGGACTGTTGGTATAGATCAAATACTTTCAACACAGCTTGACTGGTATTGGCATGAGATTGTGTATGTTGTGTAGTTATCGGACGCGTCTGTAGCACATAAAACGTAGTACCTGCATATGCCCATTCGTATTCCATCTCCATGTTAAACGTATTCTTAAAAAGCTCGGCTGTCTCTAGCAACTGTTGGATTAATGTGTTTTCAAGATCATGTCGGCTAAGTAGATATTCGTGGGTTTGTTCATTTTTTATAGCTGTAATAGATTGTGATGTACCCGTCCCCGATTCGATTCCATCAGATCCATCTTTTGTGTATTCGATAAATATTCCTCCGGTATTATTAACCGGATCGGTTGAGAAACAAACCCCCGAGAGTGACGGCCTTATGTACTGCTGGATGATTAGGCCAGGTAACGGGCTTATCTGAAATTCATTAATTCGAAGGCGATGGGCCAAGGCGGCCAATGAAAATGATGCTTTCCAACAGTGAACAATAGCTTCTTCAAGTCCTATCGGGTCTTGTATTCCGGATACGCTCTCATATATACCAGCTCCCGATGCGGCCTCGCCATCTTCAAAACAACTAGATGATCGAACGATCAGTGGAATTTTCCACCCTTTGGACAATCTTTCGGCTTCAGTAATCAGTTGAGTTCTAAGATCATCGTTAAATTGAATTCCATCAAGCGCCTGCATTATCGACTGCTGCATTTTATTCAACTGGTATCCACCATTCGATTTAAGCATGGTCAAATATCCCTGAATATCTTGTTTGGATTTTCTATCTAAAGAGTCTTCAAATGAAGTGTTGTTTAATGCGAATGCGGCTGGAACATGCACCAAGGAATTAATTTGTGAAAGTTTGAAAAATTTGTTGCCAACTAGTTCTTGAGCACCTTCGCCCAAGGGTGTTACGTATGAGATACTCACCTTATATGGAATATACCACAACTTTTCAACCGCGCAAGATGGTATTAATGCAATATGAATGAATTTAGCTACTATTAACCACACGCCCACAAAACTAGCAGTACTAACGGAAAATATGTTATCTTAATAATTAGCCTTATTGAGTATGCATACAATACCACACACCGCCTCGGGTATGAGTAATGAAAGCGCTCCGAATTCTCCCCATGTTGAACTCGCCAAACATCATGCCAAGCGAAAAGGATTTGGTCGTTTTTTAAATATTCTAGGCCCGGGTCTTGTAAGTGGTGCAGCCGATGATGACCCCTCGGGTATCGCAACGTATTCACAAGCTGGCGCAATGTATGGATTTAGTTTTTTGTGGGCTTTTCCTTTAATGTACCCACTCCTTTTGGCAGTCCAAGAATCTTGTTCACGAATAGGTGCGGTGACTGGTAAAGGATTAGCTGCGGTACTAAAAGAAAACTACAGCAAATGGGTTTTATATCTTGCGGTGGCACTCGTATTTGTTGCCAATACTATTAACATCGGCTCGGATTTAGGTGCAATGGCAGCAGCGATGCAATTAATTATCCCGGTGCCTTTCTTTGTATTGGTTATACTCTTTGCGGTAATAATCGTGTTACTTGAAGTGCTTATTCCGTATACAATGTATGCCAAGATCTTAAAATGGCTGGCGATAACTCTGTTTGCGTATCCGATTACGGCGTTTCTAGTCGGGCAAGATTGGAAGATTATTTTTTATGAGACTTTTTCTTTTCGACCGACGATCAATTTTGAAACAGCCTATATCTTAGTTGGGATATTTGGTACAACGGTTTCTCCATATCTTTTTTTCTGGGATACCTCCGAAGTAGTCGAAGAAGAGATTGCCCAACACCGACTTAATAAATCCGGAGGATCTCCTCGAATTTCACATAGATTTTTGAATGATCTGCAGATCGATAATTTTGTTGGTATGACCCTAGCAAGCGTTACCGCATGGTTTATCGTGATTGTGTGTGGTTCGGTTCTATTTTCTCATGGTATTACCGAGATTAATTCTGCGGCCGATGCAGCGCTCGCTTTAGAGCCATTAGTTAGCCATTTTCCTAATGCTGGCTTGATTGCAAAACTAATCTTTTCAATTGGAATCTTAGGTCTCGGTTTGTTGGCTATTCCAACGTTAGCCGGTTCAGCATCTTACGCGATCAGTGAGACGATGGGTTGGCGAGAAGGTTTGTATCGAAATGTTACAAAAGCACCGGGATTTTATGCTGTTATTATCGTTGCTACGTTTGTTGGATTACTTACAAACTTTATTGGGGTTGATCCGATCAAGGCTTTAGTTTTTACTGCGGTTTTTAATGGTATTGCTGCAATTCCCCTGCTTTTGATGATAGCGAGAGTTGGAAATAATCAAAAGATTATGGGTGAGTATAAGAATGGTATGGTTTCGAATATTTTTGTTCGTTTAGCATTTGTCTGTATGACCGTAGCGGTCCTTTTCCTTTTCTATACGGTTTTAGCGGGTAAGGCATGATGATTTGCTGATTGAAAATATATGTATTATGATATAGCATCATAGAGTACGTTTAGTTCAATTAAGACTTATGGCAAATAAAAATGGATTTAGCGCAATCGAGATTTTAGCAATTATTTTAATCATCTCCCTCGTGGCTGGTGGTATTTATGTATTGAACTCAAATAGAGAGAATGATGATACGGTCATACCCACTCCTACTCAACCAATAACTACAACAAGTCCCTCTGCAACAGTCGCTCCGACTGATGAATACAGCAACTGGGAAACATACACCAATCCAACATATGGATTCTCATTTAAGTATCCTAAGGATGAAATATTTATTAGTGAAAATACTCAGCATTACAGTGGTAAAGATATTCAAATCACCATAATATCTAAAGATTTTGATTCACAAATACAAAATGGAGTAGATTTACCAACCGCAGCAATTGGTCATATTGATATTTTCTCAACACTCGATAAAACGTTATTTGCGCATCAATTTTGGAACTCTCCTAAAGATTTTTTCAATACATTACAATCATTGCCATTGAATCAACCCGAAATATTAGATAGCGATTTGGATATTAGCTTTGTGGAATACACAAAACAATCCGAAGGGATATTACAAAATCGCCCGGTTATCACGCTTTCAGCTAAACCAACAAAAAAATCTGCAACTGACGGATACTCAAGTTATTTTACCTACATTCTTGACGCGGATCGATTAATTGTTTTATCGGACCAACCGAATACCGATCCGGAACACAACCTTTCCTTATTCAAAAGGATAGCAACCTCGTTTACATTTTCAAACTAACCCATTGATATATAGCTTTATATATTATATACTATTTCAGTCCTGCGAATAATAGGATTACGTAAGGAGGCTGCGATGTGGTCACTAAAGAAGTGGAGCGGAAGAGTCGGTATGCTGCTTTTGGTGTGTCTGCAATTAATTGGGGCATTACCAAGCAATGCAGAAGATACCCTCTCTTTACAATGGCCTGTTAAGAATCATGTTCTGACAAAACCATTTCACCCGGATAGTGTACACAATGGGATCGACGTATCAAGCTCTGATACCGGCACAGTACTGGTGTTTGCCGCCCAATCTGGAGATATTATAGCTGCAGGTTGGGATGACGTCGGATGCGGCGGAACAAAAGTAGAGTGGGAGCAAGATTCGACACCATCACAAAATTGCGGTGGTTATCGAATCAAGATCAAACATGAGGTTTCGTCAGGCGTGTATATGTACACGTTATACGCACACCTCGAAGAAGGAAGTTATAGAACTTCCGGCCATGTCGCCCAAGGTGAAGAAATTGGAATAATGGCCTGCACAGGGACATGCACTGGAAAACATGTCCATTTTTCGCTGATGACCGGTCCTTTGCTTTCTTCAGCAATCGACCCAGCAGGCTACATGTCTGGAGCTGAACCATCTGGTCAATCAGCAAACGCGTTACCTCGGCTAGATAGTGACGTTGTAGTGACCCCAGCACCATTGGTTGGTCCGGGGAGCTTCAATTTCACCTTCTGGCTAAAGAACACGGGGACAACGGAATTCTCTATTGGCGATGCCCTAATATCAGGAACATCAGCTAATAGTAATACGTGGAACGCAGGTTGGTCTGGTACATTAACAATACCGCCTGGAGAGCGACGAAACATACAGCTCTCCGGCATGGCTTATGACAACGATTTCGGTACGTGGATAATACGGAAAGAAGTCGTAGTCAGGAAGCAAGGAACCACAGATTGGTATCCGATACTCCTAGGAGATTTCGCATTTCCTTCGAGCTTTATGCACCAAGATCCCACGATTCCGCCTGTTATGGATAGTGACGTCAGTGTCTACCCAACACAGGCTTGGAGCGGCGGTTCGTATAGCTTTAAGTTCTTCCTTCGCAACCCGGATTCACATACCTTTGATGCAGAAGAGATCTACATCGAAGGGCATTCTGCATCGGGCGGACTTTGGAAGATGAACGCACAACCGCAAGTGATCCCAGCTGGTCAGCGTCGAGAATTTATCGCTACGCTACAACTACCAGCTAATGATCCCGGCACATGGCCTGTCACCAAGCTCATCCAAATCAAAAAAAGAGGCGGAGGCTGGTATACGATCAATCAAGGATCATTCGGATTTCCGGCTGAGTTCTATGTCCGCCCAATGGACACAACTGTTCCGGTAATCTCACTCACGGCACCAGGAAATAACTACCAATACACGTACGAAATCCTAACGACCGCAACCGCAAGTGATCCTGAATCTGGAATTCAAGGAGTTGAATTCCATTTCAAGATTGATGGAACATGGCGGCTGATGTACACCGATACAAACCCTGCAGATGGATTTTCATACCATTTCCCGGGTAACAGCTATGGACCTCAATCTGATCTGCAAATAGTTGCATGGGCAATAAACAATGCAGGTCGACGAACGCAGTCTGGCGCATTCACTGGCATCACGAATATAGATACAACACCGCCCTACAATGTCTCAGTATCTGGCGTGAATAATGGTCAAACATTCGCCGGTGATTGGATCAATGTGCAGGGAGCCGCAACAGATAATGTCGGGGTCAGCTATATGACCTTCCATCTGGGGTATCCAGGTGGACGCATCGATGTAACCGACAATACCCCGAACGATGGTTGGTCAGCGAGGTTTAATATCCGTGATCTGCCCAACATGACCGGGATGTATATTGATGCACATGCGTCGGACGGCCACAACGCACCAACAGCATCTGGTGCGATCACGAACCTCGCAACCGCACGAACGTGCCCATGTTTCGTCAATTTACGATCTGGCCAAGGATTTGACACCCAAGTCGATGCGGTAGTCAATATCCCTTCCAACGTGAATTGGTTAAACCTATACCTAACACCTCAGGGTCAAGGATTTAGAGGTGTAGGAGCAACGCGAGGCAGTGACGGACTCTGGCGGGCAAGCTGGAATGTGTCAGATTTACCTGAAGGCCAGGTACTTATGATCGATGGATGGATTGGCTACCCAAGCGGTAATGTCCAGACGCCGGTACTAACCGGAATGGTCATAGACCGAAGCAATCCGACCATGCATTTAACTGGCCCCGGAGAATCGGCAACATTCAACAGCACACTAACGGTTACTGCAGCACCCCAAGATGCAGTAAGCGGAATCGATCGAGTTACATTCTACTTAGCCTGGCCGGGCAATAGTATTGCCTTAACGGACTGGGATGGATCAGATGGCTGGGCGCAGACATTCGATACTTCAGTACTTGCCCCAGGAAGTTATCGAATAGACGCATGGACATATGATAGAGCCGGGAGAGGGGGTCATGCTCCTGAGGTTTGGTGGTTAACGAAGAATTGATACATCGCGTTAGGTGGGCCTCCCCCATCTAACGCATTTCTATAGAAATTATTATTTTATAATTTAATAGTAAGGTTACAAAACTATGGCGAAAAAAAGAACAAATCCAAACCCACTGACCGTTATTCCTGGCGTAGGGAAATCGATTGCACAGGATTTAAATCAGATTGGTATTACCGTCGTGAGCGATCTGGTTAATAAAGATGCCAACGAATTATATCGATTATCAAACCAACAGGCCGGTGTAATACAAGATCGGTGTTTGTTGTATGTGTTTCGTTGTGCTATTTATTATGCCGAAGGTGGTAACGATCCCGAAAAGTTAAAGTGGTGGAATTGGAAAGATCTAGTACAGAACTAAAAACCAAGTACAATAAATACAGATGATGAAAAATGGCTTTGGTGTAATCGAAATTATCGTTGCAATATTTTTAGTTTCTCTCGTGGCTGGTGGTATTTATATATTGAACTCCAGTAGAGGTACTGATGATAGGGTCATACCGACTCCTACTCAACCAGTAACTACAACAACTCCATCTGCAACAGTCGCTCCGACAGATGATTACAGCAATTGGGAAACATACACCAATTCAACATATAGATTCTCATTTAAGTACCCTAAGGATGAGATATTTATTAGTGACGGAATTGAGCAATCGGGGGGAAAGGATTACCAAATATCAATTAAATCAAAAAATATTGAATCGCAAATCAACAACGGCGTTGACCTTTCTACAAGTTCAATTGGATTCATTGATATCTTTACAGTTCTAGATAGGACACTATTTGCCCGTAATTATTGGAATACACCAACAGATTTTTTCGATCAACTTAAATCATTACAACTTAATCAACCTGAAGTCTTAGAAAGTGATTTAAGAATTAGATATGCGGAGTATACAAAAACAGCTGAAACGACCTTAAAAGGAAAAACATTTCTTACTTTTTCGGTAAAACCCACCAAACAATCCGCCGTTGGTGCATATCCTAACTATTTTGCATACACTATGAATGGCGATAATTTAATTGTTTTATCGAATCAACAGAATACCGATCTGGAACACAACCTTCCCTTATTCAAACAAATTGCGGCGACGTTTACTTTTGTTGAGTAAAGGGAAAACCAGACTAACTTATAAATTATGGCAAATAAAAACGGATTTAGCGCAATCGAGATTTTAGCAATTATTTTAATCATTTCCCTCGTGGCTGGTGGTATTTATGTATTGAACTCCAGTAGAGATACTGTCATACCCATTCCTACTCAATCAGTAACTACAACAACTCCATCTGCAACAGTCGCTCCGACTGATGAATACAGCAATTGGGAAACATACACCAATCCGACATTCGGATTTTCATTTAAATATCCCAAGGATGAAATATTTATGTTCGAGCAATCAAGTTCTATAGGCGGGAAAGACTATAACATAGCATTAATGTCAAAAGAACTAGATAATAAAATAAAAAATGGAGTAGATTTAGCTTCCGCAGCGATCGCTAACATTGGAATCTATACCTCATTTGAAAGGAATGATATGGCACTTAAGAATTGGAAAACACCCAATGATTTTTTTGTAGCATTAACGTCGTTACAACTGAATATTCCAACGACGATCAAGAGTGACCTGGAACTTGAACCGATACAATATACAAAACTATCAGAAGATACCCTTAATAGCAGGAAAATCCTAACATTCTCGGCAAGCGTAATACCTGGTACACCGAGTGGTGCTTACTCAAATTACTTTGTGTATACGCTGAATGGCGATAATTTAATTGTTTTATCGGACCAACCGAATACCGATCCGGAACACAACCTTTCCTTATTCAAACAAATTGCGGCAACGTTTACTTTTGTTGAGTAAAAAACGAATTCATTCAGATGTATCAGCCAACGCTTTGAGGAAGTCCGTAATACGACCATGCCGATCAAAGTACGCTTTAACTCCGTCCGATATCACACGTTTAGTTCCGCCATCGATAGGAGTCGTCGACAACCATTCCGGCGTGGTTATGCAGTATTCAACTTCTAATCCTTTTTCATAAAACACCCGAATCGCTTGTACCAATCCATAATCTTCTAACTGAGAACGAACAACAGGGCCAAACTTTGTTACCCAAGACTGATCGACGATAAAAAACTGTGGATCTGTCGTAATAACCATCACGTCTACATCAGAATCGGACCGAGCTGTGCCACGGGCATGGGACCCGACAACCGCAATACATTCAACATGATCAAGTTTGCTCGCCCATTGAGTAAAAGCGGCAATAAAATCAGGATACTTATATGGTAAATGAGATTTATTAAACACCCGTCTCCACCTCAACACTAAGCTAATAAACGTTACAAAACTAACACCAAGGCAAAATATGTCGACAACACCAAGTTGATCGGTTATCGATAACAGAGAATTACCAAAAGAAAGTACTACAGCACCTAAATAAATGATCTTAATGTTTCGCTTGATCCCCACATACCCAATCACGTATAAAACTGATTCTAAAAACAACAGCGACTGAATCAATCCATACCCCGATAAGTTAGGTGAAAGTAGCGCAAAAAGAATCGCAGCAATTAACCAAAACAACGCATTAAACCCGACTAAAAACAACGTTTTGTTTTCTAGAACTGTGCCAATTCTTATAAATTGAGACTTCAACATCCCTGTATTATAAAAAATGTAAGACAAATCATGAAACAATACCCTCCACTTTCACGTGAATTTTATGAACAAGAAACAGTTGTCGTTGCTCAAATGCTACTAGGCAAAAACCTCGTAAGACAAACTGAGCAAGGCACAATGGTCACAAAAATCGTCGAAACCGAAGCATACTTAGGCGAAGATGATCCAGCATCACATGCTGCAGTTGGTAAAACATCTCGCACCCAAATATCATGGGGAGCGCCTGGCCACGCGTATGTATATTTAATTTATGGAATGTATCATTGCCTGAATGTTGTTACACGGCCAGACGGGATATCAGGTTGTGTCTTAATTCGCGCACTTGAACCGATCATAGGAATAGATGTCATGCAATCTTATCGTAGAGGAACATCAATACCTCAACTTACCAACGGTCCAGGAAAGTTGTGTCTGGCATTATCAATAACGCGACATCAAAACGGGGCTGATTTAACAAATCCGCAGTCAGGACTATGGATAAGCGACCAACAGAACGAAACGTTTGTAATTGGTACAAGTGCCAGAATCGGTATAACAAAAGCCACCGATAAAGAACTGCGTTTTTATATCCAACACAATTCTTTTGTGTCGAAGTAATGGAATTTTTAAGTCGAAGTATCGGACTCATTTCGTGAAATAATTGCTTTTTGTTGAAAAATAAAACGTCAGCCGAGTGTGTCCCTAACACGTCCGAGTCGACCATTAGCGAGGATCGAATATATAGAGATTATAACTTCTTTTCTGTCATAGCTTCTGGGCTTTTTTTATTTATATGAGGAATTCGAGGTATAACCACAACTGCAGCGGTAACGATTAATCCTATTGCATGGAAATTAAATCCAAATGCCATACCAATTGCACCAGAGACCCAAATGCTTGCAGCTGTAGTAAGATTTCGAACATTCGATCCTTCTTTTAAAATCAAACCTGCACCCAAAAAACCAATTCCAGATACAATTTGAGCCGCGATCCGAGACTTTGATGCAGGATCTACTACCGAGGATAAAAACGTAAATAGCATCGCTCCGGTTATCACCAGTGTATGGGTACTAATGCCGGCATCTTTTCCTCGAGCTTCCCTTTCTGAACCAATCGCAAAACCAGCCACAAGACTTAATAGTAAATCCTGAATTAGATGAATCTCATTTTGACCAATGAATCCCGATAACATGACCGTATTATACAGAAACAGTAACCGTTAGCAGCGAAAATCAATTTAGAATGAAATATGTCGAAAACAGGTTTATGATACAGATTTTCGCAGTATCGCTTCCATCTTTTTTCCTTTGGCGAGTTCGTCGATGAGTTTATCGAGATAGCGGATCTCTTGCATAGTTGGTTCTTTGATCTCTTCGACACGAATACCACAGATTGTTCCGGTTATAAGAGTTCGAGATGGGTTAAGCTGTGGCGCGTGAGCAAAAAAGGTTTCAAAGTCGGTCTGTTTTTCAAGCAATTCATCAAGTTCTTGCTGACTATACCCGGTTAACCAACGGATGATCTCATCGACTTCGGCTTTACGTCGTCCTTTCTTTTCGACTTTGGCTATGTATAAAGGATATACTCTCGCAACGGACATGGTGTAGATTCGCGGTTTTGTCATAGCACCTTCCTGTTTAGTAATTGTAGCATTTAGCACGTAAATGAGTTGCAAAGCTGAAAATGACAAGAATTAGCGTTTATTATTTTATTCGCCGGCTTTTCTGATGGTTTCGAGGTCGATCTTCTTCATTGGCATAAATGCAGCGGTTACGGCCTCGGCTTTTTGTGGGCTTTCTCTCATCATTTCATCCAAAATTCTTGGAACGATTTGCCACGTGACTCCAAATTTGTCGGTACACCATCCACATTGTTCCGCTTCTGGCACCGCTGAAAGTTTTTCCCAGAAAAAATCAATTTCTTCTTGTGTTTCGCACTCAACGATATAGGAAGTCGATCCATTTAGTTGGAATTGTTCAACCGGACCACCATTAAGAGCCATAAAGCTGATTCCATCGAGTTCGCATTCAGCGGTCAAAACAGATCCTTCGGGTCTACCGGATACTTCTTCGGATGCTTTAGGCGCTTTGGTGATATCGCCGATCTTAGCGTCATGATTACCTGGCGCTGATTTAAACGTGTCGATATAGTATTGAACGGCCTCTTCGCCATCGTTGTTGGCAAACCAAATGCAAGTAATAAGTCTACTCATATTTTTACTGTAACATATTGTGAGATTTTTTTAGTATTAATTTTGTAAGAATACGGACATTTAATAATCAACGCATGAGGCTCTAGTCTAAACACCAAGAGAAATAATAAATAGGGATTTTATGTAGTTTCAGAATATTCGATGATCCACTCGATACCGTATTTGTCTCGGAACATACCTGCATACGATCCCCACGGACTTTCTCCGATAGGCCCCTCGACTTCGCCTCCAATTGAGAGTCCATTGAATAGTCGATCGGCCTCTTCTTTGCTATCGGTATTTACCAATATTTTGCTTCGATTTTCACGCTCATTTACGCGCCCCATGACTTCTGGAACATCATTGGCGATCAACAGAGCACCATTACCAATCGGTAAAGCGATATACATTATTTTATCCTCTTCCTTTTCAGGCACCGAGAATTCATCACTCGCGAGATCTTTAAAGCGCACAACCTTGGTAAACTCTCCCCCAAAAACGGATTTATAAAACATAAATGCTTCCTGCGCATTACCGTTGAAATTAATCCAAGGATTTAGTGTTGTCATACGTTAATCATATCAAATTAAAGAATATACACATGGGTCTGCGTGGTGAACGTAGTTAGAACTTATTTTAGCACTTCACCTCAAGTACCCACACAGAGTCATTAGTTGGCAGTTGAGAGCCGGGTACGTCGTCAAAACTACCTGGTTTTTCCATACATCCGACAATAATTAGTTTATAATTCATACCAGCTATGATAAAAGACTTAACCGCTTCGAGAACTGACCGACAAAACATTCTTAATAATCATTTCGCTATAGAAATGATCCAAGATAATATCGGATATAGAGGAGTGCTCTTTGAGGGAGAATATCGCTATACGAAAAGGCAACTGGCTCACTTCTTTGACGTAAGTATAGCCACTCTAGAACGTTATCTAGAGAAATATGAAAAGGAATTAAGGGAAAATGGGTATGAAGTGCTCACGGGGAAAAGGCTCAATGAAGCCAAGAAACACCATGTCACCCTCATCGGTGAGGGTGAGAAAAAAGCCCCTTCCTTAGGTGTGTTTAATTTTCGCGGATTTCTTAATTTAGCCATGTTATTAGTCGAAAGCGATAGAAAAAATAATACAGAACTATCCAGGCTATATCTATATCCCAGACTTAAGACCAAATTTCGCTCCAATTACCCTGGGAAAAATTTGTTAAAGTTGTTATGATTAGGTAGACGGTAAATATATGAGTACTCATGCAATCAACCAACAAATCAGAGACAGAATATTTAGGCTTAGTGGTAAAGAATTCCAACAATTAGTGTGGGATATTTTAATAAAAATTTATCCTGACCTTCAGACTCCAAAAATGAATCATGATCTAGGGAACGATGGTTACAGCATAAGCGAGAAAGCATTTTTTGCAGTTTATGCTCCAGAATTAGCTAAATACGATAATGAAACAACCAGAAAGAAGATTTCCAATCCTACCCCTAATCAATCTGAAGAAGTCGGTGATTATGAGAAGTTTATAGCAAACTGGAAAGACAAGTTTGGATTTACCAAGTGGGCTTTCATTACAAAAGAAAACCTGATGGGAAATCCGCATCAGAAGATTGCCGAACTAAATCAAAACGGCGATGGTGTTGTTAAAGAGCATTGGGGCGTTGAGCAGCTAATTGAAAAGGTAATGGGGCTAGAGGAGAGTGTAATTCGTGGGCTGTTTGATTTGGAAGCCGATATCACTGTAAACCAGCTAAATCTAGGTATTGTTAATAACGGAAAGACACATGTCGAAAAACAAGCCCAAATGTATAATGAATACAACAATTACGGCACTAGTGAAGAAGATGAAAATACTGCAGTCGATGAGATTTTTGATTACGTGATTTCCCAACTACCACAAACACCAACAATTACTCCAGCTGATGACAGACAAATGCAAGTTAAGGCTAAAATCAAGCTAAATTTCTCTGTCGAAAAAGAGCAACTCGAAGTCGAGAAATACTTTACCTCTGCTTATACGAAAACAAAATTGATTGAAAATAAACTACAAGCCTTGGACCCAACTATTCAGGGAGATATACAACTACACATTTTGCAGAAATATAACGAGTTCAAAAGGAATAGCCAAACGAGTATTGAGATATTAGATAAACTATTCAGCTTTTTTACACCCAAGAAAAGAGAGAGAAATCCAACCTTTGCAGCAGTAATAAGGGCTTTCGTGCTTTTATATTTTGAAGACTGCTCAATTTTTGAGAAAGAATAAAATGATCATACCAACAAAACATGAGGACATCCAGAAAAGCTCTCTAGTTATTGGAGCTGAGGTTATAACTTATCTCAAGAAGAATGGCAGTGAAAATATCGAGAAGCTTTTTCAGTTATTCAAGAATAAAATTGGAATAGGCCTAAATCAATATCATAATGTTCTTACTGTGTTGTGGTTAGGTAAGATAATTACAATCAGGGAACATAGGATTTATCTAGAATAATATGTTATTAAAAAAATTGTATGCTGAACCAGCAGGATTGTTTGAACTAGTTGAATTCCGTGACGGCATTAACTTTATTTTTGGAGAGAAAAATGCAACCTCTGACCCTAAAGAATCATTAAACGGGATAGGTAAATCTACCTTGCTGGATCTTGTCGATTTTTGTCTTCTCTCTTCTTACACACAAAACCATAATCCGAGGCTGTTTTCAGCAAAAGATATCTTGGCAAGCCACCTTATTGTCTTAGAGTTCGAGGTAAATGACACAACCTACATCATAAAAAGGAGCGTTGAGACACCAAACTCTGTATTTTTTGGTACTACTGATTCCATAAAAGAATACTCGAGAAAAGAATTAGGCTCGATTCTTACAGACCTTGTGTTTAAAAAGGGAGACTATCCTGGAATTTATTCCGACAAATGGTGGAGAAAGTTAATCAACTTCTACCTCAAAGTTCAAAGTCAAAAGAAAGCGAAGTTTACAGAGCCAGTTAAATATATTGATGAACTAAGTGTTGCTGAATTAAATCAGTATCTCTTCTTCCTAATGGGATTGGACAACACCCTGGCATATAAAAATTTTGACATACAGTGGAATCTAAAAAAGCGTAATAAGGCGATAATAGAGGTAAAACAAATTGTAGAGGAAACTTATGGACTCAAAGATATCTCTGAAGCATCCAACCAAGTCGATAAACTAAGCCAAGAAGTTAAAGATATAGAAAACACTATCTCTCAGTTTAAGCTATCTACCCAGTATGAAGACGCTGAGAAACAAGCCAACATATTAACCGCGCAAATCAAAGAATTGTGGTTTCAAAACTTTTCAGACAGAAAGAAAACCGATGCATATAAGGACAGTTTAAAACTGGATGTTGATATTGACATAGCAAAGGTAAAAAGGGTCTATGAAGAGTTTAATCAACTCCTTGCAGATAAGGTGTCCGCAACCCTTGAACAAGCCATCCAGTTTAGAAAAAACCTGGTTAATTCAAGGAAGGACTTCATTAGTTCTGAGATAGAGTCGCTTGCCAAACAAATTAAAGACAGAGAGAGCAAAATTTCACAACTGGAAACAGACAGAGCCAAGCTGTTTTCGTTCTTATCCAACAAGGAGGCAATTAGTGATCTTTCAGACGCGTACTTGCATCTTAGTAGGAAAAAGGATCAGCAGGGAGAACTGACCGGTAAGGTTAGGCTATATAACGACCTACAGAAGGAAAAAGCAGATCTAAAAATTGAAGCAGCAAAAATTGAAAAATCAATGTATGACTTTATTGAAAAGAATACGGATTCTGTTTCTGAGTTTAGAACAGTATTTCGAATGGTTTACAACGCTATATATCCAGATACCAAGGATGCTTCAATGTTCTCAATTGACATAAAGCCCAACACCGATGCAGTTATGAATATTGATATCACTTTTCCTGCAATGTATTCAAAAGGTAAAAATCAAGGAAGGACACTGGTTTTCGATTTAGCGGTTCTAGTAAACTCAATACAAAAGAGCCTACCTGGACCAAGGTTTGTGGTCCATGATGGCATTTTTGATGGCATGGACAAAGCACATTTTGTTTCACTGTATCAGTATCTAGAAGACCTTAAGACGAAAATGAGGTTTCAGTATATTGTTACGCTTAACGAAGAAGGTACTCTGAGCGAAAAATTCGGCGACGTGGATGAGCTAAGTCCTGAAAAAATTAAATCACATGCACTAATAGTGCTAACTCCAACGAGAAAACTCCTTAAAAGTGATTTCTAGTCCCATGTGTTGGTTTGTGTGGCACATTCGTGTCTGAAATGGCTAAGTCCACCGTTATTTAGCTTCAAACGGCTCGTTGAGGACGTTGTGAGCCGGTGTGAGCCAATGTCTTGAGTAGCTTCACTTGGAGTTCAATAAACGCCACAAAAGACCGGAAAATAAAACGTTTGAGTGTTTTCATAGAAACCTTAACGCATGCGGGCCCTAGCGATGGGTCCTTCAAGCTCGTTGGAGAAGTTGATGAGTTGGCCACCGTTGGTAAAGGCAACACTCAGGCTAGGCTGCTCTGTGGATTCATAGACCTTGATACAAGGAACTCCATTATCGTTAAGATATAAGGCAGGAGCGTTCTTGTCTAAGTCCTCACTACAAGTTTCGGTAGGTGGATCTAAATGGACAGTTCTGGCTTCTCCCTTCCAAATGAGGAAATAATTTACCCTACCACTTCCGCCATCTTTCTTGCCGGTCTCTAGTGTTAATTTTGAGAGATCGATGTTTCCCAAAGCCACTGAATGCTTGGTAATAAAGTTACGACCCAACTGCTCGACTACTGCTTGGCTGTATTTGCCACTGTAGTCATATTGCTTTTGATCACTAAACCAACGTGAGCCATCGGCTTTATATCCCCAGGTCCCAGGAGTCTCCTCAACCTTTATGATATGGTTTGTTACAGAATTCACAACAAAATACGTAGAAAACTTTTTAATATGTTGGTAAATACAGAAGATAATAATGGCTCCGCGTGATAGACGAAGTTAGAACTCTTTTAAGCACCGGCGACCCTAGGGATCGGACTTGAGTTTGATAGTTAGATAGCAGTATAATTTTGGTATGCGTTTGAAAGAAAACCGTGGAGACGTTAGCTTAGCCTTAATAATAGTTGTAGTAGTCCTTGTTTTGGGAGCAGGTGCATACTTATTCTTTAATGGAAGCCTTATAGATGGAAATGAAGTTACTCCTACACCAACAACCACTACCAACACCCCATCTCCCACAGTAAATAGCAATATGAAGCCCTACACTCAAGCTGGGGTAGATTTTAGTATTCCCACAGATTGGTATATTGCTAGTTTCTCCACAGACTCGCATCTATTTCTATATAGTTTTCCAGAGGATAAATCCAATCCTGCACTCACATATGATAGTGTGCATCCCGCCCCTCAAGGAGAAGCTAAATTTGAGATACTAAATCGGTCAAAATCAAGCTCGATTGCTCTCGAAGAATGGCTAAAAACTAGGGCGGATAATTATGACTATTTTGGGGATAGAAACTACTCAATATTTGAAAAAATCGAGATCGGAAATACATCAGGTTTCAAATTAGTTAGTAGCATGTCCAGCCAGCCTTTCTACGTTTTCCAAAATGGCTCAGGAGATAAGTACTTCATAATCTCAGGTAACGAAGATAGCGTATACAAACAGACTCTAGAACAGCTTGTTTCTTCTGTAAAAGCTTAAGTAATTAATCTGTATTCTATATCATTGACTATAATCTGTTTATAGGTTAAGAAGATTAAGCGTAGTAGCAATCGGCATATTCACAATGGAAGAGGTGTATTATGCGGGCATCGTATCGCAGGCGGTGGCAGCTGCTGTTTATACTCATGCTACTTTCTGCATGGGTACCTTCAGCTGCACAGGCAACGGATCCTCCATCAAAGAGTTTTCGGTTTCCATGGACTGCTGGAGTGCCGTGGGTCTTCACAGGAGGGCCTCATGTTAGTGGCACTGGCAACACCATTCGCTCAGCTCTAGATTTTCAACCTAAAAACCAGGATCCCCGGGTACGCGCGGCGGATGGTGGAACTGTACTAAGCACGGATGATGGTACTGGCAACATGTACATCGATCATGGAGGCGGATGGGTAACTTTTTACGCGCACATGGACAGCTTTACTGTCTCGGCTGGGAACCACGTCGATCGAGGCGATGTGGTTGGAGTGGCGGGTAGCAAAGGTACGAATAACATCCATTTGCACTTTGGCGTTCGTTACAACAGTCAGTGGCTAGAAATCGCTGGAGGTGGGGTCGATTTAGAAGGGTGGACGGTCGTAAAAGAGCCTGCAGTGTACTACGGATACCTCAAGAAAGGTTCCGCTCAGGTCTCAGCATGTTATGACTGTACTCCCCTCCCTACTTTTGCGTCTGCGGAGTCGGATCCAGAGCAGGGTTACCCACGGTTAGACAGCACGGTGGAGCTTAGTCCCAATCCCGTAGTGGGGCAGGCTAACTTTTACCTGAGCTTCTGGCTGAAGAATGGCGGTGGTTCTGATTTTAGTGTCGGCGATGTAGTTATCTCTGGCACTTCGGCCAGCGGAGCGGCATGGGATGCAGGTTGGAGTGGCACTCAAGTTATCGCTGCTGGTGATCGTAGATCGTTTCAACTCATCGGCACGGCGTATAACAATGACTTCGGAACGTGGTTGATTAAGAAGGAGATCAAGGTTAGAAGATCAGGATCTAACTCTTGGTACACGGCCTTACTGGGAAACTTCCCGTTCCCTGCAAGCTTCACTCACTCAGATCCGACAGTACCACCTGTTCTAACGACCAACGTCCAGAACAGTCCAAGCAATCTGTGGGCTGGCGGTGAGCTGCAGTTCGCTTTCACTTTACAAAACCCTGGCTCAAGTGATTTTGATATCGAGGAGATCTTTATCAAAACCACTACTCCAGGCGGCGCGGAGTGGAAGTTTAACGCAACTCCAACTATCATCCCAGCAGGTCAGAGTCGTGACTTCGTGGCAAAGGCATCACTACCCAACGACTCACATGGCTGGTGGAACGTTACCAAGCGGATCGAGGTGAAAAAGCGTGGTGGTGGCTGGTACGGCATTGAGCAAGGACCGCATGCTTTCGCAGCAGAGTTCTATGTCAATCCGTACGACAGCACGGGACCAACGGTGTCCTTAACCCATCCCGTGGACAACTACTTCTACACCTACGAGATTCTGGCTACAGCCACTGCCTCAGATCAACAATCTGGGATCAAGCAGGTTGAGTTTCTCTTTAAGCTTGGTAACACCTGGCAGACGCTGTGGGTCGACACGGATGGCACCGACGGATATAGCTTCAACTTCCCAGGGAACAGCTATGGCCCGCAATCTGATCTGTGGATTCTGGCCTATGCGGTTAACAACTCAGGAGTGCGAACGCAATCAGGTGCGGCGCGGTGGATAACCAACGTGGATACACAGAACCCTTCGGTGAGTGTCTACGGACCATCGAGCGGCCAATCGTTTTCGGGTGACTACATCGACGTGTATGCTAATGCCAGCGATAACGTAGGAGTCGATCGTGTTACCTTCTACCTCGGCTATCCAGGCGGCGGCCCCGTCCCGATAACAGATGCCAATCCTGCTGACGGGTGGTCTGCTCGATTCGATATCCGTGACCTGCCCAATATGACCGGCATGTACGTCAATGCCCATGCCTTTGACGCGAAGAACAACCGAGGCGATTCAGGCGCCATTAGCAGCTTGTCAATTGCTCGGTCGTGTCCTTGCTTCGAAGGTATTCGCACAGGGCAGGGATTTGGCAACACGATTGATGCTGTCTTAAACGTCCCGACCTCAGCAAACTGGGTAAACTTGTACCTGACCCCGCAAGGGCAAGGATTCAGAGGTGCTGGTGCTGTAAAGGGAGCTGACGGTAAGTGGCGAGCATCATGGAATGTGAGTGATTTGCCGGAAGGTGCAATACTCATGCTGGATGGTTGGATTGGTTATCCAAATGGCCAACAGCAGACACCAGTACTTACCGGTATGAAGATCGATCGGACAAATCCGACGATGCACCTTACGGGTCCAGGGTCTGGAGCGATCTTCAACAACACGGTTACGGTGACGGCTTCTGCAGAGGATCCGAACAACGGTAGCGGGGTCGAGAAGGTGGTATTCTACTTCGCATGGCCAGGGAATAGTCTCCCGGCAATTGTTGACTCGGACGGAAGTAACGGGTGGCAAGCGACCTTTGACACCTCAACGCTCGGACCGGGGAGCTACCGTCTCGATGCGTGGGTATACGATAAAGCTGGAAAAGGAAGTCCATCACCTGAGGTCTGGTGGATAACTAAGAACTAGACCTACAGTGCGCTGATGATAGACCCCATCAGCGCTTTTTTATTTCTTGATAACCAATTTTCAATCATACAATTAAGTTAGTACTATTCAACATACACATGGATGGCAAAAAACTTTATATACGTAGAAAACTTTTTAATATGTTGGTAAATACAGAAGATAATAATGGCTCCGCGGGTAGGGCTCGAACCTACGACATCCTCGTTAACAGCGAGGCGCTCTACCGACTGAGCTACCGCGGATCATTGAGAACAAAAACACTACTAAGTAGCGTCACGGGTATTGTATCACTCAAATGAAAGGCCTATCAAGGCGCTATGGCTACCAAACAAAAAAGGCCGGAAGGAAAACCCTCCGGCCCAATATTTACACCTTTTATTTTTTTAAACTAACGCATCTTCTGCCGAATCCACGCGATAACCTCGCCCGGCACATCGCTCTCGGCATCGCATTCGAACGCATGTCCGAGCAATTCGCGGGCAATCGCAAGATCAAGCTCCATGCCATGCCCGACATCACCAACAACAAGCCCGGTCTCCGGATCGCTAAACCGATATGCCGTAACAGTCGCATGGGACAGCCCCTTGGCATTGGGCTCACCCCATGTAATCTCCGGCTGAATCACCAGATACCCACGCATTGGCAAATAGCCATGCAATACATGGATACCATTGAACACCGGGTTACTGCTCACCCGATCACCAATACGGATTTGGTTGCGATGAACTGCAATCCAGTATTCGCCGACCATGATATCGGTTCGACGAGCTGCGACACCACGTTCACCACGCACAATCACTTCGCCGTGATGATACGACTGGATTAAGCTAGTCACGTCACCCGAGTGAAACCCGACAACCCGAAAAGTAGGACCCTCTAGCTGCACAGAATCCTGCGCTCCAACTGACGCGACCATAAAGCGCCTCCTGACTCATGGCCTATAAAGCATCTCAATTATAAAATGAAAAAACAAAAGAATCAAACTATAGGATTAGTAACCTAAATCGGTGCCTAATTGATTTGCTTTACGCTCTTCTAACTGAGTGAAAAAATCAGTCCGCAACGCCCCATCAAACGGTAATAACTGCTCTGGAGGCAATGCAATCGGCGTAGTATCAGCCTGGGTATGCATAACCTGAAAAATAATAATTGCGACTAAGAAGACGCCTGTCGCAATCGATAAAATAAAGTAACGACTCTTTCCTTTCATTGTACGGTAGAACCTCCTTCATCAAAATAATAAAATGAACCTTCAACGACCAGCGTTAACTCTGAAGTTAAGTTACCACCATTATCCGAAGAATCTAGATTAATTGAAAGGGTATCAATCTTTGCGATACGTGGCATATTCTCCAAACGCTGAACAAAACCACGAACACCTGTATAATCTCCCATCAACTTTAAAGTAAACCCTAACGTCTTTTCACTACCCTTAGTTTTCGTTGTCGTAGTTGCAGTACTTTGCGACGATGTCGAACGAGTTTCGGTACGTGCAGATGCAATGCCACCGTAATCTAATGATTCAACGGTTAAATTATTCGTAGCAATCGCTAAATCGAGCTCATTAACAAAATTAACAGCTCGTCGGTCTCGCGGCACCGCGTTATCTGCTAACACCTGATTCGTGGTCTGTTGAGCTAATGTCTGCTTGGCCTGTTCGATGGCAGCGACTTTTAGCTTTAATGCTTCTTCATTTTGGCGTGCTGTAGCAATCGCGGTCTGAGCACTCATCGCTCCACGAAAAGCCGGAACAAACCCAAGCCCAAACAACACCACAATCCACAATGCGGTAACACCAATACCAACATATCGTTGGCGCGGGTTCACACTTAACAATTCATCTCGGTAGCGATTTACGTATCCGTTCATTTCAAATTAATATCAAACGCAAACACGACCTGATCGGTCTGAAAATCATCGTTGGCATCCTGGGTTAAATTACGTTCAACCTTTTTAAGTGTAACTGATTCCACTAAACTATGCTGTTCGAGAGACTTTTGCCATTGATTCACCGACAAATAATCATTGGTGAGTCCTTCAACCGACATAACACCTTTTTCAATCGTTAAGCTTATTAAATTCGCTGGCTCGGGAATAGTTTGTTCAATCATTGCGAGCAGTTGATTACGTTCTTTATACCCATCGAGCAATCCACCGATCGAAGAAAACTGTGATCGAACACTATCAAAGCTGGCAATAAACGCTTTATTTGATGCAACAACAGCCTGGTTATCCCGGATTGATTTATTAATTTGTGAAAGCTGATATTCATTGAACCAACGGTACGCAAAAGCGCCAAGGACGGCAATATACGTGATAAATAAAAGATAAATTCCAGTTTGGAAGAACCAGAATACATATGGATTTTCAACGGTCTGCTTTAGCTCAGCTGACGGAATAAAGTTAATACCATTATTCTGTTGGGGCATGGTACTTACAGAGTAACACCGATCATAAAGCCGAGTCAAGAAAAAAAATTAATCAGATGAAGAGTTCGATAAATCAAACAGACTCACCTGCTGAGCCTTAACCGGTGCAATTAAACGAGCCTGGTGCGTAACATCTTTAAACACTTGTTCGGCTCTTTTAATCACATTTTTCGGAAGACCGGCAAACTTCGCCACTTGAATACCATAACTCTGTTGAGTTTTTCCGCGCTTTACTCGATACAAAAAGATTACATCATGACCTTCTTCGGCTACAGCTAAATGATAATTCACAACACCTGGATACATGGCTTCGAGTTCGGTTAACTCAAGATAATGCGTAGCAAACATAACCTTGGCATTACTCTGTTCAATCAGAAACTCAGAGATTGCCCAAGCGATTGATAATCCATCATACGTACTGGTACCACGTCCAACTTCATCCAAAATAACCAAGCTGCGATCGGTAACATTGTTTAAGATCGATGCAGTCTCGACCATTTCGACCATGAACGTCGAGAGTCCTTGGGCTAAATCATCCATCGCACCAATCCGCGTATGGATTTGATCAATAATACTAAGATTCATTGCCTGAGCGGGGACAAATGAACCCATCTGAGCCATGATTACCAGTAATGCGACCTGACGAATATACGTACTTTTACCAGCCATATTGGCTCCGGTCAAAACCATCAATCGCTCATCAGGGTTTAAATTGATTGAGTTCGCAACAAACTGTGCATTCAAAATCCCTTCAATCACGGGGTGACGACCTTCTTCGATATGAAGCATATCTTCATCGATAAACAGGGGGCGGACATATCCTCGCTCACGCGCAACGCTCCCGAGTGAATTGAGTACATCAACCAAGGCCATCAGTGAAGCGACACGCTGATAGATCGTGACATCTTGCAATACCGTTGATACCACATTTCGGTATAACGAAAGCTCAAGCTGGACTGATTTTCCCTCTGAATCGAGCACCTGGTCTTCGTACTCTTTAAGGTCCGGAATTATAAAACGTTCGGCATTGGCTAATGTTTGTCGACGAATATAATTATCGGGAACTTTTGATAACTGACTTTTCGAGATTTCAATGTAATATCCAAACACTTTGTTATAGCTAATCTTTAGATTTGAGATTCCAGTACGTTCTCGCTCACGCTGTTCTATCTGAACAAGAAACTGTTTCCCGCCATGACTGATCTGTCTTAATCGATCAAGTTCAGCATTATAACCATCGCGAATATATCCCCCATCGGCAAATTGCAGTGGTGGTTCATCGACAATCGAATCTGAAATTAATCCACGAATCGCGCTGACCTGCTGCCAATTAATCTCGTTTAACGAATGAGTGATAATGTGCGGTAATTCAAGCTGACACAACATCGAATTAAGCATTTCGGCTTGCTCTAGGGTAGATCTAATACCAACTAAATCTCTAGGCGTGCCAATATTAATCGACAAACGACTCACATTCCGCTCGACATCAGACACCCGACGCAAAAGTGCTATTAGATTGGTGCTGAATTCAGTCTGATCTTTTATCCACGAGACCCCATCCAATCGATGATTAATTCGTTCAGGATTTAGAAGAGGTCGCAGCATCCACATCTTTAATAATCGAGCTCCCATCGACGTATTAGTCCGGTTTAGCACACCAAATAATGAAACATCATCGACACCGGTTCTCAGTGACGAAAATAATTCAAGATTTCGAATTGTTTGACCCGATAATGTTAAAAAGCCCTCGGGCAAGATTAACTGTGGCGGACGAATAAATCCAATCTCAGTTTTTTGAGTAGTACGGATATAATCGAGCGCAGTCGCAAGTGCTACGACTCCAGCAGGTTTATCGTGCAAGCCATAGGCTTCGAGATTCAAAATACGATAATGAGTACGTACCATTTCCTGTGCATCCGTAAGTTTTGCATACGGTGTTTCATATCGAAACGGCATGGCCCCATTCCGGTGTAACACCCGTGGCCACTCCGAATCGTCATACCATTCAGGAGATAGGAGAATTTCGGCAGGCTGGAAACGATTAATATATTCGATAATAATTCGCATCACTGATTCGGCATCGGATGCCTGTGACAATGATTCGGCCGCAACCAAGACTTCGCCAACTGATGCGGATAATAAGCAGATACCGAGAGACTTCCCGACAACGGAGAAAGTCATTAAATACGCAGTATTATTCGCCGTTTCATTTTCCTGGATTAATGTACTTGGAGTAACAACACGAATGACCTCTCGCTCTACAATAGTCTTGCCTTTTTGTGGTTCGGTCATTTGTTCAGCTATCGCAACTTTATAACCACTCTTAACAAGTCGATTTAAATAACCTTCGGCGGCATGATACGGCACACCGGCCATTGGAGTTGCATTCGGTCCTTTATCACGAGACGTTAAAGTGATTCCCAAAATGCGGGCAGCAATTTCGGCGTCTTCTAAAAACATCTCATAAAAGTCTCCCATTCGGAAGAATAATATGGCATCCGGATGCTGTGCCTTGGCCTTCATATATTGTTGCATCATTGGGGTTAGCGATTCAGACGAATCAGACATAGAAGCATTATAAGGCAACGAGGGAGGATGTGCTCCCCCGCTGCCCTGATCTTAGGCGATGTACACCACGAGAAACGGCGGCAGATTATGAGTGATCGACCAAATAATTGATTCGGTCGATAGGATCAAGATGCCGGCAACACCGACCGACATACACATGGCCAGAATGCCCCAACCAATCAGCTGGAAATCCGCAATGGTTCGATTTGCCGACCGAGGGAGGACAAACCCCGGTGGGTTTGGCGGGAACAAACCTCGGTTTTGAAGTACCCGAATGCTGGTCATGGTCATGATGATTCCGACAATGCCAAGAATCAGCCGAACACCACACCACAGGATCCAGAACCAACGTTGATCAACGCGATACAGCTGATCAACAGCATCGAGGATGTCGACCAAGAAGATCAATCCGATCAGATACGTACACCAAAGTAGGATGTACATACAGATCATAAAGATTCCCCCTCCAATCCACGTTAAAAAGAAGAGCCAGAGCACTCGCTCCTCTTTTCCCGAAACTGGTACCGACATTGCGTTACCTCCTTAAACGAAACACTCCGTTGCCACATCGGACATGATAATTATGCATAACGGTAAAAGCCCCATCTATATCTTTATTAATGCCGTATACTTGGTGTATGCGGATTGGAATCATCGGAGCCGGATTTACCGGGCTAGCTGCGGCAATCGAGGCACAAAAAAACGGGCATTCGGTAATCATATTTGAACAAAACAATTACGTTGGCGGTCTAGCCGCCGGAATGCGCGGACGAGTCGAAAACTATCCGACCGAATGGGAATGGGATTTAGAACAGTACTATCATCATTGGTTTACCAATGATGAACACGTGTATGCTCTGGCCGAAGGGATTGGGGTAAAACACAAAATAATCATTAAGAATCCAGTTAGTTCAATTTTGTATAAGGATCAGATATATCCATTCGATTCTCCATTTAATCTGTTAAGATTCCCTCACTTTAATCCGATCGAAAAAGCGCGAGTCTCATTTTTATTGGGAAAACTAAAATATCTTGAGAATGAAACAACCAGTGCAAAGTTTGAAGCCGTCACTGCTCACGAATATATTCCACAGATCATCGGACAACGTCCGTATGAAGTGTTGTTTGAACCACTCCTGAAAGGAAAGTTTGGTCAACATTATCAAAAAATAACCATGCGTTGGTTCTGGGCGCGAATTTATAAACGGACATCGCAGCTGGCGTATTATCAAGGCGGATTTAGTGCCTTCGCTCAAGATTTGGCCAACTATATTGAAAGACATAATGGAAAAATACATGTTAGTACAGCAATAAAAAACATTGCATATAATCCCGATAAAACACTTACAATAACAATTGATCATTGTGTTGAGACTGTTGACCGGGTAATCGTCACGACCCCGCCCGCCGTTCTTCCAAAACTAATGCCATCATTGCCCACCGAGTATCTTGATTCACTCACCAAAGATCCTAGCTTGGCGGCGTATGTCGTTGTACTATCACTCCACCATCCGCTTATGGATAAAACATATTGGCTAAATATTAATCAAGAAAACTGGCCATTTTTAGCGGCAGTCGAACATACCAACTTTATCGATAAAAAATACTACAATAACGAACACATACTTTATATCGGAAACTATGTTGAACCGAACCACCCCCATATGCACATGGACGTGAAAGATTTAGTTAAAGAATTTACTCCATTTATCAAAAGAATTAACCCACTGTTTTCCTCGGAATCGATACGACGAATGTATCTGCTTAGAACAATACATGCTCAGCCGATTGTTACTAAAGAGTTTGCGAAACAAATTATACCGATAGATACTCCGATTCCAGAACTCAAACTCGCTACAATGTCACAAGTATATCCTTGGGATCGCGGTACCAATTACGCAATCGAAATAGGACAGAAAGCGGTCCGTTCAATCATATAGGGTGCATGTACCTGATACAATCAAGCGATACCCCCGACAACCGGAAATTCGATAAGGAGGCACACTATGCCAAATCGGGACCTGAACGGGTTGTTCTTTTCTATTGCGTTTAACGACGCAGCGTTTGCCGGTCATATCCACGGCTGCTGCTTTGAAAGTAGTGGTCGCACAGTGGACGCGAAGATCGGCGTACCGCGTGAAGATGGGTTATATGACTATACCCCACTTTCGCAGACCGAAACCGACACCCCGTTTGATACCGGGATCAAAGGCGCAATCTTAATTGATCGCAAAGGTGGACACGATCCTCGGGGAGTGGTCGTTGCTGCATCCGTCATCGCCGAAGCGCTCATCACCAAGCGTTTATCGCCGCGGCCATTCGCTGGAGCAATAGAGCGGGATGGGTATATCCAGATTCGGGTAACATTTGATCTGGATGTGCTTGTTGTTCGGATTTATCCGGACCATCACCCACTCATGTTGGGCGAAGTGCCCTTTAGTGAGAGGTGCCGCTGGTGGACCACCGATGCGGACTGGGTTCTCATCCCAAGCCCTTCGGAAGAAGAGCTCCGCAAGATGAGGTACTAGAACTTTATAGCCAAGTACAATCTGGACGGCAGGGATCATTCTCTGCCGTCAATTCAACTCCAATCTTGAAACATTCACTTGATACAATCTACATGGAAAAGTTGTTACGGCTGTATAACGGGAGGCATCGTATGCCAAGAACTAAAAGAGAATTATCCGGGAGGTATTTCTCGATAATTCGCGATGCAGGTGGTTTAGCAGGACGAATATTTGAGTGTCCGTTCGACATAAGCAGTCAGGCCGGTTGTAATCGATACGGGGAACCGCAAGAATCTGGTGATTACGAGTATTGCGACTATCGCCCTGGCTCAAGTACAACATTCGAACACATAATTGCCGGAATAAGGGTGGATCGTCAAATCAGCGCGATTGAGCCATATGGGCTCATCATTGCGGCATCAGTAATTGCACAGGCGATAGTCAGTCGTCAGCTAGATCCTGATGATTTCGCCGCCGCTGCAGAATGCCATGATTTCATTCTGTTGTGGCATTGGTTTGGCCAGATTAGGATGCCAATTCGCATCTATTCCGACCATCATCACGCGATTGTACGCGGCGGATTATTTGCGCACCGAACCACCTGGGCTACGGTGAATTCGCAGTGGCAACGAATCCCGCCACCGGATGAAGAGAGGATGATCGTTTGTGGTAAAGCTGCCAGAGTTCCACAATAACGATAGGACATCATCGCGGTAGATATTTAAACTTTAGGGGCTAATCGACAGGCCAGGAATATAAAAAATTCCTGGCCTTTTTATATTCATCATCGTCTAAAAATAATGCCAAGAGTTCCCCCTTGGCACATACAGATTGAGCGTCTAATTAACTGCGGGAACGATTGTCTGAGCAGAAACTGCCGTCGAGTCGACTCGAGGATCCTCCTCAAACAATGGCTGTCGTTTTTTGTCGAACAGTACCCACTGCCGACCATTGGGTAGTGGATTGGATCGATCAGAAAAAACGATAACCGTAACGGTGCGCAGCTCATCCCGGGCAGGCAAAAGCGCCGCTAAGTCAACTCGCATTAGCCATACCGTATCGTCATTCGGTGGTTCGCTTGCGTTAAGAAATGCATTTACGCTAATCGCCCCACAGGCGAGAAATCGTATCAAGGCAGATGCGGATAGCATCATCACCGGCGGACGTTGAGCAAACTTCCGGAACGTTTGAACATATGCCCAAAAAGAGCGCCATTCTTCCTGGAATTGCGTCAGGTCTTCGACTGTGGCTTGAACATACTCATCCGAATCAGGATTCCAGACACCGACTATAACCTGATTCGGTGCAGTTTGGGTAAGGTCACATCCGAGTACCGAAACGGTGAAAAGACCGTTTCGAGTGTCAAGTCTGTAGCGACTAAGTCGCCCAGTTAAAAATATCCGAGACACGGGGACCATAAACCCTCCGGTAAACATCCAATGCGACAATTACGTGAAACTGATTGTATCAAATCGAACAATTTGAGTGATGCAAGTGCGTACATTTATTCTAAAGCAAATATCTTTATCTCCGATAAGTCGAAGTATTGCTATTTCTGAGAGCCGAGATCCATAATTAGATCGTTGGTTTGAGAGTCACAAGACAATCAGCCGGCCAGATTAATTACAAAATAGGGAGTACTCACATCCACGTTGGCAGAAAAATCCGTGATTACATTCAAAATTGCTGTTTTCAATGTGTTCACGAATACGTAATATTTCGGCTTTCGCTTCTTCGATATCGGCTTGGGTTTTGGTTAGCGTTACCTTGTTACCCGTCTCAAGATAATAGAATGAAAACACCAGCTTATCGAGTGAAATATTCCAAAATTGCGGATGATTAAGGGCAATCGCATAAATACACATTTGCAGACCTTTATCGCCTGTCTTTAATTCTCGATCCTCCGGCTGCTGGCCAGTCTTATAATCGAGAACCTCATAACATCCATCAGCCATCAGATCAATTCGATCGATTCGTCCACCAAGTTGCAAATCTGGCGCGATTCGCACCGAAAATGGTTCTTCGAGTTTATGTATAGAAGGTGACATCGGCACATCTAAAGACAGCCACCGTTTCAACATCCCAAGCCCATCTTGGTATCGCTTTTGTTCATGAGCCTTGCTCGAATATCCGCTGCCGATCCAATTTTTCATAAACAATTCTTCCATTCGACCCATTATTTGATTTAAATCCTTTGAGACTTGTTCATTTTTTATGAGTGTATACACATCTCGAAGGGTGTTATGAACCGAATCGCCAAATGATAATGCAGCACTGGGGAGCTGGGGAATCTTTACAATATGAGAGAGTTTGTAGTGAAGCGGACATGTTTTGAAAGTCTCGATCTGGGAATAACTTAAATACGTAACCTTATGAGGCTCAATTACTTCGGTTGACATTGGAGAAATGGTTGGTTTGTATTGCAAGGAATACTGGCTAATATCGAACAAGCGATTTTCTTGAACAACTTCCCGACCGACAAGAAACTGCTCAATATTTTCACCTAATGCCTCCCGAACAAATGGACTTAACTTTTTTGGCCGTTTGGCATCATGATAAAATCTTGCGCCAGTTAAAAATAACTTTTTCCGGGCTCTGGTCATTCCGACATAAAAAAGTCGGCGTTCTTCACCAATGTGAGGATCTATAGTCGGTAACGGCTCATTCACTAAAGCTTCGGGAAGCGGAATCGTATCGGCACGGTTTACACTGGGAAATCGCAGATCGACCAAATTCACCAAAAAAACATAATCAAATTCAAGTCCTTTAGAAGAATGCACGGTAAGAATACTGACGGCGTTTCCTCCCTGCCAATCAACTTCGGAAGCAACCGGAGCCTCACCGGCTTGAATAAGAAACTCAAGATAATTATTAAAATCACGTATTCGTGCATCGGTTCGTAATGTCTCAAATGCTTGGACTCTTTGGAAAAACGCAGAAATATTTTCGATCTGTTTAACATCGGCGTCATTTTGCGGATCTTTCATCAAGACAAGCATGCCGGTATCATTAAGATATTGGTACAAAACTTCCCCAGGAGTTGCATGTGGGACTAATTCTAAGTGTGCAAGGATCATCTCCAACAGCGATTGAATCTTTGATAATGATTCATCCGAAATCCCATGATCTTCAAAATCTTCACCATTAATCAACTTTTCCATCATCCGAAATACACTCGAGTTATCATGACGTGCTCGACCAACGATCATGTTAATTTCACGACCAGGAATACTAAATCGAGGATTCGAGATAACCTTATACATCGCCATGTCATTTTCGACGTTCTCCATTATTTTTAAGTACGCCATCAGTTCTCGAACTTCGGGTTGTTTGAATAATCTTCCTGGCCCTAGAAATTGAAACGGAATCCCTTTACGACTAAGTGCCTGAGTAAACGCATCGGCGTGACTATTAGCGCGAATAAGAATCGCGACTTGAGAATACTCATCAAGGCTGAGTTGTTCGATTTGTTGTACCACACAATCAGCCTCATTTTCGACCGTATCTTCCCAAATTACACGAATTGGGTCGTTCACTGTTAACTCATCTGGACGTTGTGATAATAACTTTTTATTTACACCGGCTTTTGCCTCAAGCCGATCAGGATTATTGTTTTGGATTAACTGATACGACCTATCGAGAATGCGTTGATCCGATCGATAATTTCGAATCAGTGTCACGATTTTTGTCCCGGGAAAATGAGTCTGAAAATCCATCACGTTGTACACGGCAGCACCACGCCAGCGATAAATTGACTGATCATCATCAGCAACCACGGTAATGTTTCTTTTTCCACCCGCAAGCATAATTGCTAACTGATTTTGGGCAAAGTTGGTATCCTGGAATTCATCAATAAGAATATAGGGATGTTTTCGTTGGTAGCTTGATAATACATTTGGGCGCAATCGAAACAGTTTTAAAACGTTACTAATAAGATCCGCAAAATCCATTACCGATTCTTGAACTTTCAATTTCTCATAAAAATCATAAGCATAGGCTAACTCTTTATATTTATCGATTTCTTCCCGAGAATAATTTTGTTTTGATTCCAAGGTAGAAACCCACTCAATATATGCAGATGGAGAGATATCTTCATCTTTTAATCGCGAAAAGTGGGTCACAAGACCGGCTAAAAACTTAGTCGGATTTCCTTGAGGTCGATAATAGTTTAGATCAAATTCAAATAAGTGATCTCGAATTAATAATTGTGTTTCGGGTTCGGTCAGAATTTTAAAACCTGGATCGAGACCGATTTGTACCGCATCGGTTCGCAAGACTCGTTCACAAAAACCATGAAAGGTAAAAATACTCGTACTTGAATATCCCAAAGGCAAAGCAACATCGACCCGGCTCTCCATTTCGGAAGCGGCCTTCTCGGTAAATGTAAGGGCAAGAATTTCTTCTGGTTTTACTCCATTTTCTTGAATCAACCACTTGATTCGTTCAGTCACAACCGTAGTTTTACCGGTGCCAGCCCCCGCCACGATAAGTAGAGGCCCCCCCATATACGTAGCTGCTTCAAGTTGTTCTGGATTTAAATTAACTGATGATCCCATGCCGAATCATTGTACGAGAATTATTGATCCCAACAAGGTAGACAAAAAAATAGGCGTAGCTTTTTAATGCTACGCCCACAGCGATACATGCCGTCAATGACTATTGAACTGGCGGATAGAATTTTGCTAGGATGGCCAGTCCCGCCATGATAGAACCGTTAAAGACATCATCGACCCAGCCGATTTCGTCGGCTCGCCCCTCGGCAACGGCTTCAAGATAAACGATAGCCGAAGCGGCTGCCGCCATGAAGCTGATGCAAACGTGCCGTATTTCAGCGTTATCTGGTTCTGATGCCTCAAGGAGACTCAGAAGTCGCTCCATATGACCGGTTGCTTCAAGCGTACGGTTAACCGCACGCCGACCGATCGTATCAGTACGCTGCCAATCCCAAGGGATATGCTCCGGTAGAGCAGCTATCGCGGCTCGAATAAGATTGGCATTCCCAAGCGAAATATCAGTGATCTCGACAAAACCCTGCCCAAGCAGCGTAAGCATACGGTGGGCTTCGACGAATAGCCCTGGATCAAAAACGACCAGATCCAGCGTTGCGACCGATGTGTCCGTGGTACTCATAATGGTGTACCTCCAATTGGTAGTACCCAGCGGCGGATCAATTAGACTTCGTGATTATACCGAAATCCAACTATAGGCTCAAGCGTTCTTCGCCGTGCTATACTGGCACTACGGTGTTGGCACAACGCAATAAAGTGAGGACGGTATGGACCCGCAAGAAAAAGGAACCCAAGTAGATGGACAACAAGCGTTTGCAGTTGCCTCTTCAACAGCGTTCTGCATCGTTTCGATAGCACTGGCGATAAGCGCCCTGGCCACATCCACGATGGTGTTTTGGCCAATTGTTGCGTTTTGTAATCTGATAATTGGAACTGCAGTATTGTTTGCAACAATACGATTTCCACTCTACGGTTACGCGTACATCAGTCTTAATATAGCGACCGGTGTTGCCGCGACGTTGCAACGGATGCTGTACGATCTTCCACCGACATCTCCATACATGGTGATGCTCCAAGTGTTTGGAACCTGGGCGTTTTTAACGCTACTGTACTGCACGTTAATGGCGATCACTCATCCCGGCTTCTGGCGAATGGAAGGTACAAAGCTCATTCAACGCCAACACACTATCCTACTGAGCTTTGCATTTGCGTCTATAGTGATCTTTGCACTAACTGCATTGGTTTAATACCCGGCCGCGGCAATACAAATCCGCGGCATTTTATTGGACACAGCATCGATTTCATCCTATAATAAATATATAGCACCTTATCCGGATTATGTAGCTGAAAGGCAAGGAGGATCCGATGGATCAGACGACACGCAAACTCACGGGGTTCGAGGCCATCTTTATGGTCGTGTTGCAGGCCCTAATGGCAGCGGCCTTCAACATCAACCTGGCACTGATCGCCGACCAGATTACCGGCAAAACGCCTGGAATCTTTATGGCGATCTTTATGATGGGCTTCTTCATCGTCCCGGCGTTCCTGCTGATTGCGGCATTGCTGCCGCGCGGATGGGACGGGATGCTCATTCTGTTCGCAACAAGCGTGGTTGGCGTGTTCACGCTGAGATTTAGCGCATATGCGCACCTCAACGTAAATCCGAACGCCGTCGAGGCGGTGACGAAGAGCCTCACGCTCCTATTTGCGTGGGCCTTTATCGTCTACATCTGCCTCCGCGGCTTCAGCTTCCTGCGGAACCGGATCGTCCGGTTTCCGCCGCGCTGGTACGACCCGATCGTCCTGATCGTAGGACTGATCGCGGTGTACAGCACCCTGTGGTAAGCGGCTATGGCCGGGCTCTTCTCTCTTTCAGGGAGAGGACCCCGGCCCTTTTTGTATTATTCCGAAAGAGAATTAATATCTATCGAGGTCTGGGTAGAAGCCGATTCTTGAATGGACTGAGTTTCTACAACCGTTTTTGACTCAATTTGTTCAACTTTCGCGCCGAATTTTCCTAGGAGTCGATTTGTATCTTCATATTTAGCAACCGCATTTGTTAAATGTTTTCCTAATACATCATAGGAATCACTAACTTTGGTGAAGTCAGTATTGAGTCGACTTAAATCAGCCAAAATTTCTTTAGCCCGCTCTTCTATTTGCATACCACGAAGACCTAATGCAACGGTCTGCAAATACACATACAAATTATTAGGTGATACGGGAATGACCTTTTTCGAATATGCATATGAAAGGACGTCAAATTCCCCATCACCTTTGATAATCATCTCGTAATACACGTTTTCTGCTGGAATATACATTAAGGCAAAATCCAAAGTTTTTTCGTCCGGCAAAATATATTTACTGGCAATTTCATCGATTCGTTTTTTTATGCTATTCAGAAACTCCTTTTTCGCAACTTTTCTCGCAGAATCATCTGAGGCATCGATCATTCGTTTAAAACTTTCTAAAGGAAATTTGGAATCGATAGAAACCATTAAGCTGTCACGTAAAAGTAATACAGCATCGACGGTCTCCCCGCTTTTAAAGGTATATTGCATCTGGTATCGACTTGCTGGAAAAATTTGTCCTAATAAATCACCCAGAAAAAGTTCCCCCAAAGAACCACGTAATTTAGGCGCACGAAGGATTTCTTGTAAACTAGAGATGTCTTTACCTACTTCAAAAATTCGTTTATGAGCCTCCTCCATTTGGGCCAATTTTGCCGTAACATCACGAATAGTTCGGGCATTATTCTCCATCGAATTTCGAATTTCATTTGAAGACTTCATCCACCCTTCATTATTGGTATGAAGTCGGGTATCTACTTGTTTCGTTGTTTCGTTTAGCTGTTTTAGAAGAGTGTCGGTTACCATCTGCAAATTTTCCCCGACATTACGGGTAAGATTATCGACCCGTTGGTTTAAATTTACGATTAAAGTATCTTGAGAATTATCTCTACCACGCTGGATTTCATCGAGTCGTTTAGAAAATGCCAGATAGAGGACATATCCGACGGCAGCGGTACTAATAAGAGAAACTACTATGGTTAAAATTGTAGCGCTATCCATAAGAACTCATTTATACTTTAATATAGTATCATGCGATATATTAACCTGCCCGCGATAATTATTTCGTTATTAAGCATTTCCTTGCTTGGTTACTTAATTACTCATGTATCACCATATAACGGTAATGCCGTCCGATTAGAAATTCTGATCCTATTTTTTATAAGCCTCATATTGGCGATATCCTCAAGCTTATTCACCATTTTATTCGCCTATCGCCGATGGAGATGGGAATTCATGCCGATAAAAGAAGCTGTGATGATTAGCCTTCGCCAAGGTGTTATTTTCGCGCTATGCATCTGCACGTTAATGTCATTATCTCTAACCAGTACATTAAACATTTTGACCGGAATGCTCACAATTGTTGTGTGTATCGCCCTCGAGCTAACGTTATCTTAATTGCTCTTGTAGTCGCGTCAGTTGATCTAAACTTAATTCGCCGGGTCGTGCAGTCGGTGTTATTCCCGAGGCTATTAATATCTCTTGATCGAAAACGTACGAGATTTGCTTTCGAGGAAATTGAAACACCCGATGTAAAAAATCAGACCAGTTTTTCATCTCATCTGCGGTACGATCTTGAGACCGAGTAACTCGAATAATACTCGAATCAACTCCGGGCATCGGCCAAAATGCATCTGGGCGAACAACACGCTGTAGTACTTCAACGTGGTATGCGAAATGAATAAAGTGATACCAATAATTGCCATGAGTTGGCCCCTGAACGATCTTCTCCATAACTTCTTTTTGCATCAGGAAAATACCTAAACTCCAATAATCATGGAAATCAATCATGAGCTTATGCAAAATTGGCGAAGTAATGCTATATGGCAGAGAGGCTATGATCTTATAGTTCCCTTCATCCATCACATCCGCACCAGAAATTAAGTAATCGGCCTGCACGATAGTTATTTTTGACTCTAAGCCGATCTCTTTTATGAGTCCACTTAGGATGGGAGCCAATTTGGGATCAATTTCAAACACGGTCATAGCTCCAACATGCGGTGCGACTGCCAAAGTTATAGAACCGAGGCCGCCTCCGATTTCTATGACTCGATCATCTGCGGTAGGCATAAGTCCATCAACCATTAATTTTTTCATGGCAGGTTGAATAAGAAAATTTTGTCCCCACCGTTTACTTGGTCGAACATCAAACCGCTGAAATAATGCTTTAATATCACCAACATTGAGCCGGTTGTATACGTTATCCATGCTATAATTTTACCGTACCGAGTCTGACAATGAACGCTTCAAATTGGGCCTTAATACTGCCTCGCATTGCTATTATCACTACACTCGTTCTTTTTATAGTATCAACGACATCGATGCCCCGCATCATGATGAAGGACTCTGTACTCATCAATGGGAAAAGACTTTTTACCGAAAGAAACTCACTCAGTATTAATGATATTACTCCGATTGCCTACCCCATCTCTATAAGCACAGAAGAGGTCCCCTCAATAAAAGGTACGAATGCCATAGTTGTTGATATACCCTCACGAAGCATTCTGTATCAAAAGTCGGCAAATGAGCGACGATCCCCGGCCTCAACAACTAAAATAATTACCGCTCTGGCCATACTATCTCAAACAAATATCGAAGAATGGGTAAAAGTTCCGTCAAATTTATACGAAAAGATAAGTGGAAGTATGATGAAATTAGCCCCGGGTGATGAGCTTAGCCGCAAAGATTTACTGTGGGGAATGTTGATAAATTCTGGAAATGATGCTGCATATACCTTGGCACAAACATATCCCAACGGAGAACAAGCTTTACTATCTTCGATGAATTCAATCATGCAATCGCTCCATTTAAACGACTCAAACTTTACGAATCCCGTCGGGTTTGATGATCCCAATCATTACACCAGCGCTTTTGACCTTGCCCAAGTTACACTAGAAGCATTACATAATCCCCTTTTTCAACAAATAGTTGCGACTTCGCATATGAATATTGTGTCGCCTTCCCATCCTTCAATTAGCTACAACCTAACAAACACCAATGAATTACTCACCGACACTCCGGGGGTCTTAGGAGTAAAAACAGGTTGGACCGAAGAGGCCCAGGGGGTACTCGTAACTTTAATAAATCGAAGCGGGCATCCAATACTTGTGGTAGTGATGAACAGCCCCCAACGCGAAAAAGACTCACTAGCCTTATTGGAATGGGTATATCGCACACATACTTGGTAACCTGAGTTACAATAAAACGTTATGGTCCAAATCTTTATATCCTTTTTATATCAACCGTTTTTAAATATTCTCGTCATTATCTATTCATATATGAATCAATTTTTTGGCGACACCGATATGGGTGCTGCGGTAATCGCGTTTACTTTTTTAATACGCTTACTTTTATTCCCTTTAACGGTACTTTCAACTGAAAGTGAAAAAGAACGTATCGAGATACAACATTCGTTCGAACAAATTGTTAAAAACTATAATGGTGAACCAATACGGCTCCGACAAGAAAAGAATCGACTGATTAAAAAACACCAAGGGACAATTCGATTTGAGCTATTAAACCTATTGATTCAGTTTTTTATTGCCCTTATTCTTTGGAGAATATTCGGTCGAGGATTAAAAGGCGAAGATCTTTATCTACTCTACAGCTGGGTACCACATTTCCCCATGCCGATTGATCTCATGTTCATGGATCGAATAAATTTAGCCGAACCCAATGTAACGATGAATGTGTTAAGTGCCGTACTTTTATTTATAGTGGAAACGCTAACACTAACTTTCTCGGTGCTACCAGCGTCTCACCAAGATCGGATTATTCAATTTATCCTTCCGATCGCTGCATATCTATATATGTCATCGATGCCTGCTGGAAAGGCACTATTTTTAATTACCACATTAAGTATTAGTGTCGTTATTATTTTAACGATAGAAATAAGTCGACTTTTAACGATGATGAATAGGAAAAATGCCCCGACGACCTAAATAAGTAAACCTCTTTTAATCAATTAGCAGATACACGTCGGTATAACGCGCACTCCACCAACCTGATTTGACGTTTTCAAATCCTAAATCAATTTTGTTACCTTTTATCGCTCCACCGGTATCTTCGGCATGGCATTCACCATATCCCGGGATATAAAGCCGTGAACCGAGTGGAATTACGCGAGGATCAACTGCGCATACGCCGAATTTAACGGATGTCCCAGTAGCGGTTCTGCCAGAACAACCGACACAGTTCCCATCATAGCTTGTTGCCCACATTCGAAACGACTGAGAATATAAAATAGCACCATTAGGTGTATTCAACTGGTCTATCTTAATTTTAGTTCCAACTCGAACGACACGATTGACGGGCTCGGTCTGACGCGAAGTAATCAAAGTTCGTTCGTATTCGGTGCTATTCCATGATGAAACCCTATATTCTTTTGTAAGAACACCATTTTCACCTTCGCGAACGACTTGTTGTTCTCCAACATATAAATCATCCGTGAGTTCTTCCTGGGTTTCGTACGGAATTGACTCCTGCACTTGGTCGATTATTTCGGTAAAAGGAGATGCGGTTAACGGCGAACGCTCAGTGTTTGAAAATTCCAAGATAAGATCAGATCCTTGCACAAAATCAGATACGCCCATCACACTCGGGGAAGCTAAGGAACGATCCGGCATAATAACATATGACGCCAGAATAATTGTAATTAATGCACAGAATCCAACGGTATGTGGTCGTTGCATAAATGGTTGGCATTGACTGGTAGGCAAGTAATAAGCCAAATTCTGTTACCCCTTGAGCCATCAATGATGGCTACAAAAGTTGGTAATCATCTATCTATGCCTTCTCTTGTGAACGCTTCATTCTATCCATGGGGTTACCATGGGAAAAATGAATCGGCTGGGAAACCTGATGGCGTCCGATTCGGAAGTTGCTCCAGGTGGGATTCCCACCTAAATCTTGCTAGGCAAAATTTAGTCGATGTTAATTCATCGCGTTTCATACCCCAGTCATGCATAAAGCGAAAACCGGAGATCGTCTCTGTGGGTCTCAAGAGAAGTCGATTCTTCCCTTGTTTCCGGTACTTTTCAGTACGGAACACCAGCGCTTCCTGACCTTGGTTTATAAAAACAAAGTCGAGTACACGTCGGGGCTTACACCCCGTCCCCTTCCCTGTGGAGTTTGGACTTTCCTCCCATTTACATGGGCGATTACCTGCTTACCTACCAGATATGAGACTAATTATACCTTTTGGCGTAAATTCAAACAAATAAACATAAGCCCGATACAGAGCCGATGTCGTATACTAAGAGCACATGCACGGTTACATTAACAAACTACACCAACGACACGTTATTATTCTTTTAACACTTATCGGAATTGGTGCGGTTCTGAGATTTCATAATATCCTTTGGGATGAGGGCTATTTTTTCCACCCCGATGAACGCAATATTGGATACGCAATTAGTAAGCTTAATTTTTCTACTAAAGAATTTAATCCACAATTCTGGGCATATGGCTCCCTCCCAATCTACACAATTTATCTGATTGCCGCCTCATTTGAATTCCTTACTCATACCGCGTGGTTGCGGTTTGAATCATACCTGACAATTGGCCGGTATATATCGGCGCTGTGCTCTGTCATGTTGATTCCGCTGACATATTTAATTACCCGCTGGATCTCGAAAAAAAACGATTGGTCTATTTCGGCCTCGCTCATAGCGGCGTTATGGGTAACGTTTTTGCCGGGTATGATCCAGTTCGCCCACTTTACTACGTTTGAAACATTTCTAACCTTACAGTATGTGCTGCTACTGTATCTATGTTTTGAAATCGCCAGATCAGGGAAACGCCAGTTTTATATCTTGGCTGGAATCGTTCTAGGATTAAGTGTCGGCACAAAGATTATCTCAGCTATGTTAGCTCCGATGATTATACTCAGCCACTTCTTTGCGACATATCACAAAAATAATAGCTCGTTCAAATTAGTACAACTATTCTCAATTAATCTGATTATTGCAGGCGTTGTAACAATTCTTGCCGCAGTTGGATCATCTCCTTTTCATGTCCTCGATTGGGAGGGATTTAAAAATTCAATGGAGTATGAAGGAGGCGTTGCCAATGGCACACTTCAAGTGTTTTATACGCAACAGTTCATTGGCACTATACCTGGATTGTATCAACTATTGCATGTATTCCCTTACATCTTAACCATACCGTTAACTATTATCAGTTTCATCGCAATAAGCTATTGGGGAATTAAATTGACACCTAAGTTATTTTTGGTAGTCAAACAGAAAAAGACAATTTCGCCATTCGATCAGCGAATCGTATTAACAATCCTACTCATAGTCCTCTATCTCGCATTTAATTTGTCATTATTCGTAAAATGGACCCGCTATATGGTTCCGTTACTCCCGTTCCTCGTAATCCTTTCGAGCATTTTCATATTTACCTTAAAAATTACCTCCGTTTACTACAAAAAATTATTACTAGCCATCACATCTGGGTGGGTAATTTTAGCTGGTCTAAGTTTTTGGCAAATCTATTCGAGGCCCGATCCAAGAACAACCGCCGCTGACTGGGTATCGCAGCACATTGATCCATCGACTTCAATAACATCTGAAATCTATGACCTTGGCATCACCGCATTTTCAAGCATCCCTCAATCGAGTATCTATTTAGCTCCCCTCTATGATCTAGAAAATGTACCCAACAGAGACACCATAATCAAACAAATTAATCAGTCTGATTATTTTATTATTCTCAGTGAGCGGTTATGGCGCAATCGACTTGAGCATGAAGATCGATACCCGTACGGCTCATATTTGTATCGATTATTACTTCAATCCGACCAATGGAAAACGCTCTTTGCATCACATACCAGGAACGTAGATTGTGGATTATGGACCCTGTATTGTATGGGCGGTAACATTCTTCCAGATGAAACCTTTTTCGTTTTTGACCACCCATCCTTGTATATTTTGCAAAACCGTTTTTAATGATTAATTGCTAAATATTCTACGGAGCGTTTCAGAAGTAGATATTTTTTGATTTTTTTGAAAGATCAGTACCGGAGGATGGTCGTAGCTTTGGAATGATTCGTCTGCAGAATCGGTGTTTAATTGGTGTTTTGCAATACCTGGATATTGGGTAAATGAAGCGACAAGCTGATAACCAAGATTACCAGCAAAGAGTTGCTGATAAAATTGCACCGTCACTGGGTAAAGTTCAGGATTTCGCAAAATAGAATAGTACACCCGACGACTCGATAAAACGATATAATCGGCATTTTCTAATTGTGTACCGATCTTTTCCCACTTAGCTTGAGATTCAGGATTATAGACCTCCATTTGTTCGACCGAACGCGATTCATGAAAATCTTTAAGCATTAATGGCAACGGGTCGTCCCAGTGTTCTCCGAGAATAAGTGATGACCGTGGAACGTGTTGATAAATCCATTCTGAGGCTCGAATTCGTGTATGTTCTCCCTGGTAAATTCGCATAAAAGCCACGGCGAATAAAAATTGAATAAACAGAACCCCAACAATAATCGAACGTTGGGATGTTTCCTTATATTGTTTAATAAATTCTAAAAGTGTAATGCTTCCGAGTAATGCAAAGTATGGCAGCAGGGGTATCAAATATCGACTAAATTTAGCATACCAGGCCCCACTTACGGCAAAATATGCAGTAGGCCAAATTAGTATCATGAAGAAGAAATAAGATCTTCTTTTCCAAGCAAGATAGGCAACATATCCCCAACTAAATAAAAGAAATGGGGCGATAACAAATGAAGTTTGCCACGGTAATATCGAGGTTAAATAGTATAAATACTTTGTGGTTCCTTCATAAATTATGACAAAAGGCGGCTTAGTATCGCCCTTTATTACTGCTTGCATATAGGATTGTTGTTGCCAGAACTCTTCTCTCGCTATCAGACTATATGGAGAGATAGCAACATAGGTTAAAACAATAACAAGGCCAAGAAGCACACCAACACCCACCCAAGTGAAAAAACTTTTATATTTGTACCCTCGCCACGTCGACCATAAGGCCGGAATCAACGCCACGGCTGGTATAACGGCGTATGAGATGCCGACAATCTTAGTTGCAGCAGCGCATCCGACTAAAATCGCCGAGATAACGAACCAAAACCAATTAAACTTTCGATACAATTGCAGCGAAGAAAATAATATGGCAGAACTAAAAAACAGTAGGAAAGATTCAGTCGTGTTGAAATGGGCAACTTGAATTGCTCCTGGGAAAAAAGCCAATAACCCAACCGCAAGCAGTGCTGTTTTACGATCAAAAAATACATACGCAAGTCGGGCCAACAATATTAATGAAAAAATATTAAATAGCGCTGAGGTAAACCGTGAAGTTAATAACAGAGATGAAGCCGTACCGTATGCATGGATCGTGGTAACTATCCAATCCATAAATTTATACATGTATAAAGGAAATGTTCCGTAATAAAACATGTGCGGATTTAGCGGCGAATTAGGAGATAAAAGGGATTCTAGAGATTTTGGCCAAGAGATATTCGACGCATTGATATATAAACGTTCATCTGGATGCAAAAAATATCCCTGATCCCAATCTAAATGAGATATCCGAAATAATGCGCCGATGATTATGAGGGCGCTTAACCAATAAAACCAATGTTTGTGCTGATTTTTCATGACTTAACCCCCACTATCGTAACATGGGGATACGGTCTCCATGTAGGATGGGGATGGATGCTCACCGATAAACCACGAGATTGTAAAATACTAGCCCATTCTCCAGATGATCGATACAGTAACCGATCACCACGGGTCATAACATAATCATGCAAAAAATTAAACCAATATTTCCACGAAGGTCGCAAATCAATCTCTTTTAGGATAATCACTCCTTTGGGGGCTAAATGCTCGATATAGGATTCAATCACCGGTATTTGCTGCTGCGGATTTATATGATGAAGAACGTCAAAAAAAATGATTGCATCTGATGATGGAACAACGCCAGGAGTTTCGGCAGTCCCAACTCTAAACTCCAAATTGGGAAATGAATAACGTTTTTTTGCAGCGAGGACACGATCAGGTTCAGGCTCAATACCGATAATATGAAGATCGGGATATCGAGTCGCCAGACTATATGTCATCTGTCCAAATCCACATCCAACATCAACGAGTACTCCGCGTGCTGGAATATATGGATCAATTTGGTGAAAATCAGCAATCAGTTCACGCAAAAAATTATATAGTTTAGTCGGAATTACTAAATGACGATCGCCCCGTGTCATAGCTGTTAGAATTGAAGTATACCACTGATACTAACGAGAAAAAGGGATAGTATGCTAAAATGTGGGATAATTTGGCTTCCGTTTTAGCTACATGTATGACCGATATAACAGCGAGTATTTACTACCTACTGACAATAGAACTTTTGGGACTGATGGCTTGGCCATTTGCCCGTAGAATTTTAAAGGATCTTCCAGATCAGGGCTGGGCATTTGCCAAAATTTTAGGAATCCTCATGGTTTCGTGGTTAATGTGGTTACTCGCTTCACTCCATGTGCTAAGTTTTTCATACACAAATTTAGTTGTAGTAACACTGGCGGTTGCCCTCTTTTCTATATTCATAGGTAACACAAAAATAACATTTGGGGATGTACGAAAAGTATGGGCGTGGCTTCTAATCGAAGAAATTTTATTTATCACAATGTTTGGCCTATGGACATATGTGAGAGGATTTAGTCCAGCGATAAACGGCTTAGAAAAGTTCATGGATTATGGATTTATGGTTTCAGCGTATAGATCTGAATACTTTCCACCGCTAGATCACTTTTTAGCCCGGGAGACAATAAATTATTACTACTTTGGTCATTATATTGCGGCGATGCTCTCAAAATTATCACGAGTACCAACTGAGTTCGCCTACAACTTACAAATGTCTGCAATTATGGCATTAACGTTAATTCAGGCGTTTGCCCTGGCTGCGAGCCTATTCTGGTTCAATATGACCGACGAGTTCAAACGAATCCCGTGGAGAAGTTGGTTCAGTGGAATCATAGCCGCAATCGCAGTCACCTTATTTGGAAACCTGCATGCAGCATTTTATCTTTATCAGCAAGGTGAAAAATATTGGTATCCCGATGCTACCAGATTCATCGAATACACTATCCATGAATTTCCAATCTACAGTTTTATTGTTAATGATCTTCACGGACATGTTAGTGATATCCCAACCGTTCTGCTCGTTTTAGCCTTACTTCTGGTCATGTTTCGCCATTTATTTGATTCTATTGCGGAACGACGAAAGAACAACCAGGAAACTCTTCTACAGCTAATCACCATGAATATGCCAGTAGCTTTCATCACATTGGCTTGGCTAATTGGTACAACGTATACGACAAATGCTTGGGACTTTGCCATATATCTTGTGGTATCGGGTTGCCTGATATGGGGATGGAGAGCGAGTGAACTTAAGCAACCTCAAAATTTATTCTCACGTCTGTTTCAGGTGGACGTTCTTATGAAGACTGCTATAAATTCAATCTTTTTGATGTCGTTCGCGATTCTCTTGTACTTACCTTTTTGGCGGCATTTAGTTCCGATTAGTCAAGGTATTGGAATTGTTCCACCAAATGGACGATCACCACTATGGCAACTTGGAATATTATGGGGAGTACATCTGCCTATCGTACTTATATTTTTATTATGGTTGTTTGAAATACGCCTTGAAAAAATAAAATTCACCGAAAAGATCGTTGCATTTTTTGCAAATATTCTCCAGGTAAAAATAACAATAGAAAAAGAGAAAACCACGGAGCACATCCATACGACGAACCCACACCTCATAACGTTATTAGGTAAAGAACTGACATCTACCGATTTCATAATCTTAATTATGATCCTGGTAAGTCTGTTGTTAATTATTGCACCTGAATTTATTTTTATACGGGATATTTATCCACAGCATTACCGGGCCAATACAATGTTTAAGTTTTACTATCAGGCATGGATAATGCTCGGGACGGTGTTTGGATTCGCAATAATTCGTTTATGGGCACATTTTAATAGGCATCCGAGCATTTATGGTTACTTGTTTAAATTACTGAGCCTTGTACTTATCTACTCAGCGTTAATGTATCCGTATAAAGCTATCAACCAAGGGTTCTCGCTCAAAACACCACGCTTATCAATAAACGGAATAACGTATTTAACGATGAATCACTATGGCGATTCTCTAGCGATTAAATGGATTAATGAGCACATAAAAGGTCAACCGACTATGCTTGAGGGCGTTGGTGATAGCTATACAGACTATGCCCGTATTGCATCTAACACTGGATTACCAACCGTAATGGGATGGCCGGTCCATGAATGGTTGTGGCGTGGAACATATGGTGAATCAATTGTTCCCAAAACTTATATAGAGAAAAAAACAGGTCAGGTAGACACGGTTGGTAATCGAGTAGATCAAGTAAAGCTAATCTATGAGGGCACAGACCTGAATGAAACACGGCAATTACTCGGCAAATACGAAGTAAATTATGTATATGTTGGTGACTTGGAAAGGCAAAAATATCCATCAATGAATGAAAATAAATTCAGCGAAATGGGTTTACCGGTAGTATATGATAAAGAAAATGTTAAAATTTATTTAGTCCAATGAGATTTCAATTTAATACCGCTCTTATTATCAGGTTTTTTACTATTTTATCGGCCATTTCAATGATTATATCCCCAGTTGCGTCAGCCAATGCATTTGGCGTTGCGTGTCCAAAAGAATCTGAGGTTTATATTGCTCTATTTGATTCATGTTTAAGCTTTGGTCCAGCGATAAGCCTGACAATTAGTTGGTCGCTTGCTATTGGTACGGTACTCGCGTTAGCCAAGCTTGCCATTGGAGCAATTCAATTTTCATTCTCTACTGGGGAACCAGGTAAATTGGCAAATGCTCGAGCTACCTTAACCGATGCCTTCCTCGGCATCATTTTGATTGCATCAGCATGGATTATCTTTCGATTTATTTCCGGCTCACTTCCGGATCAATGGGATATTGATCTTCTCTTTTTCGATTTAAGTTAATCGTTACCGATGAAAAATATTAGTCATTTATTTATACCAGTTAAACATAACGATCATAGGCCGTACTTAACCCGCCATCCGGCATTAGCGCTATTTCTTCTTTTAATAATGACAGTTCAAACAACACTTAATATATTTACCTCAACAAGACCTCAGATCCTTGGATTTGCGACAAGTATCTATCAACAAGAGATCATCAGCTATACAAATCAGGAAAGAGAAAAAGATGGTTTGCCTGCATTAGTACATAACGCAAAGCTTGATGAAGCGGCAAAATTAAAAGCCCAAGATATGTTTGCCAAAAACTATTGGGCTCATGTTTCGCCAGATGGTATTGATCCGTGGCATTGGTTTGCCATGGTAAATTATGACTATACATCGGCTGGAGAGAATTTAGCCCAAGGTTTTGATACTTCGCGCGGAGTTATAAGTGGATGGATGGCTTCCCCATCACACCGAGAAAACATCTTATATAACAAATTTACTGAAATAGGAGTTGCGATCTTAAACGGCAATTTAGAAGGTGAAGATACAACGTTGGTAGTTCAATTATTCGGAACCCCACCTGCTACAGCACCCGCCGTCGTCGCCCAAGCCCAACCGACAATAAAACCTACTGTAATAGCAACAAAAGCGCCTACACAAAAACCAGCTCCTACCGTTCAACTAATTCCGACAGATATCCCAGCATCCCCTACCGCAACGAGTACACCGTCCTCTCTGCAACAAGAGCTAGCAGTCCAGCCGACCAATTTACCGACACAAATAACTACAATAACAGACAACACACCAACCCCGAATCCAGAAGTCATAGTTGGCCCAAGTGGTGACTTCACGAATACTCCCCCCTCAAGACTGACAATGGTAATGGCGGCTGTAAGCGATTTACGAAACCTCAGTCCTGCCCGAATTTTTACCATAATAATGATTTCGTTTATTGTTATTCTTTTTCTGATAGATTCTATCGTGCTGTGGTACAAAAAAGTACACCGCCAAAATGCACACCGATTAATTTACGCCAGTATTCTGGTAATCGCACTAATTAATATTATTTATTCGTCGGTTGGACTAGTATTGTAATATGTATCATTTTATAAAACACCATATTTTTCAATACGCCATAATATTATTATTATTCAGTGTCACTGTTACAAGTTTGTCGTCTAATATTGCTATTGGATATAAATTCCTGTTCTCTGGTATTGCGGTTGGAGTCTATTTCTTTTGGGCAATATGGCATCACTGGGAGGATCATAAACTATCTTCAAAGACAATTCTAGAATATGCACTTTTGGTAACCCTCCTTCTTTGGCTGCTTTTGAATCTAGCAGTTTAATCAACCGATAACGAAGATCTATCAAGATGTTCTAAATACTTACGTAATACAAACCCAGCCGCAAGTATGCTCATACCAAAGACAACCTGAAATAGTTGAGCAATTAACTTGTTATTTGAACCGATTCCAGTCTCTGGGAGCCGCTGAGCATCAGTACCTAATACAGCTGGCTTAATCAGGTTAGCGGGTGTTGAAACAGCCGCTAGGACTTTTTCTGTCAATGTCTGTAGCGGTTGAATAATAGATTCTTGAAGTACTGTATTGTTATCACGTTCCTCAGATTCATTTTGCCGTCCTCCAATAGGTACCGAAGTTGGATAAACACTAATTCCAGGGTTTGGAGTAGGGCTTACAATGGCATTTGAGCTAACGTTATTTTCAACACGTGTCACCGCAGAGATCGAACCAGTTCTAATCATGCAACCCACATTATCGTTACAGTGATTATTTCCGGTATTTTGTATTTTATTAATCTGATTGGAAATTTCGATATTATTAGTTTGATAAGCGGTTATAGAGCTCGACAGATTAACAAGAATGTTATTATTACTGCCATTCCCATTATTACTATTTGCCATATTCAATACTCCGTCTTCAAAACTTATAGGCAATGCCACATTTCTGCCCATATCATTGGTGACACTAACCTCATCGTAAATATTCCCTGTTGATATAACAACGTCACCTGAACTCCACAAAGCACTATTATTACCCGTATTTGCATCGATATCCAGTGCATTACTTACAATTGAATTATTTGACTGCCCCCAATAGGGCTCGTTGTTAATATCGGCACTAATAATATTTGTCGAAAAAGAACCATTATTGTCATTAGTAGAAGCAATATTACCTGCGTTATTATTTGTAACCTGGAGAGTATTAACATCACCCTCAGAATTAACCAGAACAGAAGAATTAATATCTCCAGTTTCGAGTTTATTTTGACCATTATTATTTTGGATCACATTATCACCGGAGTTCAATAATTGATTGATATCATTATTAATCGTCGTAGTATTTGATTGTAAAGCGCTCTGACTGCTTGTAATACTTACACTAGCACCATTAACACTATCAAGGCTATTAGAACTATTCGAGATAATTACGTTAGCATAAATAGGATTAACATATATAAGAGAAGATAAGGTCATACAGACCAACAGCTTCGGGGCAGTGACAGTCGTAGTAATCATTGACCGACACTTCATATTGAGAGTAAAAACTTTTTTCGGATTACAAAGAATCCAGCAACCAATAAACTACTTATTAATATACCGACCTTCCACGGATTCAATTTTGGCCACTCAACTCGAGCACCCGCAACCTGAATATCAGAAGAACTATCATCTGTTGAAGAAGTCGCAGCGATCCGTTTAACTTTTAGTTTATCCGAAGTATTACTGTTATCATTGTTAGAATCATTCTTAACAGACGCTCCTAATACAGATACTATAGACTTGCGAGAAGTGCCATTTATCGAGCTATTCTTACCCGTTGCATTTCGTTCAGGAGCCTTCACTGCATCATTATCTAGCACGGGGTGATTAGAAGAAGACTCAGTAGTACCAATTACTTCTAAAGCGATTGGCGTTGGGAAGGCTTGCACTTCTGAAGAAGAGTCCACAGCAACTTCGACAGAGACTTGCTGCTGATTTCCGATATTTTCATTGTTTGTATTGTTATCGTTATTCTCATGAGCGACTTCCTGCGCTTTATTAGTAAATTTACCCGTCCATTTCCCAAACAAATCATTGACTATGGTAAATACAACTCGTCCTCCTGCAAAATTGTTATTCAAAAAGTTCGTTATTGAGCTAACGATATTTACATCACCGGTGTTAATGCTTGTACTACCATCAAGATTATCCGCAATCTTGTTACCTCCAGTATTCGCATTAATATTTATCGTATTATTAACGACAGCTTCATTAACTTGATTAATTGTGGTTGAATCTTCACGATTTACTACACCAGCATTCTCCGAATCTGTACCGTTATTTGAATTATTAACATCAGATGAAATCTCGACAAGATCACCCGCACGATTTATATAATACGCTTTCAACTGTCCCCCTTGATTTAAGAATATTACATTCAAATCATCGCCAATAAAGTTTTGATTAGCAACAGTATTAACCTCGGCCGAAGTATTAACAGCTCCTGTTGTTATCGAATTTCCTTGCCCATCTCCATTAATGTTATCTGATAATTTGTTTGACCCAGTGTTTGCGTCAATAACTAAAGTATTATTTATTGTGGCATTATTCTGTTGGTTGATTAATGTGTTTGATGAATCAGAGATTGTTCCATTATTAATTGAATTAGAGCCGTTACCTGAGTTATTAATTGCATAACTAGGATCAGCACTCTTTAATGGACTTTGATCAGGTAATACTATATTGCCAGCAAAATCACCTAAAATATTTACGGTATTCACAACTAAGTCCGTGAGTGCAACAAAACTATTGTTGAGAAAATTAAATATATTCGCAACGACGTTTGCATTACCAGTATTAATACTTGAATCACCAACGCTATCGGAAATCGTATTGGATCCTGTTTCTACGTCAATATTAATACTATTATCTACCTGTGAAAAATTATCAGTAGTAATAAATAAATTATTTCCACTTTGTATAATTCCAGAATTCACGCTGGATGATCCATTATTATCATTATTCACGCTTGCATCACCATCACACGGGTTTATAGCGCTACAATTACTTGAGCCTGCGCTCAAAATAATATCTCCTGATTGATCGTCGGCTACATTAAACTCACTAGAAGAGATATCTGCACCCGTTAAATTAGTATTCGCAAAGTTGAAAATATTAACCGCACTTGTTACGTCTCCTGAATTAATAGTGCTACTACCACCTAGGTTATCGTGTATCTTATTATCTCCAGTAACATAATCAACATTCACGCTGTTGTTAATATCTGTTTGATTCAATACATCGACAGTAGTGTCCGAAGCACCAGTTATGCTGCCGTTATTCTCTGAACTCGCCTCATTTTGGATATTTGATACGCTAGTGTCTCCTCCATTTGAACCATCAAACAAACTCTGATTGTTATTCACATCATTATTGGTATTAATAGATCCGTCAATAGAGCCGCTGTCGATTAAAGCGCTTCCTGAAAGATTATCATTATTATTCTGACCGCCATTAATTTGAGAATCGGGGTTATTCTGACCACTATTTACAACTGTTGGAATTGGAGTCGGAGTTTTTGTTGGCTTTGGAGTCTTGGTTGGGATTGGTGTGTTAGAAATCTGGGTAACAGTAGGAACACTTTGTGGCGTTGCCGTTGGTTGAATTGCTTGAGTCGGGGTTTGTGGAGGAGTCGGCATAGTCCAAACCGTAGTTGGCATAGCTGGTGGAGTAGGTATTGTTAAGGCTGGTGTTGGAGAAACATTAGTAACAGCGAAAGATAGTACTGGATTTACGATACTATATGCAATTTGTATTGTTATAAATGATTTTATTAATGTTTTGTTCATCATATTTTTTCCTTCTACAAAAGGGTTTACCGCAGGAGAGAATAACTCCTCTCCTGACGGAAAACGCTCTTGCTTCTTTGCACACTAACTGAGGAGATGCATTAGCATCATTAAAATGCTTGCACCATTCCAATCACCACTTAAATCATGAAGATCTGAGGTGGTGTCACCAATCACGTTTTGTCCTGCGGTATTATGTACCTCGACATCTGAATCTACGTCACCGGTATTCATATCATCTGAATTGTTATCAGAGATTTGATTATCTCCAGTGGCACCGTGTTGGTCTGCATTATTATCGAAGGAGAGTTCATCATTGAACTGTTGGAACAGATCAGCAAAAGATAGTTCGAGACCAGCTTCGTTTTCTGTATCACGACCATTCTTTTCATTAAGAACCTCAACATCGACATCACACATACAATCTCCTGCTGCAAGTACATTAGCACCAGCAGTATTGGCAATCTTGGCAGTCTGATCGACTGAGCCAGTTTCGGCAGCAGCTCCGCCTAGGTTATCCTTTGCGTCGTTGTCACCAGTGTTTGCATGTTGATCTAAATTGTTATCAACATCAACTTCATTTGATTGCACCGCAACATTGGAGTGATTCACATTAGCGAAAACGCTATTTTCTGAATCTCGACCATTTGTTGAATTGGTTAAGGAGAATGAGCTAGATCCACCATTTCGTGAACCTAAGACAGCATGATTACCACCTGAGAGTGTTTCAACACTAGCATCTTGGTCAACATCTCCTGTTTGTACCGAGACTTCGGTATCAGAATTGTTGTCTTTCAAAGCATTATCGCCAGTATTAGCGTTTTGCTTAAGCTTGTTATTTACATCGACATTATTGGTTTGCATTAATGAAGATGCTTGTGTAGCGTTAAATGCTGCAGTGTTTTCTGAATCTCGACCATTCTTTTCGTTAACGATCTCAACATCATAATCACAATCGCATTGTTGTAATTGCGCGACATTTTCACCAGCATTGTTTACAACGCTTGCTTCCTGGTTTACATCACCAGTTTTAACATCGACACCTCCCAAATTGTCTTGTACTTTATTATCACCTGTATTAGCGTTTTGATTGATATTGTTATCAATCTGAACATTATTAGTCTGATATACGCTAGATTCACGATTAATTTGAATCGTGCCTGAATTCTGGCTATCTCGACCGTTGGTGGAATTCGTAATAGTATAAGTCGCAGCAAAAGCTGGTTGGGCCATTTGGAGCAGTAAAGCTCCGGTAGCTACTCCGGTTGCAATTTTTTGTGTTATTTTCATTCTATTCACCTCCTTTCGCAATTAGTCCCTTGTATAAGTGTTATCTTTATTTAACTAGGGCTTTAAAACTTAACTGATAAATTATCTTTATTTCCATCGAGCTCTCCAATTTGAATTGCAAAATCTTTAGCATCGTGCTCTACAATAAACCCAAAGTTACTCTTTTTAGTTGACTGAGGACGGACCTCGACATTACCTTGATGAACTTGAGGTGCAACTTTGCCACCATCAGATTCAACAAGTCTCACTAAATCAAGAGGATTAAGATAGAGCACTTGATTACTGTCGTTCTTCAATGAAACTTCAAATATTAAAAAAGCTTTACCATTTCTTGCTGTTGCACGATTACCTTTTACTAAAACTTCTTCCTGTTTTTGAACCGTAGTAATTTTTAGGTTTATATTTGCATCAGTAAAGTAGCCTTGTGCATCTCGAGCGATAAAATTATATTCTTTATTCAGAGTCTTTGAAGCTATGACACCTTCGGCATCATTTGTTTTTGATTTTGAAATAAAATAACTTCGAATACCTATCCCCATACCCACGACGACAATTATCATAACTAGCAAAAATATTTTATTTGAGATGAGTGATTTCATGAGTGGTTTTGACTGATTTGTTGTTTTCATATTTTTTGTATTCATATCAAAAAAGGCACGGAATATTTAACAAATAAGTAGTTGTTAAATATTCCGTGCCTCCGATTGCGGTCAGCTTTGTTTGTTAGATTGTTTACATAATTTAACAATCCCAATTCCTAATGTCAATAACTATTTCATTTACTATCGGTAGATTGCCTTTTATCCGGCAAAACACCACTATTGGGATCTAGTTTTTTTATTGTTCGCTCAGTAATTTGGGTAACCTGATAATCTTGTATATAGATTTCAACACTCCCATAAGATTTATTCTTAATAGCATCAGTGATTGCCTCAAGCAGCTCAGAGCTAATACTCTTGGTTGAAAAATTATATTTAGCCATAGCTATATTAAAAAACAATGGTCAGTGAGGAAAATCGCAGCCTTGAGTTGTAGGCTGTTCACAATTATAGGGAGAGCTTATTTAGTGTCAATAGGATCGTCAATTAATCCCTTTGTAGAAGTTCAAATTGACATCAATACTTTTTGGCCGTATTATTCGCTTTATGTCGAGACGAACAAATATCCAATACAAGAAAGCATTCGTTACGCTTTTTTTAACAATGGTATTCTCTACTAAATTTGCAACTCATGTTACGGCAGCAACCTTTATAGCTGAAAATGCTCCTAAATTAAATAAAGAAGAAACCGTCGATGGGAACTTCTATTCCCGTGGCAATCTAGTATCTGTCAATGGCACAATCCACGGAAATGCATATATAGCAGGCCAAACAGTAACAATTACTGGAAAAATCGATAAAGACTTAACCGTTGCGGGACAAAACATCATACTTGATGAAGCATCAATATCAGGTGATGTGCGTTTATTTGGTGGCGAGGTCACGATACGAAAATCAGAAATAGGAGACGAAGTAATTGTAGCTGCGGCAAAATTAAATATAGGTAAGGATACAAAAATTAACGGAACTACCATGGTAGCATCTGGAGAGTCCGTTATTGATGCAAGCATTGGCGAGGATCTTATTACGGCATCAGGGTCACTTTCAAGTTCGGCAATTATTAACGGATCAGTATACATTGGAGGACGAAGTATTTCATTGTCTCCTGAAGCCCAGGTTCAAGGAGATATTTTCTACTCCTCAGACAACAAAGCACAAATAGATCCATCCACGAAGATTACGGGACAAGTCCACCAATTTCCACCACTTCAAAGCGCACCTTCCAATAATCACATTCGCCTCACTATTTGGGGAATATTAACGTCACTAGTTTTAGGCTTTACCATCATTAGCCTTTTTTACCATAAAACTTATGAACTATCCCAAATACTTATAGAGAGGACTTGGAGTTCATTTGGATGGGGGTTTGCAACGATTATACTTACTCCGATAATTAGTGTGTTATTAATCACTACGTTAATAGGATTACCATTAGGTATTATTACATTATTTTTCTATATACTTGCCATTTATATCAGTCGCATTTTTATGGCATATACACTAGGTCGATTATTTATCGGTCGTGGCAACACCGATACTTCACAGAGACGATGGTATACTCTCGGTGCTGGTATTCTCGCGTACTTCATAATCACCTCTATTCCATTTATAGGGCCTATATTCACCCTGTTTAGTATTACATTAGTCTTAGGGGCGATGTTTATTGAAGGTCGCCATTGGTTTATTTCTAGAAATGTCAAAGAAAACAACTAAAATCACAACCGAAGCACTTCCCACTCAACCCCAATCACAACATGCACTTTCTGTGTATATATTCTGCGGCAGCCTAACACTCATTTCTAGTCTCGGTTTTTGGTTAGGTCTCAACGCTTCACTAAAATATCCATATGTCGCTATTCAAGGATCGTCTAATTTTTATTGGAATGATATTGGATTAATGGCAATTTCGTATCTAACTATTTTTACCATGATTGTATTCATATCTGGGTTGGTAAAAAATCCACTAGTCCGTCGTAGCCTTCTGGCAATTATCCCACTTACAATATCTATATTTGCAATGAGGTTTATATTTACTCTAGGCTTAACATTTCTTCTCCTTCTTGTCATCCTAGCAGTAGATTATTTCAGCCATAAAGATATTAGTAACCAGGTTATCCCTAATCTACGACAGATTTACATGACTCGCCTATCCTGGATAAGCACAGTGTTTGCATTAATAATCGCAATACTAGTTTATTATAGTGGACCATCAAACCTAGATAAAATTCATTTATCTGTCCCGTCTTCGTTCTTTGACCAAGCAGCAAACGTATCGCGACCACTCTTAGAAGAACAGATTAAGCAACAACAGAACAAATTAATAGATAAAATAATTCTTCAGCTCGAAACGCAGTTCCCTGGATTAAAAGAGGTTAATTATCAGGATAAAGTCGAATTGCTTTCGGGTACAATTACGCCAGAAGTTCGTAAGGCGCTCTCTTCACAAGGATTTTCAGACAACCAAATAGAACAGATTGCGACGCAACTAAAGGAAAACATGCCTCAAGAAACATCACAGCCACAAGTAAACATCATTAATGAAACCATTGATCAGGCTAAAAAAGATCTCCAAAGTATTGTCAATAATTTCATTGATCAAAATATCAACATGGTACCTGGTATTTTATCTGCGACAATTTTCCTATTTTTCAATTTTATTGGAATACTATTTAACTTAGTTGCAGTTGGGCTGGCAATAATTTTTATAAGAATTCTCAAGAGATTTGGCTGGATAAGAATTGAAACCAAGCAGATTGATGCGCAGACCTATACAATAGCCTGAAAACAATCACATGATTTGGTTACCCATCAGACATCGGCTACAATCAGAACTTATAAAAAGAGGATATTGTGTCGGATGTGCACATTCCCTGGCTAATGAACTCCGCGAGGAACATCCTCAAAAAACTAATATGCACATAGTGTATTGTAATTGTGGAAGAATATATTTATACGATCTACGGATAAACCAATACCGGCGTGCATTACCAGAAGAAGTTCCAACAAATAGTCCCCAAAAACATGGTGAATAACGGCATTCTACTAATAGATAAACCAAGCGGTATAACAAGTCATGATGTAGTTGATCGTATCCGTAAGATAACAAACGAGAAAAAGGTTGGACACGCAGGTACACTAGATCCACTAGCTACCGGACTCCTAATAATTTTAGTCGGTAAGCAAGCAACTCGATTAAGCCAAAAATTAATTGGCTATGATAAACGATACTTGATTACAACTGCACTTGGTTTTACAACAAATACACTTGATACAGAAGGAATAATGACGGATCAGTTGGATCCTATGTCTGATCGAATCAAAACGGCAGCCCGCAAATTTAAAGAGGCAGCACATTCGTTCATTGGAAAGTACGAACAGGAAGTGCCCTCATTTAGTGCTGTCAAAATAGGTGGTAACAAACTATACGATCTAGCTCGAAAAAAACCAGAAGAATTACAAAAAATCACATTACCTAAGCGAGAAGTAACTATTTACGCAATTGAAACGACATCTTCTCCACCTACGCAAGAAGGTTATCCCCAAGTAATAATAGACTGTACAGTCAGCAGCGGGACATACACCCGCGCCTTAGTTCGTGATATATCTCAAAAGCTTGAAATACCAATGGTCCAGACAGCCTTACGTCGAATTCGTATTGGAAATTTTGATATATCTCAAGCCAAAACCCTAGAAGATGTAACTCCAAGTGACATCATTCCCCTTTCGTCTTTGCAGATTAACGACTAAAGTACCGATAGTATCTGTCCTTGTCGATACAACTCTACTGAGTTATAATACTCACGCATACAAACCCATTAAGGCGGGTTCGTCTAGGGGACCAGGACGGCGGGTTCTCAGTCCGCAAACACGGGTTCGAATCCCGTACCCGCTACCATACACAAAAAATATGGAAACAGAAATTGTTACAAAATACTTAAAAAAGGATCTAACTCGGCTAGCGATAGCAACGGCCCTAAATTTTTTAATCTTGGGGTTACTCTTCTTTAAAGTGATACCGCTTTAATTAATTCTCCGACAGCAATATAACGTTGATGATCAAATCCCGGTGGTATACAAGTCATAAGCGTTAACATTTTCTTATTCGACGGTTGATTCGTAATAAATACATCCTTTGGAGTAACAACGCCAGTTTGGCTAATCTGATAAGTATACTCGGTTCCCATATAAATAACGCGTACGACATCGCCTGCCTTTATTTTTGGTAAATCAGTAAAAATAGATTCATAGTCATTTGATGCCAGTAGGGGTAACTTAGAGTGACCAAATAGGAATGAGTTCCCATTTTGGCCCGGTAATGCAGATCCTTTTAGATGGGCGACGGCTCGAGTTAGTACCCGATCATAAATGTGTTCGTCTGTCCCATTCACATTCAGCTCAACTTTACGATTGTCGATTCCTAGCGCCGGGACAGATACGAAGACTTCACTATCAATCTTTTCTGAAAGTACGCTTCCAAGTGGTGATGAATCTTGCCGAAGAATCGAAAGAGAGGAACCCGGGGTTGGTGAAGGTATCATTTTTGTCGGTGAAGGTGTTGATTTATTGGGGTTTAATAATAAATTTCCAAAGCCGGTACGAATATCTATTGTTGTGCCATCCTCCGAATTCATCTGGACAGCAGAAATCACAGACGGAGTATCGACGGTAAATAACGCGGTGTTATCGAATTTCGGTAATGTATTGCTCCATATGAAATAGATCCAACCCAAATATACTAATCCAACTCCCCCTACAGTTATCAGGGCAGCTCCTATCAAACGGGGAAAATGATATCTGTATTCAAGGACGATCGGTTCCATTCTGTTCGTCGTTTCCACGGATCTGTCGGCGAACTAAGCTCCGCATTTCTTGATGCTTACGCCATTGATTTATTTTCTGAATTACTATGTATGCTAATGCACTAAAAAATGCTACGACACCGACAATCAACAAATAAATCCAAATAGTTGTAGCCTGTTTTAAATAGACATCAACAGCAACCGAGGCATTTTTTATTTCAACGACATCTGTAACCTGTTTATAATAACCAACTTTATTAATTTCAACATAATATTGACCCGCGGGTACAAAAAACTGATATTGGCCAAAGACATCTGAGGTGTATGGGTTTCTCTGGTTATCAAATGTTTGAGCCGGCCAGACCTCCCAACGGCCATTGTTTAGCCAATACAAGGTAACTTCAACCCCTGCTAATATAGTATGTTCACTTAACGTTCTAACTTTACCCGAAAGCTGAACTAATGAATTGGGATCAACAGTGGCTGTTGTAGCAACCGTTGGAGTCGGGACCTCTTGAGTGCTTTGTTCTTGGGCATATACGCTGGTGGGCTTAAAATACGAAAAGATATCAATATTAAACGGCTGGGTAAAGGTTCGAAGTAATATATATGCGCTTCCTGCAAGAATTAAACCAAAAATACTATATGTGATAGTTGCCCGGGCTTGTTCTTGTTGCCGTGTATCATCCTGAGCGGTGACATACAGATATCCAGCATAAATCATAAATGCCAACGATGCTATAACGGCTGTTATAACTGACATATTAAACATATAAATTGCTAAAACGGGTAGTTGGCGAACCGCACACGATGGAACTAAAAGAGGATTCGCTAGTGAATCACAGGGTATACGAGTTGGATACGGCGTGGTTGCATGAACATGAGCAGGTACGACCAAAAATACGGCTAAAATAACAAAGATAAAAATAGAATGCTTAATAAATCTCATAGTACGTCAAAATGCCCTATTACCACAAATACAATCCTAACATTGACAAATACGACTGTCAACGGAATTTCCTGATAATATAAAGAAAATCCGATATTATTATTAACATGTCCTATGTAAAAACAACATTACTTATATTTGGTTGTGTCTCAATAATAGCATTCACCTATCCCCATAATGTGAATGCGCTAGTCAATAGTAGTATCGAACCCGCACAGGCAACAGTACCTACAGATTCGCTATCTTCATTTAAATTATCAATTATTCCAGAATACGAGTCGATTAATCGGATCTATTTGTTACTTCATTATTCTCCTACCTTAGTGGAAATTCAAAGCATTCAAACGGACAATAGCTTTATTGACTTTTGGTATCAAATACAAGTAAACAAGGTGGATGGCATAATTATTCTTGAGGGTGGTAAAGGACAGAGTAATCAAACTAAGTCCCCATATCCAATCGCACAGTTCAACTTTATTCCTAAAAAAGAGGGTAAAATAGAATTTTCAATATCTCACACCAGTAAGATGTACGCTCAAAACGGAGATGAGCTTGGCGTAAGTTTTGATACGAAGGCTCTATATGCAGCAATAAAGCAAGAGATACTCACGCCAAGAATAAAAAACTCAGTGCAACCGACTAAATTAATAGAAAAAGTAGAGCCAAATATCTACCAGATTGAGAAACCCGTTGATTTTGCCCAATCGAACCTACACTATAGAAGTATTCTTTATACAGGCATAGTCGCATTCTTGATTGGATTGTTTATACTGAAAAAGACATGAAAATCACATATAAAATTTTATTATCCTTTATTGCCCTAATATGTATTATCACCATGCCCATGCTGGTATATAGATCTAAATCAAATAAACAAACCCAAATCAGTGAACCTACATCGACCCCGTCACCCACACCAACGCCTCCATATTTATCCTATTTAGAGAGACAAGCAGATTATACAGGAACAGTAGAATCAGTTAAGCTGCCTAATGAAATCACACTAGCGGCTTTAAACCAAAGCAAGTTGGAACTTCAACTAGAACCCAATATTCCTATTTATATATCTAAAGAAATGTCCAGCGGTTCCCATGACATCACAGTAACAACAGTAAATGATATACAGATTGGGATGACTTTAAGCGTATACACGAAAGATCATAATATATTAGCGATCTTTATTACTAAATAATCTATGGAAAATTTATCGGTGTGTATTGAAAAAACGTTAATATATTTTCGATTATTTAATTTTGCGCCTACGATAAACCAACTTTTTCGTTATCTCATAACTTCCCAACCGATACCCGAACAACTTCTTATTAGCAATCTACCTGCGTGCAGTAATGTCATTACACAAGACAAGAGATATTACCTTAGCCGAAATAATATGGGGAATGAGATGCAAAACGAAACCAGATCATGGGAGCTCATAGCGTGCGCCCAGTCACAAATGAAGACGATCTTTAACCTTATGCCTTTTATACATACTATCGCAATATCAGGTAGCACAGCGGCTTTAAATGCTGATGAATCAAGCGATATAGACATAATGATTATTTGCCGTCCTGACGCAGGTTGGATTACCCGATTACTCTTAATACTAATCTTAACTATTCGTGGTCAAAGAATTCATTTAGGTGAAGATGGCAATCGAAATTTGGGAAAGTATTGTGTTAATTTAATCATTGAAGATAATCCCATTACGTTATTAGCTGACCATCAAGATTTATACACGGCAAGCGAAATTGCCCACCTTAAGGTGATAGCAAATCGAAATAATGGCTTTGAACACTTTTTATATGCGAATAGTTGGATGCAACAATATTTAGGAAATTCTTGGTCGCAACTTTCAAGTGAATGGGAATCCCCGAAAATAAAAGAAATAACGTCAAGATCTTTATTTCTTAAAACAATAAATAAACTATCACTTCTAATCCAACAACACATGTATCAGGCAAAACATAAACGTCCTCTAACACTCTCAAAGACTTGGACAATTGACTATCGCACTAAAACATTACAGCTATTTGAAGATTCGTGGGAAATATGGGTTGATCAACGCCCAGCTTGATCCAAAACTTGTTGAACAATACCCGCAGCCTGGTCCAATTCCTTCTGTACATCGGCACCCTTTGCTACGTTTTCGACCATAGTCGAAAATGCCGATACGATTCTTTCATTTAACTCAGTATTATACGTACCCGATGCTAGATACCAGGTAGTGTAGCTATCGCCTTGGTTAACATAAGGCTGAGTGTAGGTCTCACCGGTCAACGTTGATGCTAAGTCCTTACGAGAATACGGCTCACCAAAAGGTCTAACCTGACTGGCCGCACGATATGCACTAGTCATCTGCTCCTTATCAGATAACCATTTTAGGAATTTCCATGCCTCTTTTGAATTCGGAGATATCTTGGAAACTGATTCTACCCAATAATTTGCCCAATTCACGCTCTCACTTGCAGAACTAACACTCGGAAGCTGCGGTGCTTCAGCAACACCAATTTGGAATTTTGGGTTCTTAGACAAGACTTCCAGAATACGGTGATTTGGTAAAAGTACCATACCTACATTTCCGGCGGCAAATTCAATGGTACTATTGCCAAATGTTGGATTCCAACTCTTCTCTGAAGTACCAAAGAGTGCATAAAAACTCGCCGCTTCAACACCTAAATTGCGGCCTTCTGGGGATATCGATTTATTAAAATTGACTTTACCTTTATCGTCTACAAATTTAACTCCATTCTGAGCGAACATTAAACCTAAAATATCAGCAAAGTAATCTATATTTGTCGCATACCCGAGTGCGGCGCCTGCTTGAGTTATCTCGCCCGAAGAGTTCTTTTTCGTGATTCGACCGGCTATATCTCGAAATTCATTCCATGTTTTTGGCGGGGATGCAATACCTTCTTTATTAAAGATATCTTGGTTGTACACCAGAGCCACGCCATCTACCATGAATGGGATGCCATAATAGCTATCTTTTTGCTTAAGGAATACTTTATTAACAGGATAGAACGTCTGTTCATACTGATCAGTAGTCATAACATCCTTCGGAATAGGTGCTAAGTTGTTCACCAGATACGGCAACCAACTCGCATGAATACGGATAATATCTGGAGCGCCTTCACTTCCGAGACGCGACTTAACTGTCTGGTAATGATTTTCTGGACTACGCTGCTGATACTCAATCGTTATATTAGGATTTTGACGTTGATATTCATCCAATAACGGCTGAATTACTTCCCGAGGCTCCCACATACCCCAGTATGTTAATGTTACTTGGCCATTATTGCTTCCACCCAAGAAGGGTAAGCGTTGAATAATATCTGACCTGACATTGGGAAATATAAACCACCCTGCAACTCCAAGTAAAATAAGTCCTAGAGCCGCAAAAAGTACGATTTTGCGCATACCTGCAATAGTAGCACTATAACCTATATATGGTCAATAAAATCCTCCATTAGTACGATACAATAAGAAACATGCATATTTTTACTACAGACCAAATTGTACCTTTTATAATAAGTTTTCTAATCTCATTATCATTCACACCAATAATCAGATCTTTGGCAATTAGATTTAGCCTCGTCGATATGCCAGCACGCCCACACCCTGCGGTACTGCACTCTACACCAATACCTCGAGCAGGTGGCGTTGCTATGTACTTGTCATTTTTGATTTGCGCCCTATTATTTGCACGCTTTGATGCTTTATTAATTGGAATATTACTTGGAGGTGGGTTAAATGTCTTCGTCGGAACACTTGATGATAAATATGATATCTCTCCCTACATCCGACTAGGAACCCAAATAGTATCGGCAATCATTGCCATTATTGCTGGAGTATCAATCTTCACGACAAACCCGTTTGGTCAAGGGATCTGGTATTTTGATCAAATAAAATTAGCATTTCCGTATATCGCAGGAGGAGAGATTGTGATTCCAGCAGATATTATTCTTATATTTTGGATAGTCTGGCTCATGAATACCGCAAATTGGACAAAAGGAGTTAGCCAATTACCTGGAGTTGCGGTCATAGCCTTTCTCACCATAACTGGCGTTGCGCTAACTTATCAAAGCGGAAACCCATATCAATTACAGACCGCCCTTTTATCTGCGATCTCGGCAGGTGCAGTATTAGCTTTCGTACCATTCAACTTTCCGCCAGAAAAGATGTTCCCAGGATTTGGAGCGAGCACATGGATCGGATTTAATTTAGCCGTATTTTCAGTATTATCCGGAGGGAAAGTAATTGCACTTCTCATTGTATTGGCAATTCCTATCATTGATGCGCTACTCGTTGGATGCAAACGAATTTTAACCGGTCATAATCCATTCATTCATGATAGAGAGCATCTGTATCATTTTTTGCTTGATTCAGGATTTAGTAAACGACAAATTATATATTTCTATTGGATAACTGCAGCTATATTTGGTTTCGCAGCGGTCGCATTCTCTAGACCAGTTAAATACTTTACGATACTGCTTCTTACAATAATAATCTCAGTTTTCTTTGTATTCCTATATTACAAAAATAAAAAATAAAATAGGCGTTCAAAATCAATCCTTATACTAAATAATTCATCAAACTGAATTTCCTTAAATTAAGTATATCTTCACGCCAGAAGGTTACTTTTTATCTTTAATAGAATTAGAAGGTACAGTTGAAAAGATACTTTAAATTTCTTTAGGATTTAGCTTAAAAACACGCGCTCTATTAATGCCTGCATACGTCTCGAGATGATTATGATCAATCGTCATCAAGCGCCTTATACTTTCGAGCCTCACGTAATATACCTGCCCGTTGTTCAGGATCAAGAGTATCTAGTCGGCGCAGGAACTCTGGCAAGCTGACTTTCTTTCCGGATGTGTTATCAGTTATTAAGTCCTTCAATGTGGCATCTCCAGCTTGACCATCAAGATGCTCCAAACCTGTACGTTTCTGGCCTGTCCTCTTATCGATCGCCAAATCTTGCTTGGATATCTTCTGATTCTGCATGTCAAAGATAGGTAGTGTTTGTGGCATTTGATCATGTACTGTTTCTGCCTTAGGTAGGTCAGCAAAATTAACATTTTTAATCTCAGGATGTTTATTGAGCCAGAGTCGGAATCTCTCGGCTTGTGCTTTTCGACGACCAATAACTGTAGTCTTATCTTGTGCTTTACGCTGAAGCATGCGCATACCTTCCTTACTACCAGCCTTAGAACCTCTCTTACCCGCTTCAAGGGCTTTATCTCGTGCAGTTTTAGCATCCTCAGCGGCCATTTGGAACTGCTCTGTCATAGCACCACCAGCTCCAAGAGTCGCAACACTAAATGCACGGCTACCGAAGTTTGATACTCCACGGCGCATTTTCTCTAATCGAGATGGAGGTACTAATTTATCCTGAGCATCTTGTTCGGCAGATTTTCGTGTTCGATAAGCTAAGCTGGCATTACGACGAGCAGCGGTATCCTTACTAAACTTAGCTGCAGCATTTGCTAATCCGGCCGCAGATGTCGGAATTGCCAAACCATCAACGTTTATCATCTTTTGAGGTAATTTGACACCAAACCAAAGTGTAATCATCGCAATCAATGACGAGCCAAATCCAGCAAACATTGATTTTTCGTCAGCACCAATAGTTAGAAGTAATATGCCGACACAAAGAACAGCAGCAACAGCAGTCTGAACAAATGTTATACCAACGATAGCACTAAACCATTTAGAACGGAGACCATCAAACCAGGGCATGACACTGAATGCAAATATTGCAGGGGCAACAATTACTGCGAGCCAAATAATCGCATATCGGGCAAAGAATAGTAATAGTAATAACATAACCTGCATAAAGATGATTCCGATGAATATGACCGCGAACAAAATAATACCGATCAGAGCGCCACCACCAGTTGCTGCAACTAATGACATGAGGCCCATGACTGCGGTAACAGCCGCTGAGGCAAAACTACCCATAACCGCAACACCAGCACCTACACCAGCTACGCCCACGACAGCCTTATTTCCTGCAGCAGTAAATGACTGCTGTAAAATTTCTTGAGTGAATTGGAATAGAGCCATTGAGAGGAAGTTGTTTATATCCAATAATGCTTGGACGATTATCAAGCTGAAGTTAGCCAATACAACACCCATCAATAACTGAGGTAATATTACCGAAATATGCCACTGTTCAGGTTGATATCGCAATATCGTCATTACTCCGATAACGACAAAGATTAGAACAAATAATACGTTTACTACATTTCTAATGATGTCGTAGATACTGATAATTGCTTGATCTTGTGTTAAAGCTCGTGTCTGAAGACCGTACTTGAAGATAGCACTCATGACACCAGGAACATGCTTAGCAAACTGATCACCAACGGCACAAGCTGCACCAGCAGCAAGTCCATTAATTTGAGCACCTATATCTAAATTTAGATTGATATCATTAGAGCTACCACCACCAGGAACCGCAATCGTGACCATCTTACCACTCTGATCATTAGCAACTTTGCGAGCAAATGCTTCACAATTAAACTCAAGGTCAATGGTTACCTGAGGAGGACTGACAGTACCAGACGAGTCAATTGAAATACGACGCGATTGATTAACAGGCTGCCCATCGATATCTCCCTCAACTACTATTTCATAAGTATTTGTAGCAATACCAATATCGGTTAATGCATCACAATATATCGGAGCACCCGAAGCATCTGTACAGATTTGGCCGACCTGTGAGCCATCAACAGGAGCAGGCAAAGATACGATAAAACTTCCAGATGCAGGAACAACACCTAATTGCCCATCCACTGTAGGTTCATCTGACAATAGATCCGTTCCATTTGATTGGAATAATATGCAGTCGTTTACGATGTCACATTGTACGGCAACATCATTAGTGACCTGATAAACATTGACATTAACACGTCCATCCACTTGAGACTGACCTGGGATCTTAACGGTAACGCCCACTGGTGAGCGTAATCCAGGAGTCGCCGCAAGTGCACTTTGGGGAGTTGCAGCGTCTTTAATCCAGTTCAATAGTGCAAGATTATATGTATCGGGCCCCTTAGATGCAGTTTGCAGACCGCCGACATTCACGCGATGGAAAGAACCTTGAGCGTAATCAACAGATTCTAAGCCGGCATATTGGTTATATCGAACAAGTACATTGAGCCCTAGGTTACCACTTGCAGCAGCAGGCGCTCCAGGTCTCGTAATAGGCCGCAAGTCAGCAGGAGGAATGTGGACTTGCCCAATACGGTTTGTATAGTAGAGATTATTTTCTGCAGGGACATCGATGCCCTCAGACCCAACTTCAGCAACTGTTACCCGAGCACCTGGTGCATATTGTGTACCACCAGGACCAGGCACATTAATTAACAAACCCTCATCAAATCCTTCATTACCGGTTGCAGATTCATGCGCAACAACATCGATTCGACGAGGTCCATCAGTCGATCTAAACAATCCAGTCCCTGACGCTGCCCGGTCAAATCGAGATAGATCAGCAACACTATTATCTAATATAACAGTAACATCATCACTACGAGCGACAGTACCACTACCTGCAACCATATTTGAACCGAATTGATAAATACCCCGAACAGCAATACCTTGATTTCCTGTACCTGTTGAAGGTAAGTATACATATCTAACATTTTGATCATCATTATTTGAACCTGAATAATCAATGCCCAGATCACTTTCAACTAATAACCGAGCATTAGGCATACGAACAAGACTTGGGCCAGAAACCGTCAATTGTCGCGAGCTTAATAAACTACCAAATTCATTTGTAATAGTACCCCATACAATTAAACGATTATCAGGATATATAATTTGATACGAAGTTACTGGTGGAACATCTATATTCAACATTCGACGCCAGTCCGACGATTGTTCAAATGACATATCGTTCTCAACAACCCATACCTGTCCGACTCCATGGCTATGCGAATTCAATGCAGACTGTCCATCCCAGTCAGAATATGAAGGGCTACTACTTTCACGTCTCCACACAATTATTTCATAAAATCCTTCTGGAGCAAAAGCCTGAAAAGAAAATGTACTAGTTGTACTGCCATTTGCCGGATCTACAGATTCAACATTCCGGATTGCTCGTCCTTTGATAATTGGAAAGTCTAATACCCCAGCTAATTGCCCCGAAGCCGGGCCTGTAGTTGCCAGAGTCCGAGTTACCCGTTGAGCCCAGATTTCGTACTGACTACCACTAGGTTCCTTAGCACTAATACTTATACGAAGCGTGTCGTTTGGAACGACAGGAAATGTGTTTATGTTATTACTAATATCAAGTTCATTACGTGTTGTAACAAAGGCATGACGGACTGCTATTTGTTCAAAATTGCGGCTAGCTCCAGTAACTTCGACCTGAGAATCTACAACCTTTACTTGACTATCGGGCAAATAGTTTGCTTTATAGGAGAACACATCTAGAATTTTATCGTCGTTCTCAGGCATTCTAAATGACCAATCGCGTTGTATCCCGCTAGAAGTACGGCAAGGATTTGTGGGTGTATCGGTAGTATCGTTTGCAGCGGGCGCAAATGAAGCGCTGGTACATTCGACACGGCTGACAGTACCGCCATTTAAAATAAAGGGAAAGTAAACACCATAATATGAACCAGCTGGCAATCCCTGGACTTGGAAACTGCCGTCTGTTCTAATCTGAGTACGTACCGCTAAGTTTGAATTTATCCAAGATTCACTCGTAAATACACCTTGCTCGTTAAACCCAGCCCAAAAGTCAAAGGTGAAAACGTATACAGGAAGCCCAGCCAGCTCAGCAAACGCCTGAGTAGGATCGTACGCTTCGCCAATGAAGGCAGGGATTATTCTTCCAGTGAAGATATCCGCATTGGTTGGTCGGTTTACCGCCTCGGCTGCCGGGGCTTGACTAAGTAGTACACAGGCTACTAATGCAATAGTCAAGGACCCCCCGACAAACCTTAGCATTTTTCGTATATTCATCTTTCTCAACTCGCTCATTCCAAACTAAATCAACTACCCGTTTATTTAGAAGCCGAAAACGGCGCCCACATTTAACAGGCCAGCTAATAATCGGAAGATAACGAATGCTGATGCGATAATAATCAACCCAATAACTGCGTTTGTAATAGTGCCACGAGCACCTTCAGCTTTACCGGAGTCATCACCAGCGGTAACGTAGTTAAAACCACCGATCAGAATAAAGATCAAACAAACTAATGCACCTAAAGCGATAGCCCAGTTAATTAACGTTGCGACTAATTCTCCAAAATTACCAGTAAAACCTGCCGTTGGAGTTGGAACGACTAGACTAGAGGGCAAGGGTTGCTGTGCTTGAACTTTATTTACTAAAAAATTAAGCATACTATTTGCTCACCTCCTTAAAAAATAATGTAGATGTTGTTAAACTCATTTTAAATCAGTTTATCTTTCAATGATCACTGAAATACCGATATGTATAAGTAAATCATACACGCATAATCAATGTCAAGAGTAGTCTGCGATCACTTTTTAACAGGACATTATATCAGACTTTAGTAACGATCCCACCCTACTTTAGTCTCCAAACACCATTCAACTTACTGATCTCTTCAGAGTCGTTTTCTTTTGACGAAAGAGATGTAACACGGATATAATTTGTTGATAGATATTCATTAAAAACAGTTAACTGCTGTTCGGGCAGTGGTTTATACGTAGGGGTGTAAAAGACTGTTTCAATAGAACGATCTTTTAACGTATTAATCAATTCGTTTTCGTATTTCGGGTCAAGAAACTCTGGCCCCGTAGATATCATTTTTGTTGGATTTGATAAATCGAACCAAAAATATACTTCTCCAAGCCACGGACCAATATACAAGGATTGAACTAACAAAGGTTCTTCGTCTAATATGTTTTTAAGTTCGTTGATATTATTACCCCACTCCTTATCGACCCAGACTCCACCCCTTGGAGTAGTTATTCTTATCGTATCTATAAAATAGTAATACTTAATCTTGCTTAATAAACAAATGAATAACAATAAACCGCAAAAGATCAACACCATCGATAGAAATAAATTGCTGCTTAGGTTTTTAAAAGAGCTCCAATCAAATCGGCCCTTTTTAATAACACTATCCTTAATGGTATTGAGCCAATCGACTCTACGTATCACAGAATAGAATACATTTGAGTTAAAGGCAAAAGTAAGTCCTACGTGACCTAATGTTGGTGACATCAAGGTAAACAGCAAAAATACCGTACCGAAAATTGATACAACAAACAAATCATCTTGCTTGCGGCCTTCATGCCACCATTGCTTCCAAAATACGATTAAGACTATAAAGGTGGCTACCCACAAAGGGCTTAAAAGCTGTAATCCGTTTCCCGGTAAATAATGGTAAAAGGGGAAAAGGATCGTAGACGATAAAAAATCAAAGAGCCGGCCATTAAAAAGAAAAAAAGCGACCCAAGCCAATGGGACAAGGATAGACCCAACGGTTAGTATGAACGATAGATATAGTGATCTTCGGCTAAATCTGTAATTTGTCCAAATTAATATTATTAATGATACAAAGACGGCCGCCCCCTGCCATAAAATAATACTGGCAACGATTCCGGTTAATGTCCCAATAATGAGCCAACCCAATTCGGTGTTAGTAAACCTTTTATAATAAAGAATTACCCATACAACAATTACCGATGCCAGTATTCCGGTCCAATTATGGTTATACATAGACGTAATACTGACACAATTATAAATGAGTAAAGAGATAGATGCAGAAAAGACTGATTTAAGACATTTGTACGATATTAAGAATACGAGAACTCCAGACAACAGGGTGATAATTGTGACGAGCGTAGCAAACGCAGTTGTTGTCACGCCCCAAATACTAAACCAAACTAACAATAAATAATAATTTACTGGCATCCAGAATTGATAAAAATCTACATATAACTTGCCTCCTTTTAACATTTGCTGTACAGCTCCAATCGCCACGTCACCATCTCCATGCCAATCGACTTTAATACCTAATAGAAGAGTTAACCAAAGCACGAATAATAGGACTGCGATAGAAAATAAGGTTCGTATGAATATAGCGGTAGAAAAAAAAGATCGCATAAAATACAATACACTCCAAGCTTTAGAAAAAAGCTACAACTAGTTATAATTATTACATATGATTAAAAAAAGTATATTTTTACTCCTCGCACTAATAATCTACTTCCTGTTCTTAGGTGGATTCGCTTTGTTAGGGTATGGAATATCATTGTTCTTTACGTCGATGAGTTTGAATGGAACAGTACCACAACTATTTTTTGAAAAGCTAGTCCTATTTGATCGGATAACGTGGTCAGTACTGTGTGCGCCTATTTCATTTCTATTCAGTTACCCACTCAATGGGTTTATCGGCCATAAACTAGATCAACGGGACTGGGATCTGGGTAGCTACTCAAACAGCCTGCTGACAATTATTGCGTTACCGCTCATTCCCCTATTAGTTGTGATGCTTTTAAGACTTATTTAAACCGACACATCAACCTATAGCATTGACTTTCGCCTTTACATATGATAAGTTTATCGCATAATAATAGCCCAAATTCTGGGCTATTCTGTTCTTTAACAATCTAATTGTAGAACTAAAAGTCTTTCTCCACACAATCAACTCAATCGCAATGCATGAGGTACCGGTACAAGCTAAACGGTACCGGTGTCTCAGCCATCGCGGTTGAGATAGCTTGATATGAGGAGGACCGTATGAATCTGCCAGGAGGTGGACTCGGCCGTGTAGGCGCCGTCGCAATATTTGCGGCGGTCGTTGCACTAATGCTGGCATTTATCTGGCCAGCAGTGCAACAGTACGCACTGTTTGGAACAGCGATCCTGATCCTATTCGCATTGGCGGGCGTCGCTGCCTGGCAAAGCAAAATGGGATGGGCGGCAACACTTGCCGTAGCTGGGATTGTCCTGTGGTGGGCCCTTTCGCAAGGAACCATCAATCTCGGTATTTGGACAGGAGAATCAACCGTAGGCAGTCCGGCACAAATGCTGACCGCCGATGGAAAGGTTGAGAATGCGCGACGACCCGGGTGGGTTGCCGTTCAATACGACAAAAGAGTGAACGGCCAATCCTTCCAACCCATACGCATCATCGGCAACAACCTAGGAACTGCGCAACTTGTTCTGCTACGCGCAAATCGGCAGGGTAGCCTTCTGCTGGACGGTGGACGCCCAGTACAAGTGTATTCCTGCCTCGGTACGACATCTCTGATCGACAGAGCAAAGGCACTGGGGCAACTCATTGCAGCTGCTGGTGATACCACATGGCAGTGCTCGACACTCATCGGCGGAGGGTACGCAAATCGCTATGCGATGTACCTAGTATTGGGCGACGGACGCCGAATGCATGTAGGCTACTTCGACATCCTCGGCTACGGTGGCACGGATCCATCTATGGAATCGCTTCCGGCCGCAAAGCCGGGCGAAACGGTTGACGGTTGGCCAGCAGCGGTGCTACCTACCCATATCCCCGAAATGCCCAAGTTTGAGGCTAAGCCAGGAGCACTACCGCCAGAATACTCCACAGGAGTTCTTGACGGTAGCAGCACCGCGGCTACGGTTGGCCCAACAACGGGAGCACCGGGAAGCATCTTCCAAGTGACGCCCACTGTCACACTGACTGCAACTCCGACCTCTGGCGATTAGAGGTAATACGCCGTCAGGTCCGGGCAAAGTAACCCGGACCTGGCTAGCTTATATGGAGCATGTACTATGGATGAATTCCTAGCAAGGTTCTTTCTACTCTTCGTCTGTATCTTTGTCGGGGCACTAGCTTTCGCAGCTAGTACCGGATCACTGACCGGCACGAGAAGGTCCATAACGACGAGCAAAGAACGAAAGACAACAGGAGAGAACTCATCGACAGATAGACCGAAAATCCAGAAAGTAGGCCCGCTTCTAGCCATATTCGAGCTGAAAAAGCTCAGGGAATTTGGGCTTGGGTTTCTGGAGTTCTGGCTCGCCGTCGAGTATATCTTCGACGATAACCAAATCGGTTACCGGTACAATCGCTGGGCAAACTGGATCCCTGGAGGCAAAACCTCAGGTGATCGCAAAGTAGTCTGGCGTAATGTCATCGGTGCCAGAACCCGGACGATTGGCTTACCCATCTGGTTGATCACCAATTTCGACTGGCCGGATTATGGCTGGGTCGAACTGGAGATCGAAGGTAAAGAACAGTCCATATGGCTGTTGGTGTGGCACCCCAATGAGGCCACAGGCCTCATCGCCGACTTTAGAGAAAGGCGCAATGGTCACGGCGGAAATGCGCCAGAAGCGCCAATAACAAGACCTCGTACCAGCACTTCTCGTGTACGAGCAGATCAAGCGGAGCCGCCAGTTCAGCCGGCAACATTGGCAGAGACAGCAACGCCGTCCCCACAGTCGCGAGCGGTTGATCTTGGTGATTTCTGGGGAGCTGGAGAAGAGGAGGCGGAATCCGAGCCAACTCGCCCACCCGAGGGAGTTGGTAACCAGCCCTCACGGACCCCGAGACGTCGGCCGCAGCCGAGGCGACGTTAGTTCTACGAATAGATTACAAAAAAAGCCCGGGTGCATTAGCATTCGGGCTTTTCTTTTAAGCAGTGGGTTTTCCGTCAGCAAACGTTGAATAACTAATATTGAATCTTATTCTTAATTTCTGAGATCTCACGATCATGGCTTTCAACCATTTGTTGAATACTGAGTAGCTCGTCTCTGAGTTGAGCAAGCTTATCTTCATCATTAAGACCGCTTTGTTTTCGCAAAAACTCAAATACAGTTTGCTCCTCAACTTTTGCAAAATCTTCTTGCGTATAAAGAGGAGCTCCCTCTTGTGCCATTTCTTCGATCATATTCTGAGCTTTTTCAACAAACTGTAGGTGCATCTTGTCAGATAAGAGTTGCCATAATTGAACCGCAAACGTAATTTTTTGCTCTTCATTCATTACAGTTAATGCATCAATATAGCGTGACTTTCTTTCATCATCAATAACGGCTAAATCGATTAATTGCTTTAATTTTTGATCCATAATTATGGTCTCCTCCTTCCTGCGGTAGATGCGCCGACATTTCGAGGTCGAGAAGGTTTACGACTCCGTTTCTTTGCACCTTTATTTAGCATTGAAGCCACCGATGAAAGTAAGCTCGACTTGCTTCGTCGAGATAAGCGGCGATCAAGTGCCTTTATGCGGTCGTCTAGAGTAGTTCCTGCTGGAACTTCTATATCAAGTTCTTCTTCTAACCCAGCTACGACATCGGCTTCATCTAACGATCCCATTAAGTTAGTGATGTTTTCGACATTTCGAGTCTCTAGTTGTAATACCTTTGAAGCGACATCTCCTTCGACAAGTGAATACGCATCCTTTGCAAATGCACGTTGACGTTCTAAATCTCTGCGACGGTCATCATTACCTTCATTTGCGATCTCACGGTCAAGTTCGGCAATGGTTTGCATAATCTGTTCTGGGTTTTGAGATACCTCTCCCGCTTTAGCACGTGCAACCATTCGATCAAGGTCTTCAGCAAGTAAATCTTCTAAAATAACTTGTTCTGGATTTTTAACATACTCTGCGGTATTAACAACCTCAGTTAATTCGGGTGTATTTGCCTTACGGATAATTTCAGCCAGCTCCCGCTCAGTTTGAGCCATTGCGATATCCATCTCAAGAACATCAAGCACCCTCCGAACCCGTTCAGTACTGCGGCCTGTCGGATAACGCCCAATTATTTCGGTCATTTTTTCAAGTGCTGAAGTTTTTTGTGATTCTAAATTTTGTGCACTAATCGTATCAATCCGAGCTTGTACAGTGAGCCGGCCTCGTTCATCCTGAAAGCCCTTCATTCGTGCGGCATTGAACTCATCCTCATTCATTTCTTCAACGGATTTACCTCCGCGGCCACGACCGGTCAATGCTATACTAACAGCCTCAAACCGGGAACCAGCCTCTTTCGCTCGAGCAAATCGATCTTTCTCTTTAAAGTTTCCTGCTGCAACAGGATCAATACCAGTTAGATTCTCAAATATCTGAATACGTTGACGATTAACACCTGCCACCATTTGTTCACCATCAGCGGAGAGTTTCCAACGCCCACGTTCGTCGCGTTCATAAATCTTCTTTTGCTTTGAAAAATCAGATTCAGGATCACTCATCTGTTTATACATAACCTCCATAGTTGAATAGATTTCAGCCTGCTGTCGGGGAGAATAATTACCCTCATATTGAGCAACTCGAGCGGCTGCGAGCTCTGCATCTGTTAACGATTCTGGATCTGTTGAATATTTTTCGCGTAAATGAGTGTAATAAAAATCTAAAACTTGATGGATTTCGACTTCTTGCTCAGCACTAACATCTTGTACCTGTTTACCAACTTCGCCACCCCAGTGAGTTGCTTGCCTTTCTACTTGTTGATTGTATTCAGAATTACTAAATAACGCTTGGGCTGCTTCGGAGCGATTCGCCATATTGTAATAAATATAGCATTCTTCCTAAGTACAATCAACACTCGGAAGATTGAATATCTTTTAATTTTAATTGGATTGATTTACCACCCCGAAAGTCGTCTTTATCAATTGAAAATAGAATATCTACTTGAGGTGTGCTTTTCAAAGAACTGGCCAAACTACCAAGTCCAAAACCGATACCATTAAGGTTATTTTTTAAGATCACTTTTAAGTGATCGTTGTTTTTGCCAACAGTACGGACATCTGTTAATTCTAAACCCACACTTACAAACTGTGGCTGAGGGTTTGATACACCATGTGGGTTTAATTGTTCTAAACATTGAAACAAGTCCCACGATATTAATTCAGGATTTAATATCATTTCAGCCGAATCAGAATACTCGAGCACATCAAACATCTCATTTAAATTTATACTGTCGATGAATTGTAGCAAGCTACCGAGGTTATCCTTACTTAAACTAAACCCAGCAGCCATCTCGTGTCCTCCCACAGTGGTCATAAGTTCGGATGCACTTCGCAATATTTCAACAACATTAATTCCAGGAATAGAACGGGCACTACCTTTAACGCCTTCATCACCATTTGGGGCCATTACAATTGCCGGTTTTTTAAATTTCCCAACTAATCGTGATGCGATTAATCCGATAACACCCTCGTGCCAATCTGGATGAAAAACTATTATTGGAGAATTGCCATTCCATCGAGATTCGACCATCTCATAAGCTTGCTGTGTTGCTACCTCAGTTAACTCTTGCCTTTTCAGATTCAAATCTTGGAGTTTTTGTGCTAAAGTATCGGCTTGATCTAAGTTCTTTACCACAAGCAGACGCAGGGCATCGAGAGCATGGTCTAAACGACCCGTTGCATTGAGCCGAGGACCAATTACCCACCCCACTTCATACGTACCAATTTGCTTACCGGGTATACCTGAAAGCTGGCATAAAGCACGTAACCCCATTCTCTTATGAGTGCTTAAATCAGTAAGTCCGCTTTTAACTAAATTACGATTATATCCAGTTAATGGCTGGACATCTGACAGTGTAGCTAACGCCACAAGATCTACTCCTTGTAACGGAATATCTCGCTTCATCCTAAGGTTACTCGAAATAACCCATGAAATACCGGCTCCACATAAATCATAGGTATGTACGACAGCCGATGCTTTCGGTACATCATTTAAATCGTCGGGTAAGGTATGATGGTCAGTTACGATAACGGTAAATCCTTTTTCTTGAGCATACGTAACCGAGTCCTTTGCCGTGATGCCACAATCAACGGTAATTAACAAACCCGGTTGTAAGCCTTTAACAGCTAAATCAGACACCATAGTATCTACAGAAGATCGACTTAAGCCATACCCGTGATTAACTCGATGCGGAATAAATGGAAAAACCAATTTATAATTCAAGTCGTAATACAAAGCCTCCCACAAAATTGCGGTAGCAGAGACACCGTCGACATCATAATCGCCATGAATAATTATCGACTTATTGGAATTAATGGAACTCTCAATAAGTTCGACTGCCTGATCGATACTTTGACCAATATGTCCTGATACATTTTTAACAAATACATAATCAATCTGAACACCATTAATAAAATCGTCGTAGTTATCAATACCTCGATTCTGTAGGAGGGCTTGCAAGATATTTCGATAAACTTGATCGACAGGTAACGACAGGTCCAGTTGTTCAGTAGATTCAATTTTCCAAGGTAAATTCATTTAGACTTTATATCATGCCACACAGTCAATAGAGGGGCGGCGGTAAACGGCGATGAGTACGATCCCGAAATTGTCCCAACTAATAGGGCTACAACAAACCATCGAATCGTTTCTCCACCAAGAAGTACTAAAGCAGTTAGAACAAAAACCACCGACAAACTCGTACTTAATGAACGAACTAAGGTACTATTAATCGCCAGATTAACAACATCATTAAAGTTTTCTTTCGGATTACGTCGTAATGTTTCACGAACACGATCATACAATACGATGGTGTCATGTACAGAAAATGCCAGTGCAGTTAGTGTTGCAGTAACAAACATCAGATCAATTTCAACACCCCAAACTCTGCCTAACACAGCAAATACACCCAAGATAACCAAAATATCATGAATCATTGCGACTATTGCGGTAACGCCAAATCGTCGATTTTTAAACCGCCATCCAATATAGAAGAGTAATCCGATTCCGGTTATAATCACTGCTGTAATTGTTTTTTGGACTAATTCTTTTCCTAATAATGGGCCGATTGTTTCAAAGCTTAATTCTTCAAAATCACCAAACTTTTCTTTAATCGATCCCTTAATTTCTTCCCATTTGTTTTGATCGATTGCAAGAGTCTTAATAACTAGGGAACCGTCATTTGTTTTTTGAATTGAGGAAGGCTCAACTTGCTTATCCATAAATACCTGTCGTAAATCCGATACCTTATCTGATTGGATTACCGAGTCTCCTCGAACTTCAATGACAGTACCACCGGTAAAATCGATACCTGCCTTTAAACCAAAGAATAGTACAGCAGCAAGAGATGACAACATGGTAATCGTAGATATTACTAGAAATACTTTTCGATATTTAACTAAATTGATCATGACTTTTTTCCTCCTTCAGTAGGCATCGGATAGAATGAATATATCAGAGATTTTAACACTAACACGCCGGTAAATAGTCCTAACGCAATACCGATACCCAAAGTTAAGGCGAATCCACGGACCGTACCACTAGTGACTAAAAAGTTCCAATCAAACGGATTGAATAAAACGAAAACGGTTATGACACTCGCCAAATTAGCATCCCTAATACTGTCCCAAGCTCTTGTAAAACCAAGATTAATAGCCGCCCGTTTACTTTTACCCATTCGAAGCTCTTCACGAATACGTTCAAAAATCAAAATACTCGCATCTACGGCTAACCCTATTGAAAGGATGAATCCAGCAATTCCAGAAAGTGTTAACGTAACTGGTACGAACTTATAAATTGCTAACGTCATTAATCCATAAATTACCAAAGCGACTATCGCAAAAATACCAAATAGCCCGTAGTTAATAATCATGAAGAGGGCAACCAAAAACAACCCGACACAACCAGCGAGAACACTTTTCTGAATAGCTTCCTGGCCTAAGGTCGGACCGATATTCTTTTGCTGAACAATTGAAACAGGTACTGGTAATGCGCCTGCATTAAGTTGAACGACGAGATTGTTTGCCTCTTCAACAGAAAATTGTCCTTGTATGGTTGCCTGCCCTCCCGAGATTGCAGATTGAACACGTGGTGCTGTTAGAAGTCTTTGGTCTAAAAATATCGCGAGAGGTTTATCAATATTTCTACCTGTAATCTCTTCAAATAACTTTGCACCATCACCGTTAAATGAGAGTTGTACTAAAGGCGATCCAGTAGTCGGATCAAAAACGACATCCGCTCGTTCTAAAAATTTACCGTTTAAATCTGTCTGATTCCAATCCTCAGGTTTTGCTGAAAGGGTAGTTACATCCTTGTCTGCTGGAGCCTCGCGGAATTCGAGCTGTGCTGTCTGTCCAATTATGTCAACGACTTGTTTTGTATCAGTAACTCCAGGTAATTCAACAACTACACGATACTGATCTCCAATTTTACTGGTATAAATATTTGGCTCAGTGACGCCCAAGAAATTTACTCGTCTCTCAATAACCTGTTTTACAGAATTTAGCGCGATATCGTGTCGGTCTTGTGGAATATCCTTTAAGTTAGCCTCCATCACAACCCGAACCCCACCCTGCAGATCTAATCCTGGTTGAAATTTCAAATCTCTTTTAAAACGAAATCCTAAAAAGCTCACGTTTATATCATAATCACCAATAACAGTATCTATTTTAATTGGTAATGAACCAATTGTTTTATCGATTTTAATAGGGATACGTGGTAGAACCATCAATAAACTGATAGTTGCAACAAAAAAAGTAATCCAAAGCCAAAATGATTGATGTTTCATAGTTTACGATGTTGATACCGGGGAATACGGCTGAGCCATTTTTTTCTTCCGAAGATAAATAAAGATTCCTGCTACTAACAACGGAAGAACCGGTAGTCCAATTAAATCGCTATACCGTATATACACCTTCTGTTGTGCATCTGCAAATACAAGGGGAGAAGCAAGACGGTTCTTTAATCGAATAGATGCTAGATCTCTGCTTTGGGCGGCTAGATCGACTAACTGACCTACAAATACACTATTATTTTGTCTGGTAAGGAAATTATCCTGTGGGAGAGTTTCGGATCCGATTACAATAATTGCTCCATTCTTCTCTCCCCGACTACGCATAGCACCAACGATTCGACTTGATGGTTGATCACCAGATAGGTCAGCATCCGGAGTAAGCGAGATAGTTGATCCAGCGACTAATTGAGCAGAAGTGCTGGTACTTAATATTTCATGTAATTCACTTCCATCTTCAAGGGTGAGGGCGGATGGCCAGGGTAAGGTTATTCTCTGCAAATCTTTCAACAAAGGCACATCCTGATTAATCGTCATAGTTGGCCAGAAAGCATATTGCACCAGAACCTGTCCTTGAGGCGTATTAAATCCTAGTAACTGGCCATTTTGCTGATCATAGATAAGACCAGGCTGTATTTGTATCTTCCAATTCTTTAGAATGTCGTTAATCGCAACGGTATCCGAAGATGTTGCTGTCAGTGCTTGCGTTATAAGGCTCGCACCATTAGCCATAACAATAAGAGACATGCCATTGTTAACCTTATCAGTAATAAGTTTCTGATCATCTGTATGCATCGTCTGATTCACACCGACTAAAAATGCTATTTCGACGTCTAAATCTTCCGCTTTCAATCGATCTTTATCATCGCTCGAAGAAAGTTGTACATTTTTTACCAAATACACCGATGAAAGTAATTTACTTAGTTGAGAAGTTTCAACACCACCTTGATTTGAAATAATTGCAACTGTTGGTTTTTGATCTCGCGATAAGCTATATACAAGGCTCATAATTTGATATTCTAATTGCTCAGTTTGGCCCAAAAACGGAATTACTTCATTCTTTTCTTTATACTTAATATTCATTCCCAAATATCCTTCCTTTTGCTGATATTCAGTTTGAGATACTACAGTAAAGGGTTGCGACGTAATTCCCAACTGCGCGGCTTCTTGAGCAATATCACTACTCTCTTGTGGGTATTTACGTGCTACTTGTATGTTGCTGTTCGCCTTTGAGAGCTCATTTAACAATCGATTCAAATCTAATACGAGGGGTTGAAATGCTGGTGGTAAATCACGAGAAAGATACACATCAATGGCAACGGGCTCAGACAGCTGGCTAAGTATACTCTTGGTACCCTCGGCAATAGTAAAAATCTGTGCACGAGTTAAATCGATTTTTCCAGGAACATATGAAGTAAATACAGCTGCAACAAGGAGAATAATTGCGAATGTATTGAGTGGTACAGACTGAAAGGCAATAATTTGACGATTCTGTGGCAATCGCAATCTCATCACTTGCCAAACAGTTAATAGCAAGAATCCAATAATAGCCAAAATAAAATACAACACATCGGTAGAAGTAACGAGTCCGCGAGATAAATTCATAAAATGATCCATTGGACTTACTTGAGAAACAAATCGAGTAAACGCAAGTGGAAAGATCGTGGTAACTAAATTAGTACCTACAATAATAATCATAAAGTTCGCTACAAATGACATAACAAAAGCAGCTAATTGATTCTTGAACAATGACGAAATCCACATATTGATAGCGAGAATAAGCCCAACTAACAACAAGCTTGAAATATAACCAGTCGCAATAACACCCCAATCGAAATCAGCAATAGAGCTCAATGAGTATGGAATTATGAGTGTGATCAACGGAAATAATGCTAAAAATGCCCACGCTCCCAAAAATTTGCCAAATACAATTTCGGTAACATTAATAGGGCTTGATAATAACCATGTGAGTGTTTTATCTTTCCGTTCTTGTGCAATGATACCCATCGAAACAGCTGGTATAAGCAGCGCGAATACCCAGGGGAATAGATTAAATAATTCATCTAATTGAGACACGCCAGTAGCGTAAAATGAATTAAAGAACAGAAACGTTACTACGGCTAAAATTCCAGCAAATACTAAGAAATTTGAGAAGGATATAGCGTACATCCACAGCTCTTTACGAATAATGGTTTGAAGTTGTTTAAAGTTTATCAATTGCGCCATCTTCATGATTCTTTAGTTAACATTCTAAATGCTTCTTCCAAGTTTGTTGTCTGTTTATGCAATTCAGTTAAATATGCTTGTACAGAAGTTTTTTCCGCGAGCATTTTAAACAGATCGTTCTCCTTATCAGGTGTTGTACGAATTATCAATGAATCTTTACTAGTAACCTCAACACTGAATCGGTTCTGGATCGTGCTGACAATTTCAGATTTATTGTCACCTTCAAGCTTGCATTCTATCGTAATCTGAGAAGTGGGTTGTTGTGCTATTTCATTCAAATTACCCTGAGCTACGACCTGCCCGCGATTCATTATAACCACCTTCTGACAAATTGCTTCGACTTCTTGAAGAATATGGCTACTTAATAAAATAGTATGATCTTTACTCAAGGTACCGATGAGGTTTCGGATTTCTTGCCGTTGGTTAGGATCGAGCCCATCGGTAGGTTCGTCAAGGATTAAGATCTTAGGGTCCCCTAGCAATGCCTGGGCTAATCCTACTCGCTGGCGAAAACCTTTTGATAGAGATTCGATTGGCTGATTATAAATTTCTTTGATGTTAGTCGCTTCAATAACTTTAGATTCTTGGGCAAAATACTGGGAAGTGGTCATCCCTTTTAAATCAGCAGCTAATCGTAAACTCTCACTGACGAGAAGATTTGAATAGAGTGGATTATCTTCGGCCAAATACCCGATGTTCTTTTTCATAGCCGAAGTTACCGATTTCATTGAGCGCCCGTCAATAATAATATCACCATTATCCGGAACAAGTACCCCCGTAATCATATTTAATGTAGTCGTCTTACCTGCTCCATTTGGGCCGAGCAAACCGACCACCTCTCCCTGATCGACAGTAAAAGAAGCACTATTTACCGCACGATGCTTTCCATAAGTTTTTGAAATACTCTTTACTTCAATCATGTTCTTTTAATAATTGGCGTATCCTCTGCTTACTCGATTCGACGCCAGGTTGATCAAATGGATTGATATTAAAAAATCCAGCCAAATAGATCGTAACCAACTCGAAGAAGTAGATTAAACCACCAATGTGCACTTCGTCAATCACATCAATCATTATGCTTATATTCAATTGTCCGGTTTCCGTCAAGACCATGCGTGTTGCTTCCCTTTCTGCCGCCAAAATTTCGCTTAGTAACTTTCCGCCAATAAATGATAATGATTGATCTTCTGTATGTTCGACCTCAAGATCATGCTCATATGACGTTACACCTAAAAAGGTAATAGTTTTATCTAATGGCCCTTCATTGTAAAGTTGAAGTTGAGAGTGTTGATCTGCTGGTCCGATAGAGACAACCGGGGTAAGCCCCACACGAACTTCCTGACCAGTAAGTGTATGTTTCTTGCCTAGACTTTCGGCCCACAATTGCCGCCACCACCAACCCAATTTCTCGAGTCCATACCCATATGTAAATAAAACATTAATTAACCGATATTGTTCGGTTGCAGCCATATAATGAAGCCATGCATATTCGAGCGCATCGTTTGAACTCCCCTGTTCGGTAATATGCGCATCCATTTTAGCCGCACCATCTAACAACTCCTGAATATCAATACCGGCAAATGCAGCAGGGAATAACCCTACTGGAGATAATACAGAGAATCGCCCACCAAGATCTTCCCGCATTCCAAACACAGGGATTTCATGTTCAACTGCGGTTTGAAACAGGTAATTATTAGTTGTTTCGGTAGTAAATATAAAATAATTTGGCCATGATGTTCCAACTGCCTTTTTATAACGGTCCCGTATGATTTCAAAAATTGCAATCGTTTCCATTGTCGATCCAGATTTCGAAACGATATTAAATGCAGTATGCTCCAAATCAATATGTGCTAACAAATTCAAAATAGGTGTAGGGTCCGTTGTATCACCTAAAAAGTAAACTCGGGAAAAATGTTGATTCTTTTTATGATAGATCGATTTTTTAAGCACACTGTACAACATCTCAGCCCCAAGCAATGATCCACCAATACCGACGACAACGAGCGTATCGCATCGTTCTTTTGTCGATTCTACGGTTTCTTTTATATCCTGAATTTGATGAGGAAGCATATACGGTAACTGCATGAATGCGATTTGATTACGCTCACGCTGTTCATTAATACGACGATAAATTGATCGCCAATCAGCAATAGAAGTTTTACGAGTAGATTCCGAGATACCGATGGAGCCAATTGAATCTTGATAAAAGTTTGAGAAATCGATCTTTATTGCCATATAATTTAAACTGCACGGATTGCACTGACTTTACTATACTACGTTGAACAATTCCTGAGAATAAAACGTATCAAATTCCATTATGAGGCGATCTCATCTTCATCGCCGATAAGGACGACATGCGGCAGAGCTAATACAGTACGGATAAAGGCATCTCCACGGTTTTTACGAAAACTAAATTCATCCTCAGTCATTACGGTATAGTTAATCTCATGACCGAGCTTATCTTCATAGGTCCTCACCAGGCTCTGAAGTACATCAAGCTGAACTTTTCCAACAATTAAGATATCGATGTCATTAGGTCCTGGATGGACATGTTTAATAAACCGCAAAGAGATGGTTGTGTATTTTATCTTTCCATACTGATCAATATTTTCGAGTAATTCACGACCAAATCCTGTCGTTTTGCCGATCATTCGTAATAGTTCTGAATAAAAGATAAATTCTCGTCTGACTTTATAATATAAACGATTACTGCGTTGTTCTGTTGTTAATAAACCAATCGACCGCAATCGTTCAAGCTCTCGACGTACTGCATTGACTTCTTCATTTACCATGCGCGTGATTTGTCGAACATAATACATTTGGTCGGGATACGGAATAAAGATCTCAAGCAATTTGAGGCGAACACGTGATGTAAATAGATAATGTAAGACTTTATGCGATTGTGTGACTAAACCCATTAGTAAATAACCTCCGCGTTATCGGGCACAAGCAATACCCACGTTTGCCCTCGATTCATTTTAACAGTTTCCCCGCTTTGATTCTTCAAATTGAGTCCACTCTTTCTAGTTAGTTTTTCGTAAGTACCTTTTATCACATTTCCATCCTGCAATATTAAACTTTTACCGGACCCAATAACTTTAAACGTAATTCGAGCACTTCCATCGTTTGCTGATGACATCGGAGCGTATAGTATCACGACATTCCGTGCGGTCAATTGTTGATTTGTTACTGCATCCTTATGTGGACCACTTACAAATGAACGCTTGTATACGTTTTGGCTGGCATCAAAATTCCAAATTGTACTAAAATCATTCGATCCACTACCAGTCCAGTTAATCTGAACTTTTTGGACAGCAGCACTTTGATCAGCAGATACGGCTGAATCTTTAAATGGCCATAAATTAATAGAAACCGGTCCATGCCATCCATTTGATGCAGCAACAGACCACAAATCCTTGGTATTTGAATACGCATTATGGGGAGCGAGTCGATCAGTGACTCTCCAGAATTTCCCACCTGAAACACCAAGAGATTTTACTCCTTGTTTTTGGATCTCACCCAAAGCATCGGCTTCGGGGTTCGTACTTTGAGCCCCACCAATATGCATAATTAACGAGTCATCAAGAAAACCTATTAGGTCAAGAAAGTATTTACGAACAGAACGGACGGGTCCGACAACCTCAGGCTCATTTGTGAGATATACACCCGCAAACCGAGTAATCCCTCCTTCTGCGAGGGTTTCAAAGACAAGATCAGCTTTATCTAAACCAGATTGAGGTCGAGCGTCTGGATGATTCTCCACCATTACAACAAGAGGTAACTTTTGCATTAATTTTGAATATTCCGAACTAGTAAGTAATACACCGTTCAATGGTGAGTTCTGATTCTTTGGTTCTTCTGGATCTTTTACTTCGACTGATTTTATTTGATTACCTGACAAAGGAATCGTTGTAATTTGCGATTCTACATTTTCATTTTTGGATTCTTTTTGACTTAATACATATATAAATCCACCACCGCCAATTAACACAACGAATAATGCCAAAACACCCAAAGAGAGGGCGATACGTTGGCCATTATCGAGTACGACATCTGGCGAAGCACTGCGCTTAAACAAACTCTTAATACGTCCAATCAACCCAACCTTGTGGGTATTTATGATTTGTTTCTCATCAATAACGATATCGTCTTTCATAGTGAATTAAAGTAACTTAAGTTTATTTATACCCCAACGAGAGGGCCTTGCGAATGGCCTCTTTTTCTTCATCAGAGAGCTCGTAATCAGAGGATTCACCTGCGACTATTGGTTTTGCATACATTCTCGTTTGCTGACGTCCATGCATACTTGAAATAACAACCCCATTATTCCGTTCATCTAGTAGCGCCAACACAAAACTTTGATCCCCTCCCGTATCATTATAAGGATTGAACCGAATAATCGACATTTTGGCAAAGTGATTCATTCCATTTTTTTGCACATCAGTAACTATTTTCTCAAAATCTATAATTTTAACCTTAACCCCTTCGACTCTATTAATATGGTCATTAAGAATCTCCCTTAAATTTTCCTTTCCTGTTTCACCAAATAATGAAGTTGAATAACGGTGCGACTTATAAACAAAAAAAGTCAGAACCCCAAGCCAAATAAAACCAATCACAAATAATATGATAAAAAGGATCCCGATATTTGAAGCAAAAAAAGCACCCAACGTAATACCATCCATAATTAAGTATGTACTTTATACTCTAATCAAGCTCGTTCTTCAATCAAAGACTAATTCGCCATACAACAGCATCAATCTCACTCGCCTCCCAAATGGCTATAAATCAACACAAATCACAATTGACGTTATGCCCAGATCGGTGTATACACGTATACATGAATACACGTAGACAACAGGAGCAGAACTTAACAAATCGACAGCTCATAACCCTTGATTTAATAATCAGCGAAATTGAAACAAACGGATTTCCACCGACGGTACGCGAGATACGAGATCGTCTTGGTGTTAATTCAATCCGCGGCGCATCTATTCACCTCGATGCGCTTGAGCGCAAAGGATTTATACAAAGATCGAGTAAAGCCCGTGGTATTAAAGTGCTTCGTCGACCAGAAACAAATAATGCCCACCTTCAAGAAATACGCATACCGTTAATCGGCCAAGTTCAGGCAGGTCATCCCATTTGGGCCGAAGAGCATTTTGAAAAATATATAAACGTTAAAAAATCATACCTCAAGGGATATCAAAAAGCATTTGCTGTCCGAGTTGAGGGGGAAAGCATGATCGAGGCCGGGATTGAGCCGGGAGACATAGCACTCATACATCCTACAGAATCGGCGAGCAATGGCGACATCGTAGTTGCGTTAATCGAAGATTCTGTGACATTGAAAAGGTTTCATAAAGTAGACGACTTCATTGCCCTACTTCCAGCAAACCCCAATTTCAAACCGATTATTGGTACAGAGTTTAATATACAAGGCAAACTCATTGGATTAATCAAAACTACTGATAATGCACTTGGTTCTCTTGAGGATGAGGCGAGCTTAATACCCATAACTCCTCTTTCTGCCTCTGATCGACCCCAGACAATGTTAAAATGGGTGTATGGCACTACAACTCATTGACGGAAAAGAACTATCAAAAACAGTCCTGCAACAAACTCAAAGATTATTACAACAGTCTTCTCGAAAACCTGGACTCGTCAGCGTGGTGATTGGAAATGATAAACTTTCGCATTTCTTTTCTGACCTAAAAGGCAAAACAGCTCAGAAAGCAGGACTGACATTTCAAAAAGTATCCTACCCCGATAATTTTGACCCAGAACGGATATTAACACACATACAACAATTAAATAGCCAACATACAATTCACGGCATTGTAGTGCAATTACCACTTCCTTCTTCTTATAAAAGACACGTTATTCTGAAATCAGTACACCCCTATAAAGATGTGGATTGCTTACACCCCAAAAATATGGGGTTAATGCTCGAAGGAAATCCCGTATTTTTACCACCAGTTGTGTTAGCAGTAATAGATGCAATAAATGCTACAAAAAAATATCCGATTAAATCAATTGAATACCTAAATCAAGAGTATACGGTCCCTGATTTATCAGGAGTACCTGTTACATTGATTGGTGGAGGAATATTAGTAGGACAACCCCTCGCTACGTATTTACCATTTTTGGGGGCAACAGTAACGCTTGTTAACGAATACTCAACAAACACTGACTTCTACCTACGCAATGCACAAATTATTGTAACGGGAACAAACGCTTCAGATGTATTAGAACCGACCGCAGTATCCCCTGGCACAGTAATACTTCCAGTTGCCGATGATGTAATAATAGAAAAATTTAGTACATATGATGTATTTATGACTCCAAATCCCGGAGGAATCGGTCCACTAACAATCGCCCACTTGATACGAAATACTGCACTATCCTGCGAAGTACTACATTAAATTTCCACAAAATAAAGATAATCACCCCACTAATCATAAGTAAGAGACCATCGATAATAACCCAAGAACCTGTTTTGGGTAGTAGCGAAGTGATACGATCACGATCAGTAGCGAGTCCTTTTACTTGTCCTGAGACTTTTATGTCATCACTAGACCTCGGTAAAATTCTCACTTCATCTTTATATTTTGATAGTATACCGAGCACCGCAAGCGAATCATTCTTTTTAATCATAGGGCGTTTGAAACCAGTAGAATCCTTAATATAAATCTTTACTTCGTTACCTTTCCCAGATTTTAACCAAAAGGTATTACCACTGAGTTTAGTAACAGTGCCTGTAGTACTAATAAGTCGACCAATATTTTTCTCATCAGCATATTCTTGTATGTTAATAGGAAGCAACGAAATCTGTTCAGTTGAATACTCAGGATCCTCAGAAGCATAAAGATAATGTTCGCCTAAACTCATTCTGATCTCACCTTGAACACGAATAACTTCATTCAATGAAAATGACTGGTCTTTATTTTTAAACAGTATCTTTATCCCCCCTGATGAATCCTCAATATATGCGATACCTTGACCAAATACACCCGTAGGGGAAGTGATTATGCCTTCAACGCTTGCGACATCTCCAAGAGTTAAATTCTTTACCTTTTCAATTGTTTGAACACCCAGCTCATCCTCTATGTAATATTCATCCGTCTCAATAGCCTCGTCAGATTCGATTTCGTCCTCCACAGACCGAGTGGCCGCAACGTGAATAACGTCGGAGGTATACGTTGATGTGGAGTTTACCAACTTTATCTTTATTCTAATTGAGTAGTCTCCAGGCAGATTCTCCGGCTTAATCCGTGCTGTAATTGAAAAAGGTAAATCGCCCATGTCGTTGGTAAGCATTGGTAAGTTAGCCCAGGCACCATTCCATGAGACATACTCTCCTGACTCACTTTTAGTTTGCCCCTCGTACCAGTGAACAAGGTCAGATGTTGCCTCTGCTTTAATCTGGACCTGTATACCTTTTGATAAATTTTCAATAATACCGCGAATATGGAAATCCTTCCCGATTTCAATACTTGAAACGGGATCCGAAATCTTGATTTGAGCTAATGACACCGTTGGGGTAATAGTCGGCGCGGGCGTAACAGTAATAACACTAGGTAAAGGCTCTACAGTTGGCTTGTTGATGATTGACGGCTCAATAGTGATCGTTGGAACAATAGGTTCAGTCGGAGAAATAACTATTGTTGGTTCAATTAATGGTTGATCAAAAAACAAATGATTTTGTAGACCTGGCGTAAATGGTTGGGCAATTATCCAATCAGCCACAGAATGTTCACTAGTTGAAACACGTTCAAGGCTTTGTCCGAGCTTAATAGTATCGGAATCTTGCCACCCACATTCTACGCAACCGACTTGAGACCAAATACCAAAGGTATTTAATTGGATTAATACATCTTTGCTTGATGAAAAAGTACCATCAGCATTCGACCACACGACCGCGTCGACAACAACTCCATTATCTTCTAGTCGGATTACATTATCTGTTCCTACTAAACCAGTATCGGTAGAATAAACATCCCAATAATTATTTCCCCCTTTTCCTGTGGCATTACTTTCATCGATACCGCCGCTATCATTTAAATGAACTACAATAATATCACCTGGCACTACTGTTAAATTAGAAAATACTTTGATTACAGATTGGACTCCTTCAATCACTTGAACACCAATGAGATCTCGATTAGCGGTTGCTATTAATTCTATCCAGTCGTTATCTTCCTTCATTGCGACTTCAGAAATTAATACCGCGCTTGGTATGGTTGCGGCAAATACCAATGATCTAAGGCAAAATATAATTATTATGCCCGCCAATAAGATATAACCTTGCATATTTTTCATATATAACTCAATATTTAAGGATGATAACAAAATATTTTAAAATTGCAAGTTTTTTTAAAGTAACTAAGAGAAAGTAACCAACTTATTTCTAAATACAATATGCATTACCACCAACCCCTAGCCTTGAAGTTTCATCTACTTTACATGCCAGTAAATCGTTTTAGTACCATCCGGGTGGTCAATACGAATACCTTTACCTACGGTTCCGGTTAAAGAACACGGCTGACTATCACTTACCGCATATGCTACACCCTCAGCTGCGGCTAAAATTGGAGCACCGTCGCCAATAGTACTATCAACCATATCGACCCCATTATGACCAGGTATGCCAAAGTTAGCCTGATACCACGCTCGTGTAGAAGGATCATTGAAACCTTGTGTTATTGTCGGATCATTTAGGGGCCAACCGAATGCACCACTACTCAATTTGCCCATAGGGTCTACGGCTACATTATTTATGTAATATCCAAAATGTAGGTGAGGACCGGTGGAACAGCCAGTATTACCAACCCGGGCAATGATGTCCCCTTTTTTAACGTTTCCAAGTTTTGTCCCTAAATTAGTTAAGGCAGCTCGGATTGCCCGAATCTCTTCTTCAACCTGAGCTAATAATCTTTGATACTGATTTTCTTCATTCTTTGTTACCGTAAGCAACCAATTCTTTGTAGATTGCTGATTCCGTAAACTTTGTTCTTGGCTCTGTAATAATACATGGTGGTCTTGCAATTGAGCCTTCAATGTTTCTTTCTCTGTTTTGAGTGTTTCTAACTGCTGCTTTTGGACCTCAAAGTTAGATTTATTATCATGCATTTGACTGAGAAGACGATTATCCTCTTCTTGTAATGCCCGCAAGTATGCACTTTCTAGGATCATTTCCCGTACATTTCCAGGCTTAAGGATAAAACCGGTACCTGCGGTTTCAAACTGATAACGGGCTCGAATTCTCGCCGAAAGGGTGGTGTTCAAATCATTTATCGACTCGGTAACATTTTCCAATTTTTCTGTAAGTTTGATGATATCGTTATTAACCCCGTCCAATTGGCCTTCTGTGGTTATTATTTGATTTCTAGTATCTTCCTGCTCCAACTGGGTTAAGCGAATCTGATTATCTAAATACGTAACTTGGTTAGCTAGAGTTTTTTCCTGTTTCTGAGCATCAACAATCTTCCGCTGTAACTCAGTTTTCTTTGTTTCTCGATCTTTTAACTCGTCGTATTTTTGTTGAGACGTATTTTGCCCAATAGGCAATAGAGTATTTTCTCCGTCAATCCCCAAATGAGCCTCTACCGTCAAAGGCATTGTGGATAAAAAAAGAGAAGATATGATAAATACAGCACAACTAAGTATTCTTTTTTTCATAGCTATACCTTTAAATGCTGCCTCGTTGCTAAATAACTAACCACGGCGGTAAATAGTACGCCGATGCCAGTTGTATAACCCCAAACAAGATGGATAAGATTCTCGTGTGGTGGGAACAGTTCAACGGTGGCAATAAAGTGATCCGTAAATGATTGAACATACGGTAACACCCATACCATAATAGCACTTGCATATGTGGCACTGAATAGAGCGAATAAAACCCCATCAAAGATGAACGGCCAGCGAATATACCAGGAACCAGCCCCAACGAGACGCATAATTTCAATTTCACGACTAAATGTATTTATATTGTTGGTTACGACAATCAAGATGATTCCAATTGAAATTAATAATAGAACACCTAATAAGACCCCACCACCAAATCGAACCGCATCCGTCCAACTTGTTAATTCATCGACTAAATCTTGCTGGAATATAACTCTCTCGACAAATTCATTATTCTGAAACTGCTTAGCAATATTGGATAAATATTCGACTTGTCGAGCCGAGATATCAAGAGAGGCTGGCAGAATATCCGGCGTTACAAACTCTAATAACTCGGGTTCGTTCTTATGTTGTGCCTTATAAATTTCATATGCCTGTTCTTTTGTTATATAAGAAACAGATTCGATAAGAGAATCTTTCTCAAGTTCACGCTTAATCTGTTCAATTTGATCAGATGTAGTCTCATCTTTAAAGAAAACGGTAACCTGAGGTTGATTCTCTAAATAGGTCAAAATACGATCACTCGCAATTGATACAATCGCAAAGAGCTGCCCCATCAGCATAAGAACAGTCAAAATCATAATGATCAAAAAAGATTGCCAGACATTCCTTGTGATGTGTTGAAAGGTATATTTTATTACTCTTATTATTTGGTTCATATTTTTATCGTTGTTCCGTTAATCGACCGTCCTTGATGACGACAACTCGCCCTTTAGTCCGTTTTACCAAAGCTTCATCATGAGTGGCCATAATAACTGTAGTTCCCCATTCATTTATCTGTTTCAATAAGTCTACAATCTGTTTAGTGTTCTGGCTATCAAGGTTACCTGTTGGTTCATCGGCTAACAGAACTTCGGGTTCAGTAGCTAACGCTCGAGCAATAGCAACTCGTTGTTGTTCGCCAGTAGATAATTCTTGAGGAAATGCGCGTTCCCGATGTAATAGACCGACGCGATCAAGTAAGTACGGTACAATCTCTTTAACTTCGCTCGGTTTTTTACCAACGACTTCGAGAGCAAATGCAATATTTTCAAACACGGTTTGCTGCCGCAAAAGCTTAAAATCCTGGAAAACCATCCCGATTTGACGACGTAAATGAGGAATCTTGCGGCGGGGTAACCGAACGATATTGTCATCCTTAAACCAAATATCACCTTCACTCGGAATATCTTCTCGAATAAGAAACTTTAGTAATGTCGTCTTACCAGCCCCCGAGGGGCCAATAAGAAATACAAAATCGCCCTGGTTTATCTGTAATGAGACTTCTTCAAAAGCAGTGACACCAGAACGCTTATACCATTTTGATACGCTATCAAATTTAATCATCATATTCATTATAGAGAAAGGTTCTAATGAAGCAAATATAATCGTGGATTAATTTTATTGAGCAGGACTAGATTCGGTTGGCGCAACACTCTCTTGGGGTACATCGATTGTTTGAGTTGGCGCAATCGGGGTAACGCCAGAAGCTGAAACGAAATCATCATAACTGGTCACTCCAGAAAAACGTTTACCATTAATAAAAAACGTTGGTGTAGAATTAACCTTCAACGAGTTCGCAGCACTCCGATCACTGTCGACAACACTACGCACGTCATTTGAAACATAATCTGCCAAAAATTGGTCTTTGTTTAGACCAAGATCAGCGCCAAACTTATCATAAAAATACTCTCCACTGACCTCTACGGCCGACCAAGTACTCTGATTAGTGAATAACCAGTCATGAACCTCCCAAAACTTACCTTGATGATCGGCAGCTTCTGCTGCATATGCAGCCGCATTAGAGTTTTGATGCTGAGGTAGTGGGAAATGACGAAATACCAATTTAACTTGGTCACGATAATCACTCATGAATTTATCGACGATTGGCTGCGCGGCTTTACATGAAGGGCATTGAAAATCAGAAAATTCAACAATTGTTGTCGTTGCATTACTATTACCTTGGGTAGGGCGAGACTCCCCAACCGTTTGATCAACGGCGACAATATCTGGTCGATCAAAGACACGCGCAACAAATACGATTGCCGCGACCAATAGAATACTGCCTAAGATTACACTAAGAGATAATTTAATATCATTTCCTTGCACGCAACTATATTAGCATAAACTGCAAAGAGTTAATGTCTTTTCACAATCGATTTACTATCATGACGACGTAAAATCATGAAGTGCATCAGCCAGATAATAATAACAACATAAGTACCTGACCACGTGCCGCCAAATTCCAATACACGAACAAAACTATGTACTCCAGCAAGAAAAAATATAGCCGGAGGGACAACAGTAGCTAAGATCGAAGCCGTTGGAGAAATATTGAAGTCATATAAAAAAGTGTCCTTTGTTGCATACGCAATGGTAAGAAAGGACGTAATTATCGCTAAAGCACCAAAGATTGCCCCACCATAAACTACCCATGAGGGCAAATATATGAGGAGTCCGGCAATAGCTTCTTCGCTAGTTGAGGGACCAGAAACGCCGGTTACCATTAACTGAAACAGTAAATAAACGATTGCCGGGATGATCGAACCGATAATAACGGCGAGATAAAACGATCGAACATTCATCTTTGCTGACTTAAGCATCCGACCCATCTCAGGGATCACTGAGTATCCCATCAATGCATTTAACATAACTCCATAAGGGGCTATTAAAGTTATTCTAGAAGGAATTACTTCGGGTAAACTCAGATTAGAATAACGCATGTATGGAAAACCGATGCATATAAGGACCAAGATTACGATTAGCATCGCACCAGTTAATAGGCTCTCTGTCGTAGCTAATAATTTTAAATTTATCGTTAATGTAACAACCACAAAGATTATCGACAGTAATGAAAAGAGGACTGAGGTCGTAGGATCACCCACCAAAATCGATAGGAATTTGCCCATTCCTATAATGTATGCAAGTAGAGATCCCCAGTATCCCACCAAAATAAATATTCCGGTAATTGATTTAAATTTTGGAGAAATATAATGTGCTGCATAACCAGCAAGTTGTTGGGGCTTTTTAAAATCAGCCGCAATGATTGATGCATAGGCAATGTTTGTAAAGGTAACTAAAATAGTTGTGATTAATAACCAAAGTAGACCGATCGGATATCCGGATTGTGCAGTAACATAAGGAATAGCAAAGATACCTGCGCCAATAGTAGTACCAACGTGCATGGCTATAGCAAGCCAAAATATACGGGGCATGTTGTTTATTGTAGCAGAAAAGTTACAAGACTGGGTTGATTACTTACTCACTATATTTTTAACCGAACCGGACAAATACGAATTAATATTCTCAATTGTAGTAAGTAAAATACGTTCTACTGCTTCTTTACTATTGAATGCATTATGGGGTGTTACTAAAACATTATCCATCTTCATCAGCAGTCGATCAGCTGACGCAGACTCTGATTCTGATGCGGTCGAAGGCGCTTTCAATACTTCTTCGTCTTCGAGGACATCGAGCCCGGCACCAGCGACTTTTCCAGAATTCAATCCATTTACCAAGGCTTCAGTATTAATCAAGGCTCCTCTTGCGGTATTAATGATATACACACCTTTTCGCATTTGTGCGAACTGGTCATGAGAAAGAATATGTTTCGTTGCTTCATTTAAGGGCAAATGGAGGGTAATTACGTGTGCTGTTGATAATAGTTCGGCAAGCTCAACATAGCTGAATCCGATTGTTTTCGCTAATTCAGGTTTTTGGAACATATCAAAAACGACTACATCCATTTCAAAGCTTCGCGCCATCCGAGCAACGTGCATACCAATATGCCCCCCACCAACTAATCCGATACGCTTACCTTTAAGATCCCAACCGCGTAGACCTTCATAGTTAAAAGAACCTTCACGAATTCGATCGAAACTAGGTCTTAATTGCCGTGATAACGCGAGCAAGAGGGCCATTGTATGTTCCGCAACCGTATTTTCTCCATAAAAAGGCACGTTTGTTACTGGAATCCCTTTCTCTCGCGCATAATCGAGTTCAATATGATCATATCCTGTAGATCGTGTACAAATAAATTTTAATGAAGGAAAGCGGTTAATATCTGCCGCTTTGACTGGAGTACCGACAAATACACATAGAACTCCGATATCAGAAAAATCTGAGGGATCTTTTTGATATTGATCGTTTGAAACAAATATCAATTCATGGCCAGGTAAATTTTGTTCAAAAAAATCACGTTGCCAATCTTCATTTATTTCGGTAAATAAAATTTTCATATCTAATCTTCCCCAAGCTCTCGAGGGACGAGCTGAGAGTGCTTTTCTAGTATCGCATCTAAGGCCGATAACGTCAACAAATCTGTTGTAGCCCCAGGTGTTGCAACAGAGTGACCACTCTGAACAGAGGCTAAACGCAATGATTCCAATTCGCTTCGTCCATGGGCAATACCGCTTAAGTACCCTCCTGCAAATGCATCTCCTGCCCCTGTTGTATCAACCACTTTTGAAGAGAACGACTCCATATGGTAATAATTTTTCCCATCACAAAAATAAGATCCATTTTTCCCATCTGTAATGGTAATTCGCTTGACGCCTTTGCGTACAAATGTTTCTAACAGCCATTGAACATCAAATAAATCATCGGTATGTTCGGCATCGCTGCGCAATAAAATACTGGCCTCCTCTTTATTAACGATTACAGTATGGCATGCATGCATTAACTCGCCAATAGCGGAAAATCCGGCATCAATCTCTACTCGACCAGGATTGTAGACGACCTGTACATCCGGATGATATTGCAGCCATTTTTTCATCGCGCGATGGATCAAATGGAAATCTTTATATCCTAAAGAACTAACATAGAGCCAATCAATGTTATCCAACGTTTCTGGAAAACGATATATAGGTGTGGAATGGTAAGACAAGATCGTGCGGTCATGGCCGTAACTTAATATCACCGAGCTATTACTCTCTCCACTGCGGGCCGTATAGGTTAAATCATATCCTTTTGTAACCAATTGAGTATAGATCATCTGGCCGAGCTCATCTTCACCGGTTTGTGAAATTAACTTAACGCCATGGCCTGTGGCTATAAGCCCTGCCCCAACATTTGGAGCGTTACCGCCTAATGAAATAAATCGTTTGTCTACTGAAATTTTAGTCGGAAATGGTAAACATAATTCTTTTCCATTTTCCGATGGTTGTTGAATATGACCAGCAGAAAGCAAGAAGATGATATCAATTGTAGTTAGTCCAATGCAGGCAATGCGGGCCATAAAAATTGATTAGTAATTCTAGAATACCACGTAATCATCAAGAGTAAAAACTACTCAATATAGTTCATAGATTCTTTTACTGCTAACTGAATTCGGTCTTTAGTGAGACCATATTCGGTCATTAGTTCATTAGGCTCGCCGGATTGACCAAATAAATCTAAAATCCCCAACCGCTTCATCCGTACAGGGAAATGTTCACCCAGAAATTCAGCGATGGCCGAACCCAACCCTCCCGCGACTTGGTGTTCTTCAACAGTAACAACTCGTTTTGTTTTGCGCACTGAAGAAAGTACGGTATTTCCATCGAGAGGTTTGATGGTAGATACATTGATAACTTCAACCGAGATCGATTGGCTCATAAGTTCATGGGCTACAACTAAACAATCATACACAAGACTCCCGCAGGCAAAGATGGTTACATCGGAGCCCTCTGCCAATACTTCAGCGCGACCGATTTCAAAAGGAGAAGACTCAGAGGTAAATACCGTGGTTGCAGCACGGTTCAAGCGAATATATACCGGAGTGGGTTGAACCAGAGCGGCAATAGTAGCCTTCTTTGCTTCAATAGCATCGCAAGGGACAACGACAGTCATATTCGGCAATACACGCATTAATGCAATATCTTCGAGCGATTGATGAGTAGCGCCATCTGGTCCAACCGACAACCCGGCATGGTGTCCGGCGATTTTAACCGGAACGTTGTTATAACAAACGGTGGTTCTAATTTGCTCCCAATTACGACCAGGAGAAAAGGTTGCATACGATGCGATGTACGGAATTTTTCCGGCTGCAGCTAAACCAGAAGCTACCGTAACTAAATTTTGCTCAGCAACGCCGATCTGAATAAAACGTTCAGGAAATTCATCTTTAAACGCCTGCATTCGAGTAGATTCAGTAAGGTCAGCACACAGACCGACAACATTAGGATTACGCCGAGCGGCCTCAACGAGTCCCTCACCAAACCCATCTCGAATCGGCTTTTGGTCAGATGATGAAAGTGTTATATGTTCGACAAGCATTTTATTGGTGTTCAGAGTCTATTCTCCCACTCAGTGTTCTTAATTCAGATAATGCTTCGACAGCCTCTGCAGCAGAGGGCGCCTTACCATGCCATTCAGGAAGAAATTCCATAAATTCCACACCTTTCCCGGGAATAGTATAGGCAATGATCACAACTGGTTTACCGACGATGGACCGAGCTTCTTGCAATGCATCATGTATAACCCCAATATTATGCCCATCGATCTCAAGAACATGCCAATTAAACGCCTCGTATTTTGCCCGTAATAATTCTAACGGCATGACATCTTCGGTATGTCCATCAATTTGAATATTATTACGATCAATAATGTACGTGAGATTATCTAATTTATATTTTGCTGCAAACATAACCGCTTCCCACGTATTACCTTCATCATGCTCTCCGTCACTCCCCAGGCAGTACACCTGCCACTTTTGTTTATCCATACGGGCAGCATATGCCATGCCTGCTGACTGACTTAATCCAGAACCGAGAGGACCAGATGTTGTCTCAATTCCAGGCAACGTCCCTCTGTGCGGATGACCTTGTAAACGGCTCCCAAGCTTACGTAATGTTGATAATTCGTCGAGAGGGAAAAAGCCAGCCCGAGCTAATGTTGCATATAAAACCGGACAAATATGTCCGTTTGAAAGAACAACACGATCGCGATCTGGACATGTCGGATTACTTGGGTCTACGTTTAATACACCGCTAAAATACAACGTCGTAAAGATGTCGGCCATACCTAAAGACCCTGCAGTATGGCCGCTTTTTGCGGTGACCAACATCTTTACTACGTCTTGTCGAATTTGATTGGCTATATCGACTAATTGTTGCTCCGATTTAATTTCAGTCATAAAAAATCACCGCGAGTTTACCAACTGATTTTCTTGAGTCATTGCAGCAATAGCCTTTACTTTATCGGCGGCCTCGGTTGGTGAATCAACAATATGATATACCATTAATTCCTCAGGACGAAGGCGCATATTTGCACCAAAGGCCTCAAGAATTTCATGCCACCATCGACCATATAAAATTAGATGTTTATGGTGACCAAAGTGAAGTCGAGCCAGTCCCCAAGCCATTCCGAATTCAGAGATAGTACCTGTACCACCACTAAAAATTATGAATACATCGCCCTTCTCAATTAGGGTTAATGTTCGTTCCAAGTAATTTTGGGTGACAATCTCTTCATCGAGCTTATTAAGCTTATCTCGACCTTCAAACATTAATATCGCATCCTGAGATTCTGGATAAAGAGTAACACCGATTGTGTGTCCATTAGCGGCCTTCGCTCCTAGACTCGAAGCACGCATAACACCTGGCCCCCCACCATTCACGATGGTAAACCCAGATAATGCTAACAATCGCGAGGTTTCAAATGCGGCAAGATATTCTTCGTCACCGTCTTGTGAATCCGCGTATCCAAATACGGTTACATTTTTTACGTTCATACAATCACCTCCTGTAAGTGACGCAGGGCTTGTGCTGGATGAGCTTGTGCAAATATGCCGCTCCCTACTGCAAAAAAGTTTGCACCTGCGTTACGAGCACTAATAATTGATTCTTCATTCAGACCGCCATCGACTTCGATATTTAAATGAGGATATGAATTGCGTAATGTACGAATTTTATCTAATACAGCCAGATTGAACTGCGCCCCTTGAATACCAATTTCATGGGCCATTAAAAGAACAACGTCAAGATGCTCGATCAGTTCCGGCTTGAGCATGTCTAGAGGTGTTTCAATATTTAAAGCGAGACCTGCTTCTACACCGGATGTTACGATTTGATTTACAAAGTCGTCTTGGTCTGGCATATGTTCGATATGACCAATCAAACGCTTCGCTCCGGCTTGAATCCATTCATCAACATATATTAAAGGGTTTTCAACCATTAATTGGATTTCTAACTGAGGAGCGATTTCAAATTCACCAAGTAAATCAGCATCACAGCACGTGCGGATCGGAGCAAATCGTCCATCAATATAATCAAGTTGAACAGTATCTGTTTCCTGCTCTACCTGACGGAATTGGGCAATAAACTCTTCTACCGTTTGTACCAATATAGCTGGAATTATTTTAGGTTCATTCATCTTCTTTTTGCTCTTCAATAATCTCGATTTCTTCTAAACGTCGTCGATATCGAGCTTCTTCAGAAAATACCGTAGTTAAAAAAGCATGCACCATTGCGAGACTCTCTTCGGGTGCGGTGAAGTCCGCGGCAATCGCTAGCACGTTAATATCATCATCTTCACGCCCCGCAGCAACTTGGGCAACATTAATGCCGAGGCCACAACGAATACCATCAAACTTGTTCGCTGCTATAGAAATACCAATACCAGATCCACAAATAAGTACCGCAAAATCAATAGATTCTTTTTCCATGGTTTGAGCTGCAGCTTCGGCAAAATCAGTATAATCGTCACGCTGATCAATAGAATGCGCTCCAACGTCAACCCATTCAACAGAGTCAGACTCGAGCACAATCTCGGATTTTATTTGTTCTTTTAGGTTATATCCGCGATGGTCAGCACCAATTATTACTTTCATATACCCTGTAATCATATTTACGATACTGTTTTGCCCCCAAGATGTCAACTTCACGATAATTTATAGGCTTAGTATTGCTGTACACATACAGCTTTGTTAGTCTTTAAATAATGCTAATGCATTTAGTAATTATTATAGTCGGGATCATTATTATGGTGATCGCTGCGACTCAATTGGTCAAAGTAATCGACTTTATGAGTCGATACTTTCATGTATCTGAATTCACTACCTCATTTATCTTGATGGGGATTGCGACTTCTATTCCGGAACTAGCTGTTGCCATTAGTTCATCGATTCATCAGAACGCAGTACTTTCTCTTGGTAATATTATCGGGAGCAATATTGCTGATTTAACATTAATCATAGGCCTGCCGGTATTAATTGCCCGAGGAATCCAGGTTAAATCACGGCTGACACAACTCGATACGCAATATATGTCGATACTGGCATTAACGCCATTATTATTACTATTTGATTACCAATTGAGCAGATTGGATGGAATGTTTTTACTTACGCTATACGGAGCATATGACTATCGACTAATAAGACAGCGCAGTCGGTTCACTCGATTCGTCGAACAGGTAAAAAAACCGCGCCTACTAAAACAATTACTGCTATTTATCATTACCATTTTAGCGATCTTCATTTCTAGCCAATTTGTAACAAACGCTGCCGTTTTGATTGCCCAGGAAATAGACGTACCAATATTAATTATTGGACTAATTGTCATTTCGACGGGAACAATACTTCCAGAACTAACACATGGAATTCGAGCGACAATAATGAAACATGAGGGACAAATCATTGGAGATATTCTTGGAAGCGTAGTGGGAAACTCGACTTTAATAATAGGAATTGCAGCAGTTATTAATCCGATTAAACTCGTTAACTTTTCAGAAATCGTTGTGCCTGCAATGTTTTTAATAATAGCAATCATATATTTTCTAACCAGTGTTTATTCAGGGAAACGGCTTACGGTGAGGGAGTCGTTGATTTTAATATTCATCTATCTAACATTTATTATCAGTACACTAGGATTTGAGTATTTACGAATCGAAAAGTATTTATAAAAGATTCTGCTGAATCTACAAGGTATATAATAGATCCAATGGCAACAATTTTTACAAAAATTATTAATCACGAAGCACCAGCGGAAATTGTGTATCAAGATGATCTTGTTACCGCATTTCGAGACATTAATCCTAAAGCACCAGTACACCTCATGATTATTCCGAATAAAGAAATTCCAACGGTAAATGACGTATCTGCAGAAGACGAGCAGGTGTTAGGACACCTATTTACCGTAGCTAAACACGTTGCGACAGAATTGGGTTTGAGCGAAAAAGGTTATCGTCTAATCGTCAATTGTAATCAGGATGCCGGTCAGGTTATCTGGCATATTCACATGCATTTTTTAGGTGGAAAAGACCTTGGCCCCCTCTTATCTGAAACAGAGTAAAAACGGGGAAGGTAAATGCTCCCCCGTTAGATTTTGGATCACCTCCTAACTGTGGACGACCTTGGGGATATATTTACCCCGATTCATCCGGCCGGAACAATCTCCGGTGAATTTATGGCTCGCCAACTCCAGGGCGGCATCGCCACCAAGGTAGAAGTTCATAGGCAATCCTCCGATCTCCCTTATATTAAGGATAGTGCGTCAAACGGCGCTCCCGAGAGTTGTCATAGGCAACTTCCCTTTCTCGTAATAGGACGTATTCGTATTATACTGGAAAATCGGCAATATTGTTATCGGCTGAAGGTTGATACCCAACGATCGCTAAAACGTCATCGGTAGCGGGTCGGATAACGAGATGCTTCTTCTTGTCAAAAATAAACTGACAAAGGACCTTGTATAGGTCATAATCGAAACGATAGGGGGCAAGTTGAACATGATCCAATAACCCATCTGAAAGTCGCGCAGTTCCTATATAGCACCAATGATCGATAACGTGAAAATCCGAAGATAATCCACTCGAATCCCCCTCAATACACATAACTGGCGATGAATACGGCCAGCGTTTTAACCGTATCTGGGATACCGCATTGATAAAACGCTTATTATAGTCATCTGATGACTCCTGCTTCACACAAGCGCCAAGACATCGGCCGAGTCGATGCGCAAAACAAGCACCGCTGGTTTTTTCGATACCAAGGCGCTTTTCACAGAGTTGATATTGTTCAGATAAGGCAATCAGACACTCCTTCACCTGTTTCTGAGATTTAAATATGCCAATGAGTGAGTCGAGTGTTAAAGGATCGACTTCGGTAAGAGATCGTATAGTGGTGGTATAAAACCCATCATCGTCGGTCGCCAGATATGCCGCACGCAGTTGTCGAGAGTTACGTAATTTATGGTTATACAATGGCTGGTACTTCTTAATTAAATTCGATTCTAAAATTAATGCCCCTAGCTCACCTACTGTTTGAATCGTGTCGATTCGTTCAACTTGTTGGGCAATCTTCATTTCAGTTGAGGATTGATAATCTGCAGAAAAATGCGATAACACTCGGTCCCGGATATGTACACTCTTACCAATGTACAACGGAAGATCATTAAGACCATACATCAAATAAACCCCAGCCGATGGAGGTAAATATGATAAATCAGATGAAGATAGTTTAACTGGTAGGGCTGGCCGAGGGATAACCGTATCAAGAACATCTTCAATTCGTTCTAATGGAAAAGATTGCATAATCTGTTGATAAAACTGCCACAGAATGAATACGTCATCATATGCTCGATGACGATTTTCATAGACAAACCCAAATCGACGAATAATCGAACCGAGATCGTGTTTCTTTTGATCGGGATATAAGGATCTTGAAAGTTTTACCGTACAGAGTTGTTTGGCTTTAAGTGTGTACCCTAATCGGCTAAACTCGTTACGCACAAAACTAAAATCAAATCGAACATTATGTGCAACAAATATTGAGTTATCTAAAAGAGACAAAAGTTCTTCAGCTATCTGATAAAACGAAGGTGCAGCTAAAATATCTTTGTTTTGAATTCCAGTGATAGCCGTTATTTCGGAAGGAATGTCCCTTTCAGGATCAATAAAGGTGTGGATCGTTTTAACGATCTGACCATCTTCAATACGAATTGCAGCAATCTCAATAATCCGATCACTTGATGGATTGAGTCCCGTTGTCTCGACGTCAATAAAAGTTAATATTTTTGGTATTTTCATCTTGTATTTATGCTACCAAATTACAAAACCCTTGATATGAACGTAGAAGTATCGGCATCATTGACTCATTGCTTTTCGTCGACAGTTTTTGAATAATTAAAATACCCTACTGGAGGCGGTATAACTCTATCTAAAAAAACATTTATTATCATAACCTTAGCATTTGCGCTTTTAACCGTTATAACGTATATAACTGGTCGAATTGTCGTACTACGAGGATTTAGCAGCATCGAAGAGGCACAGGCACGGTCAACATTAGACCGCATTGCTGAAGCAATTCAGGCCGAACAAGGACAAATCGGACGCACCGTAACGGATTGGGCCGAGTGGTCAGACACCTATCGTTATATCGATAATCGCGACCAATCCTACACAGAAACAAATCTCAACGATGAAACCCATATTGGATTAGGCTTAAATCTCATTATGTATATTGATAAGAATCAGCAAGTCGTTTTCGGTAATGCATACGATTTAGAAAAACAAGAAAGAGTTCCGATTCCAAGCGATCTCGTCACGCAAATATTTGATGAACCCAAATTAGTACAACATACATCTACTAACGACCACATTGAAGGTATCTTGATGGTCGGAGAACGCCCAATGATGGTTGTTGCGAATCCGATCTTAACCAGTGAAAAGGCGGGACCAATTAACGGATCTCTAATCATGGGCCGCTACCTTAGCGATCAAATAATTCGTAACCTAAGTGACCAAGTTAAACAAGAATTTAGCGTTCATACATTAAATTCAGTAGGAATACCGAATGAAGTAAAACAAGAGATAGCATCAAACCAGGCAATAGTAAAGCCAATAAGCAACGACACCTTAGCTGGCTATATTGCACTAACTGACTTAAATGACAAACCCGTACTAATAGTTGAAGCGCAAATTCACCGGGATGTGTATCGACAAGGTCAACAAAGTGTCTGGTATTGGGCAGTTTGGATGATCATTGCTGGGAGCGTAGTTGGCACAGCATTAATGCTGTTCGTCAAAATAAGTGTGATCGATCGCATGTATCAATTAAATAATGAGATAAAAGGCATCAGTATGAATAGCTTAAATCAACGGTTAACGGTTAAAAATCATGACGAAATATCTGAACTTACAATATCGGCTAATAACATGCTTGAAGCAATACAGCAGGCGCAGGCCCAGCTCGAACGATTTGTGTATATTGTTTCCCATGATTTACGTTCACCATTAACAGCACTACGTTCTTATGTGGCTGTATTACAAGAAGAAATACAGGAAGGAGATATGAGCATGGTGCTCAATGATCTCGGATCGATGGAAAAGATAACAAAAAATATGGGAGAGATGATCGATAATCTTCTGATATTAAGTCGGATTAAACGGGAAGCGCGAGTTAAAGAATCAGTTAACCTAAACGACGTCTTACAAAAGATAGAACAAAATGTGAGCATACTCGCAAAAGAAAATCACATCGAATTAGTAATTAGCCCGAACTTTCCGACTCTTCAACTATTTCGACAACCGATTATCGAAGTATTCAGTAACCTAATCTCTAATGCTATTAAATTTACCTCGGAAAAAGAAAGCGGCCGTATTGAGGTCGGATTTACAGATCAAGGTGAAGAATACCACTTTTTTGTAAAAGATGATGGCCCAGGAATACCAAAAGATAATTTAGAAAAGTTATTTACGTTGTTCTTCCGGGACGGTAAAAAAGCGGGCAGCGGAATTGGCCTTTCGGTCGTAAAAGAATACATTCAATTACATGGAGGCCGAGTTTGGGTTGAATCAGTCGAAGGAAATGGAAGCACTTTTTGGTTCAGTTTACCTAAAAAGAATTAATTAAGTAGAATAGATGCAGTTATCAAGTAAATAGTAATACTTAACAAATCCTGTAATGCTGTAGTAAACGGCCCGCTGCCGACCGCTTCATCTTTATGGATCATGGTTAGTACAATTGGAGTTAAACAGGCTAAAACAGTAGCTGTCGTCATCGATAAAAACATCGAGATCATCACCACAAGTCCAATACTCGTAGAGCCAGAAATTACATATCCGGCAAACCCAGCAATAACGCCCAGAAACACTCCGATAGTCATACCGATCAAAGCCTCTCTGACAATGTATTGAGTTAACTTGATCTTGAACAGTGTTACCGCCCGAATAAAAATCGCCTCTGTCTGGGTACCGATTGCATCAGACATATACGTCATAACCGGAAGGAAAAAAGCCAAAGTGATATGCTGCCTAAAAGACACTTCAAAACTGCTCGTTATTAGGCTTCCAATAAGTCCAACCATTAGTCCAAAGAGTAGCCACGGTAACCGCGCCCGAACGAGCCTTAACCAATTCATCTGGATCAAATCGGAAAGACCATGATGAACTTCATTAAAACCAGAAGATCTAAGATAGTCTTCCATGTGTTCAGCATGAAGAATATTTATTACTTGGTCGTCTGAAATAACACCAAGTAAACAATTATCATCGTCAACCACGGTCAATATTGGGGCATCTTTATGGATAATTTCAGCAACAAGGGAATCTCTTTTAGCTGAGGCTTTTACTGTTAATGGATTAATAACCATTAATTCTTTTAGTAACTGTTTAGGTTTTGAGATGAGTAACCGGGTAGTCATGACGAGTCCAAGTAAATGATTCGCCTCATCGACGACATAAATGGCATGAATATCATCTAAACTTTTCTTTGCAAGCCGCTGCATAGTAGCTGAGACAGTATCATCAGCCAAACCAGTGAGTACATTCGTTACCATTAAATCCTTAGCTGTTTCAAGAGTATAGAGCGAATTATCAGTCATACAGTAAGTATACAAACCAGATATGGGTCTCTGCAATGATAAAAGAGTAGAGTACAATAAAGTTGATTTTATGCTCTCAGTCTCAGAATACACGACACTTACCGTTGATGATCTATTATCAAAATATTCTTTAAGTAATGAAAAAGGCCTTACTGATGATCAAGTTATAGTTCAACGTCAAGAACACGGCCTAAATCAAATTACTTCTAAACAAACCTTATGGTGGGAGATTCTAAAACGCCAATTTAGTTCACCTTTTGTATATATCCTGATAGTATGTGCACTTTTACTCGCAATAATAGGAGAACCTATCGATGCGGTTATGATTACCCTATTCATTTTATTGAATACGACATTAAGCTTTTATCAGGAATTTCAATCTGAGAAAACTATCCAACTACTTAAAGGTATCATATACACCAGAGCGCGCGTGAGACGCAACGGCGTAGAGCAGATCATTGACAGCAAAGATCTAGTTCCAGGCGATATTGTAATTGTCGAAAATGGCGATGTTATACCCGCTGATCTAAGATTCATTGAAACGACGTCGCTTATGATCAATGAATCCATTCTGAGTGGAGAATCCGCACCAGTACCTCGACATGATAAACCACTTATAAAGGCAGCGACTGAATTTAACGAAGCAGAAAATATCGGTTTTTCTGGAACTACAGTAGTTTCAGGTAAGGCAATGGGCGTTGTTATTGGCACAGGAGAACAAACAGCCATTGGCGAAATCTCAAACCTAGTCGAGAAAACACACGGCTCAAGCGGGTTTGAGCAGAATTTATCCAAATTAAGTACGTTCATCTTATGGATGGTCATAGTAACTCTCATACTCCTCTACATCAGTAATATTTTTATTAAAGGACCCGATGCCAATCCTTTTGAACTACTCATATTTTCAATTACCCTGGCTGTTGGAGTTATCCCTGAAGCACTACCAGTGGTAACGACCTTTGCTTTATCGCGTGGTGCTCGAGAGCTTGCAGATAAAAAAGTTGTCGTAAAAAGACTATCTGCAATTGAGGATCTCGGAAGTATTGATATTTTATGTACCGATAAAACAGGCACGATTACTCAAAACACGCTTACCGTTGATAGTCTATATGAAGAGCCAGACCAAGATCCCTTGTTTCTGGCATGTTTGGCATCTCCCTTTGGAAATGAAACATCAAAACAGCCGAATAATTCATTTGACCTGGCGTTACTAAACAGAGCCCCTCAGTCATTTACCGATACAAAATCTCAATATACCTTTGTTGGTGAAGTTCCCTTTGATCCTGAAAGACGCCGTAACATTGTCTCGGTTAAAAAAGGAAAGACTCAGATAATGATTGTTCGAGGAGCACCCGAATCAATCTTACCGTTATGCATCAGTTGCAAACAATCTGAACAGGAGATCTCGAATTGGATGAACCAACAGGGACGAGATGGTAAAAGAATAATTGCTGTAGCAACCAAAGAAATTCCCTTACATACAGCAGATGACAGTTTATTAGAGTACGAAAAGGATTTAATTTTTGCTGGCTTAATTTCATTTATCGATCCATTAAAAGACTCCACAATCTCCGCAGTAAATCATGCAAAACAATTAAATGTCGGAATAAAAATGATAACGGGAGATAATGCCGAAGTGGCGGGAGCAGTGGGTAAAAAAATTGGAATAGTAGATGATCCCGAGGCGGTAATAACCGGAACCGAGTTGGATAAATTAACACACGCAGAGCAAGAAGAGGCAGTTGAGAAATATTTCGTCTTTGCCCGCATATCACCTCAACAGAAATACCGGATTATCGAATTATTGCAAAATAATCACGAAGTCGGTTTCCTCGGGGAAGGTATTAACGATGCCCCAGCTCTAAAATTGGCTAACGTTTCACTGGTTGTACAAGATGCTTCGGATATTGCCCGAGAAGCGTCAGATATCGTCCTACTGGAATCAGGACTCGACGTAATCGTCATGGGTATCCAAGAAGGCCGAAATGTCTTTGCAAATACGGTTAAGTACATCAAAGCAACACTCGCATCAAACTTTGGTAATTTCTTTGCCGTGGCATCAGCGACATATTTCATTAACTTTTTACCGATGCTTCCATTACAAATACTGTTGGTTAATTTATTGTCTGATTTCCCGATGATATCAATTGCAACTGATAGAAATGATTTGGATCAGATAAAAATGCCAAAACGATACCACATGGGTGAGATTGCTAAACAGGCGCTTATTTTAGGTGTTGTCAGTACTTCATTCGATTTACTTGTATTCCGTTTATTTGTTTCATCTGGCCCACAGGTTCTACAAACAAATTGGCTAATTAGCAGTATTCTTACTGAGTTAGTCTTTCTATTTTCGATTCGTACCAACCGATTCTTTTTGCATACCGTTGCACCATCATTCCCGATCATTTCACTGTCACTGGGAGCGATAATAGCAACATTAGTTATTCCATTCACATCGCTTGGTCGGCAATTATTTAGCTTAACGCCTCCGACTCAATCAAACTTTATAACAATTGGATTAGTCGTTCTCGTTTACTTTATTAGCACCGAGACCATTAAACTCATTGGATATAAAACTGGATTCTTTTCCGAGAAATAATCACAAAACAGAAATTAATATGAAAATTTATTTTGAACGATATTTGGGAAACGCAGATAGACCTTGATATTTTGCATTGCTACCAAGCGATTCTTCGATTCGAAGAAGTTCGTTATATTTCGCAATTCGATCAGTTCGAGAGATAGACCCGGTTTTGATCTGCCCAGTGCCAAGTCCTACAACTAAATGTGAGATTGTTGTATCTTCTGTTTCTCCTGAACGGTGAGAGATAATCGCTGGCCATCCAGCAAGTTTGGCCATTTCTACAGCCTTGATAGTTTCGGTCAATGTACCGATTTGGTTTACTTTGACTAAAATAGCGTTACCAGCATGTTCTTCTATCCCCTGTTTTAGAAACTGGGTGTTAGTAACAAATAGATCATCTCCTACCAGTTGAGTGGTATCACCTAATCGACGGGTGAGATCAGACCAACTAATCCATTCGCCTTCAGCTAATCCATCTTCAATTGATGCGAGTGGATACTTTGCACACAAATCAGCGAGCCAATCGATCATCTCAGCCGGAGACAATAATCGATTTTCTGTTTTAAGATTGTAATGACCTTGATCATAAAATTCGGATGCAGCGACATCGAGAGCCAAAAGAATATCTTCTCCAAGCTTATATCCGGCACGATCTACCGCATGTTTTATTAAATGCAAAGCTTCTTCATTACCATTTTTTAAATGCGGTGCATAACCGCCCTCATCGCCAACGGTAGTGCCATATCCATGCTCCTCTAGAACGTCAGCTAATGCATGAAAAACTTCTGAACCCCATCGGAGTGCGTCAGAGAATGACGGAGCACCAACTGGCACAATCATAAATTCTTGTATATCCGAAGAACCTGCAGCGTGGGCTCCACCATTCATCACATTCATCAAAGGAACTGGCAAAATCGGGTCTGTAGGTTGGTTTGATAATGTTGAGATATATTGAAATAGAGGAAGTTTTTTAACTTTAGCAGCTGCATGTGCAGATGCTAAGGAAACAGCCAAAATAGCATTTGCACCTAACCGGCTTTTATTGTCTGTACCATCTAATGCAATCATCGCTTGATCAAGTCCAGCTTGGTCGGTAACATCATGACCCTTAAGGTGATTATTTAACTCAACATTAATATTTTCAACGGCTTGATTAACACTTTTGCCTAGATAGATTTTAGGATCCTTATCACGGAGCTCGTGTGCTTCATATTTACCGGTAGATGCTCCCGAAGGGACTGCAGCACGGCCCATGGTACCATCTTCGAGCCAGACTTCAGCTTCGACAGTCGGGTTTCCTCTCGAATCTAATATTTGCCTCCCATGTATATGTTCAATTTTCATATGTTTCTCTGTAAGTATACTACTTCAAGCCAAATTATTACTCAAGACAGTACAAGTAAAAATGCCGGACAACACAATGCCCGGCAAAAAATTCCTGAGTACAAAAAACGTTACCGTCGCGTACGATAAATAATACGCGGCTTACGCGTGGCAACAACACCTCCAGCCATTGCAAAAAGAGGGTCACTATTATCCTCTTCATACAAATACGAAGAAATCTCGGCAGTCGCCCTCTCATCGCGTGTAGCTGGTCTCCATCGAGGACATGCTCCTTGATGAGCAGATGCTTGTTCGAGTGTCATTCGTGGATGGACAATATCTTTTCCATCTTCCTGTGCCCGCAGGATAATTCGTGCGATACGGCAACTGCGACATCCAAGCGGAGTGTGTTTGGTTCGTCCGTGAAGACGGGCCATAATCGGACCTCCTTTGCATAACGAATTACAGTGAACAAGAATAATAATATATGATGCGTACAAATACCAAATTAGCTAATGAGAAATAGTTACAAATAAATGAAAATTAGGGCTGATGCTGCTCGCATATTGTCTGTCTACACGAGCAGCCCAGCGGGCACTTGGAGACTGTAGTCGGTCTTTAGCCGAAGTGTCCACAGCCATATATGTTTGCTATTATCGATGAAAAATTTCACAAATCAACCGTTGACATTGTTACGATTAGAAAACATTTAATTGATCTTTATCATACTTATTTACCTATCCATTCTTGTGTACATTTCCACCAACTAGGGTTACCTTGATTCATGCACGCAGCTTGAAATTCTAATCCCCATAACAGGCAAAATTCAAAATCGAATTGAGCGATTTTATATAATAGTTCTCGATACATGTCGATGGTAAAGGATCGATTTCCTTTGGGATTACTAAAATCCATTTGATCAGGTTTAGATTCCCAAGGTTCGGCCTGTAACTCAGATATAAACGGAGTAGCGTTCCCCACTTTAGTATCCCAAATTAATGTACTGAGCAATCTCCAATGACGATCGTGAGCTAAGTTCTTCACATCAAACAAGTTAAATACCCTCCTTTCACTTGAAGGATAGATGTTAAACCCGAGCAAATCAGGATTTAATGATAACAATCTCTTGAGAATTTTTCGACGAGTTAATGCAGCTACAAGTAGTGGTTCGGTAAATCCCGCTCCCATAGTAACTGCAACATTCTTTAATGACCTTGTGCGTAAACAAAAAACTTCATCACGCATATCGGTGTAAGAAATTGTATGTCCCCCAGGACCGGTCATCTCAAATGGCTCGTTTTCAATTTGGATCGCGTCTACAGCAGGATGATCGGACCAATGATCGACAGAACTCTGCACATAGTTATTAAAAGCTTCTTGAACTCCTAATTGATGCTTAGGTATAGAACCCCAAGACGTTATCGTATGATTTAGTAAATGCCACTCGGGGATGTGTACCTCGGGCCAACGTAAATTTTTTATCCCAATTACTAAAATAACCTGAATGTTTGCGCTCCTGCATTGCTCAACGACATAATCATGTAAAGAAAAATCAAATACTCCTGGAGAAACTTCCAGCTCGGTCCACGGAACAGATACTCGAAGAATCCGAGGATGCATGCCAATAATCTGACTCAATACGTTTTGCCATGACTGGCCAACAGCAGCCCCCCCCCACTCACCAGCCAACCACCGACAATAGGAGATTGAAAAGTTTGCCCCAAAAGTCATACCCATATTGTACGCAAATCCTGTGCATAGATCGAAAAAAGCAGGGATACGATACAATCAACTTCTATATGACCAATCAAAATATTTGGCAAACAATTAAAAAACCGTGCTTTATACTAGCGCCAATGGAAGACGTAACCGATACCGTCTTTCGTCAGATTGTTGGGTTTTGCGGGGCTCCAGACATATACTTTACGGAGTTTACAAGCGTCGATGGAATCAACTCGCCTGGTAAAGACCACGTAATCCGAAGACTTATGTATACCGAGACTGAAAGGCCGTTAATCGCTCAAATATGGGGCAAAAATCCCGAGAATTATTACAAGGCAGCACAGATGCTTGTACATATGAAATTTGATGGAATCGACATCAATATGGGCTGTCCAGATGCTTCTGTTATTAAGCAAGGATGTTGTTCAGCACTGATCGAAAACCAATCTCTGGCTAGCGAAATAATAAAGGCGACTCAAGAAGGCGCTGCCTCCCTTCCTGTTAGCGTCAAAACAAGAATCGGCTTTAGGGTTAAAAAAACTGAAGAATGGCTATCATTTCTACTCAATCACAATTTAGCCGCATTAACCGTACATGGAAGAACCGCATCCGAGATGTCTAAGGTGCCCGCACAATGGGATGAGATAGCAAAAGCAGTGGAAATAAAGAAACAACTACAAAAAGATACCATCATCATCGGTAACGGAGACGTACTGTCATATGCCGATGGATTACTGAAAGTAGAACAAGCTGGCGTTGATGGCGTAATGATTGGTCGTGGAATATTTAGTAATCCTTGGATATTTAATACGGCTATAAATCCGGAAGAGGTGACGATTAAACAGCGACTAGAACTTCTTATCAGACATGTTGAATTATTCGACGTAACATGGGGTACAACCAAAAATTTTGACATTCTAAAAAAGTTCTTCAAGATATATGTCAGTGGTTTTTCTGGAGCTCACGAGTTACGTTCAGAATTAATGAATATGAAAGCGGCTCCTGAGGTGTTACAACGAGTGCGCGAGTTTTTATCACAGCTTTAATTGCGCTTTGGCATCTTAATCTTTAGGGTAAAAATTTTATCGGAAGAAAATATCTTTGCTGCAATTATTACAAATACCGTAAACACGATTATTTCATACAGCACCCCAAACAATACCAAATCAGAGCGACCTAAAAATATGTTTGGTATAGCCTGAAATGGATGAGTAAAAGGTATTGCTAAAAGCGCATACCGTAATACGGGTGCGGCGCTGTACACATCTATAAACATTGATGAAAAGTACGAAAACAAGACAAACACCATTAACGGAGTAGTGACCCCCTGCACGGCTTTTACATCTTCAGCAAAACTACCTAGTATTATCGAAATTGCGAGTGCGCACAGTATCGCACCAAATAAAGAACCGCCAATTAAAAGAAAGTCAGTCGACGTTAACGATAAACCTAATTGGCTAATTGCTGATTGCAATCGATCTGATGAAGCCATTGATAAAGCACCGCCAGATATTCCATCAATGTAGGATTGAAGACCAAACATGTACGCACCAGCCAGAAGCAAGGCAACGAGTCCAGCACCTAACATCTTCGAACTAACGATCATCGTCCGACTTACCGGCGTACTTAAAAGTGTTTCAAGTGTTTTGTTCTCTTTTTCGGCGGCAATAGCGGATGCAATCATTTGAGATGACATGACGATCACCATGAACATAATAATTGGAATGAAATTGGCTTGAGAGGTTACGTATCCTAAAATTTCTGATGGAGTAATCGTTGCCTTTTTATCTCCAATAACCACATGATCAACCGGAATAATCGGGTTTTTTAGTTCTGTAACCGAGGCAGAAGGAATTTGCTGAGAAATAAGCTCATTACTAATAGTCTGATTAATGCCTTCCATGGAACTAGCCAGCAGCGCATACTGTGAGCTCGATCCAAACGAAAAGCTGTTCATTAATGAGTATGTTTCGACTGTCGCTGGCTTCAATTGACTCAGGTTCTCATTAAAGTTATCTGGAATAATAATTACCATTCGAGCCTCCTGCTCACGAGCTCGTTGTAATGCATCGTCAATAGAATGACTTTCGTCCATCGATACAATAAAGGCACCAACTTTGAGTAATTCAACTAATTTTGTCGATTCGGAAGATTTGTCGTTATCGATAATAATTAGTTTTTGTGGTTGTTGGCTTTTTTCAATTTCTGAACGACTTACATTTCCTAACACCATAAAAACAGCAACCATGATTAAAAATGGAATCAACATTTGAAGCGTCAACAATTCTCTAATCTCTTTTTTAACTAAAATATAAAATAATTTCATTTTGTTGTGCTTGTAATTGCGGCAAATACCTCTTCAAGATTTGCGGCATTGTACTGTTGTTTTAATTCCTGAGGCGTTCCGATAGCATGAATGGTTCCCTGACTAATAATCCCGACACGATCAGACAAATATTCGATCTCAAGCATATTGTGGCTCGATAACAAAACCGTCATTCCATTCTTAACTAATGATTTAATAGTGCGACGAATCTCTAATGCATTAATGACATCAAGACCGCTCGTAGGCTCATCAAGTATCGCTAATTTAGGTTTGGTCATCACAGTTCGTGCCAGTAAAACTTTTCGGGTCATACCCTTACTGTATGTTTTGATTTTATCCTTTAAACGATCCCCTAACCCCGATATTTCTTCACCCATACTGATAAATTCTTTAAGTTGATTAGTATCCTGCGTAAAAAGAGATCCCATAAAATGCAGATAGTCGCGACCCGACATATTTTTATAAGCGCCAGCTTCTTCCGGTAAATAACTTATTACACGCCTGACTTCTTGTGATTCTTTTATTCCATCATGACCAAACACATCAATGCTGCCTGATGTTGGGCTAAGAAGTGTCGCAATCATACGCAGTGTAGTCGATTTACCCGCTCCATTTGGACCGATTAATGCGAATATTTCATTTGGTTTAATTGAAAAACTAATCGAATTGACCGCCACGATCCCGCCATAGGATTTGTGTAAATCATTTACTTGAACAGCAAAATTTGAAGACATAACAGAGACTATTGTACACCTTACACTATTTACTATTTCTTAATATAAGCAACTACCGCCTTTGTACCAACCCTAACGAATCTCCCCACAACATAGTATCGACGCCGGCTCATGTAGAAACACTCCTTAACGGCTTTAGGTATTCCGACTGTCCCCACGTTCGATAAGCCATCTCATACACGCCTGAGTAATACCAGGCATCTGCGCCTGTACCATCAGTAGTAGTGTAGGCCACAGCCAAGTTCATCGTACTATTCATAGATAATCTGGAATATTGCCCTACAGTTTAATAGTACCGATGGAAAAAGATGTCTACAAGTAACAATTCGACAGCTAAACCTGAACCTCTAAATCAGAAGCGTGAGTTCGACCTCCCTGCCACTGACCTCGGTAGGTATTTGTCCCACCTTTTACCTCATAAAACATAGCGTGGACTATTCTGGCACCCATCTCAAGGGTGAATGGAAGGGGACCGACATTAATAAGACCAAAGCTAAGCTCACCCGAATATCCTGGTGAAGCATTCCCGGTAAAAAGTGTTACACCCGATCGATATAACGTTGATCGAGGCCGAAAAAGTGCAAGAATATTAATCGGAAGATTTACTTTTTCTATTGTCGTTACGAGATAATATCGATGGGGCTCAATTGTTACCGGCTGTACTTCATCGGCATTATATTCTGCAATTAACTCAACATCAGCGGTACGACGTTCTTCAATGCCCAAATAACCTCCACCTTTTGAAAGTATTTGAATTTTACCGACGCGAAGGTCAAAACCTGCTCCCTCTGGATTTTCTAGTTCTCTTTGGGAAAGATTTTCGACAAGGTTATGGCTGGATACAAGCTCTAACAAGTAATCAGTACCTAGAATCATTCTATTATAATAACAGGAGGTACACCAATTGCACCAAGTCATAAAATACTCTATGCTTTAATTATGCAAGAAGAACTACAAAGTAGACATTTTAGCGGTAAACAAAAACTAATCGCAATACTAGCATTAGTGGTGCTTATAGCTGGAGGGATTGGAGTAGTTGTCTTGATGAAAGTAAAACCACCGATAACTCCCGTTCCGATAACCACAACCCCAACTCCCACAACAGCATTAACAACAACCACCCCAGCTGTCTCAACAGCAATAACAGCGACTTCGACCCCTATCCCGACAATCGCAGCTGATACCAATCTATACTATTCAACAACCAATAAATCGAGCCAATCAGGATCATTTTCGATTCGTCGGATTAATTCAAATGCCAGTATTGCACCAGAAGAGGTATTTCAATTTCCATCAAAATATTATTACAACGGACGCTATCGTATTGAACCGGAATTATTAGTTAGCACAGGCAGCAAGTTATTAACACTAAACATGATCAATAGAACCGGTACGACGGTATTTGATCTACAAACCCCCTCATTAGAGATGAATAGTGCGTTGTATGACGATACGAATAATGTGATCTACTATGTTTTATCGAATATCGGTGCAACTTCGGGCTTACCAGATAACGAATTATGGCAATACGATTTAAATACGCATCAATCCGAAATGTTAACAAGTAAAAAACTTACTGTTTTTACAAAATGGACATTACTGGCAAAGATGCGGACGAATGACTTGATTATTCTTGAAAAAGGTATCGATGGAACAAAAGTATATGGTGACCTCCTGTTAATTAGTCGAAAAAGCCCATCCCAACATAAGGTAGTTGAAAGAGACAACGATATGCTACTAAATGGTCATTTAAATCCCGCCAAAGATACCTGGCTTTATCAGACGTGTCCGTATTATAACCAGACCGCAGTAGGATACGAATGCGCCGAAGGAGAACAACTCATGAAGTATTCCTTGGGCGGAAAACAACGCATCCGTTTATATCAAAACACCGAAACGACAGCAAACGCTGCCGACCAACCCAAGCGACGAACAATATCATCAAGCTATTGGCTTGACGATAATAACGTTTTATTCACCCAGACGGACGGAATATATTCGCTCAATATTGATAGTAAAGTTCTGACACCAAAAAAAATCTACTCATTTGAACTTACAAACTTAGATGAACAGTTTAAAGCTCACCCAATAATTAGATATGCTGATTTTGATCAAATAATTTATGAGTATTCAAACCCTGACGCCCAACTATATCGATATAATATGCTTAGTGGCGTATCGCTCCCGCTCAATGATTCAATTAAGCCCGAAGAAGTGACCTCTTTCTTTAGAGTTCGAACTTAACAATTCAGGGTATCAAATACCTAACAGTGGTCTAAATTACGCATATATTTGATATTTCTGGTAAACTCATGTACGTGTCAAAGACAATATTCTACCTTTCTGGCATGCCGGGTACAGGCAAGACATCATTGGTACGTAATTTGCGTCACTATGGATTTGAAGTCATGGATGAACTCGTCGATGGCTTTCCTTTTAAAGTAGACCAAAATCCACGAAGCTTTGAAACAGCACAGTATATTTTTACACAAAACGTTAAACGGAATTCACGCATCTTAGAGTCTGATCATGAAGTTATTATTGTTGATCGACACCCGATTGATAGCCTACTTATTGCAAAAGCCCTGCTACAGAATGAATTACATATCCGCGTAATCGAAGATCAATATCTGTCTTTTCCTTTTCTACCAGGGACGATAATCTGTCTACATCCACACGATACGTACCACAATCAATCATACTTACAACAACTTTCTGAGACAGACCAAAATTTAATGAATGATATTCTTCGTGTCTATAGCAATTATGATCATTACATAAATGCCCATACTCATATAAAAAACGATGCTGATTCAATCGATTCTGTTAACGAAGTACTAGACATCATACGCAAAACGCTCGTAGAAGAACACTTCTATCAATATCCCCAACCGAGTTATTTTTAACGATAGTAATTTTCCGACGAAAGTATTATCTAGTTTTTTAGGGGAATTAACAATTAATCTAAAAGACTAGCTGGAGGGAATTTACCATCTAACGCTTCTTTTGCATATTTGCCAGATGTTCAGAGGTATTCACCAATCCACAATTCTTCCACTTTTTCCCACTCCCACAAGGGCAAGGATCGTTACGTGAAATTGTTTTTTCTTCTTTCGATAATTGAATTGGTTCTGTTGATTGATTCGGTTCATTAATTTGATTACGAATTGGTGTAGTTTCTTGTTTGGGTGTTTCGAATTGATTTAATTCTTCATGTTTCTCATTCGCTTTTTCCAAAATATTGTCCGATTTCATTTCTATCGGCTGGGATATCTGAACACGCAGATTATAAAACCGACTTACGATTTCGGTATCAATATCATAAATAAGTCGCTCAAATAATCGATACGCCTCATTCTTGAACTCAACCAATGGGTCGCGCTGACCGTATCCACGAAGCCCAATCCCCGCTCGAAGTTCATCAAGACGATCGATATGCTCCATCCACAGCTGGTCAATAGTATTAAGGAATATAAAACGCAAAACCCCACCAAATTGAGCTGGACCTAACAATTGTTTTTTGTCTTCTAGGTTCTTTTCAAACTCAGGAAACTGTTCAATCAATGGTTCGGCCTTATTGCGAAGCTCTGTCTCTAACGAATTTCCTTCCTGTGTATCAATTTGTTCGCCTAAATCCAATAGCCGACGGCGGCGGCGGTAAATAATCTCACGTTGTTTATTGATCACGTCATCATATTCAACAAGATGTTTACGAATATCAAAGTTGTAGCCCTCAACCTTTTGCTGTGCACTTTCAATCGATCGGCTAACAATCGCATGCTCAATCGGAATATCATCAGGAAGATTAAATCGATCCATTAACGCCGCTATGCGGTCACCATTAAAAATACGCATGAGGTTATCATCGAGCGCGACAAAAAATCTTGATGATCCAGGATCACCTTGTCTTCCTGCCCGTCCTCGGAGCTGATTATCAATACGTCTTGATTCATGCCGTTCAGTACCAATCACATGTAAGCCGCCCATTTCTTTTACTCCATTGCCGAGCTTAATATCGGTTCCTCGGCCTGCCATATTGGTTGCAACGGTTACGGATCCAGGTCGTCCTGCCTGAGAAATAATATCAGCCTCACGCTCGTGGTTTTTAGCGTTCAATACTTCATGTCTGATTCCCCTGCGATTCAAGAGCTGACTAACGAGCTCATTATTTTCTACAGATGTGGTACCAACAAGTATGGGTTGACCAGTTGAATGAATACCGGCAATTTCATCGGCAATAGCCTTCCATTTTGCCCTTTGATTTTTATAAATTCGATCAGGATAATCTTTTCGAACGGTAGTTCTATGTGTTGGTACAGATACGGAATTGAGCTTATAAATCTTATGGAATTCTTCTGATTCGGTTAAGATTGTCGCACTCATACCGGCAAGTTTTTCATACAGTCGAAAGTAATTCTGAAACGTGATAGTCGCAACTGTTTTACTTTCCTTTTGAATCGCAACTCCCTCTTTGGCTTCAATCGCCTGATGTAGCCCTTCAGAATAACGGCGCCCTTCCATTAATCGCCCAGTGAATTCATCGACAATAACCACCTGATCATTTTGAACGACATAATCGATATCTTTTTTATATACAAATTCAGCCTTTAATGCCTGTTCCAAATGGTGAGCATACATAAAATCTTCATAGACATTCTCAATCCCGAGCCACTTCTCGATTTTCTTAACCCCTAGGTCTAAAAGAAATGCACTACGACTTTTTTCATCGAGCTTGTAATCTTCGGCGTTCAATTTCTTTACTAATCCAGAAAAGGTTTGATATAACTCATTCGATTCTTCGGCAGGTGAAGAGATAATAAGTGGAGTTCGTGCTTCATCAATTAATATCGAATCGACTTCATCTACGATGGCAAAATGATGAACTCCGACTTCGCCGCGGGAGTTTACCTGGGCAACCTGATCTCGAGAATGAACCATATTGTCACGCAAATAGTCGAAACCAAATTCATTATTAGTACCATACGTAACATCGGCGGCATACGCATCACGACGAGAGACCTCTTTCAGAAACTTACCATGTCCAAATGGGAATTCTCTCCAATTACCTGATTCTGGTTTTAAGGAATCAATCTGGGTTGAATCAAAAAGATAGGAGACTCCATTTGAATTAATACAACCGACACTAACACCGAGCAAAGAATACACAAGACCCATCCACTCAGCATCACGACGAGCCAGATAATCATTCACCGTCACAAGATGAGCACCACGACCGGTAAGCGAATTTAAATACATGGGATGAACGCCCGCATGAGTTTTACCTTCGCCAGTTTTCTGTTCGGCAGCGTTACCTTGATGCAATAGGATACCAACCATTAACTGTTCATCATACGATCGCTCATTAAAAATACGTCGAAAGGCTTCTCGAACTAACGAAAACGCTTCTGGAAGATATCCATCTAGAAGAATCTGTTCTTCCGATCGATAATCGGGTGCCTGGAGGTCAAGAGAGTTGAGACCATCGCGTACTCGCTGTTTTAATTCTTGAGAAAGACTTGTAATTTCCAAGTCGGAGTACTTTTGTAAACCTGATTCAAACGCATTTATTCGAGCTACGATTGGTTTTAATTGATTTACTTTACGTTGATTTGGGTCGAACCAACGGTTGATCTTATCGAGCATATGTTTGTAATTGTAACATCACCCCCCAAGAGAAACCTGATATATTGCTGAACAATAAGCCGAGTAATAAAATGAACACATGATTGGGTATTGGATGAAAAAATCACCGTTTAGGACCCGCCAAATACTTATTGGCATATTATTATTTTACCTACCGGTTTTAGTCATCGCTGCATTATCTATATTCTTAGGTTTTATCACCCTAGCTTGGAATGAAGGCCATACATCATATTCGTATTGGGGAGCGCTATGGTTAACGATGTTCGCATTATGGACATTTATATTAGGTATGATTAATACACAACACTTACTATTAAAACCCGATGAGGATACCCATAAGAAATTGATTTTTTGGACATTTACGCTCACTCCTGCAGTTTTTCTATTCGGAGCAACATTTATATCATTAATCTCGGACTTCTTTAGCAACGGGTGGTATTTATGAATAAACCAAGTTTCAAATTACTGGCTATATTTCTAGTTTTAATAATCTCATCGTATTTCATCGTCCATTACTTATTCTTTTTAAACAAAGGTATGCCCTATTCCCTCAACTCCATGACGGCAATATCATATTTAATTATGGTCTACCATTATATCCTTGCTGCAATCTTAATATTACGTCTACTTCCTTCAGAATTGAGTAAGTATCAAGATACGTCAGTCGCGATACTTATAATATGGTTTATTTGTATGCATGCGGTACTGTTAATACCATCATGACAATAAAATTACCAAGACGAATTAGAATCATCAGCATATTAAGCACAACGCTCGTATTACTGGCATTAATTAGTTCTGCGCGGCCGACACAAGCAAAGGAGTACTCTATTTCGGCAGATCAATTCGATGTTCAAATTAATTCAGATAAATCTGTATCGATTCAAGAATACCTTACGTATACCTTTGATGGATCTTTTTCATGGGCCGAGATGTGGATTCCAACTCAAGCCAATCGATTAGGAAATATTTATAGTACCGAAATTACCGACTTTACCATCAGCGCGGCTGATGGATCACTTGTAACCGTCGATACGGCCGAGCAGCAAAACGATCGATTCTATGCCCGATGGAGTTACTCGGCACAAGATGAACAAAAAATATTTGTCATTAACTATACCGTCGAAAATGCTATTCGAAAGTACCCAGATGTAGCCGAATGGTATTGGCAGCTAATCGGTCCAGACTGGAGTGTTCCCCACAATAATATTGATGTTACTGTGCACCTCCCTCAGCGAGTATCCAGTAAGGACATGATTAGCGTCTATGGCCATGGTCCACTAAACGGAAATTCAGAGATAATCGATACACAAACAGCTCGGTTTACCGCATCTTCTGTGGCATCGGGGCAATATATGGAAATTCGCACAATATTTCCGACCTCGCAGATCATCGGAACAGTCGATGCAAATACCTCAATAACTCAAATTAAAAGTGAAGAGGCCACCTATGTTCAGCAGACGATTGATGCAGCCAAACGGCAACAATTTATCAACCTGATGATTTCGCTTTATTTTTTGCTATTCGGCCCATTAGTATTAGTTATTTGGCTGTTCTGGTGGTATAAAAAGTGGCAAATATATGGCAAAGAATCAAAATTTGCTGACATACCCGAGTACGTCCACGATATACCATCTTCATTAAGACCATCACAAGTAGAGGTATTACTTTCACAAGGATCTAAGCCAACGACCGGAGCATTTACGGCAACTATTTTTGACTTAGCCGAGAGAGGTTTTATAAAAGTCGAAGATCATGTCGAACAAGTCACGGGCTTATTATCGACATCACAAAAATATCACACAACCCTAATACTTCAAGAAAATTATCTGTCAATACATAGAGACGAATTGGTTCTCTTTGAACAGAAACTCATTGAGTTAATCTTTAACGACATAGGATCAGCTCCACCAAACCTATTTGAGCAACTATTTCAAGGAAAAAGAATCGATGATCCGTCACGACAGGATAATCGGGTAACGCTCGATGAAATCAAGAAATGGTTAAAAGAGCACCCACAACAATTCCAAACTTGGTTTGAAGACTGGAAAAAGGACGTGGTGCAGGATACTGAAAAACAGAAGTTTATCGATCCAATGAGTCAACAGTTTTTTATACGGGCATGGGTAATTACTGTCTTGGTGGGGATACTTAGCCCGATGGTAATTTTTGCAGGTCTAATCTTAAATCGCTACCTAAAGCGCTGGGATCCTACGTGGGCAAAGGAATCGATACAGTGGCAGGGATTCAAGCATTTTCTTGACGACTTTGCAAAATTCAAAGACTTACCACCTGAAAGTTATAAATTATGGGATCGATATCTCGTTTTCGGTATTCTTTTTGGCAATGCCCAGAAGATCATAAAAATGTTACCCGTTATTCTAGCAAATCCCCAAGCGACTCCAGCAACGTGGTACATAATAAATTCTCCAAACATGAATATCGCCTCGATGGCCACCACGGCCGATTCTATCAATCACTTATCCAATTCGTTAAATGTATTAACATCTGAACTTCAAACGGCATCAACAACAGCCGCTAATTATTCCTCTGGTAGTGGTGGTGGATTCTCGGGTGGTGGCGGAGGCGGCGGTGGCGGTGGCGGTGGTGGCGCGGGTTAACTTATGACTTTTCAGAATAAAAAAAACCGACACCAATAGCACAAATAATACCAATAAAAGCCCCCACAATTACATCAATAGGTGAATGCACTAAGAGTAAAACCCGCCCAATCGCGACACATAAAGCAAGAAAAAGCATTATCCCTCCAAGCTTATGTCGATCATCCCAGACAGTCGCCGCAAGCGTAAAAGCCCACGCAGCGTGGGCTGAAGGAAAAGAATCATTTATCCCAACAGAGACACCGGGCAATAGATTTGTATGAAGGTCCACATAGGGACGAGATACAGGAATTAAAAATTTAATCATATAGACCACCGCAGTTGTTAACATAAACGAAAGTAGGGATCGCCAAAACACACGTCGATCATGTTGTAATCCGACAAAGGCAACGACAAGAAATTGAATAATAATAAGAACCTCCCCAAAAAGGAGAGCAATATAATCCTGAAATGTTAACGTCATATAATTAACGTTAACACGACAATAACAGCAAGAACAACCCGATAAATAGCAAACGGCTTAAAAGTCAATTTTGATATCAATTTCAAAAAATAATGTATGGTTGCAAGAGCAACAGCCAGTGTTGTTAATGTTGCAATCCCCAGAATATTCCAATTAATAGTTGGATCAGCTAGTACCTCAGGTAATTGTAATAACCCAGCCCCCATAGATATCGGAACACCAAGCATAAACGAAAAACGAGCGGCTTGTTCACGAGTTAGTCGCCTAATCATGCCAGTACTCATGGTAATACCAGACCGAGACGTTCCTGGAATCAGTGCAAATACTTGAGATAAACCGATAATTACTGCATCGCGCCATCCTAGGATAAATATATCGTGCTTTTTCTTTTTCGTTTCGGTATGTTTGACCTGTGTGTAATTAGCTTCAACCCACCACATTAATCCGGCAACGACAACAAGCATAACCGCAACAACCCAAGCCGATCTAAAAAAGCTCTCAATGGCATCGCCGAATAATACCCCGACAAGTGCTGCCGGAAGTGCTGCGGCGATCAGTTTCTTTAACGATGAATCGTTTTTCCAATTACGTACTAAAGATATCCAATCGTCATAAAAATAAATAATAATAGCAGTAGCGCTCGCTAAATGGAGGAATGCATCGACCGCTAAACCTTGATCCATTGGTGCAACAAATTTCGCCAACAATAACAGATGCCCTGAAGAAGAGATTGGCAAAAATTCACTAACTCCCTGAACAATTCCGAGAAGCATTGCATACCACCATTCCATAATTTATCCTTTCCGGATCACATCCTTCCCCACATATTCTCTAAGAACTTCTGGCACACAGATCGAACCGTCCTCTTGTTGAAATGCGTCTATAATAGCGGCGATAGGGCGTGTATTAGTTATAGCTGTTGCCGATATTGTATGAGGATAATCCAATGAACCATCTGTTTTACGATACCTAATATTCAATCTTCGAGTATGATATGACGCCAAATCTGAGTTTGAATGAGTTTCCATCCAGGTTTGTTGACTTGGTAACCATACTTCAAGGTCAAATTTACGATGAGTAGCAAGGCCGACATCTCCGGTGCACATTTCTAGAATATGATACGTCAGACCTAATTCTTGAAGTATTTCTTCTTCTACGGCTAAGGCTTCTTGCATATACTCTTGTGACGTTTCTGGAGTGGTGAAATAAATCATCTCGACCTTGTCGAATTGATGAACACGTTTAATTCCTTGCACATCTTTCCCCCAAGAACCCGCCTCAGAACGAAAACAGGTTGAAACGCCGCCGTACCGGATTGGCAAATCTTTCTCGGATAAGATCTCATCCATGTGGTACGACACCAAGGCTTGTTCCGACGTACCCGCCAGGTAATGGCGTTGACCATCCTCCACCTTTTCTCCTTGTTGCAGTTCGTAGATTTGAGATTCCTCGGCAGGGAAGTATCCCGTCCCATACAGAGGTCGATACTTTAATACAACGGGAGGAATCATTAATTGGAATCCTCGACTAATTAACTTTTTAATCGCAATATTCATCAGGCCCCAGTGCATCAAAGCAGCCTCATTTTTCAAAAAATAGAATCGAGAACCCGCAACATCCCCACTCTTTTTGGTATCAAATAAATTTAATGACTCACCAATTTCTGCGTGAGATTTAGCATCAAATGGAAGTTTGTTTTTTTCGCCAAACAGCTTTATTTCTTTATTACCAATATCATCCGAGCCATCGGGCATTGCAGGATGTGGAAAATTAGGAAACCAATCCATATGCCACTGCCATTTTTCACTAACTTCGTCTAACTGAGATTCTAATGACTTTAACTCTTCTTTAATCTTTCTTCCTCCTTCAATCACCGACGGATCCGGTTGGCCTTTTACATCTGCAATCTTATTCCTTTTAGCTCTTAGGTCATCAACCGTACGAATCAAGGCATTGCGTTTGGTGTCGGTATCTAAAAACGCATCGACATCAAACTGATCACCCGCAAGATGACGCCGACGTATGTTTTCTTTTAATGACTCTGGATTGTTACGAATAATGTCTGGATTTAACATAAAACCTCATGGGACGTTACACCTGGCTCGAAGAGCCAACTGCCTCAAGAATATATATCTTAATGAACATAAACACAATACCTACCGCAAGTAAGATGCCAAAAAGAGGAGCCCTGGTAACAATCCACCCGTACCAACTCCCCACAACTGATAAAGCGAGCAGGCCATTCGCAAGATTTATCGCGAATGCACGGAAATAAAAAAGAAAGCGGTTGAATCCCTTTAGGGCGCTCACCGAATATACTTCTTGTAGCAGTAAATTAACTTCTGGCCAGGATTGAGCCTCGACTACTATACCTAATGCAAAACTTTCATCAGTCGATTGTAACTGTACGTTTTCGGGATCATAGAATGGAGGCGCGACATAATAGTTTTTAATTGCCCGAACAATATAATTCCCGGGTTTAACATCAAAGCCATATTGCCCTAATCGATTTGAAAAAGTAGTTTTTAATTTCTTTTTGGTATTCGGATCCAGTAACTCAACTGCAGCAAGTGGAATAACTTGGTCCGATCGACTATCCATACAACGCCCCCAAATCGGCCGAACGCGGCGTAGCCGAATCCCCGCTAAAAACTCTCCGATTAAAAATTGTGGCAACTCCCAGTAGTATTTTAATGGTAATCGGATCTCAACTAATAGTACGGCGAAGCCAAAAGCTAAACCGACAAAGACCAAACGTAGGAGATAATTATTAATAAAATTGATAACTTCCGGAGTTTCTTGCAACACCTGGAGCCGATCAAGCCATTGATACAAAACATCCATAGTACATGATAATGATAGCACAGACCGCAGCAAATGCGAACAAAAAGTGTGATTTTCTACCGTCGCTGTAATATAATCACATCAAGATGTCAACATTAGTAGAATTACGGGCTGAACGGCTAAAAAAAATCGAACGGATGCGCACAATGGGAATTAACCCGTACCCATCTACTGCCCGAAAAGAGTATACAAACAATCAAATCCGAGCCCAGTTTGAACAGCTCGAAGAAAAAGAAGTTACGATAGCAGGGCGAATAATGTCTTGGCGAGAGCACGGACAACTTATATTTGCAGATATTCAAGATGAATCTGGTACGCTCCAACTTTATATTCGAAAAGATGCGATTTCGGAGACAGATCCGGTAAACAATCAATTAGGTTTTGAAGATCTTAATCTGATCGACATTGGTGATTTTGTTGAATGTACCGGTAAAGTAACTAAAACAAGACGCGGAGAGATTTCCATTCTTGTCACCCTGTTTAGAATACTAACCAAAAGCATTCGTCCTCTACCTGAAAAATGGGATGGATTATCGGACCAAGAAACTATCTATCGACGACGATATCTGGACCTCACGATGAATACTCAGCGGCGAGAAATGTTTCAACGCAAAGCTAAATTCTGGAAAGTAAATCGTGACTTTATGGCTGCAAATGGATTTTTGGAGGTCGAAACACCGATATTGGAACATGTTACCGGAGGCGCTGATGCCCAGCCATTTATTACTCACCATAATGCCCTTGATCAAAACTTCTATCTTCGGATATCTCCCGAACTCGCATTAAAAAGATTGATTGGCGGAGGTTTTGAAAAAGTCTTTGTTTTGGGCCCTAATTTTCGCAATGAAGGGATTGATGACGAACATCTGCAAGAGTATTACGCAATTGAGTGGTATTGGGCCTATGCAGATTACAAACAAAATATGGACTTAGTGTCGAGAATGTTCCGCTATATGGCCCAAGAGGTCTGGGGGACAACAAAATTTACCAAAAATAATCTAGCATTTGATTTGGCCGATGAATGGAAAGCAATCGATTACGTCGAAATTATCAAAGAGCGGCATGGAATCGATATATTCACTGATTCAGACGATAAAATGAAACAAGCACTAAAACAACACAAGGTCCATCTGGATGGAACCGCTACACGTAATCGATTAGTCGATAATCTTTGGAAGGTGATTCGTAAAGAAATAGCTGGTCCAGCATTTCTTATTAATGAACCTAAATTTATGTCACCACTGGCTAAATCGAAACCAGAGCAACCCGAGCTAACTGAACGTTTCCATGTAATATTGGCAGGAAGCGAGATTGGGAATGGCTATTCGGAATTGAACGATCCAATAGACCAGTTTGAACGCTTTCAGGAACAACAAGCCGCGCGGGATGCGGGTGACCAGGAGTCACAGATGATGGATATAGATTATGTAGAGATGCTTGAGTACGGTATGCCCCCGTGTTCTGGATATGCACATAGTGAGCGAGCATTTTGGTTTTTGGAAGGAGTGTCGGCACGGGCAGGTATATTGTTCCCTCAACTCAAACACCATATTTCTGACCAAACAAAAGAGATCTATCAGTTAGATTATTCAACACCAAACAAATGAATAACTCCGAACGATTGATTAAAATCCACATGATTGATGGAAGCGTATTGTCGACACATATTACCCATGAAGAGTCATTAAAAAAACTCGTCGAACATATACGAGAATGGATGACAAAAGAGGAACCATTTATACTCCCCTCGCCTGAAACGGCTGAACACCATGTTCATATTGTTCGCCCCTCAGCTATTACATATATAACAATCGAACAACAAGGTATTGATTTCGCAATGCTTGAAAAACAAGACTCCTAAAGCGTGGAACTTCCTAAGATATAGAAACAATACGATATTCAACAGAACCGGCAGGGACAGAAATTTGAACAATTTCCCCAACACGTTTACCGATCAACGACTGCCCAAGTGGAGATGCCGCACTAATCTTATTTTGGGTGATATCGACTTCGTGTTCTCCTACAATGGTAAATTCTTTATGTCCGTCACTAATTTGCAGCTTTACCACCGAACCAAGCTGAACTTCACCAATGGTCTTATCGGGTTGCTCCACGACCATTGCATTTTTTAAGATATGCTCAAGCTCATCTATACGTCCCTGGATTAGTGCCTGTTTATGGCGAGCCGCATGATAGGCTTCATTTTCACGTAGATCACCCATTTGTCGAGCCTCGTCAATATCACGAATAATTGCAGGTCGATCGACATGTACCAGCTGTTCAAATTCAGCCTTCAACATATCAAATCCAGTTTTAGTTATTGCTATTTGTTGTTTTTCGATTACCATAATATCCCTTAAAACAGTTCCTGTAATATTAAGAAACCTCTAATTAATAAATTGGAAGGTCCACTCAATTAAGTTGTATATTATATGTACGGCTCGGCCCACCGTCAAGTCACACCCATTACACACTAGCCTTTGCCCGCTGCCATTCACGATAGATGATTAATAAGATAGCCGTTACCGGCACAGCGATCAATGAGCCCATGACACCAGCGAGCCGGCCTCCAATCAATAATGAAACTATGACAAGAAGAGGATCTAGCCCAACCGCATGTTTCATAACACGAGGTACAATAATGTGATTTTCAGATTGTTGAATGAGAATATACAAGCCAGCAACAGTAGCCGCAAGGATTGGTGAATAGGCAAGAGCAATTAATAAAGCGGGAAATACCGATATAATAGGTCCGATAATCGGAACAATTTCAAGACAACCAGCGATAATAGCCAGAGGCATTGGGAACGGCATTCCGATCGCAACCAGACCCAAATAGGTAATGCCGCCGATAATAAACATCAAGAGTAATTGTCCCCTTAGCCAGGCACCGAGTTTAAAGTCAACCTGCTCAAGAATCGTTCGTAACTCTTTTTTATCCTGATACGGGATGAATCGCACCAAACTGCGCCTGACAGATTCCCGCTCCATCGTTAGATAAAAAGCAAAAACCATCACCATAATTACATCCAACACACGCCCAAATACCCCTAAACTAATACGAATGATACTGGCAGGGGCATTTGTTAAGCCGACCGATAAACTTTGAACAAAATCTCGTAAGTAGGATTGTAAGGTAGACTCATCGACGTAATGGGTTATTTTAATACTTTCTAAAGATCGCCGAATAAATTCAGGTAGTGCAAATAAGAATGATTGCATCTGAGTTATTAATGGCGGTAAAGATATTGCGGTAAAAAATCCAATAATCGAAAATACAAGAAGATAAATACCGAGTATGCCCAAACCTCTCGGTACCCCACGCTTTTCCAAACGTATAACCAAAGGACTAACCGAAGCCATGATTATATAGGCGACAAATAATAAGAATAATATGTCATAAATTAAAAATGCTAGAGCAAACAGGATAATAAATACGATTAATCGAAACACGAACCGGGTGTTAATCTCGATATGAGCTTGTGCCATATTTGTAATTGTACACTAATCAATAATTATCGTAAGGTAGGGATATTATCGTAAATACATTTAAATACTTCGTCATGATAAGTAGCAGAACTAACATCAAACCAATTAATTATTGACCGACGCTTGAACCACGTTAATTGCCTTCGAATATACTGATGCATTTGGCCCTTTATTATGTCGATTACTTGGGCTTGATTTATTTGACTTAACATATACTGAAAATAGGGTTGATAAATCATACTTTTTAGTAATGTAACAGTACCATTGAGCGAACGTAAGTATGTAACTTCATCTTTTAGATGCCGGCTTAATAGTAAAGAATCAACCCATGTATCTGCACGTGAATAAAGATAATCTCGAGAGGCCGTTAATCCGACATATAAAACATTTAACATACCGATATCGATCTGATATTTGAGAGGCGACCAGCTGGTCGCATTTTCAATCGAACCCGCTTTAGTAATCATTTCAAGATATCTAATTAAACGGGTTTTATTATTTTTTTCTGAATTACTCATCAAAGAAAAGGTTCTAGGATCACATTCTGCCAATCGTTGTTGCAAAGTATTTAATGATTGGCTACTGACCGAGCTCCTAAAAGATTGATCGGGTTCGACCCGGCTAATCGGAGATATGCCGACGAAAGAATCAATGTAAAATCCGGTACCGCCCACAATCACGGGTAATCCGCCCCTATTCCATATTCTCTCTAAATGATTTAGAGAATCCTCGATAAATCGAGAGACATCATATGTTTGATTTGCCGCAATCACATCATAGTTATTGATCCGAACTCCCTCTTGAACCCAATGCCCGGTCTCTTTTTGAACGCTTTCGTTTTTTTTGAATGATAATTTATTGGTACCATAATCAACCCCTTGATAGACCTGACGAGAATCAGCAGAGATTATCTCACCTTTGACTTGATGTAACAAATTTATCGCAAGTTGTGTTTTTCCGGTACCGGTCGGTCCGCAAATTACCAGAACATTCCGTTTATTTATACTCACAGAAAAGCCCCCTATATGGGGGCTTTTCTGCAAGCGTAAATGCTCTAAATAAAACCTTACTTTACTGCATCTTTCAGAGCTGAGCCAGCGCGAAAAGCTGGAGTCTTTTGCTCAGGAATATGGATAGGTTCTCCAGTTTGTGGGTTACGTCCCATTCGAGCTGCACGTCGGCGAACTAAAAAGGTACCAAAACCTGTTAACGTTACTTTTCCACCTTGAGAAAGTTGCTCAGAAATAATATCGAGTAAAGCATTCAATGCGTCATCAGCTGCTCGCTTAGTCAAGTCTGCACGTTCAGCTAATTCTTGGATTAAATCTGTTTTCGTCACGATACATTCACCTCCCTTCAGTAATAATGAAATTACGAATACACATTTAAAAAACTTGATACATCAACCCATTCCGAGGGTATCACCGATTGCCTTTCATGTCAAGGTATTATGCGATCCACCCGCGCAAAGGTTGATATAGAGCCATCATTTTTCACTTCTACAAGCACTGCATTAAAAACCTTGGCACCTTGATATTCCCATTCAAATCGACGAGGTTGAGGATCAATAAAACGCTGGATAATAATCTCCTTTTTTACACCAAGAACGGAATCGCGATTTCCAACCATGCCTAAATCACTCACATAAAAAGTACCGTTTGGTAATGTTTGTAAATCGGCTGTCGGAACATGAGTATGTGATCCCCACATAACGTGAATTCGACCATCAATATAAAATCCCATCGCTCTTTTCTCACTCGTCATTTCGGCATGAAAATCTAACAAAATAATAGAGTTTAAATCTTTAATAGAATCTAAGAATTGATCAATCTTTTTGAACGGGTTATCCACAGAAGGCGTTAGCCCTTCGACGCCCTGCAAGTTTGCCAACGTTATTTTATTGCCTTTGACTTCAAAAGTTAACCAGCCAAACCCACTTGTGGATTCGGGATAGTTCATAGGTCGAACGATTCCATTATCGGAGTTAGCTAATACATCCTCCCAACCGGGACGCGAAAAGACATGATTACCACTGGTAAAATAATCGACTCCAACATTCATCATCTCAATAAGACGATCCTCGGAGACTCCCTTACCACCTACTAAGTTTTCTGCATTAGCAATCACGACATCAATCTCTAATTCTTTTTTTAGCTTAGGGAGTATATATTCAACAGCCTGACGTCCAGGTTTTGCTACGATATCACCAATGAGGAGAAAACGAATAGTATCCATAATATTCAGGTAATATATTTTTTACTACCTAACTATTTCGAGGCTTGGCAATTGCGGTAGCCTTGGTTTCACGAATCACGGTAACTTTAATCGGTGCCGGGAAATTGGCTACTTGTTCATGTATGGTTCGAGAAATATCGTGGGCTAGTTTAACCATTTCGGCATCAGTAATTTCCGCGGGTTTAACTAATACACGAACCTCACGTCCAGCAGAAATAGCGAAACTTCGCTCGACGCCTTTGAATGAATTAGCAATTGATTCAAGCTCCTTTACGCGATTTACATACCCATCATAATCTTCTTTACGTGCACCTGGTCGAGCACCCGAGATAGCATCGGCCAAATACATAACCACGGCTTCTATTGTTTGAAAATTATCAGTATGGTGTCCTTCAAAACCGACAACGACAGCTTCTTTTACACCATATCGGCGACAAATATCTGCCCCTGCTTCGGCATGGCCTTTCTCTGTTTCAGCAGTGACCGCTTTACCAATATCATGAAGTAAGCACGCCTGTTTGACGATTTCGACATCTGCCCCGACTTCGGCAGCAATTAATGCACCAAGACGAACAACTTCAAGTGTATGTTCAATCATGTTCTGGCCATATGAACTTCGGAATTTAAGACGACCAAGAAGCTGGATGATTTCTTGAGGTAGACCGGTAATTCCAGCTCGATATAATAAGTCCTCACCAGCTTCTTGCACAATCTTAGCGACTTCATCTTCTGCTTGATCGACACACTCTTCGATGCGTGACGGTTGTATACGACCGTCTGCAACTAATTTTTCCATTGCCCGGCGCGCGATCTCACGCTTAACCGGATCAAAACTTGATACCGTCACTGTGGGTTCTCCTTCTTCACCTATTTCAACACTTACTCCAGCCGCATCTTCAAATGCTTTAATGTTTCGTCCGTCTTTTCCAATAATACGGCCTTTCATTTCTTCATCAGGAAGATCGATTGTATAGGTGGTATATTCTGAGACGTTCTCGGTAGCGACGCGTTGCATAGCCGTTACTAATATTGTTCGGGCTCGACGATCTGATTCTGTTTTGACTTTTTCTTCATTATCCCGAACTCGTTTTGCATACTCATCGATAAGTTGCTTATCGATCAACTCTAATAGACGATCTTCAACCTCTTTTGCGCTCAATGTACCTGTTTTTTCTAGTGCCTGAATCTCTTGGTCTCGAAGGTCTGATAATTCTTTAAGTCGATCTTGTAGTCGAATACGGATTTCCGCAATATCCTGCTCAACTTTGCGGGCATCATTCATATACTGATCGGCTTCCTCTTTAAGGTTAATTGCCTGGGCCTTAGCCTCGATAACAAGCTCTTTTGCCGCGCTTTTTAACTCGGAAGCTGAACCAACTTCTTGATTGAAGGTTGCTAATAATGAGTCTAATCTCGATATATCTGCCATGTCGTGCTTATTTTAGCACAGTTTGTATCGCTTCCCAACGAAATCCGCGTCGCAACAGTGTTTGGATCAACTTTTGGCGTTCTTTTCGATCAGCAACATTGTATTTTTTGCTTAATTTAACAACCAATTCTTGCAATGCATCGCTTTCCGGTGGTGCAAGCGTTTCCCAGGTAGTATTAAAGAGTAAAGAGGAGATACCCCGCTGTGATAGTTCTTTTCCAATGACAATCTTTCCCTTAGGTTTTGAGGCGTTTAGCCGCTGGTCTATCCACCAGCGAGAGAACTCAATATCGTTTACGAAACCAAGTAGCTCTAGCTTTTCTATTATAGGATTAATAATTTCAATATCTGATACTGATTGATTCGTTAAAGAAAGCTTATAAGAAGCTATTTTTTTTCGTAAGTAATCCGCGACCTCCTTTTTTGATCGTGGCCGACGGGACAAATAATCAATCGCTCGTAGGTATAGTTTATGTAATTCTGATTTATAAAATATTTCATTTAGTTGTTCTTTAGTTAGCTCAACGCCATTGGTTAATTTGTAGTCAAGTAGAATACCTTCATCGATTCCACAATAGAATTCATCATCAATAAAAAGGCTTAATCTTTTCGGATTATTTTTTTGGCGAACAATTTTTGATACTACTGGCATACGTATATTGTAGTACAGTTTATGGATTGTAACCTCGCACGATCAGAAAGCAGTCGGCGTTTTTGGAAACACTGCATCCATCTAAACGATGCCCACAGTCCGATATTTTAAAACAAGGAGATAATTTAAGCTTCTTCTTCGGTAAAATCGACGGATGCGCCTTGCTCTGCTGGCTCCTCTTCAGCGCCAATGATAATAGGAGCGCCTTGCTCTTTCATTTTCTTTAAAATATCATGTTCAATCTTTTTAGCGATTTCAGCATGCTGACGGAGATACTCCTTCGCAGCTTCTCGTCCCTGTCCAATCTTTTCACCACCGTAACTTAACCATGCGCCAGATTTGCCAACAACATCAACTTCAACTCCGACATCAAGAAGACTACCTTCACGACTAATACCTTCGCCATACACAATATCTAATTCGGCGACTTTAAATGGTGGAGCTAGTTTATTTTTAACGACTTTTACCTTTACTCGGTTACCAACTTCTTGTTCTCCATTCTTAATAGTCGAAATGCGACGAATGTCTAAACGTAAACTTGAATAGAATTTCAATGCCTGTCCGCCGGTTGTAGTTTCTGGATTACCAAACATCACACCAATTTTCATACGAAGTTGATTGATAAATATTACCGTAGCATTGGATTTATTTATTGCTCCGGTTAATTTTCGCAATGCCTGACTCATTAAGCGAGCCTGTAAACCGACATGGGCATCCCCCATTTCTCCTTCAATCTCAGCACGAGGAACAAGTGCGGCTACAGAGTCTACAACAATGATATCGACAGCACCGGATCGAACGAGGGTCTCAACGATCTCAAGCGCCTGTTCTCCTGTATCGGGTTGAGATACGAGCAAATCTTCAAGATTAACACCAATCGCAGCCGCATATACTGGATCAAAAGCATGTTCAGCATCAATAAAAGCAGCAACGCCGCCTTCTTTTTGAGCTTCGGCTAACATATGTAATGTTAACGTGGTCTTACCACTAGATTCAGGACCAAATATTTCAACGATTCGGCCTTTAGGAATACCGCCGATACCAATCGCTAGATCGAGCGCAATCGACCCCGTAGGGATAACTTTAACCCCATCAGCATGGGCACCTTCCCCCATTCGCATTATCGTGCCCTTACCAAACTGCCGTTCGATTTGTTCGAGAGCTAATGATACTGCCTGTTTTTTATCGTTATTTTTATTAATTTCAGCCATGTTGGTATTATATATTAATTTATATAAAAGTCAATACCTATTTTATTTAGTACGGAGTTCTTCACGAATATGCCTAAGATCTTCTTGAATGCGATCCATATGGCGTTCAATATTTTCTGCGATTTGGTGCAAAGCCCGAATTTCATCAACCAATTGAACGGTTAAATCGTGACTGTCCATTTCTTCAAGTTTCATAGTATTGATTAATCATACCATGACACGCGATTATTGAAGGCATTTATTGATTGTTACAACAGCTACGACAACCTGGATTATTTATAACTGGGTTTTATTCTTTTGAATCAACTTTAACTTTGCAACTTCACGACGTAGCGATGCTTCGACTCTAGCCAAATCGACATCAACTGGCTTCTCACTTAATAATTGCTCAGCGCGACGTTTAGCTTCTTCAATTTTAGCGGCATCAAGATTTTCAGTCCGTTCGGCTTGATGGGCTAATATTTCTACTTTTTCACCGGTAATTTGCCCAACGCCCCCACCAATAAATAAATGAAACACCTCAGCATTACCTGTAATAGCAAGTTCACCCACATCCAACACGACCGTTAGTGGAGCATGGTTTGGCAAAACCGTTATAACTCCAGATTTAGTTGGAATAATGACTTGTTTTACTTGATCTAGGTTTAATACACATCGCTCGACTGTTGTTACAGTGACAGCGAGATGTTGATACTTTGACATAGGTGAATTAATCAGCGACTTCTTCGATCGTCCCCTTCATATAAAAGTTATCTTCAGGAACATCGTCAACATTGCCATCAAGAATTTCTTTAAATCCACTTACCGTATCAGATAATTTGACGTATTTACCTTCATGTCCGCTAAATTGTTCGGCAACAAACATCGGCTGACTCAAAAACTTCTGGATCTTGCGAGCCCGTGAAACAGTCAACTTATCCGAGTCAGACAGCTCTTCGACCCCTAAGATTGCGATAATGTCCTGCAACTCCTGATAGCGCTGTAAAACCTCCTGGACCCGTCGTGCCGTCTGGTAATGCTCAACCCCAACGATCGCCGGATCAAGCGCCCGAGAAGAAGAAGCCAACGGATCTACCGCAGGATAAATACCTTGTTCAGCAATTGATCTGGATAAATTAATCGTTGAATCGAGGTGAGCAAATGTAGTCGCTGGCGCTGGATCGGTATAATCATCTGCCGGAACAAAGACCGCCTGAAGCGAGGTTATAGATCCCTTACTCGTTGACGTAATACGCTCCTGCAAATCCCCCATCTCTTTAGCTAAAGTTGGTTGATATCCGACAGCTGATGGAACCCGCCCTAATAATGCCGACACCTCGGCACCAGCCTGAGTAAATCGAAAGATATTATCGATAAACAAGAGGACATCTTTGCCTTGATCTCGAAAATGTTCGGCGATGGTTAATCCAGTTAATGCCACACGTAAACGAACTCCTGGTGGTTCGTTCATTTGACCATATACTAATGCAGTTGAGTTCAATACTCCCGATGCTTTTGTTTCAACGATAAGATCATTACCTTCGCGACTCCGTTCTCCGACACCCGCAAACACAGAATACCCGTGATGAAACTTCGCAATACTACTAATCAGTTCCATAATTATTACCGTTTTACCTACACCAGCACCACCAAATATTCCGATTTTTCCACCTCGTAAAAATGGTGCAATTAGATCGATTACTTTTATCCCGGTTTCAAGAACCTGTGGAGTACCGATTTGTTCGACAAATGTAGGAGCAGGTGCGTGAATAGGTCGAAAATCCTTTGATTCAATTGGACCTGCATTATCGACAGGATGTCCAACAACGTTCATTAATCTTCCTAAAGTAGCCTCACCCACCGGAACAGAGATCGGCGCCCCGGTATCAGTAACAGGAGTCCCACGTTGTAGGCCATCGGTCGAACCTAACGCGACGCATCGAACGATACCATCACCCAACTGGAGCTGAACTTCTAAATATAGTTGGCTTTGTTCAACTATCAAAGCATTATAAATCGAAGGGATGTTACCAGTAGGAAATTTTACGTCAACAACGTTTCCTAAAATTTGGAAGACTTGACCTTGATTTATTGTTGAAGCTATAGTTTTATCATTCATAGATTTTTAAACTCCAATCATACCTGCTGTTATTTCGGCAAGTTCGGTTGTAATGTGTGCCTGCCGAGATTTATTGTACTCCAGTGCTAAAGATTTTTTTATTTCTGATGCATTGTCGGTAGCATTTTGCATGGCAATCATACGAGCACTGTACTCTGACGCAACCGTCTCAAGCCTGGCCTGATAAACCATTGTTTCAAGATACAATGGCACCAGCTCTCCCAAAACCTCTCCAACAGTTGGCTCAAATGTAAATACACTGGAAGATTGATGAGCTGTTACCAAATCATTGTCGCTTATAGGCAACAATTGCTCGGCGATTGGATGTTGAGTAAGCGCATTCTCAAAATCCGGATAAATCATAATCACACGATCAACCTGACGATGCATAAACATTTCTTCGATCAATCGAATAATTGGCCGAACATCTGCGGTTGTTAAGTTCTCCGGTATATCCGAAAAATCAGCATCAATTCGATAACCCCGACGAACCAATTGATCGCGGAGTTTTCTTCCGAGTGTAACTAAATAAGCCTTGCCATTTTTACGTTCAGTTTCAAAAATAAGATTACTCGCGAAACGGAGTAAATTTGCCGGTAAGCTCCCTGCCAGTCCACGCTGAGGTGAATACAGAATAAATAATGTGTCCACTCCATCTACACGTTGTTCAAGCAATGGATGAGGGGATGGACCGGCAGAGGATGCTACTTTGGCAAGCATCTCACGTAGTTTTAACATATACTCTCGCCCCTGTTTGGTGGTCTGCTCAGCTTTACGCATCCGCGAGGCCGCAACCAACTGCATTGCATACGTAACCTGAGCAATATTATTAACTGACTTAATCCGGCGCTTTATTTCGCGTAATTTACTCACACGCTCTCCTTTTCATAGTTGAAAGACTTTAAAAAATCAACAATAGCCTCTTCAAGATCTGGTTCTTTCACGGTCTCTAAGTAGGCAACAAATTGGGTCTTAAATTCGGCAATGGCCGAGACAGGAAGCGTATCTAAATGCCCATTATTCACGGCGTATAATAACCCGACCTGAGCGTCAACCGAGATTGGCGAATATTGAGGTTGCTTAAGGATTTCACGAATTCTTAATCCTCGGTCAATACGTGATTTAGTTCGCGCGTCAAGATCACTACTACCAAACTGAGCAAATGCCTCAAGCTCTCGAAACTGGGCCAAGTCTAGTCGCATTTTACTCGCGACTTTTTTCATCGACTTTGTTTGTGCCGATGTACCAACACGTGAGACTGAATTTCCGACATCAATCGCAGGTCGCATACCAGAGTTAAACAGATCCGATTCAAGAAAAATCTGGCCGTCGGTAATTGATATGACATTCGTCGGAATATAAGCACTCACATCTCCAAATTGAGTCTCAATTACAGGTAATGCGGTAATAGATCCTCCGCCTAGATCTTCGTTCAACCGACATGAACGCTCTAAAAGACGAGAATGTAGGTAGAAAATATCTCCCGGGAAAGCTTCTCGCCCAGCTGGACGACGCAAAATTAATGAAATTTGACGATATGCCCAAGCATGCTTCGTTAAGTCATCATAAATTATCAATACGTCGCGTCCTTTCTCTAAAAAGTATTCGGCTATAGATGTACCTGAATAGGGTGCAATGTATTGCATTGCCACCGAATCGGATGCTGGTGCATCGACAATTATTGAATACTCGAGTGCGCCATAATCTTTGAGTAGTTGTGTGAGTTGGGCAATACGTGATTCCTTTTGTCCGATCGCTACATAAATACATATGACTGGGTTTTCAGCATTCTTTTGATTCAAGATCGTATCGATAGCAATCGCCGTTTTTCCCGTATTTCGATCACCAATAATCAATTCTCGTTGTCCTCTTCCAATAGGAACCATTGCATCAATAGCCATAATTCCCGTTTGTAATGGAACATTCACAGGTTGCCGTTGGATTACACCAGGTGCAATCTTTTCGACAGGCATCATTTTTTCTACATGGATTTCGGAACTGAGTCCATCAATTGGCTGCCCTAATGCATTAACGACCCTACCAACGATTTGATCTGACACACCAATTGACATAATCTCTCCTGTAGATTCGAATTCGTCTCCCTCAGTAAGAAGTGTATAGTTCCCCAACACAATTGCGCCGACTTCATGATTAGTCAGATTCAATACCATAGCGTGGATATTTTTTTTCCGGCAATAAATGCGCTCCGACATCTTGGCGGTAGATAGGCCATCAAGAGTTGCAATTCCGTCACGAACACTTAGCACGTTACCAACGTTCCGAATACGACTAACATTACTGTCAGTTTTTAATGATGATTCAATTTCGTTTATTATTCCATTAATATCCATTAATTATCTCCCCTTTAACTGTGATAGTCTGCCTAACACCGAATCGTCATAAACATAATCTTCAAATACAATTCGAACGCCTCCGATTAGTGTCTCGTTTAGTACAAAAGAGACCTCATGCACCGTATCAAAACGCTGACGAATTGCATTCTCGATTTGATCTTTTTGCTGTACGGTTAATTCACCAGCGTATTGAACAGTGGCATTTTTTCTTTTTAGGTATTCCTGTAATTTTTCTAATGTTCGTTGTATTAATTTTGGCTGATTACTCTCAACCAAAGCTTTTACAATTTGATCACTTTTCTTCTCGATATCACGAACCATATTCCTTTAACCTCCTAACGGATTGGTCGGCAAGTTGCTTCTGTTGATCTGGAGTAACTCCATCTTTTAGGACCTGCTCTGCAACCTCAATGGCGACTTGTTTAACTTCTTTCCGCATTTGATTCCACATTTCAGCCTCTCTTAATGCCAAATCCTTCCTACCCTGTACAATTAAATTTTCAGCATGCTTTTGGGCATCTGTTTCAAGCTGCTTTGCTAGTTTTTCACCGCGTTGGCGCGCTTCAATCACCATCTGTTCGGCTTGCTTACGCGTCTCCTTTACCATCTGCTCACGCTCCTTATGAAGGTTATCTCGTTCTTTATTAAGCTCTGATCGTAATTCTTCGGAAGCGGCTATCTGCTGTTGCCTTTTTTCTAGCACATCCATTAGCGGACGGTATAATAACCGTTTCATCACGTACAACAACACGATGAAGTTAAACATCTGAATACCAATTATTAGTGGGTTAATGCCTAATTGTTCCATAATTCCTTACATTACAAATAATACGATTAAGGCAATAACAAGGCCAAAGATCGCTAAGGAGTCGACTAGCGCAATCGCCAAAATCATGTTTTGACGAATGTTATCCGAGACTTCTGGATTACGTCCCATGGACTCCAACGCACCTTTTCCTATTAGACCAGCTCCGATACCGGGACCGATCGTACCTAAACCGATTGCGAGTGCTGCGGCAATTAATTTTAATGCTCCTGCATCCATAGAATAACACCTCCTTTATATGTCGCATCGAAACGACGCACTTCTACTTTATGCATTGTAACAGCCATGATCGTTTTATGCATGACTATATTCGACAGCTCCTCCCATATATACGAGTGCTAACATGGCAAATACAATGGCTTGAATAAATCCGACAAAAAGCTCTAGAACAGTAAACGGCAGCGGTACTATGTACGGTAGTAAAAATGAAATCACTGTAAGAAGCACCTCGCCAGCAAATATATTACCAAACAAACGAAATGCGAGAGATATCGTTTTTGAAAATTCAGAAATTAATTCTAGGATGCCGACATAAAAATTGATTGGAGAGCTAAACGTAATAAATCGCGAGATATAGCCCCGAAATCCAGCATTTCTAATTCCATAATATTGGACGGCAATAAAGACTAAGAGAGAAAGCGCAATCGTTGTGTTAATATCGGTAGTTGCTGCCCGAAACAAAGGGACAAACTCGGTAGAACCATGGTTCTGAATATTGATACCAATACCCGAGATACCAGGAAGTAAACCAAACCAATTGGAGAACAAAATAAACACAAATAACGTCATCGCAATCGGGAAAAACTCATCCACGTGACTTACGGATATACTTTTAGCGGTCTGATACATCCAACCGGTGATCATTTCGGTTACTAATTGAAATTTTGATGGCACGATTGACAGCGTTGATTTAAGTGAAAACGCCAAGATTATTATCAGTAACGATACAACTCCGGTAGTAAGAAGCGAGTTAGTTATAGGGAAACCTAAAATTTCCGTTAATTTTTCTGCCGCAACAACAATGTGTGGTGTATGTTCCATAATTATTTATCGTCTTCAAGGAAAACAATTTGTGAGGAGTTCTTTATTGTATCATAATAGGCAAAGCTGGCCTTTCCAGGTTTCCCAAATTGAATCCCGCACACTGCCCCTGGATTAAGAAGTAACGAACTACCGACATATTCGCTCTTGGCGATATGGTTATGCCCATGAAATACGGCATCATATTCCCCGGTTTTAGCCAGTAATTCAGCTAACCTTGGATAATGACAAAAAGCAACTGTCCGATTATCAAGTTCAGCAGTACCATATTCCTGAGATAAGTTGAACCAAGTAGCGTTTGAACCAAGCTTTGAATGAATACCAATCTGATCCTCATCATTATTCCCGAGACAAGCATATATTGGCCTTTCAACACGACCCAAGATCTCGGCTGAAAATGGCGCGCAAAAATCTCCACAATAAATTACAGCATCAACCTCGGTTTTTATCATTGCGAGGATTTTCTCAAGATTCCAAATATGGTCATGTATGTCAGAAAGTATTGCAACTATCACAAGGATAGTGTAACAAATACCACTAAGAGTACAATATAAATAGTATGTACATTAAGGCTATTGTTTTCACCATATTCGTAATTGCGCTCATCGTAGGTTCAATCTTATTTGTTAACCCATTTACTGACGTGAAGAGTGCCAAAATACAACACGAGACAATAGTAACAATCACCAACCCCCAAACAAATCGCCCACATACGTTCATTGTAGAAGTTGCTAATACTCCAATTAAGAGAGAAGAGGGGTTAATGAACAAAGAAAGGCTAGACTCTAATAAAGGTATGCTATTCACGTATGACCAACCACAATTAATGACATTCTGGATGAAAAACACTCTCATTCCGCTCGATTTAATCGTAATAAATAATAATAAAGTCGTCGATATTATCGAATCAATGGAACCGTGCACAGATCAAACCTCATGTACGATATATAAAAGTAAGGTATCTGGTGATAAAGCAATGGAGATTAATGGTGGACTGGTTGAAAAGTTAAACATAGCAATTGGAGACACCATCTCGATCGAAAACAACCCATAGCATTGACTAATCTTTTCAAATTTGTCATAATACTTCACATGATGGGAAAGCGGCCGAAGCAATGCGAAAGGAGTCGCTAATGGCGACAGATCTGCCCCAAAAAGCAACGCCAAACAAGGCGAATGCCTTGATGCGGTTTTTAACCGCCACTGATCAGCCCACCTGGTTACGGTGGGTTGTCGGAATCGCCTTTGTCATCAACATCCTCATCCCAGACCCATCTCCATTACTGGATGAAATTCTGATGGCAGTGTGGCTATATGTGGCATGGAGGAACTCACAGCAGGCTCCAGAGTAACGTCGTAACCTTAAAGTGCGGGGGTTTGTAATACAACCCCTGCTATTAATTCTCAAATTCGTATAGTCAAATCAATTGAAGGAATAGCGTACAAAAAGCTTTATATGGTCGGGGAGGTCGGACTCGAACCGACGGCCTCCAGCACCCCATGCTGGCGCGCTAGCCAAACTGCGCCACACCCCGATGACTTGTTTATTATATCGCATTACATGTACATCCAATTACAACAAAATGATAACATTGTATGTACTATATATGTCGGAAGATAGTAAAAAACTAGCAGAACGCCTCCCTAATAACCCGCACATCCAACATGCTATAAAGCTGATCAATCAAGAGTTTGGAGATCGATTACGCAAAGACAAATCAGAACCAATGATTAATCACTCACTACGAGTAGGAAATATTATAGCTCCCTATGTAAAGGATAATGACGAGATAATAGCTGCTCTCCTTCATGATATTCTGGAGGATTCAAAAGTAAGCGCAGATCAAATAAACCAACACTATGGAACGAGAGTAATAAGCCTAGTGGAATCACTCACTGAGGACAACAGAAATGATAGTTGGGAGGAACGGAAGAAAATGGCTTTGATCAAGCTATCTTCTGCATCAGATGAGGCTTTATTAATCAAGACCGCCGACCAAATTGATAATTTAGAAACATTTATCCGATTTGCTAAACAAAATCCTAAAGATATCGAAGTAGCTTGGTCAATATTCTCAAGAGGTCGGAATGCAAGACTGGCTCAATGGAAGGCCATGTTTAAGCTCATCTCTCAAAGATATATAAATATTCCAGAAGCTCTTCTAAAGCGTTATGTAACTGCGCTAGAAGAAGTTAATAATCTGTAAATAAAATTTATTACTAACGCTTTGAGAATTGAGGTGCTTTACGTGCACGTTTGAGACCGTATTTTTTACGCTCTTTCATGCGGGGATCACGAGTCAATAAGCCGGCATCTTTAAGTAACGGGCGCAAATTAGCGTCAGTGAGTTCAATAGCCTTTGCAAGACCAAGAACAACTGCTCCTAACTGAGATTTTTTACCACCACCAACAACTTTTACCGAAATATCATACCCCTTATGATCTCTACCAGTAACCTTAAATGGTTGTAGTAATCTCGATTGGTCTAATGTCGCTGGAAAGTACTCTTCCATGCGGTGCTCACCATTTATTATAAATTGACCGAATCCAGGAGCCATCTTTATCCGTGCGACAGCGGTTTTTCGACGACCTGAAATCCAAACTGTTTTATCTTTTCCTAATATTTTTGCCATGTTATTTTATTTCCTCAGGTTGTTGTGCAAGATGAGGATGTTCGCTTCCAGTATACACGTATAGTTTTTTTATCATATCTTTAGCTAATCGATTTTTAGGCAGCATACCCTTCACTGCTTCTCTAATAAGATTGATTGGTTTCTCTTGACGTAATTTACCTGCGGTAGATTGCTTCAATCCTCCTGGATGGCCAGTATGTCGATAGTAGACTTTCTTTTCTTCTTTTCGCCCAGTTAAAACGACCTTTTCAGCATTAATAATAATGACATTATCCCCCATATCCCATTGTGGTGAATAGTATGGATGGTTCTTACCCTGCAGTATTAATGCGACATCTGTAGTCATTCGACCTAATACTTTATCGCTTGCATCAATAACAAACCATTTGCGGGTTATTGTTTTAGGGGTAATATTAGTTTTCATTCTTTACTCGTCCTTTCTTTGTGCTTGATTTCCCTTTTGTTTCTTCATCTTTCGAACTTTCTGCTTTCGCTTCAACTAATAGTATAATAGCTTCTTCTGCACCATCACCTTGACGCTGTCCAAGTTTAATAATACGAGTATAACCACCTTGGCGATTCTCACTAGTATAACGAGGGCCAACTTTTTCTATAAGGATTTTTACCACATCGCGGTCAAATAATACATTAGCTAACAACTGCTGTGAATGTGCTGAATCAGATTTAGCGCGGTTTATGATTGGCTCAACAAACGGCCTAAGCGCTTTTGCTTTTGCTAAGGTTGTTCTTATTTTGCCATGACGAATTAGTTCTTGTGAAAGATTTTTTAATAACGCTTTACGATGTGAAGTTGTTCGACTAAGTTTTGTTTGAGCTTTCCTTTTACGCATTGTTTTACCATCCTAATTTAATAATGAGAAGTTATGAGCTTGAGGCTTATTTCGCTTCTTCTACTTTTTTGAGCAGCATCTTTACAGTTTTAGGACCAATGTTTTTTACACCTTTCAGTCCCTCTTCACCAGACTCACGAACATCTCGAGCTGTTTCAAATCCTGATTTTTTTAATGTATTAAGAACACGAGTAGGTAAATTCAATTCTTCTAAATATGTTTCTTTTGTGGTTGATTTGGTCTCAACAACTTGTTCTGTCGATTCTTTTTCAACGGCTGCTTGGTATACAGATGTATCACCAGCTAAAAGTTGGAAATATTCTACTAGTATCGCTGATGCTTGTTGAATAGATTCTTTTGGTGTTATTGAACCATTAGTCGTAACATCCATAACTAATCTGTCCAAGTTGGTGACGCGACCAACACGAGTATCTTCAACTGTGTAATCAGCAAGAACAACTGGTGAGAAATTTGCATCGATTGGAATAATTCCAACAGTCTTCTTTTCACGATCCTCTGGCAATCGATATCCCTTACCATATTCAACCGTAATTTCCATTTTCAAAGAACTTTTCTTATCTGATAATGTAGCTAAATGATGATCCTTATTAACGACCTCAATACCTGTAGGGCACTTTAGATCTCCAGCGGTAATATCTCCCTCGCCAGAAGCATCAAGGGTGACTATTGTTGTTTTGATTTGCGACATCTTGAAATTTACGCCCTTTAAATTCTGAACTAACGCAACTACATCTTCATGAACTCCTTTAATGGTAGCAAACTCATGTGTAGCACCATCAATTTTTACGCGAGTTATTGATGCACCAGACAGTTGACCAAGAAGAACGCGTCGCAAAGCGTTTCCTAATGTGTGGCCAAATCCGCGCTCTAAAGGCTCAATTGAAAATACATCTCGATTTCCGCCTTTGTTCTCTAAAATGTTAAATTTAATCTCGTAGTTTGTCATATTTATTTCCTGGGGCTAACCCCACTCGATCACCTTGAATAATACTCGATAATCAGCTGTAAATCAACATTTACTTGCAGATCATCTTCACTCGGTACTGATTTTACCACACCGATGTGTCCTTTACGCTCTAACCAACTTGGTAATTCTTGAGCGCGAGCAGAAGACAAGGATTCTACCACTAGTGGATTGCTTACTAAAGAATCAACTAATGCAACTGTTTGCCCTGCTTTAACATTATACGATGGAATGTCAAGCCTTTTCCCATCGACAATTATGTTGCCATGAGTGACTAGCTGTCTAGCTGCCCGGATCGTTGAAGCTAATCCAAGGCGATAAACGACGTTGTCTAATCGTGACTCGAGTAATTGTAACAGAACTTGTCCAGTGTTTTTAGGGTTACGTTTTGCTTGCGCAAATAAACGACGGAATTGCTTTTCTTGCAGACCATACATAAACTTCAATTTTTGTTTTTCATCAAGACGCACTCCATATTCAGACTTTCGGCGAGGACGCTTTGCTCCAGGAATATAAGTTGGTGTTGTTACCGTAGGCAACAAACCATAACGTTTCTGTTTTTTTACCACCGGACCGGTGTATCGAGACATTAGACTCTCCTCCTTTTCCGTGGTCGACATCCATTATGTGGGATAGGACTTATATCAGCTATTGAAGTAATTTCTAAACCAGCGGCTCTAAGTGCTCGAACAGCAGCATCTCTACCCATTCCAATACCTTTAATAAAAACGTCAACTCTTTCCATACCTCTATTTTTAATGTCGTCAGCGACTCTCTGTACACTTGTCGTGGCTGCAAATGGAGTCGATTTTCGAGTTCCCTCAAACCCTGCAGTACCTGCACTACCCCAACCTACGACATTACCATTTGCATCGGAAACGGTAACAATTGTATTGTTAAACGTTGCGGTAACAAATACTTTACCTTCAGTTGATAAACGTGTTTTCTTTTTCGCTGTTGTTGTCTTATTTTTTACTGTTTTAGCCATATATTATGTCTTTGACACTGCCTTTCGAACACTAACGCCACCGACAGTACGCTTTGGACCTTTCCTCGTGCGACCATTTGAACGTGTTTTTTGACCTCGCAATGGGAGTCCTTTTTTATGACGTCCCCCTCGATATGATCCAATATCTGCTAATCTTTTTATATTATCCTTGATTTGTCGATTTAATTCACCCTCGACGACCCATTCTTTATCAATTACCGATGTTAAACGACTAACATCATCTTCGGTTAATGCAGAGGCGCGCATGTTAGGGTCCAATCCTAACTGAGCAATAATTTTTTCCGCAGCAGGACGGCCAATACCCTTTATATACGCGAGTGCGAAAGGTAATTTTTTATTTTCTGGTATATCAACTCCAACAATTCTTGGCATATTTTTATCCTTGACGCTGATTATGGCGTTTTTCACGACTGCATCGCACAATAATAACGCCTTTGCGCTTAAATACTTTACAATAATTACATCGTGGTTTAACAGACGCTCGTACTTGCATTTTTTCTCCTATTTCGCTGGCTGCATTGTGTTTCGATCCTTGTGTCGATAGACAATCCTGCCTAAGGTTAAATCATAAGGTGTTAACTCAACATCTACAATATCTCCCGGAAGAATCCGAATGTAATTCTTTCGCATTCGACCAGCAATCATAGCTGTTATAATCTTTTCTTCAGCTTGCTCGCTCGTTTTAGGATTGCTTGCATTTGAGCGAGCAGGATCCATCAACCGAACACGAAACATAGTATTTGGTAATGTTTCGGTAACTTCTCCTGTAGCAACAATTACATCATCCTTTTGAGCCATACTACGCGTGGATTTTAACCTATCCACGCCATTTACGCAAGGCCGTAGCCCGACCTATTTTTATAAAGATCGTTTCAATCGTTCTTTTGGCCTTTCAGTCAAAATACGAGGGCCTGAAGATGTTATCGCAACGGTATGCTCAAACATACCTGATAGTGAACCGTCTGCAGTGACGGCAGTCCAGTCATCATCTAAGATTTCGACCTCATAATCCCCCATAGTGTACATTATCTCAATTGCTAAAACTAATCCTTCTTTTAACTGATATCCTCGCCCAGGAGTTCCATATCCTGGCACTTGAGGATCTTCCTGCAAATCCTTGCCGACTCCATGACCAACGAAAGCACGAACGACATTAAAGCCTGCCCCCTCAACGACCGATTGCATTGCATATCCAATATCACCCAGATGATTCCCCACGACACATTGATTGATACCTGCATGCATAGCTTGTTCTCCAGTTTTTAAAAAAGATTGAACAGAGTCATCAATCTCACCAACTTGAATGGTATATGCAGTGTCGGCATGAAACTCTCGATAAATACAACCGAAATCGATTGTTAATACATCACCTGAGGCTAATATTCGATTCGATGGCATACCGTGAACGACCTCATCATTTAAACAAATAACAAGATTATACGGAAAGCCTTGATATCCTTTAAATGAAGATGTTACCTGATGCTTTTTTAATAATTCGGCTGCAATAGCTTCCAATTCAAGTGTCTTCATTCCAACCTTAGCACTATCAATCAACGTTTCTAAGATCTGACCAGCGCGAATACCCGCCTCGGCCATAATCTCGATCTCGCCTTTACTTTTTATAGTGATATGGTCTCGTGACATGATTAATTAGATAGATATGATTGAATGTGGTCCCAAATCTGTTGGTGGACGTTGTCAATGGGTTGAGTCCCGTCAATCATAACGACCGGAATTCCGTCTTTTTCGAATTTCTTTAATAGCGGAAGAGTATGCTGTTCAAATGCATTTAAACGGCGTTCTATCGCCTCTTCGGTCTCATCTTTTCGTTTCTCAATGACCTTGCGGCTTTCAATTCGTTGCATATAAACCTCTCGATCAACCGTAAGATCAATAACAGCGGCAACTGGTCTTTTAAATATCTTCTCCAATTCAGTATACTGCCCCTCTTCGCGGGGGAACCCCTCAAGGACATATCCCTTAATATTTTTATGTTCAGCAATCTGTTCTAGGAGGATTTTATGCATTAAGTCATTCGGGACGAGATGCCCCTCAGACCAGTATTCCTCAGCTTCGATTCCCATAGGCGTATTAGCGGCGTATAGGTCCCGTAAAATAGTTCCAGTGGAGATAAGATATAAACCGAGGCGTTGGGATAATAACTTAGCTTGCGTTGATTTTCCGGACCCTTGAGGCCCCATAATTACAAATACCATGTTTGTTTTATTCTCTCATCTATTAACTAATAAATCTATCATATCCTCTCATAACCATCATAGCTTCAAGAGAACGAACGGTCTCGACAGTTACTGAGACTACGATTAACAAGCTCGTGCCACCAATTGTTACGATAGATCCCACTCCAGGGAACATAAACTGGATCAAAATAGGCATAATAGCAAGCAAACCCAAAAAGATAGATCCAGGGACAGTAATTCGGGTTAACAGTCGATTGAGATACTCAGAGGTTGCTCGTCCAGGGCGAACTCCTGGAATGAATCCACCTTGCTTCTGCAAATTTTCAGCGATTCGATCAGGATTAAAAGACACCGCAGTATAGAAAAAAGTAAATGATACAACCAAAATAAAATACGTGATTGCATACGAAATCGATTGCGGATTAAAAAAGTTGGCGACGCTTTGTGCAATATTGGCTACTTGACCACTCGTAACACCTACCAAAAACTGTGCAACTGTTCCAGGTATTAAGACCATAGAAACCGCAAATATTATTGGCACAACGCCTGCCTGATTCAAGCGAAGTGGTAAATAGGTAGTTTGCCCGCCAATCTGCTGGGATCCTTTGATTCGTCGGGCATACTGAACTGGAACTTGGCGAGTAGCTTCATTAACCAATACGATCCCTGCAATAACTAATATAGAGATGGTTGCAAATAATGCTAAATCTAGTAACGCACCGTTTTGTTGAGTGCTGAATAACTGACTTAGAGTTAACGGCAAGCCCGAGATAATTCCGACGCTAATTACAATAGATGTTCCATTACCTATTCCATATTCAGTAATTAATTCGCCAAGCCATACAAGAAACAAAGATCCAGCAGTCAAGCTAAATATCATGACCACTAATTGCACTGGGGTTAATTGAGTTATAAGAGATTGTTGCCGAAGAATAAAGTACACAGACAACGATTGAACTATCGCAAGTGGAACACTTAACAATCGAGTATATTGATTGATTTTTCGCTGTCCAGATTCCCCATCTTTCTGCAGTTCTTCAAGGCGAGGGATTACCAGAGTCATGAGTTGGATAATAATTGACGCATTGATGTATGGATTAAGACCAAGTGCTAATAGTGAAAAGTTAGATAAAGCGCCACCTGAAAACATATTTAACAATCCCAAAAATTGAGATTGGGCAAATAGATTGCGAAGAGATGCAAGGTCAACACCCGGCAATGGAACATGTGAAACGATACGGTAGATCAGTAAAAGAAATGCAGTCAATAAAATCTTTCTCCGCAGGTCTGGTGTTTCCCACGCATTTCGTAATATTTGTGTTATACGCTCCATAGGCAAGGCTTATTGTACCACTTACAACCAACCGAAAATCCGATTTAAAATATGCACGATAACAAAAAGGAGATACAGACTACTTAGTGAACTAATTGACATGATTATGTTAACTAAGAACGGCTGTCGACGATATAACAATGCAGTAATGATAAGATCTGTGGATAAAATCCCAATGGATAATCCTGGCAATAACCAAATCCACTCGCGGGACGCTAACTGAGGTTCTCCCCAAGGCTGCAAAAACCATAGAGGTATCGCCGTTGGAATCCAACGATAGTTTAGAAACACTAGCCAGAAAATACACTGACTAATAAATAACGCAAACAATGTATTGGTAAAAACACCGCGATTTTTAAACATATTTATTGTATTGCGAACAAACTTAGAGCATTGGTATCGGTCTTTGATATAACATCAGCAGGACTTATTCCCCAGCACTCTCCGACAGTATTCGCCACTAATTCTACCATCCAGGACTCATTTCGCTGTCCTCGATATGATTGGGGAGCTAAAAACGGTGCATCGGTCTCAAGAACTAATCGATCATGCGGAATCTGCGTAATTGCTTCCCGCAACAATTTTGCTGATGGATAAGTAGAAATGCCGTTTATACCTATGAATAGATTTGTATTCAGTACTTGTTGAGCAGCTACAGAGTCGCCTGTAAACGAGTGCCAAACGCCTTTAAGTGTCGTATTTGCGAAGTCGTTAAGTATTTCTAAAGTATCCGGAGTGGCCTCTCGAGAGTGGATTATAACCGGAAGATTATGTTCTAATGCAAGCTCAAGTTGAGAACGAAATAACTCTTTTTGTAACGCTACCGAAGATTCCAAGATAAGTTCAGAATGATAATCTAACCCGGCCTCGCCAATAGCTACAATTTTTGAAGTAGATGACGGGGTAATAAGTAATATAAGTTCATTTACTGCGGCTGAAATAGAGCCGAAATCCTTAATAATCGAATCGACTTCTTCAGGGTGAATACCTATTGATGCAAACATAAAATCATTTTGTAAAGCCAAATCTAGGGCGGCTTGACTCGTTTTAATATCTATTCCGACATTAATTAGGGCACGCAACTTTTCGTGACATCGACCAATAACAGCACTCCGATCTAAGTCATATTGTTCAAAGTACAAATGAGCATGAGTATCAATCATGAGTTTAATTATACGTTGCAGTGCATAATTCATCAGTTCTTAAACGATTTTGATATCATAAAAGGATGATAAAAAAAATAACCTTAGTTGTATCGACTTTCTTTTTTATCTTCACAGTTCTATCGACAAATACTGCCTTTGGTGATCAACTAGACGATCAATTAAGTGACACACAACAGAAACTGAACGCTGCGGTCGCTGAAAAAAATAAAACACAATCAGAGCTCAATAGACTGGAAAAGCTTAAACAACAATATACCGGATCACTAAGATCCTTACAAAATACGATTGCCATAACCAATCAACAAATAGACCTTACCAACGAAACCATTAAAAACAAGGAGAACGAGATGAATCAAGTAAAAGATGATATTAAAAAATCTGAAGACGATATTAATCACCGTAAAGACCAACTCAAGAATACAATACGGGCTTTTTATATGATTGGACAACCGAACAAATTTGAATCCATCTTGAATCCCCTGGGAAATACAGCCGCAACACAAGGATTTGTGTATCGGATGAATGTTATTGCGAACAGTAAAGTACAAATACTCGATCTCAATAATGATTTAGCTAAAATAAATGAGATCAAAAAATCTCTTGAGGAGCTGCAAGCTCAACTTCAGAAAGATAAAACTGATCTAGAACAAAAAAAGACCGACTTACAACGAAGTATTCAAGCGACACAAGGCAATCTTGCAACGACCTCGTCACAATCCCAAAATGTTCAACAATCGTTATTAGGATTAGAAGGGCAAATATCTTCCCTTACTCAAAAACAAAGAGAGATTTTAGCCGCCAAAGCAGCCGCGGCACTAGCATCTACAACCGTTGGAAATACGGAAATTAACAAAGCAGCAATCGAAAAGAATGCACCGAAAGACGGCAATGTTTACTTTTCTTTTTGGACATATGGATACCCACACCGTGTGGGACTTAGCCAGTACGGCGCATTAGGCAGGGCGTGGTCTGGACAATCCACGGAGCAAATATTAAAGGCATATTATCAGGGAGTGACCTTAACAACATGGGAAGCACCAGCTTCAATAACCATTTCAACAGCGAACGGTAATCAAACCATCCCGTTTGAGGAAGATTACTTAATGGGGATTGGCGAAATGCCCTCTTGTTGGGGAGATTCCAGTCACAAGGGACTTGAAGCCCTAAAAGCCCAAGCCATAATAGCCCGCACGTATGCGCTCAATTATACAAATAATGGAACTCAACCCATTTGCACAACTCAATCGTGCCAAGTGTACATAGGTGCAAGCAAAATAAACGGGGCATGTGGAAATTATTGGAAACAAGCGGTTGAAGAAACCAGAGGACTAGTCCTAACTTCCGCAGGCCAGCTAATCTCTGCCGTGTATGCCTCCACGTCTGGTGGATTTACCTTAAACTCGGAGGATGCAAGTCCGCACTTTAACTCGTATCGAAGCTATTTGCGTGGTATTGCAGATTTTGATGCTAATGGTAAACCATATGAAGGACCAGATTACGGCGGATCCCCTTGGTATCACAAAGCCTGGGGTGATCAACCGTGGCTAAGTATATCTCAGGTAGCGGATATGTTTAATGCCGCACTTCTACCCGAAAGCTATAATAACCAACTCAGCACAATCTCTAAAGAGGACATCGTTAATCAGTTAACACAAAACGGCATTACTCCAATAACTAATTTTAAAGCTCTTGAGATTATCGATCAAAATGGAAACAAAGGAGCAAACACGGCGCAGGTTGCAAAGGTTCGGGCTTATTTTGGAGAGGGACAAATGGCTGAAGTTACAGGCGCTCGATTTAAATTTGTGTTTAACTTACGATCTCCTGGAACTGATGCTATTTGGACAACTCGCTTTGATGTGATAACTGCAGCTGAATTATAAATCGTAGAATGTTTAGTGAAATCGAATTTCCAGAGGCAATGAGAATGTATCTTCCTGAGATAAAGATTGATCCGCTCCCCAAACTGAAACATCAATAGTCGCCTGTTCTCCCGGGGTCAGTTTAATAGTGCGGGTTTGTGCAGATATTATCGAGTTCGGCTCAACTACGATAGCACCGGTATATACTGTTTGACCTACATTATGACGCTGCATTAATGGAGTGACAACAAGACCATCTGTAGAGACGACAAGAACCTTTGTAGACTCATTCTCAATCCAAATAAGGTCACCTTCTTTAAATAGGGTCGGATCAGCTACTTGAACTAGGGTCGCTCCTTTTTCTATAGACTTCGTTAAAGTAGTACTATGATTTGAAGAACTAATGGTGATCAACAAACGATCGAATTTAGTAAACGATTCAGATGCCGGCAAACTAGGGGCGACAACCTCAACATCAAACGATTCGGTCGCACTTACATTATAGAGTGAATAGGCGCCGTAATACGTTGCCTTTTGGTTACGAAAAGAAGTCAGACTAATCGTATCAGTATATTTACCATTGGCAAGGGAGGTTGGAGAAAAAGCAACGTACCCGTTAAAGTCTTTTACATTAGGAATAACATTGATATTTTCTGGAGCAACGACACGAGTTCCTGCAACAACTCCAATTTGCGCAGGTAAACGTAACATCCATTCCGATCCGACGAAAGGAAATCCCAGCAAGACGAATAACATTAATAGTAGTCCAATATTAAGCAGTGTTTTCATTATTATAGTTTACTTGGCTCCATTTCTCTTTCAACATCAGCAACAACAAACCATGTAGAAAATATTGCGACCATAAAAGAAACAAAGAGTAACCAGGATTGGCCCATATTTAGTAAGGTTTGAAATCCAATTAACATCGTCGTTAACCAAACTAATGCTAACCAAACAGTTGCTTGATGGTAAATATCTTCTGAACTGACAATAAGGGCCGTTAAATTTAATGATAATAAACGAAGCACAATCTTTGGCTCAATATGACTTTCATGCAAATGATATGCTCGCAACAACACCCATACCAAACCGCACAAGGCCACAAATAGCATCACTAGATTGGAATAAGTGTTAATAAAACTTAGGCGGATAGGATCTTCAATTATCAGTCGAGGAACAACTGTTTGGGGATCCAACCGCCACCCCACCGCACTTGTTTGAATCAAATATAAAACAGCAATTACTTTCGCTAGAAAAACAGACAATGCAGGAATTATTGATTCGTCAATGAGTCGTAATAGAATGCGTGAAGACATGATGGCTTTAGTATAGGAACGGGTCTAAATCGATGTCAAGTAAGAACATTAACAATTCATTAAAAACCGATGACGTACACTTTTCCAAAATTCGTATTCGTAGCGACTGCCCATTTTCCGGTTTTATCAAGAGCAATATTATTCAAGCCCTCCGCAACATTAAATGCCGAAGTTAATTTAACAACCTGGGTCATTCGTCCCTGATCAAGATCAACAACACCAACCTCATTTGACGTAAAGCCCGTTACATACATCTTTCTATGGGCGTTATCTAGTGTAAGGTCAAGAGGCGACTGAACAACATCTATAGTCTTTACAACTTTATTGGTTGTAGTATCGACCTTAACTAATTTGTCTCCGTAAATATCAACGAGCCATAATGTATCGCTATCTAATTCAGCTAGTAATTCCCGTGGTCTTCCGACAGGATCGACAAGTCCGACAACTAACCTGTTATCTACACCAATAACAGATAAAGTACCATCAACATCATTTGCTACATAAACGAAATCATTATTCCGATCAATTGCGATTCCCTGCGGAGCGTTGCCAACTCGAATAGTACTCACTACTTTGAACTCATATAAATTTACAACACTCACTGTATTATCAATCTCGTTTACGACAAATAAGGTGGAGCCATCATTAGTCATCACCATATTTCCAGGTTTTGATCCAACTTTAATTTGTCCTAAAACCTGAAATGAATCTAATGATAGTTTATACAAAGTATCTGACGAAGAGGTAACGTACAAATAATTGTTTATTTTATCAACATATAACTTATTGGCACTTGGTACTGAAATTTGACCAATAATTTTTCGTGATTCAGCACTTAACGTATAAATAATACCTTCATCATAGCTTGTAATTAAAAAGACATTGCGGCTTGATACATAAATAACATCATTTAGATCATCTCCAGCACTAACCCCTTGGACGTCAACCAGTTCATTTGGCTCAATAATAGCGGGCTCCGATATAGAAGATGTATCTTTATGAGACCAGCTCCAATAGCCAAGTCCAATTAGTAAAAGAAGAATTAATCCTAATATTATTTTAGTTACAATATGTTTCATATTTATTCTTGTAATGGACTAATCCATCGTATAAAGGACATAAACATATTACTTGATGCTTCAGTAGATGAAGGTTGAATCGCTGCGATAGAAGAGCACGCAGCATTAGTATAATCCATATACGTTGCCGGACAGAGTGTACTACCACTTCTAATAATTTCATATTCCAAATGGTTGTGTGTAGTATTTCCCGTCAATCCGACAACACCAATATAATCTCCAGAATTAACGGCAAAACGTGTAACTTCGATATCACTTCCAAAGCATGGTGAGTCAGAAGGATGAGTAGTAGCCACAGCATCCCCCGGCAATTGGGTCGCTAAATGAGAACTAATAGTACGATATACACCATCTATTCCGATAACGATCACATATACACCACGAGATGCATAGGTCGTTGTAGATGTTTCATTAATACATCGATATGCGGTACCTCTTAGGGTGGCAAATATGGGGAAGACACCTTCTATGTCGACTTTTTGACCACTAGAAACACCGTTAGCACAGTACGTAGCATCAGCTGGACAATGTCCAGGATTATTGTTAGGTGACGAACATCCCGACGTTACGGTACGGCTTGTAGATGAATCGTTTGGCCACCCACAAGGAACTGGTGGAAGTAGGGTTGGTGTAGGCGTTGGCGTGTCTGAAATATCAGGATTAATAGTAGGTTCAGGAATTACGATGGCATTGTATTGCCCCATTTTTCCAAAAGGCATGGGGGGGACTTCTACGTACTGCCCCGTATCGTAATCATAGTAACGGAATGACCTAGCATCACCAGAATATGCAGTACCGTCTTTCTGTCCTTTATCTTGGTTGGTAGGTCGACGAGGATATAACGGACTAACCATCGCTGGGGGTACAACTTTTGCACAAGTCTTACATTCAATATCTCCATCCGGAATTAACTCCTCACCACGCGGACACGTATTTGCATCAAACCTCACATTTGCATTGGTAACAAACCACTCTGGTGGATAACACGTATTCTCCTCACCCACCGGTAATACATAATACTTGCGAGGTGTTGGACCTACATACCCCCAATTATTATTAGGAGTAGGGGTAACACTGAGTAACGGAGGATCATCATTAAATCCGGTACACGCGACTCGAGTCCAGTCTATTGTAGGAAACGCTGATTGCAGAGTACTCAATGGCCAGACTTGTCTCATTGCTGTATACCAATCAACCCCACCAGGATGGTATTCATAGTGCCACCATTCTAGTACTCCATCAGTTGTGTGCTTGGGAATACGATTCCATCCTTGAGCTTCAAATAACGCCGTGACATCAATACTCCCCAATGGACCATTTGCTACCACTCTAAACAGCTGCCCCTCAGGAGTAACTGTAAATGCTCCTGAAGTAGGTAGATTATATAAACTCGTTGTATATAAATCGACAGCACGACCAGTTTTATGCCAAGATCGATTAATAGAACCAGTACCAGCCGGAAGACTGGCTGGTCGCAACATATCCGAAGTTCTTCCTAGCGCATCAACACCAGTAGCGGCTAATACAGCTTGCCTGATATTTAAAAAACTATCATGCGCATTTGGAATTAGCTTAGCCATTGATGCAACAGAATTCTGAACTCCATCGACGGTAACAAGTGGTAGATTGGGGCAACTATCCTGAGCATGGGCTTTAGATATATTATGTGGTAACTGTTTAGCCAGTACGACAAATAAAATAAATGCAGAAAGTGAGACTATTGTTAATCGTTTCATCTTTTATTTAATAAAATAACTTTACCTTCTGGACCAGAAAAAATATAGGCCGGCAATAATGTTCTTTTCTCGTTAATTGAGTGAAACAAATAATTATCGGCATAATACGCGGGTGTAATAGAATCCACATGAATATATCTATTTTCAGGATCTGTTAAATAAATGGCATCTGCAGCGCCATTTTCCATTTTACGACGAGCCTCCCCTATTGAAAGAACATTAGTAAATGAGTCCTCATTACGCACATTAGGTAAGAATAACGATAGGTTACGAATAGTACCCGTTGAATCTATCATAATAGACGTAGTAATGGGCAAGATTATTGATGCACCATTCATTGAATAGGTAATATCACTAATTAATAATGGGCCAGATCCGGTAGCGGAAACCTGTATGTTTCCATCAGGATCTAAAAGCATATAACGAACATTTACTAAATCTACACTAATAAAGTCTTTTGGTAACTTTACTTTATCTAAAAATGTAGTCAATGCTTGTGATAGCTGTTCTGGAGACGGTTTACCTTCAGCTAAATTATTAGGACCAAGATTAAATGCTGTTGAAAAATTAATTACTCCCATCTTAGGATCAATTGATAAAACTTTATTATCCTGAGACCAGATGAACTGCTCACCCTGGTTCGATACTGTCGCTTTATCAGTAAGTCCCAAGGTAAAACCAATTAGCTGCATTGTACTGTTAGTAAACCAACGGCTCTCTGGTAAGGCTAATTCAATATCTGCCATACGAGAAACATTCATTTCTTGCCGACCATCAACAAATTCAATATCAACTGGAGAATTACTTAATTCATCTACGAGGGTCGGGCTACCGCCTAGTTTTATAACCGATTGAGTTGGTCTACGAGCGAAATATTCAAATAACAATGCGATCCCAAACAATAATACGATCGCAATTATGGACCCAACTAAAAGAGACAGTTTGTGTTTATTAATAAAATTCATCATTTATTATATTTTAACTATTTCTAAACTATATTCTCAATCACCAGTTGGTACCGCCGTCGGTCTTGGGGTACTCGTCGGAGCACCGGGAATTGGGGTCATGGTCGGAGTTGGCGGAGGTGTGATAAAGCCAGCATTTACATATACAGGCCCACGAACTTCATCATTACGTTTTCGATTTAGTGAGAAGAAGTAACCTGGTAACGCGTTAGTAAAGTAGTCTTCACCTCGACATACTTCAATAAAAGGATTGTCGCGACAATCAAAATCATCTAGTCCGATACCTAATGTAGATAAGTATCTATTAGTAATAATTTCATACTGAATATGACGACGGCCAGGAGTCCCACTATCTCCCATTAAACCTAACTGCTGACCACGAGCAACATATGGTCCATAACCATAAGGGAGCTTAGTCATTCTCTCAGTTGAAGAACTTGAACCGCTGACTAAGTTAGACAATGATACAAAATAATCAGGTCCATAATAAGTACGCCTATAATGGACATCATTCAACATTAAGGTATATGGCATCAAATGTGTATACCGAGTAATCATGTCCGGAACATTATCTCGGTTTAAATCAGATTCAATTTGAATCATCCATCCTTTTTCGCGAATGTACTGAGGTGCCGGTCCTGCATATGTTACAAAACCAGCATGCGTACTATACACATGCATTGTATTTGCTAGGCTATTATTTGGCTTAACATCAATACCTGGATGAACCCAGCCTTCACGAATAGTCGGCAAGATTATTGTTGGCACTCGATACGGAACATCAGTCGGACCTGCACCAATAGGTGTCGGAGATCCGCTAGCACTGGGTGTATAGTTTGGACAACTATTATGAGCATATAAAGCTGCGACGATATTAGCTAGAACTTGTTTGTGCCGCTGACAAATATATCCGTATGCACAATCTTGTGTTTTTAGAGCCCTAACTAAGTCGCCGGTGCTAACTGCCTGACTATTGAATGCTGATGCAATCGCCGGATCTTTACCAATTATCATGGTAAAGTATTGGCGTCGATCTGGATCAGCACCAGTACGAGAAATAGCCTCGCCTCCAGTATTTGCAATATCATCAAATGTAGCCGTATTAATTTGAGATCTATACGTACCTAACCCACCAGCTTGCCCAGAATTGAGATAGTTCCAGGCATCCCGTTGAGCTCGTGGACTATTATTAACAATCTCATTCATCTTGGATCGCAACGTTGCAACACTTGAACCATAAAAACTTATGAATACATCTTTCCAGTGTTTACGATTCTCACCAGCCTGGTATCCACCAATTTGGTAATTTCGATAAGAACAGAATACTGATACTTGGCTTAAAGATCGATTATCATTACAGTTCACTAGATACGGATCAGGCCTCCCGCTTGTAGTATTTGAAAATGGATATCCATTCTCAAACCAAAGCCATGCGGTATTTAAATAGCGAATAATAGTAAATCCATGACTTGCTGCATAGGCTTCACCTGATAACATTTGATTGACATCCCACTGGGTGTTTGCATCAGATTGGATTTTGGCACGAAAGGCTAAATAACCGGTGGAGCCCGTAGCTTCAGGTTGAGGCAAACCCATTGCTGCATAATCAGGTTCGGCAGGGCAGGCCTGTGCACTAACCGAAACAGGTTGGTGAAAATAAAAGGACAGTATGAAGACAGATAAAGAACCGATGAAAACTCCGATACTAAGTCCAAGATAGTTCAAGCGAAATTTTCCGAGTTTTAAATTAGAATTAAGCATCTTTCTTAGCATACGTTTAGTTGACTAGTTTTTACAATAACGATATTCACCGTAATCTTGTGATGGGTTACCGCGATATGGACCTTGAGAATCAGCTTCGCCTGTGTATCCCCACTCCTGGCTAATTTGTCCGGACACGGGCCACCCATATGGCCTTGCTTGATCATCTGAAAGACGACCACCAATTGGTATCGATGCGAGGATTACTGAACGCGATGCACGATCTTCCTCTAGCCCTCCAAATTCAGCCGATACTTCGATTGGCCCGATTACTGAATTATTTGAGGAAGCGTTATAACCGCAACCACCAAATGCAGTAACATCTCGATACAGATAGAATAAAGGATTTGGTGTGGTGTCAGGCTTCTTCGGTAAAATTAAGACTCGTGGATCAGTACCTAAACAACGTCCATCTTCAGTACGATTACCCGATAGCTGATCATATTTATCACACACAAAATTGTAGTCGCGAGGAACCAACCCACCTAATCCAGATATTGATGGTGGTGCGATATCGATACAAGGAGTAAAACAACCCATGGCGCTCGCAGCTGGTGGATTTACTGTTTGGAACAGTCGCTTTATAGGTGCTGGAATAATCATTCGATCTTCAAGCCAAGACATAATGTCTGAGTTTTTATCTTCAGGTGCCTTCACTTCGCAAGTCGGTCCAGAACAATCAGCATATGGAATTAAATCGCCTTCTCCATCACCATTTAAATCAGGACATTGGCTTAACGAACCACGTCCCTCACTCTGCGCTCTTTCATAGCACCATGGTGGAGGACAACCAGGTACAGTATATCCGCCTTGGTCACAAGTAAATCCGCCCGCATGAGTCTGGTCAGCAATAGTAATTCCATAATACTGGGCACATTCTTGTATTGTGGGTTGGTGATCTGGTCGGTATTGACATCCCCATTCACCACCATGTAACTTAACCCCCTGACATTGACACGGAACCGCTGGTTGTGAAAGTTTATACTCCCCGAGTGTTTGTGAGGATGTAATCGAATCTGTAGTATCCGGTAACACAGTAATCTCTGAAGAAGACGGCTGTAACGGCAACTCTTTTATCTCTCCAGCCTGTAAGGTGAATGGTCCAAACACAATTTGTGGACTGGTAACATCTGGACGTGTCTCTAAATACATAGGTACCCCATTTATCGTTCGTATCAGAATCGACGGCCAATCAGGGTTAGCAGAACCATATAATCCGATTTGTTCGGTTAAATATTCATCCAGGGAAGAACCATGTATATAATTCACTGGATTTAGAGGATTGTCTGTAGCACCTCCACGTGCAACCAAAAAATCAACGTTGTGCGCAAAGGCGTCTTCACCTCGTGCATCAAATGTTTTTGTATTAAGACGAACTAAAATATTATCGATTTCTAGATCACTTGTATTTTCAGCCTTGACGTATAACGAAATTGCATTAGATGCGTATACCTCTGTATGAAATTCAACGTATGCTTCGTCTTCACATGATCCAGTAAAACAATCACGCACGCACTTATAAGAATATCCATCACGCCGAATAAACTTATTTGAGATAGAATTCGCCAAACCAAAGGTATTTGGACCTTGCGCCGCATGGCTAGTAACAGGAACAGCTCCCCAGTCAGCCATCACGGGAGATTGGCCACACCAACCAGCAATAACATGACGTATCCCCGAAACATGACAACCACTCTCAGGACAAATCTCCCAATGCGGTGGTTCATCAGTTGGGGTCGGTACGGTAAAGGCATTAGCTGTTTCTCCAATCAGACCATTTAAACTAGTCGGAGTATTCAGCTCAGTACTCGCAAGAGGTGAATTTTGTTCTTGTATTCCACTACGGACTCGTCCTGGACCACATTGAGGACAAGAAATAAGACTTTCATGTAATTCTTTCAGCGGATCTTCGACAGTTGGGACAAAGGCTTCACCACCAAGGGATACGGTATCCCACTCTAAAGATAACTTAACTTGTTTTATCATATTTGGAGCAGGAGGAACTCCCGGAGGAACCTCACCAGTAGGTACAGGAGCATCTGAGGGCACATTAGCAGGACCTTGAATTACAGCACCTCCAGGAAATGCACCAAAGAAGCCATCAAAGATAGAATCAAGACGATCTCGAAATCCACTGAAGATACCACTATTATTTCCGCTACCATCAAATATTCCACCCGCATGAGAAATACTAACGGGTCTAACGATACAAAGTAAGGTAATCAAAAACAAAAACAGCAGTCGAGTAAGACTAGAAAAAACAGTTTGTTTATTCATGCATTAATAGCAACAGTACCTAAGTTGTAACACCTATTTATTATCATTTCAAGTAATGTCACAGTCATTAACGAACTAAGCATTATACTTTGCTTGATTAGAAAGGTAATCCCTTAATAATTCCTTTGCCGATTCAGAATGTCCCAGATTATGAGATAGAGATAAGCCATCATGTCGCATATTTTTCTCGGCCTGAAATGTTGTTAAGAATTCAGAAAATAATATAATATCTACTCCAAATTGTTTTTTAATTTTTGTAAAGACTTTTTGAAAATTATCAGGTAATTTTTTCTCACCCATATCTCCGACAAGAAATGCGGTAACATCAAATTCTTTCACGATGTTCGATAAATATTCAAAAAAGAGGAATTCATTCTTGTACTGATGCGATGATAAACTTTCAATCCCATACGCAGGACGATAAATAGCCAGGCCAATATATCGAAGACCCAAATCCACACCAATAATTACCTGTTCATTTTTATGTTTGACTGTCATTTCCACTACGCACCTCAACCTTCACCTCAAGTCTATCTGAAATATGCGGCATAGATCGGAATGCATCGGGGATATATGGCCAGAGATTCATATCATAACCATCAACATGCTCCATCGACTTTAATATCGACTCAGCTTGTGCAGGACGTATATTTAATAATTGGTCATGGATCTGATTTAGATTGAGATCAGGAACGACCATTGTTGCTAACTTTGCCTTTACGGTTATAGCCGAATTTACTTGACCTTCAATTTTTTCTAACGCAAGAGAATCTTCATTGTCTGTTACGACGAATCCATCTGGTATATTATCACGGGCGACTTTACTCAACAGTTCTTTTACATCGCTTTCAGAAAATGCAACTACACTAGCAGAAATTTTTAACGTCAGAGCAAAATTTGAAGCCTCTGCTCCTACTGGATGATCATAGTCAGCAAATTTAGTATCAAATGAAATCATATCATCAGAAAATGTCTCACCTTCTTTTAATTCAGATTTTACTTTTGTCGGTGCATCAGCCTGTAATTTACTCTTCAATTGCTTAAGAGCATTGGATTGATCGTCGGCCGATACAACAGTTACCTCACGAGTCAATCCTCCCGTTAATGCTTGTGGATTCGTCGCTCGAACTGATCCAAGACCTTTTACCTTAAACTCGCCAACCGTAAAATCAGAATTAGCAGAAAGATTATATGTTTCACCAATATCAAGGGCTCCAATAGCAAGAGGCGAAGATTCACCCGGATCGAGGACCATTTGACCATCCTTCTCACTAATAGTCACCTCATCAACACGAACGGATTTATTTAGTACATATGACAAAGTCCCGCTTTTAAGAATAGTTCCAACAGGTAACTCAAGTGCAGAGTCACGGAAATTTTGGATAACAACCTGACCCGTCGCTTTTTCTCCAACCTGCTTTTTTCCAGAAGATGGGAATGTTTCACTTTGTTCAATTGTTGTTTCGACCTTTCGTCCTGGAATTTTCGAATTTGACTCATCAATTGTTTGAATATCTGGGTCAACCGTAACAATAGAACTTTTTTCAATAACTCGCTGATTAACGTAGAGCGTTACAACACCACGAGGTAGATAGTATAAGACAAATCCTGCCGTGGCTAATCCGGCTAGCAACAGAATAATCAAAAACGTAGCAATTAATCTTTTTGGAGTAAGGACTGATTGATGATGTTTATGTTTTTCATTCTTTGCAATCGGAGTATCAGCTTGTTTTAGCTCGTTCTTGTCATCGAGTACGCTCTCAGTAGATTCTTCGGAGGGCTCACTATTCTCCTGCACACTCATTGGTTGTCCACCTTCATGAACTATATGTATTTTTTTTCCTGTACGTTGGGCTACTTTCTCTAAAAGCGATAAATTTGAATGATACGACTTGAATACAGATCCCTCTGGCAAAAACAATTCGATATCTTCACCAGAATACTGCTTCATCCCGTGAACTACTTCATATAATCTAATATGGTCATCTAATATTATTTTCATAGTTATAATTCAACCCTGGTTAACGCTTCAATATTTGGTAACTTACCCGAGATTGTTTCTATCTTAGGGAAATTAACAAAATGTAAAAACTTAGTCCAAGGATACGCTGATAAACGCGATTTAATCTCACTTAGATGGCGCGATTCACCTGAAATAATAAGCCGCGGTGGGAGGTCATTTACTTTGAATTCTGAGAGCGCCGACGCGATGCCTTCTACCCAGATTTCGAGCGCAGTCTCTATCGAATGTTTTGTCATTCGTCCACGATCTTGGTCTAAATGTCCTTGGGCATATTCTAATTTCAAGTTCTCAGCATTATCATATGAGGTATTAAGATCTTGCTGTATTTGCCAGGTAATATCATTTCCTCCAATAAATAAGACTTCGTTTCCAACAACTTTCCCGCTCACAACAACAACGACCTCAGTCGAGTCGCCACCTACGTCTAAAAGAATAAAATCATTTCCGTCTTTTGACAAATCGACAGCGGCTTGCACCGATGTTTCAATAAGTGACACGATTTCAAGATTAAACTGATCAATAAGCGCATTGATCGTGTTTAGTTTAGTTTGGTCAATAAAATAATGTAGCACAGCTACCTCAATTTCGTTACCGGCTAGACCAATGGGAGTCGAAACACGGGCCCCATCGACTTCAAAACCAGTAAAACTTGTTTCAACTCGAGTTAGTTCAGAACCACACTTTGCCTGAAGCTCTTGTAATGCTTTGTTCAATGTTTTTTCTTCTATTTTTTGGGCAATGACTTCAAACTCTTTCTCGGTTAATATCTCGGTCGGATGGCTCCGTTTGGTCCTGACTCGAAGGCCTCGAACATGAATCATCCCACCTGATAAACCTAATACAACCTGATTAGATTGCGAATCTGATTTTAGAGTTGCTTCATCTAATGCTAGCTTAAGGGAATCGGTTACGGCATCTAAATTTGTAATTTGCCCTGCATACATACTTTTTCGGCCCTGTATCTGGGATCCCATCCCAATAATCCTTGACTCGTGTTGTTCATCTGCAGGTTCAAATACAGCCACACGAATAGCAGAGCTACCTAAATCGATAGCGGTGTAGTATGGGGTCTTCTTTTGTTTAAAAATATTACCTAAAAGTTTTCCCTTCATATTCCATTTACTGTACTGTTTTTATAATGAATTATCAACTTGACGTAAGCTTTTATAGATGAGAAAGCCCGGCACTTTCTCAAATGCCGGGCTCAAAATGAATCAACGTTTTCTGACTGGTACCTAGTCAACCGATAATTGATCGGTAACGATATTGACTAGGGTTATAACCATCAGTGATTATTGTGTCGCACATCACCGTAGTGCGGGACTCAGTTCGTACTCAGAAGGTATTCGTTCGGGAATTTAATCCCACGCGACGTGCCTATCGCGCCTTCTGGATGCTTGCTATTTACTCAAATGAGGTCGTCGATTCGAGTAAGTACGCGAGCACCGCCTCCCGAGTAATTCTACTCGGACGAAACCGTGCGATGACCGCACCCAGATGCTGGCTCCAGGCATCAACATCGGCTTGGGCTAGATCCCATCGCGACTCCATGTGGTTACGGAGTAGATACTGACCCTCCTGCGGCGCTAAAGCCCTAATTCGAACCGCAATCGGACCGAGATGCCGCCGGATCAGCTCAGGTATGATCTCCAATTCCGGATACGAAGCCCCTTGATTAAAGAAGCTTGCAAATGCCGGATTGGGTCCGACCTCTGCAAACCACTCGAGCCACACTTCGATCAGATCAATGGATAGATCAGACATGTGCTTCCAGCTTGGCCGCAGTTGATCAAGCCCCATCAAAGACAACGCCTTGTAAAAAGCCGACCAGACCAATATAGCCCGAACCTCATCTTCATGTCCTTCGCGGACGAGATGAAAATCATGTGTGTGCCGGGGACAATCGTCCCGAGATACAACATATCGAGTTTCGACTTCGATATGAGGTTCCAAAACTTTCTTCCACTCGAAGGCACAGATGACATCGGTATCATCCCGACGTACTTCGTTTCGAATCAACCAACGGCGAAAACCACCGTTGACATCATCGCTCTCCAGAACCATTCGGTTTTGAGGGATAACAATCCCTTCCACCGTTACAATCGCCCCTCGGCTTTCTGATGTTATGCCGATGACCGTCCCCACGGGAAAATGGCGAATCGAATCACCCGCCACATTTCGAGGAAAGCCTCGGTGGCTATACATTTTCCCATCTGATCCAGTGATTATCCCAATACCAATGACCTCAGACATGGTCTGCTCCTTCGTTGCAGCAAAGCTGCGCTATAAATCGTACCCGGCAATTCGCCAGGCACCCATGTCGGTATTATCCGACAAGCCGTATTTAGGCCAAAAGATCAGTATTCTTAATACTAAGCTATTGTCCTAAACAAGTGTTATTTATTATAGGATGTAAACACAAGAAATACAACTTATGATTGAACCCGCACGTACACTCTCCGAACACCTTTGCCAACGGACTCTTGTTTGTATAATTCAAGCTTCCCAATTTGATCAGTATTTGAAACATGAGGCCCACCACAAAACTCTTTACTGAACGCAGACTCTAAGTCATCCCCAATATAGTACACCTTTACTTGATCACCGTATTTTTCACCAAAAAAATGAAGAGCTCCCGATTCTTCAGCCTTGTCCTTAGGTAAGATAACATAATTAACAGGTATCTTATCAGTAATCTTTTGGTTAATAAGAAGCTCTATCTGCTTAATTTGTTCATCGGATAATTTATCGGAATAATTAAAATCAAATCGTAAGCGTTCACCAGTAATATTACTTCCACGTTGAGAAACATCCGTACCAAGAACTTCACGAAGTGCCCAGTGTAACAAATGAGTAGCTGTATGATATTTCACAACTTCATCACTTTGATCGGCCAAGCCTCCTTTAAACTTTTGCTCTGCACCTGCACGAGAGCCAGCCTGATGCTGTGACTGAGAACTGTGGTATTGATCTTCGATCTTATGACGATCAAAATTGATCCCTTTCTCTTCTAGTACTTCGATGAACATCTCAATGGGAAACCCAACAGACTGATATACCTCAAACGCCATTTCGGTTATATCATCACCACGCTCAAGTCGTTTTTCAACCTCGCGTAATCCTCGATCTAATGTTTTAGAAAACTTCTGCTCTTCTTCGCCAAATATCGAAGTAATCTGTGGCTGTCTTTCAATTAGTTCCGGATACATCCACTGTAACGTCTCTGCTACCGTACTAACTAAACGAACCGAAATATTCTCATACACACCCAACTTTCGACCAAAGCGGACAATTCTTCGCAAAAATCGTCGTAACACATATCCTTGATCTTTATTTGAAGGAACCACACCATCCATCGCAAGAAAAGTCGCAGTACGAATATGATCAGCAAGGATCCGCATTGCTTTTGTGTCTTCGGACCCCTTTCCATATAACCTACCCGACAATTCCTCGACCTTATGAATAATTGGTTCAAACATATCGGTCTGATAAATATCGGATTTATCATCAGACACTAACGTGATACGTTCTAAACCGCCACCAAAATCAACGTTTTTTTGAGGCAAGGTTTCCCAACCACCATCATGTGTTCGACGATACTGCATAAACACTGAATTACCTATTTCTAAAAACTCAGAGTCATTCTCCGCTGGAGATTTCCCGAGTCCATTGCCATCTTTTCCAATATAATAAAAGACTTCGCTATCAGGACCTCCAAGCTCTCCCGGAGCATCCCCGCGTTGCCACCAATTATCTTTTCGTCCACATGCAAAAATTCGTTCTCCAACCTTCGCGTCAACTCCATACTTAGCAAAAATATCTTGAAGAATAGCGATAGATTCATCATCACGAGGCGCATAATTATCACCTTCGAATACAGTCGCATATAAACGATTTACATCTAAACCAATCTCTTCGACAAAAAACTGGTATACCCAAGGGAGTTGGTCTTTTTTGAAATAATCTCCCAGACTCCAATTTCCAATCATATGGAAACATGTTGTGTGGTTATAATCTCCGATCTCCTCTAGATCTTCAAATCTCAAAGCCCGCTGAACGTTGACTAAGCGTGATCCAGCAGGATGTTTTTCTCCACTTAAATAAGGAACGAGCGGAAACATTCCAGAGTTAACAAACAGTAGTGTCGAGTCACCTTCGGGCACCAAGGACATATTAGGGATCAACTTATGTTGTCTATTCTGATAAAAACTAATGTACTTCGATAGAATATCTTGACTACGCATATTCGTGATTATAACAAACTAACTCTTGGGATTTTAATAGATAGAAACGAAGGAACGTTACTGGATTAATTCTTTCTCAACAAAGTCTAGTGAAGGAGCAAGGTTCTCCGAAATGGTTTCCCAGTTTACCTGCATTGGTTTAATAGTACTCACATCAGGTACATTTGCTGGACGGTCTACACCGGGTAATAACGGCATCTGCACCGATTTAGTCGCCGCTAATGCAGCCTCAGTTTTCTCGGAAATCAAGTAATCGAATAATTTATGTGCTGCATCGACATTCTTAGCACCTTTAATCATCATCAGTGTGTTTGGTATTACCAAAGTTCCCATGCCGCCCTCACCTTGATCTGGATAGACTACTTTGACTGGCTTACCATCAGATAAGGCTTCATTTGCATCATCAGTATCGGTAAAGCCAACCACCATCTCCCCATTTGAAACCTTCTCCATTGTTTGACCGTTGCTCTGTGCAATGTTTAAACCATTTGCTTTTAGGTCTGATAAATATTGCTCGGCGTCAGCTTGCCCAAGCACTGTATATAAAGCAGCAACGTGTGAACCAGTAGAACCCGCCCGAGGATCAGCGATCGTTACTTTATCTTTAAAACGAGCATTCGTTAGATCGTATAATGAATCTGGATATTGAGCTTCTGTAAGTAAGTCAGTGTTAACCAACACTACGCGAGCTCGGGCAGCAAATCCAGTCCAAAATCCATTTGCATCTTTATAAACGCTTGCTAATTTATCAAAATTAGGTGTTTTGTATGATTCAAGAACGCCTTCTTTCTTCAATTGGATGGTACGTGAGACTTCGTTATTCCAAAATATATCGGCCTGAGGATTGTCCTTCTCGGCAATTAGCCTATTAACTAAACCTACAGACTTTGATGCCTCAGTATCATAAACCGCATTAACTTTGATCCCAGTTTCATCTTCAAAATCCTTTAAAATCGGCTCGGAGTAATCCTGATCGTGGGCGACATATATAGTTACTGCATCAGTTGAAGGTTTGATACTACGGAAAAAGAATATTCCGACAATAGACACGACTAAGACGATGAGTAAAATTAATAATTCTCCAGAACCGCGTCTATTCATACTTAGAAAATATTAAAAAAAGAGGCTACCGATGTCAAGAAGTAAAACGCAACGGATGTGTTTCTCAAATCTACATACGAACTTCGATGGATACACCAGCTGGAAGGTCCAAGTTAGATAATGCATCTAACGTTTTAGGGGTTGGATTAATAATATCTATTAATCGTTTATGGGTACGTTGTTCAAACGCTTCTTGTGAGCGTTTATCAATATGTGGTCCTCGAATAACTGTATACCGCTCAATGTTGGTCGGGAGTGGCACAGGTCCAATGACCCCAGCCCCAGACTGTAATGCGGCATCTAAGATTTCCTCAACCGTACGGTCGAGAACCTTGTAATCATAAGCTTTTAAACGAACTCGTATTCTTACTCCAGACATAATTTTTTTGTGTAACTAATTGATCAGTAACAGCCAATTAGTTAATGTACATCTTCGCTATGTATTATACAGTACTCGCGAAAGGTGGTCCCCCAAATCATTGGAGAACCGACCTTTCGTGACTACTTAGCAACTTTAGTCACAACACCAGCACCAACAGTACTACCGCCTTCACGAATAGCGAAACGCATTCCTTCTTCGATAGCGACTGGTTGGATTAACTTAACCTTAAATGTAACGTTATCGCCAGGCATTACCATTTCAACGCCATCGGCTAAAGTTACTTCACCCGTCACGTCTGTCGTGCGGATATAGAACTGTGGTCGATATCCACTAAAAAATGGAGTATGTCGGCCACCTTCATCCTTGGACAATACGTATACCTCAGCCTCAAATTCGGTATGAGGAGTTATTGATCCAGGTTTTGCTACAACCATACCACGTTGAACATCATCATTCTTGGTACCGCGGAGTAAAATACCAACGTTATCGCCGGCCATACCCTCGGTTAACTCCTTGCGGAACATTTCAACACCAGTTACAACTGAGTTTTGTATATCAGGGCGAATACCTACAAGTTCAACAGGATCGTTGACTTTAATGATACCTCGGTCTATACGACCAGTAACAACGGTACCGCGACCTTCAATAGAGAACACGTCTTCAACTGGCATCAAGAAAGGCTTATCGGTGTCTCGTTCAGGAACTTCAAAGTAGCTATCCATTGTTTCTACCAACTTCCCGATTGAAGCAATCGCATCAGCATCACCTTCAAGAGCTTTAAGCGCAGAACCGCGTATAACAGGCGTATCTGAAGGATATTCATTCTTTTCCAACAGTTCACGGATTTCGACCTCAACGAGATCCGCTAACTCAGCATCGTCAACCATATCCATTTTGTTCATGAAAACAATTAGGCGAGGAACGTTAACCTGTCGTGCTAACAAGATATGTTCACGCGTCTGTGGCATCGGACCGTCAGCTGCAGAAACCACCAACACAGCACCGTCCATTTGGGCTGCACCTGTAATCATGTTTTTAATATAGTCACGGTGTCCAGGAGCATCGATGTGTGCATAGTGGCGAGCGTCAGTCTGATATTCGACGTGAGTAATATTGATGGTAATACCACGCGCACGTTCTTCTGGTGCATTATCAATATTTTCATACGCCTTAAATTCGGCCATACCTTTTTCAGAGAGGTACTTTGTGATCGCGGCAGTCAATGTAGTTTTGCCGTGGTCAACGTGCCCAATAGTTCCGACGTTTAAATGTGGTTTGGTTCGTTCAAAGACTTCTTTTGCCATATTTGCTTCACCCCCTCTCGCAGTTACCCTCGTTAAACAACCCTGTTCCAGAGGGGTTTTTCCGTATTATATCACTACTTTTCTTCAATGTAGCTGTTACTGCGATCAAGCAGCATTAGCAACAATCTTTTCAGTAATATTCGTAGGTACAATTTGATAGTGACTTGGGACAAGCATAAAGCTCGCACGTCCTTGTGTCATCGAACGTAAATTAGTTGCATATCCAAACATTTCGGCTAGTGGAACTTGCGCAACAATAGATACCGCGTTTCCACGTTGATTGGTTGTAACAATTTGACCACGTTTACCAGAGAGATCTCCTATAATATCCCCCATAAATTCTTGTGGAGTAACCACTTCCAGCTCCATTATTGGTTCGAGTAACACTGGTTTTGCTTGTTTTACACCTTCACGGGTAGCAATTGATCCTGCTAATTTAAAGGCGATTTCAGATGAGTCAACATCATGATAAGAACCATCCACAAGAATGATACGAACATCCTGCACAGGATAACCGCCCAAGACACCACTATCCAACGCCTCCATCACACCTTTTTCAATAGGATTTATAAATTCATTTGGAATTGCTCCCCCCTTGATCTTGTTAACAAACTCTCGCCCCATACCTCGATCTAAAGGTTCGACATCAATCATCACATCACCATATTGACCTCGACCGCCACTTTGACGAATATATTGCCCACGTACATTCTTAACAGGTTGAGTAATAGCTTCACGGAAAGCAACCTGAGGTCGTCCCACATTCGCTTCGACCTTAAATTCACGTAATAAACGATCTACCATAATTTCTAAATGTAACTCGCCCATTCCTGAGATTAGCGATTGACCTGTGTCTGGATTTGTTTGCAACTTAAATGTTGGATCTTCTTCTTGTAACTTGCGGAGACCCTCACCAAGTCTCTCCTGGTCAGATTTTGATTTTGGTTCAATAGCGAGTGAAATGACCGGATCTGGAAATTGAATCGTTTCCAAAATAACTGGATTCGCTGGATCACACATTGTTTCTGATGTGACGGTATCTTTTAATCCTACTGCAGCACCAATATTTCCAGCAGTTAGCTCAGAAACTTCTTCACGTTCGTTGGCATGCATAAGAAGAATTCGTCCGATTCGTTCTTTAATATTTTTAGTCGGATTAAAGACAGTATCACCAGACTTAATTTTCCCAGAATAAACTCGGAAATACGTTAATCGTCCAACATAGGGATCTGTTTGTACTTTAAATGCTAATGCTGAAAATGGATCATTAATATTGGGATGACGTTCAACCTCTTCATCTGTATTCGGATTGATACCCTTCGTATGTACAACTTCTGCTGGTGATGGCAGGTACTCTACGACCGCATCTAATAGAGGTTGCACACCTTTATTTCGTAGGGAAGTACCAGTTAATACAGGTACTAGCTTTAGAGCAACAACAGCCTTACGCATGCTTGCTTTCAGGCGATCAATTTCGATCTCATTACCCTCTAGATAATCATTTAATAATTCGTCATCTGTTTCAGCAATCTTCTCAATTAATTCTTGTCTAAGCTCTTCGGTCATTTTGCGATGAGCTTCATCAACCAATTCGCATGAATCGACATCGAATGCTTCAAACTTGGCACCGAGCTCTTCACCATTCCAGATGAGGGCCTTACGAGTAAGCAAATCGATAACACCTTTGAAGTCTGATTCTGTACCAATTGGGATATTATATGCGACTGCCGGCAAGCCTAATCGATCTCGAACCTCTTTGAGGGTGTTTACGTAATCAGCACCGACTTTATCGATTTTATTAACAAAAATTATTCGTGAAATATGATATTTATCAGCTTGACGAGAAACTTTCTCGGTTTGAGCTTGTACGCCTTCAGATGCATCCAGAACCATTACAACGCCATCAAGAACGCGAAGAGAGCGTTCTACCTCAGCCGTGAAATCAAGGTGACCAGGAGTATCGATAATGTTAATTCGGTGATTTAACCAAAAAGTAGTTGTTGCAGCAGAAGTTATGGTGATACCACGTTCGCGCTCTTGCTCCATCCAATCCATGGTGGCAGCACCTTCGTGCACTTCGCCGATTTTATAAGTACGCCCAGTGTAATACAGAATCCGTTCAGTAGTAGTTGTTTTCCCCGCGTCAATGTGTGCAATGATCCCGATGTTGCGAATCTTTTCAATCGGTGTTTCGTTGATTTTTTTCTCCGCCATACAGCGCCGATTATAACAGAGTGGGGAACAGTGTCAACAGAAATACAACACTAAAATAAAGCAAAAATATGTAATTTAAACTTTATACTTAATCTAAATAAATATGTATGAAAAAATAACAAAGATTACCACTTAAAGTGAGCAAAGGCTCGATTTGCTTCGGCCATTTTATGCATGTTTTCGCGTTTCTTTATTGCATCACCTTCATTTTTGATTGCGTTGACGAGTTCTTCAGCGAGCTTCATTTCCATCGGGCGACCCGAGCGCTCATCTGCAGCTTGAATCATCCACCGCATCGCCATTGCCTCACCTCGTGATTTACTAACGGGAACAGGGATTTGATAGGTTGCGCCACCGACACGCCGTGGGCGAACTTCTACTTCGGGACGAATAGTCATCAATGCTTTTTCAAATAACTCGGAGGGGGTCATGCCTGCTTTTTCAGCTGCGACATCTAGTGCACCATATACAATTGTTTTTGCTTTATCTTTTTTACCGTCGCGCATGACGTAATTTATAAATTTAGTAACACGAATATCTTGATAGCGCTCATCAGGTTGTAATACTTTTCGTCGAACTAATTTACTTCGTGGCATAGTTTATTTGGCTCCCTTCTTTTCATTTGGTTTTTTGGCACCATACTTGGATCGTGAAGTCATACGACCTTGAACACCAGAGGTATCTAGAGTACCTCGAACAATATGATATTTAACACCTGGCAAATCCTTTACACGTCCGCCTCGAATCATTACGATACTATGCTCTTGAAGATTATGTCCTTCACCTGGAATATACACGGTAACTTCTTTTTTATTTGAGAGACGAACACGAGCAACTTTTCGTAATGCTGAGTTTGGTTTCTTAGGGGCCATGGTTCGGACCAATAGAACGACTCCGCGCTTAAATGGATTAGATGCAGTTGTTAAACGACGCTTTGAATTATTCCACTGTCCATTCAATGCAACTGACTTAGCTTTTTTATTTTTTGTTCCGCGTGGTTTGCGGATGAGTTGATTTATCGTTGGCATGACGGGGCGATTCTATCACAAATTGATCATAACCGGCAAGATCATTGGTTCACGTTTCGTTTTTTTGTAGAAAAAGCGCTGTAGATCAGCCTCTATGACATCTCGAACTTTCGACCAATCGTTAGCAGTTTTACCTTCAATATGGTTTGAGGCTATCTTCTGGGCTTGCTTAATCAAAGCATCTGATCCGGCCATATAAATAAAACCACGACTTACAACATCGACAGAGGAAACCAAGTTGCCGTTATTTTGTTTTTTCACGATGACAACGAAGATACCTTCTTCAGCCATCTTTTGACGATCTTCTAGTACGACCCGACCAACATCACCAACTACACTGCCATCAACGAAGACGTCTTTTGTAATAACATCATCCCCCACCCGAGCTTTACCTTTTATAAATTCGATTGTTTGGTTCTCTCGTAATTCAAACACTGTTTGAGGATCAAATCCCATTCTCTCAACGAGGGCAGCATACCCCTTCTGATGCCGTGGTGTACCACCAATAGGTACAAAATATTTAGGTCTGGTAATTGCAGCCATGATTGATAAGTCGCCCTGCGTACCATGTCCACTAACATGTAAATCGTCTTGAATCTCTGAATAGACAACTCGGGCGCCAGCAGTAGTTAGATTATCAATTACCGCACCGACCTGATCAAATATTCCTGGGATAGGATCGGCTGAGAAGATAACAACATCATCTTCTAATAATTGAACATTTCGATTCTCACCTCGAGAGAGACGGTCTAACGCCGAACCCTTTTGACCAAAACTCCCCGCGATAATGTAGGTGATTTTTGATGGATGGATTTTATGAGCCTTTTCTAATGGTACAAGAATGCCCTCAGGAACGTTTAAATAACCCAAATTAACTGCAATCTCGATATTTTGATCAATACTGCGACCGACTGGCACAATTTGCCTACCGTACTTCACTGACGCATTAATAGCTTGCTGCATACGAGAGATGTTTGATGACATGGTGGTAATAAAAACTTGTCCTGGTGCGTTCTCCATTTCACGTTCAAAAGAGTGCTGTATTTTACGTTCAGATTCTGTGTATCCTTCGGCATTCGAACCTAAACAGTCAGAAAACAGGGCTAATACACCTTCCTCGACTAATCGAGCTAGTTTTCCGATTTGAAAAAACTTACCGTCAACAGGAGTCCAGTCGAATTTGAAGTCAGGTGAGTGAACCAAGTTTCCAAATGGGGTTCGAATAAAAAATCCTAACGTATCTGGTACAGAGTGATTTACACGATATGGAGTTATTTCAAATTCTCCAAGTCGAATCGGTGGACCGTCTGGATCAATTAAATTTAGCGTCTGACCTTTTAATAAATTGAACTCTGACAATTTGTTTTGGATAAAACCACGCGGCAATTTTGCGGCATAAACGGGAGGACGCCCAAGGTCTTCTAGAACATAGGGTAAACCACCTATATGATCTTCATGAGCATGTGAAATCAGAATGGCACGGATACGATCTTTACGATCACGCAAATAACCAACATCTGGAATCACTACATCAACGCCAAGTTGTTCAGTTTCAGGAAAACCAATACCAGCATCAATGACGATGATGTCTTTGTCGCTTTCCCAAACATGCATGTTCTTTGTGACTTCACCAACGCCACCTAATGGAATGTACCGTAATTTATTCATATTCTATTTTTCTTATCGCAGTTAATATTAACATATTTAAAACAATGACGGTTGATCCGATTTATTATCGGTCTGAACTGAATTATTTGATTCCTTTACAAACAACGAAAAACCATCGCCTAGGCTACTTTTCAGTAGCAATGATAATGTTTCTACATCTTTATTAAAAGCGGCCAGAACCTCGGAAGCCCGTAAAGCAGCTGCGGGATGATACAGGGGAAATATGGTTATACCTAATGAAGTTTCCACTTTATTTCCGTGACACCGTGAAATCTTTTCTTCTGGCAAAAACCAATTCATTGCAAAACGTCCCAAAGTAACAATCACCTTAGGTTCAATAATAGCTAACTCACGCTCTAAATAGGGACGATATATACCGATCTCTTCGGGTAAAGGATCTCGATTTTCAGGTGGACGAGCTTTAACAATGTTCGTTACCCAAAATGCATTACGATCCAATCCATACTTAGCTAGAGTGGAATTTAACAGTTTACCGGCTTGACCGACAAATGGTCTTTTCTCTTTGGCTTCAAAAAAACCGCCTGCCTCGCCAATGAATACGACGTAGTTATTCGGATTACCATCGCCTGGTATAAGCGGTGATTGATCGGTTAAAGGGAGATTGGCACCTTCCATTTCGAAGAATAATTCGGCTAACGCCTTTTGTTTTTCCATCAGTAAGTTATTACAAATAATCGGGCATGTATTCTTTGATGTTATCGAGGGTGATTACAAAATGGTCACCACGCCCTTCAGCCATACGCAATGCGACTTTACGAACTACTGAGTTTATCGTTCGCTCCATTGTACGAATACCTGCATCATACCCAAGCGGCCTAGTGATGCTTGTCCAAACATTTGGCTCGAATTCAACCGCGTCAGCGGGCATACCAGTTAGTTTTATTTGCCGAGGAAGAAGATAATCACGCGCAATAATAATTTTTTCCTCATCTGAATATCCTGGCATTTTAATCAGTTCCATACGATCAAGTACCGCATTGCTAATTCCTCCGGTATTGTTTGCCGACGCTAAGAACATTACCTGAGATAGGTTAAAGGGATAATCGACATAATAATCTTCAAAAGCAAAGTTCTGCTGAGGATCAAGCAACTCTAGTAAAACGCCCATAATCTGCCCACGAGCCTGCTCAGCAGTTCGGTCGACCTCATCCAGTAAGATTACCGGATTTCTCGTTTTCGCCCGTAATAGACCCTTTATAACCTGCCCTGGTTCGGCTTCGGCAGAGGTGCGTGCTTCACCTCGAAGCTGTAGGGCGCTGCCCATACCTCCACACGGTATACGAATAAATTCGCGATTCATCGCCTTAGCAATAGAGTAAGCGATTGATGTTTTACCGATTCCTGGTAAACCGACAAAGAATAAAACAGATTGCGCTGCATGTCCTTGATTCTGCTCATCTTCCAGAATGGCGGCACGAGCGGGATCTTCTTTAGCTATTTTTTGCAAACGGAGGATTGCTATGTACTCTAAAATACGTTGTTTAACACTTTCTAAACCATGATGGGACGAAGTGAGAATCTCGTGTGCCCGATCAATATCAAGATTATCCTCGCTCGTATTAGTCCAAGGAAGTTTTGTAACAACATCAATATATTTTTCAATCTGGTCAAAGCTAGCATTAAATGCAGCTTCACCAAATTGTCGGTTTACACTGGTCAAAAGTCGTAGCAATTTATTAATAAGTTCACTAGGGAGCTCAATTTCAGAAACTTGAGTAGCGATGCGCCGAATATCTTCGACTTGGATATCGTCAGATGCTAACCATTTCTTCAAACGGTCAATCGGAGATTCTTCGGATAATATTTCAGGGGCGATAGCAACTTCCATACAGAATTAGTATACGCAAACAGAAAAAAAAGACAAATACAACAATTACTCTGAGTCAGTAGATTTAGGAGACTCGGCCTGCTCGCTGGGTGCAGATTCTTTAACAGACCCGCCGGCTTTTGTAATTTTTTCTAATGCCTTGCGAGAAAATTTAAATGGTCCATCAAATACAAAGGCTTTTGTAGTTAAACCGTAGCTTAACACTTTGACGACTTTTACTTTATTAGAGACTAAATTCTTTTCTTTTAGTCCATCAAGAGTAATAACCGCATTAGTGTCAAAGAATTTGTCTATCTGACTTATATTTAAACTGGTCGGTTTGACTCGAGAGCTTCTAAACTGTTTACCTCGTAAAAACGGCAACCGAATAACAAATTTAGTTTGTCCACCTTCAAAACCTCCAGCAACATGGTTGCGTGCTCGTTGACCTGTTTGTCCACGTCCGCTCGTCTTACCTTTTCCGGAAGAATATCCACGACCAACCCTCTTACCTCGTGGATGTACGACTTTAGTTAGTTTATGCAAAACAGTACTCATTATTTTTTATCCTTTCCTTTGTTTTTCGAAATTCTCCTTGAAGCTTCGGATTTTAACATAGTTAATGCTTCAAGTGTTGTATCTACGTTACCCTTTTTACTATTAGACCCTAAAATTTTTGCAACAACATTTTGTAGTCCAGCTGCCTCCAAGACCGCTCTTACCGCACCGCCAGCACGAATGCCTGTACCTGCTGGAGCTGGTTTTAGTAAAATTCTATTTGCACCCCGTGCCAATTCAATTTCATGCGGAATAGTTCGAGCTTCACCAACGATAGGAAATGTGATCATTTCTTTACGAGCTCGACGCATTGATTTCTTTACTGCTGGTAAAACTGAAGGAGCGTGCGATAACGCAGATCCGACTTTCCCATTGCGATCTCCTACAACAGCTAAGCAGGTAAATCCTAACCGATTTCCACCTTTAGTCTTCTTTGATGTTCGTTTAATTTGAACAACAGTTTCAACAATCTCTTGTTTATTTTCGTCTCGTGTATTTGAAGTTTCATTCATAATTAAAACTGTAAACCTCCTTCTCTTGCACCATCAGCAACGGCTTTAATTCGACCATGATAGCGATAGCCGGCACGATCAAATACAACTGTTTTTATACCTTTTTCAGTAGCCTGTGCGGCGATTATTTTACCAATTTCAAATGATTTTTCTACTCCTCTTTTAGTCTTCATATCTACTTTCTTATCATTATCAAGGGATGAAGCACTGCATAATGTTTTCCCCGTTTCATCATTGATAAGTTGTACATAAATATGCTCATTAGAGCGATATACAACTAATCGTGGTTTATCACCACTACCATTTAGTTTTCGTCGCAATCTAAATTGTCTTTTCTTTCTTAATACTTCTCGTTGATACATATTATCCTCCTGATGCCTTTGCTGCCTTTCCAGGCTTCAATGTAATCTGTTCACCAGCATAACGGATACCTTTTCCTTGATATGGTTCTGGTGGACGAACGCGTCGAATATTTGCAGCTGTTTGTCCTACTTTTTGTTTATCAATCCCAGTAACCTTTATTAAGCCATTTTCGATATTGAGCTCAACTCCTGCAGGTGGTAAGAAATCAACCTTATGTGAATATCCAACCGCTAATTCTAAACCCTCACCCTTTTTCTGAACACGATATCCCACGCCGACTAATTCTAACTCACGGGTAAAACCAGTTGTAACTCCATGAACTGCATTAGCTAATAAACTACGCCATAATCCCCATTGTGCACGAGCTTCTCGGCCTTCACTTACAGGCGTTACGATAAGCTTACCTTCTTTGATTTCGATGGTTATGTGGTCTGGAATGTCGAGCGTGAGTTCTCCTTTAGCGCCTTTGACATTAACAACATGACCTTGGGTCTCGATTGTTGCTCCATTTAATTCAATTGGTTTTTTTCCTATTCTTGACATAAATTTATCCTCTTACCAAACGTACGCAATAACTTCTCCACCTAAATTTTTCTTCTGTGCATCTTGTCCAGACATAACACCCTTACTCGTTGTTACTATGCTGATACCAAATCCACCACGGATTGCAGGAATAGCTTTAGACTTTGTATACTTTCGTAAACCTGGCTTACTTACTCGACGAATACCTTCAATAACTGGTTTACCTTGAGCATCATATTTCAATGCAATCAATAAATGTTTTTCAATGCCTTCACCATCAACAATAACACCATCAATGAATTCATATGATTCAAGGACTTGTGCAACACCTTCTTTTAATTTGGAATATGGAACCACAACATCGAGCTTGCGAGCGAGATATGCGTTTCGGATTCTAGTTAATAAATCAGCAATTGGATCTGTATACATAATTTCTTACCAGCTTGATTTTACAACGCCTGGCAACTCTCCTTTCAAGGCTTTTTCACGAAAACAAATTCTGCATAAACCGAATTTTCGCATGTATCCATGTTTACGACCACAGCGCCAACAACGGTTTACGAGCCGTACACTTGGTTCATTTCTTTTAATTCGTTGTATATTCCTATGTTCAGTTGATATCTTAGGCATTTTGCTCCTTTTCAAACGGCGTTCCAAGCATAGTTAATAATTGACGTGCTTGTTCATCATTTGTAGCACTCGTAACCAATGTTATTTGTAAACCCCGAGAACGAGTAACTTTATTTGGATTGATCTCCAAAAACGTCATCTGCTCTTCAAAACCAAATGAATAATTACCATTTCCATCAAATCCCTTTAATGACAATCCCTGAAAATCTCGCCCGCGTGGAAGGACAAAGTTAAAAACTTTATCTAGAAAATGATACATTTTCTTTCCTCGAAGCGTAACTTTAGCACCAACGTCCATGCCTTCTCTTAATGAAAAGGCCGCAATTGATTTTCGAGCTTTCGTAACAACGGGAGCTTGACCGGTGATTGCTCGAAGCTCTTCAACAGCACTCTCGACTTCCTTAGCATTACCTTTTGCGGCACCCAGTCCCATGTTAATGACAACCTTCTTGAGAGCCGGAATGGCCATTTTACCACGATAATCACTACGTGCAACCCAGTATGGTACAACTTCTTCAGTATATTTTTGTTGAACAGATTTTATCTCTTTCATTATTTAATCTCCTTTTTACATTGTTTACAAAAACGGACCTTATTTTCACCTTCAACTCGATATCCGATACGGGTTTTCATCGAACAATGAGGACAGACAACCATGACATTGCTCGCATCAATCGGAGCGGACATTTCGATTCGTCCAGCAGGTCGGTTACCTTGTGCCTTTCTATGCTTCTTTACTAGGTTTAGTCCGCCAACAACAATACGACCCTCTTGAGGTATTATTTTTTCTACAACGCCTTTACTTCCCCGTTGCTTACCCGTAATAATTTGTACAGTATCATTTATTCTTATATTCATAATTACCAGACCTCTTTCGCTAGGGATGCTACTTTTTTATATCCATTATCACGAACTTCGCGAGCAATAGGTCCCATTACCCGAGTTCCGATCGGCTCGCCATTTTTATCAATAAGTACCGCTGCATTATCATCAAAGCGTACATACGACCCGTCGTCTCGTTTCCTTTCTTTAGCGGTACGTACAATAACCGCTCGAGCCTTAGTCCCATCGACCATCGAGCTACTTGGATCAACTCCACGCACGACAACCGAGATTTCATCACCAACGTATGCATACTTTTTCTTACTTGTCCCTGGGATAGAAAGAACTTTCAAAAGTTTCGCACCGCTATTATCAGCTGGTCTTAAAGTTGCTTCGACCTGAATCATGCAACCTCCTTAATCGAAATTACTTGCCAACTTTTAGTTTTAGAAATTGGACGACATTCTTCAAATTCGACAATGTTACCAATCACGGCTTTATTTTCTGCGTTATGGACATGATACTTCTTTCGTCGTAGCATTTTCTTTTTATACAAGGGATGCTCTTTTACGACTTCGACCTCCACCACGACGGTTTGATTCATTTTGTCTGATATAACTGTGCCAATTAATCTTCTTTTCATAATTATTTAGATTCCTTTCCTACGCTACTATTACTCTCCTGCTTTTGATTTAACAAGGTCAATACCCGCGCTCGATCTCTCTTTAAAGATTTTAGCTCGTGAACATTATACTGGTTTTCTCCAAAATGTCTTGTGATATCTTTTTTTTCAATATCATGGCGCATTTCTTCGGACTGCTGAGTTAACTCTCCTACAGTTTTTTCTTTTATCTTTTTAATAAATTCAGATCGTTTGCTCATTATGCATTCTCCTTTTTAACAAATCTTGTTTTAACACTCAATTTATGAAGTCCGCGTCGCATTGCTTCTTTACCGACTTCCTCGGTAACTCCGGTCATTTCAAATAATACATGGCCTGGTTTAATAACCGCAACATAGTGAGAAAAGGGACCTTTTCCTGAGCCCATTCGCACTTCTGGCGGTTTTTTAGTTATCGGTTTATCGGGGAAAATACGAACCCATAAACGCCCACCACGCTTAACGAAACCACGAATAGCCTTACGAGCTGCTTCAATTTCTCGAGAACTAATCCAACCATGCTCAGTTGCCTGCAGACCGTATTCTCCGAATTCCAATGAATTACCTCGCAGTGCAAGGCCACGATTTTTACCACGATGTGTTCGTCGATATTTTAAGCGCTTTGGTTCTAACATAGTTTAACGTTTCTCCTTTTTCTCTGGTTGCGTAATCCACACTTTTACCCCAACAGTACCTTTTTTAGTCTTTGCAAATCGATATGCGTATTTTACATCAGCAGTCAACGTGGAAGTTGGTACCGATCCTTCATAAAATTTCTCGGTACGAGCGATGGTATTACCATCAAGCCGCCCTGCGAGTACGATACGAACCCCTTTAGCTCCCGAATCCATTACTTTTTTAAGCGCACCACTTACTGCTCGTTTGTAAGGATAGCGTCGTTCTAAAGCACCAGTAATGTTCTCGGCAACTAAAGCCGGAGACAAGTCAACATTTGGTACCTCAACAACGTTTAATCGTATCCGTCCTTCAATAATGGAGGCCAATTGTTTCTTCACCGCTTCAATCATTGCCCCACCACGTCCGATGACTAGCCCTGGTCTTGCGACCCTTAAGTCAATGCTGACATCATTATTTGAACGCGAGATAGTAATTTCATCAATACCAGCAGATCCGATCATTTGGTATAAAAGATTACGAATCTTTTCGTCTTGTTGAAGAAGTTTTGCATAATTTTTATCATCAAACCATACACTTCCCCAGTTCTTTTGAATAATTAACCTAAATCCAGTTGGATGCGTTTTCTGAGCCATTTATTTATTTTCTCCTTTCGCTTGCTTCTTTTCTTTACTTGGGGCAACTTCCTTATCTTTTTCAACAACTGGTTTTGCTTTTACTTGTTTCTTTGGTGCTACCTTTGGTTCTTCAATAACATTCAAAACGACCCGTATATGACTATATCGTGAACGAATAGTATCGACTTGACCACGAGCCCGATAGTTCGGCTTACGAATTCGTCGACCTTCATTAATCTGAATTTCACCTAATACTAATCGATCTTCTTTTACGCCTAAATTGGACTTAGCGTTCGCGACTGCTGAATTTACTGCTTTCAATAAATACTGAGCTGACTTTTTGGGTGAAACACGTAGCAATTCACGAGCCTCATCCAATGGTTTATCTTTTACGAGAGTCGACATAACACGCATTTTAAATGGCGAATGGCGAATATTTCTTAAGTGTGATAGTACTGTTTGCATTATGATGCTCCTCCATCCTTCGGCATACCCTTCTTAGAATGTCCACCAAATTTACGAGTCGGTGCGAATTCACCTAACTTATGGCCAACCATAGATTCAGTAACATACAGTTCTTTAAAATTCTTACCGTCATGTATCATAATGGTATAGCTAACCATTTTGGGGTGTATAACTGAGTCCCGAGCCCAAGTTTTAATTGGTTTACGCTGACCAGCAGCTTCGAGTGCTTCAATCTTTTTTAATAATTTAGGGTCTACAAATGGTCCTTTTTTTGCTGATCGTGACATTATTTCTTTCTCCTTGACTTAACTATATATTTATTCGAAATTTTATTTTTCTTGCGCGTGCGAACACCATGCGCTAGTTTACCATATACGGTCCGAGCAACACGACCTGCACCTGTGCGACCTTCTCCACCACCATGTGGGTGGTCACCAGCGGCCATAGCAGTTCCGCGAACTTTTGGTCGTCGACCAATATGACGGCTAGCTCCAGCTTTTCCTAGCTTTTTTCGAGCATGTTCAAGATTCGATAACTGTCCAATAGTTGCATAACATTCACGGTTAAACAACCGGATCTCACCCGAAGGTAATTTGACATGAACAAGAGCTCCCTCTTTTGCCATAACTCGTGCAACTTGCCCTGCAGAACGAACTATTTTTCCACCCTGTCCCGGATTAAGTTCAAGATTATGGACTTCAGTTCCCACTGGGATATCCCGTAGTGGTAATGCATTACCGACACGCACTTTTGCGCCCTCGCCATTCATAACGGCATCATTAATCTGCAGTCCTTTAGGTGCTAAAATATACCGTTTTTCCCCATCATCATATACTACAAGAGCAATATGCGCGGAACGATTTGGATCATATTCTAAAGACGCAACGACACCAGAAATATTTACCTTATCATATCGCTTAAAATCGACAAGTCGATACATTCTTTTATTACCGCCGCCCTGACCACGGACACTAATAGTACCACGTGATCGTCCCGCATTTTTCTTTAAAGGTACAATAAGACTCTTTTCTGGTCCTTTATTAGACAGGTGACCATTTTTTAAGGAAACTCGATGTCTTCGTCCTGCTGAAGTTGGTTTAAATCGCTTAGTTGCCATCTGCTACCTCCAATACTTTATCGAAACCATCTATTCGTTGGCCATTTTTTAACTTTATTACGGCATGTTTTGTTGGAGATGTACGAGATACCTTACGACGCTTCAAATCCTTACGTACTTTACCGTGACGAATTATCGTATGGATAGAAACAGCATCAACACCAAAGGTACGCTTCACTGCATCAGCAATTTCTTTCTTATTAGCATCTTTTGCAACAATGAACGAATATTGACCCTCTGTTACAAGTCTCATCGTTTTTTCGGTAATCGCTGGTCGAATTAAAATTTGCTTACTTTGCACGATTAAATACCTCCTCAATTACTGGTAATACGTCATTCACCATTACTACTTTATCAGCATTCAGCAACACCACAGGATTTAATAAACGAGCTTCGGTTATCGCTACGTTTGGTAAATTACGAACTGACTTGACTAACTGTTCATTTTTCTGCGGTACAACAAAAAGAACTTGTAAGTCTTGTATGGATAGTTTCTTTAATATGTCGACAACAACTTTTGTTTTAGGGTTATCTATTTGTACATCATGCAAGCTAATAATTCGCTCGTCTTTTGCCAAGAGAGAGAGTGCACTTCGCAAAGCCTTTTGTCGCATTGGCTTACTAACGCGAATTCGAACATCAGAGGTTGGAGATATAGGATGAGCATGGCCACCACCGACCCATAGAGGGGAACGAATCGATCCATGTCGAGCTCGGCCAGTACCTTTTTGACGCCAAGGCTTATGGCCACCACCAGCAACTTCACCACGACTCTTGGTCTTTTTGGTTCCTAATGCTTTTCGCTGACGATGAACATGTATGTATTGAGCAATTAATTCAGGATTAAATTCTTGTTCAAATAGGACTGATGAGAGTTCGACGTGACCTATTTCTTTTCCATTAATATCGTATTGTTTAGCTTGCATTTTCGACTCCTTCCTCGGCAGACTTTACATTGTATACAACTTTGACAATACTGTGACGAGCCCCCGGTACTGCACCGCGAAGTAAAATCTCATTTTCACGAACTTCAATGACATCTAAGTTCTTTACGGTAACGCGAGCTCCGCCCATGCGTCCAGCCATGCGCTGACCTCGCCACACTTTACCAGGATCAGTACCGCCTCCAATAGAACCAGGAGCACGATGACGATCTGATTGACCGTGAGTCTTAGGTCCACCAGCAAAGCTCCAGCGCTTTACAACACCGGCAAAGCCCTTACCCTTACTGGTTCCAATAACCGTAACTACGTCTCCAGATTGTAAGAGGGTGGTATCTTCGACCTTTAATACAGTAACAGGAACAACTGTTCCATCTTCACGGAATATTTGGGTCATTTCTACTTTTCGTGCGGTCAATTCATTTTTCATAAAGCTAATAAAAAGGAGCCTTCCTGGCTCCGCAGCAATTCACAATACCCTAGGATGTAATTATCCAATAAGAATCAAAAGAAATTGCATGCGCGATGGTATTCTAACAAAGGGAATTGACTTTGACAAGGCAGAAAACATACAGTCCTCCTCCATGTACGAGATGGAATCAACAAAGAGGGGCAGTTGAATAACCTTTTACATCAGCTTATCCATTTACCAAACCCTAGTAAATGGAGGCCTGGAGGGGAATCGAACCCCTGGTGAGGGTTTTGCAGACCCTGGCCTTACCACTTGGCTACCAGGCCATCCCGTAACTGAAAGGCTAATCAAACTTTATCAATCGGCAATGCCGTTTATTGGATAAAATTTTGTTCGTTTTGATTATAACAGGTTATGTCGGGAAATCTGTCTTTTGTAGTCAACCGGCTCACGTATTAGGTAAATACAGAACCTTCTTGGAATACAGCTGCTCTGATCTAAATAAATAATTTTGTTACCAGACTAAAGTATAGTAAAATTGCTTTATGACAGCATTGCAGCCATTTGCCACATTTTTATATGACGAAGATCAGATACGATCAATCCAGTTCGCTACGCAACAGAACGATGAAGTAATTAAGCTCTTTGTTCGAAGAGACGGCATAACAAACGTACCGTGGATTGCCCTAACGGTACTGCTCCTATTACTACCTCAAATATTGACCTCAATATCCGGAGCAAACGATTTTGTTGGTTTACAGGGATTAATAGATTCGCTGTCACCTGCCGAAATACTGTTCTCTTGTTTCTTATATTACTTAGTAGTCATGTACTATGCCTTCCTTCGATTTTTAGAATGGTATTTCACTGTATTAATTGCAACGAACAAACGAATTCTCGATTTTGACTATAATCCTCCTTTTTTTAGGGAAACCACCCAAGCCCAATTGAGGGATATCCAAGACGTCAGCCATACCCAATCTGGTATCTTTGCGATTATATTCAATTACGGCACGGTGCATCTGCAAACTGCAGGAACTCGGCAAAACATCTCATTGTCCCAGGTACCAAATCCACACCAAGTCCATAATATTCTTATTAATCTATTAAAAAAATGAACTCAATTAATGACCTAACCACAATTAGCCCGTTCGATATTATTAATGACACTTACATATTTTTTATTATCGTGGGAGTAATACTCTTAACACTATTCGCGGTTGTAAGCTATCGAAATGTATTGCTATTGAATCAAACGATTCGAACAAACATCTCCCCAATTATTAACTTTATCGGGTTGTTGTTTTTACTGTCATCCATTGGTACACTTTTCCTAACACTCACCCAATGGATCAAACTGTCAGCTTAATACAAAAAAAAATACTTCAATCTAGAGATAACTCCGATCAATTTGCTGATATCTACTATCATGCCCCACTTTCGGCTGAGGACCGGGATCATAAAGGTGCGATTATTGTGCATATCAGCCTCCATAAGTTATTTCCTGTTGAAAACAAACCAGTTGATTTACCCAAGTTATGTCAGGAGTTATTTATCGTTATTCAAGAGGCGTACTACCACAATAATGATACTGGGAGCCCCCTTGAGGCCTTAGAACATGCACTTCAGATGGCGCAAGAAAAAGCCATTCTTCAAACTGAAAAATCCGTACAAGGACTATTTGGTGCATTGGCGGTTTGGGGTAAAACCATGATTTACGCGAATCCCGATAATACTTTTATTGGCATACGTCGCAACCATGAATTTATCGAATTAGATCAAGATCCCTATGGAAATGAGGTCTTAAAAGATGATGATCTAATAATTTTGGCTACTTCGGTTCTAAAAAATTACCATATCGAACCACTTTTACGGGATAAACAGGAGCTAAATAATACCGATTTTGCCGAAGAAATGACTCATGTTAATTCTGAATCCTTAGCAGAAAAGGATGCCCCCGCGGTTGGGTACACCGTCCATATTCAAATAGATCGAGTTCCGGGCGATGAAGAAATAATCGAAATTCAGCTCCCCCCTCGTGAAGATACTGTGTCTAATAAGAAATCCCCCGTAGATCTGATGAAATTCTCTAAGAAAAATCAAACCGAAAAGCAAGATTCAAAGAAACACCTGGACGATCCGGCGATTTACCTAAGACCTTCAAAGCCCAAAAAGAAAAGGACTATATTGTTTTTCTTGATCTTACTTATCTTGTTAATCGCGAGCATATATTTTTCCTACCGTTACAATCAACAACATGAGCAACAAAAGCAGCTTGAACAAACATTAGAAAAGGGCCAGCAACAATTAGACAGAGCCCAGCAACTCGCATCCTTAAATCCCAAAGAATCCGAAGCATTGCTTGATGAAACGACCTCATTATTAGGCCAAGTAAAAGGGGTAAAGCAGGATATTGATCAAAAGGCTAATGCACTTCAGGATCAAGCGGTGGAGATTCGCCGTTCAATATATAAAACCCAAGAAATAACTCCGCAATTAACCGACCTTTCTGAGGGAGCAGCAAAAAGAGCATACTCGATGAATAGCCGAACTGTAATTAATTCTCTCGGAACCGTAACCCTTCAAGACTCAAGTGAATGGCAAAATCCGATTGAAGTCGATACATATTCTGAAAACATTTATGTCTTAGACCCAGCGGCATCAGCACTGTGGAAGTATATAAACGTCGGAGGACGCTATGCGGCCGCAAGTAATTACTTCCGTCAATCTCCGAATATCCAGGGAGCAATTGATGTGAGCATAGATGGCTCGGTTTACGTGCTTTATCCAGATAAATTAGAGCGATATACATTAGGAGTCCGCGATGACTTCAAGCTTAGCGGAATATATCCCGACTTGAGTTCCACCTCACGAATAGCGGTTGAACCAGATAGCAAGTCTTTGTTTATTAGCAGCAATAATAGAATCCTGGTTTTTGGCGAAGATGGTCGTTACCAACGACTCCTAGTAAGTGATTCGTTGGACGTCATTTCTGATCTTATTAGTACCGATAAAGGTACGGCACTGTGGATAAAAGATTCTCATGGGTGGTGGAAGGTTAACCCCTCGCAAAAGTAAACGCATACACGTGAGTTACGTTCTTAGTCTGCTTTAATAGCCTGGCAGCCTCTCGTAAAGTGCTTCCGGTAGTAAAAACATCATCAACCAACAGCACTTTTGATGGTAAATTCTTACGATAATGCGGATTTAGTCGAAATGCATTTTGTACATTCTGATGGCGGTCTTTTCGGGACATCTGGCTCTGAGGTTGACTGAATGATGTCCTTTTTAGTAGGTTCGACTCCATAGGGATGTTGAAAATAGAAGAAATAATTCCCCCGATCTCTTCAGCCTGATTGAATCCACGCATTCGATAACGAAAAGGATGCAATGGAACCGGAATAACGACGCAGTCACTCCACCACGGGCACTCGATATCTATTGATGAAAAACGTGTTAGTTCTTCAATAACCTCTAACGCACACCGTACTGCAGGATAAAACTTAATCTCACCAATCAGTGACGCAATTGGATCGTGATAATAACAAATGCTGTACAACTGATCGATTGGGCTTCGATAACAACGTTCGTGGCGAAATCCCAGAACAGAATGCACGCCACATCGAGGACAATACTGTTCAGTAACGTAACCAACTTTTGACTTGCATTCATTACATAAATAGCTTCCCCAATACCCGCATGCACTACACTGTTTTGGGAAAAGAATATTTAGAATGAAAAGGGCTATAGACCTGACCTTTTTTATCATAATTGTTTACATATATTTTACTATATAAGCCAATATTTAAACATGCTACAATATTATGTATGTCTACAATAGCGATAAACCGTAAAGCCCATCATGATTTTTTCATTCTAGAAAGCTGGGAAGCTGGAATCCAATTAACTGGGGCAGAAGCAAAATCAGCAAAAGCTGGGCACTTACAAATCTCTGATAGCTTTGCCAAGATTTCAAGTGCTGGTGAGATATATTTATACAATTGCTACATTGCTCCGTATAAACCTGCTGCCGATAAAGAATATCAACCGTATAGGGCTCGCAGATTACTCCTCCATAAGGATCAAATATCACAATTAATCATTCGGATGCGGGGCGAACACATCACTGTTGTACCGATAAAAATATATACCAATGAACGTGGATTGATAAAGTTAGAGCTAGGCATCGCTCAAGGAAAAAAGAAATACGATAAACGACAAGCCGAAAAAGAGAAAGCGGTCGATCGAAATATCGCTCAGACGTTGAAAAAGTTCAAATAATGTGGTAAATTTATGCACAAGTGATGTATAAACCGCATTATAGTGCATACATTCACCATTCATGGGGATGCTCAGCATCGACAAAAGCATTTTTTACAACTAGCAAGCCGAGTTTTGATTATCAACTCGCTAAACAAATAATCGCAAACAATAAATGGCGTTAATAATAGTTACGCTCCAGTCGCCTACGCTATTGCGTAAAGCCCTGGCATCGGCCTTTTCTTACTACTCCTGACAAGAGAGTTAACCGGTGTAATATTAGTCAGGAATCTTTATCATTGCACTTTTATCTTTATCCCGATGGCTAAAATCGGGAAGAAAGCTTGTAAACTAGCTGTACACAAATCTTATTGGACGAGGGTGCAAATCCCTCCATCTCCACCATGATCAGAGCCACCCTAAAGGTGGCTTTTTTCGTATAAATACCTTTTTAAGTGCGAGTTGTTTCGTTCATTAGATAAATAGCATTCTTGTATGACATTGCGGTAATCCAAATTCCACCGTTCTCTCTGTTTTCCATATATGAATCAAGGATAGTCGATGAACCTGAATTTTTTCTTAGAATTTCTTCAAAGTACCCTCTTTTCCATCCCATGGAGAAAAAAATTACCCTATTGATTGGATGCTGGTTATTCAATTGTTCTAATTGCGGTAATAAGACTCGATAATCTCCCCACGAAGGACGAACCTCCCATATCATTCTAAATAGTACTGGTTGGGACATAAATGATCCCATAGCTGTTTCGTGGGTAAACATATCATTTGTGAATGAATTTTCGGCGAATGCCAAAGTTAAGCCCCCCTGTTTATCGGAAAGAATAACGTCACCTGGTTTAAGTATTTGTTTTAAATGTTCCATTCCGTTCTGATAATTCTCTAAAGTGGTTGGAAATTCGGCTGTCGATACATAACCGTGATCACGAAAAAAGTTATTCGAAGCATAAACTCCTACCAAAACGGCATTAAATAAGATTGAAGATATAAGTATTCCAGCTCGAATAAATGACCGATAAGAAGACTTATAATTCAAAATCCGATGCACGAGCGTTTCAAGACCAACAGAGACGATTAACACATATGGAATAAATAGATGCAAGATATGACGAGTTCCCGAGTACGGATATAACGATAAAACACCCAACATAAGCGTAGCAAGTAATCCCCCATAGAACGAATATACGAAAACACGATTCGTAGATCTCCATAAAATCATACTTCCGTAGGCTAATCCGAGTGCTCCTACTACAAAAAACCCAATAGTTGGACCGGATAAATAACATAATATGGTGATTGAGTTACGGATAATTTCTATACATGAATGCGGAAAACCGTTAGCTAACCACCCTTGTGTAAAGCCGACATTAAAACTCGATCCATACAACCACTCATTATGACCGTTATATAAAAATGCTATGACAATGACTGAAATGATTAGGATATAACCGGCTAAGGAGCCGTTGAGCCGGACCTTTTTTGCTGAACCGGATAAATGGTTCATCATGAAAAAAAGTACCGGCAACACAATAGCATAGTGGGTTAAAACAGATAGAAAAGACAATGCGTAATACCCCCACAGCACAAGGAGTGATTTAGACTTCTGGTACTTCAAAAAGAGCCACCAACTTATAGATAAAAATACTAACGCCAAAGAATACTGCCGCAAAACTTGGGATTGCAATACGAGTCCAAGATTAAAGGTTGTCAGCCAGGCAGCGATTAATCCCACACGCTTGTTAAACCAATCACGACCCAACAAATACATCACCCAGATCAGCATAATTCCAGGAATTAATCCCAACAACCTCAACCAGATGGGATGAGATCCGACCTTTAACAAAAAATGTAAAATGACGTACATCATTGGAGGATGAACCTCTAAGAAATTACGATTCAACACGTCAGAAAGAGTGTGTCCGCTTGAGATTCCGATACGTAATAAGTCGTCCGGAGAAAAGAAATAATAAGATAAATCAGATACCCGTATAAAGATACCTAAGATACTTAGAAAACAGAGGTGTAAAAAAGACAAATTGATTGGTCGCCTAAATTCCATTGAGACACTCCTATTGTACCCTGCATTGATGACTGCCCGACAATAGCCTATCTCTGATATCATCTTCATAGCATGAATACCACACATATTCGCAATTTTTGTATTATCGCTCATATTGATCATGGAAAATCGACCTTGGCCGACCGCCTGCTTCAACGCACGGGCACTGTTTCTGACAGGGAGATGCAGGATCAATTCTTGGATAAGCTCGATTTAGAGAGGGAGAGGGGCATCACCATCAAGTTACAAGCAGTGCGGATGGAGTGGAAAGACGCGATTAACGAGCAATACGTTTTAAACCTCATCGATACCCCAGGACATATCGATTTTTCGTATGAAGTAAACCGCGCCCTGGCTGCATGTGAAGGGGCACTGCTATTAGTCGATGCCAGCCAAGGAATACAAGCCCAAACGTTGGCGAACTACTTTAAAGCCGTTGAGGCAAAACTTAAAATAATTCCCGTTGTAAACAAGATCGATTTACCTTCGGCAAGGCCAGAAGACGTTGCACTAGAGATTATTGAAACATTTGGTTTTGATCATGAGGACATTATCTTTGCGAGCGGTAAAACGGGTGCTGGTGTCGATGAATTGCTCGAAGCAATAATTAAAAAGATACCCGCTCCCCTAGAATCGCAAAATAATATACCAAAAGCGTTAGTATTTGATAGTTATTATGATAGCCATCGCGGAGTGGTAGCAATGATTCGCGTAATTGAAGGAGAGTTGCATCATCAACCGATGTATCTGGTTAATTCCCAACAAGATTTCAATCCAATAGAGATTGGTTATATGACGTCATCTCAGGTAAAAACAAAACAAATATTAACAGGAGAAGTTGGATATATTGCGACCGGGTTAAAAGACATTGAGCGCGTACGTGTTGGTGCAACAATTACCCATGAAGAAAATTGGAATTCGGTGACACCTTTACCTGGATATCAAGAGCCAAAGCCGATGGTTTTTGCGAATCTGTTTCCAGTCGATGCCGATAAATTTAAGGAGCTACGGGAGTCGGTGCTTAAATATAAACTGACCGATGCTGCGTTCGTATATGAACCAATTCATTCCCAGGTATTAGGAGCTGGCTTTCGGTGTGGGTTTTTAGGGCTCTTACACTTAGAGGTTGTTCGGGAACGTATTGAGCAGGAATACAATATCGAAACGCAAGTAACGTCTCCTAATGTGTTGTATGAAATTGAGTTTCGCGATGGCAGAAAAGAAGCGCTCCAATCACCCGAAGATATGCCCGATCCGAGTACGATCAGTAATATTTTCGAACCATGGTGTAAGGTAAAGATTTATACCCAAAAAGATTACATTGGTGATTTGATGAAGATATCCGACCAACATCGTGGAGTGTTTATCGATATGAGCTACTTAGCCAGCGATAAAAGCGGATCTCGCGTTACCCTTGAGTATGATATGCCTCTTGCCGAAGTGATAACGAACTTCTTTGATCAGGTTAAATCGGTTTCGGCTGGTTATGCATCGCTTGATTATGAGCTCACTGACTATCGTTTAGTCGATTTAGTACGCCTCGACTTGCTTTTAAACGGTGAAAGCCATGAAGCATTGGCACGATTGGTTGTCCGATCCCAGGCTCATGAGATCGGAAATAAATTGGTCAGTACACTCAAAGAGACGTTACCGCGACAACAGTTTGCCGTACCGATTCAGGCAGCCATAGGAGGAAAGATTATTGCCCGCGAAACATTATCGGCGGTCCGTAAAGATGTGACAGGATATTTATATGGTGGAGACCGAACCCGTAAAGATAAACTACTTAAAAAACAAGCCGAAGGTAAAAAACGTATGCAAGCTATGGGATCGGTTACGATTCCTCACGATGTGTATAAACGTATAGTATCTCTTTAAAAAATCCCGAAGCGATAAGTCGCCCCGGGATCCTTTCAGTTTGCGAAATTTACTATTCCTCTGGCGGAGAGGGTAGCATGTCGAGATCGGACCGCATCAGTCCGAGTACGATGTCTCGCTCCATCTGGCTGGCCCAACCGACCATGATAAGGAAGGCCAACCGCAGTCGGTAACGATCCAACGACTCAAGCGGATACAGATCAAGCAAGTGCTCGATCCGGTCGATCGGCCACTCTTCCCTGGAGGCAACCCCCTGAATTAGAAGTTGCACCAGCAGGTACGAGACACCCAGTTGATCAGCGATCAACTGGCGGCGAAGACGACCGTGCGTAACCTCGAAGATATTGCGTACCCAAAGCGAGGCAGTGCGCCGTTCAGCATACTCAGGCGTACCCATCAGGGCCGCCCAACGCCGCACGACCTCGGTCATGCGGGATTCAAACTCCCGCTCCTCCTCGGTTTTCTCCGAAGCATTGATTTCGTCAATCTCTTGGTCGGTCAGACCGAGGTCTCGAAGTGCCTGCCGATCAGGGTCTTCCGCTGGTACCTGGGACATACAGCCCCTCCTTTGCATAGATTCCACCAAACTTAGCCCTTATATTTTACCACACCACTATAGGATGGTATAATTTAAATACAGTGTCTAAGGGGACTATCAAGGAGGATGCAATGCATCCAAAGGACCTGCTCGGGTTGCTGGCAATGATATCGGTGGTGGTCGTAGTTTCGTGGGGCCGTTTTTCTAGCATCCCAACCGAAACCAACGTTGCCACAATCGATTGTCCGTCCGCAATGGAGCTCCCTGTGGGGAGCATGTGTGAGTCGAAAGGCGTACAGGCGGGCTCTGGCAGCCTAATCCAACTCGGTGGCTGGAAGTACGCCCAAGCCACATTCTTCGGCGGTGCCGCGCTTCGTCAAGCCGACAACATCCAGATAAAGGATACGGCTGGCAAAGTTACCGGGTCCGACCGGCTGCTGAATGGCGTCTATACCATTCAGATCGGCAAGGGTGAGGCCCGTTTGGGTATCGACGATCCGATCACAACGGATCCCAAAGAGGTGAGCGTACAGCTTACCCTCTTCCGCCCAACCGCCCCGGCCCCGTGATAATGTCCCCTGGCGCGCACCACGCGCGTCAGGGGATTTTTTTTCACCTCATATGATATGATACGACTATCGGCCGAATAGAGTTGCAAGGAGGTCACTTCATGACCGAACCCCGGATACTTCCGTTTGAAGTAATTTTCTGCCCCCAATGTGGGCAAGAAACCCCCAAAGTGGGGAATAAGTGCATGATGTGCGGGGCCGGGTTAGTAAAGTTCAAGTCAACCCCACCAACGCCTGAACTGGAATGGCTGACGGTCGCACCCGATGCCGATACCACCCTAATCTCATTGGAGTTATCCAAAAAGATTAGCCTAACCACGCCACCGATTCCAATCGAGCTAATCATCCAGGCCCTAGACCAGTTGGCAAAAATCAATCCCCAACACGTCCAGGTCCTCATTCGATGGTATGGACTGGATGGAAAACCACCCCGAACCTTGACCGAAATCGCCGCATCAGTTGGAAAAAAAATCGGCTATGCCAGCCGACTTCGGACACAAGGGACACGCAAAATTAGGCACCCAGAATATGGGCTGCAGCAGGCGATCAACGAGCTAGAAGGAGAAAAAGAATAACAATAAAAGCCACGTATTCACTATCCGAATACGTGGCTTATTTAATATTGGCACCACAACTTATCGCCCGGTGTTCCCGGTAACTCTGATCAACAGGCCAATTCGATCCGCATAAAGTCGAGAAACAAATAATTCCAGGTCTTCAGGATAATTTCCCAAAACACCCAGAATAACTGTTTCCAACCACGCGCGATCATCGGTATCGATACCGAGAACGATAGCGAGTTGTTTTACCTTATCCAAACCGAACACTTGGGGCTTAATTAAGCCGCACTCTAAAAGGGAATATACGGATGCATCGATCTGCAGAGTATCGACTATTTCGGTGATGCTCAAACCACACAATAGTCTCCGCAAAACGATATATTGGGCGCATAACCAGTGTACAAGCTCTTCTCCAATTCCTGGTCTCTGAGAAAAGAGCCGATCAACAAACGGGTTTTCAAGCGACATAGAAGTCGCATCCGATAATGGTGATGGCATTACAGCGCTCCTTTTTACTACAATGGACAACCGTACAAAAGGCAGTATAACATATATAAAACCCGCAAAGAATGGATCACCGATACGATACAATACAGTGATGAAAATACTTGGAATCGAAACGAGCTGCGATGAAACATCAGTAGCAATTGTCGAGGATGGAACGAAGATCATTAGTCATGTACTTGCGACAAGTTTAGAAATCCAACAACAATATGGTGGGATCGTGCCTGAAGTAGCCTCACGTAAACAGGCCGAATATATGATCCCAGTATTACACGAAGCAATAAAAAAAAGAGGCCTCACCATTGATGAGATTGATGCAATTGGAGTAACGGTTGGACCAGGATTAATGGGATCATTAATGGTTGGACTAGAGACCGCTAAAACACTCAGCTATATTTGGCAAAAACCACTCATACCGGTTAATCATTTAATTGGGCATATCTACTCGGGATGGTTGGATTCAAACGCAACAATACCACCTCAATTCCCATTAATGGCTGTGGTTGCATCGGGTGGGCATACCGATGTCGTATTAATGCACGATCATGGGCAAATTGAACTATTAGGAGCGACACGAGATGATGCGATTGGCGAAGCGTTTGATAAAGTGGCCAGGCTTCTAGATCTACCGTATCCAGGCGGTCCACAAATTGAAAAATTAGCTCAACAGGGTGATCCGCGTGCGTTCGACTTCCCTCGCCCATTACTCCATAGTCAAGACATCGAATTTTCGTATAGTGGATTAAAGACAGCGGTGTTATATGAGACTAAAAAGATAGATACGTTAACCGATCAAATAAGAGCTGATCTAGCTGCATCTTTCCAACAAGCCGCCTTTGAAACGTTAGTTATTAAGACTATGCAGGCAGCAAAAAGGTTTGATATTACCTCACTTCTACTTACCGGTGGTGTTGCTGCCAATCAATATCTTAAAAGTATGTTCATAAGCTATGCTCAAAAGGAAATACCACACGTACAACTGTATACTCCACCACTCTCCTTAGCGACCGATAATGCGACCTACATAGCGGCAGCGGCTTACTTTACTCAAAAAGCATCGTTAGATCCGAAAATTAACGAACAACAGCTGGCTGAATTAGAACCGAATCCATCATTACTGGTAACTGACCAACTATAGCTCTGCGATTTTTTGGGCAATGCCCTTTTGACTAGAAGCCTATAATCACTTTATGTATTTCTCATTAAAGCAAGATACTGATGAAAAGCTCGCCATAGCGGCCGTAGTAGAAACAATCAAGAAAGGAGGAGTCTGCCTACTCCCAACCGATACCTGCTATATTTTAGCGGTCGATGGACGAAACGAACATGCAATCGAAAAAGTGTTCAAAATCAAAGGTCGAGATTCTCAAAAACCAATTCATTTGAATATACCCGAGACTTCGATGTTAAACACACTGGTTCATACTAACCCGAGGGCACAAACCATCGTTGAAACATACTTTCCAGGTCCACTTACGGTAGTTTTAAACAAAAAGTCCCACGTTTCAGATCTACTAACTGGTGGACTTCCAACGCTTGGCCTAAGAATGCCAGATCACTTTTTTATCCATCGGCTGAACACACAGATAACCACACCATACACGACTACATCGGCTAATAAATCAGGTTGCCCAACCCCTTATTCTGTAGCAGAGGCACTCGCTCAACTCGATCAATCTCAAATAGATACTATTATTGACGTCGGGGTACTTCCATTCAGGCCAACTTCTACAGTTGTAGACTTAACGACAAACAAGATAAAAATATTGCGTGAAGGGCCAATTTCAATTGAACAACTACTACTGACACTGGGAATCCGGAACGATAAACGTGAGTGAATACGGTTCAGTTCTTGATGGCAACTCTCGTTCCGACCATTGAATTGACTCAGAATTTGGTGCTCCGACTGATCCGAGTTTCATTTTAGTGCTTGGCAGAGGCAGGCTTAACGTTAAATATTCGGAAGCATCAACCGATAGAATTCCCACTTGGCGAACATAACTATCATCGGAGCGTTCAGCAGAATAGGTGAATAAATCCGAAGTAATCGTAACGGTCTTGGCAGCATCCTTACCATCGACGATTCGATCTACTAACTCATACGTGCCTACTGGTTTTCGATGATTGGGACAAACAAGTCCAATCTCTAGATCCCACGATTTCGCACGAGTAGGCGTGGTAACAACCTGTACAGTGGCTTGGTTTGAACTCATTGAATTTAACGAAATGGTGAGGCCGTTTTTCTCGTCGGTAAATGATTGAGTTGTCGTAACGTTAGCATCACTCCAATTATTTTTAGTATCAGATGTAACATCAACCAGATAAGAATTGCCGCGGGCAGAATTAATTGAATCAGCTTTATAAATTAACAGTCCGGATAAGTCAGGCCGATATTCGACATAATACCCACCTAATTCATCCGACGACGAAATTGGGATAATAATACCGCGGAATGTGTCTGCAGGAGTCGTTGAGTCAGAATCCGAAATAAGAGAGTATTCTTTATCCACATCCCCAACATGATAGGCAATCGCCGAAGAAGATATCCATCCTAAACGGTATTTGTCGTATATCGAAAAAGTCATCCCGTTTTCAGACATGACACTATAGGGATCGCTAAACAATGAAATATCGCAATATTCGGACTCGTTACGTATTGGTTTAGTGCAAACCGTTGCATGAGCACTCCCTGCCCCAATTGCATATCCGAGCGAAGACAGTACGCTCGACTGCTTAATATCGCCGTTAATCCAAATTTCACCAGAGGTTGAGGTCTTTATAGACCAGTCACAAGAAGAAGTGTGCGGCATTACAAAAATGGAGATGTCACCAAACAAAGCTGACGAGTCATCTTCCTTAATAACTTCACCTAATTGGTTCTTCCAAAGTGAAGGATCACAATTTAGCGACGAACTATCAATGGTCTTTTTAAGATAGATGGTGGGTAGGTCGGTTGTGGTTCCAGCCAGCGTTAAATTATGCATAGATTGAGTTTCAAAAAGAGTTCGAGCGACCTCTAAATTCGATTTCAGTTTAGCAGGTCGATCATTTGGCCCGCTTAAATCCTGAAAATCAAATGGAATAGCCGTAACAGATCTTCTTCCAATGCTTAATGTATGAGGCAGTGCAGTTGCTTCAATAGCCGAATTATCATTTATGGCTAAATACTTATCTAATAAAAAACCACTGGCTTTAACCATGCCGGGTAAAAGTAATATCGTGCCGTCGGACCCTATAAGATGGTATCGTTTCTCATCGTAAGTTCGAAGATAATAAGAGACTTCATCGGTTGTATTATCTGAGTTCAATGTATGAACAACTTCCAAATCCCCCTCGACGGTAGCATTTTTTTCGAACAAATCCCTTGTATCTTTGGGTAATTCGGTTAACAGAACTTCTGGGATTTTATTTTCTTGAATCGCATTTGGTTTTAACTCTAGCAGTTCAATTAATTTATCTCTTCGAATAGTCGCTCGCTGTTGAATATTAGTAAGTAAGGAAGAAACATCGCCCGTTGATTGTGAATTAAGTTGTGTCAGTAACGCAATTAATTGCGTATTCTCTTTTCGCAATTCGTTCCCTAATGAAGTCGAATAAATACTCGCAGCACTCGACTGCTGTTTAGGATATAAACGCGAGAATAATTGGCTACTAAACGGTAAAGTAAATGAAATAAACAAAAATGCCATTGTCGAAACCGAAGAGACCGTAATAAGAACATCATTGAAGCGCCTCTTAGGCTTTGCCGTACTCACCGGTATATATTCATGCTCTGAGGAAAAATCGTATATATTGTCCACTTATAAATAATTAAGACAGGAACAGCTAAACTTGTCAATTAAAAGCACCTTTTTACCGTCAGGTAGGTTCGTTTCGTAGTCTATTGATGCTACAATACACCCATGGAATTACCAAAGCGTCCCGAATTTAATGAATATGAGCCACGGTTAGCAAAACAATCCCGAGAATCTGGTCGTTACACACCCACCATAAAGCCAGGCGAAAAACCTTTCACCGTATTACTTCCTCCCCCAAATGCGAATGACCCACTCCATGTCGGACATGCCATGTACGTAGTTGAAGACATACTGTGCCGATATCATCGAATGAAAGGTGACCCTACCCTATTTCTTCCCGGCACTGATCATGCCGGAATCGAGACCCAGTTTGTGTTCGAAAAATACTTGGCTAAAGAAGGGAGATCGCGTTTTGATTTTGATCGAGAAACGCTCTATCAGATGATTGACGAATTTGTGAATAAAAATCGCGGAATTGCCCTTTCGCAGATGGAACGACTTGGGTTCAGCTTTGATTGGAGTCGTGAGAAATACACCCTATCACCAGAGATTCTAGACATTATCTTTGATACATTCCGCAAGTTATATGACGATGGTCTTTTGTATCGCGACGAACGAATTGTGAATTATTGCACCAAATGTGGAACTGGATTTTCAAATCTCGAGGTTGATCATGAAGAACGAGATGATGTTATTTACCATCTCGATTACAAAACAATAACGATAGCGACGACACGTCCTGAAACAATTTTTGCAGACGTTGCGATTGCCGTAAATCCAACAGACGAACGATATAAATCGTTAATCGGAAAAACCGCGACGATTCCACTTATCAATCGAGAAATCCCAATAATCGCCGACGAAGCAGTAGAAAAAGACTTTGGGACAGGTGCGCTTAAAATCACCCCTGGACACGATCCACTTGATTATGAAATCGGTGAAAGACATTCCCTACCGCGATTAACGGTAATTAATCGCGCTGGAAGGCTTATTAATACACCTGAGAAGTATCTTGGTATGAAGGTAAAACCAGCACGAGAAGCCGTCATAGTTGATCTTACAGCAGCCGAAAGTTTAGTTAAAACAGAGGAACTTCATCATGCAGTTGGTATTTGCTACCGTTGCAAAAACACGATAGAACCACTGCTACTACCTCAATGGTACGTAAAGATAAAACCGCTCGTAGACCCAGTTGTTCAGATCGTCGAACAGGAACAAGGATTCAAGGTATACCCACTCAAATTCAAACAAGACTTACTCCGCTGGCTTAATACTGCTCCTGATTGGAACATTAGCCGACAAATAGTCTGGGGACCACGAATTCCGGTGTGGTATTGTCTGGATTGTAACCCGCAGATCGAAGTAACGTTTCTAAGTGATAGCAAAGAAACCATAAGTGGATCCTATCAAGACTTGAAAGATACCTATTCATTTGAAACAATAGTTCGGAATCTTCAAAATCTTATTGCGCCAATAGGTTCAACATACCTGCTCGCCGACCACGCATGTGAAAAATGTCGAGGCAATCACATACTTCGTGAAACAGATACATTTGATACGTGGTTTTCATCAGGCCAATGGCCCCTTACCACATTAGGTTTTCCAGATAGTAAAGATTTTAAATATTTTTACCCGACCTCAGTGCTAGATACGATGTGGGACATTCTTCCATTCTGGATAATGCGGATGCTGTTGTTCGGTGTGTACCGCACGGGTAAGGCTCCTTTTGAAGTCGCCCATCTCCATGCTCGCGTGGTTGACGGTAAAGGGAAAAAAATGAGCAAGAGTAAGGGAAATGTAGTTAACCCAATGGCAGTAGTCGAAAAATATGGTGCAGATGCCCTTCGTCTCGCACTTGTTTTTGGTATCGCACCCGCAGCTGATGTCGCCCTAGGAGATCAAAAGCTAATCGGAATGCGCAACTTTATTACTAAATTATGGAACATCGCTCGATTTATTGTCATGAAAACACCTGAAGGAACTTCAATCCCCCTCAACGGAATTCCAGATATACAGCTTGAGCAATCCGATATCGCGATTCTCCAAACTTTGAACGAGTTGATTACAACAACAACACAATCTATCGAAAAATATCAGTTTTCAATCGCCAGCGAATCTGTGTATGACTTTGTGTGGAACACATTAGCAAGCCAATATTTGGAATCTACCAAAAATCGAACCGATGAAGCTGCCATCTGGACATTAAATATAGTCCTAATAACATGTCTAAAGTTGCTCCATCCATTTATTCCATTTATTACCGCCGAGATATATTCATATCTTCCGAATAAAGATGCTGAGCATATTGATATAGCCGATTGGCCAAAAGAGTTGATGCTTCCATCGAATTAAGAATATAAATAGAATTGGTTCAATATTCTTTTATGATGATTCATACAAAATTATTAGTTTCGTATTACAATAAATCTTAATCATGAAGAACTTCTTTCAAAAAAATTGGCTACTCATCGTAATTCCACTTAATTTACTCGCCATTTGTGCAGGAGTTATATGGGTATTTAGTAACGTTAAACAGACTGTCCAACAGGGGCAAACCGTTGATTACGCAAATCGCGCAGAAACTGCAATGGAAGAGAAAAAGTACTCTGAGGCATTTGAATATTTGCAAAAAGCTCAACAGGTTGATCCTAAAAATACCACGTATACACTTCTTCAAGCAGACGCAGCATTTTTATATGGCGATTATACGGTAGCAAAAAAACTGTATAAACAATTCACTGACCTGGAGTTTGCGGAAGTACATTACGCTGATGCACTTACAAAACTAAGTAATCTACAAATTAGTGGTGCCCTGACAGATTTATCATCGGCTAAAGAGCATATAAATGAAAATCGGCCACTAAAACTTGAAGACATAGAGGCAATAACTCATCAAGTAGAACAGCTGATGAACGAACAAAATCAACCGTTACAAAAAGCAAAAATAGGTAAACTTTTAATTGAACACAATGCCCCACTAGAAGCCCAAACGATACTTTTGCAATTAACATCAGAAGAACCGGAGTATCGAGACGGACACTATTTGCTTGGTGCCGCATATTTTCAAAATAATCAATTAGATAAATCGACGACAGAATTGAATAAAGCCCTCAGTATAGATCCTAACTTTGAACCCGCTCGGAATTTGCTAAATCAGCACCCCTAAACGTCTACGACTTGTTATCTTCAAATAACACAAGTATATTTATAATAGTTTTGAGAATGACCCTATAAAAAGAATCCATAATGCCCGAAGTAACAACATCTAACATACAGCAACCCAAAACCGGAAGCCTAGCCACGCGACGAAATGTAGTGATATGTTTCAGTCTTATACTCGTTATGAGTGTATTATTAACGTATGTACAATATTATTCATACTATAATGATACAGATCGATCAGCAGATAATACTAATCCGATCATAACTAAAACGCCAACGATATCAAGCCCCGTGATTACAGAGGCGGGATCAGACGAACTGCCTAATGGATGGGTCTACAAAGGAGATGGCCAATGTGGTGTAATGATTCCGGTACCGCCACAAACAGAACCTTATATTGCTCCATACGATCCAGAACGCCCGCCATCAGTAACTGAAGATAAGGGGAGTGGAAGGTATTGGGACTATGGACGTGGAGTATTCTGGCCCGACCTGCTCACACTGTTACCAAACGGTGAAGCGAATTATCAGCAAAGCGCAATTACATATGCATCCCCCGATGAAGCAAGTGGTTACATCTCGGCAACCGTGGTTGTAAGCTGCATCCCTAACACTGGCAGTTATAACAACGAGCAAGCGCTATCACTGCTAAAAGAACGTATTAACAACTACAACATGGATACAAGCGATAAAGGAATGCGGCCATCAACCTATGAGATAATTAGCGCGATACAGGGCACCCGTTGGGGGCAAAACGTCATAGATATTGATATTAATGGCACCAACGGTGTGTATATGTTTTTCACAACACCAAAATATATCTATGAAATAAGATCGTTTGGCGAATCTACTGATAGTTTTACACGTGAGACTGCCGATAAAATCTTAATGAACCTCAAGTTTAATTAAATTCAAGATTAAGAAAAAGTTAAGAATATATAATTGCAAACGCAGGAGTTGAATCCTACTCCTTTTTATCTGATTTTTCAGTTGTAGGAGTTGCAGCAGCTTCTTCGACTCGAGCCTCTTGCTGTACGGCTGTTTCGGCGTCCATCTTAGCGAGTTCTTCTGCGGCATCTGAAATCTGTTCTATTTTTACTATAACTTCTTCTGGGTCTTCGATAATGAGCTCTACTCCAGCTGGCACAACAAGGTCTTTATACGTAAGCACATCACCAACATTTTTAAGTGAAGATAGGTTCAATTCTAGGTAAGATGGAATTTCGGCTGGCAATACCTCGATAGTAACTTCATCTACCGTTTGAAGCATTTCTCCACGCTTTTCAGCAACTGCTGGAGCTTCTTCAATCAGTTCGATAGGTACGGTTACTTCTACTTTTTCTTTCATGTTTACTTGGAAGAAATCGACATGGAGTGCGCTATTTGTAATAGGATTTTTCTGAACATCGTAAATAAGTACTGGTCGTGAATCAGATTCGCCTTCAATAAAAATATCGATCAAATCAGTTTCACCAGCTTGTTTCATAACTTTATTAAATGAAGGATAGTCAACCTGAATAGAAACGCTCTCGATCGATGCACCATATATATTTGCTGGTACAAAGCCGTCCCGACGCAACTTCTTGGTCTTATTGCCGAATGCTAATCTTGGTTGTACGTTTAATCTTTCTCGTGACATTATTGTGTTTGTGTTAGATAATCTGACAGTATGACTAATATAGCCAACTACGACCAGAGCGGTTACGACTATACCAAATACTGGAATGGCCGTCAATATGAACATGAAGCGGAAAATCGAGCTCTTAGTCAATTACTCCCTACTCACGGCGAACACTTACTCGATTTGGGTGGCAGTTTTGGCCGCCTCATGGACGTATACGCTCCCCGATTTGACCGTGCTACCATTATGGACTATTCCAAGCTCGCTCTCAAGCAGGCAAATGAAAATGCCAAAGCAAAAGGATATAAAAACATTGATACGGTTTTTGGAGATGCATATAATATCCCGTACCCCGACAATACGTTTGATGCAATAACAATGATTCGAGTACTACACCATATCGAAGATCCTAAACGAGTATTCTCGGAGATACATCGCATATTAAAACCAAATGGAATCTTCATACTAGATGTACCAAACAAGAACCATCTCAAAGCTCAAATTCGGGCTATATTGTCCGGAGACATATCATACCTAAAAGATAAATCACCGATAAAACACACCACAACTAAAATTAACGGGGAAGAAGGTATCTTTTATAATTTCAATATTTCAGAGATTACCAAATTATTGACCCAGAGTGGCTTAATCGCCGAACAAAAAAAATCCGTTTCGAATCTTCGGATACCGCTGCTTAAAAAAATATTTACTGCTGATGCAATTCTTATCGGAGATCAACGGATATCACCTGTATTTACCGTTTTTAATTTGGGTCCTTCTGTATGGATTCAGTCCCGGAAACAGAAATGGTAATATTTGTAGGCCAAGTCAATTGCTTCTGTATCGAAGTTGAATCAGTTGTTGTTAAAAAGCCCGGCAAGTTCATCGTAAAATCAACTGATTCCCCTGACATACCTGACTCGTTTTCCCACACTAAGTTATACGTATTCCCCTGAGAAAAACCAATAGAATCAGGCAGCGTATACGAGATAACCACTTCCTGCGTCGTATTTATTGGCACTTCGACCAAACCTTCAATGACGGTTCTTTCAAAAGATGGGTAGGTTGCCTGATCAGGAATCGCTGGTTCTATTTTAATCTGCTGTGCTCCTAATGGAACATATACACGCAGATAATCTTTATAATCACCGTTTGGCCATGTAGTACTAGTACCTCGATGTTTCCATCGTATAGTTAAACGCCCACGTAGATGACCAGATCGATCAACATCAACTGCATAAGAGGTGCTGCGATCAACCCAGTAATTAGACTTATTGCCTCCAACATTACTATCTACAACTTTTAAGTAATCTGACCCTGGATTAGTAATTAACGTTCCAGCTAAACCACTAACCTTTAGCAATTCCTGAATATGTGATTCGTTAGAATAAATCATAATATCTCTGGATGCTAAACCTCGTACGATTACTTCACTCAGACCTTTTAATTGATTCGACGGTAAGTGAGCTAACTTGGTCAATAGTGCACTATTTAACGCTGAGAGAAAATCTTGCTTTTTAGTACTTCCTGGTTTAAATCCAACCTCTGCGTGCGTTTGTGCCCGATCAAATACGTTTTGAGCGGTAACTTCTTCTTGATATTCATCCAAATACACCGAACCAGTTTTCTCTAAAACTTTTCGTATTAGCGATAAATTAATCGCAAAAACACCATCAAGCCGCTCATTAGTAGCCCGCTCATATAACGTTTTGAATACTTCAGCACTCGTTGGAAAATCCGGCCACCACCCCGAATCGCGACTACCTAAGAAATCTACGTCTAGATACTTCTTCATTGATTCTGGTTCTGGCGGGTTAGTATGAGGCTGCAAGAGACCGTCAGGATTGTAAATGTCATCAACCTTAAATTGATTAAACTGGGACTTACTAATATTAAACGCTGCATAACTGCCAATAAAACCGCCCGTTGGACGAATCTCGTTATTATTTTGCAATAAAATTACGTATCGACGCTGATTCTTAAATCCAAGTAGCTCAGGCAATGCACCAATCAGTCGATCCGAATTATTCACCGTAGGCTCAAGCAGCCAGAGTAAACTTTTAATATCCTGAATCTCATCGCGAAACATGGCCGGTATCGAGCTTTCATGGATACCATCTACACGCTTCTTTAACAGGCCAAAGTTAGTTTGAGCATCACGAAGACCAGCAACGGCAGATTCAACCATTTTGTTAGCTTCATCAGAAGATACGGTTAGCTCATCTTCGTCGGCAACGTTTTTATTACCAAATGAGTGCATTAATTGCTCTCCTAGCTCAGCTAATGGCGTCATACTGCCTTCAACATCCCGAAGTAGTCGCGTAGCCTCAACGCCAGCAGAAAGACCGCTTTGGGCAATTGAGTATTGTTCGCCCAATCCCACCCAATGAGCTGGTTTATCATACAGGGTGAGCAATCCTTGAGAATAGCCGTAATACGTTAAGGCGGAGTCGTAATTTAGACTTTGAGTTTGGGCGATAGCGATGCGTGCGGTACCGAGCAGTGTTATAAACGGAATTAGCAATATTCCTAAGAGAGCAGCGATAGTGCCGCCGAATATAAAAAATCGTTTTGTTGGTCGCACATTAATTTTGAACCTCAGTTTTGGAATAGTTATTTTAGGGAATTTAATAGATATTTTGGGCACCGTAGGAATCTTGAAAGGCTTCTTCGGAATTGCTGGAATTTGAGCTGTTTTCGTTGGAAAAACTGGTGCCACCTGCCCTAAGGCAAATGGCGGGTTACCTTTTTTTGGAGGTTCAATCTTAGGCTCTATTGGTTTCGGTTGAGGAAGCTGTGGTTTAATCGAAGGTTCAGGCTTTTCTGTAGCAGAAGGAATCGTGCGCAAAGGTAAACCAATATGCGGCATTTTGGGTAAAGGCAGCGTCGGCATAATTTTATGTCGTCCCGAGTGAATCGAATCTTTCTCTTGATCATTGATAGGTACAGACGGTAATGGACGCGGTTGCACTGAATCTTTTTCATCTGGCTGTTTATCTTTGTCGATAAACCACGATAATGTTCTTTCCAAACCATTAGTTAAATCAATATGAGGAGACCAGTTTAATATCTTTTCTGAACGAGAAATGTCTATTTGCTGCGTTTCTGGTAAACCTACTTTTTGCGGAAGAGGAACGAATTCGACCCCTAAATCTTTTTTAATGATTTCTTTTAAGGTATAGACTATAGACAGCGTAGAAACGCGTTCAGGGTTAACGAAATAAAATATCCCACCTTGCGATCGTTCGTCTTCGTTAAATATTAATTTGATCAGTCCATACACGGCGTCATCAATGAATAACAGTTGATGCTCACGACTCCCGACTTCTTGCAGAATAAGATCCTTACCTTGTAATGCTAGACGAATCGATTGGCCAAGTATCGTAAATGAATTTAAATCCATTCCAGGACCATAGATCTCTGGAAAACGAGCGATCCTAATATCCACCCCAAATCGTTCCACATACTCCCGACATAAGGCCTCACCATACCGTTTACCTTCAAGGAAGGCATAGTAATTGCCAAAATCCTTCCCGTCATAATAATTGTGTAGCTGTTCATGAGAAGCAAGTCCTTGATAAATATCGACTGAAGAGGTGTAAATAACCGTAGCACGTAGCTTATTGGCAAATTCTAGTATGTTTTTTAATCCAACTGAGTTATCGAGTAATCGATTCAAACTTCGTTTCTCATCGCCGATATGGGAGACCACGTCAGCAGCATAAATAATGTGGGTTATATGTTTATGAATAATACTGCTTGGAATGCCTTCAAGAATGTCCGATTCAAGTAACTCGAAATATTCGTTCCCTTCCAGATCAATAATATTTTCCTGATTAGCATGAATTTGATTATCGATCCCGATTACATGTATATCTAAATCGCAGATAGCCTTAGCTAATCGAGACCCAACAAATCCTGCAGCACCGATTAACAGTACCACTCCATTACTATCTTTATCGGATTTATGTGAATCACTTATTGGACGAGACGGGACATGGGACTTCACCGCCGTTGCAGGCGTTTGAGGCAATTTATCTGATTGGGCAGTTTTAGGCATGTTCTTTCAAATATTCTCTGAAAAATAAGCCGGTCATGTAAATGCTGATTCCCAGTAGGCTACCAATAACAGCAATAAGTTCTACAGGAAGTTTATTCTCTTTTACCAAGGGAGCGTCATCAACCAACGCTACTACATATTTTCCATTAGTTGACTGCTCAGCGATCTGTGTTTGAGCCGAGGTAAAAACTTCATGAACTAACGTCGAAGCCTCGTCAGGTGAATCTGTTGTCGCACTCAAAGAGATCAACAGCGGCGCTGATTTTTTAACTGCAATAGATTTTACATATGCCTCAAGTTCTTTGGGAGTTGAACGATTTAATGCTGATGCAGCTTTCGCGATTATACTTCGGCTTTCTAGTAAACCAACAACCGTGTCGGTATATGCTTCTGCGGCTTGTTGAGCATAGTACCCATCGTAAGTATATTCACCATTCGCTGGGTTCTCGATAGATTTTTGAACATAAACGGTAAGACCCGCAGTATATGTAGGCTTTATCATACTGGCTAGTCCCCACACCACAGCACCAGTGATCAATCCAAATACAATGATTGCTAAAAAATTTGATTTAATTAGTCTTAGAGCTTTGGCCAATTCCATGTTGTATGTCTAATACCTGATTTACGGCAAAATCTGCATGTTTATTTTTTTCCCGTAATGTATGGGTAAATTTTACCATAGGAAACTTTTTAACTAAACGCAGTACCTGCCCATTATACTGCTTCAATATTGGCTCCTTTACCTGATACTCGCCGTTTAACTGTTTGACAACGACTTCGGAATCCATAATAACCTGCAACTCATCGATATCGTCAGTATTAAATAATTTTAAAATAGTTTGAATTCCACAGATAAGAGCCAAATACTCTGCCTGATTGTTTGTTCGTTCGCCTAAAAAATAACCAAATAGATATTCCTTGCCATTAGCTTCTATATGAACCCCAGCCCCCGCTGGTCCAGGATTACCTCGAGACCCTCCATCTGTATGCATTACGATAATCACGGACTAATCTTACCGCAAAAGATCAAACAATTCGACACATATTTAAGATTTATTAATTATGTACTATTTTTATTCGGGGAATTAATGCTGGCACACGGTTTTGATAGTTCCGATATGGCTTCCCGAACCACTGAACTAACCGAGGTTCTTCTATATACAATACATACTGCAAACCGACCATACCGATCAATGGTACCCACCAAAAAGTCATACTTACGAGGTTTAAGTATAGGCCAAGACCAGCAAGGATTAATAAGTACCCTAAAAGCATTGGGTGTCGTACAACACTAAACCATTGGGAATGAAGCAATTCGGTTGGAGGAACAGAATCATGTAAGAAGGGGGCAAACGGTAGAACCTCAGACGTGCGCAATAAAATAAGTATTGTCTCAATAATTATTACTAACCCCATACATACCGACAATATTGAGAGTAAATATCTTAAAAGATTAAATGGTGCAAAGAGCAATTGGACCTCTATGACACCAGGAATATTTTGCTGAATCAAATAATCCAGCCCCTGGCTCAAAACAATGACCATAAAAGGCAATACAATTAAGTAAAAGCTGAAATACCAAAGGTATCCAATCAGCTCGAGTAGTAAGAAAGAAAGTTTATTCACGTTTATCTATCGTAATCGTAGACAAACTTAGCCCGAAGGTCAAGAAAAGCATGAGCATCCCCGACTGCAATGTCCACCAGTAATGATCAATCATGCCGGTGATACCTATCAAAATAAACAGGCTGTACAACGGAAGAATGACCGTCGAACGTTTTTTAACAATCGACATAATAATTCCAAGCCAAAAAGAAACGAAACCAATGATACCGGTCTCAACTAAAATCAACAAAAATATATTATGAACTGGCTGAACATACCGCGCAAAACCCAATGCATGCCAATACGAATCCAATTTGCTAATAAATTGAGACAATCCAACCCCAACCCACATAGAATCAAGCCACATATTAACTGCGATAGTATTGAGCCCTTGTCGACGCAAAAAAGACAAATAGTCCCAACCAAATAACGCAATAATTCGACTCACCAACACCGCCGAAATACCAATAAAAACAATTCCCCCACTCACAACTTCAAACAACGCCAACTGCCTTCTACGGATAATCTGAATCATCAAAGGTACGTATAATAAGCTACCCACGCAAAGACCAATAAGCGCCGAACGACTAAATGACACCATCACACTTACAATGAATATCACGCTAAAGATTAAGAATATCCTGAATAGCAAAAGATCATTTTTGATTCGTGCAGATAATGCACGATGTATAAAAATAAGTCCAAAAGCAGCCATAACTCCACCGTATACATTCGGATGAGGAAACACTGAATATGCTCGTAGCCATTCATGACCAAATAAGATCGTTTTGGCAACACCTGGTGTTTGAACAGTAAAACGCCACTCCCCAATTAACTGCAAGCCCAAACTTTGACCATTTAGAAACTCAATCCATCCAACAATAGCCAATGGCGCTAAACCTACACCAACAATTGATAGGATTCTATTAATTGACCATCTTGCTGATATCTCAATAATCCAAAATACAAATAGACAATATAAGAGTAATTTGGCGAATTTATACAATGCTCCAATTGGATGAATGGCCGAAATTATCCCAATAAATGCGACTACTAAAAAAGTACCCCACCCAATCCCCAACCATTTATTTTGTTTTATCTGTTGTATTAGCCAATTCGGTTTATTAATTGTCGTTAGGATTAATAAAGTGATCAGTAATATGTCTGAAAGATATACAAAAGGGATTAAATAATCGTAAACTTCATAGCGAGAGAATGGATCGATACGAGTTTGCCAAAATAAGGTAAGGAAAAAAATTGGAACTAATCCCTGAAAAAAAGCAGTACTAACATGTTTTATATTCACCTGAATTTAAGTACCTGGTTATGCAGGTTTTACGATGACTTTTCGGTCGCGGCCCTCGCCAACAGATTCCGTAACAACACCATCAATAGCACTAAGTGCTGTATGGACAATGCGACGATCATGGCTTGACATTGGAACTAATGTAACTGGCTCATGCAAGAAGCGGACTTTATCGGCAGCTTTAATAGCCATATCTTTTAGTTCATCCTGACGACGACGACGATATCCATCCATATCAAGATAGACACGTATCCATTGTTCTCGGCCTCGGTTTACCATTAATGCCAAAATATATTCGAGAGCAAGAAGTGTTTCACCGCGGCTTCCGATCATCATTCCAAGAGTCGGACGATTTTCACTTGATTCATTAGGATCTAAGTGGAGTTCAACCTTTAAGGTTTCTGCGTCATCCATCTCTACAGAGGATTTAACAGACTTCATATTTAATAATTGTAGTAATTTTTCAATTTCAGTTTGTAGCGTTTGAATGGTCCGAAGATCCATGTTTATAAATCCTTTCTATTACCTCGTGCTGGATTATAGCAAAAAGAGTCGAAGTCAACCAGTACAAACCAACACCAGATGGTAAACTGGCGGTAATAATACCACTTAATACCGGAAAAATAAATTTCATTTGGGTTTGCATAGCAACCATCATCTGTTCTGTATCATCAACTTTCTTCTTATCCGGCTGAGCGGGAGCTGGTTGCGCCATCATTTGTGAACTAGCAAAAAACTGTAATACGCCAACCAAGATCGGTAAAACAAAATACGGGTCATGCTGAGTTACGTTCAACCACAAAAAACCAACTGATGAATTCTCAATATGGGTAATATTATTCAGTAGAACTTGATACAGGGCGATAATGATTGGTATTGAAAACAATGTCGGTAACAGTCCGCCAAAAGGGTTAATACCATGCTCCTGATATAAAGCCATTTGGGCTTGAGCAAGGGCTACTTTATCTTCACCGTGTTGCTCCTTTAACTCATCAATCTTGGGTTTTATATGACGTAATTTTTTAGCTGATAGAAGTGACGGTAACCGCAATGGAACCAGTATAAGCTGAATAATAACTGTTAACAGTACAACCGATACACCGATATTTCCGGTGAATGAAGACAACCAGAGTAGTGTGGTTGTAATCGGCTGAAAAAAGACGGCATGCCAAATAGTTCCTATCATAAATGCTTCACGTATTGTATACCAACACAGTATAAAGTCGAGCGACTAAATCGAGCTCATCTGCTCGTCACACGACGAATTGAGCTCATTAACCGATCAGTAATTTGGTCTATTTTTTGATTAATGAGCTGAGGCTTGGTAACAATCACAAAATCATATCCTGCAGGTATCTCTTCCAAATACTGAATAATTATATGCCGAAGTCGTCGTACAACCCGATTACGAATAACAGCTCCACCGACTTTTTTGCTGGCGACAAATGCAAACCGAGAATGTTCGAGATTATTCGGGATCGCATTAACCACAAACCACGCATTATGTACAGGCGTTCCAGCTCGATAAATGTATTTAATTCTTGAAGACTGCTTCAGACGGTGTAATTTAGATAACACAGATTATTTGACTCTTTTAGCAGAAACAGCGAGACGCTTACGCCCTGCCTTACGGCGATTAGCTATTACCGATCCAACTCGTTGTCCTGGTTTGCGCTTTCCTTTTGACATGCGAGATAAGAAACCGAGTTTGCGTCTGCGGGTTCGTCCTGGTTGATTTGTCCTTTTACTCATGGCGATAGTTTACCATATCATTGCACCTTGTCCAATAACAACGCGTCTGTGTTAAAATGCACGGTTGCCTGAAATATCAAGGTATCCCTTGCAGGGAGTATTCATATTCAGTTAATATAGTATTGTCATGGCAAGAATGCATAAAATCCCACAAAATGTAACGACCTACGAAGGAAAAGTAATTGGTCGATTTACGGCTAAACAGTTCATATTTCTTGCGATCGGCGCCATTGCTATATTTTTGGTCATTAGTATACCGCTCCCCAAAGTAGTAAAGATTGTATTAGGCATTATTTTTGGTCTTATATCATTAATATTCGCACTGGCAAATTTTCAAGGAAGAACAACTGATGTTTGGATTAGCAGTTTTCTCAAAGGAGTTAACAGCGCAACTCAGCTAATCTGGCGAAAATCTTACTATCCTCCAATGTACCTACTCCCCGATTATCACCCACCTAAAATGGAGCGAGGTCCACGCAAACGTTCGACTAATGAACTAGAACGATTTATCCAGTTGTATCAGCCGCCACCGGAAAGTTCCGATTACAGCCCCGAAGAAAATGAAGTACTACAAAGATTGCGCGAGATGAAAAAACAAGGAGGTACAGCATAACCATGGATGACCAAATAAAGCCGACCCCACAACCAAACAGCACCGCTCATCAACCGCCTCCGTCAAATAATATTGCATTTAGACCACTCGCTGGAGCGATAAACACGAATAATCAATCCAATTTAAACAAAAGTACCACCCCAGAGTCTTCAGCAACTCCGGATTCCCCTAATTTTGTTAAAGGCCATACGGTTATTCCGAGCAGTTCACCTCAAATAGTAACACCAGATCAATCTATCCCCCAAAAACAAATACCAACTACGCCCGAAGCCTCGCAGGTTCGGACTGCAAATCCACTTTTTATGTCCAATGAGCCAACAATACCCTACCAACAATCACAACCCACGATATCACAGGCTGGGCCTGGACAACCGCAACCAGTACCAACCCAACCGATAGCTCAACAGGCACCCATTGCACAACCGCCGCAGCCGGCACCGATAATTGATCCCACGATATTGCAAAAGAAGGCTGTGGAGAGCCAACAGTTAATGAATGCAGCGGCACAGATTGAACAAAAATTAGTCGAAAAACAAGAATTACTGACAAATTTGCAAAAGGAAAATCAACCACATAAAGACCAGCTACAAACGCTTAATACTGAATCAAAAACTATTGGCGCGGTCATACAGAATCTACGACAACAATTTAACAATTTGGACGGAAATTCCCTGCATGTAGAAACAATGGATGAAATTCAAGAAAAAATCAAAGAAAAAGAACAGCAAAGTATCCAGCTCGAAAGCAAGATAAATGCCCTTCATCAAAGCATATCGCAAGAACAGCAATTAACTAATGAAGTCGAAAACTATCGCCAACAAATACGTGAATTAGTTCAGCAGCAACAAAAGCTTCAAGATGTCATTAATGAAGAAGAACAAAAGCTAAATCAAATTACCCAGCAGCTAAACCAGCAAGTCCAAGAAACACAGAGTCGCGCTAATCAAATTAAGCAGTTGGAAGAATTCTTGAATGAAGCGATATTAAACACCGCACACACTCCTCCAACACCCGAAACAGTAAAGACAGCCCAATTTATGAATCCAAATGAAATCCCAGTCTTAACTCAAAAGCCGAATGCAGTGAATGGTGTAGTTAAAGATCAAAATGGAAGACTATTACCTGACATGGTTGTTATGATTAAAGACGCTGCCAACCATAACTTGCGGGCAATGAAATCAAATAAATTGGGACAATTTGTTGTAACCACGCCTCTTGTCAATGGACAGTATTACATCGAAGTGTCGAAACCGGGATTTACCTTTGCAGTTGTAGAGGTTAAACTAGATGGTGGCATACTTCCACCTATTGAAGTAATCGGACATGAAACTACTACCTAAAAGCCAAGACTTTTTAGAAATAATTGATATTAAAGACGGAGTCCTTGTATTAAGCGGAGGTAAGTTCCGTGTGGTTATTGAAGCAACCGCAATCAACTTTGACCTCTTATCCGAAGATGAACAAAACGCAACTATATTTGCTTATTCTAACTTAGTAAACTCGCTCAACTACCCTATCCAGATTTTAGTCAGAACGCGTCAAGTCGATATCACAAATTATTTGAGTTACCTCAAAAAGTATCTTCGGGATCAACCAACCGCAGCATTAAGAGAACAATTACAAGACTACATCGATTTTTGCCAACAGTTGGTTTTGGAAAATATCGTCTTACAGAAGCGATTCTTTGTTGTTATCCCCTATTGGCAATCATCAACAACAGGACCAAGCACGCCCCAAAAGAAAGCCAAATCCCCCGGGTTACTTGATGGACTTCCATTAATTGGCAAAAAATCCACCACGCAACCGTTGGTTGATGACACCATTTATTCAGAAGAAGCATTCAAAAAAGCGAAACAAAGTTTGAATCAACGGTATGAAGAGGTTCGATGGCAGTTCAAACGTCTCGGGATACAAGTGCGTCTTTTAGGAACCGAAGAGCTAATTCGGTTATATTATGAAATACTTAACCCCGAGACTGGTCAAAATAGAGGACTCAAAGACGATTTATATGGATATACCGTACCGATTGTTAACTCGGCACTCGATATCGGAGAATACTAATGGATAAAATATTAAAACCGCTAAAAGATTTACTATCACCGAAAAAAAACGCCTCAAAAGCGGCTGCTCCAGCTGGCTCTGGGAATGGACCAAAACCAGCAGTACCAACTTCTGCATCTCTTAAACCAGGTGTGACACCTGCAGCTCCAAATACGCCAGAACTACCAACTCAAACCGATCAGGTTGATCGTCAACAAATAGTTAAACAAGCCCAATTATTTGCGCGTGGATTAATTGATATTAGAGACATTATCGCGCCAAGTGGTATTGAAGTTGATTTTAATGAGATTAGAATCGGATCGACCTATTACCGAACATATTTTATCGCAGGATATCCGCGAGAAGTCGGCCCCAACTGGCTTGCTCCGTTAATTAACTTTCCTCAAGCCCTCGACATTTCGATGTTTTATTACCCAATCGATGCTCGAGACGTGCTCAAAAATTTGCGTCGAAAAATTACCGAGATGCAGACCGAGCTAAACATAGAGTATAAAGAAGGACGTATTTTAGACCCCGAAGTTCAATTAGCTCTTCAGGACGCAAAATCGTTACAGGATGAGCTTGTTGCAGAGCGGGAACGATTCTTCCAGTTTGCCTTATACATAACAATACCTCACGAAGACGTAAAACAACTCCATCTTATTTGTAAGCAGGTCGAAAGCATATTAGCCGGTATCCTTCTACTGACTCGTAAAGCGACTTTACAGATGGACGACGGTTTTAGATCAACCTTACCAATTCATAACGATAAACTCCAGGTCTACCGCAACATGGATACGACATCGATAGCAAGTACGTTTCCCTTTACTTCAAGTAGTTTAACCAGTGATGAAGGTATCCTGTACGGTATCAATGAGCATAACGGAAGTTTAGTTGTATTTGACCGATTTAGGATGGAAAATGCAAATTCGGTAGTATTTGGAAAATCTGGTTCAGGTAAAAGTTACACGGTTAAACTTGAAGCAATCAGATACCTACTTCTAGGCACAGAAATCATTGTTATTGACCCTGAACAGGAATTCAGAACCCTCAGCGATGTTATTGGTGGAGAGTATATTACCTATGACTTCACCTCAAAAACACGTATTAATCCATTTGATCTATCTCAAGTGTTTGAAGAAGGAGAAGATCAGCTTGAGACGAAGATCTTAGTTCTTCACTCACTCATGAAACTAATGCTTGGAGATATGACCGCTAGCCAAGAAGCGGTGTTGGACCGAGCACTTTTGGAGACGTATCGATTAAAAGGAATATCATCAGATCCAAGCACCCAGCGAAAAGAACCACCACTTATGGAAGATTTGTATAAGGTATTTCTTGGAATGGAAGATGAAGACGCCAAAGAACTCTCAAAACGATTGGAAAAATTCGTCATGGGATCGGCTAAAGGACTCTTTGACCAGCCGACTAACATCGATATAAAAAATACATTTACCGTATTCGGTATTCGCGATCTAGAAGAAACAATCCGACCGATTGGTATGTTCTTAATTCTTGATTATATCTGGACCAGAGTCCGTCGTGACCGACGCAAACGTCTACTCTTCGTCGATGAAGCGTGGATCATGATGAAGAATGCCGATTCTGCTAACTTCATGCATTCCCTTGCAAAGCGAGCCCGAAAATATTACCTGGGAATAACCACGATCAGTCAGGATATTGAAGATTTCTTCAACCATGAAAAGGGTTTAGCAATCATTAAAAACAGTTCCATTCAGGTGCTCATGAAACAATCATCAAGTGCTATAGATAAACTGGCGGATGTCTTTATCCTATCTGAAGGTGAGCAAAATCTACTCTTGTCGGCAAACGTTGGTGAAGGATTATTCTTCGCCGGACAAAATCACGTCGCGATACAGATGGTAGCCGGTCTCAAAGAACACGAATTAATAACAACCAACCCAGCCGAATTACAACAAATCGAACGGATGAAACAACAACAAAACTCCGATGACCGTATCCGTAAGCTACAAGAACAGGGTCGGTTAACATTCCAGACACCAACACAGCCGGATGCCCAACCAGCCGAACAACAAATGACGGATATGACATCGGCTCCAACTCCCGATGCATTAGATCAAAACGCCGGAATGCCAGCATCTGATTCTTATGAGGCAGCTCCGACCCAGCAAACTGAAACAGAGATGTCACAAGGTGTTGAGATTACTGATTTCTCCCAAGGAGAGTCGACCCAACCGTCTCAACCCGAAGCAACGACGTTGCCCGATGATCCATCACAGGTCTAAAAATATTTCACACACAAAGAATCTATGTTATATTAATAAATATGAACCAACGTGCTTTTATGGTCGTTGAAACAGGAATAGTAGCAGTTATTCTCCTGATTTTGGCGACAATATGGTTCGTTAGGTATAGTGCTCCGGTTCCGGTTTCACCATCGCAAGAGACGCCGCATCAATCGCCTACTCCTACCCTAACATCAATAATAACTAGCGCCCCAATACAAGAAGCCCAAACGCTAGATTTTCCTGAAAATTACCAATCGGCTTCTTGGACAGTGAATAACGTAGACGAGTTATCATTTCAGCTAAATTGCTTTGATACAAAAAGTCAAAAAATAGTTGATTGCAATAGCCCTAAAAAAGGTGAAAAGATGTCAACAACGATTCCTAATATACCCAGCATTGAAGAGGCCCGAGACAAAATTGACAAGATTGGTGAATACTATGTTTCCGAGTTAACAAAACAAGGCTGGAATCATTACCTGTCTTTTAACGACGTCGATGTTTCATTACCTAATGGCGATGGACCAGCCGCGACAGCGTGGGGAATGTTGGGCTACAAAGAACATACAGTGCGTTCTGCGTTCTTCTCGCAAAGCATTGAAGGAATAAGTTGGAATGAAGAAACCCTGGAGCCGATTTGTCCATGTACCGTTAAAGTTGACATTGAACTTAGTGAAAAAGCCCCCTTTTCACTCCCCCCTATTAGTATGAACAAATTCCCGCAAACATTTTCCGCACGATGAACAGGCTTCATGACAGCCTATATATCATTAATCGATACGTTAACCGCACAAATACCCGCATTATTTTCCCGCAATAACCGCATGTTACAGTACATTTAATTCCCGCAAATCAATTCGGGAATCATTCGGGAAATATTCGGGAATCATGTGGTCATTTACCGCTGCGGTAATAAATGTCTGATATGGTGCAATTTCTTGCGAAAGAACCGCCCGATTTGATTCATCTAACTCTGAAAAAACATCATCAAGAAGCAATATCGGACTATTACCAGTACTCTCAGACAAGATATCCCTCTCCCCCATTTTTAACCGCATCATCGCCACCCTTTGTTGCCCACGAGATCCATAAATTCCCGCATCTTTCCATCCTTCAGGAGACGATTGATCAGCTATAAATACCGAAAAATCATCCCGTTGATTCCCTGTTAAGGTGAATTTTAATAACCTCTCTTTTTCCCGCAATCCCCGCATTTTTTCCCGCAATAATTCCCGCACATTTACCGAATTATTCTCCGCATTTATTTCCGCAAGATTCCCGCGCAATTCCCGCGGACTTGGTAAATAATTAATTTTGACGTCATATGGGGACAAAAGCCCATTTAACCGATCAATTACCGCATTCCTGCGGGAATAAATTACCGCACCTTTTTCACTCATTCGGTCCTCAATAACCTCAAGAACATCCAGATTACCGCTTAATTCCCGCAGCAAGGCATTCCGCTGATGCAATAACTTTTGATACGTAATTAAATCTGCCAGATATTCAATATCATACTGCCCAATCAATCGATCTAAAAAATTACGTCGTATGGCTGGAGAACCCGTCAGTAAATACAAATCGGTCGGTTGAAAATAGACAACACTAAAGTGACCGAAATAACGGCGAAAATCTACTTTTTTACGATTAACAAAGAATGTTTTTCTAGTTAACTGAACAGCGACTGACAAAACAAAGTCACTAACGCTCCCCTCTATACGTGCATATGGTTGTTGCCACTGAATTAATTCCCGCATATGAGAAGTACGCGGAGAACTCCCCGTAGCAAGAAGGTAAATAGCCTCTAAAAGGTTACTTTTCCCGAAACCGTTCCGTTCAATAATGACATTCGTAGTGGGATGAAAATTATTAAGGGTAATGCGGGAAATATTGCGGTAATTCTCTAAAATCAAATCTGTAAGCATATCAATTACCGCTTTCTCGCATACGCACCATTAATCCAACCTTGTTTTCCATCTTGCATTAAGATCAAAATATACCCGTTTTCCTCTCTAATCCAACCAAACTTGTCACCAGGAAATACTGTTGTAACAAGAGGTGCATTAAGGCCAGCACCTTCTCGGACATTTAAAAATCCTGTTGGTGTGTCTAGTATTGTTAACATATTAGTCTGCTCTCCAACGACGTTCACCGATAAAGATATTCCGGAATCGGGAATAACATTCCCCTTTTCATCGCGTAATACAAACCTTTCATTAATCGTATCGGTATAAATAGGAGCTTTAAAATAAAATTGGAAGGTCGCGATAGAGCCCGGAAGCACCTGATCTTCAACAAAAGTTCCGACTTCATGGGGAGACCTCCAGCTCTCAGGATCATATAAATATGACTGTTCTCCCGTATCCGACGTGGTAAGTATCAACCGATGACTTCCCGACTTTTGCCATACAAATCCACTCATATTCTGCCATTTTAGTTCAGCTTTTCGCCGCTCCCCTGTCGAATAAGTCAGATTACTAAGTTGAGTTATTGATCTTGCATTTATCTGAGGATCCTTCCCAAGCTGAGAACGAAGCAGAGCAATACTATGGCGAACCGCATCATTTAATGGCTTATCTTCGGAATTAACGACCAAAACAGGTGCAACATTGGCCTTATAACCAAGCTCCAAAAATTGAGAAAAATCAAAATCAAAGATTCCCAACCCTTCATAAACCCGCCCCTTCTCATCAATTAAATAGGCAAACGGTAATCCAGTTGTCTTATATGTCGTTTCCATTAACGATTCATATTCCCGCAAAAAATCCGGAAATAAATCGACATCGTTGTTTAACACCGAACCTTCGAGAGGAATACTCCAAACATCTAAAGAGTTCCAAGGTTTTACGATCAATTTAAGATTATTCATAACCACCGATCCGCCCCCCCATTGTGCCCGAGACATTACGGTAAGGTCTCCATTGTCAGAGCCGGTATCTTCAACGTCCAATTTTTCGAGCTGATTTGTAAGTGAAGGAAGTAAGTCAACATTAATAGTGGTAAGTCGATCATTGGCAAAATCGAATTCGATAGTCTTATCCTGATATCCTGGACGTTTAATCAGTATGGCGTGATGACCTGGGGCAACATCTTCTAAGGACAAGGGAGTAGATCCGACATCGGTGCCATCTAACGATATATTCGCATTTGCCGGACGAGTTGCGATAACCACTTTACTTGAACCAGAAAATAATACGTGTGCAGGTTCGACACTTAATGAATATCCATAGGCAAACTTTTTATCACCGGATATTTGACGTGAAATAATGCTTTCATTTCCAGAACCGATCGAAATTTTCTCTTTCCAAATATCTCCAATTTCGACAAGTTGCTTTCCTGCACTAACTTCGACCGATTTCAACGGCGTATTCCCAACAATAACACCATTCACTTTTACTTCTTGAGAATCCATAGTTACATCAACCGAGAGAGTACCTTTTTCAGAAGTGGATGGACCATTAAAATAACCGAGCGCAAACCAAACGCCTACGATAACAGATACAATCAGAATAAATATTACGATGATACGGCTCATGCATTTGTCTCATTGAGAGTCATCGGCATAACAATATGTTGATAATCGTGGCGATCATCAATCGCTTCAAGTAGTACGGGCGTACTCATACCGCTAATTTTAAGACGAATCTGTTCAGCATCAATCGATGAAACACCTTCTAATAAATAACGTGAATTAAATCCGAGTTGGATTGATTCGCCTTCAAGTACTCCGGTAATTTTACCGGTATGACTTCCGACCTCTGAACTACGAGCGCTCAATTGCATAGTCTGAGTCTCTTTATCAAATTTTACCGTGATCGCTTGTCCTTCGCGAGAGGCAAACAGTGATGTAGCTCGTATAGCTTCAATAAACTGTGATCGATTAAATGTTCCAGTCGTTACAAATTGCGTAGGGAATATTCGCTGATACGGAGGATATTCGGCTTCAAGAAGACGTGAGATAATCTCGACCTCACCATATTGGAAAAAGATTTGACTATCTTCTCGACTAAAAAATACCCCAACATTATCGGCACTCGTACTTGAATCAGCTATCAGGTGATCAACCTCAGCCAGTGCTTGAGCAGGAACGATAATAGATCCATTCATCGCCGCATTGGTCGGTAATTTATATATAGACAAACGAAAACTATCTGTCGCGACAACCGAAAGCATGCCCTCTTCAGCCTGAGTTAGTAGCGCACCAGTTAAAACAGGATGAGTCTCTCCTCCGGCAGCTGCAAAGCACACCTTTTTAACCATCCGACGAAATAGTTGAGGATCAAAACTCATATGGTTAGTTTGATTTTGACGACTTGGAAGCTCTGGAAAGTCCGTTGGTGGCATAGTTACGAACGTTGCTTGATTACTATTTGATTCAACAACTAATTGACGAAGATCACTATGCAACGTGAGTGTTTCGTCAGATAAGAGAGAGAGGAATTCACTGAATTTTTTTGCAGGTATAGTTATTTGTCCTGGTTCTTCGACTTTTGCCGCTATGGTTAATCGAATTGATAATTCAAGATTTGAAGATTCTATCTTTAACAGGTTATCGGGAGTAGCGGTGAGCAGTAAGTTTGAAAGAATCGGTAAATTAGACTTAGTCGTGACTATCTTGGCGGCAAACAATGATCCTTTGTACAAACGCTCACGAATTACGCTTAATCTCATAGTCAATACTTTAACATACACATTCTTTAGTAGCAATTATAGGGGACGTGGATTAGTGGAAAACTACGTTACGCTATGTTGATATACGCAAAGTGTTGTGGAAACTGTCGGGAAGAGTTTGGGATAGATTGTGGATTATTCACAATCTATAAATATTTATCCACAAAATAAAAATATAATCTACAAACTATCCACAAAATATAAAAAGTTATCCACAATTACAAACTTTGAGATACATTTATTAAAATTACGCCTATGAAATTATTATCCTAAAGATGGTTATCCGTAGAGTTCCTGACGAATGTGATGAAGGTGGGAGCGTAATAGGGGATTATTATTTTGTTCGATAGCCTGTTTAATTCGATCGCATCCATGCATAACGGTCGTATGATCTCGTCCACCCAGAACCTCGCCTATTTCTTCGAGGTTCATCCCTAGTTCATTTCGTAAAAGAAACATCGTCATTTGGCGGGGGAGTACGATCTCCTTTTTTCGTTTTTTTCCGCAGAGGTCTTTTATGCTTGTGTCGAATTGGCGTGTTACTAATTCGAGTATTAGTTCCGGAGTGATACGTTTTTGAACGGTTTGTACATCGGCTTTGGGTTCTATAACTGATCGGACAAATGCGAGATTGATTGGCTGTGATTGAGTATTGGCCAGTGATTTAACCTGCAGGAGTGTTCCTTGAATCTCTCGAACGTTTTGACTTGATTGTTCGGCAATGTACTCGTAAATAGCATCGCTTAGATTTATTTGCAATTCTTCAGCTTTTGTTCGAACGATAGCGAGACGCGTTTCGTAATCCGGCGGGCTTATCTGAACCATTAATCCGCCCTTAAATCGCGAGATTAGTCGATCGGTTAATCCTTGAATTTGGGATGGTTCGCGGTCTGATACAACGACGATTTGGCTGCCTATTTGTTGCAGTTCATTAAAGCTGTGGTAAAACTCTTCCTGGCTCGACTCCTTTCCTGCGAGAAACTGGATGTCATCGATTAAAAGGGCATTACAGGTTCTGTAGCGGCTTCTGAACTGTTGCATATCCTTTTTCTGTCTCAGGTGTTCAACCATGTCGTTAACAAACTTTTCGCTGGTTGTATACATAATTCGATACGAGGAGAAGTTCTCTAATATCCCATTCCCAATCGCATGGAGGAGGTGCGTTTTTCCAACGCCAGTTGATCCATAAATGAATAGTGGATTATAAATGTGTCCAGGATTTTCCATGACCGATACCGCAGCTGCGTGTACCACCCGATTGCTTGGCCCAACTACATAATTGTCTAGCGTCATCTGGGGATTTAGAAGTCCTACCTCTGGTCTTTGAATAGACATTGTCGAACTTTCTCGTGGGGTGTAGGTGGTTGGGGATGAGTTTGTGGCCAGTGGAGAGGCTTTTAAGTCTGGGGCTTCGTCAAATAAGGGCCCGTGCACCGGTGTTTGTACGCGAAGAGGCTTCACAATAAAGTCGATGCTGTATTTACGTTGCTCGATCTGTCGGATGATATCGGCGATTTTATCGGCATAGCGTTTTTGGATAATACTTTTGCTATATGAATCGGTACAAGCGATGATTATTTTATCTTCACTTGTTTCATAAAGCTGAGTGTTGCGAAACCACGTAGATACTGCAGCTGGATCTAATTCTATTTCTAATGTTGCTAAGACTTGTTGCCATAAATTGGGAGAAGCCATGATGTTCTCCTACGATACTTGTTTTTGTGGAAAACTGTCAATTCGATTTTAGGTTGATACGTTAGTGTTTTTAGGTCAATGGGAAGTATAGGCTACTGCTATGTGGATAACTCTGGTTTTGTAATTATGCTTTTCTAAAACTGATTACAAAGCCGTAAGCGGTGAGCATAAACAGCAGGGTAAAGAAGATTAACGTATTTTCGGTCGTACCGCTTTCAGGTAATACCGTGGCAAGTGGAGTTGGAGTGACAGTTGGTCGTGATGTCGGTGTCGGGGTTTTTGTAGGTGTTGGTGTGCTTGTCGCAATTGGTGCCCCTAGTGCTACTGTGGGGGTATTTGTCGGACGACTGGTAACGCTTGGTGCTTGGGTTGGGGTATTTGATGGTTTTGCGGTTACAGTTGGGGCTATTGTTGTTCCCGCTGTAGGGGATGCCGCTGGGGTCGTATTTGCGTTTGTTCCTTCGCAGTCAAACGAAGAGCTGCAATAATTTTGTCCCGGACCAGGAACTTCGACGCATAATCCAAAACGGCATTCCAAATGGGTCTGGGATTGAGCGGTTTCAGAAGGAGTTACCGTTGGTGTTACTGCTTTAGTTGGCGTGGCAGTTGGTTCGGGTGTTTGGTTATTTGTAGAAGATGGTTTAAAGAAAAAGAACCACGCCGCCGCTCCAAGGCCTACTATTAAGATACCAACAATGAGTAAGATGATGCGCATTTTTCCTCCTGAAGATCCTGATTCACCCTCTGTGGTTAGGGCTGGCGCCGGTTGATCTGGTTGTCCTGCGTTTTCTAGGTAATTTACGCCAAGTTGATCATGGGCATGATCTGGTTCAGGTGCGGCAATCATATCGTTGGGGTGGGGTTGATCAACCGGTGGGGTTGTGTTGAAGCTATTTGTAGTATCTATTGGCATGGGTGCTTGTGCGATTGGTTGTTCTGGCGCATATCCGGATTGAATAGGTTCAGCTGTTGGTGGGTAATTGGTCTCGTTTATTGGAAGATCGTTCTGGGGTAGTGATTGGTCTTGGCTATCCATACTATAGAATCAGTATCGCTAAGCGCATAAGTCGTGTCAAGTGTAGTAGGTGTTACAATACGAATATATGAATAAAAAACCAATTGTAACAACCGAAGGCTATCGTGGGACTCGTGATTTTTACCCATCAGAGATGGCTAAATTACGATACATTTTTGACGTTTGGAGTCGAGTATCAAAACGATATGGATTTGAGGAATATTTAGCTCCACTTTTAGAAAATTGGGATTTGTATGCTGCTAAAAATGTCAGCGGTGAAGAGATTGTTAATGAACAATTGTACTGGTTTGAAGATCGTGGCGGACGAAAAGTAGCCATTCGTCCCGAAATGACGCCGAGTGTATCGCGTATGGTTGCAGGTCGGCTGCAGGAGCTCATAAAACCGGTTCGATGGTATTCGATTGCCAACTTTATGAGGTATGAGAAACCACAGCGGGGGAGGGTGCGGGAATTTTTTCAATTGAACGTTGATTTGTTTGGTGATGACAGTATTTTGGCCGATGCGGAAATTATCGAAATTGCTGCGGCAATTATGCGGGAATTTAACGCAACCTCGGAGATGTATGCGATCTACGTAAATAATCGAAAATGGATGGATTTTTGGGTAAGTAAAGTGTTGTCATATAAGGGTGAAGTGTCTAAGTTGAATAGATTGATTGATCGGTTACCTAAGCAGTCTGAGTCTGAGAATGCGGCCCAGTTGAGCCAGTTAGGGCTTTCTACCAAACAGGTGGATATGGTGTTGCAGCTTCCTTTCATGTCTATTTCAGATGTGGCGAAATATCAACGAGAATCTGAAGGTGCCCGTGAATTAGTGGGTTTGTTTGAGGTCGTTGATAAAAGAAGCATAGGTGATATTGTTTCTTTTAATTGTTCGATTATGCGCGGGTTGGATTACTATACCGGAATGGTGTTTGAGCAGTTTGATTTAAATCCGGAGAATAAACGGAGTATGTGTGGCGGTGGTCGATATGAGGGCTTAGTTAGTATGTTTGGAAAAGATAATTTGACTGCGGTCGGATTTGCTCCAGGAGATGTCACGACGTTAAACTTTTTAGAAGGATGGAATTTATTACCACAAATAAGTACCAATGCACCTATTTTGGTGTCTGTATTTAATTCGTCTTTGCAGGGTGAATCGTGGATGTTGGCGCAAATTTTGAGACAATCGGGTTTGGACGTCGAGCTTTATACAAAGGATGGTATATCTATTTCTGATCAGTTAAAGTACGCCAATAAAAAAGGGTTTCGGTATGTGTTGATTTTAGGTGAAGATGAATTAGCTAAGGGTGAAGTCTTAGTTAAAGACATGGTATTAGGTAAACAGAATTCTGTTGTGGCTTCTGAGTTACCATCTCTACTTAAAAACTCCTGATTTTAAAGAAAGATAGGGGCTGGATCTCCGAAATTAATCGAAGAACCAGCCCGTGGCCGTTACAAACCTAGTGGTAGGTCAGATCTTGTTCTTCCCGCCGAAGACGGCGAGCATGAGCCCGATCAGAATCATGACGACGCAGACACCGATGCTGCAGATGGCAGCCGAGACCTGGTGGTTGCTCACGAAGAGCATCACCAAAGCCGGGAAGCCCGTGTACGGATCATTCTTGAGACCCGCATACGTGCTGACCCCGAGCCCGAACCCAACGACCGTCATAACGATACCGATGATCTGTGCCATGACCTTGAACCTCCTAAATAAGATTGAAACGTGCCAGTGCCTCCGGCAGGGGATAAACCGCACCGTAGGCTTAATTTAAGTATACCGCTACCATACCCTATAGCAAGTTGCCGATAGTGCGAAATTTGTATTCCTATAGTTATTGCGGTAATTGTGCGGGAAATATCATTACCTTGTTCATGCATAACCTTGATCAAATACACAATCAATATGGTTATTATGTTGCGGTTAGGAGGTGATAAACATGGATGAAAAAACTGTAAACCCGATCCAAATTCAGAAGTTTCTTGCCGGTGTCGATTATCCGGCAACAAAGGATGAATTAGTTGACTCTGCGGTAGAGCAAGGAGCTGATGACTCTGTTATCGAGTCGCTCCAAAGCCTTCCGGATCAAGAATACCAAAAACCCACGGACGTTAGTGAAGCGCTAGGTAAAAAATCTTAAATCTTACCTAATTATTACGAAAATGTTAACAAATATTCATGATATAGTTTTACGATTTCTGTGGTTAAGGTGTTACTGTTATAAAATACAACCGATCAGATGCGTTAGAATGCCGCAGATCTAGCGTATCTGTATCTGGTTGCTCCCCTACTTATTGAAAAAATTTTTACGAGCAGAGAGAGTCTTGAACGCTGAGTGATCTGAAAAGGAGTGGTCCGTTTGATATATACTCTAGTAAATCTATTTTATTGTTTCGTAATTATCTTGGAGCTATTTTTTAACCGTATCAATGCCAATTACTTGAGAGATATGATTAAAGCCATCTCGTTGAAGAAGTTCTTCCAAACCTAGATTTATCGATCCTATTAACTGTGGGCCAACAAAAATCATACCGGTAATAAGTTGTACCAAGCTTGCGCCAAGTCGTATCTTTGTATATGCATCTTCAGCCGAGAAGATTCCGCCACACCCAATAATGGTGAATCGCTCGTGATACGTGCCGTATGCCCGAGAAATTAATTCATTTGAGCGATTCCAGGTTGGTTTACCGCTAAAGTTTCCTACCGTAAACTGGTTTACTTCATCAGCTTGCAGTGGTTCGGCGGTCCTGTCTTTTTGCAGGTTTCCGACAATTATTCCGACAATCAAAGGTTCTTGAGCGAGCGTTTCTAATATGGCATCAAATTGATCATTTGTTACAGATATCGGCATTTTAACCCAAATTGGACGGGTGATATTAAGTTTATGTACGCCTTGCAATAGTACCGAGAGATTATCCACGTTATAGAAATCTATTGAGGTTTGTAAATTCGGACAGCTAATATTTAGTTCGTAATATGAATGAGAGAGCGTTGAGTGCTCGAACTTCTTAAATGTTTCGGTAATATCGATTACTGCATCCTCTACAGTTTGTATGTCTGAAGTATTTGTTGTTCCGATACTCACCCCTATTTGCCCAAACATTTCGTGTTTTGCCAGTTTTGTAATTACCGTGTCGGCTCCGGGGTTACGAAAGCCTTTGTTAACCATGAGCGATTGTGACTGTATCAATCGTCCAAGTTGTGGATCCGGATTACCCTGGCATGGTTTGTTGGTGATTGTTCCGATCGTTTGAAAACCGAATCCCATGCTTTCTAGAATTTGAGTTAATTGAGCGTTGTAATCAAATCCGGCAGCTAACCCCACAGGAGAACTAAAGTGAACACCATGATACGCTTGGCATAATTTTGAAGAATCATAGTCGTATAACCACGACATAAATGTTCTGGTTATGAGGCATTTTCCAAGTAATTCGCCCACGTTGGTCATACCTATGTGCACTGTTTGAGGCTTATGAGTAAACAGGAGTGGTTTTAGAACTCTTTGATATCCGATCTTAGTTGCAAAGCTTATTGTATCGACCCGTTCTCGTGTCATTATCAGCCATATAACCCCAGCGATTACAGTTGATATAAATGCTGATGTGGTGCAGAAAAGGCAGATCGCGCCAATGACAAAAATTTGTAAATACATAAAGTACAGTGAAGCGAAAAATCCTCCCGCACTGATAGGGTAGAGTAATCGATCGACAAACTTTGTCTTTGGATTTAAGGTTAGTAGCGTTACGGTAAGTATCGTCAGGTAATAAATAACGCCGATATATGCAAGTGGTATCGAAAATATTTGTGAATAGCTGCTCTGCAGGACACTTCCGCAGTCACTCGCCAAAAATCCGACGCTACATTGTGGTATTGTTCCTGTTGCATGCTCATATGATAGATACCCAGCGTCAAGTAGGCCGAAAGTTGCTAAGCTAAGTATCGAAAGCTTGGCGAAAGATAGTGAGTTTGATGTAGTGTGAGTCACGAGATTTCCTAATATTTTGTAATACTGAGATTTACTGATATTATAACCCAGTAATGTAGTATCAGTCTTTGCGAATGTAGTGATAATATAGTACGTCTTGGCTTATGCAAAAAGATACGTATACTTTTTTGAATAGCTACTTTGAACATAATCCTATGCACCATTTGGATGCAGGGGATATCTTAGTCCATCCTTCAAACCATTCACCAAATCTTCATTTCTTAGTAAGCGGCACCATTAAACAATATTCTATTGGAAGTAACGGTGAGGAATTAGTTATAACGGTGTATAAGCCGGGTAGTTTTTTTCCTTTAATGACGGCGCTTGGCGATATTCCTAATCGATATTATTTTAGCGCGCCGGAAGAATCAGAGGTTCGGATAATCTCGGTGGATGAAGTTAAAGAATTACTTCAAAAAGAACCAACGATTATGTTTGATCTGATAGGACGATTACTCCGAGGTATGCACGGGATAATTAGTCGTTTAGAGTCGATCGCATTGGGGGACGCCCATGCACGGGTTGGGACGATGATCGCAATAACAGCTAAGCGTTTTGGCAAAAAAAACGATACCGGGAGCTTGGAGATTTCTTTAACACATCAAGAGATTGCGGCTGCTACTGGACTTAACCGAGAAACAGTTACCCGAGTACTGCGACATTTTAAAGAGATGGGGTATATCGATGCCGAGCATGGACATTTATACGTTCGAGATATTTCTATACTCGAATCTTTAGTTGCCGGGGAATAACTATTTTCACTATATAAAGTAAGGGCCGGCACCTTCTGATCTTGGTGATCAGTTGGTACCGGCCGTGTTTTAGCGCGAAGGTCGAAGGACCTCGACCATGATCTGCTCTTTTAGGGCGGTTATCCCACCCTGCGAGAGCTTCTCGGTGATGAGGTCATGTCCGAGACCTGACCGTGCCGCCGCTGACCTCGCCCTCATCATATCGCCATATTGGCGGATGAGGTCTTCTACCGGCTCGTAGCCGGTGAAGCACTGGCCGAGCGTCATTGCGAGCAGGTTGGCTGGGATGCCGACCCGACGAGCCTGTATACGAAGGCTTTCCCGATACTCACGTTCGGTAAGGTAACCTTCGTCCTCGTCTGGTTTCGGACGATGCCCGTTGAGCCGGTTGGTGCCGGCGAACCAGGCCGCTAGTTGTGCAATCTCTGGCTCGGTGGCTGCCCGTTTCGGGTCAGTTTTTCGAGTCAAAGCACACAGCTGAGCGGCGAGCTCGATGAACTCCCGGTCAACGATTATCGTGACCGGCTTGGGCTGGGCGATCGGCCGAGCCGGTCCCGACAACCCTTGACGCTTGAGCAGTTCGAGCGTTTTGGTTTTTCCGCCTCTAGCACCGTTATGTTGGTGCTTCCGTTGGGTGGTGGTCAAGCCGACCTCCTTTGTTTTCAAAGAACTCGTTTTTATATTATAGGATAAAGATGTGTGTGTTGTCAAAACGAAAAAACCCGGCCCTTTTTTCGCTCCCGAAGGAGAAAAATAGGTACCGGGTTGTGAAGAAGGGGACTGTGGTTAAGCCCCCTCCCTCTTCCGACTTAGCGAACTAGGCCGCGGCCAGCTCGTGCTCGTGGATCACGGGCATCGGGCAGGTGCGCACCGGCTCCGGGGCCTTCTTGGCGGCGATGGCCGCCTCGAGGGCCGAGAAGTCGACCTCACACTCCTCCTTGAGGATGCGGGTGACCTCGTTGGTGTCGATGCCAGCATCGGCGGCCTGCTTGCGCAGCTTGGCCAGGAGAGTGTGGCGGTGGTTGTCCGCCTTCTTCTTGGCCTCGGCCTTTTCGACCTCGAGCTCGGCGCGGCGCTCGATGAGCGCGCGCTTGGCCAGGCGGAACTCGTCGTCCCAGCCTCGGGCAATGATCTGCCCGAAGTTGGCCTTGCCCATCCCGAGTTCCTCGGCCTGCTTAAGCAGCGACCGCTTGATCTCGATGAGCTTGGTGTGGCGCAGCTTGGCCTGGTAGCGCTGCTCATAGAGCTTTGCCACCTCGGCGAGGGCTTCGGCGTTCTGCGCCTGGGCGACCTCGTCGACGCGGTACTCGATGCCGCGGTCGTGGCTCCAGTTGAGTAGCGCCAGCTTAGCCTTGAGCAGCATCAACTCCTCGAACTCCATCTCGCTGCCGTTCTTGCTCGTGAGCCCAGCGCGGCGGGCGCGGGGGCCGATGTCGGCGCGGAGACGGATGAGCTGGCTCTGCTGGCTGTTGTCGGTAGTCATGGGAGATTCTCCTCATGCATGTGGGGCATCTGCCCCATATCTTGACCACTAGGTCTCCATAAGACTGGGCGAGCCCTTTTTAGGGGGCGGCCCATCATTCCGACGGGTTGAGGGCGTGAGCCCTCTCCGAACCCCCGAAGGGGTCCCAAGTTACCCCGCCAGGCGGGTTACTATGGGTGAACCAACTTGTCGATCTGTATCAACCGGTTAATTCACCCATAGTTGTTCGCATTTACTTTGAAAAGTACGGTGTAATAACGTGTGTGTTATTACGGCAAACGGTTCTTATATTATAGCGAAATAGGGGATAAAAGTCAATTGCTATGGGGTAGTTGTGCGTAGCGTATAACGAAAAACCCGGCCCTTTTTTCGCTCCTTGCGGAGGAATTAGGTACCGGGTGGTGGTGGGAGTCCCGGAGGACTCCCGCCGATCCGACTGTGCGAACTACGCCACCTTCTTGCCCTTCTTGCCACCGCCCTGCTTGTGCAGGGGCTGCTCGTTCGAGGGCCCCTTGGGGTTGGGGTTGCCGACGTTGGTGCGGCCACCCGGGGCGCGGTGCTGGGCGCTGGTGGCCTGCTTGGCCTCGATCTGGTCGAGCCAGTCGGTGAACAGCGCGTAGTTGCGCTGCGCGACGGCCTCGGCGAGGCGGGTCTCGCGGGTGCGGGTGTCGATGCCCATCTTCTTGGCGCGGAGGAGCAGGAAGCCGCGGTAGGTGCGGTCCTGCTGCATCTCGCGGATGCGCTCGTCGCGCTCCGTGGCCTCGGCCTCGAAGGTGCTCTTGGCGACCGCCTGCTGGGCGGCCTTAGCCTCGAGCTGGACAGCCTGCTCGCGCTTGGCGATCCGGGCCTTGTAGCCCTTCATGCCGTTGGCGCGCTGGCGGAGCTTCTTGGCGTCCTCGGGGCAGATGCCCACGAGGTCGAAGAAGCTCACGTCGTTCAGGCCGACCGACGTGGTGAGCTCGAACAGCTCGAACGCCGCGTCGAGCGCGGCCTGGTCGATGCTGTGGAGCCTCATGACGATCTTCGCCCGGTCGGGGTTGCCGACGTTGGGGACGATCCCGAGCTTGCTGGCGCGGCTGACGTTGCGGGCGCGGAGCTCGAGGGTGCTGTTCGTCGTCATGGTAGGGCCGTTCCTTTCTGCGGGGGCGAGAAGCCCCCCTAGAGCCACCTGATGTGGTGGCCTCCTGGGCTAGGGACACAGCGACGCGCTGGTCCCTCCTGGGGTAAATGGTGGGTTTAACCCCACCGGTGCGGCAAAGGTTGCCGCTCCACCCAACCGGGCGTGGGTTTCCCACGTGCCGGCCATTTATGGGTGAATAGAGGCGCCTAGGAGGGCCCCAATAAAGGGGTAAGCACCTCTGTTCACCCATAAAAGCAGGAAAAAGGAACGAAAGGACTACCAATAAACGTAGTTCTTAAGTCGTGATGAAAATGTGCAAAGGGTATCTTATAAAAGTACCCCGTAAGCCCTGATAAGAGCTTACGTAATTATTATAGGGCATATTAGTGCCGAAAGTCAAGAGTTATGGGGTATAGAATGGTACGCCCGGAGGGATTCGAACCCCCGATCTTCAGGACCGGAACCTGACGCTTTATCCAGCTAAGCTACGGGCGCATCTATCGTTATTATAACAACACACCGATTCAATAATAGAAGAAATTGTATGTAAGAGATGGTAATTACTTCTTAACTTGCCCAGAGTTGGCGATTAACTGCGCCTTCTTTGCTCGTCGGCGCCACCAAATAAAAGCGGCTAATACAGGAGCCCAGATGATGCTATATACTACAACCCAAATAATAAACTCACCACAATCTCTAAGTGTTCCAAGCATTGATCGCACTGCTTGTTTGAAAATAACTGCTGGACGAAAACTCTCGGTAGGAGCATACGGTAATGCCAACTCATCGGTCGAAAGATTTACCGTAACCTTTGAAAGAAGTGCCGTCTGATCTAAATATTTTTGTTGACCTTTAAGACTATCAATCTGTGTTTGCAGACTGGTAATCTCACGTTGTACTTCGACTAATTGATTTACTTCGGTTGCTTTTTGTCGAATCTCTTCATAGCGGGTGAGGGTTTGATTCATCGAATCAATTCGTGATTGGAGATCGATATACTGATCGGTAACATCCTGACCATATAAACTCTCATTAGTAACTTTTATCGCCAAAGAACGATAATGTTCAACAACATCTTTAAGAAATTTACTTGGTACTCGAAGCACTATTTGTGCATAGGGAGATTCTTCAGGATAGGAGAGGGTACTTGAAACCATATACCCACCAACGAGCTCTGCTTTCGCTACCATCTGTTCCTGCGTTTTAGTAACATCTTTAACTAACAACGAAAGATACGAATCTTGAACAACTTTTCTATCTGTTGTATTGGTTTGGGGTGTAGCTGTTTGACTAACCGGAAGGTACGTTGATTTGGAATTTCCTAGTGCACTTACTCCATCAAATATACTCTCTGACGCTCCATAATAATTTCCTGATGAGCTCGTGTTAATAGAATAAAGAGTAGCAGAGCCTAATAATTTACCACCAATAAACCAAACTCCAATCGCAATTAATGCCGTCTCGGCTTTGTGGTTTTTGACCCATTCAATTGCATTCATATTTCTAAAGATAAACTCCAATTATTAAAAACACAATAGAGTTGGGAAGACCATTTTGGTGGCCTTCCCTATTTTTTAGACTCTTAGCCCTAGCTCTGCGATCCAGTGCTCGGTGATTGCCCGGGTTCGTTCTACCGCCTGACCCAAGTAGTGTGTGGGGTCGTCAAAAAGCTGAAGCTCGGCCGGTTGGAACTGCCGCAAATACGGCTCGAGCGATGTGGTCTTTTGCGCAACCATGAGCAGTGTCTCGTTTGGAACAAGCGAACGACGCATCTCGTTGGTTACGAGTCTAACCGCCTCATGTGCATCTGGATGGCCGTATTTGGCCAGCAGAATGTATAGCGGTTCGGCCATGGTTAAATCGGCCATGAACGAAACGTTGGCGCTCATTTGGCGTCGGTTTACCGCCAACTTTCGCATCGCCCGGTTCAGTCGAGTAATCATATTCGCCAGATATGCGACGATCTCGACCATTGTTCGGCCCGACGCCGATCCGGTTAAATCCCGCTGATGCTCGCTGATCTGGTCAAGCATCACCGTGACCATTCTTCCTACAAGTACCTTCCATTGGCTCTCGATCTGCTCGAACGTGATCGGGTTCTTTTTGTGCGGCATGGTCGATGATCCGACGTCCGCTCGACCCTGAACTTCTCCGACCTCATTGATTTCGGTGCGTTGCAGATGCCTCATATCGCGGGCAATATTGGCCAGGATTCCTCCGGTAAATGCCAACTCATTCATCAACCGCATCATCGGCTCGGGGGGAGCGATCTGGGTTGAATGAATGTCGCTCGAAAGACCAAGAGCCGACATTACCACCTGCTCATGGGCGAATCCATCGTCCACAACGAGCTGCATCGCGTTGTACGAACCAACCGCTCCGGAAAACTTACCGACCAATTGTCCGGTAAGCGTCGTGAGCATGTTGATCGAATTGCCGAGTCGGTTGATGTATCCACATACGGTGAACCCGAATGTGACCGGTACGGCATGCTGACCATGGGTTCGGCCGATCTGGATGGTGAGCGCCTCGTTTTTAGCGATAGCGACGAGCGTCTCCAGCAGATCAATAAGCCGAGGGATAATCACATCATCCATCACTTCGGTCATGCGCAGCGCATTGGCCGTATCGATAATGTCGTATGACGTTGCCCCGAGATGGACGTACTGCCGCATATCTGGGGGGAGTAGCGACGTGAATACATTCACCAGTGCCCGGATGTCGTGATGGATTCGATCCTCTTCGGCATACACCGCTTCGGTCGTAACCTTTTGGCTTGCCTCAAGTGCCGCCTGGCATACCTCATCGGTGCAGACCCCGGCATCGCATAATGCGCTTAAGTGAGCAAGTTCGACACGTAGCAGATATCCCGTGAATGCTTCTGCACTAAGTCTCTTTGCGACCTCGCTATCATAGTAGCGATAATCGAGCGGCGATATGGCATCAAATCTTCCCGATCTCTGAGTCATCGGACTCTCCTTTACTAAGGGTGCGAACTGACGAAAACAAAGCTATTGTACACCGGGTATAATACACATATGTCCGGACATTCAAAATGGCACAAAGTAAAAAATGAGAAGGCGCTTAAAGACCCCAAAAAGAGTAAGAATTTTACCCGACTAAGTAAGCAGATACAAATTGCAGCCCGTCAGGGCGGCCCAGATCCGTCATCAAACCCAACACTTCGTAAAGCGATGGAAGATGCAAAAGCAAGTAATTTACCAAAAGAAAATATTCAACGAGCCATTAATAAAGGAGCCGGAATCGGTGATGAAGGTCGACTCGAAAGCGTATCGCTTGAAGGGTACGGACCAGGTGGTGTTGCAATTATGGTAAGTGGTGAAACTGATAACCGAAATCGAACAATAGCCGAAGTCCGGGCACTATTTAAAGAGTATGGCGGAAGTTTAGGAGAACCAGGTTCAGCAGCATACGTGTTTGGTGCGGATCCGCATAATCCAACGTTCAAAACGCCCGTCGAGGATGAACATTCTCTAGGCCAGCTCGCATCACTAATCGAAGAATTAGAGAATCATGACGACGTCATGACCGTATTTCATAATCTCCAGGAAGAAGAATAAAAAAGGTGAGCATCGATTAGACACTCACCGTTATATTATTTTGTAAAAATCTCACTGTTTGTTGTGGTTGATCGGCCGCGATATATGGTTCGTTCGGTATCATTTCCGAATATGACGAACTGGTTTTCGGCCGCATCGTAGGGATCGAGCCCTACCAAGCCAATATTCCCAAGAGGCATTCCGGCGGGAACGACAAATGCGACGTTCAGATACTCCGCAGACCGTTCACCTCCCACATAATAAATGTCGACGATGACGAGTTCTGTTCCTTTTTCGCTATTAAACACTGAACGCCGTTCGTTTCGCCCTTCGAATTTAGGACGACTCGGGCGCTGGGGTTTAGTAACCTCCGGCGTTATCTCGGCCGGTTGATCTATCCGATGTACTATGTCCGTCGCTTCATCCGCCTCTGATCCTTTTTGTCGTGTCGCTCGATGAAATAGTATTCTGAACAGAATCATTCCGACAGCGAGCAGCAGATCAAAGAGATAACCGAATATGGTTATCAAGCCAGCTAGTAGTCCCAATGCGACTGCCATAGCAAACAGTACCTCCCATACACCAAACTGGTGTCCAGACATCTTGCATCCATCCTTTCCAGTAAAGCTAGGGTGTAAAAAGTAGTATAGCTGATCGCGTCGAGGTGTAAAATGAGTGTATGACGGTAAACGATGTGTACGAAAAATATCCAGATAATAAATGGGTTCTTTTACGGGTAATAAAAGAAAATCAAGAAACTCATGAAATAGAAGAGGTCGAACCGTTATTTGTTAGTGATAGCCGTGACGAAATGTATGAGAAGATAAACAATTTGCCCGAAGGCGATCATGTGATGACCTTGTTTACCGGTCCTATTCTAAAGGAAGGGGAAGCGTTCGCGTTTTCTTTTGTATGAGCGAAAAGGAATCACTTCGATTTGATCCGAGCGCTGGGATTATCTTAATCGATGCAGATTTACACGGACGTGTGATTGAGCGGTCTCGCCTCGTTTTTGATACTGGGGCAACGTACTGCATGCTTCCGTGGAAGTTGGTTACGGCCCTTGGTATTGAAATCAACCAGAACAATACTATTCAAACAACTACTGCTTCGACTATCGAAACTTCGCCGATTATAACTATTCCGATAATGACCGTACTCGGATTTTCAGTAAAGAATGTTAGTTGTATTGTGCGAGATTTGCCATCAGTCAGTGGTGTCGATGGTTTACTGGGGCTTAGTTTTTTGAAGCACTTTAAGATGAAGGTCGACTTTGCCAAAGGAGAGCTTGAACTGTCCCGGTCTCGCCGTGTTTTTCCTAAAATAATACTCTAGATTCTGGACTCTTGCTGTTTATCCTTACCTTTGTTACCATCTTTTAGTCTGTTTTTCGCTTCGGGATACCTTTGTGGAGGTGAGTCTATGTCTCCGTTAGTTCGGACCGGCAGTTTCGCTCTGGTCGTGGAGCCTGGTGATTCAGGCGTTGTATTCCGTGTGTACGAGTTTGTAACAGCATCTGGAGATTCTCTGGATTCAACGGTGCCGCCGGTTACTCATGTTATAGCCATGTGTGATCATGCCGAGGCGCGGGCTTTTGCCCGGGGTTGTACCGTCGACGAGTCTAGGCCTATCGTGGTGGGGGATATCGTAATCTCCCTAGAAGAGCCCGTCGATATGATGGGTTCGGGTAAATGGGGATTTGCCCATGTCGTCGTCAAAAAAGGGGACCGGGTGTTTCCATTTAATTATCAGGAAGCATACAGGTTACAGGCAATGCGCTCGCAGGTTTTGGCGATCTGTGGTCGTGGGTAATATTTGATAGTCCACAAATTGTGGCTATACACAACTTTGCGGCGTGTAGAAATATACGCCGCTTTTTTAGCGAAGCATTTGACTTGCTTTTTTCAATGAATCAATTAATTGATCTATTTCGGTCGTTGTGTTGTATACCGCGAGGCTGACACGAACGGTCGTTGAGGTTTTAAACACCTCTTTATGCAAGGGAATGGTGCAATGATGGCCACTGCGAACCATAACATTGTCGTCATCGAGATAGTTGCCGATATCTTCTGCCGCAATATTATCGATGTAAAAGCTCACAATGCCAAGCCGGTTTAATCTTTCTCGTTCGTGTTGTACCTCTGTTTGTCCAATTATGTGTAATCCTTCAATAGCGCTTTTTTGCAATTCTTCGAGTACATATTTGGTTAACTCAATCTCATGGGACATTATGTGCTCGATTTTTTGGTGATTAATGAAATCAATCGCAGCGTATAAGCCAACCGCCCCGGCGACGTTTGGTGTTCCTGCTTCAAGCATTGACGGTATGCGGCGAGTTTTAATTTCTTCTTCCTCGATATCGTTAATCATTCCACCACCCCATAGAAGCGGGGTGAACTGGTTGAGTAGTTCGCTTTTTCCATAGAGCACGCCTATCCCCATCGGGCCGTACATTTTATGGCCAGAAAAGAATAGGAAGTCACAATTAAGATGATCAATGTTTACTGGGATATGGCCTACGGCTTGTGATGCATCGACTGCAATCAGCGCATCAGGGCGATATTTTTTTGTTACTTCAGCGATCTTTCGAATCGGGTTAATTGTTCCTAAAACGTTTGAGACATAGGTAATGGATACAAATTTAACCGGAAAAACTGTAACGATTTCGATCAGCGAATTGATGTCGAGGGTTCCATCTGGTCTTAATTGAATGTATTCCACTCGAGCACCAGTTTGTTTTGCGACATCTAACCAAGGCAGTAAATTACTGTGATGCTCTCCTTGAGTTAGCACAATCACATCGTCCGGTTGTAAAAAATGCTGTGCATATCCGTACACGATTAAATTGGCTGATTCAGTCGCATTATGAGTAAACACGACTTCCGATGAATTTTCGGCGTGGATAAACTTTGCTACGGCTTCTCGCGCCTGTTCGTACATGGCTGTTGATTCTCGGGTTAATCGATGATTTCCGCGTCCGACGTTGCCGTTGTGATTTCGATAGTAATCCGTCATTGCAGATAGTACTGATTCGGGTTTTGGGCTGGTACTGGCATTATCAAGATAAACCGGAGTAGGGGAATTATCTAAGAAACGGAATTGTTCTCGAACCGATTGTGTATCAAGCATAGGTATTTATTCGGCAACCGCATGCTCAGACTTGGCTTGTTTTTCCATTAACTCATCAAGCTCTTCTGTTGATAAGAGTTTTGATTCTAATTTATCGATAAAGAGTACGCCGTCTAAATGATCAATCTCGTGTTGTAGTAGTCGTGCATAAAAGTCTGCAGCTTTTATCTCGATAGCCTTTCCGTCACGATCGAGTGCTTTTAGTTTAACCGATGTCGATCGGCGAACTAATCCCCATTGGTCAGGCGAACCTTCTTCGTTAACAAAACTTAGACACCCTTCCCAATCTAAGTCCGTTTGCTTTGATGCTTCAATGATTTCGGGATTTATTAAGATTTGTTTTAAGAAAACATCGTCGCTAACCTCTACGTTTATCGCTATAAATCTTTTAATTATGCCGATCTGATTAGCCGCAAGTCCTGCCCCCATCGGGTATTCATTCTCGAGTGTTTCCATCATATCGTCGAACATTTTTTGTAATGTAGGGTCGGCGAGTTCTGATTTTGTTAGTTTTACCGCCTTTTGACGTAACGTCTCGAACGGAAATTGTTTGATGGGTAATAATGCCATGTCGTAATTATACATAACATTTGTTATTTATGGCGATAGGATAGGGGATGTAGGGCGATTTGATCTCGTTTATAAAAACTGTGCGGGAAATATGCGGGAATTAAGTAAGAAATGACCGGAAACTTTATAAAGCTTCCGGTCTTAACTATTGTCAACCTCAACATCTTATTGGACCGCGGCAAATGTTCCTCGGGGAACATCGTCCTGTAGCTGAATTGAGAGAATCAGCTGCGGCGGCTGGTTAATAGACGAAACCATCACCCCATTAATCAACCAGCTTCGTGTGATCATTCGACTATTAGCATCAAGAATGCGAAGCTCCAGCGCTTGTCCCTGCTCCAGCTTATACAGTTCGCTTTTGGCATCAAATGCTGGCGTTAAGACATCCGCTCGCTGGATCCCGACCTGGTACTTTGAGACACCCCCCCGAAGTCCACTGACCGATTTTACTAGCATCAACCATTCAGGATTTTGTCCCTGATGGTTTTCGTACAGACGCCGAAGCGTGCCTTCCATTTGGAAGTACCTGATGGTTGCACCGCTTTGGTCGTCCCTATATACGACTATTGGAATTTCGGTCGGAAAAGCCTGTGTTGCCGATGTCGGTTCCAAGGCCTGGGCATTGCCGAAATTAATTTCGACCTCCCGCGAAGTCGTTTGCTGATATTCATACCGAAATCCTATGTTTGCGCATAGTTGCTGGGCACCTACAATCAAGATCGCGAGTAGCGCAATTAGATATGGACCGAGCGTGACCCAATCAGTCCTGCGATACCAAGGCGTGTCATTGGGCAGTTCCCCGTCGTGTGTGTGCATCGCACCCTCCTGTGCTCATTGTTCCCATTTACACTATCGGACCTCGTTTACCACTGTCTTGATTATATCTGTCCAATTCTACTAACTTATATTTAAATTTAAGCTTAGTTTTTTAGTTATTGTGTTTTACTGCTGAGTCGGTGTTTCTGTTTCTATCCCATCCATAGGCTAGGGTTAATAAAGTTTAGTGAATGAGAATAATTATCACTTAATTATCAAATAGTGCCAGTGAGTAAAAAGATTACCCTTAATATTGGTGCGGGTTGCGATTGAGTTAATAACGAAGATGTTGATTTAACTTTGTCATGTAGGACGTTTTAGCTTTTTTCGAGTACTATTATTTATCTATGTGTCTATTTTTGTTCTTCAAAAAGCAACCTAGTGAATGTTGTGCTACGTTTTTCAAAATGAGAATTGTACTATGAGTAATATTATGGGCGGCAGATCTGTATGCAGAAAAAGTCGTTGAACTATTGGATATGAGAAAGGCCGGGCCCCCTTTCTCGGGAACCCGGCCGTGCTTGTGCAGAAAATTACCTTTACGGATAGTAGGCCATGTAAACTACGAGTTTGCCGGAGTCACCCGCGCTAAAATCAGCGTAGGTGAGAATCCGGTCGAACGAATCAGGCGGGGTAGTCGTGATGGCGCCTGCCATCAGATACCCCGTGAACTTGAAGCCACTCCCATTGGGGCCGCTGCCGACGCCGATGAACATGGCGTCGCCGTTGGCGATGAAGAGAGGCGTGTGGCCGTCGATCGTCTGGTCGACGATGGTTCCGTCACGGTGGATGGTGACCTTGACGTAGGTCACCTCATCGCCGATGGTCCCATTGTCTGAGAAGGTCGACTTGACCCGCAGGGCGGGGTGTCGATCAAACGCCCCGGTGTCGGTCACGTTGACCGGCAGCTCCAGCTCGCGCTGGATCTCATCGAGGAGGATGTAGCTGAGCCCGGGAGCCGCGTAGACGGTTTTGAAGTTGTACGCCGGGATCGTTCCCAGCTCGGGCTTCTTGACCTGGCCGGTGTTACCGCCACAGGCCGACAGGATCCCGAGGGCGACCAAGCTGGCCAGCGCGATCAGGATTTTGCGAAGCATTGGCTTCTCCCTCTAGTAACGGGGCCACCATTAGGCCCCTATCCGTAAGACACCCACCATCCCGCGTTGGGAGGGTGCAGACAAGCGGTTACTTATTATAATCACCTGGCTGCACCTTTCCATCGAGAGTAAGTAGGTGTGCTATACATATGTAAAAGTACGATATATCCGCACCATAATGCGTACTTTAATAATACTATAGGTGGATTTGTGGGCAAATTTATAAAATTTTGAGCTTTTGGTCAGATAGATTCATGATCTTCTCTACGGCAACATTTTTCACAAAATAGCGATCGTGTGACACCAATAATAGAGCTCCCTTATACTCTTGTAGCGCCTCTTCGATTGCCTGCTTAGTCCAGATATCAAGGTGGTTTGTTGGTTCATCAAGAATCAGAAAATCAAACTCTTTTGTCGTGAAGATCGCGATGGTCAGACGAGCCCGCTCTCCTGGACTTAATTGTCCTAATGTTCTCTTCATATGATCGTCGGTAAAGTTTAACTTCTGGAGAAAATTTAATGCCTGATAAGGTTGCAGGCTTAATTCTTTATGAATATACGCATCAACCCGAACATCGGTTGGTAAATGTTTTTGATTCTGTTGGAAATATCCCCAGCGCACATTCAATCCGATCTCGGCTTTTCCGTTGGTCGGGTGGAGATGTTTCGTGATTATATTTAACAGTGTACTTTTTCCGGCTCCGTTACGTCCAAATAGCCAGACCCGTTCCGTTCCTCTAATCTCAAAGCTAACCTCTTTAAGCACATCGTGATTTCCATATTGATGAGAAAGATGATCAACACGCAAGATTAATTTGTCTTTATGTGTTTGTCCGGTGAAATCAATTCCATCGATACCGTATCGTTCGTATTGGTTTATCTCATTGGTTGTAACCTCTCGTTCCATTCTTTTCTCGGCAGCGCGAAGTGCCTTGCCTCTCTTTTTACCGTCTTTAATCTTTTGTGCATTCTCCATTAATTGTTCGAGTTGCGAGCGTTTTCGTTCTTGGGCTTTATACATTCGGTCTCGATGTTCAATCCACGTTTCCTTTTGATTGACGTAATCAGAGTAGTTACCGACAAACATATGCAGCTTATATTCATCAATCTCATAAATATGAGTGGCGGTATGATTCATAAACGCCCGGTCATGTGAAATCATTAATACCGAACCATCAAATTCGTTAATAAACTTTTCGAACCATAATAACCCGTCAATATCGAGATGATTGGTCGGTTCGTCTAAAAGCAAGATTGTTGGTTGATTAAGAAGTATTTGGGCAAGTTTTAGTTTCATTTTTTGACCTTCACTAGAGCTGTTGATCGGATGATTTCGAGACAGCTGTTGTAATCCAAGTCGAGATAATATCTTTTCGAGTAGGTGCTGTTTGGTCTTATCGGCAATAAGTGAGTCAAAATAATCACCAACGGTCTTGTATTCGTCAAAAGAAAATTCTTGCGGAAGATAACCGATGACTTCTTTTTCGAGCATTATTTGCCCGTCATCAATCTCTTCTATCCCGATAATCATTTTCATTAACGTGCTTTTTCCGCAGCCATTTGGCCCAATCAAGGCTACGCGTTGTTTGTTGCCAATGGTAAACGAGACTTCCTTGAACAGTACGTCGCCCCGAATATATTTTGTTAGATTTTTAATTTTTAGCATGCACTACTAAGAATACACGGTGATTGCCACTTTTCACTATTAGGTATGGACGTAACGACATAATTATTAGTTGCGAAGGTAAATAGTGTTAGAATGACTTTTTACTATGCCTCGTATTCATCAATTACCAGAGCAACTTGTGAATCAAATCGCCGCCGGCGAGGTGGTTGATCGTCCTTCTTCTGTGGTTAAAGAACTGGTTGAGAATTCGCTTGATGCTGGTGCTTCTCGAATCGAAATCTATATAGAAAAAGGTGGAAAAAAGTTGATTCGCATTGTTGATAACGGAAACGGAATGGAGCGGGAAGATCTAGAAGGTTCTGTAAAACGACATTGGACCTCTAAAATAAATAATCTTGAAGATTTGCATAATATCCAATCGTTTGGATTTAGGGGTGAAGCATTGGCGAGTATTGCTTCGGTTAGTAAATTTGAAATTCGATCTCGCCAATCAAATTCCGATGAAGGATGGAGTTTAACAATGGGTGAGAATGGTGCTCCTATCATTAAGCCAATCGGTATGCCAAGTGGAACCGAGATCATTGTTGCAGAGCTCTTTTATAACGTACCTGCTCGGCTGAATTTCTTAAAACAAGATGCAACCGAGGGGTCTCATATCCAAGAATTAGTGTATCAATTGGCATTGATTAACCCGAATGTCATGTTTGTACTGCATAAAGATGGACGCGCGGTGTTTCGATCACCGGGCGGAAATGAGATTAGACCCTTACTCAATGCGGTTCTCGGCGAATCGTTAGCGGGTCAGATGGTTGCTATTCATAACGAGAATCCTCATGTTGAAGTGAGTGGGTGGGTCGGCAAACCTGGAACAGGAAGTGCAAGTCGTGCCCGGCAGTATGCATTCGTTAACGGGCGCATTGTTGATAATCGGATTATTTGGAGTGCGGTTGCCGAAGGATATGGTTCGGTCTTAGGACGTCATGAAAAACCTCAGTTTGTTATTCGGATTGATATGGCACCTCACCTCGTTGATGTGAATGTTCATCCTCAAAAGAAAGAGATAAAGTTTAGTAGCCCTCAGTTGGTTTTTCAACTTATTCGCCAGGCGATTATTAATGCGTTTTCTCAGTTACGAGAGCAATTACCTGAACCAACGATCACTCCTCAATCAACGTCAGAAGATGCTCAGGCACCCACACCCGTTCCGAAAACCTTTTTCCCACCAGTGCCATATCCATCGTATTCAGCAAACTCAAAAGTACGAGAGGTTGCTGATCCAACCCAACCAACCTCTAAACCGATATTTTCTCCGTCAATGATTAGTGCGTCACAGTCTGTTCCCGAACAATCGTTTGAATTAACGAAGCCACTGCGTGTGTTCCAGTTATTGGATCTTTTTATTTTTGAAGAAAAAGAAGACGGTATTGTTGTATATGATCAGCATGCAGTTCATGAACGCGTGTTGTATGAAAAGTTTACTAATCAATATTTATCCGAAAAACAAAATCGACTAATTCAACCGCTGCTCGTACCCACGCTGATTGAAGTGTCGCCACTGGAACTCTCATTGTGGGAGCAAAGTCGTGACCTGTTGTTTGAGTTAGGTTTTGAAACAGAGCTGATGGGTGAGGGGACTATTCGGATCAATTCGGTTCCATCGGTTCTTGCCGGAAATATGATCGGTGTTCTTTTAAAAGAATTCCTTCAGGATCTTTCGGATTCGGATGATGTTGGTGAATCAACCGTAAAGGGAATTGATATGCAGACACATCGACGCTTGGCATATCTGTCGTGTCGAAGCGCGATAAAAGCTGGTGATCGATTAAAGCCCGAAGAGATTCAACGTCTTATTCGTGATTTTCATGGAACGACAATTAATTTTACGTGCCCACATGGACGTCCTGTTCGTATAGAGTTTTCCCGACGCGAGATGGAGAAGTGGTTTAAGCGATGACTTATAGTGATTGATGTCTTTGGTGTTTTTTGTTAACATAGTGTATCTATATTGAGTAATTTCCGTCACGTGATTCCGAATTAGTTTGACGTTGAGTTGTTAACGATGAGGCTTAACAATTGAGCGTCCCGCTAATCTGGTATTGGGCCAGACAGGGAATCCTGTGAATTTTACAGGATCGGAGCCAGGTATCGTGCTTGGTTTTTAATGAACCCTTTTGGGTTACAACGTTAGGAGGAGTCTAATGGACGCCATGCATGAGGTTGGGGCGTGGAAGTTAGAGGTATTCCACGTAGCGACGGTAGATGGTCAATGTGTAAAGGTTCCTGGTCCGGATTGGGCGGGGCGCATCTGCTTCCCAGATCCGGTTGGGCAGATTCGCAATGCTGCATTCGGGATGGATGTTCCTGAATGGGCTGGAAGTAGTGTGCCGCTGATCTTCGTTACGGAGGTTATTTGGCGGGCAGCTCATGTTTTCACCATCGAAGAGATGTTTGCGATTCTTCGGGAGGGGGAATACAAAGAGTTGATTGAGTATCTTTGCCGGGCTTATCGGCCCGAGGGAAGCGCCTTTACGTTGGAGGACATTCAAAGGCATGGGTTATGGGCCTATGTCGCGGGTGGGCAATACGGGTATAGTCCCGAATTTGCTCGCGTCGGGTGTATATTAGGCAAGTTCGTAACATGTTGGGACCTCTTTCGGTTCCGCTATACACAGTAGGCTTCACTCAGCCGTAAATGAGTGAGTACTCTGCACATGCCAGCCTTTTAGAGCGCCGCTGGGCGTAAATGGCTTTCCGGCTAGTAACCGGAACCGTGAAATAGGCCTAAGAAGCCTTCACGGGCGTAAATCCGCAGCTGCGAATGCAGGTGCGGAGTACTTTTTGTACGAATCGATTATTTACAGAAGGAGGGTGCGGTGAACGCATCTAACCAAACATGAAGCGGGATGACTTTGTATGTCGCCCGCTTTTTTTTATTATTTACCGATCTGTATAATATAAAAAGATGGACAGTGCTTCTTCGATTTATAAAATAATTCAGCAGTATGATAACTTTGTATTACCTTTGCATGTAAGCCCAGATGGAGACTCTGTTGCTTCAACTTTGGCAATGCGTGAAGCTTTACTATCTTTGGGAAAACGGGTCCGAGTTACGTGCGACGACAAATTGGGTATCGAGGCTGATATCGATTTTATCTTGTCGCCAGATTCAATAATTCAAAAAGAAACTCCATTACCTCTAGATATCCCGTCTGTGTATATATTTATGGACGGGAGCGAATTATACCGGTTTACTCAAACATCTATTGATTTAAATCACCCCCATATCCAGCGAGTCATAAATATAGATCACCATCCAAAAGGAGATATTGCTGATTTTATCGATAAAAGCGGAAAGGGCGCATGGGTAAATCAGGATGGGTTAACCGCAAATACGCAGGTATTGCTAAATCTGTTTAAATCCTGGGACATTACGATTACTGATCGTATCGCTAAATTATTAATGTATGGAATTTATTCTGATACCGAAGGATTACAAAATTCTGACCTTCAAACTCAAACTTTTACCGATTTAGCAACATTAACTGAGCTTGGAGCGGATTGGCATGAGTTTGTGGTTAACGTTACGTGGAACGTTAGCCTAGATACGATGATGTTATTAAAGGAATATCTATCAAGACTTAATCTGGACGAAGAGTACGGGTTTGCGTGGGTCGTATTACCGTATTGGATTCTCGCGCAATATGATGAATCCAATATTGATTTTGACTACATTAAACATCGATGTTTACGAGTCATAAAAGGAATCCGTTTTGCCGCTGATATCAAAGAAAAAGAAGATGGGCGAATCACTGTTTCTTTGCGTGCCCGAACACCCGATATCGATCTCGGAGAATTGGCTAAAAAAATAAGCGCAAAAGGTGGGGGGCATCCAGGAGCTGCTGGTGCAATTATTGAAGGTATGACATTGGTCGAAGCCGAAGATCATATTGTGGATGCTTCACGCGAATATTTATCTCGAAAAGGCTTTGTAAAAAATCCACAACCCAAATATTTGGTATAATAACGCCGTATCCCCGATTTATAGGATAGTTGTGGGCCTGATAAGGAGGCATCCCATGTCGGATCCAATGCAGAAGCTGGAGCCTTTGGCTCGAGTTAACTGGTCGGAAGTCCCTGTCGAAGTGGTCGCTGCCTGTGTCAACATGGCGATAACCCGTATCCGGGGGCTCCACCCGGGTTTTAACGAGGGATTCAACGCGATCTCTATTCCAGAAGATCCAAAAGATCTTGCGGGGTGGGAAACTGCTGTAGAGCAGCTGACCACCTGGGCAGAATCGCTTAGTCCAGGTCTGGACTTTGCTGACGCAGTGGGGCTTGTTCTACTAGCCTGCATGGACGTCGCTGCTCAGCGTGGCGGTGTAGCGATGTTTATAAATCTGACCATCGCAGTCGGATCCTGCAATGAGGAACAGGCTGGGGTGTTCGCTTCGGCGTGCGTCTCCAAGCTTTTTCTGTACTTGCGGTAGCCATTTCGAGTAAGTCGTTCATAATTTAAATTAGCGGGAGGGTTTATTAAAACCCTCCTTTTTATAAATCATTCTAATGTGACGATGGCACTTTTTCGTCACGTGTGTTTGTCGGCGACGCTCGCCGCGCCAAATGCTTCTGGTTTAGTCTTAACAATAAACCCACTTCCACGAACCATTCCTACGACTTCATTTATTACTTCACGAGTTTTGCCGGTATGACTTACATCAACGTGAATCTCTAAATTAAATTTGATAATACCTTCAATTTTGAATTGTTCCATAAAATCATTTGCCAAATCCATTGAGAGTACCGCTTCATGATACATGCGGTCTCTTAAAACATATTTGCGATGTTCTTCCCGATTTCTTTTCCAGAAGTAAATGCCGCCTTCGCCCCGGCGATGTACGATTATGGCAGAAACAAAATCAACTCGATCCGAATACACCTGGGAATCACTTCCCAACACCACATCATAAATTGCTGAAGGACGATTGTGCATGAATGTACCTATATGGAAAATAACCTCTTTAAAGGTGAGATCGCCGTATGTCGGAGAATGAAATAACCGTTGGTCGGCGATATTTTGTTCGACTAATAAGTCAATATCACGACGCATGCTTTAATTATCTCAAATCTGTAAACTAATGAAAAAGGCCGGAGAGAAAAATCCCTCCGGCTGGCTAACTAGACTGACTTTGGGGTTACTGTTGAGCCACTTCAGAAGCGTGGAACACCTTCGCCCTCTGGAGATGGTAAAAGATCCCCTGTGTCCGTTCTTCGACCATGACGGGCGTGGTTGCGACGATCGTCCATCCTTGGGATAGAAGGTCGTTGACTCCTCCGGGCTGGGATAGTTTACAATTATCGACGAACCAGGTCCAATCGCTTGCTGGGTTTTGGCTGTCGACGCGCCTTCTGATTACCGGACAAAAGATCGACGTATGCTCGAATCCATTTACGAGATGGGCTGCCATTGGCGCCTCCTTATTGAGCGTGTCCGCTCATTGACCTTATGGTATGTATAGTATTATAGGGTATTTAAGCAATCGTTTTATTGGCTTAAGATATTTTTTATAAAACTCTGTCGGTGGAAGGGGGACGGACCATACAGTTTAATCATTGTACGATGATATTCAGACGCGTACCCAACGTTTTCATACCATCGATATATATTTAAAGGAAACTTGCTTCCGATCCGTTTCATATATTCATCGCGCCACACTTTGGCAACAATACTTGCTGCGGCAATCGAAAAACATGCATCATCACCTTGCATAATTTCTTGGTGATGGAGGTGGGCAAGTCCCTTTTGCAATAACCCTCGGTCAGTCAGCAGGATTATGTCGTCTTGAATACTTTTGTGAATCGCATTGAGGGTTGCGATCTTTAATGAAGCGGTAATTCCGACTAAATCTACCACCTGAGCGGGGACGGCTCCGATACCCCAAAATCGCGCATGTTTTTTGATCAATGGCATTACTTTTACCCTTCTATCATGGGAAAGCTTTTTTGAATCACGGACATCAGCCAGTTCATCAAATATTTCGCTGTTATCAATATTCGGATTAAACATAACCGCTCCTACTACAAGAGGTCCTGCTAACGCGCCTCGACCGACTTCATCTAAACCTATTGGTAATATATTTTTACTCCAATATGGTTTCTCAAAATCACAGGTAAGAGGGGAGCTTTTTAACATGGTCAATAGATAGTAGTCATTCTAATCTATTTTAATGATTTGTTGAGGTGGAAACGATTTGATACTATACGGGAGCTGTTAATAGGTTCTTCACCATCGGGTGAAGACTATTTGAGTGGAGGTGGCCGTATGGATACGACAATGTCGTTGCTACCTGTCGGTTTCCCGTTCATTCCCGTATCGGATGGTTCTACCCTGGCCTTGAGTCAATCCGCTCGGCTACAAGCCCTATTGGGGGCTGGCGTCGTGGTGCGGTTAGCTGATGATGTATATCAGCACGGCTCTGTTTATCGGATCGATCACCCAGAACTGATCGGATGTGAGGATGATTGGATCCTCATGGCATGTGTTGAGCAGATGTATATGCCGGGGCGCTTGGCTGCGGCAAACAATCTGTTCATCGTCTCAGCTGGTAGGTCAGGGTATTGTCCTACCGATGAGGAGTCGCCTGCCCTTGCGGATGACGAACTGTTTTGTGAGCAGGCTTCGGATGGTACCTGCCGGCGGTTTAAGATCTTGGCCCAGCCCGAACACATGCCCGACTGGCTGGCGACGGCATATCGTCGTCAGCTGAGTGCGTTTACCGTAAGGGGATTTCGTATCTTTGCTCTCTCGTCCAATAATGAGTCTCGTTTCACGGTCGTGATGCGTTGCGGTACGAAATTCGAACGGGATATGTTCCTGCATGCAATCCGGTATTTTACCGGCATGCTGGATGTTCGGATTGTTAATCAGGACTACCTAGAATCGGGTGCGGTGAATATGATCATCGTCTCCCTTTCGGGGTTTGATAATAATCTTCGAATCCTAATTAATAAGATTCGGGATGCGTTCTTTTACGATATCGTGATAATGTAAGGATCACGATTCGTTGGTATAAACCCGGCCGTCTACCCTAAAGTAGGCGGCCTTTTTTGTTATACTAGCTTCCTTCGGGTGCGACGGCGGAGAAACTGTGTGGGAATGGATACTCCTGATGGATCTTACAACGGTATTGCCAGCGGATATTCCATTTGTATTTGTTTGCTCGTGTATGCCGATCGATCGGGTATTGTGTTTGTGTCGGTATATTTCCGATGCGTACTTTTACAATGTTCGATGGGTGTAACGTACAAATTTTACCGTCTAATTAATTTAGACGATACTATGTCCTATAGTTCTGGTATAATTGATTGTGCTAATTGGGCAAGTGGAGATTCGTTGATACGAAAGGGGTTTCGTATGTCGGAGGCGACTCTGTTGCCAGAAGGGTGTCCGTTTCGGATGACGCTTGGGAATCACGGTTTTACCCGTGAGCAGCTTGAGCAGCTCGATGCCCTTGTTGCGACAAGTGTTGTTGCCGGCCCATTTGGGGCTATGTCTAGCACCTACCAGTACTACTACGTCGATCATCCTGAGCAGCTCGGGGTGGAACACGAGTGGCTTGTTAAGGCTTGTATCGATCAGTTCTTTGATCCTGGTCGGCAGGCCGCGACTGATAACTGGTTTGCAGTCGGCCGTGAAAGAGGCCAGTGCCTGCCCACTGCGGAGCAGTGGCCCGATCTCGAGCGTCCGGAGATTGTGGCCGAACAACGGGACGTCGGCCACAGCACCCTCTATCGGATAGCTGTTGCGCCGGATCTGATGCCGGAGTGGTTGGCCACGGCATTTCGTGTCCAGGTGAGTGATGGGGAACTCCGAGGGTTTCGGATCTTGGCTACCCAGTCAGATCCTCAGGGGCGTCCCCAGATCATCATCTACACGACTTCACCCTATATGAGGAATCTTTTCCTCGCCGCTTGCCGATATTATTCGGCGCAAATGGGGATACCGGGGCCGTTTCTTGTAGGTCAGGATCAGAACTCTCGTGAATATTATGCGGCGATCCAGTCGCATGAGTCACTGGAGGTCGTCCGGCCGATGTGGGAGAGGGTGCGCGACGCCTTCTTCTTCGAACTTAAGATGGTGTAGTTCGTCGCTGTCGACTAAACACGGCCGCCTGAAATATGGCGGCCCTTTTCTTTTTTTTTTGAAATAACCCATAGTTTTTGATATACTTACCGTACCGTAATTCGGCTTATGGATTATACGGAAGGGGATTTCGTATGACGGAGGCAACTATGTTGCCGGCGCTGCCGGAAGGAATGGTTATTCGGTTTGCATTGCAGCCGAATGATCCCGAATACCCGGAGCTCTCTGCGGATATGGAAGCGGCGCTTGAAAATCTCTTCAACTGGGATGTCGTCAAGCTCTCATCCGTTGTGCGGTCAGGGAGTCGGCCGATGCTGTCATGCTATGTGGGCAGATCGGATCTTGGATTCCCGCAATGGTTGTACGAGGAGGCGGTTCGCCAGCTTGGCCTGATTGGCCGGCGAGTCCAGTTGACAAACTGGTTGTGGGTTGGGCACACCGAAGGGTGTGTCTGGCCCAGCAATGAGCAGTTCGCCGAGCTTCATCAGTTGCTGGATGGCGGCATCGTCCGAGAGGACCTGCCACTTGAGCATCGTTGGCGCTATCACGTCCGCGATGCAAGCCGACTGCCGGAGTGGTTTATCAAAGCCCACCGGCAGCAGTGCTCTCAGGGGCGGGATTTCAGCATTCAGCTTCATCTACCCAGCATCGAGGTTGGGCAGGGTGCCATGCTGACATTTCGCGGTGGTTTGACCGAAGAGCTCCATGCGATTCTGCGGGTGGTCGAGTACCATTCGCGAAAGGTGGGGCTCAACGCAACTCGAACGCGGTTCGAGATTATGGAGCGTCCAGGGATGAGTAAGATCATCGTCTGGGAACTCGTGTGTTACGGGTCTGAAGACCTGGTCGCGTCCCTGCGGCAGCTGGCCGAGGCCATCTCGGTAGCGTTCTACTACGACGTGGTCGTGGTAGAGCCGTAAGGATTCTTGTGCGTCTGTGAGTAAACCGGGGCCGCCTGAAATATGGCGGCCCTTTTCATATCTTGTTTCCTTGCTACAACTCCGCTAGGATAGTTATTAGAATAAAAATAATGACCAATTTGTCTCCTTTTGCCTGGCTGACAGTACGTTATGTCCGCTTCTCGTGGAAAGTGTTAGTCATGATTTTTGCCATCCTCTCGGTTAGTGTGTCATTTACCTTCTTTTTTGCCGTTGATGCTAAAGCGTCTGAGCTGACTATTTCGTATGAACAATCTCAGCGTATTGCCCAAAAACGAATTGTAGCAGTGCGGGATTTGCAGGATAAAAAAATCGCATTAGATATTCAGCTCGCCAAAATTGAAACCGATCTACCAGGCATTGTCCCAAATGCGGCGAGTTTATTAGTCGAGCGGTTTGTACTGGACTTGCAGGTTGGGGATTACCTTGATGCTAAAGATACATTAGATCAAGCATCAAAGGTCGTATCCGAAATCCTGGCTAGACAAGACGAAATTGCTCAGGCTGAGATCGATCGACTGAATGCGTTGATCGATCAACAAAATAAAGAAATGAACGAAATCTTTGCAGATAGATCAAACATATCTACCGAAAAATTAGCATCCGTCAAAGACAAAACTAAGAAGCCAATTGAACGATTAGCTACTGCCCGCGAACTTGTTGCAGCGATGGGGGAATCTATTCAACAACGGAAAGTTGAGATGCAGGATGCGGTTAAACAAATCGTCGTCAAAAAACACGAAATGAAATTGTATATGTTTGAAAATGGCCGTGAGATATATTCAATGCCGGTATCATTGGGTAGACCAGGGGCAGCAACAAAATCGGGTCAATTCTCAATCCTCGATAAATTAGGCACTGTATGGAGTTTTTGGCAAATCTGGCTGCCTCAGTGGATGGGGATTTACTTTGCTGGCTCAAGCGAAAACGGCATTCACGGACTACCGTTCGATAAAGCTGGTCATACGTATTGGAAAAATGATATTGGGGTTAGAAACATAACATACGGTTGCGTGATGCCAAATGACGAAAATATGACTAAATTGTACAATTGGGCCGAGGTCGGTATTCCTGTTACGGTAGTTGAATAGCTAATCTATTTGTTCGCGTTACAAGTTACTATAGTACAATATCTTTACGTATGCTTCATTCTGGATTGCGAATCTTTGCGTTTGTTATATCACGAATCTTTAGTCCCTTCGTCGCCATACCGTTGCTTCTTTTCTATCTTCTTTTTAATAACACCAATCTGAATTCATACCAGCAACTGCATTACTTTCCGGTTATCGTTGGATTTAATTATGTTGCACCGATTGGTTTATTTCTATTTTTCCGATGGAAGCGATGGATATCAGACTTAGAAGTCCGAACATGGTCGCAACGATTAATACTGTTGACGTTAGTTTCTTTTGTGAGTTGGATTGGCGTACTCTTCGCCTTTGTTGTTGGGCTTCCAAGTTTGTTCGTGTCACTTTTAGGGTACGAAGTCCTTGTATTAACGGCGCTAACTTTCTTGTCTCGGTATACCAAGGTTAGCCTTCATATTGGTATTAACAGTGCACTGTACTTTATTATCGTACAGATTTTTGGTGCGACTTGGTGGTGGCTCTGTGTTGTCCTTATACTTATCGGATGGGCGAGGTGGTATCTAAAACATCATACTGTATCTCAGCTCCTTTTGGGCTTTTTCTCAGCTGGAGCGGTTTTCTTGACAGGTGGGTTCGCCATGTTAGAATAACGGCATGAAGCACTATTCGGGCCTTCCCATAGTCGGTCCTGCTTCGGTTAACGGCGTTTATCGGATCGGCGAGGACTTTGAACAAAGTGTTAGTTCAGTATTAACTCACGATGCCGCGACTAAAATCACTCTCCAAGCACTCAGTCGTAAGTTAATGCAGTCCGAAGGATTGATTAAAGATGAAGTCGATGCCGAAGACACGGTTTCTCTCCTCTTATTAGATGAAAATTTTGAAGGGGAGGAATAAGCTGTATTTTCACCAAGAATACGGTTCTGTTCTTATAGCATTTTCAAACTATTTAGATACAATTGGCATATGAGATTTTCTGAAATTGAGATTTCTGAACTAGCTAAAGCGTGGGTTGCGATATCTTTTGCGTTTGCAATCGCTGGTCGTGGCGGATTCGATTCCGATTTCGGGTATATCTTTTTAACCACCGCACTGACGGTTGGCGTGGCATTTATATTACATGAACTCGCTCATAAATTTGTTGCACAGCGGTTTGGCTGCTGGGCAGAATTTCGTTCATATGACACCGGATTAATTCTTGCGATAGTGATGAGCATTTTTACTGGATTTGTATTTGCCGCTCCTGGTGCTGTGATGATTTCTGGTCTTGTCACAGCCGATGAAAATGGAAAGATTGCGGCTGCTGGTCCAATTACAAACTTAATTCTCGCTGGGATCTTTTGGATACTTATTTTATTTGCTCCATCGACGTTGAATTGGATGGTATTTAGCTTTCTTTATAGTGGGTTTACCGTCAATGCTTGGTTAGCATTATTTAACCTAATTCCGATACCGCCATTAGATGGTTCCAAAATTTTGCCGTGGTCTCGGCCAGTCTGGATTACCCTTTTGGCGATTGCCGGATATTTGACATTTTTTGTCTTTTAGCAGATTATTGACACGATTGCCAGTTATGTTATTATGTTCACGTCATGGGATTATTTGACCGTAAAAACAAACCAGAATCAGCTGATGAACCAATAAATTCACCCAAAGAAAATAAAGATCACCAAATACCGAAAGAGCTTCCGGTAATTGCCTTAAAGAATACTGTAATATATCCACACACTGTTGTGCCGGTATTCTTTGAAGATGCCGCATCGCTATCTGCTCTTGAGGCCGCTCAAAAGCAAGGTGGAATGATCGGCTCATTTGCCCTCAAGGACGATGCTCGTAAGCGAATAGAAACTGAGGATAATGACACTGAAGTCGAGGACGATGATACGCCTGTTACCGAAGGTGATAAAACCGAATCTTCTCGAGTAAAACCAGCTGATTTATATCGTATCGGTACCGCGTGTTTAATCCATCGGGTAATGCCAATATCCGGCCGACAGGGGGCAATGGTGGTTCTCCAGGGATTATCTAAAGTAAACGCCCTCCAAATGTGGCGCGAGCAACCATATATCACGGCAATGGTTGAAGTTATCGAAGAAGAGTCCAGTGAAAGTAAAGAAATTCGAGCGCTGATGAAAAATGCGCTTTCAACCGCACAGCGAATTATCCAGAATACCCCGTACCTTCCGCAAGAACTACAGATAGCGCTTGAAGATCTGAGCGATCCTTTAAAGTTTGTGTATCTACTAGCTACATTGGTTCGATTTGATGCATCTGAAAAACAGATGATCTTAGAAGAGGTTCTGGTCGAAGATAAATTAAAGAAAACCGCTGCGATTCTTTCTCGCGAATTAGAGCAGATTGAGCTAGGGGGCAAGATCGTCTCAAACGTTAAAAAAGAATTTAACCGGATGAGCCGTGAGGCATTTTTACGCCAGCAATTGAAAGAAATTCAACGTGAATTAGGCGAAGAAAACGAATCTGCACAAGAAGCTGGCGAGTACCGCCAAAAGCTTGAAAAAGGTAAATTCCCTAAAGAATTCGTCAAAGAGATATCTCGAGAAATCGACCGGCTCGAAACTATGCATCCGCAATCGTCTGAATATCAGGTCATTCGAACCTATCTTGATTGGGTATTTGATATCCCGTGGACGTTACAAAGTCGTAAAAAGCCAGGTCTTGCGACTGTCGAAAAAGTTCTTAATGCCGATCATTATGGACTAAAAGAAACGAAAGAACGTATTTTAGAGTACCTGGCAGTGCGTCAACTGAATAAAAATCACCATGGTCCGATCTTGTGTTTGGTTGGACCTCCGGGTGTCGGTAAAACGTCTCTAGGTAAATCGATCGCTAAAGCATTAGGGAAATCGTTTATCCGAATGAGCTTGGGTGGAGTACATGATGAGGCCGAAATCCGAGGCCATCGACGAACATATGTTGGTGCGATGCCCGGTAAGGTTATTCAAGGTATGCGCCGAGCTGAATCTATTGATCCAGTGTTTATGCTTGATGAGATCGATAAAGTAGGCAATGATTACCGCGGCGATCCTTCTTCGGCACTGCTTGAGGTGCTTGATCCAGAACAGAACAATACTTTTAGAGATCATTATTTAGACCTGGATTATGACTTGTCGAACGTCTTTTTTATAGCTACAGCTAACGTTCTCGAAACCATTCAGCCAGCACTCCGTGATCGTATGGAGATAATTCAACTCTCAGGATACGTTGATGGGGAGAAGATTGAAATTGCTAAACGCCATATTTGGCCAAAAGTGCTTGAACGACATGGGATTGAACCAAAACAGGTTAAAATCACGGATGATATTTTCCCGACGATTATTAATCAATATACCCAAGAAGCCGGGGTTCGTGGTTTGGAGAAACAGTTATCCAGGCTTGCCCGTAAAATTGCATTCCATATAGTCAAAACGAAAGAGCGGAGAATAACGATAGATGAAGCTAAGTTAAGAGAATTTCTAGGACCTCAGAGGGTATTTCCGGAAGTTGCTGCACGAACCGCAAATCCAGGTGTTGCAACCGGTTTAGCGTGGACCGCCGCAGGTGGAGAGATCTTATTTATCGAAGCAAATAAAATGCCAGGGGGAAAGAAATTTGAACTAACCGGTCAGCTTGGAGCTGTGATGAAGGAGTCCGCTAAAATTGCATATAGTTTGGTTAGGGCTCGTTCTGAACAGTTGGGCATCGCATCAGACTTTTTTACTAAACACGATATTCATTTACACGTGCCGGCCGGTGCCGTGCCTAAAGATGGTCCAAGTGCTGGTATCACAATGACTACCGCAATTGCATCACTGGCATTAGGGCGACCTGTTCGGAATGATTTTGCAATGACTGGTGAAATTACATTAAGTGGTCTGGTTTTACCGATTGGGGGGGTGAAGGAGAAAGTTATTGCGGCCCGTCGGGCAGGTATAAAGACGGTGCTGTTGCCAGAAAAAAATCGCGCTGATATTAAAGAGGTCGATCCTTCATTAATTGAAGGTCTATCATTTGAATTTGCCGAGACTATCGATCAGGTATTAGATATTGCCTTGTTAAACAATTAATTTGGTAAATCGTTCGAGTGTTCGTTATATTTTCCCTATCTTTCTATTTGAATAAAACAATTTAAATATCATTGTTTTCCATTGTCGTTGAGTCGGGGATTGTCTCTGTTTTATCCAGTAAACGCCGCGAGTCTTATAGTATGCGGGAATTATTTAGTGCTATGTAAATGTTGTTATAGATTGACCTAACGGTTAAAAACCGACTATTCCACGTATTTACTAACATCGTGTTGACACATTACAGGATGGTATGTATAATTCTTACATAACGCTGAAATGTACCCAGTTCCCAGTGTTTGGCTTAGACGGTATTAACCTTGAGTTGATGCATGTTCGAAGCTGGGCACTTGGATCTGGGTATATTTTTATTGGTTAAACTTTTCCCCCAAAATTAAAAAGGAAGTACGTGTTTACTCTTCAATATCGTTAGTCATGCGGATTATCTCTTCTTCTATTATTTGATCTGTCACTCCTAGGAGTAGGGCATTTTGACGAATTTTCATATTAATCTCGTTATTAACAGCCTGAAATTCATCGCGGCATTGGGTTAGCTCATGAACTATCTTGGTTCGGCCTCGATTCGTATTTAATAGTCCGGCATGTTGCCAGAAATAATGATGGGTTAAATGATTTCGTTGGTTTAGTACATTAAATAACCTTTTGACAAAGCGAGTGTCAGATGTTTGGTATCTAAATTTGAAAATAAGATTACCGAGTGTTTGTTGCGACAGATCATCAACTACTTCGTCATACGTATCGGGTTGATTGGTCGTTGGTGTTGTATCGTCGAGTAATGATAGAAGCATGGCCAAATTGCGTTCAATTGATTGTGAGAGGAATAAAACTAACCCGAAAAGTGAATATATTTCTTGCAACTGCGCTTGCTTTACCGCTTCTTGATTCATTGCTCGATTGTACCCTTAATGTAAATACGCGACTCTAATCTATTTGTCGTAAACCCCAATTAATTTTGCAGTAGTTAGAAACCGGTTTATTGGATTTCCGGGAGGATCGCATGTCTGAAGTGTTAATGCTGGATAGTCATGTTTGCGTGTTAAAACGGTGGTGTCAAAGCTTGGGACAACTTCTTGTTGAGTTATTTCGTAATCAAATCTTTTGTTATTGTGAAAAACTGTAATCTTATCGCCTAATGTAAGTTGTTTTGTTTTAGTAAATACCGCAGCATAGCGAGCGATATTGGCTTCATTTGCAGTTGAATGGGCGAATAAGTAGGTGTTTGTATTTGGTTCATCGGTAGGTAAGCTGGTGCCTTTAGCGTGGGCTACACCTATTTCAAGAGCTTTCATGTATGCTTGGCGATCATTGACTGGCGTATCTAGTGCGATCGGGCTGTTTACTCCAATTTTAGGAATGATGATACTGGCTGTTCGATTAATTGGCTCAACTCCAATGTTTGGGCCGATTATCTTTATTGTTCCGATATAATCCGTCTCTTCGCTTGTTATGTCTTGATTTTCCTCTTGTTGTGTTTGTTCTCCTAAGACTTGTTCTTCGGTTATTGTAGTTGATGAATCAGTAAATAAATCAGCCGTTATCCCTCTACTATCTGTTTGAGGAGTATTGGAGTCTTGGGTCGGTTCAATTATGGGCGTTTCGGTTATTTGAGGTGTTTCAGTAATTGTCGGTATCGTTTCGGCTACGATTGTTCCGGTTTTTCCCGTGAATACCGATCCATAAATTTCACGAACATCGATTGGAGAGGGTTCTACGTCAGCCTGAGTCTTGGGTGGAGTTCTAAATGCCTTTAAATCCGGCAGGTAGCTGGTAATGGTGAATAGTCCTACCGAGATAAAGAATGTTGCGGAAAGGGGCTTGAGTTTTGACACTCTTAATATATAGCACGATTGCGGTGATATAATCAATCAAAAGCCGTATTTTAATCTGTCTGAAAGGGGATTAATTTATGTTTTTGAGATTAGGTGTTATATACTTGTTTTGTTGAATTTTGGGCGCGTAACTCAGTTGGTTAGAGTATCAAGCTTATACCTTGAAAGTCCCTGGTTCGAGTCCAGGCGCGCCCACCAGTTTTTTAGATTATCGGTTTTATCGTTATTCATTTTGACCATTTTCGTTTGACTCCTTATTTCTCTCAATGTAAAAGCATAATTTCTAGTTATTAGCTAAAAGTACTATTTTAAATTCATAGTTAACTGCGATCACTGTAAAATCATTTCTATAGCGGGTTTCTATTACTATGCGTGTGATTTGGCTATCTTTGACTATTATGTCTTAAGTTGTCTTATTTGGTGAAACATTATGCTGGCTTTTGACTAATACATAGGACTAGGGCGTTTTCTAGGCCCTTTTGTTTGTTTTGAAATAGACTAGGGGGTGGTTGAAGTCTGTTAATGTTGGATTTGATAACAAGGTATAATAGGATGTGTTTCTGCTTTGGGCCTGTAGCTCAGTTGGCTAGAGCGCATGCATCGCACGCATGAGGTCAGGGGTTCGAGTCCCCTCAGGTCCACCATTTATCATTTATTGAGTACGAAGATTATTAGATTATAAAATTCACGGACTCTATCTATATATAACATTGCACCTCCTCCTACAAGAAAGTACGGTGTCGCTTTGCCTAAATTAATAGCCGCATTCTCTACGTATGGCTCAATTGCATGAACTAAAAACCACTTGAATAATCGGTCTCGTTTGTTTGGGGTTGTGTATTTTTTCTTCATCATTCTATTCGTATCTTACAAACTAAGTGCCCGTTTCTTATATATTTCAGTTTTTAGCAATTTCTCCGTTGGTGCTCTTACTTCTTATGATTAAAATTGCTGGGAAGTACTCCATGTTCTATAAGATCACTCTACTTGCCTGAGTTATAAAGATAACGACTTTGCTTTTTGATTCGCGTATAAAAAAAGCCGCTCCTGTATATCTCAAACTCTTTCGAGTTCCCGGACTAAGTTCTTTTCTTTAGTTCGGTAGATAGACACGAGCGGCGCCTTTTGTTTAGGTAGCCTCCTCTTGATTTGAATTTATTATACCACCAGTCCGGTTGATTGGTTGAGTCATGTTAGATGTGTTTGTCGATTGCTTGGAGTGTTTGCTAATTGTTGGGTCGGTTAAATCGCTGCAACTTTATCGTAATTTTCTTTGAAGAATGAACCGTCACCGTAAAACCAGTGGTGCACTCCTATCTTGATGCAAGCTGTTCGCTTATAGATATTTATGGTTATTGCAGAGCTTGTATACTCCGACTTGAGGCCTATAGTTTGACGATTTTGTGCTTTTCCCGTATACTAAAGCCACTTCATGTCCGTGGAATTAACTAAAGGAGGTAGCCAATGGCTACTATTCGAGGACGGAGTCTTGGACGGCTAAAGTTTGCCGAAGTCGAAGAGCTTTGCCCGATCCGGTGCGTGATTCACGACCAGCGGGTGACCCGTGATCAGATCGTTCATCCCGCTCCGGCTGAAGGGCGACTGATCAACAACCGAGGCTTCGCGTATGGCGAACTGACGAGCTCAGTTCAGGGGCCATTTCTGGTTCTGAATCATCCGGGTCTCTACAAGGGTACCAGGATGGTTCATTATGGCATGCACCAACAGCCCCTGAATTTCGAGGCTATTGAGGGGTATGAGATCCTCGAGGGTGATGTTCCCTCATTCGATCTCGGCATGCTTGAGCCTCGGCCGAATCGTCCCGCCGATGTGCGGGGGTGGAGCCTGTATGCCTACCTCACCGAGCGGTTCGGCAAGCATGACGCCGTGCTTGTCACCTGGCACAAGCCGGATGGCCGCCTCTACGACAGAGGTTTTTGGCCTACCTATTTTCCGGTGACGCCGTCCGGGTTCGATCAGATTGCGGCACGTGAGTTGTTGGGGGAAAGCTATGTGCATAACCCCTACGGCCAAATGCCTGTGTCTTTGATCGAGCTGCTGATTGGCGGCCAGCTCGAGTACGTTGTACCTGGGAATCCGATCCCAGGAGATGTCCCGGCGACAGTCCAGATCTGGCCCAAAGCCAGACGGCTGGAGCGCTCGGATGCGTCCGTGATATGGGTGCAAGTCTCGGCCCACGCGCGGATGTTTGATGACATGGCTCCGGGAGCCATTAGTCTCGCCTAAGTTATTTCGAAAACGGAAAGGCAGGGGAAATTCCTCTGCCTTATTTTTTATTAACCCATAGTTTGACTTGTTCATTACTTTTTCTTATACTAATGCCACATTTCGTATCGGAGACTATATAAGGAGGTAGCCAATGGCTGCTGAGTTGGATACGGGAAATTTGTCCGATAAAACCTGGCGCGAGATCGCAGGGTTGTGTCCGTTGTCTGTTCGACTGATGCAAGGTCCCCTCGATGATTCCGTTTCGATCATACATCCAAACGGGACCGAAGGGGAGTTGACCGTCGTAATCCATGATAACGGCTGGATTTTTCGCCATTCTGCCCTGCATAATGGCGAGGTGCAGATACCAGCGGCAGAGGGTGATGCGACACCGGCGGCATCGAGGATATCTCTTCGGATTTATGAAAATCCGGTGGTGGTGTGCCCAGTGTGTAGGCATCGTAACGACCCGACTTATCGATATTGTGATAACTGTGGGGCTGACCTAAGGTTTGGTGATGAGCGACGAGGGGCACCACGCGCTAAACCGTGGGTTGATAAACAGCCCTATCTTGCCGAACCGTTCCAGCCTACATTTGTCTCTCAATGTCCGGCATGTGGGGCCTCGACTTTCGGGTATGAACAGTTCTGTGATAGTTGTGGGGCTCATCTTCGTCTTGGGAAGGCCACTATTAACCCACAGGGCGATCAGGCACTCCCGCTTATTGCTTCCGCACCAGCTTCTTTTCAGTTGGAGCTAAACCCAAGTGTGGTGTTGCATACCACAACTTACAGGGAGCTGAAGCGGCGTTTTGGTGAGCACCGTGGAGTGTATATCACCTGGCAGGTGAGTTCTGGGGGCGCCCGGTATGGAGGTAATTACCCGTCGATAGTTTTCGCGGTTGACCCTGATGAGATGCAGCGCATCGTAGCTCTGTCGGGTTACGGTAGCCGATGTCGGGTTTTGCCATACTCTTCAATGAACGACGCCTTAATTGCGCGTTTGCTCTCGGAAGAGGTGGTACAAAACCTCCCGATTCCACCCGAAGTTTCAAACATTCGGGCGGGGTTTGACGTCATGAGCGGACTTGCTTTGCTGGTGCAAGATAATGAAGCTCAGGTGATTGCTGTCGTTGTGGGAACCCATGCACTGCCATCTGAACTTCGTCGGCTGGGGTTGATCTCTGACGAAGAGGGTCCAGCCTCTGCCTAATTCATGTGTGCGATGTTGCCGGGGAGAAATCCTCGGCTTTTTTATATCTATACCCCATAGTTTGACTTGTCCTTTGTTTTTTCTTATACTAATGCCACTTCGTATATCCTGGATTATCTAAGGAGGTAGCCCGTGGCTATCAGAGGTCGCTATCTTGGTCATTCCCGCTTGTTCGATCTTGCGGCGTTAACTCCGCTCGAATGCGAGTTACGCTATGCACTGCCGTCAGACCCGGAAGCCTTGCTTCCATCAGACGCCGACAGTCCTGATCCGTACATTCCGGGAACGTTGACCCTCGATTTTGAGGGTGAGGGACTGGACATGTTGGTGTTACGCCATCCTGGACTTAAAGGTGGCGAACTGCGTGTTCCATTTGGTGATCGCGAGAATCCGCTGACCCATTACGGGGTTCAAGTGTTTGCTTTGATCGAAGGCACTTTCCGCAGCACCTGCCCGATGTGCCATGCTCCCAGTGTGGTCCCTGAACAGCGCTTTTGTGAGGCGTGCGGTGCGAGCCTCGTGGTCTCATTTGGACGACGACGGCAAACCGCAGTGAGTAGCATCATGCCGTGGGGGACGTCCGACATCGACTATGAAGTGGGTGCAGGGCGAGTTCTGGGACCGAACATTACTGTTGCCGCTGTTCCCCTCAAGGTTAAAGCATCCCATGGGGATGCGTTACCGCCTGAACTCATCAAATTTGAGGCTCACCTGGTGTATCGGGCGCTGAAAAAGCGAGTCGGTCACCACCTGGCGATGGGTGTGGTATGGCGAACCGAAAATGGTAGCGATGATGAGGAACTGTGTTTTCGTCCGTTGCTTTTCGCCATGGATGTGGGCCTGGCAGCGGACCTTGTATCACAAGGTTCTCATGTCGTTCGTCGATATCGGGTGCTACCGTATTCCGATATCAATGAGGCGCTCGTTGCTTTGCTGGTTGATGATTCTCGCCAACAGCACCAGCTTGCCAGTGTCGATGGGAGACCAGCCGTGCTGGAAGTGTTTGAGTCAGTGATTTCGTTGAATTCACAACTGGAATATCCGGTTGTTTCGTTGATTATTTCAGCAAACGCTCACCCAGACGAGCTCGCTCGACTTGGGCTTTTGTTTGCTGACTAATCAGTTGTATCGGTAAACCAGGCCGGGGAGAAATCCTCGGCTTTTTATTAATCCTATAGTTTGACTTTATCCCGGATTTTCTTTATACTAAAGCCACGTCATAAGTCTGGAGCGCTTCGGCGCGTTACGGAGGTAACCGATGGTTATCACTAGTAGGTCGGATTTAAACCGACTGCCAATCGGGGAGATCGGACGGATGTGTCCTATGTATGTGGAACTCGCACAAATAGGACCAGAGGACTATGCCCCTGGCGTAGATAGTTCGGGGCATCCCTGTCAGAAGGCCACCTACAACTATGTTAAGGGGTGGCTAACGGCAGAGGAGATCCCGCACTTCTGGGTGTTTCGGCATCCCGGGTTGAAGAACGGAAAGCTTCGGGTCTCTGCATTCAATTCGGATGTTAAGCCGGGATTCTACAACGTTGCCCTGTATCGCTGTGACGCCCCGGCTGTGGTGGCGTCAACTCCGCCGGCTGAGTGCCCCAACTGCGGGGCGCCTATTCCGCCGGATCCTGCCGTTCGCTTCTGCGACGTCTGCGGGACATCGCTTGAGCCAATGCCTGAGTCGGCGACGCCGAATGGACGATTTCAGATCGGGGTGAATGCCAAGATCACCTGCACCCCATCAGGCATATCAATCGTCTTCAACGTCGACGAGTAACGTTCACTATTCGCGTCGGTCAAAACGGGGCAGGGGATGGTTTATCCATCCTCGGCCCTGGGATTATATTTTTCCCGGTTTGTTACAATACATCTGTTGATACACTAGCCCATTAACCATGGCTTGGAGGTAATTCTATGGAGGCCCAAGGATTTAGCCTGGTCCCATCCTTAGATGGTTCTCAGTCGATGCCGGAGGTATGGTATCGATTTATGGATGGGCAACTCGAGCTCCGTTTTACCGGACTTGAGCCGTTTGCTCTGCCGATGCGACTTGTGCTTGGCGGTGGATTTGGTGGCTACCTTTTTACCACTGGACTGCATAATCTCATCGACCTGTACTACCTTTGCCACTGGCTTGCAGCCATACAAGGTACTCCGGGCGAGATGATCGCGGCATTCAGTTATGAGTACGACCCTGATAACGTCATGGTCCAACGAGTTGCGGCATTGTTTAAACAGTACCGGAGCCAGCTCAAACTGTTGCGTAACCAGATCGATCAGCGCTATGAGCGAATACTCGGAGCGACTAATCCCGCGACCGATCCGGGCTCGGGGGCGATTGGGATCATCGAAATTGATGGTGAATCATATTTCGAGGTTAATGCCACGCGACTTGAAGGATCTGATGCCTTCTCGGCAAGCATCCTGCTACCCGTTGCGGCAATGCCACTGCTCTTGAGTTTAAAAGAGCAGGAAGATCAGGGGCCCTTTGGCTTCTATCTTCAAACGGTAACGGAACTGATCGGTGATTCGGTGGATATGCTCATCTGGCTATTCCACACGAATATGTTCAATCGTCCTGTATTGGAACTCTTGGAGGTTCCCACTCCCACCCGCATCTTCCTCGACCTACAGTACCAACTTGTCCAGCAAGTTATGGAGGTGATTAGGTCTTCAAGTCAGTAAATTATTGATACTGTGGCAGGAGCATTATGCTTCTGCCATAATCTTTAAAGAGATAAATTAACTAAATAACACCCCAAAAACGACAAGGGCGTTAGCAATAGTATTCAGGCTGTTGGCGATGATTAATGGTCTGTTTTGCGTCTGTAATCCGTAAATTGTCCAGCATAGAGCTAGTATGGTGTAGCCCATCCACGATAATACCGAAACTCCTTGGGTGTTCTGATTTATCCAGATTCCAATAATTTGAGGTACGGCTATTAAAGGTTGGATTATCGCAACGATGTAAATAAAAAAATGATGTGGATGATTACTAGTCGAAGTATTTTTTTTCGCCACCAATGTAAGAGTAACAGAATTCATGTTTGTATTTCAATCCGTATAAACAATATGGTTTTAGAAGAGGGAATAGATCCTATGGGGTATAATGATTTCGCGCGTTTTTCGATATCGGACATCATAAGGAGGCTACATGGCCGCAGGTTCAGAAGTTCGCCAGCTTGCAGTTAAGGCAGCTGCGATCATTCAGGCCGAACCGGATACCCACATTCAGCACGATCGAATTGCCGAGATCGTCGGTCAGGTTATTGCTGATGCTGGGGTCGTGAATGCAAAGCGAAGGGGGATCGCTGCTCGGATTTTAACCGAGCTCACGGAGTATTGCGGTTTCTGGCGTTATGCGTCAGTGTGGGTCACCTTACCCAGACGTTCATCTGATTGGATGAACCATGGGAAGGGGGACTTTGTCGTTTTTTGGACCTTACATTTCTTTGGTCCACAGAAGCTAGACGCACTCAATGCTCTGTATTTAGTGTGTTCTGCGTCACCTAAATCCCTACCGGATGGTTTTAAAGACGCTCTTAATTCACTTATGACCAGTAAGTGGATTGGGGTGGATGAAGGCGATGATCTGATCGCACTGACTGAATGCGGTGAAATGCTGGTTAAGCTTTCGCTTGCAACTGAGGTCGATCCACAGCTCATCACTCAAGTTGTCCGACTGCGCCACTCACTCGGTTTTCGATATGGACGCGATACCCAAGATTGGTTTCGCAACTTGGGTGTCGGCGATTGGAAGAGCAAAGGTCCGGGTAAGCCCTCGCAGCTCACGTGGGCAGATCATGCCGTGCAGGATATCGTCGTTGAAGAAGCTGGGGGACAGGCCAGGTACTCCGGTACCTCTTTGCTGCATCGATTGCCGCTAGACTCTGCTGCACAGTTGGTGCTGGGTAAGATCGTCGCGCTGCTCGTTCAATACGGCAGCTGGGCGATCCGCAAGGAGGAGCTCCTCCGTGAGATGTATGGGGGCGGTTGGGGTATGTCAGTGTGGACGCCCTCTGAATTCGTCGAAGCAGTAATTGGCTACCTCATCAAGACGGGCCTGATCGTCTGTTACTCTCATAAAGTAACGGGTCAGGAGTGGTTTTGTTTAGCCCATTGTCAGCTACACGAGACGCTCATCGATCAACTCGATTTGGTTCGTAGCTAAGCCTACCTTGAATAGTTAATTAAACTTGGCCTGCAATCATATACGATTGCAGGCATTACATAACAAACCCTTTTTGTAAAACCAAACTAATAAATACAATAATTGTTGATAATAAATTCAGAGCATTGAGGATAATTAATATTTCGTTTCGTGAATAAATTGTGTATATAAACCAACTTAAAGATATTAGTCCATAACCTCCAAACATCACGATCGAGAGTGATTCTATCTTATGAAAACCCAACACCTCAACCAGCTGCCAGGTATTCATTATTAATATTCCACTTGTTACTAAATATGGCGAAAGTTGGGAGAATGGTAGTTTTTGAAGCTTGTGATTAATTTTACTAATAATGCGTTTCATAGGCCATTTATAGAGTATCAAAAAAAGATGCCTGGGAGAATTAAATCCCAGGCGTTTACGTAGCTACTATTCTTCGGGCAAGGGTGGTTCTTTACCTTCCCATTTTTGCCATATCGGATTCGTCTGTTGATCTCGCGGCATGTTGTGGGTTTCAAATTCTGCCCACCATGCAGCTGGATCTGGTAGGTGTGTGAGGACGGTTGCTGACCGATCACCATACTCCACAACACGCGAAAAGACCTTTGGCGTCTCGAAATGATTTCGACGAGCAAGAGCTCGGTCTCGATCTTTGTTTGTTGGCCAGGTAACTAAGTACCAGGTTAACTGGCGTAGAGTCAAACCATTGACTATTGTTTGAGACAGGCCTTGTTTTAGCCATCTCATCGTGATGTTGTAAATATCGATTTGACCCATGATCCTACTCGGTATTCGTGGACCAAATAGGCTAATGGCAGCTGTTGCCCCATGTGCTGGCTTGGTGATGCGTAAAGATCCTAGTAGTCCACCGACTTCATAGTCGATGATACTATGTTTGCGATATCCGGCAACGGTTTCGGCTAATATCCGTGCGGTTGCATCATCCAGATCGACCCGTAAATAAGGATCAATCGCCATTCCCGATACGACAACGTATCCCCCCAAAAGGGTGATGGGTCCAACATCTGGTATGCACACCAGTAATCCTCGGTTGCCGACCTCGATTAGTTGCGATAGACTCATCGCGCCTCCTTAGGCTTTGTAGTGCCTATTCCTAGTATTCTAATACTTGATAATTATAAAGCACATAATCAAAAAGCCGGAGAAAGAATATTCTCCGGCTCGGTGTAAAAATGTTGTAGTGTATTGTTTTACGTTAGTTTCGATTCCTCGTCTAGCCAGATCGAGCTAATCGGTGCATTAACTTGCATCAGTCGAGGGTAGAGCCATCCCCACACTAACGCAATTTGCTGACCTTGGATAAAGACATACCCACTCACTGGCTCCTTTGTATCAGATGAGATTACCTGATAACGAACGCCATCGCTCTCATCTTTGATCACCTGCGAGACTCGTTGAGTCCCTCGGCAATAATTGATTGTGATTTGATGGATCGTTGGTTCTAGCGCGCTACGTAGGGTTACTTCTACGTTTAAGTCCGGCACACTTCCTTCTTGGAACACTCGTTCCAGTACCAAACGTGATGGATCCGCAAGGGCGGTTCGCATGGCAAACCTCCATGGAGTTTGACCGGCGGGAATTGCCCTCTGATTATACCAAAAATGGGTTTTTATTGTTTTTTCTTTAGATTAGTGTTTGCACTATATGCAATAGGTGTGTTACAGTAGTACATTGACTCTTGCGTTGTGGATCGCCAGAGTGTGTGGATAAGCGGGGGCGTTGTAGCGCCCCCGCAGGCTTTTCCCCATAAGAGCAACGAGGCTCTCTAGTCTGCAGCCCCATGGCTGCTAGTGAACGCGGTGGGGGAGGCCGCGCTTCCATTGCCGTTAGGCGGGGCGACATCATCGATATCGCCGGTGAACGAACCCAATGGGGTGAACCCTCTCTGATGGGCAAAAAGCCCTAGGCCTGCTAGGACTACCCCACCTCCAAAAGCTGCTATTAGAAACAGCATATCGACCCTCCTTCCGACGTGGATGGTTATAGGCTCTATTATACGCTAGCTGTGCTAGTTAACTCTAAATATATCAAATTGAAAATAAAATGTACTCTATTTGGATTAAGGATTTCTTTAAAAACTTTGCATCCTTCTCATTGCCTGAGACATTGGCAGAACTTCAATTCCGCTTGAAGAAGCATAATTTACGATTGTTTGAAAATTACTTTGTAGATATTCAATTGATGAACTTGGTGCAGTCGGTGTAATCCGGTGGAACGTGAGTATTAACCATTCTTTGTTCGCTATCGCTGAATCAATCCAGCCTTGAACCGTTGCGGTACTATCATAATCATGGACGATTCTAGAATGAATGGTCATCGGATTCATATAGGAAATTGGTTGATTCGTGTTAACAATAGTACGGGCAAGTGAATAATACTTTTGAGTAAGTGTCATAATACTAGGATTAACCCCACCGTTAGGATACGCAAAGATTTCTGCACCTCTATATCCGTGTGATTGTAGATATTGTTTGGTTGAGCTCAAGTTACTTTCTTGATCGGCTGCGGATAGGGTTGTTAAATTGGTTTCGCCATGGCCGCTAATCTCCCACCCAGAATTATGCATTGTGTCAACTTGGGTTTGTGTCATATAGCCATTGGTACCGAGATATGATGGGATGATAAACAAGTTGCCTTTATAACCTTTGGATTCCATCACTTGCCGGGCTAGCGTATAGTCCGAGCTGTGGCCATCATCAAATGTTATGCTTAGCATGCTTCTTGATGAGTTGCTAATAACCCCATATTCATCAAACCATATCGATGGTGTCGTTCCACTATTACCTATTCCACGTACAATTAATTGATTCACGGTGGACCAATTTGGACTACCAACAGAAGTAAAATGGGAAGTTGGAATGATAAATTCTATCCATTGATTATTCCAATCGGTAGGGGTTGTTAGTAATGGGCGAATACTGGCTTGAAAATGATCGACAAATTGACCATTTGTCGATACCAGCAGACGAACCTCGTTTATATTCGACCAGTTATCTACTTTGACCCAGATCTTTATGAATTTACCGCTCCAGTCCTGAGTGCCTGAGAGCGTCTTTCTGGCACCAGAGTTTGTTGCATTATTACTTGTTACTACTTTGACTGATGATGTCCCACTCTTATAGTCGCTCGTATCATAAGAGATCGTGCCGTTCCCATAAAAGCTCGACCAACCGGATTCCATTTGATCTATGTATACATAGTTGCGTTGTATTGGTAATACCGAACTATACCCACCCAAAGCCGTGTTTGATTGAATTTGAGTAGTTGTTTCTGCTTTGGTGTAGTATCGATCATCGTGCGCGTGTGTTGTATCTGATTTATTAGCAAGCAAGGCAGTTGTTTCGGTCTCGGTAAAATATTTGTCATCGTGGTCGTGGGTTGATGCTGATTTACCAGAGAGCGCAGAATCAACTTCCGTTTTAGTGTAATAGTTACTCAGTCCGGTGGTGTTTGCTTTGGTATCTAAAAGCGTATTCGATTCGGTCTTTGAATAATAGAGCGAGTTGTGATCGTGATTTGTATTTGCTTTTGCACCAAGTAAATTACCCGTTTCTGTTTTGGTATAGTAACTATTTTTTGATGTTGCCCAGAGGGGGTCTGATTCAGCTCCTGGTTTAATATATCGGCTATCCAAAAGCTTTCCGAGATCCGTTTGTTCAAAATTATTTACCAAATAGGTGATTACATCCATAACTACTGATGAAGGCGCTGTTTTGGACGATGTATCGGGAAGCTTTGAGGCCCCAAGAGTTGGTGTAATAGATTCATTCGCAGATGGATTCGATGGTTCTATTAAGGTATAACGAAAAACATAAAAATAATACGCATTAATTGAAATGATTCCCGTAAATAATGCTAAAAAAAATTTCCAACGGATTTTCATAGGCAGGTTTTATTCAATACATACTCACAATCATAACCGAAAAGGTTGATTATGATGTTCATACATACTATTTGTATTACGGATTTCAATTTTATGCAATTTTTTCTTTAAAAAAATGATTAACTAGAGTTGATGTATAAATAAAAAATGCCAGGTACTCACTTTGGGTGAGCACCTGGCATGGTCTTAAGGCGGCGGCATGTTTACTCCCTCTGGGGGAGGTTGTTCAAGCCGCCTTTCCTCCACGAACTGTTGGAGCGCGTCCCGATTGATTTTACAGACCTCAACGGTGTCTTTAAACCCGTCGAAGACCTGTACCGTCGCACAGTAGCGCGCTACATTCCGTCGACCGCCAATCGCCTGTGGAATATCGGCGGTCGTTGAGCGATACAGCCCAAGGTATTCTACTTTCAGAGCAAGTAGCTCCTCGGGTGAGCTCTGATCGATCCGGGCATATGGCTGGGGAATGAGTACCCCAATATATGGTTCCGTACCGATTATCGCGTCTTGCGGTAGCATTGCCCCCATGAAGTCGGCAGACCGCTCTACCGCATTTCCTCGTGCAGTCAGAACACGGGTATAGTAGGTCCCCGCATTCATAACTACCACCACTGCTAGTATGACCATAGTCGTCTTCGGACGCTTTTTGTAGAGCGTTGTCAGACCAATGGCAAGCAGTGTCAAAAGCGGCAGTTGCCAGAGCATGAAGTAGTGCGGACTTTTAAGGGCCGCACCGGCTCCAAATACTAAGGCGCCTACCGACCACGCGACGATCACCCAGGTAACCCGCTGCATCTGCAGACTCTCGACGATGCGCTGGACTGCTTTTGCAGATCTAAAGGTTACTCCAAGGCCTACTCCTACAAGCATCAGATACTGATTGCTAAAAAGAATTCCGATGCTCAGGAGTCCTGCGCCTACTCCCCAAGTCAGGGCCGTATGCAGGTTTGGTCGTGCCACGATCCGGCGTAGGATTCGTGACGAGTAACCTGCCGCGGCAATTGCTGCTCCTCCAAGGAGTCCCACAATCGTCGTCGGGAAGATCCAGTATCGTTCGGTCACCACCTCTATGATGTGACCGATACCGTAATTAAGTCCTCGCGACGGGCGAAGACCAAATGTTCGGTACACTTGGACCATAGTCGGCTCGAGCCATTCGCCATGCCACCGGACATACATCGCGGTGCCGTAGGCGATCGTAACGAGCGCTACCATAATTCCAAGGACGATATGTCCTTTCCAGTGACGTCTGTCAATCAACCAGTACGCCACTACTCCGAAGATCAGGTAGACCCCGATATGCTTATAGATAAACGGAAGTGCTATTGCCACTCCCGCGATCATGTAGCGTATCAAGGACTCCTTCCCATCCACCGAAATTGCACGGTAATAGAGGATAACCGCGACCACAATTAAGACCATCTGGATATTCTCCAGATAGACCATACTGTTGGTCACGACCATCCAGCCATCCAGACCGAGCAGCATCAAACAAATGGTCCCTGCCGGTTTATCAACAACTCGTCGTAGAAAGATGCTCAGCATCGTGATGGCGAGAGTTGACGTTACTGCCGACAGAAGTCGTGCCTGGATTACCCCAAGTCCGAATACCTGCATCCACCCCCAGATTACGTAGAATCCGAAGAAGGGGTGGAAGTGGTATGCCCGTACTGCTTCATGCAGCTCTCCCCGAAGGGCTGGGTATCCAACTCGACTGATGAACCGAGCCGCCGTGTAATTGATAGGCTCGTCCACCTCCATACCAACCTGTTGAGCTGCGATGACTCTTAGGGCTAGTACGATCAGCACTAGGCCGATAAATGCAAATCGGCTTTCCAAAATCCGTTTACTCATCTTCCTCACCTCACAGTTGAAACAACCGTAAGCCCCGCAGGAACTCGGCCAGCCACGGAGGTATCTTACCCCCTCGCGCAGCTGAGTACCAGTACCCGACGAGCCAGACGGTAATCTGGATGAAGGTGAGGATTGGAAACACCATTGCTTTGATGGTCCCGGCCTTTAGGGCGTTATACACCCCGAGTGTGCCGAATCCACCGAGCGCAAGTGCTCCAACCATCGCAAGACCAAACAGCCATCCAAAATATGCGATGGCGCTCACCGCGAAAACGACAGCCCCGAGGATTACTCCTGTGGAGACCACCGCCATCCGGTGCCGATTTTTCGCAAACCGGTTGTTCGGGCGAGCGATTAGGAACTGCCGAGCGGCCATACCTGTTACCAGATGCTTTGCCAGCCGAAGCTTAACCTCATGCATCCGGTGGTTGTACCACTCGTTGGTTGTCCTAATCGTGACCCCTGCGTTCACGATCGTTGAGCTTAGCGCAAAGTCCTCCCACCCCGAAAATCCCTGAGTGGGGAAGTCACCTTCGATGGTGACAAATACCTCGCGCGTAAACGCCAAGCATGCCGTTACCGGCAGACCAGTTCCTTTACCAAAGTTGGCTTTGGTTAGGATGGTCGCGTTAAACCTGACGTTCTCCGACAGTAGGGCTTCGTCCGACATTAGGGCGAGCAGGCGTTTGTCGCCAGGCATACGAGTTGTTACGCCCGCAATAGCGACCTCGCCTTGCCCCCCAAGCTCGCTAGGAGCCATCAGTCGAACGATCTTTTCGCACCAATCCTCCGGTACAAGGATCTTCGCATCAGTTAGGGCGAGGATGTCGCCTGTTGCTGCTGCGAGTCCCGCTTTACGCCGGGCATTGGTGTCTCGACCCACCAGATTTGATGGTCTGGTGAACGGCACAATCCGAACCTTCCCTGAAACAATGTAGTTGTTCAGAAGTGGGATGGTCGGGTCGGCCAGTTCGGTGACAATGATAATCTCGTGCACCGGGTAGGTCTGGTTTAGCAGCGCATCTACGCAAGCGTGTATGCGCGTCCTTTCAGTACCATCCGGGAACGTGATCATCGCCGGCTCGTTTCGGGCCGGGATTATCACCGAGACTTTAATCCCAGGTGGCGCCTCTCCAGTGATATCGGGCTGGCGCGGGGCCGCCTCCTTGCGGAAGACAAACCGATCCATTCCCAGATATCGCAGAGAAGTGATTATCACCTGGACTGCGGCTACTGCAACCCACCACGGTTGTCCGAGGTTTAGGATCAGGTTGTATATCACCTGACCAAGCGGTACGGTGAAGGCCGGTATTAGGTGATACCGCCTCCAGTGTGCCCAAAATTGCTGACTGAATGTGCGGCTTAGCCAATCCTTTAGGCGACTCCATCGCGGAGCCGTTTTGGGGAAGCGAGCCGGGACCCATTCGGTTCGGTCTTTCCAGGTCACCCACCGATTTATGGCGAAGTTGATCTCGACACTTAGGATCGAGACTACTAAATTCGCCAACCGTGGATTAACCCGGATCCATTCGATCAATACGTAGAGAAGTGCTAATCCAAAGACGAGCACCCCTACGCCCACTAGTCCAAATCCGGCGATACGCCGTCCGGCATTTTGGTCCGACAACGGAACCTCCTTTACTATTCGGATTCCTTGTCGAATGCGTCTATGCACGCTCCTTTTTATCAATGTGCCTACATATACAGTATGTAGGGCAGCGTGCTGTTATTATACCCTATAATATTGTGATTATCTATGGATTTTCTAATTTATTAGGCAAGGAGATACCTCAAGTAATTCTGCTGTTACGATTCTTCTATTTATCGGTAATCCAGGAGGATCACATGTTTGGAGTGTTAATGTTGGCAACGATTGATCTTGTTGTAGGGGAGTTAGATCAAATGATTTAACGACGCTATTTTCGCTCACCTGATAATGGTATGTGTTTTCTTTATAGCGGATATAAATGTCATCACCGAGTTCTAGTTTATGTAGTAGGGTGAAGTATGCCGAGTAGTGTTGTATTTCAAAAATATTTTGAGTGGAGTGAGCAAATAAATAGGTATTTCCGGGTTCCTCCGATGGGAGATTACTGCCTTTTGCTTGGGCTATGCCTTCTTTTAACGCGTCGAAATATTCCTTTTCATTAGAAACAGATACGTCAGTCTTTATTGGGGCTACGATTCCAATTTTAGGAATTAATAAGTCGTAGTTACCGTTAGATTGAAGGCATTGATCAATTTCTTCATTGATCGCATGAGATTGTGTTTTTTGATAAACCGTATAGGTTATTTCTGCTTTCAGTAAAGGGTATGCAGCAGCTATAGTATACAAAAAGCCGACAACCATTAGCAGTCTGGGTAATTGTCTGATTGTGTATGCTAGAAATCCTTTAGTATCGACTTTCAACGGGAATTTATAGTTCTTCTAGGCTCAGGCTTCGATCGCCATTCATATCGAGGTGTTCAAGGTATTTTTCTGTAGTGGCTAATCTCTTATGGCCTGCCATTTTTGAAATTGTTACCAAGCTAGTACCTTGTTTTATATGATGAGCGATCCATGTGTGACGTAAGTCGTTGACTTTAGCATGCTCAATACCAGCTTTTTCATAATAACGGTCAATGCTTGCGCGTATATTACGAACTAAGAGTGATTTACCAGTTCGAGTAACAAAGAGGTGCTCATCTTCGGTCTGTGGTCGTTCTTTTAGATAATCTTGAATAGCCTGTGTTGCGGCTTTATTCAACGGTATTTTTCGACCTAGAGTTGTTCGAGATTCAGGAATATTTAATGTACCGGTACCAGTTTGATCATCTACTTCAAGATCTTGTGTCTTAATTCGTGCTAATTCGCCGATTCGAATACCGGATTGGAGTAATAACTCGATGATCGCATATGTTCTTCGATCATCGCGGGCAGCATCTCTGAGGGCTCGATACTCGGTTTTTGTGAGTATACGAGGTGGAGGTGTTTCAAATTTAGGATGAGGAATAACAACTGATGGATCTTCGACAACCAGTTCATTTAGTTTCAAAAATCTAAAAAACGTTTTGATTGAGTTAATTTTACGAGAGATGCTTTTTTTCGTATAGTTTTCGTCATCTAAGCTAGATAAAAACGATTTTATATCGTCTGTCTGGATGTGGTGGACATGTGATTTCTCACTTGTTTTATTTATATGATGTAGTAACTGCTCAATGTCTTTTCCGTAAGCAAGAATGGTTGATTCTGCACGATCTTTATTCGAGAGAAATGAGACGAACTGGGCATGAGCTTCCTCAAATTTTATCATCAAAAAAGTTTATCACTATAAAATAACGCTGTCAATAGCAAACAATATAGGATAAACAGGCGTAGGTAAAGGCTTCTTTACTGTATTCGGTTAATGATACCATAGTATATATGTATATGAAATCTTTTTTTATACAGTGGTTGCCTTATGTTCTATTTGTATTGTTGGCTATCAGTTTTGTAAAAACGATGGTTGATACATATAAAGCTACTGAGCAAGTCCTCTCATTACGTCAAGATGTTCAAGTATTAGAAGATGAAAACCACGAGCTCACTCTTGAACAGGGATATCGTAACACTCAAGACTTTTCTGAAGAAGAAGCTCGGGATAAGTTAAATATGATCCATCCGGGAGATACTGTGATTGTATTTAATAGTCCAACTAAGTCTAGTGAGATTCTCGTTGATGATCAAAATGTAGGTAATTCGCATATCGCACCGATCTCTCAGTGGCAGCATCTGCTTTTTCCAGCTTGGTAAATTACGGTTTTTTTGATAAAATACGAATGCTCTTTGAAATACAGGAGACAGCTAAATGACGCGGGTGGAAGGCACGGTAATCTTACGAGGCTCATAACCTTGGAAACTGGGTTCGACTCCCGGACCCGCAACCAAGGCTGGGTAGCTCAGATGGTTAGAGCGTGGGACTCATAAGCCCAAGGTCGTGGGTTCGATCCCCACCCCAGCTACCAAAATAATCTTTAATAATTCAAATGCTCTATAAAAAAATTTATTGTTAACTTTCTTAAGTTGGCAACGTGATACAATACCCGCATGAAACCTAAAATGGAAAATCAACCAAATCGAGGATGGGTCCGATTATTGACTGTTTTTGGTACATACCTTCTTATAACCGTAATCATTGCTTTCCTGATTGGGGGAGTTAGCGGTGGATTTAGTCAATTTTTTAGTGGCAACAGTAAAGAAATTCCAGTGAGCCAATTAGTAGAGGATGTGAACGCCGGAAATGTTGATAAGGTTACCATTGAAGAGAATCGTATTAAGATCTCCTACAAGAACGGTTCTGAAGCTTATTCTCGCAAAGAAATTAACGCAAATTTTTATGAAATGATGCAGCAGGCAGGTGTATCAGATATATCTACGAAAGTTCAGGTTGAGGTTGCCTCTCCGCCGATTAGTGATTTTCTCGAAACAATTCTTTCGAATTTAATTCCGATAGCCATAATGATCGTATTTTTCTTATTCTTATTTAGACTTGCCGGAAAAAGTGCTGGTGGCGTATTGGACTTTGGAAAATCTAACGCAAAAATGTTTGGTAAGGATACTCCTAAGGTTAGCTTTAAAGATGCGGCAGGTGTTGCAGAAGCAAAACAGGAACTTGAAGAAGTCGTCGATTTTCTTAAATCACCCGACAAATATCGTCGCTTAGGTGCACGAATACCAAAGGGCGTATTGCTTGTGGGTCCCGCTGGAACGGGTAAGACGCTTTTAGCCCGAGCGGTTGCTAATGAAGCTGGCGTTCCATTCTATAGTATGGCAGGTTCTGAATTTATGGAAATGTTAGTTGGAGTTGGAGCATCTCGTGTACGCGATTTGTTTAGAACCGCAAAAGAAAATGCCCCGGCGCTTATATTTATTGATGAGGTCGAATCAATTGGGCGACAACGTGGTCGCTCTATTATGGCTTCACACGGAGAACAAGAGCAGACGTTGAACCAAATATTAGTTGAGATGGATGGATTTTCACCTAACGATAATGTTATCGTTATAGCCGCGACAAATCGCCCTGATTTATTGGACAGTGCGTTAACCCGACCCGGCCGATTCGATCGCACTGTTGTTCTGCAGTTGCCCGATATCGTCGGGCGAGAAGAAATAATTCGTATTCACTTACGTAATAAACCGTTAGCATCAGATGTTGATATTACTCGCTTAGCCAGACTCACCGTTGGATTTAGTGGTGCAGATATCGAGAATATGTTGAACGAGGCGGCAATTCTGGCTGCTCGGACAGGTAAGAAAGAGATTGATATGCGAGACATCTCGAACTCAGCTACAAAAGTAAAATTAGGGCCCGAACGACGTCATTTGCAGTCAGATGCTGATAAAAAGATGACCGCATATCATGAAGCTGGCCATGCGATTGTCGCAAATCGAACTCCTGGTATGGATCCTGTTCAACGTGTAAGTATAGTTAGCCGTGGTATGGCGCTGGGCTTTACCGAGATTAATCCTGAACAAGATAAATATCACCAAACAAAGACCGATTTGCTGAATAGAATTACCGCACTTTTGGGTGGACGTGCTGCTGAAGAGATTGTATTTAACGATGCAACGGTTGGAGCAAAAAGTGATCTGGAAAAAGCTAACATAATTGCACGTAAGATGGTGGCTGAACTAGGTATGAGTAGTCTTGGGCCGGTTGCATTTGATTATGTCGATTCGTTAGAACAAACAGGCGATCCAATCTTAGATCGTAGTAAGTATTCAGAACAGATGGCAAGCAAGATTGATAGCGAAATCATCCAGATTATTACCGATGCATATAAGCGCGCAAAAGATATATTAACAAAAGATCGAATATTATTAGATAAGGTTGTCGACGCACTGATGGTTGAAGAGACCATAGAGCAAGATAAATTTGAGCAGATTATAAACGAACTCTCAAATGCCTAATAAAACCCTTTGTCTTATAGACGCGAATAGTCTCTTGTATCGTGCTTATCACGCATTGCCATCTCTCACCAGTCCTGATGGTCGGCCAAGTGGTGGCGTTTACGGATTCACCATGTTGTTGTTAAAGGTCTTGGAAGAATTTCAGCCACATTCTATTGCCATCGCCTGGGATTTACCCACTCCAACCTTTCGCCACGAACAATTTTCTTCCTACAAAGCGAATCGTCCTCCTGCTCCAGAGGATCTAATTTGGCAGAAGGAAAAGGCTCAAGAAATGCTAAACCTATTTGGTTTCTCTCAGTTTTCGAGCGATGGATATGAAGCTGACGACATAATTGGCACCTTATCTGTCCAGGCTACTAGCGAAGGTTTTAATACTGTGATAGTCACCGGCGATATGGACGCCTTACAGCTCGTGAACGAGCAAACTAAAGTGTATACCGCAAAGGGCACCAGCATTAGCGAGACTGTTCTGATAGATGTTGAGGGGGTTAAGAATAAATTAGGCGGAATTTTGCCTGACCAGGTCGTCGATTATAAAGCGTTGCGCGGAGACCCTTCGGATAATATTCCAGGAGTTAAAGGAGTCGGAGAAAAAACTGCAATCCGATTATTGTTACAGTTTCAGGATTTAAATGGAATTTATTCTCACCTTAATGAAATCGGTGGGCGTACTCAGACACTGCTAACTGATGGAAAAGAGAGTGCGTATATGAGCCAGGTGTTGGCGCGGATTGATTGTAACGTACCAATACCTATAGACTGGGAAAAACTACAGCTAAATGGCTTGGATAAAAATATCATGTGGTCATTTTTTACAGAGATGGGATTTAAGTCATTACTAAAGCGCCTAGATGGTGTTGTCAGTAAATGGGACACTTCTGCTAGCGCGACTGCTAGTACATTATTCCAGTCAATAGATGTTAATAATACAGGCGATATCGATCCATATGCATTTGATTATCAGATTGCAGCTCATTTATTACGGGGATCTTCGGGAGCAGAGCTAGGATTACGGTCATTAGCATCTGAGTGGTTAGGAATTCAATTGTACGATGATCCTAATTCAAATGATGAAGTCAAAGCTCTTGTTTTCCAACTTTCACATAAACTTCGCTCCGAACTGGAGTTGGTCGAAAATTTAAAGTTAAAGTATCTTTTTTATGAAATAGAAATGCCCATTAAGAAAATTCTTAATAAAATGGAGAAAGATGGAGTTCTTGTTGATGTCGATAAAGTACGAAACCTTCTTGTTGAATACGAGACGCAATTGCAATTTCTAGAAAAAGAAATTTACCAGTCGATAGGGAAGGAGTTCAATCTTAATTCTCCTAAACAGTTAGAGGTTATTTTATTTGATGAACTCCGATTGCCGGTATTGAAAAAAACTAAAACGCAACGTAGCACTGACGAATCTGTATTGCTTAAACTGCACGAAATGCACCCGATGATTGGATCGCTTTTAAAGTATCGACAATTACATAAGATTAAATCGACCTATATTGAGCCGATGCTTTCCTTAGTCGATGATCACGGACGCGTTCATACGACATTTAATCAAACTAAAACTGCTTCGGGTAGACTCAGCTCCGAGAATCCTAATATGCAAAATATTCCGTTAGATCCTGAAACAGGGATGCGAAGTTTATTTATTGCACCAAAGGACCATGTTCTTGTAGTGGCTGATTATAGTCAAATAGAACTCCGATTAATGGCCCATTTATCGGGAGATGCTCGGTTAATTAATTCATTTTCTTCTTCACAAGACATTCATGCAGCAACCGCAGCCCGAATATTTAATAAATTTATTGGAGATGTTGCCAAAATGGAGCGGCAGGTTGGTAAGACAATCAACTTTGCACTGATGTACGGTATAACTTCTCACGGATTATCTGATCAATTAGGTATCGATCGGGTCAAGGCTGAGTACTATATCGAAAACTTTTATAAAAGCTACCCTGAGGTGAAAGCATGGCAGGAGAAAATTATTGCTCAGGCAAAAATAGACGGCTATGTTGAGACGATGTATGGTCGCAGGCGTTATCTACCAGAGTTATTATCCAGTAATTTTCATATTCGAAGTGCTGCCGAAAGAATTGCGATTAATCATCCTTTGCAGGGGAGTCAAGCCGATCTTATAAAAATAGCCATGGCCAATATTGATAAGAGGCTTCATAAAAGCAAGATCGATGATAGTGCACGAATGATACTTCAAGTTCATGATGAACTCGTTCTTGAGGCCGGGTCTGAAATCAAAGATCACGTCGCTACAATTGTTAAAGAAGAAATGGAAAACGTTATTCAGCTTAGTGTTCCAGTTATTGTCGATGTCAGCACGGGCTCAAATTGGCAGGATGCAAAAGGAGTGTAGTAAGACGTCCTCCCGTAAGTATTCTTGCACAGCGATTCTTGGAGATGTCAAATATGCCAGAATTACCAGAAGTCGAAACTATTCGACGACAATTACAACAAACAATAGTAGGTGAGATCGTTGAGTCTATCTCGTGTGATACTGAAAAGGTGTTCAAACCGAACTTTGTCACCGTAAGTCAAGCAATAAATGGGAAGAAAATCATCGGTACCGGTCGTTTTGCAAAATTTTTATTAATCGAATTGGAAGATGGTCTGCACTTAGGAATTCATCTAAAAATGAATGGTCGATTATTATATCGGAGCAAAAGTGATAAGCCCGATTCTTATGTTCATGCCATTATCCAATTTCAAAGTGACCACGAGCTTCGATTTGCAGATTCTCGAAAATTTGGATTCATCCAGTTATTGTCAAAAGATGATGTCGGATTGATAAAAATGAATTATGGCCCGGAGCCTCTTGCCGATCTTAATGCCGATTTGTTTTTTAGTATTATTAATAAGAGTAACCGTCGAATTAAGGATGTTCTTCTTGATCAAAAACTCATTGGTGGAATTGGTAATATTTATGCAAATGATGGATTATGGCTGGCGCAGATTCATCCCGAGATTAGATCGAGCCTATTGACTCGAGAGGAAACCGATCGTTTGTTACGTGCTCTTGAGTCGGTAATAGAAGAATCGTTGCAGGTAGGAGGCTCGTCGGATCATTGGTATCGACACATAAACGGAGATATTGGACATTATCAGGATCATTTCAAAGTTTATGGTAAAACTGGTCAGTATTGTATTTATCATCCGAGTACTAAAATAGAGTATATGAAAGTATCGCAAAGAGGTACATTCATTTGTCCTATATGCCAGAAAAAAAAGATATAACACCAATTGATCAACCACACCAACATAAGGATCGGCTTGAACGAGCTCTTGAGATGCTTCCGGGAGTTTTGACATGGTTTGCCTTAACGTCACCAGTTTGGCTTTCTTTCCGCTTACCTAATGTAATGGCATTTATTATTATCTTTTTGGATGTGTACTGGTTGTATCGTGTCGTAAAAAGTATGATTTTGAGCATTACCGGGTATTTACGGATGCGCGAATCAATGAATACTGATTGGCACTCGAGGCTCGAAAGTGATTTTGGTGAATCATATAAAGAGATTAACCACATATTGATCATCCCTTCGCATAAGGAGCCTGGTTATGTTATTAAAACAACTTTAGAAGCTATCGCTAAATCCGATTATCCGCTAGATAAAATCCACGTAATTTTAGCTTTAGAAAAAAGAGATTTGGAGGAGTTGAAGAAAGATAAACAAAATGTTGCCAAAGAATATGAGAAGATTTTCGCCGGTATGTATGTTACTGAGCATCCTGATGACATTGAGGGCGAGGCGATTGGTCCTGGATCGAATAGAACATGGAGTTTAAAACACCTAATGCCTCAATTAGAGAAGAAGATAAATATAGATAAAACGATCCTAACTACGTTAGATGCTGACTTTGCTATTCACCATCGTTTTCTTGCTTCTTTAACGCATAAATATTTATCAACTGATCGACCCGAGCAAAAATCATTTAGCGGTGTATTCGTGTATTCAAATAACTATTGGCAAGCCCCCACACCGATGCGGCTTATCGCCTCAGCATTGACTTTAGGCCAGCTGGGAGAACTGGTAGAAAATTGGAAGTATGTAAATTTTAGCAGTCACTCAATCAATCTGAGAACCTTGATTAGGCTCGATTATTGGACTATCGATCATATCGCTGATGACACCTTCCTATATTGGAAGGCATTTTATGAATTTAAAGGTGATTATATGGTTATTCCACATTGGGGGGTTATTTATGGAGATACGGTACTTGATGAGACGTTAGTAAAAACAATGGTTAATCAATATAAACAATTGCAGCGTTGGGCGTATGGAGTAGAGCATATGCCGTATATTATTAAGCAAACTTTTTTTGTTAAAGAAATGTCAGTATGGGTTCGGTTTGAACGTTTATTGTATGCAGTCCGTTCATATCTATTTTGGGCTGTCGTTGCATTTTTAACCGGTGTTGGAGCAATTATTATCACTGTGATAAATCCGTTATTTGGTCAAACGGTGTTAGGGCAGAATCTTGCTATTTATTCTAGTTTGATCTTAACGGTCGCTATCCTTGGGCTCATTCCAACTGCATACTTAAATACACTTATAGCCCCTCCTATGCCAAAGGAGTGGAGTCCGCTCCATAAGTTGTGGGGGCACATTCAAATTGTAATCTCTCCTGTTGTATTGATGACCTTTGGCTCTGTTCCAGCTATAGATTCTCAAACACGTTTAATGTTGGGTAAATATTTAACGTTTAGGGTTACGAATAAGCACCGTACTGTTAGTGAAATAAAAGAAAAGGTGAATTAGTTTTTATCCGTGTTTTGGGGTGTCTTTATTTATATGTGTAAGAAAGCTTTCGATGAGCATCATTGGATAGTCTTTTAATGCCGAGAGTGGTTTATTCTTAATTCTTCGCGCAGAAGTTCGAGCGATCATTTTATTATCTCGAGCAATTTTTCCGCCTTCTTTGATAATATGAATGGTTAAGTCTATGTCTTCATGTATTTTAGGGTTATCGTCGCACAAGTTTGCTTTAACTTTGTCCCACATACTTTTAGTTATTGCCATATTGGAACCAAGTAAAATATCGCTTTCATGAAGAATTTTAATTAATTTTAGAAAAACTCTTGAAAAGAGCGAAGTTTTGAGTGGTAGATCATAAAATGAGATTGGTCCGGTAACCGCATCGTAATTTCCCTCTGAGAGGGTTTTGATGATTTGTTTTGTCCATATCGGCGGCACGGTCGTATCAGCATCGCAACGAGCGATTATATCGCCAGTTGCAGCGTTCATTCCGGTTGTCCGAGTATAACTAATGCCTTGTTTTTTTTCTTTAAGCACGGTTACTTGGGGGAATGAGGTTGCGATTGATACGCTTTTATCGGTAGAGTTGTTATCAACTACGATTATTTCATGAGGGGGATATTCCTGCTTTAATATGCTCTGTAAGCAATCTGCTAGAAATCTTTCTTCGTTCCAAACCGGAATAACCACTGATATTTTCATGTGATATTAATTGAACACTATTTTATCACGAACAATTTTGTCTTTTGTTATACTACATACAAAGGTGTACTGGTTTTAATGTTTGAACCTCGATATCAAATAACAAATAAGATGCTCAAAGGCATTGCTTCGATTGAAGCTGCTCGAGAGATTATTGAAAATTCCCCATTGGTTCCCTATTGGGAACGGCAATTTCGTGAAGATGCTGTTGTCCGTACCGCCCATCATACAACCGCCCTAGAAGGTAACCCACTAAGTCTTAGTGAAGCAAGGGAAGTATTAACGAATGATGAGCATACAGTTAAGGCTCGTGGCAGTGAAATCCAAGAAGTGATTAATTATCGAAACGTAATAGACTATATCGGAACATTGCATACTACATCAAAACACATCACTGAAGAGCATATGAATAGAATACACAGTCATGTCGTTGAGCGAATTGTACCCGACGATGAGGTTAAGAGTTATCGGTCAGCATGGTATGGTACAAAGAATTCTACTACGGGTGAGATTAGTTTTATTGCGCCTCCACCAGAAGATGTGCCCTCTTTGGTGGAAAGTTTCTTTAGCTGGATTGCGTCAGAAGATGGGATTGAAACACATCCAATATTACGAGCGGGTATTATCATGGCCGAAATCATGCGGATCCACCCATACACGGAGGGTAATGGTCGAACCGCTCGGGCATTAGGTACGGCCTCCTTGTATCTTGATAAATACGATATTAAAAGATTTTTTTCACTCGATGAGTATTACGATCAAAATGCTCCAGAATATTACGTGGCTATACAAACGTATCGAAATGTCGAGGATTCATTAAATACGTGGTTGGAGTTTTTTGTCCAAGGTTTGGATATTGAATTGTGCCGAGTTAAGGGACGGGTATTAGAGATGAGTAAAGATCATCGATTGAGGCAAGAGATTGGTCAGGTTTCATTGAATGATCGCCAAGAAGAGATTTTGAAGTTTATTGAAGATAATGGCGCAATAAAGAATCAAGACTGGCGCGATCTGTTTCCTTCTATTAGTGACGATACGGTACTTCGCGATATGAAGGATTTAATTGATAAAGGTGTTATTAAGAAGACTGGTAAAACAAAAGCTGCACAATATATAATGCGTTAGCATGAAATTCTCAACATTTGCAGAATATTTAGATTCATTAGATAAAATCACTTCTCGTAATGATATGGTGATTATTTTGGCAAACCTGCTTCGAGAATGCCATTCTGAGGAGATTGATAAAGTCGTCTATTTAGCCCTGGGTAGGTTGGGGCCTTTATATAATCAGCTAGATTTAGGTATTTCTTCCAAACTAATGCTTCGAGTTCTATCGGTTGCTTCAGAAACTACTGTCAGTGATGTAGAAAAACTCGCAAAAAAACTAGGCGATCTGGGGGATGTCACAAATCAGCTTTTAAAGGAAAATATTAATACTCAAGAGTCGTTAACTGTTGCGGATGTATACTCGCGTCTCGAAAATATTTCGAGAATATCGGGTAAAGGTTCTCAAGAAGAAAAAATCAATGAATTTGCGGAGCTGTTACATCTAGTATCTCCAATATCGGCAAAATATATTGTGAGGATTCCGCTAAATAAGCTACGTCTTGGTTTTTCTGATATGACAATCCTAGATGCGTTGTCTTGGATGATCGTAGGGGATAAGGGGTTACGAAAACAGCTTGAGCAATCGTATAATATTTCTGCTGATATCGGCGGGATAGCTTCAACTGTATGTCGATCTGTTAATGAATTAGTCTCTATCAATATCAATGTTGGTGTGCCGATTAGACCAGCTGCAGCTGAACGACTGCCGAGTGCTGCAGCGATTATTGAAAAATTAGGTCGGGTAGCGGCTGAACCAAAGTTAGATGGTTTTCGTTTGCAGTGTCATTACGACCGAAGTAAAAACATCGTACAAATGTTTTCTAGAAATTTAGAGCCGATGACGGAAATGTTTCCCGAGGTTAAAGAAGCCTTGGAAAGATTACCGGTTGATTCGATTATTCTTGAAGGCGAAGCCGTGGCATATAATCCAGAAACAGAAGAATATCTACCATTTCAAGAAACCGTTCAACGACGCCGTAAGCATAATATTGAATCAATTGCTAAAGAAATTCCGCTACGTGTTTTTTGTTTTGACCTCCTATATCTAAATGGAAAGTCTTATATAGATGTACCATATGAAAAAAGACGCACGGATTTATTAACTAGTATTGGCAAAGATGATCCGGTTATACGTATTACGGAAGAGCAACTTTTCGATAATCCAACTCAGTTGAGTTCATTCTTTATAGAGCAGATTGAACATGGACTCGAAGGCATTATGGTAAAAAGACTTGATGCAGGATACGCTGCGGGTTCTCGTAACTATAATTGGGTGAAATTAAAGCGAGAGGAACGGGCTGTACTTTCTGATTCAATTGATTGTGTTGTAATGGGGTACGTTTTAGGAAAAGGGAAGCGAACTCAATTTGGCATTGGCGCGTTTTTGGTTGGTGTTTACGATGAAGCTGAAGATGTGTTTACGACAATTACAAAAGTTGGTACGGGTTTGACCGATGAACAGTGGAAAGAGATGAAGCTGAGAGCCGATCAATTAAAGGTAGACACTAAACCGGCACGATATATTGTTCCGGCTGCATTAGAGCAAGATGTCTGGATCAAACCGGGTATGGTAGTCGAAATTAGGGCCGATGAGATAACTCGATCTCCAGTTCATACAACAGGAGTAACTGAGGGAATCGGCTATGCATTAAGGTTTCCTCGGCTGCTTAAATGGAGAGATGATAAAAATCCTGAGCAAGCGACAAGTGTGGCAGAGATTATTAATTTGTATCAAAATTCGTAGAAAAAGGGGTATTGCCAACTAACTGAATTAATGTGTATAGTTAACTTGAGCTTAGATAAGATGTCCAAACGACAAAATTCGACCACTCAAATTCAAGAAGGGTATCAAGCATTTATTCACGAAAAGAATAGCTGGCACTTTATGACCTCATTGTTAGCGGTTATGTTATTTTTGGTCATTGCAAGTGCTCTTCCATTGCAAAGCGATATTTTAAGTAGTTTATATCCTAAAAAAGCCTCGGAAGCGGCAGGTACCGTTGTTGTTGCAGGGACCCGTATTTACGTTCCGATTAACTTTGCATCAACCGATTTAATATCTCAAGTTCAATATCAGATTAGTGTTACTGGCGGAACCGTTATTGAATTTAATTGTGGTAGCAAAGACTGGACGGCGACATCATCGACGACAACAAGTTGTACCGCAACGAACGATCAGCAGAGTAGTAGTACTTTAGTTGGTGGGGTTATTGTTGAAGCCGGTACTACAGGTTCAGTTACCGTAAGTGCTACCGGTACCGTAACCAATATTGATGGTCAGCAACAAACAGGAACTTTTGGAAGCACCTCATATTCTATCGTTGCGGCGAACGCTATAGTACAGGATAGTAATGTCGTCGTACCTATTAGTTTTACTTCAAGTGAACCAGTAAATGCTGCTGATTTCACTGCAATTGTACAACAAGGTGGTTCATTGGTCCGACTAAGCTGTGGTGGCGCTGGATTTACTGACAGCGGCATTAGTACGGGTACTCAGTGTGTGGTATACAACCGCGTACAAGCAAAAACGAGCGGTATTATAGCGACGGCTTTAGTTCGAGCTTCAGTCATCGGAACATTAAAAGTAAAAGGTTCAGGTACATTAAGTACCGAAGCTGGAAGAACACCGACAACTTACTCCTTTGCCGAATATACATATACCGTAATAGCAGCAGGTACGACACCAACCGTTACTGTAACTCCTACACTTACTGCAACTCCTACGACAAGACCAACCAATACACCCGTGCCAACAGTAACACCTACCCGTACCCCAACCCCTACAGTGCGTCCTACATCTACTGTTACACCAACTTTGACTTCGACGCCTGCACCAAGTGTAACAACTAGACCAACTGCTACCCCAACCGTAACTCCAATAACTTCAGTAACACCTACTACAACGCCAGGAGCACATCGTGGCGATTTCAATAGCGATGGTAAGGTTGATGTATTCGACATTGGAATGTTTGCCGGTCATTATGAAGAGGAAGTAACTTCGAGTAGTCCAGCTTCTGTTCGGGCTATGGATCTTAAGGCCGATGGATTAATTGATGTATTTGATCTTGGTATTTTGACCACTCTGTACGGAATCGTTTACTAATCAGTGTATATTCTTAATTGACAGAATTAATGAGAGTGATATGATGTCACGTTTTATGACGCGACATGAAAGAATCTCACTATTTCTAAGTATTGTAATTTTAATGGCCGGGATATCTGTTGCATTGCTTTATTCTCCTTATCCTAAAATGTATCGAATTATGAGTAATCCTAACAAAGTATATGCTTTTAATCGTGATGCGATGTCTTCAATTCAGCTAAAAGATAAAAACCATGACAATGTGATAAATGTATTTGATTTGAGCCTGTCGATTAATTAAGTTGTTTATGTGAGGGGAAAATATACGTACCCTGACAGCTATGTATCCTTATTGCTAATTAAATTTTCAGTAGTAGATTTTACCTAATTGATTAAAAAATGGCGGGAAGAGTTTCTTCCCGCCATGGTTATGCAAAACCGATGAACCTACTTAAGCGCCGCCTGGAGGGCAGCGATCATGTCGGCCTCGGTCTTCCACACAAGGTCACAGCCATATGGGTCAACGTCCTGGATATCCTGACCGCCGACGTAGTAAACGGTCAATCCAGTCGAGCCGTTAAATGAGCTGCTAGTAATGGCTCCATGTACCCAGATCGCTGTGCCAGCGGCCGCCGTACAGCCTTGCGGCTGGGCCTTCCAACAATGGATGCTGCGATCGAAGTGCATGTTGCGCGCCTGAAGCAGTTTAGTTACCGGTTCCCGGGCGCTACCATAGTCGGCAGCGCTTCGGATCCACCGTGACTGTGGCACATTTGTGAAGTATGCACCAATGGTCGGCGGCGGGGGCGGAGCCTGGGGCTCCTCGGGTCCTACCTGGACTTTGTACAGGTTTCCCTCCGTATAGCTCTCGATGCTGACCGATGTCGATGGTGATAGGCCCGCGAGCATCTTGCCGAGCACGCCACCATGCTGTCGAGCCGCAGCGTCGCGCTGATTGTCGGACCAGCGCTCGACCTTGCTTCGTGTATCGAGGTCATCGATGCGGCGAAGCGCCATGCGCCGCGGATATGCCGGTAGCATACTGTACTGCGCAATTTGGCGCGCTACCCCACTCATCTCTGCGATAGCCTCCTGGCGGGCGGGCTCAATCAGAGTCTGCTGCTCGACTGCAATGCCAGCTTCGGCCAACGCAGCACTGAGGCGCACGACCTCGGATGGTGTGAGCCCCTCGATGGTGAGTCGGTTTACTCGCTCGAGTAAGCCGAGGACTCCGGCATCAATTCCAACCTGCGTAAGATGCTGGGTAAGGAACTGGGCTTCGTCATGCGGGTCGAACGTGTCGAGAAATCGGACCTCCATAACAGATGGCTCCTTGATAGTCCACGAATGCTCGTGGATCCGGATATGACTTCCGTTCAAAACGGTGAGTGAATATTATCCTATAACTTGCATTTCGTCAATTGGAGTGGGTTTGTCACCGCTTATTAACAATGGGTCCTGTTGTTTGCTAGAGTTGTGTTTTGCTTTACAATAAAGGAATGAAATCAAAAATAGCAGTTGGACTAAGCGGTGGCGTGGATTCATCGGTTACCGCGGCCTTATTAAAGGATCAAGGTTGTGACGTTATCGGTGTCCATATGCTCAGGTGGGATACCGATATGCCGGGATGTACTGGAGATATTGACCGTGCCGATGCATTGAAAGTTGCAAAAAAACTAAACATACCTTTTAGAACGGTTGATTTTAGACATGAATATCAGCATCTCATTATTGATCGCTTCTTAGAAGAGTTTCGGCGGGGTCGTACCCCAAATCCCGATATCTGGTGTAATGAATTTATAAAGTTTGGTGCGTTTCAGGATTACGCTGTTAATGTCCTCGGCGCTGATGGTATTGCTACAGGGCACTACGCCCGGATAATTGATTCAGATCGAATCCACGGACTCTATACGGGTGTCGATGCTCATAAAGATCAAAGCTATTTTTTATATCGACTCAGCGAACGTCAATTATCAAAGGCGATCTTTCCATTAGGTGAATACACTAAAGGCCAGGTTCGTGAATTAGCTGAAAAATATGATCTCGCAACTGCACAAAAGCCGGATAGTGTCGGAATCTGCTTTATTGGCGATATTGACTTAACTGAATTCCTAAAAGAAAACCTACACGTACGCAAGGGCGACGTTGTTGATATAAACGGAAATGTAATTGGTAATCATGACGGTGTCCCTTTATATACGATCGGGCAACGACATGGTTTTACCCTTACAAATTATCAAGGTATGCCAGTTTACGTTATTAAAAAGGATAATCAGAACAATCGGTTAATTGTTGGGCGCGGTGAACGGACATTAATCGAAGAATTTTGTTTAGTTGAAGAACACTGGATACATAATAATGACATTACTACTAAACTACTTGATCAGGATGTGACTGTTCGTATTCGTCATTTGGGAAATCAGATACCAGTTGTGTTCTCAAGGAATTCTGAAGGTATTGGCATTTGTCGCCTAACGATGCCAATTGCGGGGATTGCTGAAGGACAGCATGCGGTGTTGTATAATGGCGATCGTGTAGTCGGCGGTGGTGTTATTTCATACTTTTATTGATTGACACTTGGACTATAATAGAAAAGGTACGCGATGGTTTTGTACGTTAACAATTGATGTTCCACTAAATAAATATATGTGAGCTTTCTTTAAAGCAACAGGATTTTTTTTGAGAGTCTGATCCTGGCTCAGGATGAACGCTGGCGGCGTGCTTAAGCTATGCAAGTCAAACGGTTCACGAATTTTTGATCCCTTCGGGGTGAAAAGAATTCATTGAATAGTGGCGGACGGGTGAGTAACACGTAGGAACGTGCCTCAAAGTCGAGAATAATTCATCGAAAGGTGGACTAATTCTGGATGTGGTCGCAAGACTAAAGGTCGCAAGACCGCTTTGAGATCGGCCTGCGGATTATCAGCTAGTTGGTGGGGTAATGGCCTACCAAGGCTAAGACGATTAGGGGGCGTGAGAGCGCGATCCCCCACAAGGGCACTGAGACACGGGCCCTACACCTACGGGTGGCAGCAAGTGGGAATTATGGACAATGGGCGAAAGCCTGATCCTGCGACGCCGCGTGAGGGAACGAAGGCCGAAAGGTTGTAAACCTCTGTGGAGTGGGAAGATGATGACGGTACCACTCTAGAAAGTAGTTGCTAACTACGTGCCAGAAGCCTCGGTCATACGTAGGCTACAAGCGTTATCCGGAGTTATTGGGCGTAAAGGGTTGAGTAGGCGGTATGATGCGTCAGTGGTTAAAGACCTCGGCTTAACTGAGGGAAGGCTACTGATACGGTCACACTAGAACATCGTAGGGGCAAGCGGAACTCTGCAAGTAGGGGTAAAATCCGTTGATATGCAGAGGAACACCGAAGGCGTAGGCAGCTTGCTGGGCGAATGTTGACGCTGATTCACGAAAGCTAGGGGAGCGAAACGGATTAGATACCCGTGTAGTCCTAGCCGTAAACAATGGATACTAGCTCGCCGTTTCGTCGAGAACATGATGATTTCGTGTTTTGGACGAGATGGCGGGCGTAAGATAACTCGTTAAGTATCCCGCCTGGGGAGTACGGCCGCAAGGTTGAAACTTAAAGGAATTGGCGGGGGCTCGCACAAGCGGTGGAGCGCGTGGTTTAATTGGATGATACGCCAAGAACCTCACCAGGGTTTGACATGTATGTGAAAGTCGTATGAAAATATGACCCTCCGTAAAAAGACTCATACACAGGTGTTGCACGGCTGTCGTCAGCTCGTCTCGTGAGAGGTATGGTTCAGTCCTACAACGAGCGCAACCCGTACCATGTGTTGTATCACTCACATGGAACTGCCCGGGTAACCGGGAGGAAGGTGCGGATGATGTCAAGTCAGCGTTGCCCTTATACCCTGGGCCACACACGCGCTACAATGGTGTACAACAATGGGCAGCCACCCCGTAAGGGGGAGCTAATCCTCAAACTACACCTCAGTTCAGATCGAGGGCTGCAACTCGCCCTCGTGAAGTCGGAATCGCTAGTAACCGCGCGTCAGCCATAGTGCGGTGAATACGTTCTCGAGCCTTGCACACACCGCCCGTCAAATAAGCCGAGTTGGAAACAGCCGAAGACTTGCCTTGTGTGGGTTTAAGCTGGGTTCAGCGAGGAGTGTTAAGTCGTAACAAGGTGTCCCTAGGGGAATCTGGGGACGGATCACCTCCTTTCTAGGAGTATTTATTAGAATGGTAAGAGCTCTGGAGTACCCCGATGTGAAAATTGAGTTCACGGAGGGCTATGCGCTAAACTCCCAACGTTCTTTTGGACTATTGAGGATGTCCTAAAACTCCTCTCGCTACCGTTAGCGAATAACTGGTGAATCCTGAAAGCATTGCTAGTTTAGTAGTGCAATTGGGTATCCTGTTGCTTTAAAGAAGGCACTCATTTAAAAAAAAGCCCGGCTCGGAGGACTCTATGTAAGAGTCATCCGGGTCGGGCTTTTTTGTTGTACAATAAACACATTATTATGGAATCAATTCTTCAGAAAATAAAACCATTGTTGTCTAAATTCCCGAAAGAAAAATTTATTGAATTCATCAAACCTACTCGTCAAAAAGTTATTCAGGGTTTAATTATATTCGTGTTTGTGTATATAGGCAGTCAGTTTTACGAATATCGCTGTGAGTACAGTTTAATTTGTGTAGCGAAAAATATTGTTTTTGGAATATTGCAGGTTTTTGCGTTTCCAGTATTCATCTGGGTGTATCTATTGCGACTAGATATTTGGGGTCTGATTATCGTAAGTTTCGGGTATAGTTATTTACTAAGTTGTGCTGTCGTTTCTTTTCGTTCATGGCGTCAACGTCGTACGCAAAACGTCGTCTAAATACTGTACAATCAAGGCATCAAAGTGTAGTATAATCGTCGCAGCGAAAGCTTTATTGGTAATAATGGGCGCGTAGCTCAGGGGTTAGAGCGTTACACTGATAATGTAAAGGTCGGAGGTTCGAGACCTCCCGCGCCCACCATTGTTAAATAATTTTTTAATATTGATAATTTATATCCTATAGTATAAACTAGGGTGAGTACGATTCGGTTCATCGTAAACAGGAGGTCGTCGGTGAATAATCTCGACTCGTTGCTTCGGCCACCGTGGATGCAGCCCTGGTGGGTGCTGCCGCTGCTTTTTGTGATTTTTCTCCTTTCAACCGCAGGAACTATTTACGTTGCGGTGCGTATTGGAGAAAAGAAGATTTTGACCAGTCCCACCCAAAGGGAGTATGTCATTATTCTTCTGATTGGGCTTGTTCCAATCATGTCATGCGCAGCTCTTAGCTTTCCGTTCGTCTTTCTGGGACCGATTTGGGGCGGAGTTGTTGTCGGTATCGCCGTGTATGTGGCATACCGCGGGCGCCGTGCTCAAATCGAAAAAGTCGAGGAGGATGAGCTTCTCTCTCGATACCGCGGAGAGGGAAGCTCGTCTGCCAAATCCTCGACCGAGATGTAGTAAGGCGGTTGTGCGGGTTAAACGTTGCTGGTTAGGTGAAAAACTTAACCAGCAATTATTCAATAACAAACATGCAGTAGCGTGAGTATAACGATGAATGAAACCATTCGCTCCAGGTGTTCGTATGAATAATATTCCACTTATTTTCGGAACATACCGTTTTCCATTCTTCTACTGTGCGGTAGGGGTGTTGGTAAAACTCCCAGTTTGTAATATTGTCGTTGATTGATACTGCTAGATGCTCTAGCTTGTTTCGATACGTATCTTCAATGAAAATAACCCTTTTAGCAACGCGTTTTGCCTCTGTTAAAACATCAAGAGGGTTTTGGCAGTGATGTAAAACGTGGATTATTATTGCCGTGTCTATCGATTGATCGGCTAATTCAATGTGATTTCCATCGTACCACGTGGCTTTAATGTCAGCGTAGATACTAAGATCTGCAACATCTATCCCCATGACTGAATATCCTTTCTTTGTATAGAAACATGAAATTGATCCCGCGCCAACTCCAACGTCTAATATCGTTTTGCCTTTTATGTAGGAATTAATTCGATTATCGATATTCTGTGCTTTACGCATCATAAATTGGTCCATCAGTTTGGATAGAAAAGGGGTTTTCGTATCGTTTGGTCTCTGACAGTAGAGGTTTCGGGCTGATTTAACAATAAAAGGTACCGGCATGTCTTCATTATAGGCGCACAACAAAATACATCAACGTACATCTTCAAAAAGTAAAATATCTTCCCGTAGGGGTGATATAGAGCGTATGAAGTAAGAAATAACGCTTGTTGGTGTTATCCACTCACAGTCTGCTGGTCCGGTTGCATTGGGGTCATATTCTTCAAATAGTGAATCATGAAAATGTGTAAGTTTTCTTTTGTTGCCACCATCTATGTCCATTATCCACAATTCAAACTTTCGTCCTTGGCTTTGATCTGTGTCATGGGTGGAAATCCAAACAACTTTATTTCCATCAGGAGAAATATGGGCATGTTCGTCCCAGGCCTGGTTTGAGGTTAATTGGTTTATTACGCCAGTGGATAAATTGTATGTATAAACTTCGAGATCCATGTAGCTTTGCCCCTCTTTGAAACCACTGAAGATGATGCTTTGACCATCAGGTGAAAAACCATGTGTTTCATAAAAATATAGATTACCCGGTCGAAGATCTTGGATGGTAGATATATATGGGGTTTGATTATTGAATTGAATAGAGGCTAATTTTATTGACCATTGGGTATCTGCTCTTATAAAAGGATCGACGGTCTGACTCCATATTAATACGTCACCCGAATTAGAAAATTGTGGGTGAAGAATGGCATCCCCAGCACGAATCGATGTTAATTTTGTTGTAGCCAAAGTCTCAGAATTAATAAACCATAGATTATTATTTATTCCCGTTCCAGGTGTGGTTGATATTTCTCCCAAAGGTGAAGTTAGCGTTGTGTCTTCAACTTGTGCCGCTAGCCATACTCCTGCTGGATGCCACGCCGGTTGACCTACGTTTCCACCGGTTATCGTCGGGATTGTACATGTTAGACAGCGAACGGCCTGACCATTTAGATCACTGGTGTAGATATCATATTTAAAGCCTATCCCGATTCGATCATAAGCGAGGGTCTGTTTGGTGTCGGACCAACTTAGTCTTCCGCCCTTATCTGTAACCAATTTTATGGTAGCCGAGGACATCGATTGTTTTAGCAATTGTTTAAGATAGTTTCCAATGCTCGAAAATTGAGAATTAGCAATACGGTCGCCGGCCCGTAAATTATTTAAACTACTCAATTGTGCATAGGTTAAATCGTGTAATTCATCTGTGTAGGTGAGTTGACTGAAAAGGTAGTTACTCCAGAAAAGTGAAACAAATGAAGCATCATTTTTGTAACTAATATTCAAAAGGACCTTAAGAAATTGTCGATCTAAGATAGACCAATGATCCAAGACATCTTTTTTAAATATATTTGTCGTAAATAATTCGGGAGGCATTTCGGAACTCGTGGCTTTGTAGAGCCACGCTTCACCAATCACTACTTTTTTACCAGCCTGGCGGATAGAGGACATTAGATTATCCATGCGATCAATCAGATTCATGTCGTCAATTTCTAAGGGATAGACATGCATCGTAACAAAATCGATGCTTGGCTCATTGCTAAATCGGTCAAAGTAAAGTTGATTTTCCCAGATACCGGCCCCAGCTCCTAATTGAATAACTTGGCCTTCTGGTAGGTTATTTTTAATACTTTTTACCATGTTAATATATTCGATTGGCAAAATTGTAAAACCTGTAATACCTACTTCGGTTGTTGGTTCATCAACTATTGACAGTAAATCGGGTTTAAGTTCATTCGCGATTGTTTGTAGTTGACGGTAGCGTCCATCTAAGAACTGTTGGCGGGTTAATGTTCCGTAATTAAAAGATATATCCGTGAAACCCGGAGTTGTTACAAGACTTTGGCTTTCGATATTCAAGTTAAGTGAACGGGAGCGAATTTCCGATGCGAGTTGCTTATAGAATGTGAGGTATTCGTTAGCACGTGGAAACGACTCGATCAAAATTGGATAAGGAATCTGAACGGTAACCCCTTTAATTCCTAGCTGTTGCAAACTCGTAAGCGTTTGGAGAACCTTATCGTAATATCCAGATTCAAGTAACTTTGTACCGTTGTGCCCATTTGCGTTTATTAGCTCCACCCCGACTCGAGTAGCGTTTGTGTTTGCAGGAACCTGATAATGCTCTTCCATGCCTTTTAACTTAGACCTGAGATGCTCGTATGTGGCTCTATCATCATTTGGAATTGCAGAAAGGTCATCTTGATAGGAGTATTCTTGACCGTATTTGCCTGCGAGTAAACCTAGATCGAATATGTCGACCTTTTGATCCAGGTTAAAATCACTTAAGAGGATGTTTGTGCTGTTACTTGCGCTCTGATCTATAACCTTTCCGTAATTTCCGATCAATATCCCTAAGTCAAAAATATCAACACTGCCATTTTGACTTATATCTCCCATCCCAAGGCGCTGGATGTGCTGGTAGATTGACCCGGTAATGGCGTTTGCTGAATTAACGCTTTGAATTGCTACAACCGTTTGTCCTCGTTGTAATGGATATTCATACTGCCAACTTGTCTGCGTACCTATCGGCACAATAACCTGGCCATTTAATAAAACTTTTTCTCCGTGTTTTTTATTTCCTGAAAAGTGGATTTTCTCGTCATATTGCGGTCTATTGATTGAAGCGACGGTCAAATCACCGTCTTGTAATACTTGGGATGTTTCATTCGACGCCCTTACTGCGATATCGGAACTAGCGAGTTGTGAAAAACGGGGAGTTTTCGATAAAAAAATAAAAACTTGATTAAAAGATAAAAATGAAATCAAAGAAACCAATGAGAAGCTAAATAGGGCGAGCGTGATTTTGTTACTGGACATACCTGAAAAAATATATGGTATACCTGGATTTTATACCTCAGCATGACGCGGTACAATCGGCATTTGTTCAATAATAGTATCTTTTTAACGTCGGTTTATCGTATTTAAGGTACTCCATAATCTTCGGCGGTGACGTGTTTTTCCCGAGAATATAAAGGATTCGTGAGAAAGTCCCGGTTGACTCAAGCATCCTATGATGCTAAAATCTGGATCGTTAATGGGAAGAAACCTAATCTATCAACAAATTGCCGACAAATATGATTTAGGCATCACTTTTTGATCATTTTTTGTTTTCTATCCACTAACATGTGTACATTAAAAGAAGTATTCGGGTTGTCCGAATGCTAAGCGATAGGCTAAGCATCAAGCACCCATTAATCCGCGAGGCGGTCTTATTGGGGCTGTAGCTCAGCTGGTCAGAGCGCCACATTTGCAATGTGGAAGTCAGGAGTTCGAATCTCCTCAGCTCCACCATTTAAGACAACATCTTTCGCGGGATCTCTCTGGACCAGAAATGGTCAGAGGTCCCCGCGAGTGATGTTGAGGTTGTACCTTAACAAGTTAATCGAGAAATATTGATTGAGTTATTCTCAAATATATATAGGTCTTAAATAACATTTGAAGAGATTTACTCTTTAAGTGTTTTTGCGTTCAAAGGTAAAGGTAAACGACACGAAAGGGCGTACAGGGGATGCCTTGGCGGAAAACACCGAAGAAGGACGTAGGAGCCGACGATACGCCTCGGGGAGCAGGCAAGCATGCATTGATCCGGGGATTTCCGAATGGGGAAACCTACATGAGCGAACCTCATGTGCCACGCACTGAAATTGATCTCCGAAAGGATTCATAATAGGTGCCTGGAGGGTACCTCGGGAACTGAACCATCTTAGTACCGAGAGGAAAAGAGAACAACAGTATATTCCCTGAGTAGCGGTGAGCGAAACGGGAAGAGCCCGCAGCTGAAAAATAATGCAGAGATTAGTTGAACCACCTGGAATCGGTGGGCCATAGAGAGCAAACGCCTCGTAAACGAAAATGTCTGCTGATTGCTGCCGCTCATTATGCACTTCTCTTCGGAGAAGGAATTGATGAGATAGTGAGTAGTGCGGAACACGTGAAATTCCGTATGAAGATAGGGGGGCCTCCCCCTAAGGCTAAATATGTTTTCCGACCGATAGTGAACTAGTACCGTGAGGGAAAGGTGAAAAGCACCCCGGTGAGGGGAGTGAAATAGACCTGAAACTGTACGTCTACAAAGAGACGGAGTCGGTGTGTCGCACCAGGAAATTCTAACGTACCAATATAGTGAGTTATGAAAACGTCAGGTCCCTTGGACCATGTTAAATTGTTTGTTTTGGCGTTTAAGTAATTAGTACTTACATAACCCATGACGGATCATTACCGTCATGTTGCAAAAATAAAAATTGCAAACGAACCCTACGGGGCTAATTGGTTTTCGAAGACCTCTTTTTATTCAAGCTTTAATACATATCTAAAAATACCACTGCTATTTTATTTTTGATTTTTGAGATTTGTTTTTATAAGGCATAAAAGAGGATTATTGATGCACAACGTTAGGATTTTCTTGTGCGGTACACGCGACCACGTCGTGTCTTTTGGAGCATAAGCCGGTGAGCGACTCTATGTCTGCAAGTCTAAGGAAGTAACTTCCGGAGGCGCAGGGAAACCGAATTCTTCCGAAAGGGAGAGGGGTTCGATAAGAGCCCTTAGCAGATATAGGTCAGCCCGAAACCAAGTGATCTATCCATGTCCAGGGTGAACCGTGTGTAAAAACATGGGAAGGCCCGAACCGGTTAGCGATGTAAAGCTTTCGGATGAGGTGTGGATAGCGATGAAATTTCAAACGGACTTGGAAATAGCTGGTTCTCCCCGAAATGACTTTGAGGTCAGCGCTCGATCATCCCTATCCGGGGTAGAGCTACTGGATGGGTGCTGGTACTTCGGTGCTTGCCCCCAACTAAACTCCGAATACGGATAGGGTAAGACGAGCAAGTTAGAGTGCGAGGGCTAAGCTTCGTACTCGAGAGGGAAACAACCCAGATCATAAGCTAAGGTCCCCAAATTCTGTCTTAGTGGGAAAGGCAGTCAGATTACTTAGACAACCAGGAGGTTGGCTTAGAAGCAGCCACCCTTTAAAGAGTGCGTAACAGCTCACTGGTCGATCTTTTACGTAATTTGGCGCCGAAAATGTAACGGGGCTGAAGGCAGATACCGAAGCTATGGATGTCAACCCCTTGGGGGTTGGCGTGGTAGGGGAGCGTTCTGTATGCGCTGAAGGTGGAGGTGTGAACCCCGCTGGAGCGTACAGAAGTGAGAATGCACGGCATGAGTAGCGCAATTTACTAGAGATTAGTAGACACCGAATATCTAAGGTTTCCGCAGCACTGCACATCATCTGCGGGTTAGGCGGTCCTAACCTGAGGCTTAAATGCGTAGGGGATGGACAGTCGGTTAATATTCCGACCCATCTGTATAACTATCCATCTGGGGACAGTCCCGTAAGGGGCTCGAGAAAAGCCAGGTGAACAACTATGTACAGATTCCGTACCTCAAACCGCCACTGGTAGATAGGATGAGTATTCTAAGGTGTTCGAGATAACCATTGCTAAGGAACTCGGCAAATTACTGTCGTAACTTCGGAAGAAGGCAGCCCCAAGGACTTGTCCAAGGGGGACACAAACCAGGCTTTTACGACTGTTTAACAAAAACACAGCTCCCTGCTAACCAGAAATGGGATGTATAGGGGGTGACGCCTGCCCAATGCCGGAAGGTTAAGGAAGGGGGTGCAAGCTCCTGACTGAAGCCCCGGTGAATGGCAGCATTAACTATAAGTGTTCTAAGGTACCGAAATTCCTTGTCGGGTAAGTTCCGACCTGCAGGAAAGGCGTAACGAGAGAAGCACTGTCTTCAGCAATGGGCTCGGTGAAATTGCAATAACCGTGAAGATGCGGTTTACCTACACCAGGACAAAAAGACCCCGTGGAGCTTTACTATAGCTTGATGTTGTGTTAGATGCTATTTTGTGTAGCGTAGCGAGGAGACTATGAAGCCAGATCGCTAGATCTGGTGGAGTCGCCAATGAAACACTCGCCTTAATGGTTTTTAACTCTTATGTGTGGCCGTGAATCCGGTCAGCAGACAGCGTCTGGTGGGTAGTTTGTCTGGGGCGGATGCCTGGCAAAAAGTAACCCAGGTGCCCAAAGGTTCTCTTAGTCCGGATGGAAATCGGACGTTAAGTGTAAAGGCAAAAGAGAGCTTGACTGTAAGGCTGACAAGCCGAACAGCAGCGAAAGCTGGGCTTAGTGATCCTGCTTATCGTAGAGGTATGGAAGCAGCTTATCGGATAAAAGTTACCCCGGGGATAACAGAGTAGTCGCACCCAATAGCCCGTATTGCCGGTGCGGTTCGCTACCTCGATGTCGGCTCGTCGCATCCTGGGGCTGTAGCAGGTCCCAAGGGTTGGTCTGTTCGCCCATTAAAGCGGCACGCGAGCTGGGTTCAAACCGTCGTGAGACAGGTTGGTCTCTATCCGGTGTAGGCGTGTAATGACCTGAGAGGATATTCCGTTAGTACGAGAGGACCACGGAGTGCAAACCTCTGGTGCACCAGTTGTCAGTTGATGGCATTGCTGGGTAGCTACGTTTGTTTAGGATAAGCGCTGAAAGCATATAAGCGCGAAGCCGCCCTCAAGATGAGGTCAAGGTTCCCTAGGAGATTACTAGGTTGATAGGCCACAGGTGTAATCGTAGCAATACGTTCAGCCGAGTGGTACTAATGAACCGTTAGTTGTTCATTTTTATCTTGAACGCAGAACACTCAAGGAGTAAATCAACTGTTATTTAAGATGTAGAATTTTATTAATCAATATTAGCTATTTGCCGCTTTTGTCTTGGTGGCTTACGCGACCTGGGTACACCCATGCCCTTGTGGCTTAAACCATTTCGAACATGCCGGTTAAGCAGGTCTGCAGGGATGATACTTGTTGGGGAATCTGACTGGGAAAGTACCTCGTCGCCAAGACTAAAGCTACAAATAATCTCGATTACTTGACACTCTTTAACTCCATAAGAAAGGAATCTATCGCCCACCTAACAGGGTAGGGTATAATCGAAAAGAACACTATGGCAACTAAAAAAATGTCGACAATGGAAGAGCTTTTAGGAAAAGGCAAAGATCTTCCCATTAAGCAACTTTCCCGCGGTGATGTTATTGAAGGTACAATTATCCAAATTAATTCTCAAGGTGCCTTAGTTGATGTTGGAGCAAAATCAGAAGGCGTTATTCCCCAGTCAGAAATAAAAACAGGACAGTTACATGTGGGTGATAAGGTCTACGTATATGTATTAACCCCAGAAGATAAACGCGGACAACTTTTACTTTCGGTAAGTCGTGCAGCCACGGTCAAAAATTGGGTTGGATTAGAAAAATCATTCCGTGATGGAACTACAATCGAAGTTGTTGTAACGGGTCATAATAAGGGCGGCTTGGTCGTTGATCTTGGTGGACTAGCCGGATTTATCCCATTTTCACATACTGAATCAGCCTCAGATTTGAGCAATGAGAAGGCTGAACTTCAATCTATTCTCGATAAAATGCGAGGGGAAACATTAAAAGCTCGTATTATTGAATTCGATCGAGAGCAAAATCGCGTAATTCTTTCAGAAAAAGAAGCAACATTAGGGGAAGCTATTAATAAGCGTAAAGAAGGCCTCGCTGATATAAAAGAGGCTCAAATTGTGAGTGGTACGGTAAGTGCAGTAATGCCTTATGGATTAATGATTGATCTTGGTGGGTTTGAAGGACTTGTTCCTCAAGAAGAAATTAGCTGGGATCAAGATCCTATTGATGAGGTACTCTCTACGTTTGAAACTGGCCAAGAAGTAAAAGCTCAAGTATTAGAGATTGATCGTGAATTAGGAAAGATTCGTCTGTCACTTAAAAATGTAACACGTGACCCATGGAAAGAATTAGCTGATGCTCATAAGGTGAATGACGTTGTTTCGGCAAAAGTGTTGCGTCTGACTAGCTACGGCGTTTTTGCGAGTGTCGCTGATGGTGTTGAAGGTTTAATTTCAATCTCCTCAATTCCTCAAGACCAGGAATTAAAAGTCGGACAAGAAATCAAAGTCCAGATTGAAGCTTTAGATGTAGAGAAGCGTCGACTTGATTTAGTATATCAAGGCTAGATTTTATCCCATAATATTGAATTTTTTAGTTTATATTGATACAATCCTGTTGTCTTTTGCGGCGAATTGATAACGGAGCTGAGAGTTATCTCAGCATGTACAGGAGGCGTATGAGACACCGCAGTGTGAGCCCTCAGGATATCTCGGATCAATACGTCAAGCACCTGATTCTGGTGCTTCGGATCTCTCCGGCAGAGATTGATGAGTGCGAGCTCATCGCCCAGTGGACCGCCACGCGCTGGGACCAGGTCCTTGAGTTCGTGCGGGGGCTTGGTACCCGCAAACTCGGCCTGCTGGTCGCCAGCGTCCAGGAGGATGTGAGCGTAGACGATCTTAGTCTGTACTCGGTCCACTGCGAGACGTGGCTGGCAAAGCACGCCTCGGGGCGAGAGTTGCTTGAGTCCATCGCCGCGACGATGCTGATCGCGCGTGTCTTTGGTCAGCTGCGAAGCCAGACCAAATGGGCGCGTCGGCCGAGGGCTGCGGCGTAGTTGAATGGCGGCGGGTGTGTTCCTTCGGGATACACATTCGCCGCATTTTTTTATCTGTATACATTATTTTTTCAAATATATCTCGATTAATTATTGAATATGGAAGTTGGTATGAAATTTGGGAGCGGATAATAATAGGGCAGGATTATTAGTCCTGCCCATGCGTTTTCCCTTTCTTGCTTAAGCCGGCTGGCCGGCGATCATCGCCTCGGCCCAGTACGTCTCGGTGTCATCAACCGACCTCTGGGTGAAAAGAACCCCGAGTCGTTCGATGACCTGGTCGATGGTCAGCCCTGATAGTAGGATTGTGATCCCATTCTCAAAGTTGACCTGCGTGGTCTGCGGTATGATGAGCCCCAGCAGATCGGCAATCTGCGGGTTTCCACACAGAATGTGGCATTGGTCGATCTCTGGGGGGAGGCCTACCACCCGATAGCTGGCCCGGTAGGGCTTCAAGATGATGACGCTGGGCCGCAGGATGGCGAGCTCGCGCGAGTACTCATCAATCCGGAAGTTTCCACCTGGCCTGGCAACTCGGATAATCTCGGCTGCCTTCATCTGGCGGTACGTGTTGTACTCCCTCCAGAAGAAGTTAGTCTCAGGCTTACTGTTTCGATAATCAGTGGCCTGGGCGAGACCGCCATGGTCGGAAACCATGTTGCTATATGGGTAGTACTCGTGGATCCCACGTTCCGGGCTCCATCGATACACCCCATGGTGGTGGCACTCCACCCACACCCGCCGATCCTCGCCTGGGAACACCCAGCCAAGGAAATCGACGATTTTGGCCTGATCGGCCGCATCCAGACGTAGTTCGCTCATAGAGCGTCCCTCCCTATAATTCTCCGAATTCACTTTCTGCCGGTGCAGATGGATTAAGTATAACGTAAAGTATGAAAAATGTCTAACACTATGGGGCTTTGTATCTATTAAGAAGGATGTGTCGATAGATATTCAGTAAATTTGGGAATAAAAAACCCGTATGCCAAACTGACATACGGGTCCATGTTCGATTACAGGTTGGATAAAAGATCTTCCAACCCATCCAGTTCCCCAGCGATTGCGGCGATTTCGCGTTCTCGCTGGTCGTCTTGAGCGGCCTGCTTTGCATCCCTCTGGATTTGTGCCGCCTTTTGCCTCTCGCGGAGCACTTCTTCCTCAGCGAGTTTTTCCATCATAGCCCGATACCAAGCCAGGTATGCTGGCAGATCGGTTAACGTTGTCTGATCATAGATGCGCATATGTCCCATGTGCTCTCCATGATCACGCCACACCTCAAGACCGTTGCTGGTAATGCGGCTAGCGACTCCTTCGGGGATAACCACTTCGGCAAATAATGCCTCGTAGCGACTCCGCGATGCTTCTCGCTGTGCCGTCTCTACTGCATACTGTGCATCATGCAGCGCCTGCACCTCTTGGCGTCTTTGAATCTCTTCTTGACGCCTGCGTTTATCCCTATCGATCCCTTGAGTAATGCCGATTATTGTCGGTTCGTACCCAAGAACCTGGCGAAGGAATTCATCCCCGTCATCTAGAAGTTGGCCATCAAACTGATGGGTACCGTAAGTGTAGGCGATCGGTCCACCTTCACGGTAGCCACCTTTGGAACTAACCCCTTTGCCGTAATCGTAACCACCTCTTCCTTCAATACGAAGAAGGCAGCGCTCCATAAGAGCGATTGTTACGACCCGATCCCGGTAGTCACCTGCATATCCTGATGTCCGGACCGAATCCGGAAATACCATCAGTGCCCAGTGATCCTTATATCGACCTTGACCGATGGTCTCGACCAAATACCAGAGACCGTGCATTCCCCGATGGCGGGATAGGCTGTTATGTCGGCCGTTTCTCAGGGTCCACGAGGTCGGACCTTGATCGGTAAACGCGCGCGTGGCCACTATTGGCCTCCTTCGATCTTGGCGAGCAGTGCCGGCGGGAATATCGATAGAATCGACTTGCCAGCTTTTTCGCGCCAATCCTGATCGGCTGCCACTTCCCATCCATAGTCGCGGTAGGCGGTGAGTGCTGTCTCGATCTGCCGGTGGTCGGGGGTACCTGTGGTATAGATATCGCCCTTCCGGCTACCACTGCCCTTGCGGCGTGACGTGGTGTAAGTCGTCCGGTCGAATTCGGTGAGAATCCAACCCTCAGCTCCTCCGACAAGTACGATGGGGTTACCGGTATCGGTATAGCGCCAACCCGATAAGATCAACCCATCGTCTTTGGCTCGACGAATAAGATCCCTGATTGCAGCGACCTTTTCCGCCGTTTCTTCTGCCGCAGTCTGAGGTGCTTCCCAGCGGTATACCCACCGGTAGTTTCCTCGGATCTTTACATACTCGACTGAAACCGTGCTGGATCCAGCGAAATGCTGGTTGCCCCGCGCAATGTCAGTGATCGTGTGCGGTCGAAGCTCATCGCCCTGGCGAATTAGAACCTGAGCAAAGCCCAGATTACTCGCCAGTTTAACCACCACATGGTGGGGGAGCTGAACGACAGCGTTAAATCTGTATGCATGGGGCTCTCCAGGCGTTTCGATGGCAATGATCTCTGCCTCGAGTTCACCCGGAAGTTGACGAAACCATGCATCAAGCTCGTCCGATCGAAGCGGTCGAATATCCTCGACCGTGTCTGCCCGAATTCGAGCGATTTGCTCAGCATCAGGTTTCGGACCGTGTGGCCATTCAATCGATTCCCAAGCGTTTGCCGGAGCGTCTGATCTCATGACCGCATTTTCGAACGCATCGGTTGGTGCGCCCCAGTGTTGTGCGCCATCGAATAGCGGCAAAACATCGGGATGTATTACACCATGATTACTTCCAGCAGCCCAACCGTTCCATCCCGAACCTGCAACGCCGAGCCGGCGCAGTTCATAAAAGACTGCGTCTGGTACGGATCGGAGTCCAGCCATCTGGGCGGTTTGACCTGCTTCCTGATAAGCCGCGCGTGCTGCCTCCAGGTGAGACTGGGCTTCTGCCGGTACTTCTGGTACCAGGCTCGTCAGGTAGTGATTTGGCACTGGGCCAAATTTCTGCCAGACTATGGTGCCATTCTTAAGTTCCCCGACCTCGATTTCAAAGATTTGGCTCGGGAAACCGGGAATGCCCACTCTTATTAAGGCTAAGACCTTATTGGGGCGAAGTGCCCACTCAACAAACTGTCCCCACGCAGGGTTAACCCGAAGGGGATGGCAGTTAATTGAGCTGCGACTGCGCTCTGTGGTGATCCAACATACCGGTTCTGGTCCTGACAACCGATATGCTTCTTGCCCGAGCGTCACCAGTTGAGCATTGTTCCATGCTACGGTGACGCTTCGTGTTGCTCGTGCCCCAGGAACGATTTCTCCCTGCCAGCTGGCGGTAGCCACATAGCTGTGAACTACACCATCGACGGAGAACGTCGTGCCTTCCAGGGTCACTGTAACCGTCAAGGTTTCACCATTGACGGCGATTGTCGGAGTGTCCTTGTCCCAATCTTGAAATGCATCAAGCTGCGCTTGAACCAACGCCGCCATTTGATGGCGCTGGTTGGCCTGATCCTGTTGGATCTGCAATGCATTCTGCTGAGTAACTTCTCGCTCGTGGCGAGTGCTGATTCGCCGGATGATCGTCAAGAAGTGCACGGAACCGGACGCATTTTCCCCACCTTTGGTCGGAATTTTAACCAGCCAGATGTCTCCATTGGCTGGCTGTCGACCACTGCGTTGGGGAAAGGCAATGCGGCCGTTGATTCGTTGAGTGGCCATGACACCGCTATCGCGGGCAGGGCAAAACTCAACCTCAAATTCTTGCTCTATGAGAGCTGCAATACCTTGAGTACGGGCCATGTCGTCCCTCCTAGCAAAATTACCCAGTAGGTTTCCATTCCTTACTCAGAGGCGATTATTTCCGTCTCTTTTAGGGATCTTATTCGGCGTACTATTGATACCCAAAATAATATCCCTCAACGAGACATCTGTTAAAGTTCTGCGTATAAATCAATACAAGGCTTCATTATACGGTTAATTGGGTGTTATGTAAAATACTATAAGATCTAAAGCTGCACAATTTCATATGCGCGTATAATTGTCGTATATGCCAAAAGAAAAGGTCGTATATCAATGTAATGCGTGCGGATTTACCTCGTACAAATGGCAGGGTAAATGCTTTGAATGTGGGGCGTTTAATTCATTTTCTGAGAAAAAAATAACCTCAACTAAGAGCTCTTCTGTCTCTCCTGTGGGGTATTCATCGTCTGATACGGTAAAACTGAGTCAAGTCGCTATGGATGAGAAGAAACGAATATCAAGTACTATTAATGAGTTGGACCTTATCATTAACGGTGGATTCGTGCCAAATCAAGTCGTTTTGATTGGTGGGGAGCCTGGGGTGGGGAAGTCGACCTTGCTTTTGCAATTAGCGGGTCAATTCCAAAGTCTGTATGTGTGTGGTGAAGAATCAGAAGTCCAGGTCAAATTACGAGCTCAACGGATGGGAATATCGGCTGATTCGATTACCTTATATCGTGATCGTGAAGTAAATCAGCTTACTAACTTTATTCACGATAACTATCCGTCCAATAATAACAACCAACCGACGTTAGTCATCGTCGACTCAATACAATCAATTTTTTCTTCACATATAGAATCAACCCCGGGGGGAATTTCTCAAGTTCAATATTGCACAAATAAACTTGTCGAAACTGCGAAGAGAACAAACGTAATCTTGGTTATTATTGGGCAGATTACAAAAGAAGGCGGTATTGCCGGACCCAAACAACTTGAACATATGGTCGATTCGGTGTTGTATTTAGAAGGTGATCGTAAAACTGACTTAAGAATTCTGCGCGTTGAAAAAAATAGATTTGGACCAACTGATCAGGTCGGGATGTTTCAGATGTCGGAATATGGCCTAGTGAGTGCCGAGGATCTGTTAGCAAAGTTGATTGATTCGGGTCATCAAGATATTCCTGGGTCTGTTATAACGGTTGCGATGGAAGGGCAACGTCCGATACTTCTTGAAGTCCAGGCGCTCAATACAACCGCGCAATACGGAAATGCTCGCCGAGTTGTAAATGGAATGTCTTCAAATCGGGTTCAAATGCTCCTTGCCGTACTTCAGCGTCGCGTCGGATTAAAAACAAGTAATTACGATATCTATGTTAACCTCAGTGGTGGTTTTAAAGTTAATGATCCTGCGCTCGATCTTCCGGTCGCTTTAGCCGTGTATTCGGTGATTAAAAATAAGCCGTTGCCACAAGATTTAGTTGCGTATGGAGAAGTTGGGCTTTTAGGCGAAATTAAATCTACCTGGCAATCGACTCGCCGTCGCAATGAAGCCGAAAAACGGGGATATAAAACGATTGTTGATCAGTCATTTGCCAAATCTATCGCCTCTTGTATTAAAAAACTTTTCGTTTAATCCTTTTGTTCGTTATTTGTTAGGAAAATATCAATTAGTTTCATACTAAATAGTTACTATAGGTGTGTACTGTAATCACAGTATGCACCTTTATAAGGAGCGGTCGTATGACCGCGTTATCTGGCTTCTGCCAGGCAAGGAGTGGACCATGTTCACCAATGTTAACTCCAATATCTCGTATGACCTTTTTGGCCAGGGGGAAATTAATGTCGATGCTTGGGCAGCTATTTGTGCCCACCATAACATTGACCCACACCAGCCGGTGTTGATGCTTCCCCATGGGAAGACCACCACGGCCGGGGGGCAAAAGATCAGTCGAATCCTGTGGGAGGTCCGAAAACTGTACTTCTATCAGGTGGTCGATACGATCGGCCAACTGTGGAGTGCCTCTCGGATCTCGACAATCGACGAATTACCGAGTGGTCTGCCCATGACCCGAATTATCTCGTTTGGCGAGTGCAACGTAAGTTGCCCGTACTGCAAGCGAGATTGCCAGTTCCGTGATGACGACGGTGAGGTGATCGTATCGATCCTGGTACCGTTAAGTCAAGTTCTGGCCGGGTGTGTGGGGGCACACTCGCGGGGCGAGATCGTCCGGTTCAGCGGCGGTGATCCGGTGATGTTTCGGCGTGAAACCGAAGCTATTGCCGAGTACCTAGCTGCTGTTCATGGGACTAAGGTTTCGATTGCCCACAACGGCAGCGGGACCAGCTGGGTCAAACGGCTATTGCCGAACCTTAGCTCGGCGGCAATTGATCTTAAGGCTGTGCCGGAAAAAATCGGCATGGTTATGGGGATCAAGTCCGAGCAGGGGCAAGCAATGTACACACGCTCACTAGCCACCCAAGCGGTGGTCAGCCAGGGCGGGGCATTGCTTGACGTTCGGACGCCGGTTTTCGGTACCACTTCGACCGATGAAATGCGCCGATTGGCGTATGACATTTGTCGGGTGAATGATCTTCGGTACACCTTCTGGACATGGCGTCTGTACAAGGCGGTTCAGGGGTGTGACTGGGAGGTTGCCGAAAAGGATCGGGTGATCGAGCAGATGCAACGTGTTTCGGCCGAATTTCCTGACCTGTGGTTGGGGATTCGGGCCAAGTGGCAGCGCGGCGGCATGGAGTACCTCCGTGCTGGGCGCGTGATCGACCACTCGGCCGACGCCGAGGCCGGATATGATGCCGAGATAGGCTCGGGCAACCAAGCCATCTTGGCGCCAGGATAAAAGGAGGTGCGAATAAATTCGGGCGGGTGTGTATTTCACATCCGCCTTTTTTTATCTTCATTCTAATAGTAGTCGGGGTGTTGTGGTTAATTCTGCAACATTCCGGCCTTTTTCTGATTTTCTATCTACAATTTATCAATTTTTTCCTGACAAAAAGCAAAAATCTCATTTTTTCCACTCAATTTTCATTATTCTGGTCTCATCGCACCTTAAGCGAATGGAGCCGGATCAAAATCCGGCACAATCTTGCCCCGCTGGGGCTAATCCCTCGTGCTGAGGGGAAGGAGAGGACCATGTTCTCGATACTTACCGGCGTGACGGTGGACGGGATCGCGACAGAGCTTATCGTGGGGCTGATTGCGGCCCTGATTGGCTCGATTCTGGGTAATCTCATCTACCGGCCTATCCGCGAGCGATGGGAACTCCACCGCTTCGGCGGTTGGGTGTTCATCGTTCACATGCCGGACGGCCGCGAGGGCCTGCGGCGGCGCATGAGCGTCGCCCAGGTGCGGGAGTTCATTCCGCATGGTCAAAACGACCGCGATGTGGACGAGGCCGGGTTCGCCTCCTACATCACCGGGGTCGTTTCGAAGGCTGGTCCGCGGAGCGTCTGCTGGATCAATGGTGATCCGCTTACTCTTCCTGGGCTAATGACCATCAAGCGGGTTGAGCGTCAGGTCTTCATTGACCTGGCCAAGAATCCGCGAGATGAGTCGTCTGACCGTGGAGGCGGCTAGGTGCGAATTAGGGGTCGGAAAGCACAGCGCTTTTCGACCCTTTCTTTTATTTCTGACAATTACATGACTAAATCCACTTTTTTCCCTAACAGAAAGTAAAAAACCCACTTACCAGATTCTTTTTTCGGTATTGTGATCTTAGTAGCACATTAAAAGACCAGGTTTCCTCTTACCCAATACGAGCGGGGTGTTAGGCGGTTGATGCATAGACCGCCCGATACCCCGATCGTCCTAGCCAATCGAGCTAGGCGGGTACTCCGCATCTGCGGAGGTGGAGGCGCACATTGCGCCACTATAAGGAGGTAACCCCATGGCTACCACGATTGTTCGGATCACCCGCCACGCCGCCGAAGCCGCCCAGCTCGATGAGCTGAAGCGGATCTTTGGTGTGGTTGAGGTCGTCCAGGTCAGCGAAACGCTGCCGGGCGACCCCAAGGCTGCGGTGGCCCGGTTCGACGAGATCGCGGCGGATGCCGCGGTGGTCGAGGCCGTTCTGCCCACCAACCTGTTGGAGGCCGCGCTGAAGTTCAGCGCGTTCGCCAACCGGGGGGGCACCCTGATTCGTGCGGTCACCAACCGCACCATCGGGGTCGACGGCCAGGCCTCCTTCACCTTCGCTCACTACGAGCGGGTGGTGAAGGTCGAGATCGTGACTGAGAAGCTGTAACGCTTACTCGGTCACGATCTACTCGGGCAGGGGAGTAAAATCTCTCCTGCCCCTATTTTTCTTGCATGAGGGAGCAATCTCTCCGCTTTTTTGATACTGTTAATACATGCACTCCCATCTAAAAATTGCAATCTGCGGAGCCCCCAATAGTGGAAAATCAGTCTTTTCGCATGTGCTAGCATCTCTACTACCCCGTAATCGATTTACTTTAATAGAGGGAGCACCTGATGGCATCGGCGTTAACGGTGGGTTGTATCAACTGCCAACTTCAGTTGCTAAGCGATTGCGTCGGAAAGGAAGCTTTGTTCCTAAGTACGTCGACTGGATTGTTCGTTCAGTTCGTCAATCGACTGCAAGTATTACACTTGTTGATATTGGGGGGAAAATCAGTCCGGAAAACATGCAGATTATGCAGTCATGTAGCCATGTTATTGTGCTGGGGCGTACCCGTCGTCAAATATTATCTTGGATCCATTTTGCTCAAACCCATCATCTCACTGTATTAGCTATTTTGCATACCTTGCTTCAAGGAGAAGATACGCTCTATTCAGAATCAATTCCCATAAGAGGCGTTGTTACTGGATTAAAAAGAGATCAACCGCCGTTTAATTCGATGGTGATACAAAGGATTGCGAATTTACTACTGACTCTTTCAACTACCGACGATCCTCGACTCGATGGATCAATGCTTGCTGATATTAATTTATCTAAACTCGCTGAAAAGCTTGATTTACCGATAAATCCTGGTGGTATCGATAGGCGATGGACCCCCGAATCACTGAGCGAATTATTACAAAATATTGATAACCAGTGTCATAACAACAAACAAATTCTTTTGTGGGGCAATGCATCATCGGGGCTTCCGTACCATACTGTTGCGGCTAACCTTTTAAATCAACGAATTCGCTACTATGATCCCAAGATTAATCCTGGTTATGTGCCATTAGCCGATGTCGATATGGGCATTAACGGGGATGATTTATTAGAGTGGGAGCGGAAGGACCGGTCCGGATATACTCATATTCATTTTAGACTTAAAGAGGGCGTCTTCGATGTTTTTGATTTACCGATGTTGAAGCCGCCATTTATTGATACCAAAAAGGGTTTAATTCTCACTGGTCGGGGAATGTGGTGGTTAACAGGTACAATATTGCGGTGTTACGCACGGTATAAATTGCCGTGGATTGCCGTGCTAAATACGGCCGAAATTTCGGAATGGTACAAACAACATCCTCAAAAAAATGATTCAAAATTATATGGAGTTGCCGTCGTAATTATGACAAATTCACCGACTATACAATTAGGTACAACGATGGTTTTTCCGCTGGCTAGTTAAGTTTAAGTTGAAAACCGCGTCCGCGAACGGTGATTAAATGTTTGGGATTATATTTATCAGTTTCAACTTTATCGCGTAAGCGGCTCACCAGTTGGTCAATTGCTTCATCGCTAACTCCTTGTTCCTTTCTGACCTCCCAAACTGCTTCGGCGATTTCATCACGGTCAATAACCCGGCCATGATGTTCGTACATATACCTAAAGAATTTATATTCATTTGGGGTAAAGATATCATCAATCCGAACTCCTTTTTTGTAAACTTCTCCGGTCACATCATCTAAATAGAGTGCGGGATGATTTTCAGTAATAAAATCAGCTAATCGTGAACTAAATACTTTTTTCTTTTCATTTATTACTCCAAGCTGCGATAGCTTTTTTAATTCGAGCTGATCTCTTTCGGTTAAATGTAATCCTACAACTAATCGTTGGATCGCTTTTTGCTGAGACTCGGTTAATACATTTAATATTCTCTGACACTGGAAAATAACGGTCTCGTGATGAGCTGCTGATGTTAGTTTTTCTTTAAAAGAACCATGTTCAATTGCGGTTAATTGATAGATGTATGCATCAATCATTCGATTGTGCCCACCGGTTATTTCATAGACTGTATCGATTTCATCTGAATTTAAATGTAATCCACGCGCATTGGATTTATATTCAATGTAATAATTAGCTTCTTTTTCATCAAATGGTTCAAGGTAGAACGTGAATGGCGCAACGAGTGTATAAAATTGATCGATGTCTTGAATGTCTCGAATTGATTCTATTGGCTGATTGAGCGAGATTACCATGGTTACGTGTCGATTGCTCTGCACAACCATTGATCGCAATGTATCAAAAAATAAATTGGGAAGGTGAGCAAGTGCTTTTTCAAATCGATCAAAGATAATCACGTACCGTTTGCGTTGTTTTGCTGCCCATGTCACGAACTGTTCAATCGAGCTAATGTTTGTATTTTCCAGTGTTAAGTTAATTTCATTGATAATACATTCATGAATACCGTCGATTGTTAACTCCCGTAGATTGTTTAAATCAACAAAAATAGGTTTGATCGAGGAATTTGATGATAATTTCTGTTTTATTTTTTGCAATAAGAAAGTTTTTCCGACCCCTGGAATACTGACGATTAGACAACTGTCGCTTTGTTTAATTGAATTGCTCACATCGGTCGATATTTTTTGTCTAAACCATGAGGGGGTCTGTTTAAATATCGTTTCAGTCATGCAATTTGAGTATAAGATACGACCGGGATTGAATCAATGTAATACGCAATAGTCTACCAAAATATTTATTTTTGAGCGTGTGAATTATTTAATCCGAAACGGCATTGCTCGGTTTAAGTTGGTTGTACCTTTTGTATCTACTCGCGATACGCCATTTGATCGTTGGTTAATGTCGGTCGCCGGAGATGAGGGAAGCGTCACATTTGCATTGCGTTGTACTGCATATCTTCGTGCAGACTCTAGGTCCGATTCTCTTAATGAAGGATTCTCTCTCAATATATCATCAGTAGATTTACCTCGGGAGAGGTCCTCTAAGACAGAGGACACTGTAATGCCAGTTCCCGAAAAAACAGCTTGGCCACCAGCTAATTGTGGGTTAAATTGAATATGGCCATAATCAGTATTACGCCGTGACATACCTATATAGTATCAGACTTCTACAAAAACGTGTAGAAACTCGTTGCCGCTTGATCCTAAAGCCGAATTGACAGCTTTAGAACAATGTTGTAATACAATACGTGGCACCATATACATCATATCGTTATGGGTAGTAAGATGAGTCCGTTTACTCATTTTTCTACCCTTAATCGAAGGGTCCGGATCTTTGATCTGGTGGCACACAATATGGAGCCTGAGCAACTCGTTTGTCTAGGCATGTAAAGGAGATCGCGGCGATGGCGGATCTGACACAACGGAGTGGGTCAGAGGATCGGATGTATGGATTTATTCGAGAGTGGCGACGTGAAGCTCGTCGTCTGGTCGTTTATTCTGGTGAGCCGATTAATCAGTCCTATCCCCCTCAACCACAAGATGATGCGGTTCGTTTTCAAGCCAGCGTGGACGACTTAGCCCCTAGTGTTATTGGCTTGATCTTGTGCCGACAGGCGGCAGGACAACGGGTATCGTTTATCGTTGAGCGAGATGCTCTCAGCCATCGGAGCATTTCCGATGTCCATGCGAGCATCCGATTACCTCGGAATCTGCAGGCATATACACCTGAGCCGTCACGAGCGTCGAATCAGCCAATGATCATCACCCAAGTCCGTGATGATCAAAACCGAACTGATGATGGAGGGTACCGGATTATGCATTCCGGTAGTCGTACCGGAGGTATGCAGGTCCTATACCACGCTTCTTCAGCTGGGGTGTTGGCAGCATTCGACACCTTTGTGCCTGAAGGTAATTTCGGCAGGATACCTCCGGTCCTCGTCGTATCTGATACGAATCGGACAGGGTATCTTCTGGTGCCGATTCAGTCACGGTATCATATGCAACTTCCACGGACCGATTTCTATCCTGGATTTTGGCGAGAAGCGGCTCAATCGCTTGGGCTAGACAAGATTACTCTGGTGATCTGTCGAACCGTACCGGCGTATGTACTGAGCGTTCGGAGTCTCACCGAACAATTTTCCTTTGCCGAAACCCGCATCTTAGTCGATGGCCGCGGTCGGGTGTGGGGGCAGCTGCAAAAAGATGGTAAGGCCTGGTGGGACGAGGCTCCCGTATTGGGTCTTGATCCAGCCTCATTTCCAACAGAGCCTCGACAAATCTTAACCGAGGCTCAAGGCACATCAGTCGAAGCGAATCGCCGTCTTTTGGAGATTCAATTCGTGGTGTCGCTTTTAGCCGCGGATGGAATCTTAGGACGAGTCTATACGCCGATTCGAACCTACGGCAAACCAGTGTTGCCGGTATCACCTTCGGCAGCGCTCGTCCATCGGGCAATCGAGAACATGCCCTTTGGGTTTCGTCCTCAGCTGCGCACTATAAGTGTTGCTAGCTAGTTACTAAATACGTCTGGGAGCTTCCAAAAGCTCCCAGTTTTTCTTGACATCCTATAATATTTTTCGTACTATAATCTGTTACATATTGGATGGGGTACAAATTTCCCTAAAATGGGTATTTAGGGACGTTTGTGCCCCATTTGTTGATAACCGTCGGGGTTATCGCAATGTGGTAATGCAAGGCCTCTGTGAGGTTTTGCATTGTGTGGTGGGCTTGTGCCCATAGGCGTCTGTTGGTCTCCATATTAAGGAGGAAGCCATGACGGCACCTGCAGGAGCGACCACTCATCGGCCGCTAGCGGATCGCTCGCTCGGTACCCCGGGCCAACTGCTCGACATCGATGGGTACACCATTGATGAGGTCGATGGCGGCGGTCGTCATTATCTCACGAGGTGGTTGCTATCGATCGATAGCCATGGTGTCGTTCACGAGGTCGAGGAGGTCGGGATCGTCGATCCGCGTGATCGGTCGGTATCAAAATCCATCTTCCCGAGGGAGATGGTGCCGGCCCTGATGGCTGCTGAAGGCGATCTGCTCTCGTTGACCCTTGGGCAGATCAACGCCATGATTGGCGGCAGCGTCCTGACGGACTGGCGCGAGATCCGTGGTGCTGGGGTTAAAATCCGCCAGTATCGCGAATCACAGGCGGCTACTGCCGTCTAATCACGCTAAGTTCGGGTCATTACGTGGGGCGGGCAGAGATTTCTCTGTCCGCCTTTTTTCATCTAGGTTAATGAGACATGTAACAGGGGCCGTGACGTAAAATGTTAAAATAATCCTAGATGATAAAAGAAGTCATCGATGCCGTCCGTCGGTTTCGAATCCCGAATATTTATGTGGTAGTTGCAGATCGTTTTCCAACTCCGTTTGCCGGACTTACTCCAGAAAGTAAACAAAAGGAACTCGCGCCTCCAAAAGAAATAGAAATTAAGAGTCGTCCTGCTTTGGTGGTCGATACATCGGCTCTAATTGATGGGAGATTAGCCGACATAATCGAGACTGGGTTCATTTCGGGTACTGTAGTTGTCCCGACCTTTGTAATCGAAGAACTTCAACGGGTTGCTGATTCAAAAGATAGTTTAAAGCGTAATCGAGGTCGGCGTGGTCTTGACGTCTTAAAGTCAATAAAAAAATGCCGTTATGTTAAGTTTCTTATCCCCAAAATAAAATCTGGTCGAGATCCTATCGATACGCAATTATTAAACTTTGCCAAACAGATTAATGGTCGAGTTGTCACAACTGACTATAACTTGAATAAAGTAGGAAAGGTTACCGGTGTACCAATGCTGAATATAAATGAGTTGGCGAATATGGTGAAAACTGTTGTATTACCGGGCGAAATAGTCGAACTAAATGTATTAAAAAAAGGAAAAGAGCAGGGGCAGGGGATTGGTTATTTACCCGATGGCACGATGGTGGTTGTTGAAGATGGAGGACGGCTTATAGGGGTAGATATTGAAGTTAAGGTCGAAAGACTTCTTCAGACCGATGCTGGGAAAATGATCTTCGCAAAACCTATTTCATAAGCAAATAATATCTTTATTCTGTATGGTGATAAATATTTTAATAGTTGTTTGACATAATTTATGGGGTGTGTTATAAGAAGGCCTAACAGTCTTAACTAGCACGTCCTTTGCTTTTGGGGCAGTGGAGCAAAGGCGTGCTAATTGAGACGGTTTAAAGGTGCTCTCCTAATTTTTATTAACAATTTGACAGAACTGATTATCGTAGTATAAACTTTAAATAGTTCGTTATACGGAGAAATATTTCCTTTCATGTAGAAGTTTTCGTACGTAGCCCGTTCAATAAAAAGCAATAGTCCTTATGTCTACAGAACCTATAATTCAGTCAACAGATCAAAACATGACACCACCGGTTGAAGTACTCGATACCATGGTCGAACAGAGCGATTTTTCGCCTGATGCCGAGACTAAAGAAGTTGATGGCGTCTTAGAAATTCTACCTGATTACGGTTTTTTGCGTACCGAAAATTTACGCCCTGGTCCTAATGATGTCTATATTAGTATGAGCCAAATCCGCAAATTTGATTTACGGATGGGGGATCGAGTTCTTGGTGTCGCGCGACCGCCTAAACCAGGTGAAAAATATTGGGGTTTACTGAGGGTCGATGAAGTTAATGGAATTAAGCCAGATAAAATGGGTCGCCGTCCTATTTTTGAACGTCTTACGCCAATCTTTCCGGATGATCGTCTTACTTTAGAGAGTGAAAAGGATGTTATTACCACTCGTTTAATTGATATCGTTGCTCCAATTGGTAAAGGTCAGCGTGCTATGATCGTTGCTCCTCCCAAAGTCGGAAAAACTACATTACTAAAAGAGATCGCACATGGCGTGTCGGCAAATTATCCAGGTATAACCTTAATTGTTGTACTTATTGGAGAGCGTCCTGAAGAAGTGACTGATATGCGTCGGAATGTAAAGGGTGAAGTCATTGCAAGTAACTTCGATGAAATGCCAGAAGAACAGGTTAAAATCGCTAAACTAGCCCTTGAGATGGCTAAGCGACAAGTTGAGTTAGGTCGAGATGTGGTTATGTTGGTTGACTCAATTACTCGATTAGCCCGAGCACATAACTTAGATGTTCCACCAAGTGGTCGTACCTTATCGGGCGGATTTGATCCAGCTGCGTTATATCCACCAAAACATTTCTTTGGAGCTGCTCGTAATATTGAAGAAGGCGGCTCGCTTACCATTGTAGCTACCGCTCTTGTTGATACAGGTAGCCGAATGGACGATCTTATTTATGAAGAATTTAAAGGTACGGGAAATATGGAACTTCACTTAGATCGTAAATTAGCTGAGCGTCGTGTATTCCCGGCAATTGATGTTGTTCGATCAGGGACTCGCCGTGAAGATCTTCTTATGACCCCCGATGAATTGGAGAAGGTATACAAGCTCCGAAAGATGATTGATACCTTGGGTGAAGGATCAGATACAACAAGTTTATTAGTTACTCGAATTAAAAAGACTAAGAATAACGCTGAATTTTTAGAAACTCTTCACGAAGTTAAGTAATTTCCTGGTATCTGTTTTTGTAGTTTTCCGAATTATCTGAAAAGTGTCATCAATTGGGTAACTAAGTTACTCAGTCGATGATCTTAGCGAAAATCTCTTGAGTTACGGGCCGTAGAATGGTGATTTACTATGGGGATGTTTTGGTTTTGTGTATGTTGAGTATATTTATTGACCGGAACCTATTCTGGTGTCTTCTGTATAGCCGCTTAAGGGATAGATTCGAATACAGAGTATTTGCTGGATCGTTCTGAATGTCTTGTCGGAACAAGTAAATTCATCTCGTGTCGATGATGAATGGCTCTACAGAGCCAACCTGAGCGCAGGCCAGCAGGTCGAATGTGCAGTCTGCTTGCTTTTTTGGTATAATAACTACACCATGCAAAGTGAGATTCAAGAACCTCCTTTAGGAAGGTTCGCGAGCTCGGGAGATAGTTCGACTCTCGAATACCTCCACAATATAATTGTGTTTGTCCGAGTTTTGGTTTGGCGACTTGTTTCTTATGGAATCAATGTGGCCAATGCAATTCTTGGGGCGTTTAAAACCGTTCATCATTCAATCAACGAGTTTAAGCGTTTTATGATCCGCCTCTTAATGTTTCGCGGGGGATATTTTTATCAAACTCCTCGTCTGGGATTAGCGGCGGTTACCTCAACTACTGTTTTCTCTATGTTTATTTTTCCAGTACTCGATCCATTAGGACAATCACGTTCATTGGCCCAGATTTTATCTCAAACTCAAATAGCCGAAGCATCTTCTTTGGAACTATTTGATAGTGTTCGTCCAAATCGGGTGTTAGGTTCTGGTCAACAACTTGAAAATGAAGTGATTGATTATACCGTTGAAACTGGTGACACGATGAGTTCTATTGCGGCCGAACACTTAGTCTCGATCGAATCTATTAAATACGTAAATAAGTTAACTGGCGATGTGATTCGGCCCGGTGACGTGTTACGAATCCCTCCAGTAAATGGATTGGTTCATACAGTTGATAGTTCCGAGACTATTAGTTCTATCGCGGGTATGTACCAGGTACCTGCTCAGGCGATTGTTGACTTTAATCATATTGAAGAGCCATACGTTATCCATAAAGGGGAAGATTTATTAATTCCTGATGCTAAGATTCCGGCACCTAAACCAGTTGTAAATTTGGCCAAGGCTAATACTCCACCATCCGGACTGGCGATACAATCGGCACCCGCTCAATCGGGTACCGGTGGATTTATTATGCCAACCAATGGTGTTATTACTCAGTATTTTTGGTGGGGACATACCGCTATTGACGTTGCAAGTGCTTGTGGTACACCAATGTATGCCGCTGATAGTGGTACAATCACCTTTGCCGGTTGGTGGGCTGGTGGCGGTGGAAACTCAATATTTATTGATCACGGAAATGGGTACGTAACAAAGTACGCCCACATGAGTGGATTTGCAAAAACTGGCGGTGGAGTGAGTCGTGGTGATGTTATCGGTTACGTCGGTGCTACCGGGCGCGCATTTGGTTGCCATGTCCACTTTATTGTTAACCAAAACGGTCAACCGATTAACCCAATGTCAGTGCTATAAATAGCCCTATAGTTGATTTTTCCCTTTTTAATTTGTATTATTAACAGCGTCTGTTGGCTCATCGGGTCTTTTCTTTTACTACGGAGGGACTATGTCTCAATCCACAGAAGAACTGGTTCATCCAGTTGAAGCCCGTCGGATTTTCGTGAGATGGTTGTATGAACGCAGCGAATTTCAAACCTTGGCCCAAAGTTTAGGCCAAGAGATGGTTCGCCTTGGAGTGCAAACGCTTGGTTCTGGTAAAAGGCCAAGTAACCCCGCTCTGGATGCTGGGGTGGGATTTTTGCGACGGATTCGTGCCTGCTATGTACAAACAGGCATCGAAGCAACCTGTATTACGATCTTGTTCTGGAGTGTACAAAAGTCCGCATCGTTGTGGCTTCGTTCTAATGGAACGTTCATTGCCACTGAGTTTAGGGCAATGGCAACCCGACTTGACGAGCTTGGTATTGCTAAGGATGCTGACGCCCTTGACCTTTGGGGACAAGCCTTTGCAGGTATTGCTTTGGAGGTGGTTCAGTCTCAGGAGGGATCACATGATCCCGTTTGATTGTCAGGCCTACCAGCGCTGGATTGGTTGTGATCATCCTGATCTACAGATTAGGGAAGGCCACTGTTCGTTGTGTTACGGTGGTTTGGAATACTGCGTGCGATGCGGCTACGAACTGCAGACTCACGAACTACAGTGTCCAGATCATCCTGATTTTGATGCATCGTTTCCGGGTCTTTTGCGGATAGTCTTTTGGAAAGATATTCCGCTGGAGCTACGGCTTCGTCAGATTGAGGGGGTATATCTATTGCGGCTTCATAGTGGTTTCATCGCCATCATGAAGGATGGGGTCGTTCCCCCCGAAATAGAGGCCGTTTTATTTACCCCACCACCTGTACCAGGAATGACTCAGGATGAGGCGTTTCTGGTCGAAGTCCCATATTTAGGGATGAGTATGTCCTAAAAGGACACCTTGTAATTTGGCTAATAACTAAATTACAAGTGATAAACTAGGTGTCCGCCGGGGGCCAGCGCTTGGCCTATTATCGCCCCGGACGACCCCTTCACCGATGAAAACGGTGTAAAAGAGTTAGGAAGTCAAGCAGCCCCTCTGGGGCTTACCCAGAGATGTGTCGATAAGACGTTGAGTAAAAGGAGGCCTGTCGTGAAGATGGGCATAACTATATCTAGTCGGGCGGATTAACCGTGGGTATAACCACGAATAATCCGCCTTTTTTGTTATTATGGTAATTAAGGCAGGTATTTGTTAACTATTTATGCATAATCGTCGTCCATCAAAAACATACACGCTTTCATCAGTATTAATACCGACATCTATGTTTGTTGCTATCGGCGTGTTTATCGGAATCGCTCAACTTTTTCCAATTAGTCGTGCTGGGTGGGGAAACCTCTTTGCAAAAAATCAATCATCTGCTGCATCAAGTACATATTATGTCGCAACCACGGGAAATGATCAAAATAGTGGGACTACGTCATCTCCCCTACGAACAATAAATGCAGCCTTAAACAAAGTTACTGCTGGAGATACTGTAATTGTTCGAGGCGGAACCTATCAGGAACGAGTTGAGGTGAAAAGGCCAGGGACCATCAATTCACGAATAACATTAACAGGTCAGCCCGGTGAAACAGTGATCATTGATGGAAGTTCTGTGACACATACTCAGGACGAATCACTTCTTTTTGTTGCCGAATCTGCTGTTTATACAACTATTAAAAATTTAACTATAACGAATTCCGCTGGCAGGTGTGTCAGGATTTACGGTGATAATGTACGGATCGAAGGTCTTAAAGTATCTTACTGCATGATGGCAGGTATCATTGGTTATTACGTTAATAATCTTGAATTGATAAATAATGAGGTGTGGGAAGCCAGTCGAATGAATGTTGCTCATGAGCGTGTTGAGGGATGGCCGGGTGCAGTTATGGTCAATTCAGGAAAGAATGTTCGGATTATTGGGAATCGAGTCCATAATAATCATGGTGAAGGAATCATGACGTGGTATGACTATGAAAATGCATATATTGCTTCTAATACGGTCTATGACAACTGGAGTTGTGATTTATATATAGAAAAAACGTACAACTCGATCATCGAAAATAATCTTATATACGAAACAGAAACTTCATATATTCCTCGTAGCTCTGGTCCGGCTGAGCGAGAATTGGCAACAGGTATCTGTTCAGCTGATGAAGGTGGAGGAAACCTACTTAGAAATAATCAATATCGAAATAATATTGTCGTTAACACGCGATATGGTTTTTCTTTTTGGAATTCAGCCGGTGACACGGGGATTAAAGATTCGATGGTTGAAAATAATACTTTTGTGAATACTTGGGATTATGGTTTTAGAATAAATGGCGGTAATCATTACAATAGTCACATTCGCAATAACATTGTCTATCCAAGACAGGGCGCCCTATTAGTTAGCGATGGGAAAGACGGAATCATTTTCGAGAATAACTTATTTTATAATCCTTCAAATATCTCAAGCTCGTTTGAGTGGGGTGGGAAAAAATATTCATATGAGCAATTTAAAGGATTGCGCGCTGATCTTACATCTAATCTTTACGGAGACCCTTCATTGGTATCAAAAGGTGGATATACTTCAGAGTTATCAAAGATTAAAAGTGGTTCTGCGGCAATTGATACTGGAAAAGCAAACAGTCTCGCTATCGATTACTTCGGGGGAGTAAGACCATACGATGGAAACTACGACGGACGAGATATCGTAGATATTGGAGCTCATGAATATGCAGCTCCGGTAAATGGATCTCCAACACCGACGACTGTGCCAAATCCGACGATAACCGTTCAGCCGACAAGTCGTCCTAGTTTAATGCCGACTCCGACCAGTACAATAACGGTAACACCTATTCCGTCGGTTACATCAATTCCAACGGCTACACCAACAATTACGAGAAATATTATCAAAAACGCTGATTTTGAAAATGAGACTTCGGATTGGATGTTTAACACAACCGGTACGGGTGCATTCACTATTAGTGGACCAGGATTAAGCGGTTCATCTTCAGGTCATGTTGCTATTACTACCGTTGGAACAGTAACCCAGCTGTACCAGGTCACGGGTGTCTTACGTCCCAACGTACCGTATCATTTCGCTCTGAATGTCTTGGCGAATGTTGACGCAAACCTTCAAGTTGATTTAATAAAACATACAACACCGTTCACGAGCTATGGATTGTATATGCCCGTTCAAGCTACAGCTGTTAAAAATACTATCGGGAAAGATTTTACAATTAGTTCATCAGATAGTATTAATGACGCCCGCTTACGAATTATGTTTTTAAATCCAGCAGATTATACCGTCGATGATGTGGTAATCTTCGAAGTAATTCCCTCTGATGTGAATCGAGATGGGGGTGTTAACGTTTTCGATTTAGGCGTGCTGATCGGCCTCTATGGTACTTCGGTTGAGAGTAGCAACATTCTTTCGGTCCAATCTGACATCAACCATGATGGATCTATCGATATATTTGATTTAGGCATACTTTCATCTATGTGGGGAACGTCCTCTTTATAGTTAAATTTACCTAGACCTATCATTGATCAAGTACAATAAGGGTATGAAACATTTTGTTGATATAGCGACATTTGAAGTAAAAGCGGGGGATGGCGGAAACGGTGCCGTATCATTTCGTCGAGAAAAATACATTCCTAGAGGAGGTCCAGATGGCGGAGATGGTGGTAATGGTGGAAGCATCTATGCCAAAGCGACCAGTGCCCTCTCGACTCTTTACGACTTTACCCATCGTCATAAGTTTGTAAGCGAAGATGGAGAACACGGTGGAAAAGCTCAAAAGTCAGGCAAATCGGGGAATGACATCGTCCTTAAATTTCCAATTGGAACTATTATTTACGAACATCAGTATCCCAATACGTCTGAAGCAAAATTAGTAAAAATCGCCGACCTTGACGAAGATAATGAGACCACTTTATTAGTAAAAGGTGGAAGAGGCGGACGAGGGAACGTTAATTTCAAATCAGCGACAAACCAGACCCCTGATTATGCTACTCCGGGTACTCCTGGAGGACATAAAGTTATCGTCGTCGAACTTAAAACCGTAGCCGATATTGGGTTGATTGGATTGCCGAATGCTGGAAAAAGCACACTCCTTTCTCGATTAACCAACGCTAAACCCGAAATAGCTGCATATCCGTTTACGACGCTTAGCCCCAATTTAGGTATTATGGAATATCGTAATCAGCGGATTGTGATTGCCGATATCCCTGGACTAATCGAAGGTGCCGCCCAAGGTAAGGGATTAGGGGATGATTTCTTGCGCCACGTCGAGCGGACACGCGTACTCGTACATCTAATTGATCCATTATTTCAAGACCCGATCCAAGCATATCAAACAATTCGTAAGGAACTAGGGGAGTATTCACCATTACTTTTAGAAAAAAAGGAGCTCATTGTTTTAACAAAGGTCGATATTACCGAAGTTAAAGACTCAATTAATCAGATCTTGGAACGGTTTAATAAAGAACTTGGACGTAATGAAGTCGTATTTATCTCTGCAGCAACCGGAGAAGGGATTGACACCCTACAGGACCGAGTCGAAAAGCTTGTCGCCGCAGACCGACTACAAGCACCTTCCGCCGAAGAAAAAGCGAAACAGAAGAACTCTGAAATTCCGGTGTTTACTCTGAATGATTTAAAATCTCGTTAACATTTCCTTAAAATATACAAAAAGTTATCGGTAACTATTTTATCTTTAGCTAGATTTAGATTTTTTATAGAACTCAATTATGGGGATTATCGTGTGGTACGCAAAACAAAAAAACCGACGGGCCTGAGTTTTGTTCCTCTCAGGACCGTCGGCGATTAATTCAAAAGAGCGGCGAAGGCCGCGGAGAATTACCCAGCATAACGCGCTGGGCTCCCGCGACTGACTACAACGCCGCTCGACGAACGACGGCAGCTATAAGCGCTGCCGGTGGTACCAGTCCCTCCCCCCGGTAGGGTACTGGCCTAAGGTGCGAACCTGCCCGACGTTGGCGAACCGAACATGGGCGGAAATGGGGTAATGTGCAAAAAAGAAAGTGTGACGCTACCCCCAGTGAGCGGGCGGGCGATCGGCTATAGCTTAGAGCCGGCGCCGGCCAGGGTCTTGGCGTAGGGATCGGACTTGGCGATCAGGCCGTTGACATCATATGCAGTATCGAGGCAAAACCTCACAGGGCGATCTCTCGCATGGAGTCGATTCATCGACACCTCCCTTTGTTTCTTACTTGTCGCGCCCCCGAGCGGCGCATGTGCGAATATTAAGTGAATTTTACGGCGCGATATTCTAGGGCGCAATATGTAATTTATTATGGGATTTATAAGAATTCAGTTTAAGTTGTGAATGAATTTGGTTAGAAAAAGAAAAGGCCGGGCCCCTTTTCAGGGAACCCGGCACATATTGTAGCTATTGTTGTTGCTTCCTGGGGCGCTACTACCAAGAAGCTCCGATTTGGAGTACTGACGTCATCAAAAGGACATCCCTCCTTCCAGAAGCTCGCATATGCGAGCGAGTAAACGCTGCCGCAGGCGAGGGCCGGCGGGCGGGCCGGGGAGTGGTGGGCTTTATACCACCGATACAACTCCCGGGCACAGTGCGGCCGGCGCAATTTGCCGATTGGGCAGCGAATTGATCCAATTCCTGATGCATGTTGATCATAGATCGACACCGCGCAGGAACGAGCAGCCGTTCGGTTCCGGATATCTGCCTTAGCAGAGTACCGTCGAGCGGGAGCCAGCTTGGCTCCGGCGAAAACCGAATGGGCGATACACTCTTGCGCGGGGCCAGGGCCGGCGGGGCATGACGCGCATAATAATCGCGCCTGCCAGGAACAAGCCAGCCGGGCCCGCAGGTACTCCTGCGCGGTGCCTAACACATCTGCCTTAGCCTACGCCGCTGTGCCTCCGGTCATAGCCGGGGCGAGGCGTTTGGGCCGCTCGAAGGCGAGATGTGTTTTGACGGCTGCTTACAGCCGTCACGGCGTGAGGCCTTCACCAAGCTAGAAGCTTGATGAAGAACCTCCCTGGTGCTAACCAGGCTCGATGGACTGGCCCCGGGAATACCGGTTCCATTTCATCGTGATCACCTCACTGTTTCTACCACCAGATAAAGCTTTTAAAAATCTATGCCGGTTGGTCCGGCCGGTCTATCCTCCACCTCCTGGTGGTGAGGTAGGGTAGACCTAGATCTTCAGCTTCATGGGGTAGCCTCCTTTCGTGCCTAAACGGCACATTGCGCCCACACCAAGCCGCGCATGGCTATGCGGTGGGGCTATTCCAGGTGTGCGGCAAGCGCGCTATGGCGTCTTTTGCGTTTCTACGCCGCGGGCGCTGCCAGAGGTCGATCAGGCCGCAGGCCGATCAGGCATCATAAGAGTTTGCGCACGAGTTAATGTGCTGGTGCAATAAGCACCTCCTTCTACCTATCATAGCGGATCTACGTTACCCGCCAAACGTGCAGACATTATAACATAATAGGTGAGTAAGTCAAACTATGGGCTTTGTGGTGGTATAATACCAAGTGTCTAAAGGGTCGGTCATCATAGAGGAGGCATGCTATGCCGATGGTCGTGATCGAATTGGAGAAAGAGCCGAGCCAGGCTCAGATACTGGAGCTACAGGCAATTTGGCCTGTGGCATCGATTCGGGTTTTCGGCGATCCCCAGGTGATTCCACCAGCAGTGGCGGAAACTGAGGAATTGGTGTTGCGGGTTAAGATTGGGGCATGGGGGTATGAGAGTCTTATTTCGAGCCTCAAATCACATCCCAGTCGTCTAGTTGTTCTGATCATGTCGGACGCGACCGTCGTGATCCGCCGTCGTAACGGCAGCATCACTGCGGGGATCATGGCACATGACGAATGCGACTTTCGCGTCAGGAGTTGGGGGCGCATCGATGATTTTGTCGATGCGATTCGTGCCATTGGCCCGGGCTGCCATGCTCGGACTGGATGGGGACGAACTGCTCACCTAATCAAGGACGGATCGGCAGATGTCGTAGGATTTGCTGAATTCACGAAGCAGCAAAATCTGCCACCGCTGGTAATTGCCGAGATCAATCGACACAAACGGGGCTGATTGATCTCGCAATCAGAAAATCGGGGGCCATAGAGCAATCTATGGCCTTATTCTTTTGAGTCGGGAAAATATTTTTTGTCTATAAGGTCATCGGGAAGATAGCTTTTTTCATCATACATTGCGTACCCTTTCCCGTACCCAATATCTTTCATCAATTTTGTCGGAGCATTTCTAAGATGTAGGGGGATTGGGAGATTTCCATATTTTTTAACATCGTCTACCGCCTTAAAATAAGCATCGTATGCCGATCGATTCTTTTTGCATAAAGAAAGATAGGTAACCCCATGCGCGAGGTTGATTTGACATTCCGGATATCCAATGACTTCACATGCTTTAAATACCTCATTTGCTACGACTAATGCTGTTGGTTGAGCGATGCCAATATCTTCACTCGCAAAGATAACCATACGCCTCGCAATAAAAAGAGGATCCTCACCGGCATCGACCATCCGTGCTAAATAATATAGTGCCGCATCTGGTTGGCTTGCTCTCATCGATTTTATAAATGCAGACACGGTGTTGTAATGCTCTTCACCATTCTTATCATATTTAAGTGTGGTCTGCTGGACCGCCTCCAGCAGTATTTCTTTGGTTACGGTTTGTGTGTCATCTATTTCGGGTGTGATGGCGATAGCAGTTTCAAGTAAATTGAGGGCACTTCGTGCATCGCCATGGCATAGCTGGGGGATGATCGCTCGATCAAAATCTAGCATTATTCTACGATTACCGTATCCGCGGTCCTTGTCATGCAATGCTAACTCTATTAATGTACTAATATCTGAATCTGCTAAAGGTTTTAGCACCAACACACGGCATCGTGATAGCAATGCTGGGTTAACCTCAAAACTAGGGTTTTCCGTAGTCGCCCCGACTAATGTGAGCGTTCCGTTTTCTACATGAGGCAATAGTGCATCCTGTTGATTCTTATTAAACCTATGAATCTCATCTATGAATAACAAGGTCTTCTTATTGAGGTCCTTTCGTATTTGTTTTGCCTGTCCCACGATTAAACGAATATCTTTAACCCCATTTTCTATCGCACTAATTTGAATAAAATCATAATTACCGGTGTGGGCAAGTGTTTTGGCGATAGTTGTTTTTCCTGACCCAGGTGGTCCCCAAAAAATAATTGATGGGATCTGATCTTGCTCAACAATTTGACGAAGAATTCTTTTCTCACCGATTAAGTGACCTTGTCCGACGACTTCATCGAGAGTTCTTGGCCGCATTCGTTCTGCGAGGGGTGCATCAAATTTATTTTGCATAATCTCTATTGTATCGTCAAAATGTTAGATTCTTAAAGATAGACAAGTGTACTCATTTTAAAAACATTTAGGTAAGTATTGTAAGCCGGTAGTGTTGTTGATGGGTTCGCTTCTTGTTGATGTACGTAGTGAGTAGCTTTATTGCTCGAATGATTATGACTCTGATATATAGGGCCTAACCTGCTGGATTAAGAATAGCGAGAGTTGCATCTGAGTAATATGTTATCTAGTTGGACCTAATTGAGGCTTACCTGCGGTAGCTTATAGCTTTGACTTACCATCGTCGGTTTTACTCTGTAAAAGCTTTTGGTTTGTTCGATATTTTTCTCTAAAACTAAAGTATTTATTGCTGCCTAAAATGACGTGGTCAATTAATTCGATCCCGAGTAGGCGACCGGCTTTAATTAATTGTTTTGTAATAATAATATCCTCCCGTGAAGGTTCCGGATTTCCGGAGGGGTGATTATGAACAATGATAATTCTCGCTGCATGGAATGATAAGGCGTAGCTAAATATTTCACGAGGATGTATGAGGCTAGCATCCAATGTTCCGATGGTTATTATTTTCTTTTTTATTAATTCGTTTCGTGCATTTAAATATATTCCAACCAGATGCTCCTGTTTTTTTTCGATAATTGCGTGTGTTAACGTTACGACGTCTTGGGCATTTTTGATTGTCGGCATCAAATCAATGTAATTAATTCTTCGATACAGTTCAGCTCCTGCAAGTAGAGCAGTTGCTTTAGATTTTCCGATACCTTTAATTAAAGATAATTGAGACGACTTCATCTGAAATAAATCGACGAGAGATCGCTGTTTAAGAATTTCTTTTGCTACTTTATATGCACTCACCCCCGAGTAGCCGGTTCGAATCACTACAGCCAGAAGCTCTGCATCAGTAAGTGCAGAAGCACCTTTTTCGATCATTTTTTCTCTTGGTTTTATACTATACATAACGTAAATATCATTGTATATAGTGAGTCAATACGTGCAATGCTCGCATGGCAAAGCTTGTTAGCGATTGATGGATATCTTTGTTGGGGAACTTTTGTCCTATTGTATGGGGAATTTGTCTTTATTAGTTTATTTTTTAACTAAGTTGTGTTATTAACAGAATATGAGAGTTGTCGATGTTATGACAGATGAGGTTATAACCGTTAGGGAAACGACCCCATTTAAGCAAATTGTAAATATCTTAATTCAAAATAAAATTTCTGGAGTTCCAGTCGTAGATGACACAGATAGTCTCGTTGGAATAATTTCAGAAAAAGATTTGTTGCTCCGATTATTCCCTGAACATGAAGATTTTTATAAAACGTTCAAAGAATATTATGACGCAGAACTTATTCGTAAAGAAGTTGGTAAATTAAGTAGATTCGTTGCCCAAGATTTAATGACCAATAAAGTAATAACCGTGCAAAAAGATGAACCCGTACTGGGTGCATGTGCCTTAATGCTCGTGCATAATATTCGGAGATTACCAGTAGTTGAGGAGAATCATGTAATTGGAATTGTCACGACTAATGATTTGTATAAAAAATGTCTCACATTGTAGTTTCTATCAAAGTTAGTAGTATATTGTCAGAATGGGACTAAGACCTTTTCAGAGAAGTATTTCGAGAGTTTTATTTGCTTCTTCCCAATTAATAATATTCCACCACGCATTTATATAATCAATTCTGTGATTCTGATATTTTAAATAGTAGGCATGTTCCCATACATCTAAACCAAGTATCGGAAATTGACCTACAAGTAATGGTGAGTCTTGGTTAGATGTCGAGGTTATTTCTAGTACATTTTTTTCTGGATCAAATATTAGCCAAGCCCAACCACTTCCGAAGCGATTGGACGCTGCCGTAGTGAAAGTCGTTTTAAAAGTATTCATATCTCCAAAGGTTGAATTAATAAAATCCAGCACGGTTCCTTGAGGATTATTATTTTCTTGGTTTGGTCGCAGCGTATTCCAAAATATTGTATGGTTCGCATGACCTCCACCATGATTGATTACTACTTGCCGAATTTCTTCGGGTAGGTTTGCTATGCCGCTTAATAGTTCCGTTAGATTTTTTTGTTGAAGATCGGTGTAAGGTTTTAATGCCTCATTGAGTTTTGCAATATATGAAGCATGATGTTTGTCATGATGTATTTCCATTGTCTGTGCATCGATTATCGGTTCTAATGCATCAAATTGATAAGGTAATGACGGCAACGTATATGGATAGGTCAGAGTATCTAGCATTCGCATCCATTTAATATACCAATAGAATATGACGGCGTCAAAAATACAATTAATTAGTGTGTTGACATTGGTGGTATATTTATTCCTATATAGAAAGGGTTTTGGTATAATATCTAATCTGTAACTAGATAGTATTTGGGGCTGTAGCTCAGGTGGCTAGAGCGTTTGCATGGCATGCAAAAGGTCAGGGGTTCAAGTCCCCTCAGCTCCACCAAAACAATCTTGTCATCAATGAACTATTTACCATACAAACCACTCGAAATCGAACAAAAATGGCAACAAAAATGGAAAGATAATATTTTTTCACATGCCGTTGATTTCTCCGACAAGGAAAAGAAATATATTCTGATTGAATTTCCTTATCCATCTGGTGCTGGCCTTCATGTCGGTCATGTGTGGGGGTATACGATGGCCGATGTTATATCTCGTTTTTATCGAATGAACGGAAAGAATGTTCTTTTTCCAATCGGTTGGGATGCCTTTGGTTTGCCCGCAGAAAACTATGCCATTAAAACCGGTATACATCCACGAATTTCGACGCAGGAAAACATCGGAAACTTCACTAATCAATTACAACGATTGGGTTTTTCCTTTGACTGGAGTAGAGAAGTCAATACCACCGATCCGGATTATTATAAATGGACGCAGTGGATCTTTCTTCAATTTTACAAAAAGGGATTGGCATATCAGGATGAGATTCCGATTAATTGGTGTCCTTTCTGTAAAACGGGGCTGGCTGATGAAGAAGTTACTTCTGATAATCGACACGAACGTTGTGGAAATATTGTTAGCAAGAAAAAACTTCGCCAGTGGATGCTTAAAATTACCGCCTATGCCGATCGATTGATCGACGATTTAAGTACTGTAGACTACTCCGATGACATTAAAAATCAACAAATTAATTGGATTGGTAAATCCGAAGGGGCATATATTCGTTTTGGAGTGCAGTCAAACCCGGCTGATGTTATCGAGGTCTTTACCACTCGAGCAGATACTTTGCCAGGAGTTACGTTTTTGGTCATAGCGCCAGAGCATCCACTTGCGCTTAGTCTTCCGACTAAAGAATATATTGATGCGGTAAAAGATTATATCGATGATTCCTTAGATCTTTCTGATATAGAACGTACTGATGTTTCAAAGAAAAAAACAGGTGTCTTTACCGGAAGGTATGTCGTTAGCCCTTATGATGGTAGCTTGGTTCCGGTTTGGGTGGCTGACTATGTACTTGGCAATTATGGGACTGGGGCTGTTATGGGAGTGCCTGCGCACGATGATCGTGATCGAGTATTTGCTGAAACATACGAGTTACCAATTGTTGAGGTCAAAGATATTGGATTCGATGCGATTACAAAGATGATCGAATACCTTTCCGAGAAAGGATGTGGTGAATCTACTGTTGTGTATAAGCTACGTGATTGGGTTTTCTCAAGGCAACGGTATTGGGGAGAACCCATCCCAATTGTGCATTGTCCTAAGTGCGGTGTTGTTCCGGTACCAGAAGAACAACTGCCGATTAAATTACCCGAGGTCGATACATATCAGCCTACTGACGATGGTTTATCACCTTTGGCTTCAATTCGCGAATGGGTCGAAGTTCCTTGTCCTCAATGTCAAACAATGGCTGAGAGAGAGACTAATACTATGCCGAATTGGGCGGGATCGTCTTGGTATTATTTACGATACGCCGATTCTCAAAATACTAATGAATTTGCTAATTTCGATAAGTTATCATATTTCTTACCGGTTGACCTTTATATAGGCGGCGCTGAACACACTACGTTGCATTTGTTGTATTCCCGATTCTGGCATAAGTTTTTGTTTGACTTGCATCTTGTTCCAACTCCAGAACCATACGCGAAAAGAAGGAATAGAGGACTCATACTTGGGCCTGATGGAAGAAAAATGAGTAAGAGTTTTGGGAATGTAATCAACCCTTTAGATGTCATTGAACAAGTTGGGGCGGATACGCTGCGATTATATGAATTATTCATGGGGCCATTTAACGGTACCTTTCCTTGGAATTACGATTCTGTTCGAGGTGTGTATCGTTTCTTAGAGCGGGTTTGGAAATTAACTCAAGATATCGTGGATTCTTCGGTAGATCAAACCGAGAGATCTGTTATTATCAAACTGCACCAAACAATTAAGAAAGTGGGTGAAGATATTGGTGCTCTGAAATTTAACACTGCGGTTGCCGCGATGATGGAGTTTCTTAATGTTGCCGAGCAGCATAAAAAGTCGATTTCTATATTGGATTGGTCCTTATTCATAAGAATACTTGCCCCGTTTGCCCCATTCATAAGCGAGGAAATATGGCAAGTAATGCATTTGTCTGATAGCGTTGGTACTATACATATACTAGAGTGGCCTAAATACGATGATTCTTGTATAAATGAGGATCACGTTGAAATTCCTGTACAAATTAATGGAAAGATGCGAAGTACTATTATTGTTTCTCAAGAGGAATCGATGCGAGAAGATATCGTGGTGTCGCGGGCAAATGAATCCGAAGCGATACAAAGGTTCCTGAGTGGAACTAACGTGAAAAAAGTAATATTTGTCCCAGGTAGATTGATAAATTTCGTTGTCACTTTAGAGTAGGTGAGTGCTAATAATTACTCAGGAGATAAGCAGAATTATCTTGATATTGGATTTAAATCTTTCATTGTCAGATATCGAGTTGAGTTAGCCGCCAGTTTTAGTTTGATAGCCTTAATAGGAAGCGTTATTCTTGTTAAATTAGTATTCAGTTATCAGAAGCCAATACCTGTAGTACTCAATCCATCAAATACAGAAATACAAGAAAATAAAGGTGATTCATTGACACATATTTTTATAGATGTTTCTGGTGCCGTTGTGTCACCTGGAGTTTATCAGTTTAATCAAGGGAATCGCATTGGTGATGCCATTAAGGCTGCCGGTGGTATCTCGGAAGAAGCAGATCAGATGTACATCGCTGAAAAAATCAACCTCGCACAATTATTAACCGATGGACAGAAGGTCTATATTCCGTTTTTCGCCCCTACAGTTTCCCTGCCGGTTGAAGCTTCCGACTATTCACCGTCTACGCCCGAATCAAAATTAATCAATATTAATACCGGTACTCAAGATGAACTAATGACCTTACCTGGAATTGGTAAAACCTATGCTCAGAATATCATTAACGGACGTCCATATACATCAATTGATGAATTACAAAATGTTTCAGGCATTGGCGAGCGGCGTTTTGAACAAATAAAAACCCTAGTTACGCTTTATTAACATGTCGTCGCTAAAATATGTTTTATTTTTTATTGGTGTTGCTGTGCTTGTTCTATTACGGCTGGGTACTTTTTACCACCATTATGCAGTGGGGATAGTACACGGTTCTACCAATAGTCATGGGGGGCAGTCTGTTCCCGATATGAATAACTACTTTATTGACGATATTATCTACCCAATTCAGCACTTCGTTTCGTATAAGCTTACCAGTATATTTTCCGAACCGTATGGTCCTTTAGTTCTTGGGATCGTTTTTGGTATTGATACGAAGCTTAATTCCGATTTAAAGAGTTTAATGCGAGTATCTGGATTAATGCATATTATAGTTGCTTCAGGTTATAACATTTCATTTTTAATCTCATTATGTATCTATCTACGCTATCTTGCTGGGTTTAAGTGGGCTAACCTCGTAATACTCATCCTGCTATTAATGTATGCAGCGGTAGCGAACTTTGAGCCTCCAATAATGAGAGCGTTTATTACGGGAGTCGGGGGAATAATAGCGTCTTCTTTAGGTCGTAAACAAAATCCGCTTGTTTGGTTGTGTTACTCGGCGATCCTTATGGTGGTATTTAACCCTGAGATAATAAGTTCATTGAGTTTTCAATTAAGCTGTGCTGCGACGTTAGGCACCTTATTGTTTAGTGATAGGGTAAATCGAGCGCTGATATTATTGCCAGAATTTTTCCGTGAATCTGTTAGTGGTACTTTGGCGGCACAACTGTGTACCGCGCCAATCATTATGTATGTATTTGGAGAGTATTATGTAGAGTCAATTCTTATAAATGGTTTGGTTTTAATGTTTGTTCCGTACGTTTTTATCACAAGTTGCATCTGTGTTTGTATTGCATGTATTTCAACTTCATTTGGTGCTCTCAGCGCCTTTATTCCGACCTCCTTATTAAAAATTGTATTAGTTACCTCAAGGACTATTAGCTTCTAATGAAGAGATTTATAAAGTTATTATTCATTTTCTCTATTTTGTCTTGTGTGGTGATATTTTTCTTATTGAAGTCTAGTATTGGTCCTTACTTCAAAATGTCTTTTTTAAACGTGGGACAAGGAGATGCTACCTTAATACAGGTTGGTTTGTATACTCAGATACTTATAGATACTGGCCCAAATAACATTACTCTTTCAAGGCTTGCCGAAGAAATGCCCTTCAACGACCACTCGATTGAATACATATTCATTTCTCATCCTCATGCAGACCATATTCAGGGACTCTTAGATATTTTAGATGTTTATAACGTCGGCACTGTTTTTATGAATCCCATCGTTTACGAATCACCGATTTATGCCAAATTAGTTGAAAAGCTCGCGTATATGAATATTATCGTTCGGCAATTTAGGGCTGGGAGTGATTTAATGATCGGAGATGTATCTGTGCACTGTCTGTGGCCCAACGTTGATGAATTAACCCCGACCGATAATCCACACGATTATATGATGATACTGGTTGTCAGATATAAGAAAATATCAGCCTTGTTTCCTGGGGATTATGAGTTAAGCGGAAATTTACCTGAGCTTATACGCAGTCACTTGGATCCTGTTGTGATTGTGAAGGTCCCTCATCAAGGGAGTGATGGCGCCATTGATTCTGATATATTAATGCGATTGAGTCCGGATATTGCCATCATTCCGGTGGGGCCGAATAAATATGGACATCCGACAAGAGAGACACTCGACTTGCTGCATCGTTCTGTCAGGTTGGTGTTTAGGACTGATAAGGATGGTACTATTAGGATAGTCTCTCAATCTGATGGGAGTTATGGGATTATGCGATAGGGCATCTTTGTGGTGCTTACTATATCAAAATGAAGAAGATTTTATTATTAATTACAATTTTAGGAGGAATTACATTTCTACTATTCTGGCTTCGATTCTCTTTACTGAATGTCGGTAGAGGATTGGTTAGTCAGTTTTCAGTCTCTGTATTAAGAGAAGAATTCAGTACCTTTTTTGATAAAAGTCGTTCATCAGTCGAGTCCTTGCAAAAACAGGTAGCATCTCTCCCAGAGCAGCTTTCGAATGAATCAACCGATAAAGATAAACAAATTCGCGGGCAGGTCATTTTGAAAATCGGAATAATATCTGATAGTCATGGGCATAAGGAAAACATTCAACTCGCGTTGACTCGAATGGTTGAAGAAAAGGTTGATCTTGTTTTCCATCTAGGGGATTTTACTGCTGGAGGCGAATCTGAATATTTTGCAGACGCCAAAAATTTGCTTGAGAAAAGTGGTATACCGTACTATGTGTTGCCCGGCGATCATGACTTTAATTGGTTTCCTGAAAGGTCTCGAAGTAATTATGAATTATTTTTTGGTCAATCATATAATCGTATTTTTAGCATAAATGGTATTGATTTGATACTGTACGATAACTCCACTGTAGAAGTGAATTCTCCTGATTCAGATGCCTGGCTATCTCAAAGCTTGGAGTTGATTGCTAGCGATGGCACTGCGCTTTTTTTTAGCCCAAAACCACTATACAATCCCTACTTTGAATCAAAAAACGATCCATCTGGTCATACTATAATTGAAAAACTTGTCTCTTATGGTGTCCGATATTCTTTTGCAGGAGATACCCATATATTTGCACGGTATCTTGATCCAACCGAGAAGTTAAATATGGTAACAGTAGGCGCTGTTGGTGAGTATAAAAATCCGTTGCCGCAGTGGGTACTGCTTAGTATTACAGACTTAGGCGAGATTATGATCGACCCTCGTCCGATTGTTAAGTTGTAGGATCTTGTATATTAAATGAGGATACGATAAAATCCCGAATATGGAGTTTCCAATTTTTGCCAGTAAAACACGTCCCGGAAAAAAATTCTATGATCTAAATGATCCAGCTGGTCGTCATGAATATTTTCATGATAAGGCTGGTCGAGAGATTGAACGACTTCGTGAGTATATTGATAATAACACTTTCTTAGCATTTCTTTTAGCCAAAAAAGCCGCTGGTAAAGGTACTTACTCGAAAATGTTTGCTGAGATTTTTGGGAATGATCGAGTTGCTCACTTGTCCGTAGGTGATCTTGTTCGAGATGTTCATAAAACAATAGAAGATCCAAAAGAACTAGAAAGCCTTGTTGAATATTTGAAAAAGCATTACCGCGGTTTTATCTCAGTTGAGGATGCAATGGATGCATTTTTGGGTAGAAGTCAATCTACATTAATTCCTACTGAATTGATTTTAACGATGGTCCGTCGAGAGATCGAAAAGATCGGTAAAAAAGCCATTTTCTTAGACGGCTTTCCTCGGAATCTAGATCAAATATCATATTCATTATATTTTCGGGAGATTATGAACCTACGTGATGACCGCGACTTTTTTGTTCTTATTCAAGTGCCAGAGAAAGTAATTGACGCCCGCATGAAGTCTCGGGTTGTTTGTCCGCTCTGTAATACTTCCCGGAATACTAAGTTATTACCGACTAAATTTGTTAAATATGATCAAGAATCAGACAGTTTCCTACTCATGTGTGATAATTCACAATGTAGCGGATATGGAAAAGAAGTATTGGTCCGTAAAGAAGGAGATGAGTTGGGTATTGAAGCTATTCGAGATCGAATTGAAGCAGATGGGGAACTCATTCGTAAGGCATCTTCGCTCTATGGTATCGCCCAAATTAAAGTACGTAACGCTATTCCTGTATCAGTAGCTCATGAGATGGTTGAGGATTATGAACTTACTCCAGGATACGAGTATGAGCTATTAGATAATGGGGAAGTTCGTACAATTGAAAAACCATGGGCAGTTGAAGATGACGAGGGTGTTGAGTCACATAGCTTACTCGCAGCTGCAGCCGTCTTATCTTTTATTGTTCAAACCCATGATCTATTGTGCGGTCCGGTAGAAGATTAATTTCCTGACAAATTAAATTTATATTAATAATGGTACTCCTGGTAGGAATCGAACCTACAGTCTTCTCCTTAGGACGGAGCTGCTCTATCCAATTGAGCTACAGGAGCTAGTCATTTTATTTTATCCTATATCCGCCAGTTATTTTTTCCCTAGTATATAATGATGATGACCTTAGTTATTCGGTAGGTATATATATTGCGGGGTGTGGCGCAGTTGGTAGCGCGCTACGTTCGGGACGTAGAGGCCGTCGGTTCGAGTCCGACCACCCCGACCAAAAATGATTCCTTAACTGCTACAATGTAGTAATGATTAAACATTCTTCTGTTGAGAATATTAATTTACCTAACGATGTTGAATTGGAACCAAACGAACATGCGGTATTGATGGTTCGCCAACATTGGTTTGTTTTTAGAGATTCCTTTTTAATTATGTTTTTCATTCCATTTGTATTGTTATCGGGTGTGTTTTTCTTGGACTATATTGATATGTCTTCACTTTTACGCAATATTTTAGGTGTTGTATTTCTATACGGTAGTGGAGTAATGTTCTTTCTGGGCATTCTAATGTTTATTTGGCGTTTGTATTTATGGTATGGGACGTATTACATTATTACGAATCGGCGTCTCATATTAGTTACTCAGCGGGGAGCCTTTTCCCACGATGATCGCGAAACTGGACTTATAAATATCCAAGATGTACAAGCTTCTGTTGATGGTCTGCAGGCCAGCTTATATGGATATGGCAATGTACGCATTCAAGTGTCAAGTGAGGATGCGCAATTAGTTCTAGAAAAAGTGGGGAAACCACGAGCCGTCCAACATTTAATTATCCGAGAGGCTCATCTTAAGACAAAGTAAATTATTGAAGCTCTATTGAATACAAGTTATATGCTTCACTTTGAGTATTGAATGATGTTAATATAACGACTTTTGTTCCATTTGGATTAGGATATGCCTGGAGGTCTTTGATCAGTCCGGTAAATAAATGCGTTCGATTTGTTCCTGTTGTTTCAATAATCTCAATTGTCGTGTCGTCATTATTAGCATCAGATTGATAGGTGAGCATCAGATGTTGGCTATTTGGAAACCAGCTTACTTGATGGGGTGTATTTTTATTAATACTGAAAACGGTATCGGTACTTGAAACCTTAAGAGTCGGAGTTGGTATATTTGAACGGGCTGAATTAACATTTACGACCTGATAAACATGATAATTAATCAGGTCTCCGTCATTTGTTTGATAAAGTATAAATTGATCATCAGGTGACCAAGCAGGATTGACGAACTTGGTTATTTTCTCTTTTTCTGTGTCGCTAACAGTTGCTAGAAGTTCATTTAAGCTTAATTTATTAAGATCATCCCATTGTTTAGAAATCTCTTCAATATTGGCTAGCGGAGTGGTGGTAGACTCTGTTAGATCAAATAACTGATATGTTTTTGTGCCACTTTTGTCTGTGAGCTCAATCAATAATTGACCACTCGTTGGGGACCAAGTAAGTTTTGATTGTGAGTAATTAAATTGATCTGTGTTTTTTAGCAATTGTTGAGGCTGTCTGTTTAAATTGAATGGCCGTTCCTCTAAATTAACTGTCCATATTCCGGAGGAGTTGTTTGTGTTTACCGTATATGCAATCTTTTGATTATCCGGAGAAATGTATGTTGTGTTCACCCCGGTGTATGTTAGCGGACGAAAACTCGGATATAATGGAATTAACAATGCATCGATTTTAGTTACCAACTCTTTCTCTACAGCAACTTTTTGTTCCCAATCTGCATAGCCCTCTTTTTCAAAACGAATAGTATACGTTCCAGGGCGTAGATTTGTAATCGTTGTGTTGGTGGCATCTTTCGGCACCGCGTCGACATACACAATGGCTCCGTCTGGATTTGAGGTCGCGGAGATTATGCCGGTTCCTTGAATGCTTCTACTGGCAAAATCAAATCGGTAGCCACTTGCCATAAAAATAATTATTAAGCTAATCAGAGTAATGGTTGTGACTGTTATTAAAAGGTAAATTATTCTTTTAAGACTCATATTCTTATGATATCACTATGCTACAATTTGGGTATGTCTAACCTGTTTTCTCAACGTATTGGTATCGATTTAGGTACTGCCAATACGTTGATTTATGTGAAGGGGAAGGGGATAACCTTAAATGAACCGACTGTTGTAGCCGTGTCTGAGCTTGATAATAAAGTCATAGCTGTTGGAAACGAAGCTAAGCACATGCTTGGACGTACTCCAATAAATATTATTGCCCGAAGGCCTATGCAGGATGGTGTTGTGGCAGATTATTCGGTTACAGAGGCAATGATCAGATATTTTTTAGACCAAGTTTCGGGGAAAATTCGTTTTATTAAGCCCGAGGTAATGGTATGCGCCCCTGCAGGGGTAACAAGTGTTGAACGCCGGGCTATTTTAGATGCTACGTTATCTGCTGGCGCTCGGACTGCATATTTGATAGACGAAAGTTTAGCTGCAGCTATTGGGTCGGGTATTCCTGTTGCAGAGCCATCCGGACACATGATCGTTGATATTGGCGGAGGTACTACTGAGGTTGCGGTTGTCAGCCTTGGTGGTATTGTGGTGTACCATACGGCTCGTGTCGGAGGAAACAAGCTTGATGAGGCGATTATTAGCTACATTCGTCGAAAGCACGACCTGATTATTGGTGAACGTATGGCTGAGCATGTTAAGGTTACTATTGGTTCGGCCCTGCCCTTGCAAGAACTAAAGACCATTGAGGTAAAAGGTCGGGATGCTATTGCCGGATTACCTAAAACAATTGTAATTAGTAGTAGTGAAGTTACTGAAGCGCTACAACCATACTTAAACGAAATGTTGGCTGCTGTTAAAACGGTATTAGAAGAAACCCCACCAGAACTTTCTAGCGATATAGTTGATAAAGGTATGGTTTTATCTGGCGGCACATCTATGTTAAAGAATTTAGATCGATTATTTACTCAGGAAACTGGGGTACCTGCGCATGTTGCAGAAGACCCTCTGCTGTGTGTCGTTAAGGGAACAGGAATTGCTATCGAGAATTTAGATCGTTTTAAGAGAAATATTACTGGACGTTAGTAATAGTATGAATACATATACACATAGAATTGGCATTGACGCAAGTCGTGCATTTACTGCTAACCGTACAGGTACAGAAAATTATAGTTATCAAATAATAAAATCAGTCGCTAGTTTAAATAAATATCAAAAAATCGAGCTATTTGTTCGACCGACCGATTCTATTTCGACTAACTTTACTCAACTGCCAGTAAATATACAGACAATTCCGTACCACACGTTGTGGACACAAGTTGGACTCGCTAAACGAACGTGGACCGATCAGCTCGATCTATTATTTATCCCGGCTCATGTGATTCCATTTTTAAAACGGCCATCACTACCAGTTGTTGTTACTGTTCATGATTTACGGACTGAGTTTCTTCCTCAACATTCTGATTGGAGGCAAAGGATTTATCTTAACCAAGCTATTGAGTTAATACGTGCGCGTTTAGCGGCTCATATTATCGCGGTTTCTGAATCGACGAAAAAAGATATTGTCAAACTACTTGGTATTGCGCCAAACAAAATTACTGTTGTGTATGAAGGTGTCGATCGTAATCGGTTTAACTCAAAATTAAAGACACGTACAACAGAGATTCAAAAGATAATGAGGAAATATAGCATTGATAAGCCATTCTTATTGTTTGTCGGTACGGTGCAACCACGTAAGAACATCGCTCGGTTGATCAATGCATATGCTAAGCTATTAAAATCAGGCCTAGAAAAAGAGTACGAACTCGTTATTGCTGGCAAAAAGGGCTGGATGTCTGATGATATTTATGAGACGCCATCAGTATTAAACATTCATAATCAGGTACATTTTTTAGATTATATTGATGATGCTGATCTACCATATCTATATGCTGGCGCTGAAGTGTTCGTTTTCCCGTCTTTATATGAAGGATTTGGTTTGCCAGTTCTGGAAGCTTTAAGTAGTGGTACCAAGGTTCTCACCTCGAATAATTCGAGTTTGCCTGAAGTGGGTGGGAATGTTGTTACGTATGTTGATGCTGAAAATATAGATGATATCGCAGCCGGAATTAAACAAAGTTTAGCATCCGAGTTTAATTTTGATCTAGTCAATCGGCATTTACAAAAGTTTTCATGGGAAAAGGCAGGTTTAGATACGACAGTGGTGTTTGATAAAATTTTACGCAAATGAATGTCAAACAATGTCTACCAGAACCAGTCGAGATTAACGGAGTATTAATTGACCCTGTAGGTATCGATGATGCCGTGTCTTTTGTTCAATCGGCCATCAAACATCAACGAAAAGTACATATAGTTACTCCCAACCCAGAGATGATAGTTCTTGCGCAATCTAATGCTCAATTCAAACAAACGTTAAACGATTCCTCGCTACATATTCCCGATGGTGTAGGAGTTCAGGTGGCCGGAGAATATTTCGCACATAAGGGAACTGTTAATGTTCCCGTGTTACGTGAAGCGATGGCCGTCATGTTTTGGTTTTACTTATTGTTCAGAGGACTACTGGCGAGTCGTTCATTCAAAACGATACCTTTTAGAACCACCGGAGTTGACTTATGCAATCAAATAGTTCACCTACCTGGTGTAAAGTTATTTCTTTTAGGTGGTTCAGTCGGTGTAGCAGAGGAGGCTGCTCAGTTGTTGAACGAAAAATATCCGAATTTACCTCCAGTCGGTTTTCATCAAGGCGGCGATATCAATTCTGATGGCCGTGGTCCGTTAGATGAAGAAATAGTTGTCACCATAAATTCATATAAACCAGATGTCATACTCGTCTGTTTTGGCGCTCCTCAGCAGGATCTCTGGTTATCTAAAAACTTATCCCTACTAAATACCCACGTCGGTATCGGAGTTGGAGGAACGCTCGACTTCATCGTTAATCGTCAGCAGCGGGCTCCGAGGTGGATCCGTAGAATTTCACTAGAGTGGCTGTGGCGATTCATTAAGCAACCTTCGCGGATACATAGAATTTGGACTGCTGTATATGTATTTTCTTGCCTATGTATAAGGAAGAAGATAACTATGGTACAATCGGGTTATGGCACCCGCGGTTAATCTCTCTATCCTTGATAAGGTTGAAGACTTTCTTGTACCAAAGTCATTGCTTAATTCTCGATCACATAATATCGTCATGGTTACCCCCGAAGCGAGTCCCTATGCGAGTGTTGGTGGGCTCTCTCGAGTTATTTCAGCCCTGTCTACGGCATTGATAAAATTGGGTCATGATGTCCGTATCTTTATGCCGAAATTTGGATCGATTGATGAACGCGAGTTTGAGCTAGAAATGGTTTACGAAGGCCTAAAAGTTCCAACCGGTAATTCAGATAAACCGTACTTAATTTGCAATGTTAAACGTCATAAAATACCAGGAAGAGCCCCGGTATATTTTCTTGAGAACCGTGAATACTATGAACTTCGAGCGAATGTATATGGATACAATGATGATGCGGTTCGGTGGGGGCTTTTAAGTCGTGGTGTCTTGGAGTACCTATTGTGCTGCAGTGATTGGATTCCAGATATCATTCACGCAAATGACTGGCAAACGGGATACATTCCTAATTATCTCGAAACTGCGCTAAAAGAATCCCCACTATATGAGAAAACTGCGACGGTGTTTACTATCCACAACCTTTCATATCAAGGTATGTTTGATCATCGAAACGTTAGTGACTTCGATTTTGACGACGGTAAAAGCGATATTGCTGATTTCTTTAATCCACGATTAATGAAGCAGAATTTCATGCGTCGTGGGATTATGTATTCCGATGTCGTCAATACTGTAAGTCCTACCTATTCACGTCAAATAATGAAACCTGAATATGGCGAAGGGTTGGATCGCCTGTTATCGGAAAGTCGATCTAAGTTGTCAGGAATCTTGAATGCTATTGATTATGCTGAATATGATCCAACCAGCGATAAATTATTAACAGCTACGTTTAATGTCCAAACTCTAGAGCGTCGGAAATTTAATAAGGCGGCTTTGCAAAAGGAATTCGACTTAAAGCAAGATTTGAGTATTCCATTAATCAGCTATGTAGGCCGTTTAGATGGATATAAAGGTCTTCATCTTTTATTAGAAATAATTCCGCCATTATTACGTGACTTTAGTGTCCAATTTGTATTTGTTGGTGGTGGCGATAGTGGTATTGCCTCACGAATTCGCGCCATTCAGGAAAAATATCCAGATATGGTTGGTGCTCACCTGATGCTTGATTTTGATCTACCTCGGCTCGTATTTGGTGGATCTGATTTAGTCGCAATGCCAAGCGCGTTTGAGCCATGTGGATTAGTTCAAATGGAAGCTATGCGATATGGAGCTATTCCAATTGTTCACTCAACTGGTGGTCTGGCTGATTCTGTTCAAGACTACAATCCGGCGACTGAAGAGGGATTTGGCTTTGTGTTTAGAAATTTCGATGGCTGGAGTTTATTTGCACAGATTATTCGGGCAATCGAGACCTATCGCTCAAAAGATATCTGGACCAATTTACAAAAGAATGCAATGTCACTGGATAACAGTTGGGAAGCTCGTGGTGTTGAGTATATTTCACTCTATGATAAGGCTATTCAGCTTCATAATCGAAAACTATCCCATCAAGGGAAAAACTTTTTACAACGAGATATCTTAGAATAGCTATGAAAGTTGGACTTTTTTTACACGCCTACCAGCCGCCAATTCAATTACCTCCTGTTACTAAAAGAATTGCTCAACAATCATATATTCCGATTATTAAAGCACTCTTAAACAATAAAAAAGCCAAGATCACGATGAATATAGCCGGTTCATTAACCGAACAGCTTGTACAGCTCAGTGAGTATGAATTGTTGAATCAAGTAGGGTATGCGGCTACCCAAGGGCAATTAGAGTTGGTTAGTAGCGCTATGTTTCACCCTCTGCTAACTCATTTACCCAATGACGAAATAATTCGACAACGCCAATTAAATGATGAAATCAATCTAAGGGTATTCGGCGAAAATGTCTATTCACCAAGAGGTTTTTTTCTCCCGGAGATGGTTTATGACCATCGCGTTGGAGAAGTTTTATCTTCTGATGGAGTGGAGTGGTTATTGCTCGATGAGTCAGCTTATCCAAATGCTGGCTATCAAGAGGACTGGCATAGTGATAGCCACTTTGATAGACATGTTTCGAGGGGATTAAATAAAATAAAGGGGCTAAGTACATTTGTCTTTTTTAGAGACCGGCCGATATCATTAACTATTGCTTTCAATGGTGATCTAAAAGTTACACAAATAATCGAAGATATACGCCGTCATTTCTTAGATGGTCAAGAAAGTTACGTTATTTTAGCAATGGACGCAGAAACTTTTGGTCACCACCATCCACATAACCTTACTTTGCTTGAAGATTTGATGAATGAAGAGTCGATTGAGATGGTCACAATGTCGGAATTAACAAGCACTATCGATCAAATTACCGAAGTCTCTCCAGTTGTTTCGACCTGGGGGATAGCAGTTGAAGGATCAGAGGGTAAGCCCATTTTTCCTCGGTGGGATAACCCTGATAATCCGATTCATGCTCTTCAGTGGGAATTATTTAATCTTGCGGTATCGGTTCGAAGTCATACCTCTAATATTCCAGATAATTTAGATCGGGGAGTTAATTCCGATCAATTTTGGTGGGCGAGTGCTAACCCTTGTTGGTATCCTGAAATGATTCGACGGGGGGCTGATTTTCTTCGTCAATCAATATATCAGTCGGTGTTATCGAGCCCAGAGCAAAAGCAGTTAGCCGACGAATTAGTTCAATCAATTGTAAATGTCGGCACCGCTATGTATGGCAGCCATGTGCAGGGTTGCTAACGTGTTATTGGATTAACTCGCGATACAAATTTTCGTAATCAGAGACCATCTTTTTCAGGGAAAAGTTTAATTCAATATATTTTCGACAGGCTTTACGGTCTAATGTCTGAATATTTTGGGCAGCATCTACCAGTTCATTGACTTCGATAGTATTTGTGATGATACCGTTTTTCCCATTCACAATAATTTCAGGAACAGATGCTCTATTTGGTGCAATTACAGGGGTTCCGGTTGACATTGCTTCGGTCATAACCAATCCAAATGGTTCGTTCCAGCGGATTGGGCAAACGAGTGCTAATGCATTTTGATATAAATCTTTGAGTGTATTTTGATCGACGGAACCGAGATATTGAATCTGTTCTCCAAGATAAGGTTTAATGGTTTGATCAAAGAAGCCTTGAGAGTAAGGATAAATACTTCCGGCAAGTACAAGTTTTTTATTTGATTTAAGTGCAACTTGAACTGCTATGTCTGGTCCCTTTTCTTCAATAATCCTTCCACTATACAAAAGATAGTCGCCACCATCTCCATATCCCCAAAAGTCAGTATCTATTCCATTGTGTACTGTTTTCGACCAATGAACCTTAGGTTGTGGCTGTCGTTGCGCATTGGTTAAACTCACTAGGTGAATATTTGGAAAATCATTAAATAAATGAAGAATATTAAAGGCGGAGTCGACTACAGGGTCGTGGACGGTCGCAATAACAGGTAATTCTGATGCTATCGGTGCGAAGTCAACAACGCTAAATGGCCGACAGTGGGTATGAAAGACATCAAAATTGTGCGTTGTTAGATAGTGCAAAGCCTTGATCATCATGACATTTTCGTATTGGTAACTAGAGCCTTCATGAGGATACTGGCTATAGATACGTTCATCATCAAACGGCAGCATATCAAACGTAATTAACTGAGCTCTAGTTTTAGTACCCTCAGGAGCAAAAAATACGACTTCATGACCGCGCTCTACTAATTCATCAGCAATCTGACCCGCTAAAGCCATACTTGCATAGATTGATCCTGCGGAAAGAGGATACGTTAAGTTATTAGTGCAATAAATACCGATTTTCATTACTGTATTAGATTATAGTAAAATTCTTCATATTGTAGGGCCATTTTCTCGGCGGTAAATCGTTGTTCAAAGTCTTGTCGGCATTGTTGCCTTGATAATGAATCAGCTTTCTCAAGGCTTTTTGCTAATTCTTCTATTGAATGGACTAAAAACCCTGTCTGACCATCGCGAATTATTTCGGGCATTGCAGCCCGATCCCATGCTATAACTGGGGTGCCGCATGCTAACGATTCAATGGCAACCAATCCAAATGGCTCATCCCATTGAATCGGCATCAAAGTTGCTTTCGCCTGCTGTAGAAAATGTTGCTTTTCTGAATGCCCCAGTGGACCTACCCATTCAATCTGATCTCCGTCGAGATATGGTTCTATGTTGTGTTTAAAATATTCTTTACTGGCATGGTCATGAATATCGATTGGACCGGCTAGACGTAGCTTATGCTTTGTTTTAAGTATTGCTTGAATAGCCTCTGCCGCACCTTTATTACCCGATAAATAACCAAGGAAAGCAAAGTAATTTCCCGGTTCTGTTGAATAATTTTCCCACTCTGCTAATGAGATGCCGTTATGTATGGTGGTTGATTTCCGGCCTAGTAACTTATTTAGCATTTCTCTCTGGAAATTGCTAACAACGACTGCGTGGGCATCAGCAAAGTGGGAATCGATTATTTTTACGTATGGGTCATATTCAGGTCCAAATTGATTGGTAATATCTGCTTCAAATGATGCAGGGTGATGCATTGTAACTACAACGGGAGTATTTATAAGTTTAGCAAAATGCGAGCCAATAAAGTACGTATGGTCGTGAATAACATCAAATTCTTCGGCATGTCGAAACGCTTCTGAGATTGCCCAAACTGAAAAAGTTTCAGGACTACGTATCGCCGTCTGTGGATCGTTGCTAAGACCAGTTGGCCATAGAGGATAGAGCTTTGCCGATGTCTTCGAATCTGCGGTACCAAATACGGTGACGTCATGACCACGTTTGATTAATTCCTCGGTAAGGTAATACACCATTTGCTCCAACCCTGCCTTATGCTTAGGGGGGATTGACTCCATTAAGTTAGTAACTTGCGCAATTCTAAGTCGTTTTTTGTTCATGTTAAATGTGGTAACTTCGCATAAAAATCGCTTCGATCTTTATCGAATTTCTCGTATCCTTCTTCAATTTTTCCTGACCAATGATAAAGCCATAGTTCTTTGATGAATTCACTAAATAGAACCTCAGTCTCTCGTTTTAGTTCAATTGTTCCAGGTAAACTGCGCATACTTCGAATAAGTTCCTGCGCCCCCGCTTCGGCCAAGTCGGGATGCCACCATGGGTAGTTAGATAACCAAAACAGATGACACGAAGATATACCACGGTCAAAATGTCTTTCAGCCGATGAATAAATCAGATTAATATCGTTATCGGGTCGGGGTATCTCGTGAAAACCTTGTTCAACCAGTCTCATTAAACGTATATAAAGTTCCTGTAACCGATTGTCTTGCGCAAACCAAGTCGGAAAATAGTCATGGCGCTTATGTTGCTCGTATGTTGTTTCCCACGTTCCTGGATAGATATCTTTTCGTTCAATTGTAGGTATTTGTTGTATTTGTGTAATCGCTTCGGTTACTTTTCTGATCTGTAAATCTTTGCGATTCATTAGTTCGATGAAGAAATCGAGACGTCCCTGATAGTGATGACCAAAAAGCTCAACATCGTTAACAGATATGATGGGTAAATCGTTTGATTTGCCCTGGGATAAGAACTCGACAAATTTGTCGGCATTTATGCGTTCTCGATGTGATCTGAGTACTTCTGTTACTCCTTGCGTCGATTGGATCAGTGTTAACCCATTAAAGTTTAATATTGGATGTTTAGGGAATTCAATTAGGTTGTAATCAGGGTTTATGCTGCTCTCACTAACAATGCAAAAATCGAATTTATCAATCAGGCAATCGAGTACGCTGGTCGTTATTGCAAGTTCGGGCGGATAAATTCCACTAATTGTCTCTGTATTGTAAAATTGACGGGTTATCTGAGCATTGTATTCAATCTGTCGAAGCCCAACGCTTGGTGGTATTAAGGGGAGTAACGGATGGTATAGTGGTGTCGAGAGTATTTCAATCTGTTCTCGACCAGTTAACTCTTTCATTAGGTCGAAAAAATCATTTGCATCGAGTTCTTGGAGCTGGAGGGTCAAAGATCCTGTGATGTTAATGGTGAGGTGGACGTCTGGGTGTTGTTGAATTGCCTTTAGGATCGGCAGGTAATTAGATCGTAGCACTTGTTGAGTAATGCCGATGTCTTGTGTGGGGGGTTGGTAAAAATGTAATATGGGAGACCAGGTAAGCATAATACCTTATTATATCAGGAATAAACTAAGGAAAGGAAAAATATTATTATGGGATTGATTTCTGAATATACTGACAATATTGAAAAGTTATTAATTGAACATTATGATCTTGGTGAATATATCTCTGATTATCAATTTCTTGGAGGTATTCAAAACATAACGCGTAAGATAACAACAACAAAAGGGGAGTATGTACTAAAGCAATATCAACACAGTAGTGGGAATGTCGAGCGACTTACTGCGGTATTAAACGCAATTCAACTACTACATGATCATGGGGCTCCCATTCCATCAATTATTAACACTAAATCAGGTAGTCTTTTTGTGCCTCTAGATGACGATACTTATTATGCAATCGCAATCTCTCAATTTCTTGATGGCGTATTAGTATTTTATGATGATATCGATTTATCCCATGCTCAAGCGGCAGGAAATGCATTGGCGAAATTGCATCAGACCATTGATTCAATTGACATGAAGTCCATTCACCTACCTCAACCTTTATCCCTACCTGAACGAATAAACCGGCTTGATCAACGTTTGCGAAAAAATCTTCAACACAATTATTTAGAACTTAACCCAAGTATGCTCGAACGAATTGATAATTTATGGGAATCTGTATTTACTGAGCTATTAGGATTGAATCATATTTTTATCGTCCAAGATCGGATCATACACGGTGATTTTATTAGGGGTAATTTATTGTTTGATGGCGATGATGTTTGCGGCATTCTTGATTTTGATGCAATGAGAAAGGGGAGTTTCCTTGAGGATTTAAGCGGGGCGGTATTTCAGTGGTTTTGGGATGAACGAAAAATGTTTGCGTACGAAGATATACGTGACGCCCTAGTACATGGATATAAAAATATCCGTCCGGATGAAAGTAGTTTTACCACCGATGTTCGACTTATTGACCTCTTTGTACTACTTATTGCTTGGGAAAAAATGACAGGATTTTTAGATCATCCTCGGGATGAAATTCAGCTGGCTTTTCACGAAAGCTTATTTAATGAATTAAAAGATAAACTGTTTTTAATGAGTGCGCGTCTGTCGTACAATTAAATAAAGTCAGGATATGAAAACATTCTTTTTAGTAAGGCATGGGTACACTCAAGTACCAGAACAAGATCAAACCGCTAATACTCCACTTAGTGATATCGGAAAGAATCAAGCTGCATCTTTGGCGGATCGTTTATGTGGGATGGAGATCGACCACATCTTTACCAGCCCCTTTCACCGCGCAATCGAAACGGCATCAATCGTGAATCTTAAATTAAATGTACCGATCTCTACGGATGATCGACTCAAAGAGATTAGTCTATGGCTAACACCATCTGATTTACATAACCAACCTCGTCGAAAGTACCAAAAGGAGATTAGCATGTTACGCCATACTAAAATACAACTTCATAAAATGCTTGATGAAGTCATTAATCATCCAGATGAATCGTATAAAAATATCGTCATGGTTAGCCATGGAAACCTTATGCGGGCGATTTTGGCGTACACTTTAAAGATGGATTTAGAGACGGTTGTACGCCTTAATATAGGGCATGCATCGATTTCGATATTAAAATGGGAGGGGAGTGCATCTGAACCGTTCTTTCGACTCGATCGATTCAATGATACAGCTCATTTAGAGGAGGGGATTATCGTATGAGAGTGATTCTTGCCGCTACAGAGATGGCACCATTACTAAAATTGGGCGGACTTGGAGATGTTATTGGCAGTTTACCAAAAGAACTAAAGAAGCTTGGAGTTGATGTTTCGGTAATTATTCCTTTTTACCATGAGGTTGAAGTTAGTAAAAGCCAAAAACCTTTGTGCTCGTATTCGATTGCATTTGCTGGTCAGGATGAATCGGTATCAATTTATAAAACGAGTGTTGATGACGTACCAGTATATTTGGTAGATAACCAGAAGTATATTGATCTGTATGAAAAGGTTGCAATTGCGTTTGATCAACGTGAGGTTGACCATTACGCCTTTTTTAGTAAAAGCGTCGTGGAGTTTTTAGGGCGTGAATATGATGGAATTTTTGATATTGTTCATTTACATGATTGGCACGTGGGTCTTGTGCCGCATCTATTCAGAGTTCTTTTCCCAAATCGAATCAAACCGAGTTTTCTATTTACCATACATAACCTGGGATATCACGGATACTCCGAAACCGAATTAATTAAACGACTTGCGATCAAAAATATTACCGAAATCAGCGACGATCCATTTTTTGATTTTGATGCTCGCCAAGACGATCAACTAGATCTCTTGTTACAGGGACTTATCGGTTCAGATTATATTTCAACGGTATCGCCAACGTATGCGAAAGAGATTCAAACCAAGGAATACTGCGACGGTTTATGCGACATACTTCAGATCCGCTCGAATAAATTGTATGGCATTATTAATGGTCTAGATACTGAATTGTGGAATCCTAAATCTGATCGTGATATATATGCCACATATGCATTGGAGCCGATTAGTGAAAAAGATACACCTTCACTAATCTCAAAACGAATTATGGATGCAAAGGATTTAAATAAAGCATCTTTGCAGCATGATTTACATTTAACAGTAGATAAACGGGTTCCGTTGCTGGGCTTTGTGGGTAGGTTAGAACCGGGGCAGAAAGGTTTGGATTTACTGTACGATGCGATAACGAGCCTTCTAAGCGATGCCTCTTTTCGTTTCCAATTTGCCTTAATTGGGGTCGGCCTTCCAGAATGGGAGGAGCGTTTTAGGGCACTTGCAGAAAGTAATCCGAAACGCGTTTCTGCCTCGATCGTATTTGATGAGCAGATCGCACGAAGAATATATGCCGCGAGTGATTTAATGCTGATTCCGAGTCGATATGAACCGTGTGGTTTAGTTCAATTGATTGCAATGAGATATGGAGCAGTGCCAATTGTACGAGCTACAGGGGGGCTAAAAGACACCGTAGAGGACGGGGTTGATGGATTAGTGTTTGAAAACTACGATTCATATGAATTCGTTAATAAAATAAAATCGGGGTTGAATTCATATAACTATGACGATCAACATTTCAAAGAGATGATTATTCGTGGTATGAGTAAGGATTTTAGTTGGAATCAACCGGCTAAAGAATACATGAACTTGTATCAGAAGATTTTTACGAATAGATAATTAGGACCTTATTGTTTTGCGGCTCCCAAAAATTCTAATATTTGATCTTTAAAATAACGACGATCACCACGTCCATTTATTTTTATAGGAATAAGTATTCCTTTCTTTTCCCATCGCTTTAAGGTTAGAGGAGTTACTTGTAATATTTCAGCAACTTGAGTGATTGTTAATATTTGCGGATAAGCTTCGAGCAACATACTCTAAAATACTATATCAAACTGATTGCGAATGGTAAATGATAAAAGGAGGAAACCAATTCGCCCTACCGGCGTTTTCACCAAAAGGGTAGGGCGTCTTGATTATTTGAGTTCTACAGCAGCTCCGGCAGCCTTGAGCTTTTCTTCCATCTTCTTTGCTTCTTCTGTTTTTACGCCTTCAGCAATGTTTGATGGGGTTTTATCAACTAAGTCTTTTGCTTCTTTGAGTCCGAGTTCTGGTTTCAATTCTCGAATAACTTTAATTACGTTAATCTTATTGTCTCCAGCACCAGTGAGGACAACGGTGTATGAATCTTTCTCTTCTGCGGCGGCTTCAGCACCAGCACCTGCGACAGGAGCGGCAACAGCCATTGGCGCAGCAGCAGAAACGCCGAATTCATCTTCGAGTGCCTTTACTAATTCGGCAACATCCATAATACTAAGTTCTTTTATCTGACTTACAATTTCTTCAACTTTAGCCATTTGCCTCACCCCCTCCTTTTTTCTCAATCGCGCTTAAAGCATAGACAAGGTTACGGACGTTTGCGGTAAGTACATAGGCCAATCCATAGAGAGGGGCCTTGATCTGACCCATGAGCCTTGCAACCAATTCCTCTTTAGATGGAAGCATTGATATATTTTTGACTTGGTTTTCATCAACAAACTGATTTTCAATAATGGCCCACTTAATTTTGGGTAATTCATTCTTTTTCATGAAATCGGCTAATTTTTTAATTGGTGTAACGATATCTTCGCCGATAAATAGGGTAGCTGTTGGACCGGTTAGATCATTATCTATGGCACGAACGGCTTCGACGTCATGCTTGCTCAACGCAATTTTCATTAAAGTGTTTTTGGTAATTTCAATTGATCCACCATCTTCAGCTATTGCTAAGCGTAAATCTTCTAATTGACGATGGGTGAGACCTTTATAATCTAAAAATACGACACCAGTGGAGGTGTTAACTCGATCGGTAAGATTTTCAACTCGTTGTATATTTTTTGTGTTTGGCATAAAGTTCCTACGTTGGATTTATTTCGCGGAAATGAAACCAACGGTCTTTGGATAACGTCGGTATTATATCTTAGCTACTATTATCTGACAATAGGGATTTGTATCAATGAGTAAGCCCGAGCTGACAGATTGCTGTCAGCTCGGGGGCGGTCTTAAGCCTTCTGATCGATCCGCATTGTCGTGCTGTACCCCCCGGGGTGAACGACGAAGATGACGAGTGCCTTTTCCGGACCGTCACCGACCGTCGCTACGAGGCTAGAGGGAACTGTCGACCCGACGATCAACTGGTCGAGCGTCAGCCAGCGGTACTCGCCAGCTGGCACTAGTGCACCCGTTAGATCGACGACAACAGCACCCTTTTCCGAGTGGCTTTCGCGATATGCCCAAAGGTTAGGCAGCTCGCGAACCAGCAGCTCCTGATCCTCTCGTTGTAGCCGCGTAACTAGAGCGGCTTCCTCATCGCCCGACATAGTCGGACTCCTTTCGTTATAGAGCCTAATTAACGACAATATTATTATATAAGAAAGAGACCTATAAGTCTAATTACGTGGGGTTAAATCACATCAATGCCCATGGATCGGGCGGTACCAGCGATGATTTTAGCGGCTTGTTCAACGTTTTTGGTATTTAAATCAATTTTCTTTTCTTCGGCGATGCTGCGAACTTGATCCATCGTTATTTTACCAACTTTTTGACTTGGGCTTTTTCCGCTACCTTTAGGAATACCAGCGGCTTTAAGGATGAGTGAACTTGCTGGAGGAGTCTTAAGAGCGAGCTCAAAACTGCCATCTTCAAAAATAGTGCATTCTACTGGAATTATTTGACCCTTTTTATCAGCGGTCATTTTATTGTATTGGTTAACAAATTCCATGAGTGGCACGCCATGTTGACCTAATGCTGGTCCAACAGGAGGTGCTGGAGTTGCTCCACCAGCGGGTAAATTTAATTTTACAACTGTTTTAACTTTTTTTGCCATAACTTTTTTAACTTTCCAGACTGATTATAAATCAAGTCGTTAAATATGCAATCTCCGAAAGTGAAGAAATCAACTCATTATCTTCTATCGGGGGACAGTAGTGTTTCTTTTTAGAGTTTTCCGACCTGTAAGAAGTCTAATTCAACAGGTGTTTCACGTCCAAAAATTGAAACAAGTACTTTAATTTTACCGCGTTCGTGGTCAATTGAATCAACGGTACCAACGAAATCAGAGAATGGCCCGTCGATAATCTTGACGCCTTCACCAACTGAAAATTGAGTTTCATACTGCGGTGCTTCTTGCTCAGAGAATTTCTTGATTGCAGCAACTTCTGTTTCGGTCAGCGGTACTGCTTTTTCTGCGGTACCAACAAACGATGTTACTCCAGGAGTATCTTTAACCAAGCTAAAACTTTCGTCGGTTAAGATCATTTTTACTAAAACATACCCAGGGAATAGACGTTCGGTAATTTCGCGGCGCTTTCCTTCTTTAACTTCAATTTTCTGTTGTGTTGGAATATAGATTTCTTCAATTAACTCAGAGAGTCCGAAGAACTTCATTCTTTTTTCAAGGTTAATCTTTACTTTATTTTCATGACCACTATACGTATGGGCGACGTACCACTGTGGCTGTCTTTTTGCCTCAAGATGTTTTTTAACTGAGGTTTCTTGTATCTCTTGTGTTTCTTGTCTTTCTTCAGTCATATTTTTAAAAAACTAATACTTATTGAATAAATGTTTCGATGACTTTTGTCAAACCGAAATCAATTACTCCGACATATGCACCAACTACTACGGTAGCTATTATAACAAGTGTTGTCATCTTTATTGTTTCTGCCCTGCTTGGCCAGCTTACTTTCTTCAGCTCGGCGTACACATCCTGGAAGAAACCGATTACCGTTTTCATTGACTTTTGATTTTACCATAAAACCCGGTATAATGGCAATTAACGCCCATGCCCCAATACTTTAATAACACTGGCGATAGTCGGCCGATGTCGGTAGATGAGTCTCGCGAGCGATTAAAAGGACTTTTAAATCGCGATGGACAGCCTACGAATACTCCAGTGCCAGAAGAGGGTGTCAAAGTTCGTTCTCGAATAATGTCCCAACTCCAAGAAGCTGCTCGTCCTATAAATCAGACCGAATCTCCCCAAGAAAAATCTTTTGTTCCCTTAGCTCAGGTCCATTCTGAAGATTCTTTGTCTAATGGATATGAACAAATGGACGCTCAACCCGCAGCATATAACGAAGTTCCTGTTTCACCAGTCGAATCTCCCGAGATCCTAAATCCTACGCCATCGTCAACCCCTGCAGTTATTGCACCACAGCCACAAGCAACCGAGCATGCTCAGGTCGCAGCGGCTACTGCCAAATTAGAGCAAGCGTACTCTGAAGAACCTGTTGATAACGGTCCTGCGCTCTCTACTGAAGTCGACTACAAAACGTTAAATCCCCAGAATGGAAATTATTGGAATACCCTTTGGAATAAGTTTGTTAAATCAGGTACTGTTTTTCATCAATCCGAAGAAAAAGTAGTGTTGGAGGTGTCGGTGCCTCAGGATAATGAGGTCGAAATTCCAGCGGCCGAACAACTCTATTCAAGTCTTACGAGTGTTGGGCAAAAACAAGGATTTTGGTTCGATATGGTTGTTGGTATACTGCCTCAATTTGAAATCTTTTTTAAAAATCCCGAGCATTCAATCTCGTGGGAAATTGCCGCTAATAATGATTCTATTCGTTTTTGGGTTGTTGTACCAAAATCAATTGCTGAGTACATCGAAAGACAGATTCACGGTAGCTATCCCGATGCTGATATCTCAATTGCTAAGACGGATGATTTCTTTTTAGAACGTGGTCATGTTCAAGTTTCAGAAGTCGCGATAAAAGGACGATCATTTTACCCAATTCGTGATGCTGAAGATTTAGGAGTTGATCCATTAAGTTCAATTACCTCAGCGGTAAGTAAATTATCAGAACATGAACGAGTATTGCTACAAATCATGATTCAACCAGCTGATGATGGCTGGCGGAATAAGGGACAGGCATTTATCAACGGCGCTCAGAATCCGCCAAAAGATGATAAGGTTAGACGAAAGAACGTTGATCCTCAATTAATTCAGGCTGTCCAGGAAAAGTTAAGTCGTCCAGGGTTTCGGGTCGCAATTCGGATACTTGTTCAAGCTTCGGATCCGCAGCAAACCAAGATGCTTACCGATAATATAATTCGTACTTTTGATCAATTTGATATGCCTCAGATGTCGAATTTGATGAAAACCCACGTAAAGATGAATCATCAAGTAGCTGAAGCGATTGTTGTTCGAAGGTTTCCAGAATGGGGGAATTATCCGGTGTTAAATACAAAAGAACTAGCCGCTCTGTATCATTTTCCAAATAAAAATATTCATACTCCACGCTTATCTTGGTTACGATTTCGAAAAAGTCCGCCGCCAACAAACGTTCCGACTGAAGGTTTGTATTTAGGAAAAAGTGAGTTTAGAGGTACTGATCTTAAAGTTCATTTAGGCAGGGAAGATCGACGTCGACACCTTTATATTATTGGACAGACCGGTACCGGTAAATCGGAATTCCTCAAATATTTGGCCTATCAAGACATAATGAACGGAGATGGGTTAGCCTTCATTGATCCCCATGGAGAGGCTGTTGAAGATATTCTCCAGATGATACCAAAAGAACGGGCCGAAGATGTGATATATTTTAACCCCGCCGATACTGAGCGGCCGTTTGGCTTAAATATTTTAGATGCCAAAACGGAAGATGCTCAACATCTTGTGGTAAATTCCTTTATCGGCCTTTTATACAAATTGTATGATCCAAACCATAGCGGAATAATAGGGCCGCAACTTGAGCGTGCCGTGCGTAACGTTATGCTGACTGCAATGGCCGAACCTGGCAACTCGATGATTGAAGTACTAAAGCTTTTGGTGAATGATAAGTTTGCAGAGTCCAAGATTCCATTGATCAAAGACCCGTTAGTAAAGAGCTTTTGGACCGATCAGATGGCAAATACGTCTCAACAAACTAAATCAGAAACACTAGGATATTTTGTTAGCAAATTCGATCGTTTTGTGACAGAAAAAATGATGCGTAACGTGATTGGTCAGTCGACTTCTTCGTTTGATTTCCGCGAAGTTATGGATAAAAGAAAGATATTATTAGTAAATCTCAGTAAGGGGTTAATTGGTGAAGATAATAGTAATTTTCTTGGGCTTATTATTGTTCCTCGAATTCTAGCAGCTGCGATGAGTCGTGCGGATATGGCTAACCAAGATCGAAAAGATTTTTTCCTATATGTTGATGAGTTTCAGAACTTTGCGACTCCCGATTTTGCTCAGATTCTTGCCGAGGCACGAAAATATAGACTAAACTTAGTTGTCGCTAACCAGTTCATTGCACAAATGAAGGAGGAAATTCGTGATGCAGTATTCGGAAACGTCGGTACGATGGTAAGTTTCCGGGTTGGTGTTGACGATGGTGGGTATCTAGAAAAACAATTTGATCCAGTTTTCAAGCAGTCCGACTTGATTAACCTAACCATGGGACAATGTGTTGTTCGTCTATTAATCGGGGGACAACAATCGAGGCCATTTTCATTCAAAACTGATTGGCCAGCTATGCAAGAAGTTAAGAAAAACTCCAGAATCGCCGAAGTAATAAAAGAGATTAGTCGACTGAAGTATGGCCGAGACCGATCAATTGTCGAAAATGAGATAGCGGTAAGAGCGGGGTTCTAGTTTATCCTTTCTTCGTTGAATAGTTACCCGACACAACATCTACCTGTTTTAAATTTTTAGGTTCAGTGATGAATACTCGTGTCTGGCATAAGGAATGGCTTTATATGTAAGAATTTACCAATGTTTATAACAGTATAAAAGTATATCAAAGAATAAAGAACTAGTGCTAATTGAGCAGCTACTTGGATTAATATTAGTAGCTGCTCATGTGTTATCGGGCTTTCAAAAAACATTCGAGGCATCGTGGTTCATAAACCTCTTTGCCGCCAACTATAATTGTCTCTTCGTCATTAACACCGCCCTCATTCTGGGGGAGGCGAATGGTCCGGGTTGCTTCTTCGCCGCACAGCGTACATATTGCCGTTAGTTTTTCTACTCGTTGGGCAATCGCCAGAAGACCTGGAATTGGACCAAACGGTAGACCTCGAAAATCCGTATCAAGCCCAGCGATGTAGACTTGAATTCCTCTGGAAGCCAATGTTATGACGACGTTAATTATCTCGTCGTTAAGAAACTGGGCTTCGTCGATTGCGACTACCTGCGTATCCTCTCGAATATATGCCAGAATCTCTTCGGCTCGCTGTATTACGATCGCATTCATTTGCCGTCCATCGTGAGATACGATCCGATCTGGACTGTATCGTTGTTCGATAAACGGTTTGAACGAGATCCAGTTGAGCCGAGCTATCTCAGCTCTTCGGACTAGGTCTTGAAGACGGCTCGTCTTTTGGGCAAACATGCATCCGCACAATACCCAAATAGATCCTTTTTTGCCTGGCATGGCAAGGCTCCTTTCCGAATCGTTGTGCTTTAGTCGCATCCGAACTATACCAGAAAATGTTATGGAAAATAAAAAAGCCACGACCCTTGGGGTCATGGCTTACAAGTTTAGTCGTTGGCGAACATGTTTATGGTTACCACGCTAAAGCGCCTGCCTCCATGAGGTCACTCAGGTGCTGCTTAATGTCATCACCCGAGAGTTCCTTGCTGTTTACATCGATGAACTTCACCGTAACACCTTGGGGGCATTCACGGATCACCTGTTCGTAGATGTTCATGCTGGATAGACGAGTCCGACCGAGAGCCTCTGCCCTTTGAGTCAAGTCCCCGAATCCTTTCGAGCTTCCCCAATATACCCCAAATCTGACCGCATATTTGATCTTGCGTCCTTTTGGGGGGATTGAGGTTATTTGGACTTCGTGAATATAAAGCCCAATGTGACCCATGGGGAGGTAGGGGTCATCAGCCAAGAATTCGAGCATATTCTCAGGCCGAATCACTGCCTCGACCGTAATCTCGGTTACACCGAGATCCTGTGCCCTCGCGATGAATCCCTTGAGAGTTTTGAGGCGTTTGGGAATCAGACATCGCGTCCAGTCATAGGCTTTTTGAAACCTGCGAGTGATTTTGGACATTGTTCGTCCTCCATTTGGTTCGGCCTTTGGGCCGTCCGATAGCGTGTGAGCAGTACGATTATACCATTTAAAGAGAAAAGTGCTAAAGCGGCTGCTGTCGGATGGGCGATGGCACTCTATTTGTTGAGTTGGGGTAAAATTTCAGCTAATCCTTGTTGTACAGACATCACGGTAATACTGTGATTTTTAATCATCTGTAATTGTTCGGTAAACTGCTGTTCCGAGATGTCAGTTGATCGATATTCAGTACCGACATTGTGGTAGACCAAGATTAGCCATCCTTTTGTTGATGTCGTTTGTGTTATTTGATTCTCGATCGACGCAAGAGGGGTATCATTTTTGACAAAGAATACTTTGAGGTTCTGTTGATCAAAGTTAAGACGGGTATTGACTCCAGTATCGGTTCCTCGGTTTGATACAAAGTATTTTGCGTAGAGTTGGTCGGTCAGCTCGTCATGTTTGCCATATGGAGCCGCAAAATTTATCCGCGAATATGGTGAGTATTGAGACAGATAGTCGGCCGACTTTTGTAATTCATCTGTCAACTGATTCTGTGGGAGTAGTGTGGTATCTGTGTGGTGATAGCTGTGTGATCCTATTTCAAATCCATTTTTTAACATATTGATCAGATCATCTTCATGGAGGTAGTTTTGTGTTCCGATTGTAGTCGGATTCACATAAAAGGTTGCATTGAATCCATATTTCTTTAGAATGGGAAGGGCCGTTGTTGCCTGGCTCTTCCAGCCATCATCAAACGTTATTGATATAAGTGGGCGATCAAATCCAATATCCGAATCTGTTAATACAAGTGCGTAGTTATCTGTTTTAAGATACCCTTTTGACTCGATAACCCCCGTAACGGTAATGTCTTTAATGTCGGGGAGTGTCGCAAAATCAACAGAAAAATGTGTCCATTCTTGAGTTGGCGGTAATGTTGTTAAAGTTGAGAATAATCGATTTCCTGAGTTAGTAGAATATTCGGCAATTAGACTTGTCGTGGTGTTGCTTTGGTAATCTAATTCGAATCGCGCTTTTTTGTTTCCGGATGATTTGAGGGGAGTATATTGCCACTTTGCCTCACCGTTTTTATAGTCAGTAACATCTATTTGTAAAAAATGGTTTTGATCTGTATTCGCGTAGCTAAATTTAGAGATATTTTCTCCATATGTATAGGTTGACCAGGTTGTCGGTTGATCAAATTTATTTTTTTCTTCTACGTTTGGATTTAGTATCATATTTGGTTGATCTATCGGATCGGTTATGGTCGATTTGATCTGATCATTTGTTTCTATGAGGTAACTTCCACCCAATGTAACGTATCCACTACTGCCTATTTCAATAATGAAAGATACTGTTGCTGCGTCATTTGGAGCTATAAACGATGCGGATAATGATGACCAATCCTCTTCATCGGCTAGGTATTGTTTGAGTAATAGTCGTTTTGATACTCCATTTGCATCGGTAAAACGAATGATTAAAGTTGTGCGTACATTTGTAACGAGATAATTTTTAATAAAATAGTGATGATTTGGTGTGATCTGTACTTGTGGACTCTCAATAGATACATTTCCTTGAGAATAATTTGGAATGACGATCTTAAGAGCTTTTTTACCTATTATTCCAGGTGCTTTTTCGATTGAATACTCGGCTTGAGAGCCTGTTATTTTCCAGCCGTTTGGCTTTCCTGAGGCATCGATCTGTTCAAACGATCCGTTTGGTAATAAGTTGCTTGCCGGTGTATCGTACTTTGGCTTAGAAAAAGTATCGCTTAATCTCACAATTCCATAGAGAATAGCAATTGCCAGTACTGTGCCGATAATTGTTGAATTTCCCAGTATACGAAGTAGTTTGTGAATCATGTCCATGGTATTGTATCGAAAAATTTAAAATCAGCAAGCCTATAATAACTTCTATTTTAGAATCTCAGTTAGCTATCCGATCTATTGAACAAGCTTTTACTTTCTTTAGGCAAGAGCAGGATGCCTCAATTTATGCATACATGCAAAATGGGGGTGGTTCTCAAAAAAATTAAATCCGAATTTTATTTAAATCAGAACTTGGGGAATTCGCTTAGCTCAAAAAATTTGGCAGGGCCACGAGGATTCGAACCCCGGCTTTTGGTTTTGGAGACCAACGTGCTACCGCTGACACTATAGCCCTACAAGATCGTACCGTATAGATTATAACTGTTTACACAACTATTCCCAACGATATATTTTTTAAAATTTAATGAAAAGTACCACGATATTACTGTGGTTTTGGAATTTTCTTTTGAACGTGAGGTTGATGATTATTACAACCTCGGCAAAAACGACTAATCCCATCAAGTTTTGCCGCCTTAGGAGAGCGCTTGACGGTGTAATTAAATCGGTTACATTTTTTACAGTGTAAAGCCACTGTGACTTTTTCTTTTTTTGCCATATGTCCCTTTCAAACAGGTCACGCAAATTATACCACAGCTTTCGCAAATATGATGTATCAACTGGAGCCGAGAGAGGGGATTGAACCCTCGACCTTTTCCTTACCATGGAAACGCTCTACCACTGAGCTATCTCGGCACATATCATCTGTATTTGGATCACATAAAATGATAATGAACTCTACGATTGTAACAGTGAGAGCAATATACTTCACCTAGTTATCGCGTAACCGTAAGTTGATCCATTTCACTGAGCAGTTGATGCCTATCTGTATCGGCAAAATGCTCGCGCACAGGTCTTAATATTTCGATTAATTCATCTGCCAGTGCATTCTTAAGGTCGGTCGGGTAGAGGGCGCCGCTCATATAATCCCTGTTTAAATCCTCTATGGAACTGTACGAAATAGTTCCTCCATATTTTTCATCTCGAATAATTGTAAATTGCTTATTATCGGTATCAAGAACTAAGTGCTTAACCCAATCTATTATTGGATTAAATTCGACATCTTGTGGTGGGCAATATGCTTTTTGGATTTTCTCTTTGATAACGTCAGCGGAATCGGTGATAAATACCGCGCTGTTTGGTTTGGATTTGCTCATTTTAAGCTCTGTCCAAAGTTCTCTTTTATCTTCAACGTTTTGAGGGCTTTTAGACGGTTTTGCTAAACCGAGTAAAAGGTGATGATGGATTGCAACGGGTTTGATAATCTCGCCAATGTCATTTTTAAGGGGATGAATCGTGAGGTGATGCGCGACATCACGGGCAACGACGTGGGCTTTACGCTGATCGGTTCCTGCATGGGCTATATGGATGTTTTGGATGAATATATCAGCCGCTTGCATCGCCGGATAAATAAGCTTAGCAAAGTCGACTGAATCCTGCTCGCTGCGTCCTAATATGCTGATAGATCGCTGCATTCTTGCGAGTGATGTGTTTTTAGATATCTCGATTACCGTTGCCCAATAATCATTGGACATCGATTCGTATAATTCGGAACCTAAAACGAAATGCAATTCAGACGGATCTCCGCCAATTGCTTTATAGCATGCAATCATACCCTCCTTGAAATATCCACCTGCCACTTTTTTAATCATCTCTCGGTCTCCACCTAATTTATCGTTTATCCACGTATGCCAATCCGCCAATAATATGTGAGTTTTTACCCCGACGGCATTTAAGTCCTTAATGACCTTCATGCACATCAATCCTGTACCTAAGTGTATTTTTCCGGATATTTCAAAACCGATGTAATGATTAAGTGTTGAATTTTTTTCTAATAACGCTTGTAAATCTTCTTTAGTAATTACCTCTTCAGCATGTTGGGTCGCTTGTGTGAGTTTGTCCATAGAATGCATTATACCGGAACAATATTCGTCAAAAAATGGGTGATATCAACTGTGACATCACCCCGCGTAGATTACCACTCGAGCAGGCATGATCCTAAATCCACGCCGTTTGGCTTTTGTTGTCCCTCCTTCATAAGGCTGAACCGAATAATTCTTACCAACGCATTGATTCCGATCGCAGTGGCGCGTAGTCGTCGTATCAGCCTTCCATCGGGTAAGGCGATGTTTTCTGCACATACGGCATAAAAGCAAAGCTCATCGCCGGATGTCGGAAATTGGATAATATGGACCGGTAGTTTAATACTTGGTCCGTCGGGATTGTTGCTTAACGTAATCATCAACGCTGGAACTGTGCTGTATGGAACAAGTCCTTCCTCTACGTCCGAGCTATTAACCAGATCGTTTCCTTGAGACATAGTCCCTCCCTTTACTCTGTCAGATTCCCTGAGTGCTCATTGATTATAGTTTGTAGGAAAATAAAATAACAGTCTTTGGAAATTATGAGTTAATTATTAATTAGAAGATAAACTTAATGGTCCGGGGGGTAGGACTCGAACCTACGGAGGGCGAGGCCCGAGAGGTTTACAGCCTCTTGCAATTGCCGCTATGCGACCCCCGGAACAAAACCAATTATAGCATCTAAATTAGACTCAATTGACTGGAGCCGGAGGAGGGACTTGAACCCACGACTTGCTGTTTACAAAACAGCTACTCTACCACTGAGTTACTCCGGCACAATAGACGAATTTTAACACGAAAGTACCGTTCTGTCTTCGTAGAATGTGTTAATAAACGACACTAGCAATGGTGGTTTTGGCTTGCTAGATTGCCTGTAATATCCTTTAGTAGAGGTGTTTTTAGCGTTTTGGGAATTTGTGGGTAGTTAGGTAACAAAAAAAGAAGAGACGTATCTCTTCTTTTTTATGATAAGGCCATCCCGCTGCAACGGAAATGCAGATGTTTTCTTATATCGAAACGCTGCATCAAGTACGTATTTATGCTCCTGGCAAACCAGGTGGGTGGACGCAGTCTCAGTCCTCAGACCGAAACAATATGGTCTTCCCAAATAAATCAAAAGTGTCGAGCAAAATTGAACGTGCTTGTTTGTCCACGTTAGCAGCAGGACAAAATGATGATCAATGTGCTGTTGCGCATGATCTTAACTAAACGATAACTCTAATTGCAAAAAGTGTCAATGTGTTTTTGTGGTGTATGGGTTACTGTAGGTATCCTCGAGAGAATTGTTCCCAAGAAACAGGTGTTTTCCCTTCAAGTTGGAGCGTTTCGGGGATTATGTCATTACCTGCGGGGTGTGCGCTATGTATTTTAACTCGTTGACTTAATTGCTTAGGTGATGGTGTCTTGTTTGAGTAGCGGCTGATAAGTTCACCCAGCGTTGTCCAGGCGACAGGTTTTGGGTAGAAGGCCCGGATAAGTAAGCTAATCTCATGCGGAGATTTTTGCCAATTAATACGGCACGGCTCTTGAGTAAAGAAGCTCGTATAGGTTGCGTTGCTATCATCTTGTGAGTACTTAGGTATGTCATTTCTATCGATGTGGGGGAGTAATCGTATGAATTCGTGTGCGCCGATTTGAAAAAGGCGTTTTAACAATGATGCTGTTGTGTCGGTTTCTTTGATTGGTTCTATCAGTTGGGATAATATATCGCCAGAGTCCATTTTTTCGGTTATTTCCATGATTGTAATTGCCGTTTCTTTTTCATCATCAAGTATTGACTGCGGAACCGGTGATGGACCACGGTATTTTGGTAGTTTTGAGGGATGAAGATTTAGAGTTTTAAAGTGGGGGAGTTCAAATAGTTCTTTAGGGATGATTACGCCATAGGACGCGACTAATCCAATATCAGGGTTGAGATTTTCGATTGTTTCAAGCTGTTCTAAGAGCTCCTTTTTCTTCTCCGCGTAAATAATAGGTATGTGGTTCTTTTGAGCGATCTCACTTACGGAATCATATGAAAAGGGCATAGAAGATTTGTTTTTTCCGGTTATAACTCCAACTATTTCGATTTTGTGGTTAATTAGAATTTGTAATGGGATTGTTGAATAGTAGTCTGATCCCCAAAATAATACGCGCATTTTCTTATTATACGACATATTTTATGTGCACGATGTGGAATGGATGTGTATAATAGGTGTAACCTTATAGGCTGTCGGGTTTTGGTGCCCGGCTGGATACTTTAGTGGTGGGCGGATTAGCCCACTATGGAGGACACACGTATGTCCTATGGAGAAAGGCCGCACGAGGCCCTTCCGCAGAGGCAGGCGACCGGGATCGGCATTGGTCCATGGTCCTGGCTATTGGTAGCCGGGTGGATCGGTGTGATGGTCTGGCAGGCTCAGTACTTCTCAGATAATCAGCTCTGGGGGTGGGCCTTCGGGTTTCTTGGGATCCTGGTGGTGCTGAATCTGCTCCTCCATCTGCTGATCTACGGCATCATCGCTGCTGTGATCGGTGTCGTGATGGAGATCGCATGGGTTCAGCTCATCGAGCCCACGTGGTCGTTCTATGAGTACGGCAACCCGCAGGATTATCGGTGGGTGCTGCCAACTCTAGGGGTGACCGTCGTGATTATCGTTGCGATTGCCCGCTTACTCCAGACTTTTGGGGTCGGAGGGGCGCGCAATGATAGTATCGGGGATGTTCCCCGGGGAATGTATCTGGCGATGGGGCTGTTTTCGCAGGCCCAGCGGCGCCAGTACCACCGGGGTATCCATGATCAGTACAAGGCGCTGCCATGGTACCAGCGTATGGTGCTCCGAATGCGGGGCCAGGGTGTCCGCAAGCCCCGGAGGGGGCAGCGGTTCTAAATCAGCGGGGTGGGGGGCTTCGGCCTTCTCACCCCATCTTTAATACTATTTCACTAATTTACTAAAAGCATTTGTTCCGATAGCGCATATGATGGGGATTTTCTCGATCGGCATTGGTTTCGAGTAATATAGTTGCTCGGTGTTCCTTTGCTACTTCTTATAGCGCTTTCGTATGAACATGTTCTCGATATTTGAATAGTTATTGTCTGCATTGCGTTTTGGCGACCGTGTCAAGTTGTTGTTGTAGCGAAATTGTTATAGGTACTATGATTTGGCTATTTATAGCATGTGAATATGTCTTATAGTATTGACTTTGCTTATTTGTAATGTATACTTGGAAGTACAAAAAGCGCTTCGGGCGCTCCTGGCTTTGCCAGGTTTGGAGACCCTCCGGGGTCACTTTGGTTGCTCCTTTTAGGGGCAAAGGTGACGCGCACCTATCTAAGCGCGAACTCTTGAGGAGGAGCACAGTCATGGCTCGTCATCGGAACTCGCATCGCGGCTATCGCCGCAGCCACAAGTTCGAGTCGGTTGTCCTGGTCGGGCTCTTTGGGCTCTTGGCCCTGGGTGGTCTGCTGTATGCTGCGGCCATCTTTTGGGTCCAGCTGCTCATCGGTTTCGGCATCCTGGCAAGCATAGCCGCTGCCTCTTATGGCGGCTTTCTGTTTGCTCAGAGCCGGACCTCGTCCGAGACGGCCCGTCGGCCTGTCGTCGAGGCTGCCCCGGTGCAGCCTCAGGTGGTGATTCATCACCACCACTACCCCCGCAAGGGGGATCGGGGCGGCCAGTCGCGCCCCAACCGCACCCCGCAGCGGTAGTTGCGGATCGAAGAGGTGGTGGCCTAAAAACCACCACCTCTGTCCTTAGGCCTATGCCTTGTTTTTTAGATCGTGTGTGCTGGGTTTTAACTTTGCGCACACACCTCTTGGTCATGTAATTAAATTATTAATACATGACTTTATATCGTTAGCCTTCGGGCTTATATAAAAACTCCCATCCTGGGGAGCTTTATATGTATTTGTTTGTTGTTGAAGTACTGCAGAACTTCATCAATAAATAGATACGCGATATTAACTAGGCAAAGCCAACCAACAAGCCGGTTCTCCGAAAGGGGGCCGGCTTTCTTTTTTTACTTATTATCCAAAAAATAACCCCATAGCATTGACTTGGCTTAACCATTGTGTATAATCATAGGCATAACCAAATTCACTTGCTCTCTTTGAGAGCGGGACCCGCCCGTCTGGGGCATATGGGTGGTCGTGTTTCACGGCCGAGGGGTATGCACCTTCCTAATGCATATATGGAGCGGCACTTTTGCCGCATGAATTTGGACCGCCTGTATAAGGCGTTGGGAGTTTATCTCCCCAATATTGTTGGCTATGGCGCACGGTTTGTACCCGTGTGCCTCGTTAGATGTATGTCTGCATGACGTTCCCTTCGGGGAATGTTGTGCAGCATACGTCTAACACCGCACCTTCATCAGGGTGCGTTATGCCAGCAATATTGAACCCGGATCTTTGATCCGGGAGCTACCTCCTCGGTAGCACCCCTGGTCTGATGAACCAGGGTCGAGTAGCAGTGGTACAAACACTGAACTACTCATTATGAGGCCTCCTCTTGCACACGCAAGCGGGGGGGTAGCGATTTTAACGCTACCAGAGCCGTCGATCTTTTGATCACGGCTAACAGAGGGACCTAGAACCCCCTCTCCACGAGATTATAAGGCGAGTGATGCAGTCATAACTGCATCACTGCTGGAAGTTTGTTTTGTAAAATTGAGTCCTTTGGGACTTGGTTTTGCAGAGCAGCTTTCAGCACCCACACGTGACATTGACGTGTGGTTTGAGCCTTGTTCGTGGAACCGTGCCGAAAGGTGCGGATCGCTGTCTCCTTGACAGCGACTCTGGTGTAATGAACCAGAGGGAGGTGGAAGTGTTTATGAACACTTACCATTTCACATAAGGCATCCTCTCGCGTCGGCGAGCGGATGGGTGGTGCAGTTTATGCACTACCAGGGCAGCATTCGTGCTGTTAACAGAGGGAATTAGAACCCCCTCTTGGCGTTGGGAATACCGGGTCACAAAAACCCGGTTAGAAGGTAGTGTGTGCTGGGTTTTTCTTGCGCACACACATCTTAAAGTCGTGCAATCTAAGAAAAACAAATAATTAGCACGACTTTCATATTGTTGGCCGTATGGCCATTGTATTACCCCATCCCTGGGGTGATGCATAAAGTTGTATGTGAACACGGAGCTTCTGCAGAGCTTCATTCACATGCGCTTTACAATATGCTAATTGGGGACCTAAAATCCCAACGACCTGGGCCGGCACTCCGAAAGGGGGCCGGCCCTTTCTTTTTTTATATACAGTCGGGAAAAATTACGTGATTTGAACTTTACTGAGAAGGGTTAATTCTTCAAGCGCTTTCCCACAACCTCGTACTACTGTGGTTAAAGGATCTTCATCGATATGCACTGGCATTTTAGTTTCTAAAGAAATCCTCTGGTCGAGTCTTTTTAGGAGCGCTCCACCTCCGCTAATAATAATCCCGTTCTGGTATAAATCGGAGATAATCTCGGGTGGCGTTTCTTCAATTGTCTCTTTAATGTTATCAACGATCACACGTAATGGTCGTTTCAATGCTTCGGCTAATTCGTCCTCGTTCACCACGACTTCTTTTGGAAGGCCTGTTTTAAGATCTCGTCCGCGCATTGCCGCTGTCGCTTGTTTATTCGGGTCAGGGGCGGGGAGTGCCGCTCCAATTGCAATCTTTATTGCCTCAGCTGTTTTTTCTCCAATTAGTAAGTTGTATTTTGATTTTGCCCAATTTATTACTTCATTATCGAGTTCGTCACCAGCCACCCGGATCGATCGACTCGTAACGATGCCTCCCAAACTGATAACCGCCATCTCTGATGTTCCTCCGCCAATATCAACGACCATGCTTCCGGTTGGGTCTTCGACGGGAAGATTGGCACCAATAGCCGCTGCCATCGGTTCTTCGATTAAATATACTTTTCGTGCTCCTCCGCGTATTGCCGCATCAATAACCGCTTTTCGTTCAACTTCTGTGACTCCTGAAGGGATTCCAATTGCCAGTCTAGGTTTAGGTATTTTTAAGTTCAGACCGCGGGATCTATGGACTCTTCGTATAAAATATTTGAGCATTGCTTCGGCCATATCAAAATCCGAAATTACTCCATTGCGTAGTGGGCGAATGGCAACGATATTCGCGGGGGTTTTTCCGATCATTTTTTTAGCATTTGATCCAACGGCCAATACTTCACGGGTTCGTTTATTTACCGCAACCGTCGATGGTTCACGAATCGTAATTCCTTTACCAAGTACATATACCAGTGTGTTTGCGGTTCCAAGATCAATGGCTATATCATGTGCAAAATAGCGCCAAATTTTGTCGGAGAAGCTGTCGAGACTATACATTATACAAATCGGATTATACCTTAGATTAATTCGATATTAATGATTCTCAGTTATTTTTGCTTTGGTAAAAGGAAAAAAAATTTAACACACTAAGGGTGGGCTATAATAGAACACATGAGTCGAGTTTATTTTTTCCTGGTCTTTTTCTCGTTATTTTTGATTTCACTTGATCGGGTATTTCCTTTAACTGGTATTCGTAGTGTATCTCAAGTAGTACTTGCACCAGTAAGTTATGGTTTGTATCAGGGGGCAGCGAGAGCGAATGATTCGTGGCACTTTGTAAGCACATTACCGCACATTTATTCTGAGAATCAGAGTCTTCGTGAACAAATATCTTCGTTAACCGAAACCGCGGTTACGATCGAAACGCTTCAGTCTGAAAATAATGTCCTTAAAGAACAGCTTGATGTTAAAGATTCAGTAACTGAGCAAAAGGTGTTAGCATCAGTCATCGGGTTTTCCGATGAAAATCAATCGGTTGTTATGATGCTAAATAAAGGTGCTGCGGATGGAGTGAAAGATGGCCTAGTTGTAATTGTTGGGAAGTCATTAGTCGGAAAAGTGACTCGCGTCACCGATCATGTATCGTATGTATTGCCTCCGTATGCTGTAGATAGTCGAGTTCCGGCAAAGATAATTCATCAAAATTCTGATGTCGGTAAAGGGATTGTACGAGGTCAGTTCAATTCAAGAATGATCCTAACCGACGTTCTACAAGATATTAATATTGAAAAAGGCGATATCATTGCAACGAGTGGGGAAGGGGGAGTATATCCAGCCAACTTATCAATAGGAAAAGTTTCCGAAGTGAGTTCAGCTGAAAATGAAATCTTTAAGAACGCAGTGATTGAACCGTTGTGGGATTTAAAAAACTTAAAGAGTGCATTTATTGTATTAAATTATTGAGATGAAGATTTATATTATCGCTACTATGGCATTTATCCTTGCTATTGCCCAAGTCGCTTGGGCTGGCTTTATGAATATCTGGGGAATGACTTTTCCCTTGATCATTGTGTATATGTGGTTAATTCGAAAACAATTAACGTTTAATCAATTTACCGTATTAAGTTTTTTTTGTGGAATCATAATTGATCTACTGAGTAGCAGCGTGTTGGGGATCAGCACATTTTCAATTCTTGTCGCGATTGCTGTTATCAATTTACTAGAGAAACGAACCATTTATCATGAGCTCTTTACCTCGTTAATAAGTTTATCGGCGTCGTGTTTAGTTTTTGTCGGCTTAGTATATTATTTGACCAGCCAATTAAGCAGTTTATGAAACATAAATCCTCGGAGATATTCTCTAATCATTTTGCTGATCATATCGAACGTGCTTCGAGAGGGGGGCTTGCTCGGCGGGGATCCATTAGTTCATTATCGGAAGGATGGAAGGATGGTTTGTCGGGTTTATCTACGCTACTACCAGGGAGTTGTAATGTAAGTGCGGTTAAGATGGTTCTGCTTGGTGCGGTATTGTTCTGTGCGGTTCTCGTATTAGTTGGAAGACTTTTCTATCTACAGATTATCAAAGGCGATGAATATTATGCTCGATCAGAACGTAATCGTTATTACACTAAAACAATTCTGCCTGACCGTGGCGTTATTACTGATCGTACTGGAGAAGTTCTGGCTCGGAATGCTCCAGCATTCTCACTTGGATTTGTTTTTTCTGAGCTTCCTAAGGAAAAACAGGATTCGTTAAAAGAATTACTACGGACTCAGGTCGGTTTGTCGGACGATCAAATAAATGAAGCGTTTACGTATGCCGAGGCTCGTCCCTACTCCGAGACAATAATTAAGAATAATATAACGTATGATCAACAAATTGCGCTCCAAGCTCGCATGAGTGAATTTCCTGGTGTCGATATTGTTAAAGATGCTGTTCGCGAATATCCACAAGGTGAATATTTTTCCACTGTTTTAGGATATACCGGTAGCATTACTAAAGATGAATTAAATTCTTCTGATTCATTTGAATATACCTTGGGAAGTATCATTGGTAAGATCGGTGCCGAGAATAAATACGAGGAATATTTACGTGGTAAGGTCGGACATGCCGTCGTTGAAGTCGAAGCAAATGGGAAAGTTAATCAACAAGCTGCATTAAAAGAACCCGAGTCTGGTAATTCTTTAACATTAACGATTGATGCTAAAGCACAGAAAAAAATTGGAGACATATTAAAAAAGGCGATTGAAAAATATAGTGCGACCGCCGGAAGTATTGTAATTAGCGATCCGAATAATGGCGAAGTTTTTGTCATGTTAAGTTTGCCTACGTTTGACAATAACGTCTTTTTTAAAGAACCAGGAAAAGTTTCGTCTATCTTCACCGATCCTCGAGGGTTATTAATCAATCGAGCTATTAGTGGGTTGTACGCTCCTGGATCAACGGTCAAGCCGGCTATTGGTGCGAGTGTATTACAAAAAGGGATTGTAACCTCAACGATGAAAATCTCGGGCGAGCCTCAAGTCATTAAAGTTGGCCAATGGGAGTTTCCCGATTGGACAAAAGCTTGGGGGAAACCTCCTCACGGTATGATGGATTTACCCGAGGCTATTGCAAAAAGCTCCGATATTTTCTTTTATAAGATCGGGGGAGGATACCCGCCAGATTGTACTGCATCCACCTGTGAGATTCATGGGCTCGGATCAGAAGGTGTACCACAAAGCCTGCGCGATTTCGGATTCGGAAAGCCCGTAGGGATTGATTTGCCAGCCGAGGCGGAAGGACTTGTTCCCGATCCAGAATGGAAACAAAAAGTGCGCAATGAGGATTGGTTCTTAGGTAATACGTATCACCTTAGTATTGGGCAAGGCGATCTCTTGGCGACTCCAATTCAGGTCTTGAATTTGACTAATATTGTTGCAACAGATGGTTCTATACCGTATTTGCATATCGCTAAAAATGATGATTTATTAAGGGCTAATGGATTTACAGGACATCGAGATAAGCCAGTATCTCTTGAGAATATTCAGGTAGTCCGTCACGGAATGGAACTGGGGCCAACTGAAACAGGTATTGTGTATAGCTTACGAGGAGCAAAGGTTCCCGTTGCCGCCAAGACAGGTACGGCTGAATTTGGTACTCTTAATGCCAAGGGGCAATATGAAACACATGCTTGGGTTACTGGTTTTGCTCCTGTTCAAAACCCTCAAATTAGTTTTGTGGTGATGCTTGAATCAGGTGGAGCATCTTCTAATGCGGCTGACGTTGCTCGTGAAATTATTGATTGGTGGTTCGGAGGTCGACCAGAATAATCTATGTCTAAAAAAAAGACCGTCATTATAATATTAGTCTCAGTCTATTTATTGATTGGGTTAGGTATTTATCTCCAGCTAGCATCGGCTCGTCCACTTGCTTGCCCCGAATCTTTACTAACATCACCGGGGTATTCAGGTCCAAATTTAACCGATTGCAAACGACCAGGACTACTTATGTTTTCAGATATTCCTAAATTTATGTTAGTTGTTTTTGCGTGGCCGATTCTATTCATTATTCAGCTTTTTTCATAAATTATACAAAGTCCTGTAGCATTGACAGCTTCTTTTAATACATAGTACAATTCGGTCACCCAAAAGGGTTGCCCATCGGGGCATGGCACAACGTGGATACGTGTATAAGGAGGTCTTGGATGCTGACCACACGGTACGCTGGTTGGGTGTCGCAGCCGGAAGTGCTCCGGCACTTTATGGAGGACGCTGTCCTCCTCGTCCCAGGCACTCGCGGCACGGAACGGGTCCGGTTGACCCACGGCTTTGAGGGGAGGGCTACACTCGTCACCCCCGTCGTTGATCACCCCCACCAGCTCGAGGATCCGGGTACGTTCCGCTTCTGTCCGATGAGCGGACTCATCATCACCAAGGTGTACAGCCCTGGTGATGGGGGGGATCTTTCTGTTCCGGCCGCAATCCAGAACATCGTCGTACCCCAGGCCGGCTATCTGGTGATCCGTAACGCAATCGTCAGGTCGAATGGGGCCAACACCGTACGGGCCGATCAGTTGACCGAGGTCGTAATGCTCGGCGGCGAGTCGTGGCGCACGAATGAGCTCTTGGATAGGGAGCTCGTTGTCGCTCGGGCCTATGCCGAGAGTACGAGTCGGCCCAAGCACCGCGCTAGGGCCCAACGGGTGCTGGAGCTGTGCCGGTAAACGCGCATGGGCTTCATTCGTCTACTACATTAAAGCTTAAGCCCGAGCCGGGTTCCCTAAAAAGGGGATCCGGCTTTTTTTGTATGGTTGGATCTTTCATTATAAAAAATACGATATATAATCTCATCTATTATGGCGTTTGGGGTTGAACATACTGCAAATCTTTTATACCTGCACTCATTCGAGGGACTGGGGAATCGTTCATTACTTAAATTGTTTGAACAAAATACCTGTTCGAATACTATTGTTGAAGCCTCGGAGCGGATAATCCTACATAAACCACAGATAAATAAACGATTAACCCTCAAAGAATCACATCAGTTGGCTAAGAAGTGTCACGATACAAATATTACCGTCATGAGTATCAATGATGAAGAGTATCCTACAATGTTAAAACGGCTTTATGATCCACCGGCAATACTCTATGCACGGGGAGATTTAAACGTATTAACTTTTCCTAAAGTCGGGGTGGTTGGGACCAGAAAATACAGCAACTATGGTCAAAAAGTTACGCGAAAGTTGTCAACTGAATTGACCATAAGGGGGGATGCAATTGTATCAGGTCTTGCATTGGGAATTGATGCCATTGCCCATCAATCGTGTTTAGATAGTGGGGGAAAGACCATTGCCGTTCTTGGGAGTGGTGTCGATGTTCCTTCACCAATTCAAAATTCACCTCTGTATAACGAAATTATTCATAGTGGTGGACTCATCTTAAGTGAACAATTTCCTGGTTCGCTTCCTACGTCATACTCGTTTCCTAAACGAAATAGAATAATTGCTGGAATATCGGATGTCTTATTAGTAATCGAGGCGGGTGCGACGTCTGGTGCTCTTATAACCGCAAAGGAAGCCCTCGAACTGGGTATTGAAGTTTGCGCCGTACCGGGAGAAATAGATAGCTACGCTTCTTTAGGAACGAACCGATTAATTCAAAATGGTGCCCACTTAGTTTTAGAGAGCGATGATATTGCTTCACTAATAAATACAAATAATCATTCAAACAAAGAAAATTCGTATAACATAATTATTGAAGATGAATTCGAAGCGAAAATATTCTCTCTTCTTACCCAAGGGTTCCTTTCTATTGATGAAATTGTCGCGCATTCAGGTGCTCAGATTGGCGAAGTCCTTCGCTCCTTGTCTATGCTTGAAATCCGTGGATTTATTCAGCGTAATGGAGATTACTTTAGCGTGAATATCTAGAAGAATCGTACGATATCGTAATAGCTTATAACGACCATCAAACCTAAAAGAATAAGTAAGCCAATACCATGAATCCAAGGTTCATATTTTGGTAACACCTTACGACCTACAATACCTTCGGCAATAATAAACGCTAACCGACCACCATCTAAAGCTGGGAAGGGGAGTAGGTTTAGTAATGCTAAGTTAAACGAGATTAGGGCTGAAAATTGGAGTAATTGGAAGAATCCTGTTTTAGCAACCTCGCCAGTTAATTTTGCAATACCGATAGGACCTGCAACATCTTGTGGTACCACCCCTTGGAATAATTTAGCGAACATATCCCCAAGCCCCTGGAACATCTGCCACATTAAAGATATTGAAGTCATTATCGCTTTATCAGGAATTCGATACCAAGCAACTGATTTGTATTCAACACGGGGTGCTTCGGCTAATTGTATCCCTAATGGACCTTGTCCCTCAGGTGGATCTTGGCGCGGAGTGATTGATACAACTTTAACGTTCGTGAAGTCTTCAATGCCAGGTTCTACGATCTGAAGTTGAACGGAGCGACCTTTATTTGTATTTATAAACGTTAGGAAATCATCTGAACTATTAATTACAACAAATTCATCATTTTCAGTCGCTCGGTAACCCGTAATGTAGCTTTCGGGTTTTAGTTGGCTTTCTGCCGCAGGCGTATTTTCTGATACCCCGGTAATTTGAATCATCTGGTGAACGATTGGTTCTCCGAGTCCGGCGAATGCTGCTGCGATTAAAAGAACACCCAACAGGTAGTTCATCACCACACCGGCTATAATGATTAACATCCGTTGTACAATCGGTTTATTCCCAAACGCGCGATTTGAATCAGCTGCGTCTCCGGAGACCGTTTGATCTTCACCGTATAATCGAACGTATCCGCCAATGGGAAGTAGATTTATTGCGTATTCGGTTTCACCATCGTTCCAAACTTTGAGAATTCGAGGACCCATACCAAGGGCAAATTCTTCAACTTTTACACCGGACCATTTAGCCACAATAAAATGACCAAACTCATGGATGAGAATTAAGCTAGAAATAACTAGGAGGAATATCAGGACAGTCATGAACTTAGATTTCTTGTAATGCTTTTATCTTTGATTCGCGGATTTCATCAATCTGTTCGTTAATGGAATCGACTTCGGTCTGAACTTGTTTTTTGCAACGATCTCTCTCATCTTCGGATATCTTTCCGACGTCCGCCATTTCTTCGAACGCTTTCATCTTATCTTGTCGAATATTTCGGACTGCGATACGGGCTTCTTCAGCTTTTGTGTTTACTCTTTTGATTAATTCTTGTCTGCGCTCCTGAGAAAGGGCCGGGACATTTATCCGAAGGCTGTTGCCATCCACATTAGGTGTTAAGCCTGATTCCGATTGTAGAATTGCATTTTGAATATTAGGAATAATCGTATGATCCCAAGGTTGAATGAGAATTGTATTAGGTTCTGGAACTGATATTGCAGCCATCTCTTTAAGGGGATAATTACCATCGTATGCTTGAACCATTACGTCCTCGACCAGAGCTGGTGATGTATGTGATGACCTAAGCGTTGCTAACTCAGATTTTAAAAAATCTACTGAGGATTTAAATTTCTTATCGGCGTCTTGTAATATTTCGTGAGTCATATCCTATATCTTACCTCATGCATCTTTATATGCACAGTAGGATTTTATTCTTCACCTAATTGATAACGGGTAAACCGGCGAAGTGTCATGTTTTCACCTGTTTTTGAGATTAATTCGCTGATTAAATCTTTGATCGTTTTCTTTGAGTCTCGAATATATTCTTGCGAGAGGAGTTGATCAACATTTTCTGGATTCATTGAAACAATCTGCAAACAAATCTCGTGAGCTAATTTTTTGAATTCATCAGTCTTTGCCACGAAACTTGTTTCACAATTAAGTTCAATCATGGCTCCCATCTGACCTTCACCATGTACATACGCATAAATTGTTCCGCTTTGCGTTGTTCGGTCAGCTTTTTTCGCGGCTCGGGCGATACCTTTTGCTTTTAATTCTTCTAATGCTTTTTGGTAATTACCACCAGCTGCTTCAAGCGCTTGCTTGGCATCCATCACGCCAGCTCCAGTTTCTTCACGAAGTTGTTTGATCTGATCCATTAATGTATTTGCCATAATTAATCTTTTTTAGCTGTCTTTTTTGCTGCCGTGTCTCTAGTTGATTTAATCACATTTGCGATTGCAGTCAAGATCAACTCAATACTTTTTAGCGCATCATCGTTTGCGGGAATAGGGTAGTCAACTAGATGTGGGTCGGTATTTGTGTCGACGATACCAACGAGAGTCGCTTTGGCCTTACGGCTTTCAGATACTGCCGTGCTTTCTTTTTTGGGGTCGACTATTACTAATAGGGTAGGTGGCGTGGTTAGTCCTTTCAATCCTTCGACAACTTTACCGAGCCGTTCGCGCTCTTTGATCATTAAAAATTTATCTTTTGTACTAAATACTTTTAATGCTTCGGGATTTTCGGTTACTTTGACTAATTCTTCATAGCGTAGGATTGCGCGATGGATGTTATCGAAATTGGTCATAAGACCACCAGGCCAACGATTAACAATGTAGTTAATTCCGGACTCTTCTGCAATTCGTTTTACTACAGGAGCTGCCTGTTTTTTTGTACCAATGAATAGGACTTGTTCACCCTTTTTAACTCGATCTTCAATTAGTTCAACTGCGGCTTCGAGTCGCTTGTATGTTTCTTCTAAATTGATTATATGGATACCTTCACGAGCGTCAAAAATAAACTTTTTCATTCGTGGATGCCAGCGTCGAGTTTGATGCCCAAAATGAACGCCAGCTTCAAGCATCTCTTCGAGTGACGGAATAGTATTTGTTGCCATGTCGGTGCGATTATAGCATGTCTGCCAGTAAACGAAAAGGGTAATTAGTCAGATTACAGTATAATATATCTCATAGAGTAATTATAGGAGGTCGGTATGCATCCAGGAGGCTCGGTTCTCGAGACCATGGCACTGGTGTTCCTCTGTTTCATGATGGATACCTGGCTTGATACTGGCGGTGATCTGGTGATTCTCGATGCGCTTGCTGAGCGTACAGTGAAGACTCACCTGATCGGCATCGGCTTTTTCAGCGTGTACCTCACCCTGATTGAAGCAATCGTCGGGGTTCACGTTGTGCCAAGGACGTTCATCATCAACGCGATCGGTTCTTCGATTGCGTGGGGGGGCGTCGTGTTGTGGGTCTGGACCTTCATGAGATCGCGATACTCCCTGTTCAAATGAGGGGTCGTCTCATGGAGTGGTTTATAAATATGAAGCGCGGTGCCAAGTCATCGCGCTTTTTTTTATTCGGCTGAAGATGAGGCTTTTTTCGTTACTTTGCGTTTTGTTGTCGACTTTTTCTTTCTTGTTGTTGTTTTCTTTTTGGCTGGAGATTTTGTTTTTGACGTCTTTTTTGTTTTCTTATCTTCTTTTTCGGCTTGTTTATTTTTCAGCGATTCTGCAGCTTTGATTTTACTTTCTTCGATTTCTTCCGGCTTCATTGACCGAGGATCATTCCATACTGCCCACATACAATTAGGATAATTACTGCATCCAAAGAACTTCTTGCCGCGTTGAGTTTGACGGACAATCACATCTCCGGTCTGACAATAAGGACAGTTCATTCCAATTTTTTCAACAAAAGGTCGGGCATATTTACAATCGGGGAAATTTGAACACGAATAAAACTTACCATACCGACCAATTTTAAGATTTAAATGGTTGCCGCAATCAGGACATTTTTCTTCCAATTCTTCAATAACTTTGTAATCATCACGTTCGAGGGATTTATCTTTTTCTGAAAGTCTGGCTTGGAACGGTGTGTAGAATGCATCAATTGTTTGTACCCATTCTCGATGACCAGATGCAATCTCGTCGAATTGATTTTCCATATCCGCGGTAAACTCTAGTCCAACAATCTCGGGGAAGTGATCGACTAACAAATTCGTTACGGCGATTCCAATATCTGTTGGAACAAATGCATTGTTTTCTTTGTTTGTGTAGTCGCGTTTTTGTAATGTGTCAATAATTGGGGCATATGTACTAGGACGTCCAATGCCATGAGCCTCCAAATCTCGAACCAGTGAGGCGTCGTTGTAGCGTGGTGGGGGAGTCGTTTCGTGATCGGTCTTGGTAAATTCTCGGACGCTAACTAAATCATTAATTGCTAATGTCGGAATTATCGTATCTTCGCTTTTTCGACCACTTATGCGTAAGAATCCATCAAAGATAATCACTGAACCAGTCGAGGTGAACACATACTTAGGTGTTTCTATATGATGTGGCGCTAACGTCAGCGTGTCATTGCGATATTTTGCATTGGAGGCTTGGGATGCCACTGCTCTTCGCCAGATTAAACTGTAGAGTTTTGCTTCGGATGCGCCAAGTTCATCTTCGATCTTTGATTTAACTTTGTCGGGATGTTCCACTTGAGTGGGACGAATTGCTTCGTGGGCTTCTTGGGCTGATTTCTGTTTTGTTTTGTAAACTCGAGTTTCTTCGGTTAGGTAGGTAGGTCCGTAATGTTTGTTGATATAGTCTCGGGCTTGATCAATAAATGTTGTAGACAGATTTGTTGAGTCGGTTCGATGGTATGTTATGTATCCACCTTCATACAACTTTTGTGCCGCCGACATGGTATTTCGTGCTGACAAGTGAAGATGGGTTAAGCCCGCTCGTTGTAGCGATGCTGTGGTGAATGGGGAGTCTGGTTTTTTTGCAACCTCTCGTCCTGATACATCAATTACGCGAAGTTGTGTTTCGGATCGGAGATTGCTCAGTATTTCATTAAGCTTTTCTGCGGTGTTAATTATTGTTTCTGAGTAGGTATATTTTCCAGCAAATAGGGTGAGTGTGTGCTTCTGTTCAATTTGTTTAGAGTCAATCGCCGACAATTCGGCTTGAAAATTTTCATCACTACTTGTTACGTGTGATTGAACCCGAAAATAGGGCGAGGTTTTAAACGCTTTTCTTTCTTTTTCGCGTTCCACAATTAATCTCATCGCTACCGATTGAACTCGGCCAGCTGATAATCCGAATTGAATCTTTTTCCACAGAAGAGGGGATAGCTTATATCCAACAAGGCGATCGAGCACTCGACGAGCTTGATAGGCATCGATTAATGAATAGTCGAACCCACGCGGCTTTTTAAAGGCGTTAATGATGGCGTCTTTGGTGATTTCAGAGAATACTACTCGTTTAAATCGATCGTTGTCGTTCACTTGGCCTTCTTCATTCAATCCGTCCAGTGCTGAAACAATATGCCATGCAATAGCTTCTCCTTCTCGATCCAAATCAGTTGCTAGATAGACCGTATTAACGGTTTTGGCCGATTTTTTCAAATCTTTTACCACTTGGGTTTTTCCATGGATTATTGAATAGTCCGGTTGATACTGATGTTCTGTGTCTATTCCAAGCGTACTTTTCGGCAGATCTATGATGTGTCCTTTTGAGCTTACTACTTCATAATCTTTACCTAAGTACTTCGCAATTGATTTAGTTTTTGCTGGCGATTCGACGATTACTAGATTTTTCATGGACATGCTTTACAGTCTCTCTTATTCTAATCAAGATGTCAAAGTAGTCATTTGGTGAATACATCGGGTTTTATTATTGTGCCTTTCGATGTATTAATGGAGCCTATAAAACTCCGGCTTGATGCTTTTTTGTTGTCACGATATAATATTAAGGTATAAATTGTATGCTTAATGTTGGTTTAAGCTTCTGCGGCGACAAATTAGTAGCCATAGACTGAGATTTTGTAGCAAACAAGATTAATGATGATTTACCTAGGAGGTGTATTAATGTGCCCAAGAAAAAAACAGATACGCAAGCAACCACTGATACTATTGTTAATGAACGAAAACCCGAAGCTGTAACTCCGGCTCGTACTTTTGGAGATTCTGTATCCGAATTGGTCGATGATGACAAAAATCAAAATACAAAAAGACCAGTACACGTGCGTGTATCAGTTCGTCAGGGTGAAAGTATAGAGCAGATGTTACGTCGATTTAACTTCGCCGTAACTAAATCAGATGTTATTCAAAAAATGAAGGATGCTCAGTTTTTTGAAAAGCCGAGTAAGCGTAGACAAAGAGAAGAGAAGATGCGATTACAACAGATTCGCAAATATGATAACTAATAAACACACGGTCGTGAGTTTTCAGTTAAATCGCGACGATGACATGAAAACCTTGAACAAACAGGTGTTTGATCATGATTTCACGACCGATGTGATTTCTTTTCCAATGGCAACCCCTTTACCCAACAATCAAGACTATTTAGGCGAAATTGTCGTTAATCAAGATCAGGTAAAACGAAATGCAGAAGAATTTGGCGTTAGTTATGCCCAGGAACTGGCTCGAGTCGTAGCTCATGGCGTACTTCATTTACTAGGATATGAAGACGATACCCCCGAAAAAAAAGCTAAAATGACCGCCATTGAAGATGCGGTAGTTAGAGAGGTAAAATAGGATTTCATGGTATCGTATTTAATTCGCCGTATTAAATCGTTTGGGTATGCATTAGAAGGGATTGCATACACGATAAAATATCATCCGAGTATATTAATTCAACTTTTTGCCACATTTGTTGTGGTTGTGCTTGGTTTAACTCTAGATATAAAAACCCAAGAATGGGTAGCATTGTTACTCACTATTTTTATGGTCCTTACCACTGAGCTTATAAATACTGCGATTGAAGTAACACTCGATCATATGACTAAGGATCATCATCTGCGGGTGAAATACGCTAAAGATGTTGCTGCTGGAGCTGTTCTTATTATGTCGATCGGTTCAGTCATTATTGGTTGGCTAATCTTTTTGCCGTATCTTAGTAATCTTCTCTTTATTTATAGTTGAACTAATTTAATCCCATAGCTTTTATTTTCGGGGTGTGATATATCTATGCTGATCTTCGTCATCTGGCGTTTGGAGGATTGAAGCTCTGTATGAGCGCAAAAGGAGGTCTGTCTTATGGACGATCGACAAGGAGTCGTGCTTTCGACTGTTCTCGGTCAACTTCGGGCATATCGGCCGTTTCCAACGGAATTTCCCGATCGGTGGCACGTCGAGGTCGAAGGACAGCTCAAGATTGAGCTGGCGCCAGGCTGGTATCCGCATGTTTTCTATCATCACATCGAAGATCATTCGGATAACCCCGCCTACGGCATTCAGATTGCTTCGGCGATCATCGCAATGGTGCTCCTTTCACTAAAGGTTCTCCATCCGGGTCTGCCAGAAAGCCTTTTCAAAGCCATCGAGTACTATGCGACGGAGCTTCAGGCGTCGCTGGCTAACACCGTTCGTACAATCACTCCGGATGTGATTGTCGAATAGAACGATCAATTACGGTCCGGACTTTCTTTCCATTATGGGGAGAATGTCCGGTTTTTCAAAATTGCCAGAAGTGGTAACTTATAGTATTATTAACCCGCAGTTGTAAGGGGTGATAAGTGAATTAATATAAAGTTCATTTTTCGGCCCTTATAAGGCTGCCAGCTTTCAGCTGGCTTGTGGAGTGCATAGCACACGAAGGGAGACCCGCGATGCGTGTCGTACATGCGAGCCTCTTTCCGGTGGCGAATGCCCTGCTCGATTCCGGTCGAGTCGATGCGGTCCTGGTACCGCAAGGGATGGACGATGGACCACAGTCGGTGTTTGCCGTCTGTGGGGATTCATTGACTTTCCGCATTTTCTCTCAGCTCGGTTTAGATGCTGTGACCTTTCCGGTTGAGCTCGGAGAATATCCGGTGCTGAACATTCGGGGTACGGTCGAACTGGTCGGACGCGTTCTGCACGAGGCCGATCTTGCTGCTATTTCATGGATTCCCTCCGGGGATGATATGCTCGTCGCAGTGATGGGGCCAGAGATCGAGGGGCTAGATCTCGCTGATGTCGAGCTCTGCGTCGAGGAGGTCATATAAGTAAAAAGGCGCTTAAGCGCTAAGGTGTAAAACATAACGGCCGGGCTATTCTCGTATGAGAATGGCCCGGATTTTCATATTGATCAAGGAAAGCTTATTCCAGAAAATAATTTTCCCTTGCCCAATAGGGAAGTCGGGAGATCTTTCCCGGCGGCTCCGAGTAATCGGGGTTTGGAATATCCGTCTATAGGAGGGCATTTGCTCATGAATGGACATTGGCAAGGACCGTCCCTGACGGTGGCGATTGTCGGAGACCTCGTCGCCCGTAGTGATTCAACCAGCCTTTTGGGTGTTGGTGCCGATGTCGTAATCGTCGAGTATTGTGACGATGCTCGGCCGTGGTGCCATCTGTACTGTCGTGACGTGGACGTGAGTGCACGCATCATGTCGGTGGATGGCAAGGCCAGCATGGTTCTCAAACAGCCCGAAGGATCAGTGCGAGTGCTCCTAATCGAGGAGTCCTGCGCTACGGTAGTCAATCGACTTCGACGGGCGGGGGCGATTAATTCGCAACCGGCACAGTCGTTGGTTCACGAAGACGCACCGGTGATCTTGGTGGTCGGGGTTGCGTCGCTGATCGGGCTTATCCAGCAGGATGCCCTTCCCGCGGATCGGTTTATCGATCTTATACGCCGGGAAAAGCTGCTGATGATCGTCGAGGAGCCGATCGATTCGGTGATCAACTCAATCGGCGTCATTCGCCCTGATTTGACCGAACTGATGAGGCTCTTGGTTTCTCTTGGGATGGTGATCGACATCGCCCTCTCACTTCCCAGTGACTGGATGAGGCCTCTTAATGGGTGGCTTAATCTTCATGGACTGACACCGCCTCGGGCAACCGAGCGTGTACGTTTTGAAGAGATCGCCAGCCTGGTTCATGAGGCTAATCCAAATCGAATGATCGTGTTTGCCGCTGCCGGCATGACGGTCACTCGGTATCAGATGTCTCTCATCGACTAAGGGGTAGCAACAGAGGAATACGAGGCGGGCCGGTGCGATATCGGTCCGCCTTCATGTATCAGAAGGAGTCCATTCTATGGATGAGAGAACTGCCGATGCGTTAAAGCTCGCATTCATTGGGCGATTCGTAGCCGAACGTAAGCCGCGTCAGCACGAATACTGGCTGGAAAAGTCTCGCCGATCGGCCGTGCCAGTTGATGTTCATGCACAAATTCGCCAAGCCCTAGAGGAATCGGGGGCTGATCGCAACATTACCAGCCTTTCCCAGACGGCTATGCTGTGGGGGGAAGCGTGGGCGCAGCTGTCAGGCCGTCGGTTTGGTCTGGCGGCAGAAGCACATTATGGTATGGTGTATGTCTTCACCATCTGCGCTTTTAAGCGCTACGACGAGACTCGTGCTCGTTTTGAGCGAATTAAAGCGCAGGGTGATTCCGGGGTTTTCGACCTTACCGTGCTCGATGCGTTGGGCATCATCACTGCTGAAAGCGACAGTGAGGAACTGGTCCGCAAGTGGGACCGCTTCATAGTTGGCTCGACGCAGTACCATACAATGGCGGATGTCGCCGCTGAACTGGATCAGATCATCGAGCGCCAGCATCAGCGGGCGATGGCGACGATGCTCAACATGCTTATCCAAACGACACTGGCTCTTGAGCCGCGTCGTTTCGGGAGAGGGACACTCGCCTTCGCTATGAGCGTTTTGTCCGCGAAGCATGCGTCACCGGCCCGGTTACTGCGGGTCGAGCAGGTGATCGAAGACTACTTTAGCTCAAAGTCTTCTTCGCCTGAGATGTAGGGTTCATTCTAATCGGAGGCCCGGACAGTTTTACTGTTCGGGCTTTTTTTTGACATGATACTATTACGGTATGAAACTTCTTGTAGGGCTGGGCAATCCCGATGAGTCCTATGCAAAAACTCGACACAATGTGGGGCACCTGTTAATCGATGAAATTAATCAGCTTGAAGGTTGGAAATTAGAAAAGAATAATACGTTCATGAATTCATCGGGTAAAGCTGTTCGAGAATTGTTATCTTACTATCATTTAACTCCTCAGGATCTTGTTGTTCTTCATGATGATTGGGTGTTTGAACTGGGCACATTCAAAGTTCAACGTAATCGTGGCGCGAGTGGGCATAATGGGGTTCAAAACATTATTGATGTTCTTGGGACAAAAGATTTTTGGCGAATACGGGTAGGTATTGGGGCTAAACCAGATCACACAATATTAGGCGATTATGTTCTGAGTAATTTTAAAACACAGGAATTAAATGCGATAAAGGCACTATCAATACCAATTGTAGATGCATTAAAGCAAATCCCATTCGAGGGCTGAATCTTTACTCTTGTGCTCTGCTTTTTCAAGCATAGAATAATAACGTATGTCTGAAGTTTTATACCGAAAATACCGACCGCATGCATTTGACGAAGTTTGTGGACAAGACCACATAAAACGTATTTTGCAATCAGCTTTAGCTGCCGATCAGGTTGCTCATGCATACTTGTTTTCTGGACCTCGTGGTGTAGGTAAAACCAGTATCGCCCGAATCCTTGCCCGGGCATTGGACGTACAGGGCGTGGATCTTGTTGAAATCGATGCTGCCAGCCATCGTGGTATCGAAGATGTCCGCGAAATAAGAGAGTCGGTTAATTTCCATCCAACTCAAGGTGAGCGAAAACTGTATATCCTCGATGAAGTCCACATGTTAACCAACGAAGCATTTAACGCGTTGCTAAAAACTCTAGAAGAACCACCTTCATTTGTCTATTTTGTCCTTTGTACGACAGAATCACACAAGGTTCCTCTAACAATATTGTCTAGGTGTCAGCGGTTGAATTTCATTAGTCCTACGACCGATGAAATGGCAGGATTTTTAAAAAAGATTGCGGCAGACGAGGGCTCTGTTTTGGATGATGAAGCCTCTCGTATTATAGTCGAATTAGCCGAGGGATCATTTCGCGATGCACTTGTCATTTTAGATCAAGCGCTTCGTTCGGCATCGTCTTTAGAAATTACGGTAGCTACAATGGAGTCGGGGATTGGACTAACCCCGTCTACACAAATAACTGAATTGTTCAACTTGATTGTACAAAAGTCAAGACAAGGCTTTGTGGATAAGGTTAATTCGCTTAGAAATGGCGGTGCAGATATGAAGGTTGTGTCGAGCAAGATTGTTGCTCGATTGTCGGAGGAGATTCTCAAAGGCGAGGTTGAATCGGCCGCTAGCGATAATTTTTTAACATTATTAGATTATCTGCTCGAGTCTCGTCGTCAGATGCAATATGTGAGTTCACCATGGATGCCTTTTGTGGTCGCTGTATTAAAATGGATGGATGGTTCCCCGCAGACAAAAAAAAATCCAGTAACTCCGCTATCACACCCAAATCCTAAAGTAGAAGAATCAAAACAAGTAGAAGCAACTGATCCTCAGATAACTTCCAAACGGGAAGATGTTATTTCAAATCAAGATCCTCAAGCTGCGCCTATAAATCAACCTTTTACTAACTCGACGATTGAAGTTTCAAAATCAATAGAGATACCAATTCCACCAATTAATGTCGTCCTCTCTGAATCCGGTTCATTAAGCAACGATATTATAAGTATTTGGCCCCAAGTTATGGATGAAATTAAAAAGGAAAAGCGTACCGTTGAAGCTCTTTTAAAGGATTGTACCGTTCTTGGGCTAAATGAATCAGGCCAACTTTTATTGGACTTTAAATTTGAATTCCACAAGAAAAAAGTAGAAGAAAACAATAATCGGGCAGTTCTCGAAGGTGTGGTCGGCCGCCTTCTTGGCCGAAATATTACCGTGGTATGTCAGTGGAAAAAGGGTGATCGCCAAATGTCTACCGATGTGGATATTTTGATAGAAGATCCGAATGCAGTTATCGTAGATCGATCTGCGTATGGAAGTGGTAAACCCGGAAAAGCTAAAAGTGATTTTCCCATGGCTCGAAGAAAAGAGCACGCTCCTACAAGCTCCTCTGGTGATAAAGATCTCCTTGCTATGGCTCAAGAAGTGTTTGGCGGTCAAATGATCGAGTAGATAATTTCATCCCTGTGCTACAATAAACCCATAGTCAATTAAGTCGGTTCATATACACAGGAGGGTCCTATGGACGCAGGTGCTGATGTTAGCAGACGGAGTGAGGATACTGAGTCTCTACCGTGGAGAGATGTGATAAAACAAATCCCTCTCTATCGTTGGGTCCAGCTACTCGCCATTACGTTGGCAGTGCTGGATGTCTATTTCCTTGGCCTGCGGGTGATTACCCGGCCGCTTCACTTCTGGCTGACTGGCCAGGGTAATAAGCCTCTGATCGACTATCTGGGGACCGGGGGATGGTTCGTGATACTCATCTCGGTTGGGCTGTTTTTTGTCGCCCGCCAGATGTATCAGGGACAGCCCCACATCGTGATCACACCAACTAGTCTTGATGCTGAAGGTCGCGAGGATGAGCACGGGCGGTTGGAAGATGCGGCTCCTTCGGTGTACGACTCGATTGATATCGGGGCGGCCGGAGAAGAGTTGACACATCTGGCTCAGGTCGCCTTGGCGGGATGGGCGATGGTCTTCAATTCTCGTGGCGGTGTCGGGGATGCGGGGCGGTGGATCGTTAAGATCGTCGTCGACGCACCGACTCATGATGGAACCTCGGCTAAAGTCGGGCTTAATGTGGCTAACCCTGATCAGCCCGGATCGCGTCAAGCGCGGATCGGGGTGGTGCTATATTGCCCGCCCTCGGCTGACTCGATGGACGACTGGCGTGTCCACGCTGTTCATATCGGCGATGACACCCGCCAGCTGATCTCGTATCGGTTCAACGATCAGAAAATCGTCGGGGTGCAGGGAACATTCCCTGCATGGCTAGAGGTTAGTCACAGTGAGCTGGATGATGGGGACCTTATGCCCGGTGCATAACGTTCTGGTCTCCACTCTTTAAATCGGCGTATAAAAAGCAAGCCTGGGCAGTCATCGTACTGTCCGGGCTTTTTTGTTGTTTGGGATATAATCGTGGTGGGTTTATCCGTTTATGCAAGGAGGATCGGCGCGATGAAGATTAAAACATCGCCGGAAGGAACTACTAAAGTTCCTGTGGGTATCTGGGCTTTGATCGGGGTGACCTGTCTTAGTGTCGTAACTACGATACTATGGCCATGGGGCGCGGCCACGATTTTTAGCATAATCTTAGGGATTTCCCTTATCGTTGCCAGCCTGATGTGGATGTCTAACCCTTCGCAGCATCGTCTTGTGGATCCTTCGTTATTCATGACCAGGTTTACCGTTGAAGCACTGTCAACGATCGTCCAGATCTTGAATCGTCATGGTGTTGAGGCAATCTCGGTAAAAGAGATTCAAATAGTCTTCGGTGTTGATCCATCAGCATCGCATACCATCGAGATCTTGATCGATGTTGATCATGATCCTATCAAACCGTATTGTTTAAGGTGCATCCTCATGGAAAAACCTACAATCCGGCCAGTTGGCTTTAAATGGGTGGTGACGTCAATCACCGGATCAATCCCGGCTGATTCAAAAGATCCTTGGCAATTGGTTCGAGTTGGTGATCACCTAATTAGGTCGGCCGGCGAATTCCCATACACCAAGGAAGACGTATTAGTTTCGCCCGTTGGTTCGTAAAATTAACCCCGCTAAATCTATCAGAAGTTTAGCGGGGAATTATAAAACTACTTGCTTTGATCGTGTTATAATCATCCAAGATTTAACCTCTATGATTGATAAATTAAAACAGTTAAACGAACTTCGCCGACAATCACAACAAATGCAAAAAGATCTTGACTCTGAGGTTCTCGAAGTCGAGCATAAGGGGGTAACCGTTGTCGTTACTGCTGGAATGAAAGTTAATTCCATAAATACAAATGGTCGTAGCGATGATGATGTAACAAGTGCTGTTAATAAAGCGCTCCAAGAAGCACAAAAGATTGCTGCTAAGAAAATGCGCAGTCAACTCGGTGCCATGGGATTAGATCTTCCGGGATTCTAATAGTTTTCTTAATTTTTCTGATCTTACTAAAAAACAAAAAGTTAGCTGGTTTAGACGATGCCTGTTATAGTAATTAGGTTATGAAAGTCGCCCGTCCGATTGCGCGTGTCATCGAAGCGCTGCAAAGTCTTCCCGGTATTGGTCCTCGTTCGGCTGAAAGGCTTGCGTATCATCTGTGGCGACTTCCCGAAGATCAGGTTCAACAAATCGCTGATGATATTAAAGGACTAAAAACTATGACCGTTTCATGTCGTGAATGTTACAACATTTCCGAATCTGAGTTATGTTGGATATGCGAAGATACTGGTCGTAATCCATCCCTTGTTATGGTCGTTGAAGAACCTTTAGACGTCTCCGCTATGGAGCGGACCGGTAAGTTTGATGGTTTATACCATGTACTTGGTGGTGTGCTTGATCCAATTCGAGGAATCGGACCCGATGAATTACGAACATATGAACTAATGGATCGCATTCAATTGCGATTGGAAAAAGGTTCTGAATCAATCGAAATCGTTTTAGCGACAAATCCATCTACCGAAGGCGAGACTACGGCCATCTATTTACGGAAAATGATCGTTGAGCGATTTCCTGGACAACCAATTAAAGTTACCCGAATAGCACGGGGTTTGCCCGTCGGGAGTGATCTTGAATATGCTGATCCGATGACATTATCTCGTTCTCTTGAAGGGCGGATTGAGTACTAGGTCGTTGTTTTGTGTTGCCTTTTGCGGGTAATCTATGTTTGTATGATCTGAAAAATCCAGTTATAGTAAATAAGTGAATTATCAGTTTGTGTACCAAGGAATTTCCGGGCGTTTTACTCAATCTCCGTGGACCGGAACTCAGCGACTATTTATTAACGGTTCCGAGATTTTTAAGGGCGATCATGAATGGTTAACCCCGCAAGGTTGGCATGTTAAATCCGTACGCCAGTTACTCTTATTTCCTAAACTTATTATTGATGGTCATGACCTAGTGCTTGTTTCTATGCGTTGGTGGGAATGGGGATTAGTGTTTCTTCCAATGATTTGGATATTTTTCGGCGGAATTATACCGACAATGATTGGAATGGCTGGGATTTATTTAAATGCATCGTTATTTGCGTCGCACGATTTACCAACCGGCACCAAATTAATGTTTTCATCTAGTTTACTGGTTAGTGAGTTCGTGTTTTTAATCCTGGTTTCGTATGTGCTGAATGGATTATCTCCAACAGAAGGTAGTCAGCTTACAAAGCAGCTAATCTTTATAATGGATCTTTAAAAGTTTAAGCTTCATCTGTTAATACAACAAATGAAGCTTGGTTTGAAGTCCTATTTTCCTACGCGTCTATACGCTACGCTGTTCCCATTTAGTAAATAGGTCGCGCATCGCATCAGAAAATAACTGGTGGCGTAGTTCAACGACCTTGCTCGCTCGATACAAGGCAAGACACCTGCTACTTGGCCATTGCATTGCTACGTGCTGGCATCGCGGACAGGCACACACAATCGTGCGATGCCCTTTAACTACAGAGATCGGCCAAATGGTTGATTCCGATCCTCGTTTCATTACCCGACCGATTAGGTACCCGGGATAGTACGGGATCGGCATGTCGTCGGCGAGTACTGCTTTTCCCGCTGTCTCGATGATTCCGACATCCCCGTTACCGAGATCTACGTCGGTTATCTTAATGGATAGGGGCGGGAAGTATTCGGACCTAAAGGTCAGGAATGCCTCCGACAGAAGACAATATGCAGCCTGGAGTTTGAGGGCCGAGGCTCCGCTGATCTCGGATATTCCACCTCGTGTAATGTATCGAAAGAACCAGCGTGGAATATTTAGCTGGCGATGTAGCATTCCCGCCAAGATATCGGGGGGAAGGTTATCTATGAGTTCCAGTGCTTGCGCAAGCCTTTCTACAAAGTACCTGGGTCGAGGGCTTGTGGGGTACGCTTCACGCAAGGTGAGCGGTTTAATACCCGCTAATCGAGCCGAGACCAACTCATCCAGCAATTCATCGACTGGTGAAGTCATCATGATGACATCTCCCTAAATAGGCTACTGTTTTGTAGCTCCGAGGTGATCGTAACGCTTGGTATTATGACAAATTATCGGACGTTTATCAAATTTTTATATGTATACTCTTGTGGCGATTTACTAGCTATTTATTAATCGTCATATAATAATAAAGAACCGTGTTTACGCTGTACAACTCTTTAACCCGACAAAAAGAAGAATTTCATTCAATTAAACCTGATCGTGTTGGTTTATATACCTGTGGTATGACCGTTTATGACTATGCCCATATTGGACATGGACGAAAATACACGATGGATGATGTGTTACGTCGAACCTTAACCTTTTTAGGATATCAGGTAACTCATGTACAAAATGTTACCGACGTTGGACATTTAGTTTCGGATGCGGACGAAGGGGGCGATAAGATGGAAAAAGGTGCACTTAAGGCAGGGAAGACGGTGTGGGAGATCGCTGAATTTTTCACTCAACATTTTTATGATTCAATGGACCGATTGCATATTTTAAGACCAACTGTAGTATGCCGTGCTACCGATCACATTCAAGAACAAATCGATTTAATACAGCGATTAATTGATAACAATGTCGCATACGATACCCCGGAAGCTGTTTATTTTGAAGTTTCAAAATTTCTTGAATATGGCCAATTGTTTGGACAAAAATTAGATGAAAAAGAGATTGCGGTCCGAGAGGATGTTATTACCGGTAGTTATAAAAGGAATCCCGCCGATTTTGTTTTGTGGGCAAAAAGAACCGGACATCACGCTAATCATATTATGCATTGGGATAGCCCATGGGGAGATGGATTTCCCGGATGGCACATCGAGTGTTCGGCGATGAGTATGAAGTATCTGGGTGAAACCTTTGATATCCATACCGGCGGCGAGGATCACCTGTCAATCCATCATCCAAATGAGATTGCACAAAGTCAGGCCGCAACCGGAGAACCATTGGCGCATTATTGGATTCACCACGCATTTTTAATGGTCGATGGACAAAAGATGAGTAAGAGCTTGGGAAATTTTTACCGAGTCGAGGACGTTATCGAGCGGGGATTTAATCCAATCTCGTTGCGATATCTATATTTAAACTCCCATTATCGTAAACCGTTGAATTTTACTTGGTCGGGACTTGAAGCGGCCGAGAAAGGATTATATTCATTACTGTCTTGGATGCAGGATGTTCCCGCCGAAGAAGCCGATGAAGCTTACACTCAAGACTCATTGATTCATCGAAATAACTTTATTCAATCTATCTGTGATGATTTAAATACCCCCAAAACCTTAGCTGCCGTGTGGGAAATGGTTCGCAGTGATCTACCGCGCGGTCAAAAACTCAAACTCATGCGAGAGTTTGATGAAGTGTTGGGTTTTGGCCTTGATGACTTTCGTCACATCGTAATTCCGGAAGACGTAAAAGAGCTACTTGATGCGCGCAATGAAGCTCGTAATTCAAAAGACTATAGTAAATCAGATCAATTACGGGATCAGATTGATCAGTTGGGGTACACGATTTTAGATACAAAAGAGGGAAGTATCCTGCGAAAAAAATATTAACCGTTATCAACCGTTGAGCTTAGTACGTTAATTAGAGTAAAAAATTTCTTTCCGAGTTTTTCTGGCGTTGTTTGGGCAGAAAAATATACTGGAAACTCAGGTAACTTTTCAAAGTATCTAAATATCTCTTTTGCCGTCAGTTGAGCTTTTTTAATTGCAGCATTACGTTGGTTTGTATTCAGAGCCTTTTTTTTCAAAATTTCGATCGATTCATCGGCTTCTTCAATTAATCGATTTTGGTCGGCGAGTTCTACGCCGCTATTCCATAAATGTTGAGATATTAAACGGCCATTAATGCCAAAAGCAATCTCACTAATCTTTAGAAGATAAAAGTACCCAGGCCACGGGCTCTGCTGGAGTGTTTTTTTTAGTATGGAATCATATGCGCTCTCTGCCGGGAATAAGTAAACCGAATCCTGCCACAACTTAAATCCTAACCCAATCAGATAATTTCTCAGCTGGTCTCTAATTTCTCGTTTTGATTCGGGAACATCAAAGATCACTTGCCACCAACTTTGACCATCAACTAACACCGGTTCAATCAGAATCCTTTTGTAACGATCTTGAACCCGATGTAATCCTTTTTTAGTAATTGTTAAATACAGGCCATCTTCTCTGGATAGCTTTTCGAGTAATTTTTCTCTTTCCAAGTCATTAACGGCATGACGCACACTACTTTCATGGTAACCATAAGGCGATGTTATTTGGTACAGTGACTGGTACGGAAGAAACAAAAGACCTCCCATTGAGGCAGATAATTTCTCTTTTGCCAGTATAAATAGGAGATATTCACTGATTCGCGTATACATTCTTCCTTATCCTAGCATGTTTGTAGTTCAAGTATAAAGGGGGATTTGCAAAGAAAAATATACTGTATAATCAAGTTATCGGTAATGGTTTTTCTTTGTCATTGACAGGTAGCTGTTATGGTTGATAAAATCCAGGCGATAGTAAAAATTGGTATTGAATAATTTATGAATCAACAATATGAACTTCTAGCTGTAATTGACCCGGACATGGATGAAGCTACCGTGACCTCATCGGTCGAGAAAGCAATATCCGAACTAAAAATAACCCAAGGTAAAAAAGATGTCTGGGGATTGCGGACTTTAGCGTACCCAATTAATTCAAAAAACCGTGGTCGTTATATCTTGTATGAATTATCAACGTCAGAGGGTGCTAGTATCCAGGAGTTAAATCGAGAACTCTTGATAATTGACGGTGTTATTCGTTTCAATCTGGTAAAACAGGCCAAAAAGGGAAAGGGAGGGAAATAATCTCTCATGGCTGGCAGATCATTAAATAAAGTAATGCTCATTGGTAATTTAACCCGAGACCCAGAGCTTCGTTATACTGCAAGTGGTACTGCTGTTGTTTCTTTTAGTGTTGCAACCAATAGATCTTATACCCCAACTAACGCCTCTGAAGCTGTTGAAGACGTTGAATTTCATAACATAGTTGCGTGGGCAAAATTAGCCGAATTATGCGACAAACTTTTAAGCAAAGGTAAAAAAGTATATATCGAAGGTCGTCTTCAAACACGAGATTGGACCGATGAGCAGAGTGGTAAAAAGATGTATCGTACCGAGATCATTGCAGAAGAAATGATGATTTTATCTGGTACCGGTACCCGTGAAGATAATGGTCCCGCCGCTGGTGGAAATGATTCCGCACCAGATATCAATCAAGCAGCAAATTCAGATTTTAATGATGAGATTCCTTTCTAAATAAAGGGATTCTTGTCATGCGTGATATAATTTGACAGTACTATGCCAAAGCAACAGAAAAAACGTGGGGGTAAAAACCGAGATAAGCGCAACGAAGTAGTTGGTACAGAATGTTGGTTCTGTTCAAATACTGCACAGCCAGATTATAAAGAAGTTGAAGTATTGCGCGTATTTTTATCACCTCGTGGTAAAATCCTACCACGTCGAACAACTGGTACATGCGCCAAGCATCAGCGGGATCTGTCAGGATCAATAAAGCAGGCTCGTCAGGTTGCACTTATTCGTTAATTGATTTTCCAAGTGGTTTTTTCTACAACTTAGTTTGAAGCGAGGTATATATGGCTTGGAAGGTCGTAGGATATGCGATTAATGATGCATGGGGAAGTGAGCACCGTGTATTAATTTATCGCAATAATGAGTTGGTCGGTACCTGGCGAAATATGCCAGCCAGTGATGGAGAGCGCGAACGGGAGATCGTTTTGTACGTTAAAGATCACGACGTACTTAGATTTGCCGTGGCGCGCGCTGGTTTAAACACGATTGATGTAGAGATCGGCAGTGATCAGTATCTAATGGGGGATAAATTCCCTATAGATGGTACGGTTACTGAAGGTGCTACCGAAGAATATCGATAAATCCGGTAAAGACTCTTTTACCGGATATTTCATAAAGACCTATAATATATACAAAATACACATTGGTAGTGTATAATGTTTTTACGTGTCTGTTTAATGGGCTTTGAGCCCTCGTGGAAGCCGTTTACGGCTACAAGGAGGAGTGCCAATGGATCTAGGCACTTATCGACATCAGCGCCGTGGGGAAGCGCTGGTTGTCATGGTCTCGATCCTGGGAGTGGTTAGCCTGTGTGGCTTGCTTCTCCTGGTCCCCGGAGCCGGTCGGCACAGGGATTACTACCCGGCATACGGAGATCCGTATGCTTCAAGCTACAATCAGCCGGTATCCTTGCCGACGCTCATGCCCACCATTCCGGCTCCGCCGGAGCAACCGTCCGGCTTAGTGACGGTTCGGCACGATACACCGCCTCCGCAGAAAGTCGTGATCATCAACAACGGTAACGGGAGTGTTACTTATGTTGATACCCGCGAAACCGAGCGGTGGTGTATCTTTGTCAGGGATTGTCCGCCGTAGAGTCGTCGGGTTTTGTCGCAATCGTGTGGGGCCGGTCGAAAGGCCTGCCTCACACTTTTTTCACATTTAAAATAAAAGCCTATAATATATACAAAATACGCATTGGTAGTGTATAATGGTTTTACTTAACTATCGGGGGTACTCGGTGCCCCCTCTTGGAAGCTGCTTTTGCAGCTAGGCTTAAGGAGTGTTTTATGCCGGAACTATTGGATTGGTTCCTCAAGGATCCCGGTCCTGATGGCGGTTCGTCCATCAACTGGGAGAGGGTAATCGCAGTTGGGCTGCTTATGGTAGTCATGGGATTTGCTGCGCAAGCGATCTCCCATGCTAGCAATGCTCTGCAGCCGAAGCAGGCCATTATCCAGGTCGCTGCAACGCCGACCCCGCAGATCATCGTACCCACGCCGGCCCCGACCCAGCCGCCGGCTCCGCCGATGCAGCCCGATCTCTCGGGCGCCCAGGTCGTGATCATGAATAATGGTGACGGCGACGTCACCTACGTCAATACCGGGGTGGACGTGCAGGTGTGCGCGTTCGTCCGGTACTGTCCGCCGCGATCTAGTCCGTAAGTTTCGTGTCCGCCAACGGGGTGTGGTGCGGGGATCTTCCCGCTCCACACCTTTTTTTGTACTATTTCATCATCTCGTAACCCATCCCGCTTCTGGTATACAATGGAATAACTGCTATGCCTAAACTTGACGAACGGGTACTTGTAATTGATATTGGAGATGTTTTTGCTCATGGCATCCTTTACAAACGTGATTATGACCATGTCGAACTACTCGAACACCAACGCACACTTCGTGCTATTCCCGACGACCAATTGATTGAAGTTATCCAGCTAAATTACAAGGATCAGTTTGACCGAGTTGAGGTTATAGGAGCTCGGGACGAATGGTTCAGTAATAGTTTGCGTAAATATTCTTATGAAGGTGTAGCTTTGGGTCTTTTGATCGATGGCGATCAAGCTACTGCTGCGTATACGTCATTTGGTCGGCTACAACGCACCAAACGTTTCGATCTAGGATGGGGGAAGGGCGTCGAGAAAGCGATGTCGACCGGAGGAATTGATTTTTTACGAAATTGGTTTGATATTACTGGATACTCACAGGAAACACCAGCATTAATGAATTATCTAGGCAATCGTATCTTTTATCCTGCGGCAACCGGTGATTTACAGGCTGATTTTACTGCCTTAATTGGACTATTCCGTTATCTATTTACTCAAATTAGTTTAGAAAGTATGGTGTACGGTAATCATGAAGCAGTGTGGATGTCCGATGGAATTCGAAGAATTGTTTTAACCGGAGAAATATTTGGCGATATGCTCGATCAGGGGGATCTAATGTTGGCGATAATTGATAGCTTTAACCTCGAAGGCGTATGGGAAATAATTATCGACAGTAAGGGTGTACTACCTTCAACCGCGTTTTTTATTCAAGACGGAAACGTCCGGTTTGAAAATTTGGGACTTATCGAGATGGGATCAGTTATTGTACTCACTCATCACTTCGATTGGGGTACCACACTAGGACAGCTTAAAATCGACTCAGGATTAAGTCAGGATTCAAAGATCTTATTAAAGTCCGGTGAATTAGTCCGGTTTCCGTTAGAAAAAGATGTAAAAGGATCGATTGAACTTACCGTTAAACCAAATGTTGATATTTGGGGAAGTGAAACATTAACCGATCTAAAAGGTGGATCTCTCGGACTTGTATTAGATGTTCGGGGAAGACCACTACCTAAGGTCGATGAAGTTGAACGAATTCGTAAGGTCTATCCGCATTGGCGTCATGCGCTTAATTAAAAAACGATGAATACACGATCATTTTTAACGTACCAACGAATGCCTCTCGAAAAAAGTGTGGTGTACTTATTCAAACGCGGTCTTGATAAAACCAGTCAAATCTCTATAAAAGTTAACGATATCGTACGGCCCGAAACTGTTATTGCTGCCGGATGGCGTAAATCAGGTTATCGCACCTTTAATTTAGCTAAATTATTTAACGTCGATCCACATAAATCAGGAGATCTACTGCAGCGTACGATTGGAAGTCGAATCTATAAAGGCGATATCATTGCTTCATCAAAAGAATGGTTGGGGATGAAAGAAAAAGTATTTCGTAGTCCGTTAAACGGTGTTTTATTAGACTATAATCCGGTTTCATCGAGATTAACAATTCAATACTTACCTACAGAAATAAAAATCGTTGCAGGTGTGTATGGCAAAGTATTGCAGATTTTACCGGGTGAACATGTCGTTATTGGGACGCGTGTCAATTTAGTTCGTGGATTAGTTGGATTTGGTGTTGATCGCGAGGGGAGTGTTGTCGAAGTCGGTTATCCTGATATCCCAATTCAATCCGATCAAATCCTACCAAAACATAAAGGTAAAGTAATTTTTGGTGGTACATCAATTTCTCTTGATGCCTTGTATAAGGCTCTTTCTTTGGGCGTTCAGATGGTTGTGACCGGTGGAATTAGCTTTGAAGATTTTGTCAGGCTTAGAGGTACAAAAGGCCGGTACGAGGATGTTGGCATCTCTGTGCTTGCTACCGAAGGGTTTGCCTCAAGTCCAATATATCCAAAGGTTTATGATCTACTTAAACAAGCTGAAAACCGTCATGTATTTTTCCAGTCCGATCGTAATAGTTTAGTAATACCAATATCGCAGAATGAATTTGACCCAAAAGATATAACCTTAAAGAGCGAAGAGGAGCACGGCCAATTATCCGACTTCGGGTTATTATATGAAGGCGCACCAGTTCGTTTAATCTCAAGTTCGAATTACGGATCATATGGTATAGTTAATACGATTGACCATGATTCATGGATGATTGATGTCTCCCTTGAAAGTAAAAATATTTGCGTTCATCCAACGGAGCTTGAATTAATCCTCGATGAGTCAGAAGAATAAGTAATGAAATCTGGAAAACTCTATATCCAATTAATATTATCTGTTCTCATATTTGGTGGGGGCTATTGGGTCGGTGTTCAAAAACCTGGATTGATTCCAGGCATCGGTGGATCGAGTCGTCCTGAGATTTCTGTTTTAAATAAAGAACCCCAATCACAAAATAAAATCCAAATTGATATGAGCTTGTTTTGGGAAGTGCTTTCACTTATGGAGAAAAATTATTTAGATATTGGTGATATTAAAGGTGACGATTTACTTTACGGGGCTGTCAATGGAATGGTCGCTGCAGCAGGAGATCCTTATACCTCATTTTTCAAACCCGATGACAATGTGAATTTTAAAGATGGATTAGAAGGTTTATATGAAGGAATCGGTGCACAACTAGGATATAACGACGCTAAAGCACTGGTTGTTATGGCTCCACTCGAAGGATCACCTGCAGAACAAGCAGGAATTAAGGCAGGGGACCGAATTTTAGAAGTTAATGGTGAAGATGTAAGCGGTTGGAGTATTCCGAAGGCTGTTGATGCCATTCGCGGTGACGCAGGTAGCGAGGTTACCTTAACCCTATACCGTGACTCAGGCGATAATGCAGGATCTCCATTTGAATTAAAAGTAAAAAGAGAACAGATCAAACTTCCTGCGGTCCGTTTGACCTATGTCGATAACAATCAATATGCCCATTTACGAGTACTGCGATTTGGTTCTGAAACCGTGAGCGAATGGGACACTGCTGTCGCGGAACTCACCAAGTCGAATGTTAAAGGCGTAATACTCGATGTTCGCAATAATCCAGGAGGATATCTTAATGCTGCAATTCATTTGGGTTCAGAGTTCTTTAAAGACGGTGTCGTGGTTAAGCGTCGTGGGGTCGATGGCGTTGAGGAATTTAAAGTAGACCATCCTTGCAAGCTTTGTGACATACCCGTGGTCGTTCTTATTAACAAAGGTTCGGCAAGTGCTTCAGAAATTCTTGCGGGAAGTATTCAGACGCGAGGACGGGGTAGATTAATTGGTGAAAAATCATTTGGAAAAGGCACAGTACAGGAAGCTATCGAATTGCGAGACGGTACGAGTCTCCATGTAACAACCGCACGGTGGTTAATGCCTAATGATCAAAACATACATAAGGTTGGTTTAACTCCTGATATCGAAGTTTCAACAGAAAACGCTAGTGGACCTTTTGGAGATGGTAGCGACGATGCCCAGTTGCAAAAAGCAATTGAATCTTTCAGATAATTCTCAGAAACTTAGATATAATAAATTAAATGAATAGTTCAACGACCCAAAACAACACTATCCGAATCATACTACTCATGCTGGTGTTATTAATCGGCGTCGCTGTATTAAAGCAATATACTCCCGAACTTCGTAGTTATCTAAGTAAGGAAATACCAGCGCTTAATATTACTCCTGCTGATTCTTCAAATAATTCAACTTCAAACGGTAATACTACTGTAGTGCAACAAAATGTGAGTTTAGTAGAAGAAGAATCCGAAACGATTAAGGTTGTAGAGATGGCTTCACCGGCTGTTGTCTCGGTAGTCGAAAAAGCTGTCGATTATGATTTTTTTAATGGACTTCAGACTCGTGAAGCATCGATAGGAACAGGTTTTGCGGTAGAGAAAAATTTAGTTGTATCTAACAGGCATGTTGTCGAGGATAGTACCGCAACATATTCAGTTGTAGACAATGCAGGAAATAAATACGAGGTAACCAAAGTATACCGAGATCCGCTCAATGATTTAGCGCTACTTGAGGTCAAGGATGGTAACTTTCCAACACTCACACTTGGAGATTCTGATTCAGTCAAAGTTGGACAAACTGCAATCGCGATCGGAAATGCCTTGGGTAAATTTGATAATACGGTAACCAAGGGGGTTATTTCTGGTAAAGGTCGAGGTATTACGGCTTCTGGTGGTATTAGCCAATATCAAGAAGATATCGAAAACCTATTACAAACCGATGCTGCGTTAAATCCTGGAAATTCAGGTGGACCGCTTCTTAATATAGGGGCTCAAGTTATCGGTATTAATGTGGCAGTTAGCTACAATTCGGAAAACATAGGGTTTGCTATACCAAGTAATGTGGTAAAAGGTTTGGTTGATGATTTCAAAAATGGTGTAGAGCGAAAGCGTGCATACCTTGGCATACAATACGCAATCATTACTCCTGATTTTGCACGTAATTCTGAATTCCCAGAAGGTGCGCTAGTACGTCAGGTCATTGCCAGTAGTCCAGCTGCAAAAGCAGGAATCAAGGTAAACGATGTTATTATTAGTATTGATGGCACTGCTATAAACGAAAACAACCTATTGGCAGATTTCATTCAACATAAAAAAGTAGGGGATCAGATTACCGTAAAATATTGGAGAAATGGTTCAGAACAAGAAACTAAGATAACCCTTGAAGGCGCACCAGATGTCACCGAGTAACCATCCTGTTTTAATATTTAAACAGTAGAAAAAAATATAGATTTCAAAAAGGCCGGAGCTTTGAGTCCTTTTTAAGGGACTCAAAACCCCGGCGGTCTTTACCGGTTGTTGTAGTTGATGACCAAGTCGGATTCCTCCTCCGACTGGTTTTTCTCAAGAAGCCGACTTATCAGCTCGGCATATACTCGCAGTATAGCCGAGATATCGGTGATCTGCGGCCCTTCCAGTTGATCACAACCTGTCCCGACGACCAGGATGTAGTTATTCTGACCGAATCGGGTCAGCGATTCAACTTGTAATCGGATTTCATCCAGGGTAATCGTCAGTGCGATCCCCTGATAATGTGTCCGGTCACAATGCCACAGCAGCGTATGCTTCCGACGTTTGGCCCGAGCTTCGAATTCGGGCGTTACGTCGGTCCAGTATGCCAGGTATCCACCTGGCGTTTCGACCCGAAGCAGGGTCATCGTATCAACGGAGCCCAATATGGACTCTCCTTTCCCCCCATAAGGGGGATACTCCAAATTACCGGCCTAATATAATTATAGGATAACTGAGATGTAGAATCAAACGCTTCAAATTATACGAACATCAGAAAGTTTACTTTTGTTGAGCGGCAAATGATGTCTTAAGCGTACGAACTGCTGATAAAATAGGGTCTTGAGTGGGAACGACGCTTCCTAGGAAATGAAAACCGATAACTAATAAACCAGCTGCGAAAATAGCAAACATGTAGATCTCTTTATTTTCTTGTGCAAATTGGTATGTTTTTTCTCGTAACGCCATACAAAAATTATAATCTTCAATATAAAAAAATGCAATTATTGAACTACTGAAAACACGTTGCCAACGATAGCTCCATCAGCAGGTGAGTTATTCGTACCATCGCTTACGGTACCTGTTGCAGATATCGTGACCGTTCCTGCCGTTGTTGTTGAAACAATTGCACTTGCTACGGTAGCATTCTTATGTCCTTTTTGACTTAATACTACGCACCGATTTGTATCACGAATAACTCCGGTATTACGAAACGCTAAACCACCGCATACAACATCATCAAGTGTCGCTCCACCTGCCGTAATGGTAAAGTCTGCTGCAGTGACTGACATTTTTGGTGAGTCGAGGACAATTGGTACGATTACTTTTTTGCCGACTTTAATGTCATCACCCGAAATCTCATATTCAAGCGTTGTTAATGGAGAATTTTCTGAGACAATCTCATTTTTAGTTCGTGTTGTGCCTGTTGCAATAACCGACAAAGTCCCGGCTGGTCCCGTTGTCACCACCGCTTGAGCAATACTTCCATCACTCTTACCATCCGGATTGGTAACGAGACAGCGGGAACCTCGGCTTCTAACTTGATCCGAAGTAAAATCGGAACCGCCACACTGAAGTTCTACCAATACACCACCGGTTACGTTTACCGTAAAATCTAGCTCGGTAGCGGCTACATCACCAACATAATCTATTGGAACAACTATCGTCGTGTCGGGGAATACCACGTAATCAGTATTTGAAGCAAATGAAGCGGGCTTGGGGTTTAAACGATTCAACAGATCGTTGTTGAGCGGAAAGGTGAATGCTGTGGCTAAAAATAAAAGCACAAAAAATCCCGATACAAATATACCTACATTAGTGTGACGGCCTTCATCGGTAGGTGTAGTGATAGATATCTGAGAATCCATTTATTGCTCCATTAAGTCAAAATAGGCCATATTTGTCAATAGACGTAGCCTTTATCTGCTTGTTTCTTGCCAATCGTAGATTGGGTCTGTCAAAATTCGTGGGGCGTTAAGCAACAGTTTAGGGTTATAGATGAAGTAATCGGCTGGGTACAGGCTATTATCTTCATGAGTCCGATTCGATATATACGCACCAGCTTCTGATGCTCCGACTACGACAGTTCCGGCGATATTTAATCGCTTATCATACAATCGGTCTCCTGTACCACCTACATTAGCGTTCATGTTTCGACCAGCAACAAACATCCCTTCGAGGTTCGCGGTCGTAGAATCATTATTAGTGGCTCCGATACTCGATTCGATATTAATATCTCGGGTTGCTGTTATAAGTAAAAATCCATTTGGCCCAAGGGTAATTGCCTGATCTCCATTTGCTATTGAGGCGGGGATTGTTACCGATCCGTTTGCAACGATGATGAGTGGGTAGTTGATATTCTGCCATGAACCACCTCCGCCCGACAACGTAATGTTGCCGGTAGTGAAATAAATAGCCGCTCCATCGGATGTTGCATCTGAATTTGTTGGAGGGGTCCCATTGTATGTGGTTCGGTCGGCATATCGACTTAAATACGATGTCAGTTCGTTCACTTGTAACGTAGGTACATTGGCGTCTCCGGCTTGGGGACGCACTCTCCAACCCGATGATGATAGTCCACCCTCGCCGACATTCACTGGATCACCAACGACTACCCCTGGTACGGTTGAACCTGATGTCGTGATTAAATTCGGGCTTGTAGCGGTTGAGGGGATTTTTGAGCTGATACTTCCGTTGGCAAAGATGCTTCCTACATAAGATTGAAACCACGGATCCGATAATTTCGACATGGCCAAGTTTACCGTCATGGTCTCGTTTTCGTTTACGTTGGTTACGTTGTAAGCTCGGCCGCATGATTCAATATATTGAGGGTCTGTAGTTGTTAGGGTTAATCGATAATTAGCTACGCTAACTCCATTATGATCAACCGCAAAACAGCCCAAATTATTAAAGGTATATGAACCTGTGCCGGATGGCGTTTTTGTTTGGTCATATGAGCATGAAGAAGGGGACAATTGACGCAGATTAACAGTTGCTTGGGTTAGGGTTGTTTCTCCGGGATCTTTGGTACAATTTCGGTTTAAATCATGATACACGGTTCCATTTATGGTCGCGGGGTGTGGTAAGCGAACCTGAATAACCGGATTAGGGGTGAAGGCTGTCTCTCCAGCAACGGCTCCGGTATCGGGATGGCGATAGATAACTCGATTTTGGCTGTCTGGTTCGGCATCAGCTTTGGTAGTCCAATTAGCTCCGGTATCGCCTCCGGCGATTTTAACCTTAATGTAGATAACTCGACCTTCGTCTTCTTCAAATCGACCAAAGTCGGCTGTTATTTTGTTACCGTTAATTGAAACCTCTCCACCTATCTCTTGATCATTGAGGTCGGTTATTTTAAGAACTGAGGGATTATGTAGGAAGCTACTATTCAGATAATCTTCAAAACCTGCTGATAGATTAAGCAGCTCATCTTGAATTATTGAACGATAAATGTCGCTTAGATCTTCGGGTTGCTCGGCTAGGTAATATTTTCCGTTGGTATATCGAGACATGCATTGAAGATATTCTGCGCCAGTATATACTAAACTATTATCAACTGGGCATGTCCATGGTTCTCCCAGCAACTCTTCATTACCGACTGATTCATGCGATATCCCCACGGTATATATAACGTACCCAGCGTCTTTGGCATGTTGCAAACTGCCGTTATTAAAAACGTCCTCATTATTTCGTTGTTGGCCGTCCGTTGCAAATACGATGGCATGGACTGTATTTGGGCGTAATCCTTGATCAAGAACTTGATTTGCGCCACGTAGTCCATAACCTGTTGACGTGCCACCATTGGCAGAGATGTTATTTATACGTGTTTTAAGGGCTGCAAAATCGCTTGTTAAGCCGGATTCGATCGTTAATCCACCGTTGCCTGAACTATAACTAACTAGTCCAATTCTATCTCTTCCTGGATCGGCTTGGTCTATAAATGAATTCAAGGAATCCTTGGCAACATTTATCCTGGTCGGATTAGTGTAGTCATATATACCAGTAAAACGTCGAGTCATACTTCCTGAGCGATCTAGTACCATTACAACATCAAGCGGTGGACGGTTCGCACCCGTCGAATTAGCGCCCTTTATAACAAGTTGCAATACGGCTTCTTGACCAGCTATAAATTCAGTTTTAGGTACAAACACGCCGTTTTCTATTATTCCTATTTTTTTATCGGCATTGGCATACGCTGCTTCGACGGTTTGGGGCATACTCACAGACACTATCCATAGAGGTAGTAAAATACTCCCTGAGATTAGAAGTAGTGAGGATATTTGTTTATTCAACATTTTCTTCATCGCCTGGTATTGGATTACCTGATTCTTTATCAAACTGAGACGACCAGTTTTCATACGGTTCTGAGATTAGTTCTATCTGAGAGATCCCTTTTACAGCAAGTTCTTTTTTAAGTACCGTTTTATTAAATTGCGATCGTCCCACAACAATAATAATACGTCGGTCCGTTGGAATCTGAAAGTCACCAGATTGAATAGCTGAGTAGGGAAGTGGTAAGGCTCCTTTGAGGTGTCCAGCTGTGTAGTCTGCTTTTTCGCGGATGTCGAATATTAATGCCGGATTATCGATGCTGTATGTTTCGTTGGCTAATTCCGGGTATTGCTTGCTAAACATCTCGACTGATCGATCTATGACATCAACAGTTGGGGTCGGGCTGGTCGGGTTTTGCTGAGTCCAATACCACATTATTGCGCCACCAACGGCAAGGATTACGGCTACCATTATGGCTAATCTTCCTAAGCGGACATGACTCGTATGCATTATACTAACGGTATCGCGCCGCGGCTGTGGTTGTCAAGGAGAGACGCCATATAGGTATATTTGGCGATCTGTGATAGAATCATATCCGATGAAAAAAGGCATCCATCCAATCTATCATGATCCAGTCCAAATTACCTGTGCCTGTGGTGGCAGCATTGCCGCGGGTAGTGTATTGGGAGGCTCTATTCGTGTTGATATTTGCAGTCAATGTCATCCATTTTTTACTGGTGAAAAACGACTTGTTGATACGGCTGGACAGGTAGAGAAGTTTGAACGCCGTACCGAAAAGGCGACTACTATCCAATCTGAAACAATTGAGCGCCCAACCACTTCCAATAAGAAGAAAAAGGAAAAAGACACACCTCAGCGCGTACTCTCTTTGCGCGAGCTTCTTGAACAAGCCCGTACTTAAGTAGTTTCTTCATTTTGATATCCTAAATATAGGTATGATTTCTGTCGTTTAAGGGATTTATAGTTCTTCTATAGCAAGCTGATCAATAATTGAAGTATCAATCGGGGCATTATGGATCTGGAGTTGCCAATAATTTCGTTCATTGTTGTACGTTAACACTGACATATGGCCGTTATCTACAAAGCAATCATCTATCGTCTGTGGTCGATTCGCGGATAATCCCCATATCACGGTACGCATAAATACGGTATGACCAACCGCTACAATGACCGAATCACCGTTATGTTGTGCTTTCATAACGAATGTGAGGAACCTGGTTATTATGTCGTTGTAATTTTCACCCTCTGGAAAGGCTACGTCGAACTCATGATTATGCCAGTGTTCCAAAATGTGCTGGTATTGTGATGAATAATCAGGATGATGCTTCGGCATTCCATCGAGTTTGCCAAAGTTTACTTCATTGAGTAGGGAGGTCGGTGTAATCGGAACGCTGCAGATATCTTGGATAACCTCAGCCGATTCGACGCACCGTTTAAGGCGACTGCAAAATACTTGGCTAAAAGGGACCACCATTAACTCTTCACCAATATCGACAAACTGCTTTTTACCAAGGTCGGTAAGTCCTGCATCATGCTTTTGACCATTAAAAATGCCTTCGTGATTCGCATAGCTTTCGCCGTGACGTATAAACAATATGGTTAAATTTGCAGCCATAAATTCTATATTTAGTATATACCGATAGCCGCACGAAAATAAATGGGTGTTAGAGATGAAGGGATTTAATCTTCGTTTTCCTGATCTATTGAGGTGTTAAGGTCGGGTTCATTTATTTTTTGATCGACAGTAGTCACTATGTCTTCGAGATCTCCTTCCATGATTTCGGCCAAATTATGCCAGCTCTCTCCAATCCGATGATCCGTAATTCTGTTTTGGGGGTAGTTATATGTTCGTATTTTTTCGCTTCTTTCACCACTGCCAATCTGTTCGCCTCTAATTTCGTCCAATGATGCTTTTTGCTGTTGGCGCATCATTTCAAAAAGCCTCGAAGATAAGATTGCTAATGCTTTTTCTTTGTTTTTATGCTGACTTTTTTCATCTTGCATACTAACAGTGACTCCGGTTGGGAGGTGGGTGATTCGTACGGCGGAGTCAGTCGTGTTGACTGATTGACCTCCTGGGCCGCCAGCTCGGAATGTATCGATTCTCAGGTCCTCAGTTTTTATCTCGATTTGTTTGGGGGTTACTTTGGGGAGTACTGCTACTGTTGCGGTCGAGGTGTGGATTCGGCCGGCACTTTCGGTTGTTGGGACACGCTGGACTCGATGGACTCCAGACTCATATTGTAGTACTGGATATACAGGATTACTTGATGATCCGATAAATTCAGCGGTGACTTCTTTGATATTGCCCATGCCGCCCTGTGACATTGAGAGTTGATGGACTTTCCAGCCGCGTCGTTCGGCAAAACGTACGTACATACGGTACAGATCGCCGGCAAACAGTCCGGCTTCATTACCCCCCGCAGCCGCCCTAATTTCGACGATCGCATTTATTAATTCTGGCTCTGATCCGCTATCGTCACCACTGGAATCGTAGTTCATCGAATCAATAGATTGCCGGAGTGCCTGTTTTTGTTCGGATAGATGAGTGAGCTCTTCTTGAACCAACTCTGCCATTTCTGGATTGTCTGAAAGTAATTGTTTGGTCGATTCAATTTGATTCTCAATTGCTGCGATTTGTTGTTCTAACTGCTGTATAACAAGATCCATGGTGAGTATTATACTGTATGATCAAAAAAGAAGTATCTTTGTTCAGTAAATTTGAACATTAAGAGCCGAGATTGATAATCTCCATATTTTCGGGAAGATCGCTTAGTTTTTTAATGGTGAAGCTGCCTCTTTTTTCGGGTAACGTACTGTTTAACTTTTGTGTAAACAATTCAATATCATTGGTCGGTATGGCCAGTGATGGAGGAAGTTGATTAGCGATTTGATACCATGCACCCGGGATCATCAGTATATCGATGTTGTCGAATCGTGATTTAACATCGTCAGAAAGATGCTGATCAGTTTTTTCATCTAAATCAGGCAATGGTAGGTAGCCGATGGTAAAGTTTTCAACCTCTATTAAATAGAGAAGTGGACTCTGTAAATCATTTAAATCTAGGAAATCTGCACTAACCGATACTCCTTGAATCTCATATTCTCCCGGGCTAGTTATCGCGACTTCCTCGCCGCTGCTATCTTCTTCGTTATTTTTTCGAATAATTCGGAGAGGAATTCCAGTTAATGCAACGTCAGCCTTTGAACTTGAGATAAACATACCCTTTTGGGTCTTCTTGATTGTCATAACCTGCTAATGATATCACTGATAATAGTTATTCAGCAACCGTTGAGGTCGTTCCGGTCTTTATCTCAACGTCCGGGAGGATTTGATGTAGGTGAGCTATCTCATTTTCGCTTACGGGAGTGTTACGAATATCTAGTACTTTTAAGTTTTTTAAATCAGCGATGGTACCGGGAATCGTGTCAATCTTGGTGTTGGCAATGTTTAATGTTTGTATATTCTTAAATGAACTGATCGAATCGGGAAGTACTTGTAGTGGTTGGGAACTGAGATTTAAGTGGCACACTGCGTTAGGATCCCGTAGTGCTTCACTTAAGCTAATATAAATTCGAGGATGATCACAATTTAATCCTGATTGACTCTGTGTCTCTACTATTTGGGTATTCTGCTGATCATGAAGTTGTCGAATTTCTTGTGTCATGAGAATAAACATTGAAATTCCAACTCCTAAGATAATACAAAGCAATAAAATAATCTGTGTTGTTCGGCTTATCGGTAGTTGATTATCCATCGTAATTATTTGTCACCACTGCCAATGTCGTTATATGTAATCGATTAAGTGAGAAAGGTTCGCATTCTTTTCCGATTTGTTGAGAAATGATTCCAAGATCAAAGATATCGATGATGCCATCCTGATTTACGTCCATTCTTGTTGGAGGTACTTCAAGACCTTTGGCATCCTGGGTATTCGTTAATGTTTCGGTGACGTAGGTTATGTCAGATTGATCAACAATACAATCTTGATTTACGTCACCAAGTGGATAGGCTCCATTGGATCTCATCGGAGCCGCTTCGGATTCTGGTTTAGGAAAAAGTTTTGCATATAAATCGTCCCCAACCGGCATAATGTAGCCAGAGACGATAAAAAGTCCGACCATAAGTACTGATACTAATCCGAGGAGTTGGGTTAATTGTTGATCGCGCATCTTATTTCTTTATACCACTGTATGAATAAATATTCAGTGGCAATCATGTAAATTGTTCTACCCATCAATGAAAACTCTTGACCACATGGACAAATTTCTCAAAATTCAGTACAGTATCGTCATGACTATTGGACAGGTTTTAGAAAATAGTAATATTGGTCATTTAGAATCAATGGTGATGCTCTCTAGGATTTTAAAGCAAGATAAATCATATTTATCTGCTCATGCCGAACAGGAGCTTACTCCAGATCAATTAAATAAATGGCATGAAATGAGAGTTCAAGCACATGCAGGTATTCCAATGGCATACATTATTAACGAAAAAGAATTTTATGGGTTAACTTTTTTTGTCGATCAGCGAGTTCTTATTCCTCGTCCAGAAACCGAAACGATTGTTGATCAAGCCCTCGCATATTGTGATAAAAGAAATGGCCGATCACTTAAAATTTTGGAGTTAGGGTGCGGCAGTGGGGCCGTTATTGTTAGCCTTGCTCATACGCTTCAAACCCCGCCTCATACGACTGATGGTATTTCATTGGTTGCTACCGATATATCAAAAGGAGCACTAGAAATAGCTCGAAAGAATGCTGAAACGTTTGGTGTAAATAATCTAATTGAATTCAAACAAGGGGATATGTTTGAACCGGTATTCGGAGTGAAGTTCGATTTGATTTTGGCTAATTTGCCCTATCTTCCCACTGAAGAAGCGCTACTTAATCGCCATGAACCACATACGGCATTGGTCGGTGGTTTTGAAGGCGATGAAATGAATAATCAATTATTAAACAGTTATAAGGATTATTTAACACAAGAAGGTTTGGTCATCTATGAGGGGTATAATGGCGCTGTTACCTCATGCAATTATAACGGTGAATCAGTAACAGCCTCATGATTGTATCGTGATTATAAATAAAGGTTTTTCTCCAAAACATACGTCTGAACATTCACTTCCTCCAGGGCAATACGAAACGCATGATTTTCCAGTGCTTTCTAAGGGGTATACACCCAAAATAGATACAAATAATTGGAAGATTCGTATTCATGGATTAGTTTCAAATCCGATTGTTCTTAGTTGGAATGAGTTTAATGCATTACCATCTTCAGAAATTACTACTGATATTCATTGTGTAACAAAATGGTCGAAATTTAATACCGTATGGAAAGGTGTTTCTCTTGATACGTTGGTTGAACTCGTTGGACTTCAAGGCCGGGCGACACATGTTTTGGCGTTCACCTATGATGATTATTCGACTAATCTTCCTGTAGCCGACATTCTTTTAAACAAAGCTTATATAGTCACCGAATTTGATCAGAAACCTCTGGCCAGCGAACATGGCGGACCAGCACGTTTATTGGTGCCTCATTTATATTTGTGGAAAAGTGCTAAATGGATCAATGAGCTTAAGTTTATTGATCATGAGGAATTAGGATTTTGGGAACTGCGAGGGTATCATCGATATGGTGATCCATGGAAACAACAACGTTATGATAGCGATGAATGATAATAATTGGCAAAAAGCTCGGTTAGTTAAGTCTAAGATGATCGCTACCGATGTGAAATCATTAACATTTCAGGTGGACGAGTGGATCAAACATAAAGCTGGTCAGCATTATGATATTCGATTGACCGCGGAAAATGGGTATCAAGCACAGCGTAGTTATTCAATAGCATCTGCTCCGGAAGACTTTGGAATTGTTGAGTTCGGTATTCAGCTTCTATCAGAAGGGGAGGTATCACCGTACTTATTTACGCTACAAGAAGATGACGAGATCGAGATTCGAGGGCCGTTAGGACAGCATTTCGTTTGGGAAACTTCATTATCAGGACCACTGATTCTTATTGGAGGAGGAAGTGGAGTCGTTCCGCTTGTAAGCATGCTGCGCCACCGATATATGGCGGGCGATACTCGAAAAACCATTTTTCTTATAAGCGCCCAAAGTCTTGATCACGTGTTATATCGCGATGAACTCGAAGCATATATGCAAAACGATCCAAATGTTGAGATCCCCATTACATTGACCCAGCAAAAGCCAATGGGGTGGTTAGGGTATGAGCGACGAGTTGATAAAGAGATGCTTCAGGAAACAATGGGTGATGTATTATCTCAAAAACCGTCTATTTATATTTGTGGTCCAACACCGTTCGTTGAGGCGTGTGCATCTGGCTTGATAGACCTTGCGGTCGATCCTTCATTAATAAAAACTGAACGTTTTGGTGGGTGATTATTAACTAAACCTTTAATATTGATGGTGCCTCGTCTAGAAGAGGGGACTTAGTTTTTACTGAGTCCCCATTTTTGAGTAAATTTTTCAAAGACTACAACATACAGTGTTACCATGATAAATGAATAGACAAAATCCTCGATTGGAATAGTGGTTATTCTGATACCAGTAATAAATTTTTCTCCGTACATAAGTATTGGTAATGAAGTTAACCCAAAGTTAAACAACAAAAATGGAATAAATGTTAGGACGCAATATATCCAAAATTGAATCGATGTGATCAATTCCCATTTTGTTTGATGTAAGTACATTATTTCGATTGCACAAATAAGCAACGCGAGCTGCGTATATTCTTTTCCAGTAAAGAAATTGTAAAACGTGATGAGCATGATAATTGTTGGAACGTACCACCATCTTGGAAGCGATACGGTTTGGTTAGGAATCAGTGTTATTACGGCATACCAAATAAACAAACAGCTAAACGCGGTTGCAACAAAAAATAGATACTCTTCAACAGGAATCTGCAAAAGTCGAATACCTATAATATATTCAGGATTCCAGTCCCAATGTCCACGAAGATAAGCGATATATCCCCAGGTCATAAATAATGTCCCGACAATCAATATTGTGATAATTATAGCCCTTAAATCTTGTAAATATTTGTTATGGAGCGAAAGCGATAGAAGTAGGGGAACAAGTAATATTCCTAAATCAATTAATAAATATGCATACGGCATGTATGTATTATACGAATTTAATCGATACATTTACTAATGTATAATGCACCTGCTGAAACACAACGTCGTTTAGGAGGTTGCGGTATGGAAGGCGATCTTTCTCGATTGTCTAAGGTGTCGACTCCCAATGAGTGGGTGCTGCATGGGAAAGAGGTCTGGTTACCTCTGTGGATGTGGAATCGCTTAGGAAGCGTTGCTCCTGATCCCATGTCAGCATGGACATTGTTCATGCACTTTCGTTCCGAATTCCCGGGATATGCCAAGATTCCAGCATCGCGAGAATGTGTCACTCGATGGTTTTATGGTACTCTCGAGGGGCTGTGTCGTTCGTGGAACGTTGCCCAACGAGTGTACGGAACCCGCCCAGCAAGCTATCGAGTCCTTCGTGAATTTGATCCACAGTGTTCGATTGTTGGTAATCAACTCGCCCGTATGAGGGTGCGACAGTTGATCACCCAAGAGATAAAGAGGCGCGGATCATGCTCGACGGATGAATTGTTTGCGTGGATGGAGCATGCACACCCCGAATTCCTTATTCAGGTCTGCGGGGTTAAGGATCAATTACGCCGCTTGCGGTTGCTTTTGCACAACCTAGTGAGGTCAGCGGCACTCGCATGCGATGACGGTGAAGATGGATCGTGCTGGAGTGTCGTCGATAGTCAGAAGGCACTATTATGGTTCTACCGATGGCATGATGCCTTTTCCCGTGGCAATGGGAATGGGGTTTGTCATCCGGTCGTACAGCCATCTTTGGCTACGGTAATCCTCGAAATCCTATCCGAGCATCCCGAAGGTCTGGTGGCACATCAGATTGTCGAGTTGTTACGGGTTCTAGCATTACCGACCGGCGTTGTTATCCAAGCGACTCCTAATGCGTCGCTCATCAGTACTCAACTGGGAGCATTGAGGTCAGACCATCTTGTTGGGGTTTATCCTCCCGATAAAAATGGTCACTCGGTCCAAACCGATCGAATCTCTCGGTGGTTTCATCGTGACCATATCCCGTGCTCAGAGTTAGAGTACGAACGACGGGTTGGAATAGCCGCGGAATGGGTCGTGCAACATCTAAGTGGTGGTCGCTATCCTCGCGGGCAGACTATGCCTCGGGTTCGTGATGCATATCAGCGTGTAGCCGCGTCATCTACTTTAGAGTGGATGGTTCCCGCGGGATCGGGATTTACGCTGGATGACTATTTGAAGCAGTTTATCTGGCGAGCGGTTAATCTCGCGTATGTCCATGGTCGGCTGCAACGGACCAAGCTCGAACCATCCGGTTCCTATTTGTATCATCTTCCCAACGCTCATTGAGTTTGAAGGGATTTAATACCGCTCGTTCTCTGGTATCAGAGGGCGAGCATTTTTTTATAGGTGTTGGCGTCAGTTCAAGAATAGAGTAGTATGTAGACGATTCTCAAACAAATATGAAAGCGTTTCGGATTGTACTTTTTCTTACTTTATTTATGCTCAGCGTATCATCTGTGTCGGCAGAATCAGTCGCAGACACTGGCAATACTTCGGCCGATCCTACCCCGATAACCGTTCAAATTAATGGTAACGTTGCGAAAGATCAGTTGTCATTTGCGTCATACCAGAATATTTCACCCACGCCATCTATGGAAAAAAACGAAGCACTTGAATCAGGACTAATGCCAATTACCTTATTCTTTAGTGGCGTTTTAACCATGCTCCTTGTTGCCGGGTGGGGGATGATCTCCGGAATCCGTATTCTCTAGTTATCGCATTATAGGTCTTTCGTGTTATACTATTCCCGAGGTTTCGATCTAGTCGGGATATCCCGATATGGAGGATTGCATGTCCATCAGCTTATTTTGGGAAGACCGGATTCTGGTCACCCGTTATCTTGCGCTCGTTGCGTATGGTTCCAATGTCCACCTGTATGTGGATAACCAAGAGACAGGGTTCTGGACGTGGTGTGCTGATATTCAGCTCCACGTCGAATACACTCATGCCGAACTACGCGTCGCATATAGAGAAGAGTTGGAGCGGTTCCTGACTGAATGTCAGGAGATCCGACTCACCATGATCGACGTGCTTCAAGTTCCCTTGGAGCGAACGATCGAATGGACTATTGTCCAGATGGACAATCCTGTAGCGACGGCCGAGGCTTCGTACTACGTCGGAGGCCGGCCGGGTACTATCCTGGTCAGTCCAAATCAGGTACGTCGCGGGTTGGTCGATCGTGTGTGGACATCTATTTGTCAGGTTTGTGTTATTCACACCTTCGACATTTTTACGGCTCAGATCGTAGCTGGAATACTTGGCACGGCGAATTTCTACCCATTGGGGGCACTGTACGCCGTCAATACTACCGAGGTTATTCCATCGACCGCCATTGAGGCATTGCGAAAGCAGCTCCCTAGTTCCACTCTGATCTCTGGGGTGGAGCATATGTGTCGGCTCGCGGCCGAAATCAATGGTTAGTGATCGCGGTTAGATGAAAAAAACGCCGGGGCAAAGCAAAATAGAGGTAACTCTTTTAACTTTGTCCCGGTCTTGTTGATTAAGCGGCTGCTTATTAATAACTTCATGTTATACTACCTATAGTCTAATTCCCTGGAAATATAAAGGAGGTGCGCACTATGGCGCAAAAAAGTCAAAGGTCAAAGACCTCTGGTCTACTGCCGGATCTACCTCTGATGCGGTATCTAATTCTCACCGAATTTGAACCAGGAGAGGTCGTCTACGGTGACGCCTTAGCTGAGCGGGTCGAACGAAGTCTGGGGCATAGTAAGCGATTATCACCCGGCACGATTTATCAGGTGCTTGAGAGATTGGCGGATGATCTGCTCATTGAGCGGGTCGAAGGCTATGTTGACGATACCCGTAATAAGAGACGGGTATACTATCGCCTAAGTCATCTGGCAGAACCGAAGATCGTAAAGGAAATCGAAGCATACGAATCTCTTGCGCGGAGAGGTCGGCGGTTTCGCGAACGCTTAAATGGAAGTTAAATTAGAGAGACCCTGTGAAGATTTGTCTTTGCAGGGTTTTTATTATTCATGCGTTACTTGTAATCCGTAAATAATCACTTCACCAAAGGTTGTTTCATTGCAGTCATTTTGTGCTTCTTTCGTGCAATTAGATTGGGTGTATGCTCCCGCTTTAAAATACGCACCAGAAAATTGTTTATGAAGCGTATATGCCGACGTGGTACTTCGATTGTAGAAAATATTTGTCGCGTCATCTTTAACAACAAACGTAACGGTAAATCGTCTTCCAAGCTCATAATTGGGGTCCAAGATCGGTCCATCAGTTCCATTTATATCTATGAATAATTTATTATCTTCTAGACGAATAACGATAATATCGTCTTTCGCGTCGTGAATTTGTCCGGCTACGATGTGTGGTTTACTCTTGGGTAGGGCGGTGATCGCTTCATCAATAATCATTGTGTGTGTACCACTCGATGATGTCCAACTCGCATTTGTTAATCCATTATCAGTCATCTCTCGTAGTTCTGACCGTGGATAACTTGAGCCGCTTGTTGTACCTCCATTGACTGGTGCTCTAAAACGTACTCCATTACCCGAAAATACTGCGAACCATTCTGAATTACTAAAGGTTGCTAGCGTAGGTTGTTTTATTTCGGTTGCCGTCGGCTGTGTCGGTAGTGTTATCTTCCAGTTCGTAAGATTTAGTACTTGGGCCGGGAATTGTGGTCGTTGTGGCTGGGTTGGTTTTATGGTTATAGTTGGAGTTGGCATCTGGGTTGGTTCTGGAGTCAAAGTTGCGGCAACCTCGGTAACTAAAGGAAGCGGTGTTTGTAAATATACCGTACCGTACAAATTTACCAGAATACTAACATCAAAGACGTTTATTATCCCATCCTTGTTTAAATCAGCTAATTGTTGGTTCGGCTGCTTCAAATCATCAATACTCTTATCATACAAAGCAGCTAATATTCCTAAATCATAAATATTTACCGTTAAATCTTGATTAATGTCGCCCTCATTTACTAATGATCCGGCAACATGACCGCGTTCACGAGGAATATGTATTATCATTTTAGGCTGGTTTATCTCTAGAGTAAGTATCGACAACATTGAGAGTGTAATGCCAGCAAGCAACACCATGAAGTGACGCAACTCTTTTTTAGGTGCTACTTGCTTTGGACTCGGAATTAACGGCAGTGTATGCATATCTATTATTGTAACCGACTTCGCCGAATATCGGTTTTTTTGCATTGTAGCGGTATGTAGTGTATATTCATGACTACGTATTCGTGTCTAGGTGGGGTGGAGGGTGTGTCCATGACGACGCATTCGTTCGACGGAATGTCTCTGAGGATGCCAGCATTGAGGCCGGTTGATCCAGGGGACTTAATTGCAGGGATGGTGATTTTTCGGGTTGAAAGAGCCATGGCGATAGGAGCTCAAAAACCCGATTTTGATACCATTCCTCATCGTCTGGAACCGCGATTTGCGGTGCGCCAAGGAACGGTTCGACTCAAGCCTTTGGGCGATGGTCATCGCTCGGTAGAACATTCCACACTCCGGCAACTTGTGGATAACGGTGAGGGAGCTTCTCTTCTATACGGAGTTCCCGTACACATGCCCCACATTGCGGACCTGTGTCTGTTGAACGGCCTAGTGGGTAAGTCCGCGAGCTTGTTTGCCGAAATGGTACAGATGTCATTTCGTAGTGATGACATCTCGCGTCATCAGTTGATGCTGATGCGTGACGCCGCTTTTCGTGACTTGCCTCAGGTATACGGTGTATTTGAACACTGGCTGTATCGCCCGCAATCTTACGCCATCCTAGATACCGGATCGACGCTAACTTTCATTGCACCACAACGAATGCTACTCCAAAGCCGATTCACCCAGTGGCATCTGGTTGAGGTAGAGGTTGGGACATTGTGTCTCCAATCAACCGAAGCCGATGGCGAATGTGATTTCGTGGTCGTTTCTGATAACCTCCCGCTAATCATTAGGCGATCTGTAAAAGGCGGGTGGGTACGCTCATCGTTGTCGACGATTCGAAGCCTCATGTAACTGAGGTAAATTCGCTCCGGGGTTTAATGCTCCGGAGCAATATTTTTAGTAACACGGTATTCAATCCTCATCATATAAAGAATAATTTTCCCGTCTACTTTGAATAAAAAAATTACTACTTGTCGTGTGTATAAGATCTGTTAGGATGGTCGGCAGTATGTCTCTCTATCGGTTACAGACACAAGATAATGAGATTGTTGAGCTCACCGAAACTCAACTGAGAAAAGTGATGTATCAAACATTTCTGAGGTCAGGTCTTGTAATTGACTCAGATCGAATTGATGAAGTCATAACCGATATCGTTTCTCGTCTTTCCAATCAAAATATCATTACCACATCACTCATTGACCAGATGGTGAATGAACGCGTACACACTCAAGAAAACGGTTTTTTTCTGTCAATCGTTGAGGGGGAGCCGAGCGAACTCGTACAACCCTTAGTGGTCATTACTAACAGCGAGGGGAATACAGATGCGTTAAATGAGCTGGAGATTGATGCCGTTCTGCAAGACGTTATTGCACTGCTTAATCCCGAGAAAGAAATTGAATTTACTACGTACCGTCAATTAGTCGCCGAAAAAATTGAACGCGAAATGACGCGGCGTCAGATTGATGAGCTATTGATTAATGCTGCTATTTCACTGATCGATCAGGAACCCCTCTATGCTGATGTGGCAAAAAGTCTAATGCTGATTGTTATTTACCGTGAAGTTTTAGGTGAGAATGTTAGATCTCATCGATTTATTCATCGTTATCGTGATCATTTTGTAAATGCGATAAGTACAGCGATTCAGCTTGAACTAGTATCGTCTCAGATGGCTGAATTTGATTTTTTTCGATTGGCCAAAGCGCTAAATCCAGAAAGAGACTGGCAATATTCATTTAACGAAATTAATATTTTTTATCGACAATTGTTACTCTGCGATTCAAATGGTTTGTTTATTGAGACACCTCAGTACTTGTGGATGCGAAAAGCTATGAATGAGTCTATCGAAAAAAACGACATCAATTCATTTGCTATTGAACAATATCATCGATTATCTACAACTGAAATTGCCTCAATGAGTAGAAAATAGATGCAAAGTCATTATTTGTCGGTTGTAGTTATTTCCTTTAATGCCAAATTAATTTGATGTGTTTGAACAACCTGTATTGCATCATTTGGTGGGTGAGTAGTTAATGTGCACAATAATATTTTTTCTTTTTGGGTCTCAAGACTTTATAACAAATAGGTTAATTGTATAAGCGTAAATTCCTTATGTGAAAGCAAATACGGAAATAAACATTTACCGGTTCACCATCTTTCATAAGTCGATTGTATAAATAATGTGCTCACGAGAATAGTTAACATATTCAATAAAAGTACTTTAAGCTTATGTATATGTGAATATCAAAATCAAAAAGACACAAAAAGTTGGTAAAAAACGATACTTTTAGGTTGATATATCAGCGTTTGGCTAATCTAATTCTGAATAAATTACCATTCATGCTATAGTTAATAATTATCATCCGTACGAGACTGGGAGAGTCGAACGGTGATGCGAGTTGATCGCTTATGTGGTTTATTACAATGGATTGTTCTTGGCAATTTCTCCCACTGCCACAATTGCCAAGAACGTATCTATCTTTTCCTTTTTTGCAGAAGTTTAAAACGCTTTTTAGTATGATTTCTATACGACAAAATGTTACCGTACACAGATTTTAAAAATACAATTTATGAGTATTACGCTGAGCACAAACGAGTTTTTCCATGGCGAGATACTAACAATCCGTACCTGGTGATGGTCTCGGAATACATGTTGCAGCAAACGCAAACGCACCGGGTTGTCCCTAAATTTAATGCATTTATACATGAATTTCCAACTATCGAATCGTTAGCGCAAGCGTCTTTTGAAATGGTTCTGCGTAATTGGCAAGGACTCGGATATAATCGCAGAGCAAAATATCTGCATCAAGCCGCTCTAGGTATTTATCTTAATTACAAAGGCACTGTGCCTGCGAATGAAGACGAGCTGATGCTATTACCAGGAATTGGAAAATATACTGCGGCAGCAATCTGTGCATTCGCTTTTAATAAGCCAACTATCTTCATCGAAACCAATATTAGAACCGTATTTATTCATTTTTATTTTAATGATAAAGATACTATCCATGATCGTGACATCTATGAATTAGTTGTCCAGACACTCGACCGGGAATCTCCGAGGCAATGGTACTATGCATTGATGGACTATGGCTCATATTTAAAGGGTTCAGTCGGTAACTTGAATAATAAAAGTGCGCATTATGTGAAGCAGTCAAAGTTTCAAGGTTCCTTCAGACAGATTCGTTCGGCGGTTATAAAACAGTTACTTGTATTTAACACTCAGGTTCCGACACTTCAATTAATTGAGTCCTTGCCATACGAACCCGTTCTGATTGAAAAAGCAATTCAACAATTAATCGATGAGCAATTCATTAACAATTTAAATGACACAATATCTATAAAGGAGTAACTTTCTAATTGGCGCTATTACAATAATTTATTATTATGAAGTACATAGAAACGATATAAACCGATGCGCCATAAAATCATCCATTCATATAAGAATCACGTACCGGTCGATACTGTCTTTTCTCGTTGGAATTTAATTACTGGGGCGATTGTTTTGCTCATTACATTGACCTTCATTACAATCGGATGGTACTTCCCGGTTGATCGGAGTCGGTTAAGCCTAGTGTTTCCAAAATCAAACTCACAAGCCGCGACTATGACTAACGGTAGTGGTAAATGGACGGTATATGAAATTACATTGGAAACCGGAACTAATTATTCAAATCCATATTCTGATGTATCATTAAAAGCTGTTTTTACTGGTCCTAATCAACAGTCAATTACTACCTACGCCTTTTGGTATGGAACAAACACAAGCGGTAAGAATGTGTATAAAGTACGATTTACACCTACAGTCGAAGGCTCTTGGTCATATAGTATTACAGCCTCTCCAGCAAATACAGAGCTTACGACAAATGGTACGATCTCTGTAGCCGCGGCTCCGGCGAGTGCCAAAGGTTTTGTTCGACGCGATCCAACATATCCGAGTAATTTTATGTATGACAATGGTTCGCATTACTTTTTAGTTGGTCAAACGTATTATGAAATTGTTCGTCATGCTCTGGTTAACGATACGTGGAAACAAGCGATTGACCAGAGTGCTTCATATGGGATGAATAAGGTGCGACTACTTATTTCACATTGGGCGCCAGGTTCAGACCGAGCGTATTCTGGCTTATATCCGTTTGTAATGAATGGAACTACCGTAGATCGGAGTCGTTTAAATCCGACATATTGGCAGAAACTCGATGACGTCGTTAACTACCTGTATCAAAAAGGTATGGTCGCCGATATCATTTTGTTTACTGATACATCGTTGGCCTTTGGAACGCAAGCACAAGACGAAGTCTATTTAAAGTATGCAATGAATCGGTATGCCGCATATCCAAATGTGATGTGGTGTTTAACCAATGAGTGGGAATATACCGAAAAGCCAACCACATATTGGGATTGGGCGGGTGGTGTGGTTCGGGCTTCTGATCCGTGGTTTACCAATGGACAGGCACTACGACCATTATCACTCCATAATAAGACCAGTGGATCGTCTGGGGGGAAGTTCAGCTATTTCTCGTCGAGTTGGCCGGTGCATGCCATAATCCAGTGGGGAATTCGCAATGGGGCGTATACCAATGGAGACCAGTGGGGTTATAAATCAATCACGAATAACCTAGGTCATTCGATGCCTGTTGTTAATGACGAGTACGGTTATATGTATGAATCGAACACTACGATTACGATGAACCGGGTAATTCATCGCAACGTAATATGGGGGATTCGAATGGCCGGTGGGTATGGAAGCGCAGGGGACGCCCGCGATTCTGGTAACGGATCAAATTTTTATATTGCCGATTGGCAGTATGGACCTGAATACGATGATATCAAGGTCATGTCGAACTTCTGGACCACATCGGGGCGAGAATATTGGAAGATGACACCGCAGCAGAGCATCATAACAAATGGTACTCGTGCGTACGCGTTAGGGCAGTCGGGGAAAGAATTTGTTGTATACGCTGCTGCTGGTGGTTCTGTTTCGATAACGATACCTGGATCGGGTACTTATTCCGTTACTCAAATTAATCCATCAACCGGAGCTGCTACGACGCTTGCCGATGTTGGGGCGGGAAGTAGTAAAACGTATTCATTGGGATCGACTGATGCTGTTTTGGACTTTACTGTTAAAAATAATCCAACACCTACGTTTACGCCAACGCCGACACCGACTATACGTCCAACTTCTACTCCAACTCCGACGCTTAGACCCATTGCAACAATAACACCCACACCAACTCAAGGAGTTCCTTCTGCCGATATCAATAAAGACGGGGTTGTGAATGTCTTTGATTTAGGTCTTCTTTCATCACATTACGGTCAAGCCGTTACCAGTTCGAGCGATGAAGTAACTAAAAATTGTGACATTAATAAAGATAACATTATTAACATCTTTGATTTAGGAATTTTAATTGGACAATATCGCCTCTAGATGAGAATTAATTCCTTAAAACAAATACCACATAATAACTCGGTAATTGCCTTAGTATGGCTCATTTTATGTTCATTAATTTTTGTTATGGTTGGTTCATTATTTCGGGCAAATCTGCCTCAATTCGCACGTATTAATGAAAGTCGGACTATTTATGGAGCGACGAATGATTCAGTTGAAGGTAACTCCCGAGGTTACTGGACCACTCCGCAAGAACTTCGAGATATTAAACGAAAAGCTGACTTAGGTATTGAGCCTTATAAAACAAATCTAAAGGAAGTTATGAAGTTTGCCGATGGTGCATGGCCAGGGCTGAATTCTATAAAAGGCGTGTATACGATCGAACAGTACAATACATTTCCGGCCCATTTTTATCGAGGTGGATATACCGTATATGCAAAAGCAATTGCATTTCATGTTACTGGTGATACCGATTATGCTTCCTTTGCGCGTGACAAAATACTTGATCTGACAGACATTACTGATTTTGTCGGTGGGGATATACCAATTATGTTGGGATGGAATATGCCAGGTTGGATACAAGCAGCTGATCTACTTGAAGATTGGTCTGGGTGGAGCTTAAATGATAAAAGACAATTTCAACGGTGGCTCGTTGATCGCGTTTATACCGAAGTCGACTTGAACGCAAATATCTCTGATAATAACTGGGGTCCTGCAACGTCATATCTAAATGCAATGATTGCGGATTATGTATCCGATACGAACTATGAGCTTGTTGATGATTATATCTATAATAACCAGCAGACTCACATTGTTCGAACACCTGCCAATGCGTACAACCATTATTCTGAAGTGCAATTAGCTCGAAATAGGTATCGAGAAGCACCATGGGAGCCAAAATCAAATTCATGCCAAGTCAATGGAATTATGGCTAATGGGGGTATACCTTCTGAATTAAGGCGAGGCGATGGCGCAATATCAACCGAATGGTGTCAGGATGAATATATACGTGAAGGACACGATAGCGCTTTGATTTATCAACAGACGTACATTGGTGGAGGAGATATCGGACATGCCGAGATGATGCTTCGTCGTGGAGATTCTCGTCTGTATGATCAGATAGAGCCACGAGGGAGTGGTTCTATACTTCGTGCAATCCGATTTGTAATCGCTAATCCAATTAAGTCGTACAATTGGGACTTAACAAAAAAAACAGTACTTGTCGTGGCCTACCGCTATTATCGTGACTCTGCGATGAAATCCCAGATCGATTCTGGTGTTGATACCAATGGTAATTATATCTATTTCACGTCACTAACTCACGGATTTGCAAGCAGTGAGAACCCTGGCCGCCCGCCAGTTGTACCTCCTCCTGGTGATGGATCAATCACCGTTACACCAACTACTATCCCATCAGTAACGACAACGCCAACTCCGACTATTTCTTATCCAAATCTTTTGCGCAATGGGGGATTTGAGTCAGGTAAATCTGATTGGACATATAATACTGATGGTGTGGGTTCATTTAGTGTTATTACTGAAGGTATTAGTAATAACTTTGCTCGAATTGAGGTTGAATCAGTAGGTGCAGCTACTCAGCTTTATCAGAAAGATCTTTCGCTACAGCCGAATAAATTATATCGAATAACTATGGGGGCATCTTCGTTAAATGGATCAAATATGAAGATTGATTTAATTAAGCATACATCACCGTTTTCCACATATGGACTATCTCTGTCTATTAATCCAACCAGCACTTTTCAACAATATGAATCAGAATTTATGTTAAGTGTTGCTGATTCAGTGACAGATGCCCGCTTACGTCTTATGTTTCGTGCTGACGATGTGTATCATATCGATGATATGAGTATTACGGAGGTCGTTCCGGCAGATATTAATCGTGATCGGGTTGTAAATGTCTTTGATTTAGGTCTTCTTTCATCACATTATGGTCAAAGCACTACCGGTTCGAGTGATCAGGTTACTAAAAACTGTGACATTAATAAAGATAACATTATTAACATCTTTGATTTAGGAATTTTAATTGGACAATATCGCCTTTAATTCTTTTGAAAAACTAAATTACTAATTCGGAATCTGTTTAAGAATACTTAATTTGTGGTACCTGGCTTATTTGAGAAGATTGAAATAACGTATGTCAAAATAAATCCTAAAATGTACCATGCAACGACAGCTAATATCGAAGCTGTGTCGAATACCGATACACCCGTTTCTACTTCGGGGAAGATTCCTTGAAACGGTCCGACAAACGGTGCGCTCATCGTATATATAAATTGAGCAAATCCGCTTGGATTCGCACCTAAGAAATAGAAAATGAAACGCAAACCAATAAGTAATCCAATTAAGTTAATAATTAGCCACATACCAGCTTTAATTCTAGATAAATTTAACTCCTTATTTGAAGATGATGACATTGGGCGCATTGGGGGTATAGCTACTTGAGGTTGCGTTGGGGCATACACCGGTGTTTGTTGTTGAATAGGAACCTGCTGCTGCATTGGTACTTGCTGTGGTTGTACTGGCGGTACGTAGGTAGTCTGTTGCGGTTGTTGTGCAGGAGCTTGTTGTGGTGGCTGTTGATTTCCACCAGAATTTACTGGATCCATATATCTTTTAAAACTATATCGTTTTTGTATCTTTGATGCAAGTGGCTAATATATAGTTTTTGATGGGTGTTTACGGTACTATAAAATCTGATGAGTTCGCTGTATACACCGCCGGAAAAGTCAATAATACGCAAATCATACGTTGATGCTCTAGACGATTTTCCTCGTCCGTTAAAAATAGCCCTTGCACTTGTCTCGATACCGTTATTATTTTATTTTTTGATTGAACTGACGTTTCCGACGAGTGAACAAAACATTTTTTCTAAAATCGATCCTAAGAGTACTTCATTTGCTGCCTCTCGAACGATTTATGTAAACGGCAAGACTGGAAATGATTCTTGGTCGGGGACTGCTGCCAGCCCGAATGGTTCAAATTCTGATGGCCCGGTTCGAACGGTTCAACAAGGTGTCAATCTAGCATCAGCTGGAACAACGATATCTATCGCTGAAGGTTATTATGATGAAGAGGTTCAGATTAAAGATAAGTCGGGAACATCTGCTGAACCGATAATTATTCAAGGCAACGGTAATCGCGCATCAGTTATTAATGGAGGTAAAAAATCAACTGGCTGGGATCCTGCACCAGAAATCGGCACCGGTGTATATAAGAAGGCTCTGGGTTTTGAACCGCAGAATTTAACCTGGAACGATATCTATATTGTTCGGATTAATTCTAGCCGTATGGCTGGGACAGATTGGCCTGGTTTAATAAAAAATGGTCCGGGAGGAAGTTGGGTGTATGCCAAAGGATTATTTGGCTATAAAGATGGGATCACATACCTTAAACTAGACAACGGTGCAGATCCCGATACTGCCGACATTCGAGTCGCAAAATTATGGGAAGGAACTATATCGTTTAGTAATTCGCATTATATTCAACTAAAAAATATTACGGTAAAAAATGCTTATAATGCCGTTATTTACTGGTCCGCGTCTTCGCATAATTCGATTGAAAACTCTCTTTTAATTGGAGGCAGCCGTACTGTTGCATTTAGAGATAATTCAGGCGATACAAAAATCACCGGAAATACAATTACGTTAGGATATTCGCATGACTTAAGTCCGTACCGTGATCATAGTTGGGATATCTGGGGGTTAATGCGCAGTATTGGAGACGGTGTGAGATATGGAATCGGTAGTTACGAAGGCGGGGACAATATCGAGATCGCGAATAATGATATAAATCAACATTTTGTAGCGATTGGGTATGATGCCGGAAGAAGTCGAACTGATCAACCCGAAGGCGCGGCAAATTGGATTATTCATGACAACCTTCTTCATAATAATAACCATGTGGCGATTTCTGTGGGAGGAAGTTCGAAAAATTATTACATATACAGAAACAAAGTTTGGGAGTGTTTTACGCCGTTACGGTTCCAGGATCCCCGGGTTGGTCCAGTTTATATTTATCAGAATACTTTTTCATTTGGATCCGATGAGTATGTTGACCCCGCAGGTTCGGCTGACGCCTACATGGTGTATAACTGGGCACAGACTAAGGCTAACATTTTTGTGTATCAAAATAGTTTTTCGGCGCCCCATGGGAGAATGTTTTCGTATTCTCGGGATCCAAATTCAGAAGATCCGACACTTGTCGACAATCCAAACATGTATTTTATTAATAACATCTTTTCGACTCAAGTTATGTCGGGAAAGCCGTTGGGATCTCACTTTGAATATAACTTTATTGCGAATAGTAAGGATGTTTCGGGTACTAACATTGATGGAAGTAACACCCCTTTATGGAATGACGCTGACTCAACATTACAGATAGCTTCTACAAGTATTGTCCGTAATAAAGGAATTGATTTGTCAAAAAGTTTTGTGCTAAATGGAAAAACTTTTGCCGTATTGCCAGGTATGTCATCTTTTTATCGAAATGATGGTCAACGTCCAGATTTAGGAGCATTTCAATTTTCTTCATCAAATACGCCGATACCAACGCTAACTATCCAGCCGACCAGTTCACCAAAACCAACCGTAACACCCACGCCAACAATGGTAATAACCCCAACTTCAGTACCAAGTCCAACTCCATCGATCTCACCTAAACTAACCCTGGAGCGATGGAATACTATCCAAACCCCAGTTAATGCTCGAATTATCGACTTGCTTAATGATGGACGATATCCGAATGAACCTGACCAGTCTAGCCTTACCTGGTCGATAGATACGGCGAAAAATACCGGAGATTATTTTGGTATTCGTATTCGGGGAACCATCGTTCCGCAAATAACAGGAAGCTATACGTTTTATGTATCCGGAGATGATACCGCTGAATTATGGCTTGGTACAAATGATCAAAGCTCTTCTGCTCAAAAAATCGCCTATACCGAACGCTGGACTAATCCGTACGAATGGAATAAATATTCGACACAAAAATCTGAAGCAATACAACTCGTTGCTAATCAGAAATATTACCTTGGAATTTTAATGGCTGAGAGTATTTCCGCCGATCATGTTGCAGTTGGGTGGACATTACCAGGACACAGTACTATCGAAGTAATTCCACCGCAGTATTTTGAAACGATGGCGAATGAGATTTCGGGAGATATTAATCGGGATGGAATCGTAGATGTTTTTGATCTAGGCATATTAGCAGCACATTATGGGCAGTCGGTTTTAACCAGCAGTGATGCCATTACAAAAGCGTGTGACATTAATTCCGACACACAGATTAGTATCTATGATTTGGGTATTCTGGTCGGACAATATCACTTATAGAACTCTATTTAAAAGTATAGTTAAATAGAAACTGCAAACTCTTTTTTATTTAAAAATGAACAGTATCGATTGGAAAGATCAATTATTAACAAATAATAATCCTGTTACAAAGCTTCTTTTAATAACGAGTAGTGCTATCGTCTTAGCGTTTTTTTTAGTAGCGGTGGCGTTTCCAAGTCAGCGCGATCTTTTTACTTTTTTGTTTCCTAAAGAAGAAAGCCATGCTGCCACAAATGGTTCGGCTACTATAACCCAGCAGGCGGACGGCGAAGATTGGTCAATGCCTGCGGGGACTGGTATGGCAAACAATAGTGGTCAGTATTGGATGTCTGTACAACGTGCAACGAATCAACCAAGAGGAAATAACGGCCTTAATTATGGCGTGATGATTTTGTTTTCGTGGGCTGCAGTTAATCCATCCGAAGGTGTGTACGATTGGAGTAAGATTGATCAAATTGTGTCTCAAGTTGAGGCGGCACCATCGGACGTCGGTTTTGTATTGTGGCCATTTTATGGTAATCGTAATTCGAGTTTAGCCGGTATAAAGGCCGCTTCAGGTGGGGAAATTCCTCAGTGGGTGTTAAATAAGTACAATATTCCGTTTTTACGCAAAGGATGGAGTGATACGACCAAAACATATACCGAAGTATTAAACGGTGTCGCAGCGTGGCATCCCGATAGTCAGTTTGAGCAAGCGGTTCGGCCGTTTATAAAAGCTCTTGGAGATAAATATAAAAACAATCCACGATTAATAACTGTAGAAGTCCGTTCACCTATGGATGATTGCTGTGGTGAATGGGGTGGACGTGGAGTAAGTGGCTCAGGAGTTGAGATGTACGATGAGATCTGGGGATTAAACGGTTATAGCGGTCAAAAAGATGCCTTTATTGAAAAATTTAGAACATGGGGTAAAAGCTTTTTTGATGATTGGTCGTATGGATTTAGCGGAAAAGAAAATAAGCTCGCGACGGTTATTAGCAGCGAATGGTGGGGAGCACCCTTGGCTCGAGAACTTGCTCAGTACGCCTACGCAAAAGGATGGGGAGAGCGCGATGGCGGACGGTCGGGTACAAATCTTTCTCCCAATATTTTAGGAACTATTGTCGATGCGAATGGATACATGAACTATAACGAGGATTTCCCGCCGGTAAAGAATCGGTCGTACTTTGCCGCCGAAGAAGAGGAATTCACTAATGATGATACATTTGGTCCAGCCGATACCAACTATTACCGTTTCCAATATAGTATTTTGCAGCAGTTAGCCCGTCGTAGAAATTGGTTATCCACCAGTGATTACGTGTGGGATTCGTCGGAGTACCATCCGTTATGGGATTGGGCTAGACTTAGTGTCGGGAAAACGGTCTATGATTCGGCGGATGCTTGGGCATGGGTGGAAACGAGCGTATTACCTGATTGGGAGATCGCTAATAAGAGTATCCCGACTAATTATCTGAAGAATACCGAACGATGGTTATATCAGCGCGATGTTACCCCGGATGGTGTTACCGCACCCGATGATGACATGAGTGGTGCATTCAATGCCGGTGCGTTTAAATACACTGCGATTGATCAGTACCGTTCGCGAAAAACCCAGGTCGCTTCGGGTAACAAGTATATGTACTTTAACCTAGACGATCGGTTCTTACCAAGCGGTTCTCAAACCATTGATCTAAAGGTTACCTACCGTGATGTGTCGGCTACCGATTGGGCGATTGAATATACAAATCAAAGCGGAATTGTGACAACCCCAACAGTCCATACTGGCGGGACTATGAAATATAAAACCGTTACATTTAGGATTACTGATTTTGTAGCAAACCGAAACTTATTTAGTCAGTCGATGGATTTTCGAGTCGTTGCTTTGGGAACAAAGGATATCTCAATCGAAATGGTGCGGGTCGTAAAAACTCAATTAGCCTCGGCAACGGTTACGCCAACCGTGCGTCCCACAAACACCCCAGTACCGACAATAACTTCGACACCAACCTTAAATCCGACTCAGACACCAAACCCGACTCCAACCAGTTTGCCGACAACGGGTGGTGTATTGTATGAACGATGGGATGATATTACTACATATCCGTATTCAGATATCTTTAATTTGACCGACGATAAGAGATTTCCCAATAAACCATCCTACACGGCTAAATTAGGACGAATCGAGACCCCGCAAGACATCGGAACTAATTTGGGTGTACGGATGCGAACGCTTCTGAGTGCTCCACAAACTGGAAACTACACGTTTGCCGTTACCGCTGATGATGCTGCAGAAGTGTGGCTAAGTACCGATGGTACGTCGGCTACTCGTCAAAAAATCGCCGAAGTTCCGGAGTGGACCTATCCAGACGAATGGACCAAATATACCTCACAAACTTCAAATCCGATTCAGTTAATTGCAGGTAAAAAGTATTTTGTCGAAATATTACAAACCGAAAGTGTTGGGGCGGATAGTGTAACGCTCGCATGGATTCAGCCAGGAAGTACAACCCGCGAAATTATTCCAGATCAGTATTTTAGCGCACCAACGGTTGCATCACCTTCGGCGGACTTAAATATCGATGGGCGAGTGGATGTGTTTGATTTAGGGATTTTGGCGGCTCACTATGGTCAAACAATCGTAAGTTCCAGTGATACGCCCACCTATCGATCGGATGTGAACGGAGATAATACAATCAATGTGTTTGACCTGGGTTTGCTAATAGGACAATATAGTCATTAGTAATTTTTGACTTTTTAAGCATGAGCCATATAGACAAGAAAAAAACATCCAACCAACTTTTTTTATTGATCTCTTCGATCGGAGTTATGGCTTTTTTGTTAACCGCAACACAGTATCCAAACTGGTACGATAGCTTTTTTCCTAAGCCTAAAAGTGAAGCTGCTGCAATCAACGGACCGTTACGTAAAAATACCGCAAATCCACGATATTTTACGAATAACTCCGGCAAATCGATTTATCTGACCGGCACACATACCTGGACGATTCTACAGGAATCGCGTACGGTAAATGCTGCATTTTCAAATGTTTCAAATGACGTATATTTTAAAGCACTTACCGATAATAAACATAACTTTATTCGCCTCTGGAATGCAGACAATTTTATTGTGGATTGGGGTACATCGTCTGCGCCATTTGAAGAATGTATGGTTCCACATCCTTTTGCCTTAACTTCACCAATCACTGCGACTGATAATTCGGATTATTGTAATAAACTCTACGCAAACTTTTCACAATCAAACCCACCAATCAAATTCGATTTATCGAAGCTGGATTCAACATTCGTGAGTAAGCTGCGAAGTGTAATCGAAACCGCCCGGTCAAAAAACATTTATGTAAGTATCATGTTTTTTGATGGATATAACTCGGCACGTATTGCAACCCATTGGGCGTGGGATGGTAACTCGTATAATCCCCGTAACCACATTAACATGACCAGTGCAGAGGCTTCGGGACTATCTGCATCAACATTATTTAACTTAAGTAATGCAAAAGTGACTGAGTTACAAAAAAATTATATCCGCATGGTTATTGATCAGGTAAATGAATATGACAACGTCCTATTTGAAACGTCAAATCAGGCATTAAATAGTACGCCTGAATGGCATTATGCGATGATTAAATATATTCAAGATTATGAAAAGACAAAACCTAAACAGCACCCAGTTGGTAATATAACACGGGCTCATGGTGCGAGTAATGGGGAGCTTTTTACATCGAGTAATCCTTCAGATTGGGTATCTCCGCATAATACGTCGCCTTTTGCTGATGTGTTAAATAATCCGCCTATTTATAGTGATGGTCGGCCAATCATACTTGATACTGATCATGTCGGCGAGAAGGATGGAGCGGGTCGAACATGGGTTTGGAAAACATTCATTCGTGGTTACAACCCGATATTTATGGAATCATTTCGGGCGGATGCAAGCAAGCAAAATGCTATTCTTGAAACCCGCAGAGCCGCTGGTCACACGGTGACGTATTCCGAAAAGATTGATCTTAATAACATGAAACCAGATACAACATCGTGTTCAACTCAATACTGTTTAGTGAATACGGGCAAAGAATATTTGGTATACCAACCATCATCAGGTGATATTTCAGTTAATTTACCAATTGGCCAATACAACGGAGAATGGTTTAATCCAGCAACAACGAACATTAACCAGGACAGTACGAACACGATTGCGATTACGACTTTTTCGGTGACCACATCGGGTCTTCGATCATTTTCACGTCCGTCTTCAATCACCTCTGATGCCGTGCTTTATCTTAAGTCGACAACTTCAGCCTCGCCAACATCAATTCCAACAGCGACTCCCACAGTTAAGCCGACAGTAACTCCAACCAGTGGACCGACCCCAACACCAGGGAATACGGTAGGAATAACGCAATTAGTGAGTGTGTTTGACCCAGCAAGTAGTGCGAATTGGTCGGTTCAAACAAACCTACAAAATGGAGTGCAAGCCTATGGGGATCGGACGTACACGATTAATAACATACCTTCTGATTTGTTAGGAATTAACTATATCCGTACTGCCAATGACTCGAAGTTTTATACATCAAGCCCAATCGCAACAATCAAAACCACTCAAGCAGCAACCGTGTACATTGGACTTGATGCGCGAATAACGCAGATACCATCGTGGTTATCGAGCTGGGAAAAAACAACTCAAACGGTAACTATTGATTCAACTGGAACAATGAATTTGTATAGAAAATCCTTAGTAGCGAATACAAATTTAGATTTGGGAAATAATAATGAATCATCAAACGTGAGTATGTATACGATTTTTGTAAAAGGAACATCAACCGTTACACCGACTCCGACAACCGCAGCTTTTGATGCCGATATTAACAACGATGGGGCGGTGAATGTATTTGACCTTGGACTTCTTGCCGCCCATTATGGCCAAATCGTAAATAGTACGAGCGATGCCACAACCAAAGCGTGTGATATTAATGCTGATGGAACTATTAATATATTTGATTTGGGAATTCTAATAGGCAAGTATGGACTCTAGCCAAAGTGGTGTTTATACTAAAATGAATGAGAACCAGTTTGTCCTTAACGGGCAGTCTATATAATGATTTTCAACAGAAAAATAATATTGTAAAAGCTTTTTTGCTGATAAGTAGTATATCTGTAATTAGTTTTTTTGTTATCGCCGTAACGTTTCCTACGTCACAAAAAATTACCCAAACCATATTTCCTAAAGCCGTATCGAGTGCCGCCGTTTCTGCTTCTGTTTTAAACGATTATGCATTCCCACGTGGATCTGCTCCTCCGTATGGGTGGTATGCATGTTCTCGGGCCCATCCTGAAGATGGTTGGTATACACCGTATTGGTCAGAACATGAATGTATTACTAATCAGTATACAATAATTCAAGACTATCCATGGGGATTAATAAGTAAAAATACAGGAGCAGGCAATGCCGGCAATTATTCTAACAGCTTCGGTTCGTACAATTTCAATGATGGGATTTTAAATTATATAAGTAAAAATTTTAATCGCTCAAAACAATATTTATTTAACGCGGGCTGTTCTGCCAATGATGATGGGTGTTTAGATCCTAACCTTTGGAATAAGGCATATGAATGGCTCAAGTCCCAGGGCTGGAGTGATGAGAGTATTGCTGGCGTATACATGACTGATGAAATTTTTGTAGAAAGGCAGGGAGTAATACGCGATGCTGTTAGAAAACACTTTCCAAAGGCGATTATTGTCCACTCCCAAAATCATCAGACTCCAGATTGGGATAATGGTGTGTACGATAAAATTGATGTTCTCGTAGCCCAATCGTATCCTTATTATAAATGGGAAAAAGTTGCCGGTACATATCTAACCCTTAATCGATCTGTTCCGCGATGGAAAAAATGGGGGGCTCTTTATCCGGGTCCAGAAGGAAAACCACGCCCTCAAGGTGTTATAACATATGCAGCTCTCGATACTTATCGATATTGCAGATTATCCACAACGACAGATTTAGCAATAAATACCCCATCTAAAAAGCAACAACGGGTTGCTCATCAAATCGTATTGGCTACTTTAGGTGGTGCTCAAGGAGTCATGGCTTATTATTTAGGTAGCGGTGCAGCTGATGATCCAGGAGCACTGGGTACACCATGTGAAGCTGGAATTATTGACTTCTATCCCACATATGTTGCTATTTGGCCGTGGATTATGCCGGGAGATCGAACAGAGATGCCAGTGGCCATTTTATCCGGGCTTGAAAAAAGTATCACTAATCGGACTGATTATGTGATTGGACCATGGGATAATGAACCTCAAGTTCGAGTTGAATATCCAGGTGTTATAGCATATCAATTTAAAGATGCACAAGGTCGACCTATTTACATCGGGTCGAGTATGTATGACCCAGCTGATACTCCGACGGGAAATACAGCTCGAATTGAAAATATTCCTAACGGAACATATGAAGTCTATGGCGAAAATCGAACCGTATCAGTTACAAATGGAAGCATTACAGATACGTTTCTTCCATATGGTTATCATATCTATGCGTTAGTCGGAACCTTTAATGGTAGTGGTATAACTCCAACAACGACCCCCGGCGCTACGCCTACCACTGCAGCCACGCCGACTGCGACGCTCTCAAGAACTCCGACTCCAACATCCACAGTTATTGGGAATGTTCGATATGAGATTTGGAATGATATTTCTACTCAAGACAATGCGTTATTGACAGATCTAACGAACGATTCTCGATATCCGAATAATCCAAGTGAGCAAAGTTGGCTCAGTGTTTTTGATACACCCAAGCATCGGGACACCAACTTTGGTTCGCGAATGACTGGGTATTTAAGGGTTCCGGCAAGTGGGGACTATACGTTTTATCTTGCGGCCGACGATACCGCCGAACTATGGTTAGGAACGAACAGTGGTCGTGATTCTGCCCGAAAAATAGCCGAGGTTAAAACGTGGGTGTCTCCTTATGAATGGACCACTGAATCGGCACAGCATTCATTGCCAATAACTTTGCAAACTGGCAGCATCTATTTTATTGAAGTTATCCATGCCGAAAGTATTGGAGAAGATCACGCATCGGTCGGGTGGATGCGTCCTGGGCAATCGTCGATTGAGGTTATTCCATCGCAGTATTTTGTACCAGAGCCTAGCGAGCTAAACGCTGATATTAATAACGATGGGGCGGTGAATGTATTTGACCTTGGACTTCTTGCCGCTCATTATGGTCAAACCGTAAGTAGTACGAGCGACGCCACAACCAAAGCGTGTGATATTAATCGAGATTGGATGATAAGTATCTATGATCTTGGCATCCTTGTAGGACACTATAACGGATGAGAAATTTCATGGGATATAACATTAGGTATTTTATCGGGCAATATAAAGTTGGAGGTGTCGATTGAAGCCCGAGAATAAGCTTTTTTATACTATCAGCATCGCTAGTTTACTTATTGTACTGGTGGTGCTAACTATTTCTTCGTCGTTTCCATTCAAATCCTGGATTTTTGCTACTATTTTCCCTAAAACAAATAGTAATGCCGCGAGTGGTGTACTCGTATCAGAACCGATCTTACCTGTATCGTATTGGGAGGAAAAAATGTTGAGTGAAGTATGGCCTGAATCTTCATATTCAAGTACCCGTTGTAAACAGATGTCTGAAGCTGCTGGAATTGAATCTGTTGCGTTATATCATATGAACGACTGTATCGATGGTATGACCGCAATGTTTGAAGCGACTGGAAAGACACAATACTTGGATCGAGCTCTTTCATATGTCGAAACAATTATCGGCAAAGCGACATTACAATCTGATGGTTACTATGATTGGAATATGCCCACGCTTGAAGAAGGTCACAGTTGGAGAACCGTTGTAAGAATGTTGCGTGTTATGCGTGAGACCCTAGTTATTTATAATAACTCGACATATCGGGTTAAATACAACCAAATACTTGCATTTAGTGAAAAACATATTTTTGAGAAAAATTGGGTTCGTAGTAGTCTAGCCGTTGTTGAAGGAGGTATCTCTGATGGATCTATCTATCGATCTCGTACCCATATGGCTTCGCATTGGGCAATGATTGCAATGGAACTGGCAATTATTACCGAAAATCAAACGTGGAAACCAAGATATCTCGAAGTGTTTAATCGTATAAACCAGGACATGCGTCCTTATCGTCCATCATCGTTACGAGAGCAGCTCGAACTTTTTCCGGGAACGACAGATACTGCAATTTTTCATGATGAATGGATACGCAAATACATTCTACTAGGTGAACGTACGCAAACTGCTTATGATGCCGAAGGCTATCATCCTGTATCCGACACTCATCATGGGCAGGATACTATTGGATATATTGTTGAAGGGAGAAATGTGGGAATTTATTGGAACGATGGAGATATGAAGCGGCTTGCCAATCTATTTAAAAATATTACTTGGGATGGCAATATCGATAATCCTCAATACGGTAAATGGTTAGATCGAACTGGTGAAGGAACAGAGGGGTGCATCGAAGAGGGGTTTATGATGTTAGGTCGATATGATGGGCTCGTTCAAAAAATTCTTCAGCATGACACACCATCGGGGTGTAGTCCGGTTAACTTCTATGGTCAAATGGCTGTTAATGCAGCTATCTTAACTAATACAAAACCAGCAACTGATCCATTACCTCGTCCTACATATGCGGTGCCACTTAAGCCGAGTGCTGTTAGTGAATTGACTATAAGTACTGATTGTAGTCACCCTACGCTCGCAACGGTTGAAGCGGGCGGATATTGGCGCGGATTTGCTCACGGAATAATGAATCCAAAAGGAGTCAAGATTAGAGTTACAAATGGGGCCGGATATTTAGCGATATGGAATGGGGAATTTGTATATCGGTTCAATCGTCAACTTCCGTATGCCCCGGAATGGTACATTTATGATCAATATGATGATTTTAGTCTATATAATTCGTCCAGTTCATTTACGGTAGAAATATGCCACGGAGGGGATAACGATGCGTGGTATGGAAAGATAATGGAAGGCCCTTCACTATCTCCAACTCCAAGCATTACTAACGTTCCTACACCGACTCCCAGCGTTTCAATTACGGTAACGCCGACCCCAATCTCTACTGGATGCCAAAACATTCAACGTATTAATGTTGCCCAAGGTGGGCATTGGTATGCGTCTGAACATGGAATAACAAATCCGTCGGGATTTAAAATGCAGCGAGGAAGGAATAGTATTCCAATTAGTGTCGCCAAATGGAATGGCTCAATTTATCAATATACATATCAAATTCCACTCGAACCAAATTGGGATACTTATCAATTTACAAGCGACTTTTATTTATACGGAAATAATCAAGGTGCTTTTAGTTTTTCGTACTGTGCTGATTTTTTTGATGCCCTGACTCCGACCCCGACTACAATTATTCCTAACGCTGATATTAACCATGATGGGAATGTCGATGTTTTCGACCTCGGTTTACTCGCCGGAAATTATGGTAAAACAATTACCTCTCAAAGTAACGATATAGAACGGGCGAGTGACATAAATAATGATGGAGTTGTAAGTATCTTTGATTTAGGAATTCTAGTTAGTAGATACAATCAATAATCCTACTCTTGCTACGCATATGATGTTAGGATGTAATCCTACCATTAGTACTCGTATTAAATTGCAATGATTAATAAAAAAGAAAGCCAGAATATTTCGTTCGGTTTTTTATTAGGAGGGATTTCGATTGTCGCTATTTTTCTTCTAATAGCAAATACATTTCCTATCCGAAATAAAGAATTAGCGAACTTTTTTTCAAAATCAACCAGTAGTGCGGCTGTTTCTTCATCGATTCTTGCAAATTACCCCTTTCCTCGCGGATCTGCTCCACCCTATGGATGGTATGGATGTCAACGACCTGACCCAAATACAGGCTGGTTAAATCCGATTACAGCTGATAACGAATGTATTAAAGATAATTACACATTAATTCAACATTATTCTTTTGGTTTAGTTACAAAGACAACCTCATCTTCATATAATTATTCTAATTCATATGGGAATTATGCCTTTAGTAGGGGCATGCTTACCCACATTGAAGCACTTAATAGGCAGAAGCAATATTTGTTAAATATGGGCTGTAATCACTCAGATCCAGGGTGTTATGACAGAAATCTTTGGTTCTCTGCAGTTAAATGGCTTAAAGATCAAGGCTGGACAGATCAGGACCTTTTTGCTTTTTACGCTACCGATGAAACGTGGACCAGGGATCATTTACTCGCTATTCGTGATTCTGTAAGACAATATTTTCCCCAAGCGATAGTCGTACATTCCATGAATCATCGTATACCTGAATGGGATAATGGGTATGCAGATAAGATTGATGTCGTTGTTATTCAGTCATATCCGACAAATAAAGGTGAGAAAGTAGCTGGTACTTATCTAACAATGGATAGATACATTCCTCGGTGGCGGGAATTTGGGAAAAAATATCCAGGACCGCTTGGAGCAACTCGTCCCCAAGGCGTTATTGCATACCATGCCGTGGACACATATCAGTACTGTAAGACAACCGACACTACAAATGTTGATATCAATAGTGATGCTAAGAAATATCAAAGAACAGTTCACCAGGTTATATTAGGTATACTTGCTGGAGCTCAAGGTGCTATACCGTATTACTTGGGTGATTCAAGTGGCACCAATAATGCATGGGGGACACCCTGCGAGGATGGATTTTACGATTTCTATCCAACATATGCCGCATTATGGCCGTGGATTATGCAAGCAGATCGTATCCAGCTGAATGTTGATATTCTATCGGGCCTAGAGAAAAGTAAAACGAACACTACTGATTTTGTTATTGGTCTTTACGATGAGATCCCACAACAACAGGTGGAGTATCCTGGAGTAATCGCATGGGGGTTCAAAGATGCGAATAGTCGACCGATGTATATTGCTGCAAGTATGTATGCACCATCCGATACCACAAGTGGGAACACGGCAAGGGTTAATGGTATCGCTAATGGCACCTACCAAGTGTATGGTGAGAACAGAACCGTTACCGTCAATAATGGCTCAATTCAAGATACATTCCTGCCGTATGGTTATCATATTTATATACCGACGAATGTTGCTATAACGTCACCCGCTCCGTTAACCGCAACACCTACCGTAGTACCTACTAGTACTATTATCCCAACGATATCACCATCTCTGATACCAACCCCAACAACCATTTCTTCCGGGAATCTCCTACGTGAAGAATGGTATTCTCTGCAAACCACAGTTAACGCTAACATAAACGATCTTATACAGGATACAAGATTTCCAAATAACCCAGACCATTCAATGAGTACCTCCAATATCGATTCTGACAAAAATATTTCAGAGTATTATGGCGTTAGAATTCGCGGGATACTTATCCCTCCGTCTTCAGGAAACTACCAATTTGTAATCGCAGGGGATGATACTGCTCAAATAAAGTTAAGTAAGGATAATCATGTGAGTTTAGCCCAGGTTATCGCATATACAGACCGCTGGACAAGTCCATACGAATGGGGGAAATATGCTAGTCAAACTTCTAAACAAATAGAATTACATGCAGGAGGGCATTATTATTTTGAAGTTCTTCAAGCAGAAAGTATCGCTGAGGATCATGTCAGTGTTGGGTGGATTCGACCAGGCCAATCTTCTATAGAAATTATTCCGCCATCAGTTTTTGGTTCGTTAAACGACGAAGAAGGTGATACAGATATAAATAGTGATGGACAGGTTGATGTGTTTGATTTGGGAATATTAGCCGCACATTATGGGCAGTCAATTTCTATAAGTTCAGATGAATTGACTCTCCGTTGTGATATTAATCTAGACGATTCGATAAATGTGTTTGATTTAGGCGTACTAATAGGGCACTATATAAGATAGTTATATTATTATTTATAATCCGTTAATGAAGATACAAAATGACACCCAATCAGCTCGAATTGTATTGGCCTCGACTTTAGTTTTAGTATCGATCTTCTTATTTGCGGCGATAACATTTCCATTACAGTCGGGACTACTTTCAGGTATTTTTCCTAAGTATAACTCGTTAGCTGCCGGATCAACTTATTATGTCGACTATGTCTCGGGAAACGATGCAAGTACCGGCACTACCGAATCAACCGCATGGAAGACGCTCAGTAATATAAATAGTCGATCATTCCAGCCGGGAGACAGAATCTTGTTAAAACGTGGTCAGACGTGGAATCAGGGAATTAAGTTAAATTCATCTGGTACTTCTGGTAATCCAATTACGATCGGTGCATATGGTTCTGGCGGTTTACCGACATTAAATGCGGCTCAGAAAGTTACCAGAACATGGACAGTTCATTCCGGCAATATTTGGAAAACTGATGCCGATATTTATATTGTACGATTAGGTGGACAGAAAGCAGTATGGGAACAGCCAGAAACCAAATTAGACAAAAAAGGGGAGTGGTCTAGACGTCATGATGCGAATAATAACGTGACGTATATTTATGCCGAATCAGACCCTAACTCTTATTATGGTAGTAGTGGTATTGAAACGAGTAGTACTAGTTACTTAGTTGATCTTTCTAATCGAAAATTTATACACGTGGAAAATCTTAACCTAATTGGTGCCAGTTCTCGAGCGGTATACATCAACAATAGTGGTCAAGATGGTAATAATGTAATTAGTGGAGTCCGGGTTGAGGCACCGCTTTATTCGGGGATAGAGATTGAGGATAGCAACTATAACCGCGTAGAGTCCAGTACCATACTCAATGGTGCTACAAATGGGGTTATCATATCTAAATCTGAACCGGCAAGAACTTCAGATAATAATATTATTATCGGTAATACAGTGACTGGGTTTAGTGCCCGAGGTATACAAATTATTGGATATACTTCCGAGTATAGTGCAAATAATAATGAAATACTCAATAACACATCATATGATAATGGTGATGGTTCATATATTACATATTCAAAATATACTAAAGTAAAGGGGAACCACTTTTATAATAATCGCCGAACCGAATCCGTTGCCGGAGAGGGGTATGGTGTCGGGGTGCAATCAACTTCTTTTGCTGAGATAAGTGGTAATAATTTACATGATAATCGAACCCGTGGTGTTGAGGTTTGGGGTGGTCAGGCCACGGCCGAGAATCCTGCATACGGGCGCAGTGATAATAATAAAATTATTGGTAATAGATCATACCGAAATGAGATGGGTTTTTTCTTCAGTTCAAATTACAGCAGTAACTCCTTAGTCGCATATAACTTTATTTATGATAACGAAAAAGAGGGGATACTTTGGGGGCATCCTGATGGGCAGAATAATCAGATTATTAATAACACATTCGTCGGAAATTCGATTGGGGTTAACTATTACGGAGATGCAAGAATTACTTTGAAAAACAATATTTTCAGTTTAAACGGTAGAGCTTTTAATCTAACCAATCAATCATCGATTTCAAATAATGGATATTTTAGTAACGATGTAAGTCAAGGTGGTACTACGTATTCCGGTACATCGATTAAAACCGTCGATGCTACTGCAGTGTTAGCAAATCCTCAATTTGTAGATATATCTGCTAAAGATTTTCATATAAACTCTAACTCGCCTTTAATTAATATGGGGATAGCTATTAATGGATTGAACACTGATATTGATGGTCAATCGCTTATTGGTGCTCCCGATATTGGGGCGGATGAATATTCTGGACAGGTAATAACACCAACGATACCCCCAGTCACTATAAATCCTACGTCAGTTAATAATTCTCCAACGCCTTCTGTATCGATAACCCCAACTCAGACACTTTCTCCGACCCCAATTGATGGTGAATTAAATCTGAAGTATAAAGTGTGGAAGGATATTAATACTACAGATAATGCATTACTTACTGACTTAACTAATGATCCCAGATACCCGGATAGTCCGAGTAGTGTGGGACGATTGGGAAATATTGATCCCCCCAAAAATCAAGGAACTAATTTTGGTACCAGGATCGAAGGGTATTTAAAAGTACCACAAACAGGCATGTATATTTTTTATATTGCAGCAGACGATACAGGTGAATTGTGGTTAGGATCAAATCGTGATAAGAGTACTGCAAGAAAAATTGCTGAAAATACATATTGGGTTTATCCATATGAATGGACAAAATCGGCAGCACAAAAATCTGTATCGATCGAATTAGTGGCTGGGCAAGAATACTATATTGAAGTAATTCATGCTGAAAGTATTGGAGAAGATCATGTAAGTGTTGGATGGATACGTCCGGGGCAAACATCCGTTGAGGTAATACCTTCGTCGGCGTTTAGTGCATTGAATAATGAATTCGGGGACTCTGATATTAATCGTGATGGTTTTACGGACGTGTTTGATTTGGGAATATTAGCCGCACATTATGGGCAGTCAATTTCTATAAGTTCAGATGAATTGACTCTTCGTTGTGATATTAATCTTGACGATACGATAAATGTGTTTGATTTAGGTTTGCTTATTGGGCATTATATAAGATAGTTATATTATTATTTATAATCCGTTAATGAAGATACAAAATGATACCCAATCGACTCGAATTGTATTAGCCTCGACCTTGGTCTTGGTGTCTCTCTTTTTATTTGCAGCCGTAACGTTTCCGTTACAATCAGGTTTATTGTCGGGTATTTTTCCTAAAGATAATTCATTTGCAGCCGGGACAACGTATTATGTTGATAGTGTATCTGGTAATGATGCTAATTCAGGTACGACTGAATCTACAGCCTGGAAAACACTAACTGCTATTAATAGCCGATCATTTCAACCTGGGGATAAAATTTTATTAAAACGAGGTCAGACATGGAATCAGGGAATTAAGTTAAATTCATCTGGTGCTTCTGGAAATTTAATTACTATCGGGGCATATGGTTCTGGCGGTTTACCGACATTAAATGCGACTCAGAAAGTTACCAGAACATGGACAGTTCATTCCGGCAATATTTGGAAAACTGATGCCGATATTTATATTGTCCGATTGAGTGGTGAAAAGGCGGTCTGGGAACAACCCGAAACAAAGCTTGATAAAAAAGGTGAATGGTCCAGACGTCACGATGCAAACAACGGCGTAACATATATTTACGCAGAATCAGATCCAAATACATATTATGGTGGTAGCGGTATTGAAATTGGCTCGTTTAGCTTTTTAGTTGACTTATCAGGTCAGCGGTTCATTCGGGTTGAGAATCTTAATTTAGTAGGTGCCGGATCTCGAGCCATCTACATAAATAACACAGGTCACGATGGTAATAATGTAATTAGTGGAGTCCGGGTTGAGGCACCGCTTTATTCGGGGATAGAGATTGAGGATAGCAACTATAACCGTGTAGAGAATAGCACTCTTCTTAATGGATCTCGTGACGGTATCATGGTGACGAAGTCTAGCATGTCGGCTTCTTCTGATCATAATGTTATGGAAGGAAATACAGTATATAGTTTTAGCGAACATGGTTTATGGGTCGTCGGATATACTTCCGAGTATAGTGCAAATAATAACGAAATACTCAATAACACATCATATGATAATGGTGATGGTTCATATATTACATATTCAAAGTACACTATTGTAAGAGGAAATCACTTTTATAATAATCGACGTACAGAATGGGGCGGCGGAGAGGGGTATGGTGTGGGGGTTCAGTCATCTTCATTTGTCCAAATAAGCGGCAATGATTTACATGATAATCGAACCCGTGGTGTTGAAGTTTGGGGCGGTCAGGCAACAACTGATAATCCTGGATATGGGCGCAGTGATAATAATAAAATTATCGGTAATAGATCATACCGAAATGAGATGGGTTTTTTCTTCAGTTCAAATTACAGCAGTAACTCTTTAGTCGCATATAACTTTATTTATGATAACGAAAAAGAGGGAATACTTTGGGGGCATCCTGATGGGCAGAATAATCAAATTATTAATAATACGTTGGTAGATAACGCAATCGGAATCGGTTACTACAGCAATCCGACGTTAACAGTTAAGAACAATATCTTTAGCTCTAATGGTCGTGCATTTAATGTCACAAGTGGCTCGACTGTTTCAAATAATGGGTATTTTGGTGATGATATCGGATATGGCGGCACTGCTTATTCGGGTGATTCAATAAAAACAATAGATGCGAACGCCGTATTAGGAGATCCTTTATTTGTGAATTCTTCCAACAAAGATTTTCATATCAACTCGAACTCTCCTTATATTAATAAAGGCGTTAGTGTGAGTGGGCTAAGTACGGATATCGATGGTCAATCTTTTACCGGTGCGCCAGACATTGGGGCGGATGAATATTCATCGCAAAATCCGGTAACCCCAACCGTTTCACCCAGTTTAACGCCATTACCTCCCGTGTCGAGTACTCCAACTGCCGGGGTCTCGGTTACTCCGACTACAACACCTTCAACGGGTGATATTTCGATTGTTAGTAAGGCTACAAATTCAGTGTATGAAATATCACGTATTGGCGTTGGTGTGAAACCGTTTTCAGATTCAAATGTTACCATCGCAAATATTCCATCACCATATAATAATCAGGTATTTCTTCGTACTCCTGTTGACGACCGTACTCAAACTAATACTAACCTTATTACACTTTCTATTGCACGACCAGCCACTGTGTATATTGCATACGATAGCCGTATTACGCCACCGACGTGGATAACAAACGGTGGATGGGTAAACACTGACGACAGGATCATGATTAGCGAGATGTCAAAAACACACACGTTGTACTCGAAGAGATATTCAGCTGGAAATGTTGTCTTAAGTGGTGCGGGTCTCAATGAAAATTATTTTAATTACTACGTTATTTTTATTCTTGATCCTGAACCGACTGTAACACCTACTCTAACGGTCAGACCAACAGCTACCCCAACGCTGCCAAGTAGTTCTAATGTCGTTCGTTACGAGACGTGGAATAATATAACTACCCAAGATAATGCACTGTTAACTGACTTGACCAATGACTCCCGATATCCGAATAATCCAAGCTCAACAACTCAGTTATCAAATTTCGATACACCCAAACATCAGGGAACAAATTTTGGTAGCCGATTACGAGGATATTTACGACCTCAGGTAAGTGGAAACTACACATTTTATCTAGCCGCAGATGATACCGGTGAGCTTTGGCTTGGTACTGGAGCAGAGAGTAGCACTTCCCGCAAGATCGCTGAAACTACTCGGTGGACATCCCCATATGAATGGACAAAATATTCAAGTCAAAGATCTCCATCTATCGCACTTGAAGCTGGGAAAACGTACTATATCGAGGTTATTCATGCTGAAAGTATTGGAGAGGATCATGCTAGCGTCGGATGGGTCAGGCCAGGACAAACTGAAATCGAGGTTATCCCATCGGCGAATTTTGTCAGTTATGCCGGGGGATATAGTGCTGATATTAACAAAGATGGATCGGTAAACATATTTGATCTCGGAATCCTGGCTGCACGTTATGGTCAGACTATATCTGCCAGTAGTGACGATATTTCCAAATCCTGTGACATTAATGACGATAATATTATTAATATTTATGATCTGGGTATTTTAGTAGGGCAGTACGAGAAATAGTTCTCATTGAAATGTTGCCTGAAGATCGTTTCTTTTCAACTCTACATGCGCTCTTTATTGAGGTAATCAATACTTTAGTTCTCTCATATTAACAAATATAAATTGTCTTCACGATTATCTTGGAAGAATAAAAAAAAGTATATAGATTAATGTCTAGTTTCGGTCCAATTATAGATCGGTTGAGAAACGATTGCGGGTGTATTTAGAAGTAATTTAGGGTTAAAAATGAAGTAATCGGATGGATATAAGTGGTTGTCCTCATGGGTGCGATTCGAGATATACGAACCACTACTGTAGACACCGGTTATTACAGTGCCGCTAACATTCAGTCTTGTATCTACAGTTCGATCTCCGGTACCGCCAGCATAAAAGTTACGTCCGGCAACGAAAATCCCTTCTAGATTTGGTGTGGTCGAGCTGTTCGTGCTTTCACCGATCCCATTTTCGACAATAATATCTCGTTCTGCAATCATCATCAGGAATCCTTGAGGCCCTAAGGTTATCATGTGGTTGGTTATATTATCCTTAATTGTAATATCACCACTGCCTGATGTACTGCCTTTTACTATCACTATTACGGGAAAGTTTATATCTTGCCAGTTTCCATTGATAGTGATGTTATTTTTATTTGCATAATACACAGCCACACCATCACTCAAAGCATCCTGAGAGGTTGGTGGTTGGCCGTTATAGTTGTTGTTATCTGCCATCGGGATAAGCTGGTCTTCGAGGGACTCCATCGAAAATTGGAGTGTATTATTTTGCTGATAATTTGCGGCTTTCCAGTTATTCGATGAAACCGTGCCATTATCGGTTGTTATCGATGTTGCTGATCCAACATCAGGTGAATTATTGGCGTCAGATCGAATAAGGTTTTTATCGATTGCCGTAGGTGGTATTGCTGAACTGATTGTTCCGTTCGCATGTATTCCACCACGATACGTTTGGATCCATGGATCTCTTAGGATGGTTAATCCAATGTCCTTAATGATATGTTGACCAGGTATAGTCGTAAAATTATATACATTGCCACAGTTTAGAGAATACAGAGGTGAATTTGAGGTCATACGGAGTCGGTAACTAGCCGAATTCATACTAAAACAATCTAAATCGTTAAATCCATACGTTCCATTTGGAATCGGTGTGATTGTTTCATTGTATTGACCACACGAGTTCGGGAGTAATCTATCGAGATTTAGGCTGACATCATTTCCAGGAATATCCCCTGCATCATAGGTGCATGAATTGTTCACGTCAAGATATACCGAGCCTTTTAGTTCGGCTGGGAAGAGTATTTGTGTCGGGGCAGGCATCGGAGTGTTCGTGGGGAGGGGAGTAGCCCCAGGAGGTGTCGTTGGAGTTGGGAAGAGGGGATTTGTTACTGCAATACATGCTGGGACATCCACATTACTGTGATGATATCCTTGCCCAAGAAGTGCGTCTGTTCCCATTGGACCTTCTGGACAGACCGACTGTCCATTTATCGAAACTCCAATATAACCTAATTCCATTGAGCCAGCATCTACACCATCATATTGAGTTATTCCTCGAAACAAATATGTTAAATTATTAGGTTTTAATGTTATATCTTCATCTTGATACCGAACACAATTACCAGTTTCTTGTGAGTTTGCAACAGCCGTATCACTATATTGTGGCTCATAACCCTTACAGAATGGGGCAGAATAAGCACCGCCATTACCACTAAGACATCTGCATGCATATGCAGCAAGGATAATATGTTTATCTTCTGTCGACTGATTTGTTATAGTAAGGCCAACCTTAAAGGTACTATTTGAAAAAGTATATTGTGTCGTGTTAAAAAGGACCCCGCACCGTTTTACACCTGCGGGTTGGGTTTTGAAGCTCCACCATTCCGATGGACTTGTTGGACTGGGTACATTGCATATTTCGGGGGTCGGGGTCGGTACTCCTCCGGGATAATAATAGATAGTTCCCGCATCATGGCTAAAACTTCCGTTATTAATACAAACACTACATATTGCGGGATTCGGAGAGCCCCCCAATGAAGTGAATGTGCCGGTCCAACCTTTGGGCATAACAACCTTATAGAGCTGTGGGTTCGTACCACAACCAAAATCAGGAAGTACATTTTTATCGAATGAACCATCACAATAAGTGGCCATTTTTTTTATCTGCTCAACATCAGGTGTACCATCCAAATCGGTGTCGACCATAATGCCGTAATCGCTATCCGGAAGGATATCATAAGCCGTGAATAAAAAATTTCCGTTACTGTCTGTCTGTGCATATCTTGATGAATAACCATCACCAGCACAGGTACAAGTTTGGCCAGTTGCACACCTATACTTGCATTCGAGACACGATTTGCCGTTTTTCCATTCTACCCATACGCCAGAAATCGGCGCATTCGTTAGTCCATTAACAACACGCCCATATACGTCTGGGATTGCGGCTTTACTTGTGTGAGGGGTTATTAAAGATAATCCAATTAACGAACAGATCGTAATAAAAAATATCGATAGTTTTTTCATAATTTATTAACGGTATAGTTTTCTTTATGTAGATCGTACCATTTTGAGAATGGCAATGTCGTGTAGGAAGATGTTTTTTCAGTGATCGTCCCAAATAAGTACGCTGATTCGATCTGGTCGGGCCCTCTGTCTGTCAGTGTTTTAAGCGTTAGTATTGGGGATAGTTGGCCAGTTGTTAGCGATCGTAGTTTTGTGTTCAATTGTTCATCTCTTGTTATGGGCGTATCCGCATCTACCGTAAACGTAAGTAACGCATTCGAGGCAACTGCCGGATCAATCTCTTGCAATATTTTATCGTTTCGAATTTCCTTTGCTGCATCTTCAACCGATAATGAATTATTTGAAACACGTTTGTACAATGCATTGATCTTATCTTCTACGATCTTTTGGCTCTCTTCATAGGTATAGGGGCCCGAACTGTTGCTGTTATAAAACCAAGCCACCGCAAACTCACCTTTGATCGCACTAGACCTCTCTTCAATATCTTTTCGGATTTTTTCAACCTCTTGAATCCTCGTTGCATAGTTTTTGTTCGGTGAGTTATAAAAACTCTCTTTCAGTAAGATGAACTGATCATCAGATGCTCCCTGAAGGATTATCGAATCTTTAATAAGCTTATCTTCTATGTATGTTTTAAGTTCGGAGGAAGATAGAGGAGGCGCATATTGTTTTTCATAATCATAATCGGACTGATAGATCGTCTCATTGCCAACTTTCATAATCGCCTTGTTTGATTCAAATAGTTTAAATCCAGATTCAATAAACATCTGGCGGGTAACCATCCCGAGAATTACTAACAATATAATTACTAATGTAATAAAAGAATATTTTATGAGGTTACGCGAGACCATCATTATTGATGTTAGCAGTTATTTGTACGAGTATCAATTACTCTTTTAAAGAGTCTCGGCAATCGTATCTTTTCTATCGCCTTTAAAAGACTAGCATCGATTTGTTAAAATAGTGGACATGCTATCAGTGAACGATCTTAGGCAGGGCGTACTTTTTAAACATGAGGAAAAAGTATATCAAGTCCTTGAATTTCAGCGTCATAAACAGGCCCGTTCAAAAGGCGTAGTCAATGTGAAAGTAAAAGACGTTGAATTCGGTGGAGTCCGTGAAATAACATTTAATAGTGCTGCCGTTGTCGAAGAAGCTGACGCAGCATCCGTATCTCTTGATTTTATATTTAACGATACCCGAAAGGGCAAAGTCGTGTTTTCCGAACCATCAAGTAAAAAAAGATTAGAAATTGATAGTTCTACTCTTGGTGAGGAGCAATTGGGGTATCTCGTCTCAGGTGTAAAGGTAAGTGCACTGTTAAGCTCGGATGATATTGCTAATGCGAAAATTTATTCAATTTCATTACCGAACGTAGTCGATTTGAAGGTCGTTGACGCTCCTCCAGCCGAAAGAGGTAACACGGCTTCTGGCGGTGGTAAACCAGTTAAGTTAGAGACCGGCATAACAATAACAACACCTTTCTTTATTGAAAATGGTGATGTTATTCGCGTGAATACCGTTTCTGGTACCTATATTGAACGCGTTTAATTTTTCTATTTTTTTTGATTATTTAACGCACCTCTGTCCAACTGTAGATAGGTTCTGAAACTATACTTGGGGCATTCAATAATAATTTCGGATCAAAGATAAAGTAGTCGGATGGATACAAATGATTTTCCTCGTGAGTTCGATTTGAAACATATGAACCGGAGCCCGCAACACCAGTAATTACTGTACCTGCAATATTAATACGACGATCGACCAACCTATCTCCCGCGCCTCCCGCATTAAAGCTATGGCCAGCAATGAAAATGCCCTCTAAGTTAACACCGGTCGAGCTATTAACGTTTTCACCAATATTATTCTCAACTATGACGTCATGTTCGGCGACCATTAACATAAACCCATTTGGACCAAGGGTGATTTTTCCATTGGTAATGTTATCTCTAATCGTTATGTCTCCCATACCGGATGTATTACCTTCGACAATAATTATCACCGGGAAGTTGATATCCTGCCAATTTCCGCTTAATGTAATGTTATTCGACTGAGCATAGTAAACGGCAACGCCATCACTTGTGGCATCGGCCGCCGATGGGGGAGACCCATTCCAATTATTTCGATCAATATACGGAAGCATCGAGTCGGCTAAGCTGGTGAAAGTGAGTTCTAGGTAATTATTTTGAGTGTAATCGGTGGCCTCCCAGTTTGTTGATGATATCGTTCCGTTATCGGTTGATAAGCTTTCGCCTGAACCAACATCGGGAGAATATCCAGTGGGAGAACGTATTAAATTACGATCAGTTGCGGTATTGGGGATAAGTGATGTTATCGTTCCGTTTGCGTGAATTCCTCCTCCTACGCCTTGAAACCATGGATCGCGAATAATTGTTAATCCGAGATTTTTCGTTATTACAGACCCAGGCGTCTCATCAATATTAAATTGGCCGCCACAGGTTGTTGTTGTATAACTGGAGTTTGTTGGTACTATCGATAACCGATACATCGAGTGATTTGTTGCATCAAAACAATTAAGGTTATTAAAGGAATAATCTCCTGATGCCGAAGGCGTTTGTGAATTTGAATAAGATGGGCAAGAGGCAGGCAGGAGTTTATTTAATTCAACCGAAGCTTCATTCGTACTTGATTCTCCCGCATCTTGGGTGCAGTTATTATTTATGTCTAAGAATACTTTTCCTTGTAATGTCGCATTTGGAATGGCTGAGGTGATATTTGGACAATTGTAACGGCGCGTAACTCCCTCGGCATCACCGTGGGTTGTGTCGGTGTAAAGTGTTCCCATAATGGTGTTTGTCACGGGATTATATTGAATTATCTTAATGTCATTTTCGCCACCTTCAAGTCCAACTAATAACGTCCCATCAGGTAATGTATCTAGGCTTGCCGCGACGCCAGGAAAAGCATCTGTAAACAATGATTGCATTGAGTTAGTTGACTGGGTGTACAACCACAGATCTGATGGAGATCCTACAGTTGATCCTCGAACAACATAGGCTTTGGTGCCATCTAAGGTCCACGTCATACCTTCAATAACCTTTCCCGATCCTTCTGTATCAGAATTATAGGCAAAACGAAGTGTTGTTGTACCGGTGTTTTTATTTATTTCATATAATCCATCAGCATGATCCCAGCCCCATAACGTTCCGTCGGTTGGCTTAAATGCCAGTGAGGATATCTCATCCGGCGTTATATTGTTAATCTTTGTTAAACTTCCGGTTGTTGGATCTACTTTATATAACTCTCCACCAATTCCAGGAATATATTGTGAGACGGTATACATTTGTTGAGTTGTTGGGTCCATTGCGAGTGATTCGATTTCTTTGCCATATACAACACTTCCGATATTCGTAGATGCTCCGGTTGATGGATTTACTTTCACGAGTTGAACGTCACTTAGATTTAGATGCTCCTGGTACGCATAAATATCACATGATGGACCACCAACTATCGGCGTAGGGGTGGGGGATGGAGCTCCTGGGCAAGAGAACGTTGTATTTACTCCAGCAATCCAAGCGGAATCCCCACCTGTTTCGGGTGAAGTTAAAGTGATTGTAACTGTAGCCGTACCCGTCGGTACATTTGCCAACGTGAATTGGTGAATATCCAAATCGGATCCACTGTTCGGGTTATTTCCGCTCGCACTTTGGGTGATTGTGCCAGCTGTTGCCGTCACCGTTAAAGATCTGGCGTCTGCTTCGTTGCCTTGTACTACGGCCGTCACATAAAGAGTCGTAGGCGTTGTAAGTGGAGCAAATGTGAGTGTTTGTACATCATTAACTCGTTTTCCTGCTCCCCCTGTCCCACCAGACCCCCACACATAATTAGTTACTGTTTTCCCAACACTTGTCCAATTTCCTGAGGTCGGTACACTTTGGTACGCTGCTAATCCGTTTGACTCACTTGTTGCACTAAATCCAATCATTGTTGCTTGAATTTGGCTAGAGGGTCGAACATAGGCTTGGTAATCCAATCCATGCCATCCGCCTGTTCCTGAAACTGCTGGAGCGATATACGTGGCCGGATTAACCGTTGTCGAAATTCCACCCGAAGTAAACTGAACCCCCCCTGCGGGGTTACTACCTGAATTAACCTCAGCTGTAAGTTGAGCCAAAGTCCAAAAAGCATTTGGATTGGCATTAATTGATTTATTTGTAAGCCCAAAAGCCCCTTCGCCAGAAACCTCTACACGTGATCCACTTTGACAAACATAATTCCAGCTTTGCTGTGAAGAAACTGTACCAACCGGTGGGGTGGGAGTCGGGGATGGTGTTACTGCGTCTGCAATTGTAACCTTAAAATTATCCATAGGTTCGGTGTAGCCTGTTGTGACTGCTGTAAATGTACTCGTATTTTTATCGACATCAATATAGGTGAGAGGTGCTGTGGCTTGTATTGCTCTCACCTTAAAATATAGCGTAAGTTCTGAATGGCTACTCGTAGATGAATCAACTGTAAAATCGATGGAATCCGAATTTATCGAAGTAATACAATCAGGACGGCTATCGCTATTTGCATCAGGGCATTCACTATTTGTTTGATCAATCACGTCTCCCGAGCTATTCCTTCCTGTTAAAAAGAACGTTCCAAGTGATGGCGTTGTGGCATTGTATTGAGGATTTAGAATCGTAAAGTAAGTATTATTAATATACTCAAGTACACGGAAGATCCCTCGAGGGTCGCCTACGTTTGGATCACCGACCAGATCAAATCTAAGCCAATATTCATTGCCTTTAGTGAGATCTGTCTTTTCTTTAAATTGTTCTATAGGATCATACGTTCCAATTCGTTTATTTGTCGCTCTACGACTGCGAATATATTTACAAATCGTACCTTTAACATACACAGACATATCCGTGGCTGGATTGAGCGGCTGAACATTTAGTACGTTATTGCCATTATTAATGGTGATCGGAAATTCTTTATACATCACATAATCGGCACCGATATCTTCGGTACTGCCGATAGCTGATCCATTCCAACGCAGCGTCACGGCTTCATCATTTTGAACCTGATCACACCACGCAGCTCCGCCATCATTACCATAACCTGGTAAACATCCATTACTCCACGAATGACCGATACCCGTGTACATCTTGACGTATCCCGTACCAGCTCCGGTACTCGAAAATGTATAGTCATTGTTGGTTGCTTTATAGGCATCAAGCTGGACTCGACCAAGTTCTACTCCGTCGCCACACGTCTGAAACGGAGGTTCATTAGGAACTCCAGGTGGGTAATAATACAAAGTTATATTGTAATCATTATTGTGATTATTGATGGTTAAATTTTGATATTTAGTATAAGTTCCCAGTTCTCCGTCTGGCACTATGACGCTAAATTCATTTGGAGCAGGAAGACAACTATAGTCAGGTGGTACAAAACAGGAATTACTTTTACTGTCGGTTCCAGGCAAACAGTCTAGGTATTTACTATCAGTTGTACCGTCGAAATTCGTATCAATCATTTGATTACACGTTGAAGTAGGTACACTTTCAATATCGCGAAAGACCGCAGTTCCGTCATTTGTTGTTATTTCATGTCGCGGTGCTGCTAATCCGCAAGTACCTGTTGAGCTACATGGAGAACCACAGGTATCTCCGTCATATCCAAATGCCCAGCCAACTCCTGGCGGATTGGGAACTGACCATCGAATCCATAAACCATTAATAGGTGCCCCGGTGACACCGTTAACGACATGGACATTGATACTTGGAATGAACGCGAAAGAATGTTTCGGATAGAAATAACACCATAACGTTAAAACTAGAGTGATTGGCAGTATGTAGCGTTTCATGTAACTTTTTGTGACTTATATGTATTTTTTTGTTTCGCGAGCCACTGTTCATAAGAGATTGCATTGGGATTACCTTCTTTTGAATCTATATACGCAAAAATGTACGCAACCCCAGTATTTTTGATCTTTTCGCTATCTTCAACCAACATATATAAATCAGTGTAATTATTCTCTTCTGTGTTCCAAATCATGTTATCGAATACTGGGTCAAAGGTAATTTTTTCACCGGCGATATTTTTAAAGTTGCCGTATGCATTATTTTTATACGCTGGATCTATCTCGACCAATGATTGGTCGTTAACGATGGCGTTATATGCACCTTGCATGCTCATTTTGCCAGAAACAACATCATCATGAATCGATTTCATTTTTTCGTATGCGATCGATTTCGCTTGTTCATATCCTTTGGGTGCTAGTCCGTTATTAAAAAACCAGAGGGTTATCATTGAGCCGTTAACTGTATATGGATTATTAGCGAGTTTTTCTTTAATGTCTTTTATGAGTGCCATCCGTTTTAGGTAATCTTTATTTGAGTTGTTAAATACTGAATCATCAAGTGTTGTGATCTCGTCCTTTTGGGCACCCTGTAAGATCTCCGAATCTTCAACTAACTTATTTGTTAGAGATTCAATAATTTGATCCTGCGTTAAACTTGTTTTGGGGTATAACGAAACTTCGTAGTCTAAATCTTTTTGAAAAATATATTCACTACCAACTTTATAAATAGCGCCAGGGGGTGTTTTTCCCGTGAACACGGTGCGAATAAGTATCAGTGATAATCCAACTGCTGTTGTGCTTAAAATAAAAAGCCCGATCCAAATCATCCAGTGGCGAGAAAAGCGAGACATACTGATACCTATATTGTCAAAAAATTATGATTGGGTCAACGAATTATTTACCGTAGTTTGCAATGAGCAATCCAAGATCGAATACATTGACGACTTTATCCATATTAATATCGCACCGACGGGTCATTTCATCACTTACATCGGTAATTTGAACACCATAATGTGCAACGAGTAATCCCAGGTCAAACACATCAACAACGCCATCGCGATTGATATCACCGATTTTAAGTATTTCTCGTAATTGGATATTATCGACTGTGTATGTATCTCTCGTACTCATTACAAAACGTAACCTGGCCTGCGTTAGCACAGTATTTTCGGGGCTGGCAATAAATTCATAGTAAAAGTGTTGCCAATTCGAATTTAAGTTAAAAGACACATTATTGATACCATAATTGGTGAATGGGTCTGTTTGTTGATACAACGAGACATTTAAATCGTTGCTGTTAAGTGCGCGCCCGTCAAACTCAAAACGATATTTCTTACCGCTCGTGAGAAGTAAGTCCTGTTGATATATTTGGGTGTTGTTTGATTGGGCGGATAAAGTAATTTGTCCGGCTTTATCGCTGTCGCTTCCGGGGGTAATAATACTAAAGACGCCCGCTGTATCAGTGAAGAAAGTCCAATTTGTCCTTCCATCTTCAAAACCATAATTTAGAAACACGTTATCACCATAACCCGTTTGGGCTTGTGTTGTCGCTGCGTGAGACTGCGGTTTGGGATTTAAAGCTGATTGAATACTATTTTGTATTGGCAATGTACTCGCTATCGTAACGAAAACGGCTATTCCAAGCGCTGCTACGACAAGGCTGCGGTGTTCAGTTTGCATAATGATAGTTAAATAGTAACACTACCAATGCGATGTGTGTATGCTTCTTTTCTTTAATGGAATTAAAATGTGCTACTTATTACGTAGGTTAAGTAGCATTTGTGGATGGTAGAATATTTAGTACGCTACGTATATGGCTGGTAATGCATCTAAACTTCCACCACAGAATGTTGAAGCTGAGCAATCCGTAATAGGTGCTCTTCTTATTGATCAAGACGCCATTATTCGTATTGCCGATGTCCTGCGTCCTGAACATTTTTATCGAGGAACCCACCAAAAAATTTTTGAATCAATTTTGTCATTATTTGAGCGACGCGAACCCGCTGATTTAGTTACCGTTACTGCCGAGCTTTCTCGAAAGAATCAACTCGAAGAAGTCGGTGGGGAAGTGTATTTGGCCGAGCTAGTAAATAGTGTGCCAACCGCTGCCAACGTTTCTTCCTATGCTTCGTTTGTTCGCGAATCAGCGATGCGCCGAGAGATGATTTCCATTGCTAATCAGATAAATGAAGACGCGTTTACCGGAACAAAATCGGTCAAAGAATTATTAGCCGATACCGAACAGCGCATCTTTAATATGTCCCAGGATAATCTTTCTCGTCAGTTTGTTCCAGTTCGGGAAACATTGATGCTTGCATTTGATCGTCTTGAAGAACTTCATCGAAATCAATCAGGTATGCGCGGTGTTCCTACTGGATTTCGTGACATCGACCAAATGTTATCAGGACTGCAAGATTCTAACCTGATTATTTTAGCCGCTCGTCCCTCAATGGGAAAAACATCTTTGGCGTTAAATATTTGTCAGTATGCTGCCGTGCACCAGGGGATTCCAGTTGGCTTTTTTTCGCTTGAATCCTCACGTGAAGAGTTAGTGGATCGTCTTTTATCGAGTCAGTCGGGTGTTGATTATTGGAAAATTACTACCGGTAATTTGGACGAAGAGGATTTTGCCAAGATTGGTGAAGCTATGGGGATTTTGGCCGATGCGCCGTTATTTATCGATGATACTCCGGGTATGAACGTTGTCGAGATGCGTACGAAAGCCCGTCGGTTACAGATGGAGCAGGGGGTACGAATGATTGCGGTGGATTATTTACAGATGGCGGTGAGTCGTAATTTAGAAAATCGGGTTCAGGAGGTTGCCGAAATTTCAAAAGCTATGAAAAATATTGCTCGTGAGTTACATGCTCCCGTGCTGTGTTTGTCTCAGTTATCTCGATCGGTTGAACAGCGTGGCGAGAATCGGCCGATGTTGTCGGATTTACGCGATTCCGGGTCTATTGAACAGGATGCCGATGTTGTGATGTTTATTTGGCGTCCAGGCGAAGAAGAAAAAGAGCGTCCTGATCATGCTAAATTAACCATAGCTAAGCATCGAAATGGCCAAACCGGAGAGATCGATCTTATCTTTAAGGGCGAAAGAGCTCGGTTTTATAGTATGGAGAAAAAACGAGAAGGTTAGATATCCCATAGTTCTTGAGTATATTTGATATAATGGATACACATAACGCGCCGGTGGCGCAGATGTGCTGAGCTATAATAAGCTCAGTTGGAATTCGCACATACCTTAGGAGGGACTATGTCCGAGATGTCACGTGAGCTTCGGGGTCGCCTGATGGCGGCAAACGTATCGGATGCAGGCATCGAGAATCTGGCCAGCAAGGGTCTGGTAACAATCGATGCGATTCTGCAGATCGTCGACAACACGCTGGTTCTGACGGCACTGGGGGTGAGTCCTGAAGATCAGGCTGCCCTGCAGTCGCTCAAGCCAGTCGTGGCCGAAGTGTCGATTGGGTTCGAGGTTGAGGCCGATGTCCCTGACCTGAGCCCCGAGGATGCGACGGGCATGAGCCTGCTGGATCTTGATGCGGATGCGCTGACGCGACCCAGCTTTGATGC
>JAAXWF010000007.1:0-1820 GCA_013335095.1 candidate division WWE3 bacterium
TACGCTCGAGCATTTCAGCCCAATCCTGCGAATCGGTTCCGCCAGCACCAGCATGAATAGCTAATAATGCGTCCCCTCGGTCATATGGGCCGGATAGCATCGCAAAGAACTCTCGCTGGTTAATCTCCGTTTCAAGAGCACTTGTTTCTTGCTCTAAATCTTGGAGCAAACTCTCATCCCCGAACTCTGCCAGCTCAATTGCATCCTTAATACGTTGCTCAAGTGAACGCCATTCATTCACTTCATCCCGCAAGCTGGCTAGATTCTTCATTACCGTCTGGGCACGCTCTACGTCATTCCAGAGGTCAGGGTCCTCAGATTGTTTTTCTAATGCTGCTAATTCGATTTCTTTGTTAGGGATGTCAAAGACGCACCAATAAAGGATGGATTTTATTTGCACTTAAACTTAATCGATCTATTATTTCTTGCATGATTACTCCATTTAACTTGAGGCTGCAAGGATACCATCGACGAAAGCGTCTGGATCGAATGGTTGTAAATCATCAGGTTTTTCACCCAATCCCGCGAAGAGAATTGGCAGGTTCAGCTCTCGTTGGATAGCGAATGCCATGCCGCCCCGCGCAGACGAATCTAATTTAGCAAGGATAACCCCATCTACCTTAACTGCATCTTTGAAGGCACGTGCCTGTTGTAATGCATTTTGACCGGTTGTGGCGTCCATAACCAGCCAGGTATGATGAGGGGCGCCGGACATCGCTTTTCCTACCACCCGATGCACCTTTTTAAGCTCTTCCATCAGATTGAAGCGAGTATGTAATCTTCCGGCGGTGTCGATGATTACCAAATCAAACTGGCGCGCTTGACCTGCACGAACAGAATCATAAGCAACTGCACCGGCGTCTCCACCAGCCTGACCAGATATGATTGGGATTTCCAACCGGTTTGCCCAAATCTCCAATTGATCTACTGCTGCGGCTCGGTATGTATCAGCCGCGCCGAACAGTATTTTCTTACCTTCAATTTGGTAACGCTGTCCAAGCTTAGCAATACTGGTTGTTTTTCCTGAGCCATTACGCCCGACCCGCGCGCATTTTTCAGATTTATTAATACAAAAGGAAACATCGTCAAAAAGAATCCTATCGCCATAGGCTTTATAAACTTTATCAAACTGGATCATGTGATTATAATATTAGATTTTTCTTAAAGAATACCTAAATAGTCACATAAATAATAGTATTTTAGAAGCCCCAGGAGATACCGAGTTCTTCGTAGTTGTCACGTTCATTGGAGAATTGGCCATCGACGGCATAACCTTGATGATAGCGTAGGTATATACGTGCTTTACGGCCAATACCTTGCAATTTGCTTAATTCATAACCGATTTCAAAAGTGGCATCTAGGTTCCAATGATGTTGCTCCCAATTTTCTAGATTCATCGCAAAGAAAGGTGTGCCATATAAACGTTGATTATACAGTTTTGTGCCAAATAATCTTAGTTCTGCACCCCACTTAACATAGAGTGGTTTTAATTTGTAAGTCGGGTCGCTATGAAGTACAACGCCAGGTCCCGCATAAATTCTTAATGGTCCGCAAATTTGATAAGATGAGATAAAATCGAGTGCTTCGTAGCTGGGGTTGACGCGTGTATCTAGTGCTTCGGGATGGATGACTAAATATTCATCACCGAGATGGGAAGAGATGTGATAGAGAAGTAGGCGGAATGACCATTTATTGACAGCGTAGGTGAGTGGGAAGCCAAGAAAATAATCGGCATTAACTAGCGAGCAGGCATCGTCACTGCCGGGAGGGCATTCATTAAAATTAAAAACTGCCCATACGCAACCCTGAATACCGATTTG
>JAAXWF010000007.1:1830-2745 GCA_013335095.1 candidate division WWE3 bacterium
TGCATATCGCCTTTCCAGGGCAAAACATTACGCCAGCGATAAACTGGGAAATCGTCACCAATTGATACGGCGACGCCTTTATTACCGGTTACGAAATCGGAAGCGCGAAGTGCTGCAGAATAAGATGGTTCTCTAGGATCGGCGATGAGCGGTGAAAAAAGTACAGTAGCTTGTGGGAACCAAATACCGTTCATTTTGTAGCGTTCGATATATTTTTCTCTGGTATCGATTTCCGCTTGTGATAATTCTTTATTGACTTCGACTGATTTTACACCTGGTAAATCACTTACAAAGGTTACAATACTACCAGCGATCATTTCGTTTTTGGGTAAGTTAGATATTATGACTTTGTGATTTTTAACTGATACCATGACGTCGAACTCAGCATAATGGATGTCAACCAATGCCTGAATATAACCTTCTAAATAAGGGTCAGTAGCATGTTCAAAAGATTCGACAGGTAGAGCGTCGGCTTTAGTTAAAATATATTTTTCAACATTAATGAGTGCTAGTTCGTCTTTAGGTAGTACAGTAGCTACCTCTTTAGAATCAGATTTATCTTCTTTTTTAGTATCTAATTTATCTTCATTTTATTTATCCTGTAACGTGATTATGTCCGTCGTCTGTTTTTCTAACGCGATCCGTTGTTTCTCGCTATTACGTGTTCGCTGAGTACCTGTCCGTTTATAACATGCTGCGCGACTATCTGTTTCGCGATTTCCGGGGTTACTTTGCCGTATGTGGTTTTTGACCCGTCCCGTTCGATGGTGATGACCGGCTCTGCGTCCAGCACGCGGTTGATTGCCGCATAGTACTCCTTGACCGTGCAGGCCCGCTTTGCATAGCAGTGGACATTCTTTGTGTGGCTGAGGGCTTCTGCCACATCGTCCTGCGTGGAGAGCGGGTTGCAGCCGG
>JAAXWF010000006.1 GCA_013335095.1 candidate division WWE3 bacterium
ATTAATGACCTTTTTTTTGGCATTCTCTGCTTCGTTGCTGGGAGTATCTGGGTTCGAAAGTTCAGCAAATTTTGTTGAAGAACAACAGCCAGGGGTCTTTCGTAAAACATTACGCAATATGCTCATAGGTGTTGCGATTTTCAATCCATTAATTAGCTATGTCATATTAAATCTCGCTACTATTACACAAATAAATGAAGTCAAGGATTACATCTTAGCCGAGGTCGCATTCAATATAGGAGGCTTACCGTTAATGGGACTTATTGCCACCGATGCATTACTCGTCTTATCGGGTGCGGTATTAACTGGCTACGTTGGTGTCTCGGGATTAATAAAGCGAATGGCGCTTGATGAATGTCTTCCCTCATTCTTATTACGAGAAAATAAAAAAGGATCGTACCCGGTGATTCTTTTGACGTTCTTTACCTTATGCAGCTCTATTCTTGTGGTAACTCGGGGAAATCTTCTATCATTAGCGGGTGTGTACACAATAAGCTTTTTAGGTGTAATGACTATGTTTGCTATTGGTAATTTAATCCTTCGAAAAAATCGACCTCTACTGAAACGAAAATATAAGGCGCCCATAATCTTTGTATTTTTAGCAGCTTTGGCAACGTTTGCCGGAGTTATCGGTAATCTGTCATTGGATCGGGCCAACGGCCTGTATTTTCTAATCTACTTTATTCCTGCGTTGGCTGGGGTCATGATGGTTATTTTTCGAGCAGATGTATTTAGGACGTTAATGCAATTATCTGGTTTCTATCGACCTCTTCATCAGTTTTGGCTACGACTATATGAGCGTTCATTAAATCCTCGTTACTATCTATTTCTCCATAAAAGTAGTCAATTATTTGAATTCTTAACCTACATAAAAGAAAACGAAGCGGGGAAATATGTTCGAGTTATACACTGTGTCGAAGGTGGTCCAGATGAGCATGCGACCTTCAGAGAAGTTATTCCTGCGTTGTATAAGGCTGGAGTATATCCTGATTTTAACATCGATTTGGATTTTATTGACGAGCCGTTTAGCCCCGAATCCATTGATCGATATGCAAAAAGGCACAGAATTGAAAAAAATAGAATCTTTATCGGTGCGATTAAACACCACCATTCGTTTGATTACGAAGAATTGGGTGGTGTGCGGATTATCTCCAGTTAACTTTTATTCAAGAGAAACTCACATATCTACTATTCATGATAAAATCCCAAACTGGGCGGCCGATTCTCTCTTTTGTTCTTTCTCCGATCGATGGGTAGGGCGAAAATAATGAGGGAGTACTAAACCGAGCTAATGCCGATGTTTGCACCGTCGGTGTCAGCTTTTTATATTGCTATATCTCTACGACTAAATCCAACTAAACCCACGCAGACTGTTATCAAACTTACTCCTAAAAACACCACAATACTTTGTACCGATAATGAATGATTAATTAATGCCATATTTGCGTCCATATAATGGAAGGCCGAAAAATATTTCAGTTTTTCATAATCCGGTACCAGCTCCGCAACGATATTTAAAATATAAGTACCGAGCATAAGGAGCGATGTCATTAAGGTTACTTTGCTCCTTTCAGTAACAAGTGCTGAGACCATCATACTCAAGCTTAAAACCGAAAGACTAAACATATATCCGATAACAGTCATATACCAATAGGCAACAGGTTCTATGCCAATTCCATAGAGTTGTGCGATCGGTATCGCTGTCAAAACTGAGGTAATGGTAAATAACAGCAGTATTATGGCCGAGCTGATCCATCTGCCGAGAAATAACTTAACTCTCGATATCGGTTGTGATAATAAAAATTCTATGCGTCCTGACTCAATTTCGGATGCAATGTTATTACCAGCTAGTCCAATCGAGAGCATTATGCTCATTAAAGGCCACATAAGAGCAAAATGTTTAGACGAGAGATATGATTCAACACTCGACATTGATTGCGATAGATCGGTTATGTTAAACGCCTTTAAGAATGCTTCGGGTAACTGGGCTATTACTTGATTAAGTTGTTCTGCTTGGCCCTGAAACGTTGGGAAAATACCGATATACAGCCATAGGAGCAAAACAGCGACAATAGAATAACCTAAGACTAGATTTCGTTGGTCATAGAGGGTTCGTATCGTTAATTTCCACATATTATTACGTATAATATTTCATAAAGACCTCATCTAAGGTCGCATGGTTAATCTGGATGTCATTTATTGCGTAGTTTCGAATAATGTTTAGAAATTGATCAATATCGGATTTTACCGATAATGCTAAGCCATTATTCGGAAGTGTCTGGACAATTTCACAATTCTTCGTGGTTAACTGTTCGGTCGGTGGGGTCTCTTTAAAGTATATTTGAACGCTGAATAATGTTTTCTTTTTCATTGAACTAATCTCTTCTACAGCCACAATTGTACCCTGACGAATTATTCCAATGCGGGTGCATAGTTTTTCAACCTCGCTTAAGTTATGCGATGACATAAAAACAGTATTTCCTGAGGCTATAAAATCGGTCAAAATCTGGTAGATTCGATGCTGTAGGAGTGGGTCAAGTCCTGACGTTGGTTCATCTAATATCAATACCGAGGGATTTTTAACCATCGCTAGTATAAATCCCAATTTCTGCTTATTGCCGGTCGATAATTTGCGTATCGGTAATTCCGGGTGATACTCAAGCGTGTTGATTAACTCATTTATTTTATCGATTTGGGTATTATCCGTTGCGGCAAATTTTATATGATCCCATCCGGTCCAATGTTCAAAGAGGTTCAATTCAGCGGGTAAAAATCCAACTTTATTTTTTAGGCGAACGCTTTGAGTATGAGCATTCATACCTAGTATTTCAATATCACCCTGGTCGGGTCTCACTAAATCCATCATGCAACGGATTGTTGTTGTTTTACCGGCACCATTTGGTCCCAGAAATCCGAATATTTCACCACGCTCTACCGATAGACTGACATCCTGAACGGCAGGAATATGTCCATAATTCTTTTTAAGTCGTGTTATCTCAATAATCGTATTCATATAAGATATTTATCATTTTATTGTACTCTTTCAGGGGAATTATGACGTATGAGCGAGGTACCAATCTATCGTCGATTTGAGGGCGTCTTTGAAGTTTGTTTTGGCGGTCCATCCGGTTATTTTTTGGGCATTACTGGCATCCATTAACCGTCTTTTTGTTGTCGTCTTCTTACTGTCATCAAACTCAATTAAGTCTTTGGGTTTATTGAGAATTGTTAGTACGAGCTGCGTCGTTTCGAGGATGCTATGCTCAACCATCGTCGCAACATTGATAATTTCACCATTACGTAGCTCTGGTTTGGTATGAATCAAGGCATCGATAAATTCCACAAAATCATCAATAAATAACCAATCACGCGTGTGCGTGCCATCGCTATAAATAAGGAGCGGTTCATTTCGTAACGCATTTCGAATAAATCGAGGAAGCAGTTTATCTCCAATTTGATACGGTCCAAATAATTGTGATGTGCGAACTACTGTTGTTGGTGTACCGTACTGATAGTGGAACGCGGTGGTTAACAAATCTCCGCCGGCCTGAAGCGCTGCAAGTGTTGTCCGTGGGAGAAGGGCATCCGTTTCTAGTCCTGGACGTAGAAGACCCTCTTCACTCTCGCTTTCGCCATACACCTCATCAGAAGAAATACAAATATAATGCTGAAGGTCTTTTAACACGTTTTGTGCGATCATCAATAATTGATGATTACCATCAATAAAGGTTTTGATCCCTTCGTGCTCAGTTTCGGTGTTAACGGTGTTGATAATAATCTGTGGTTGGAATTGTTCAAAAAGATCCGTGATAAGATCCTTGTCGCAGATATCTCCTTCAACAAGAGTAAAGTTTTTTCTTGGCAATAAATCTTCTACATGGGATTTAATTCCGGTTGATAAATTGTCAACAACAACTACATGATATTTTGGGTATGCAGATACAAGGGTGCGTGCTATATTGTTACCGACAAATCCGGCTCCGCCGGCAATGAGTATTCTCATCGTGACCACTCTATTTTATACTCTCCTGCCAACAGCTCCAATAATTCGACTTTTTTTGTGTCTACTTCGAGCTTTGTTGTAACATGTTGACTTATCTTGGATGGATTAAGTTCTGACGTAATCGTTCCTATTTGTTCGATTGTGTCGTTATATTCATTCATAACTATATCCAGCTTATCCTGATTATTGGTTTTGATCATTTCAACCGCTTCGGCCAAGCGGACCTCTGCAAAATCCATCAGTAGATTCATTTTTTGCTCATTTGATCCACAGAGCATAATCATGAGGTACTCCCAGCTTTTTTTGATGCCATACAGAGGGGAATCAGGCATAATATAGACTTTCGGCAAATTCAGTTGAAGCGTACTATCCAGTGCATTTGTCTTAAGTTCCTTAACATCCATCGGTAAGGTTAGTCCAATCGGAATAATAAACATGCTAAACAGGGAGGGGATTAGTTGATTTTGGCAGTTTAATCGTTTTAATAGCTTCACTTTGGTAGGGTTATGTTTGGTTCTCGGTGATATGTTGGTGTTTCAAAGAGTTTTCCGTTAATCTTTTTATCGAGGGCAAATGCGAGTGTATTTGCAAACACAACACTATTTCGAGTTCTGGTAAAACGATTTCCTGGCCCGGGTACGACTTGGATTTCAGTGAGGTCGGTCGTTTTCAGGTGCAACACCTCTAAGGCCAAAATGAAATGGGTAAGAATACTGCGGTGATCCTCTGAATCCCACACATAGTCATGAACCTTGTCGGTGTCATTACCAAACGCGAATCGATTCATTTCTTGGGTCATATCAATGATTAGTTTCATAGATATATATTAACATTATGCTCATTATCGTTTGATTGTATTAGCGCATTTCAGTACAATACCGTTGTCACTATGTATGTTTGATTCAACACATATATCTTTACCAACTCATATCGGTATTATTATGGACGGAAATCGGCGATGGGCTCATAGCCGTTCCCTTTCTCATGTCGAAGGGCATCGCGAGGCGCGGCAGCGAATCAGCGAAATAATCGAAGAGCTAATTCGCCTAAAGATCCCTTATGTCACCTTATGGGCATGGTCAACAAAGAATTGGAAGCGGAATCAACTGTTTATTCAGGATATGTTCGGACTTGCGCGTGAGAGCTTATCTATGGGCGGTTGGTTTCAGGATATGGTCGATATCGGAGTCAAATTTAGCCAAGTCGGCGTATTAAACGGATTTCCTGATGATATTCGTAATAAAGTCGAATCTCTCTTATCAGTTAATCCAACAGAACAAAAAATTCAGGTAAACCTTGCAATTGGTTATGAAGGCCGAGATGAAATAATTCGGGCTGTTCGAGCATTAGTTGCCGATGGTGTTAAGCCAGAAGAGGTGACTTTTGACGCAATATCACAAAAATTAGATACACGTGGTATTCCTGATGTCGATTTACTCATTCGTACGGGTGGCGAGGTCCGTACCTCTGGTTTTATGATTTGGCAATGCGCCGATGCTGAATTGTGTTTTACCAAGTGCTTAATGCCTGATTTTACCGTTGATGAGCTTCATAACGCTTTAGCTGAGTATGGATCTCGTGAGCGACGATTAGGTGGCGACAGTAAAAAATATTAGTTTTTATCGGTTATTTTAATAACCCGATTGTCTTCTCCTTGGTGTGAAAAGTGAATATGGGTGTAGTGTGCGGGTAAATGATCCGATATTCTTTCGGGCCATTCAATAAGGATCATATTGCTTGGGTTTTGCCATAATTCATCAAGTGCAAGCTCGGCTATTTCATCCCAGTCTTTAACCCGGTATAAATCACAGTGGATAAACTTTTTATATTGAGGGTGATCAATAAGTGAATACACTTTAAGTAGCATAAACGTAGGACTTGTAATGGGCTGACGCACACCCAATGCCTGGGCAAAACCTTGAGTAAACGTCGTCTTGCCGCTACCAAGATCCCCCTGTAGTGCAATAACATTATGTCTGAGTCCTGTTTCTATGAGTTGTTTCGCAATGAGTTGAGTTTCTTCCTTAGAGTGCGTTTTTTGTTCCATATCGTAATTTTACCAGCAACCATCCTGCGGCAATGCCTATTGAATCAATGAGTACGTCTAGTACTGCACCATGGCGGGTTGGAACAATGGATTGATGTATCTCATCGGTAATTGCATATATAAAGGCGATTAGTGTTGCAATTATCAATCTTTTTTTTACACTTACTTTTGTTACACTCGATAAACCCCATGCCCATAATCCCCATAACACGCCGTATTCAGTCATATGTGCGCATTTTCTTAGAATAAAATCTATATTTGAGTATGCCTCACCCAATTTAAGGTCGGGAATAGAGCTTAAATAAAAGATCATCCCCATCCATACTAATGCAGGAGCTAATCGCAAATATTTCATCATATTTTACTATAACATAGTTTAATTGAGGGGTGTTTGTATAATATATATGCAACAAAACGGTTGCGCCGGATGGGGAGTGGGTCTTTTTTAAGACTCCACATAATTGGAGGAGGTGTCTTGCATGACACAAGTACTCGGGCGAGTACTGCTAGTCGATGATGAACCCGTGCTGCTTAGTATGTGGGTTCGTCAGTTTGGGGCCTATGCCCCCAGCGTTACAGTCGATGTCGCTCGTTCGCTCGTCGAAGCCAATGCTCTGCTCGCACAATACCAGTACGATGTCATTGGGCTTGATGGCGAGCTTCGTGGGCGTGGATCAGAGGCGGATACGTACGTCTTTATCCAGTCCCAGCCTGTTCAAGATCATCTGGCCGCCGGGCATCTGCTGCTTGCGATGTCCTCAAACGATTCGGTTAACGATGAGATGAAGCGATTGGGGGCGACCTCAAAGGTCATTTCAAAGACGGTAGCGGTGAACACAATGATTATGATGCTGGCAACAATCCAGCCATAGTCATCAGGACCTAATCTGGCGCGGCGGTTGGTTTATCCAATCGCCGCATTTACTTTACATTTATATTTTTTACTTTTTAGAAATTTTTAGAGAAATTAATCAAGTAGTTTATTTGGCTTTACCTTGATTTTTTACTTCGGCTATAGATTTCGCAAGTGTTTGCTCGTCAGCCAGGTAGTAATGTTTTATCGGAACTAAGTGTTCATCAAGTTCATATACCAAAGGAATTGCTGTAGGTATGTTTAGTTCCATTATTTCCTCATTTGGTACATTATCAAGATATTTAACCAGCGAACGAAGGGAATTTCCCGAAGCGGCAACTAAAATTTGTTTACCTTCGGTAATGCGTGGTGCAATATGCTGAGTCCAATACGGAATAACCCGATTCATTACATCTTCTAAGCATTCAGTTAATGGTAATTTATCTTTCGGAATGTCGGCGTAGCGGGGATCATTTCCTGGATACATTGGTGATTCTGAGGTTAATGCCGGCGGACGAACATCAAAACTTCGACGCCAAATGTGGACTTGTTCTTCGCCATATTTTTGCGCCATCTCTGATTTATTAAGTCCTTGCAGGGCTCCATAGTGGCGTTCATTTAACTCCCATGCTTTCACCACGGGGATCCATTCAAGATTCAATGCTTCAAGAGAAATCCAAGCAGTTTTTATCGCGCGGCGTAATTTATTGGTATATACCAAATCAAAGGTAAAGCCAGCTTCTTTTAGTGCGTTTCCTGCCCGTTGTGCCTCGCTTACTCCTTTTTCTGTGAGACCTACATCAGTCCAACCAGTAAACCGATTTTCGGCATTCCATTCACTTTGTCCGTGTCGTAATAAAACAATTTTATACATATTTTTATTTTTCTGGTACGCCCGAGAGGATTCGAACCTCTGGCCTTTAGGACCGCAACCTAACGCTCTATCCAGCTGAGCTACGGGCGCATATATCGTGCCTATTGTACTAGGTTATTGCCTAAAAGTGAAGAAAACTATTGACGTTGTAGCGGCTCTAGTCGTTTTGTATGAACTGATGAATACCATTTAACCAATCCTGCTGGCATCCACGGTGTTACTTTCGCTACACCTTTCTCGATATAATCAACCCAATTACGTCGTTTACCTTCTTCATACGGTAAGTATTTTAGAAGAGTTTCTTCAATTTCGGCACGTTTTCCTTCATCCGCTTCCATAGGTAGTGTCATCTCTATAGTTGGTGGGAACATCATATACGTTGAAAATTGAAGTATGTAAGCGCTATCGTCCTTACTAAACCAAAATGATTTTAATTCGTCATAGCCATATTTATGTTTCCCAACTTGTATACCAGTCGTAAGCAGTGCATAAAACTGTACTTCGGGTTGCACCAAATTCATTGCAAATAACATAAAATCGACTGCCAAAGTAACTAAAACGAGAGACCATTGTCCAAGAAGAATAAAAATTGCTATTAGTCCAAGGCTTAGCACAATCAAACTTAAAAACCACGCGGGGGTTCTTTGTTTAAATACTCGGGAAGGTGAATGCCATGATATTAAAGACACTGGCCGTTCAAAATGCTTTTCTGGTTTAACAACCAATGGATTCTTTTCTGTACCAAGTTCACCACTTGATGTTTGTTCTACTCGTTCAGTTACATCCATATTTAGTATGATAGCATGTCACCCTACGGTGTTCAAATCATATTTAATATGACATAAACTGTACCAGATTCGTATAATATGTATGCATAGGTGGGGAAGTATTCGTTTTGTGTGGAGGAGTCGCATAGTGGACTAGTGCGCTGGTCTCGAAAACCGGTTTGGCGGCAACGTCATCGTGGGTTCGAATCCCACCTCCTCCGCCAATTGAAACTTCACGATTTGAAATGGTTGCACCGCACGGCGAAAAATTTTTGCGGCCATTCTGAAGAAGGAACAATTGATTGTAGTACACCGTTATCCGAAAATCCAACAAGTAGTAAAATGTGAATAAGGGCGATATTAGCAATATTGAGAACGGCAAGAAAAATCCGCTGCTTGCGACAATTCAAAGATTGGCGGAAGCTCTTGGTGTTTCGACTGACTAGTTAATAAAATAATTTTATGGAAACAAATAAATTATCCATTAGAAATATTTACGCCAACCTTTTAGTTTATGGAATTGCACACGCTGTCGTTGACGGCATTTGTGCGGCTGTCATTTTTAGTATTTTAAAAAACCAAATTGTTAGCTCCACTTCTTTTATAAGTTTGGTAATTTTATATAACGCTCTAGCGTTTGGTCTTCAATCTCTCTTTGGATTAGCTACAGATTATTTCAAATCTCCGAGAGCGGTCGCTTGGGTGGGATGTATTTCGACTGGCGTTTCCGCACTTAGTTTCTTTTATTCTCCAATAACAGCAGTTGTTTTTGCAGGTTTTGGTAACGCCTTATTTCATATCGGGGGGGG
>JAAXWF010000004.1 GCA_013335095.1 candidate division WWE3 bacterium
AAAGTGCCTCGGGTGAACATACTATACAACCCAACAGCAATAAATATGGAAAGGGTGATGACATGGAAAACAAATATAGACGCCGCGACCTTCGCCGAATCTTTTACGCCAGAAATTACGAGTAATGCAAACGCTAATAACAAAAGAATCGTCGCTGGTATTACTAATACTGTTAGATTTAATTCGGGCAGCATTCTTTCAATAAATCTGAAGAAATATTCAATTGCGGTTTTGGCTGAGATAACTGCAGTAGCGATATATGATAGTGTCGTTAAAACCCCAGCCACTGATGCGGTGGGTTTAGAAGTACCATTTAGTAGCGCATTGTATGCCCCTCCATTAACAGGCAATGCTTCGACAACTTCTCGATATACGGTACGATAAAAGAATAAGACCAATGCGACTACAGCTAAAATCCAAGGTGAATAGATACCGGCAATGGCAGCGGTGATTCCTGAAACATATAATGCTGAGCTTAAAATATCATTACCGCAAATCGCAGTGGAAAAAAACTGACCTAATTTTTCGTGAACGGCTTTCTTTTTGGCCATAATTTAATTGAAGTGTACAAAATAAAACTAACCCAATAACCAAACAATGTCAAAAGGCGATATTGACATATTGCATATGTATTGTCAATGCCATTATGATAAGTATACATTTAGAAGTGCAGATGAAAAAGATTCTCATTATTGAAGATGATCCAGAACTCAGAAAGGCGCTCATGCTGAGTGTTAAGCAATGGGGTTATCTGGGTTTAGAAGCAAAAGACGGAAAGATTGGCACAGAGCTTTTTGAAAAAGAGCAACCAGATCTAGTTGTACTGGATCTGGCGATACCATTTCGCACTGGTATTGAGGTCCTTAATGACATTCGAATTAAGCTTGGAAGCGAAGTGCCGGTAATTATTCTGACAAATTCAGAGGACACTGGAGATAAGGCAGCCGTGGAGATTATGGGTACTAATAGGTATCTGCTTAAAGTTAACACTCCTCTTGAAAATATAAAAAGCGAAATTGAAGCGTTACTACAACAAAGTTAATATCACCTATTGTTGAATTATCTTCGTTCCTGGCAATTGAGATCGTATTTCAAGAATAATGTCTTGAGATAACGGCGTACCCGTTATATTTAACACCTTCAGTCTTTTGAGTTGGAAAAATTCATTTGGAATAGTATCAATATTGTTATAGCTTACATCGAGGTGGCTCAGCGTAGCGATTTGACCTATTTCAGCGGGTAATGCGGTCATATTATTATGACTAATGTTTAATGTTTCTAACGGCAAGAAACGAATCTCGCCAGGAAGCGCACCTTCAAGTTGATTATGGCTCAGGTCGAGCGTATGTAATTGACGCAAATTTCCGATCTGGGAAGGTATCTGAGTTAACTGATTATTGGAGAGTACTAAAGTCGTAAGCTTTGTATTATTGAATAAGCCCATATCTACTTGTTTTAATTGTTGCTGAGAAAGGTTCAACGTGGTATCCCCGCCCGAAAAAGCGTTTGTTACACGGCTAAAAACCTGATCAATAACAGGCATGCCGTTTAGCACGTTTGCGTTAGATAAAATGAACCCGGCAATGATAACCGGAGTTAATAACAAAACGATATAGAAAAGAATCTTAGCCATTGGTTAGTCTTTTCATTATATGTTTCATTTTCATGTACGTCACCATTAACAATCCTCTATTTGGATAATTTTGAGTTTAGCGGATTTACCATGTTTAATTGTAATGGCTGATTTAGCAACATTAAAATACGTACTTAAGGAAAGAATTATTGCTTCATTTGATTGATTATTCACCGGTGGTTCGCCTATATAAACATGATAGTTTTCAAGAAGATCAACTTCTATCCGCGGTTGTTTTGAACAAGGATGTGCAATAACTGTTATTGTTTTGATATTAAAAAGCCTCCGTTACATATAGTAACAGAGGCAAGATAACACAGTGAGTCTTATAACTTCACGGTGTTTATAATCTGCATGCGTTCAAACCATGTTCGCCAGACCGGTTCCAGAGGCATCGCAACAATCTCGGTTGGCATATACCACCCGATTGCCCTCGCTTCGTCCTGGTTGAGTTGCGGTGCGCCTTGAACCCGACACCAATAGACCGACCATAAATGCCGCGGAATACCACGGCGACACGTTTCCTCGACGTCTTCCTGTATCACGAGCTCAGCGTGACAAATCTGTAGTCCGGATTCTTCGCCGATCTCACGAATTAACGCCTCATCAGGTGTTTCGCCATACTCTTGGTGACCGGCGATACCTGCATATCCAGGAGTGCCTTTTCGTCGATTAATCAACAGAAAAGCCCCATCAGCTTCGATCATAGCTCCGACGCTATGATGGCGAATAGGGTGCCTGCCATCAAAACAGCTTGTTGCTCGAGGCCCGACAGTACTGGCACGATGCCAGCACACTACGATGGACTTGTCGACTAATTGACCACGAGAAGTGCGCCATCTTAGCCCTTCGTCGCGATACTGAGTCGTAAAATCGACTCGGGCACGATGAAAGGATCCATCACGGAGCCGAATGATAAACTCCTCCTCTCGAGGATACCCGATGGGCCACCCTTCCTGAAACGGAAATCCACCTGATACGAAGTACTCGGTGGTTGCAAAATTGGGCCACCGCGGACTTGCTTCTACGAGTGGCATAACCACGTCCTTTCACTGATCAACAGGGATACAAGATTATTATAAGATATATTTACAAATTAACTCCAGTGAATCTACTTGGCACAAGTCCAATTAACCGGAGGACAATGCTGACAATATGGTCCACGAGGACCGCCCATACAAGAACCGCCACAATATTCTAAGATGGTTCCATCCTGAGCATCGACATAATATAAAGGACCATCAAGCTCAGACTGGCAGTTTATTTCGGCGATGTTATTGCACACCGCGATTAATTTACATTGGGAGCCGAATGTTTTTGGATTAATAAGAGTATCTGGTTTAGTTCTCTGCGAAAAAAAGGCCGCAGTGAATGATCCAAATATTAATAGCACTACAGCACTAATCAAAATAATACTCAATCGATCAAGTTTCACTCATATACAGTAGCAGATTAACGCATATGATTAAAGATGATCTTTACTAAATCTTAAGCGATTTTTAAGTTATAACACCTAAACTACCGATTGAAACGCTCATGAAAAAGTACGTAATACTCTTAATAATACTTGCAGCACTCGGAGGAGCCGGCTATTGGTACTATCAAAAAGCACAATCATCAAGCAATAACACGATCACGTATACGACATCACCAGTAACTCAAGGGACCTTAATTACTTCAATAACCGGAAGCGGTAGTCTATCTGTCGAACAAAGCGCAACTATATCTCCTTTGGTTAGCGGAACCATAAAAGAAATTAAGTTCAAGAAAGGTGACTTAGTAAAGTCAGGCGACGTTGTAGCAATTCTCACTAACGACGATTTAAATTTACAGCTAGCCGCAGCTAATACTGGGGTAAAACAAGCTCAAGCCGGGTATAACAAAAAGCTTCTCGATGTAAAACAAGCATGGGAGACCATATATGATCTGGATAAAAAGGAAGCCGCAAACGGAGATAGCGTCACAGACCTTCAGCATGAAATCGCCAGTCAAGCATTAAAAAGCACAGAACTTGATTTAGAAGCCGCACAAAATACGATCAACGATAAGCAAAAAACACTAAAAGATGTCCAAGAATCAATTGCAAATCTTCAAGTAAAGTCAACGTTAACGGGCACGGTCACCGAAGTTACCGGAGAAGTTGGCAATACCGTCGGAAGTAGTAGCAGTCAATCTAGTCAAAATTCGACAGCTTCGGCTGGAGGAATCATGACTATAGCGACACTTGATAAGCTATTGGCCCAAATAGCCTTAAATGAGAATGATGTTGATACTGTTAAATTAGACCAAATCGTTACGTTAACTTTTGATGCGATTGATTCATATACAACCACTGGTAAGGTCGCTACGATTGATTATCTTGGTACAAACTCGCAAGGTGTGGTGAGTTATCCAATCACCATTTCATTAGACTCTTTTGATACAAAAGTAAAACCAGGAATGACGGTAAACGCGTCGATAATCACCAAAAAAAAAGACAATGTATTGATGGTACCAAATGCGGCGGTGAAGTATCAGAACGAACAAGCGTATGTGCAAATTCTCAGTAACGGTCAGCCAGTCAATAAAAATGTCGAAATAGGCATAGCGAACGATGACTATACCGAAATAGTCAATGGTATAGCCCTTAATGAAGAAGTGGTAACCGCGACACTCAGTCCAGGTAGCAGTAGTTCATCAACATCTCAAACAGGTAATTCGTTCTTCCAGAACTTTGGTGCTGGTGGCCCTCCAACCAATATGCGACAAAGTAGTTCCGGCTCCAGCTCAAGTTCCGGTGCAGTTCGGGGAATTCAAAGCTTCCGGTAAGACAAACTACATGATCGATCTACAACAAATCACCAAGACCTATCAAAGCGGTGAAAATGAAACCCAAGCCCTAAAAGGGGTAACAATCCATGTTGACGAAGGAGAATTCGTTGCGATTATGGGTCCGTCGGGTTCGGGTAAATCGACATTAATGCATATATTGGGAGCCTTAGATAAACCAAGTACCGGACATTATCTGCTTGATGGTAAAGATGTTAGTACGTACTCAGAAAAAGAGCTTGCTGAGCTACGCAAAAAGAAACTTGGGTTTGTTTTTCAATCCTTTAACCTTCTCCCCCGAACAACCGCGGTACGCAATGTGATGCTTCCCCTGCTGTACACCAACGTATCCGAATCAAAACGAACAGGTCTTGCCGAGGAGTCGTTGCGTGCAGTTGGGATTTCGGAAAAACACTGGGCGCATATGTCTAATCAATTATCTGGTGGCCAAATTCAACGCGTAGCAATAGCCCGCGCACTGATTAACTCTCCTCGATTGATTCTTGCGGATGAACCGACCGGTAATCTAGACACAAAAACCAGCGAAATGGTTTTATCGGTTTTCCAACGCCTCAACAACGAAGGCCGTACCATTGTTCTTATCACCCACGAACCTGATATTGCCAATCACGCAAAAAGAATCATTTCGATGCGCGATGGATTAATAGAATCAGACACACAGGTAAAAAATAGACGAATATCGATAGAGGAGAAACAATGAGATTAAAGGACTTACTTATCGAAGCCTTATTATCAATCACGGCAAATAAAACCAGGACGTTTTTAACGGTTCTTGGTATCGTGATCGGAATAAGTTCAGTCATAAGTCTTATTTCAATTGGCCAGGGGGCTCAAAGTTCGGTCAAATCGCAGATTGGTACACTAGGTTCAAATTTATTAACCGTATCGATGAACTTTAATCGGAATTCGTTAAATACCAGCGAGATGTTAACGACCGATGACGTAAAAGCCATCGAAAAAATATCGTTGGTTAAGGCGGTTGCACCCCAAGTATCAACAAACACACAGATTGTGTACAAAGGAGCGGGTGTAAATACCCAAATCATTGGTACAAACGATAACTACGATGACGTTAGGAATATTACGATCGACAAAGGTTCTTTTATTAGTTCGAAAGATGTAACCAGTTATACCAAAGTGGCAGTAGTTGGCCCGACTGCGGCAGAGAATATTCTTGGTGAAAATCGAGAACCACTAAATGAAACAATAAAGATTGATGGGATCGGATTTAAAATAATCGGCGTAACTAAAACTAAAGGTCAATCAGGGATGACCAATCAGGATAATATGATCTATATCCCAATTTCTACAGCTCAAAGGTACTTAACCGGCAATGATTCGATTAGTAGCATTAATATTGGGGTTATTTCTGAAAACGCGATGAATGAAGCCAAACAGCAAGTTACCCTGGCCCTTCTTAAGACCCACAATATCGCGGATTCATCATCGGCCAACTTTACAGTTTCAAGTCAAACCGATGTTGTCGAAACAATAAGTAGCGTGTCTGAAACATTTACCCTTCTTCTGGCAGCGATTGCAGCGATATCACTCGTAGTCGGGGGTATCGGGATTATGAACATGATGCTTACCAATGTAACCGAACGGACCAAAGAAATCGGATTACGAAAAGCAATTGGCGCAAGCAGTACCGATATCGTTGTTCAATTCTTAACCGAAGCTATCTTACTAACCTCATTTGGTGGAATTATAGGAACATTACTTGGAGTATTACTATCGTATGTACTCACCCAATTCTTTAACATTGCGACCACGGTATCAGTATCATCAATCGTACTAGCAGTTGGCGTGTCGGCCGGAATTGGACTTGTATTCGGTTTCTACCCGGCAAAGCGAGCAGCAAGGCTTGATCCGATTCAATCGCTTCGATACGAATAACGACAGCGATGATAAGGAGGTGACTAATACATGAATAAAAACAACACTTTAATTATTGGAATCATTATTTGTTTAGTCCTATGTGGTGGATCATTTTATGGCGGGATGATCTATGGTGAACATAAAACAAGTTCAAATATCCCTACGAGAAATGGATTCGGTGCAAATAGTGGTCAACCGCGCGCCTTTCCAAGCGGTGGAATGCAAAGAGGAAATGGATTCCCAGGTGGTTCAGGCGGTGGATTTATTAACGGTACGGTGACGACGACATCTGATGGAACCATGACGGTTAAAACAGCTGATGGATCGTCCAAGATTGTTTTCACTAATGACAAAACCGAAGTATCAAGTAGCGTAAAGGCTCAAATTGGCGATATTAAAACTGACGCATCGGTAATGGTTCGCGGAACAACCAACTCTGATGGAAGTATTACCGCCCAATCAATTCAGCTTTCCGTACCTCAAACGACACAATAATCAATCTCCCACTGCCCCGGTGGGAGATTTCTGACTCACATTCATTGAATTGACAAGAGATAGTTAAGCTGCTAAACTATCTCCCGTATGAATCGTCAACAATACATTGAATCAATTATGAATCATTTTCAATCCATCCGGCGAGCTATGGCAACGTCCGGTCATGATTTACACAAAGGGTTAGGTATAACGATGGCTCAAGCGTCGATACTCTTTTTGATCAAGCATAAAGGAGAAACAACAACCACCGCGCTAGCAGAAGAGATGGGAATATCCAAAAGCGCAACGACACAACTAATTGATGGATTAATGGTACATCAGTTAATCGTACGGGATTCAGATCCAACTGATGGTCGCGTCTCAATAATTCGATTATCACCAATCGGTACCGAACATTTCGAAAACGTCCGAGAAAAGATGCTCCTCCATACCTCCGAACTGTTTAGTGTGCTGACCGATGAAGAATTAGCACAACTAGAGCAAATCACTCAAAAAATAAACACCGCACACAAAGGAACACCCAAATGAGAAAACTCTTCTCGTACTTAAAACCATATCTCGGATTAATGGCAATATTGCTAGTGGTCACCTATCTTCAGGTCATGGCGAACTTAAAACTACCTGATTACATGGCCCAAATTGTTAATGAAGGAATCATTATGCAAAAAAGTTCTGCCATATATGAAAATGGCGGTTTGATGCTTTTAGTTACTTTGGGAGCTGCAGTCTGTTCGGTAATAATCGGATTTTTAGCATCAAGGATCGCAACCGGATATGCCCGCGATATTCGAAAACAAGTTTTTACCACAGTAGAAAGCTACTCAATTGCTGAATTTAATACATTCTCAACCTCTTCCCTGATTACTCGTTCAACTAATGACATTCAGCAGATCCAAATGGTCATGATTATGCTATTAAGAATGGTCTTAATGGCACCTTTTATGGCGATTGGGGCATTACAAAAAGCATTCATTACCGCACCTTCAATGAGCTGGATCATTGCGATTGCATCAATATCAATGCTTTCTATGATTGGAGTATTATTCTCGATCGCATTACCTAAATTCCAAATGCTTCAAAAACTTGTTGACCGATTAAACTTAGTCACGCGGGAAAATCTTACCGGTTTACGAGTTGTACGCGCATTTAACAACGAATACAAAGAAGAAGAAAAATTTGAGAAAGCGAACGCTGATCTAACCGATCTCAATCTGTACGTTAACCGGTTAATGATTATCATGCAACCAATAATGATGCTGATTCTTAACTTATCGATCGTTGGAATAGTTTGGTATGGAGCAAAACTGATTGATTTAGAAACCATCCAGATTGGAGACATGTTGGCATTTATGCAGTACGCAATGCAGGTCATTATGTCGTTTTTAATGATCTCAATTATCTTTATCATGGTTCCAAGAGCGTCGGTTTCAGCCAAGCGGGTTGCCGAAGTCATCTCTACCCCATCTTCAATCCTCGATCCCCAAAAGCCACGAAAATTTCCTAAAGAAGGTAACGGCCGAGTCGAATTCAAAGAAGTTACGTTCTCGTATCCTGGTGCAGATATGCCAGTACTATCCGGTATAAACTTTATCGCCGAGCCAGGACAAACGACTGCGTTTATTGGAAGTACCGGAAGCGGTAAATCAACGCTTATTAATTTAATTCCTCGATTTTATGACGTCACCGCTGGACAAATTTTAATCGATGGACTTGATGTTAGAGAGGTAAAACTTGAGGATCTGTATAAGCAAATCGGGTACGTACCGCAAAAAGGAGTACTATTTTCCGGTACGATAAAAAGTAATATTAAGTACGGTAACAAAAAAGCGACTGAAGAAGACATTGAAAAATCGGCCCAAACAGCTCAAGCAACTGAATTCATTGAAAAACTCGAAAAAGGTTATCAAAATGAGATCTCCCAAGGCGGGTCAAATGTATCGGGTGGCCAAAAACAACGTTTATCAATAGCCCGTGCCTTAGCCGTCAAACCGAAATTGTACATTTTTGACGATTCATTTTCGGCACTGGACCTTAAGACGGATGCCCTATTGCGACAAACGCTACAAGATGAGACGAAAGATAGAACAGTACTCATAGTGGGGCAGAGAATCAGCACAATTATGAACGCCGATAAAATTATTGTTCTGGATGAAGGACGGATCGTTGGTCAGGGAACGCATGATGAATTAATGCAAAATAATCCGGTGTATCAAGAGATCGCCTATTCGCAATTGTCCGATACCGAACTGAAATCAATCAGCGAATCTCATCATAATAATCACAAGGGGGTTAATAATGGATAAACAATCGACACCTCCAAAACAGCAACAATCAATGAGTCCATTTGGTGGCCGCAATCATATGATGGGACAAGGTCCAGCCGAAAAAGCTAACAACTTTAAAGGGACAATTAAAAAACTTACCGTTTATCTAAAGCCCCATTGGATCAATATTATTTTAGTATTGGTATTTTCGGTAGCCAGTACGGTTTTCGCAATTGTCAGTCCTAAAATCCTTGGTCATGCGACCAATCAGATCGTCGATGATTATGTCAGCATTAAGGCGTACGACCAGATAACATCACAATTACCGCCACAAATGAACATACCAGCAGGTGCCACTGGCGCTGATATGTTGAATAAACTTCCTTCACAGGTAAAAAATCAAATCCCTTCATCTCAACTCGAAAAGATAATGTCACTCGATCTTACCCATCGGCCAGTTTTCCATTTCGATGCAATCGCACAAATAGTAGTTCTGCTCATCGGTTTGTATCTTTTAAGCGCGCTCCTTTCCTATATCCAAGGATGGATTATGACCTCGGTTACTCAAAAAGTTACTAATCAATTTAGAAAAGAGATCTCGGGAAAGATTAATCGGTTACCGCTTAGCTATTTTGATACCCGGACGTACGGTGAAGTATTAAGTCGGGTCACCAACGATATCGATACCGTCAGTCAGACGTTGAATCAAAGCCTATCCCAAATAATCACCTCTGTAATCATGATACTTGGTATTACGATCATGATGCTGTCTATAAGCTGGTTGCTCACCGTGGTAACGATTTTGATACTACCGCTTAGCTTTGTATTAATCGGTTTAATTATGAAAAAATCCCAGGCTTTATTTGTAAAGCAACAGGCAGGCCTCGGTTTGCTAAACGGGCATATCGAAGAGATGTATGCAGGACATTTGGTTATGCGAATATTTAATGGCCAAAAAGATTCAATCGCTAAATTCAATACTATTAATGATGATCTGTACCACAGCGCCTGGTTATCTCAATTTTTGTCGGGTCTAATATTTCCATTGATGACTTTTATAGGTAATTTAGGGTATGTGGCCGTATCAGTCGTCGGCGGGTGGTTAGCCGTAAATGGAAAAATTAACATTGGGGATATTCAGGCGTTTATTCAATACGTCCAACAATTTAACCAACCAATAACCCAAACGGCCAACATAGCAAATATCATGCAATCAACCGCGGCAGCTGCAGAACGAGTGTTTGAGTTCCTTGATGAACCAGAAGAATCTAAAGAATCAACGAATCCAGTTGAGCTACTTACGGTAAAAGGTCAGGTCGAATTCGATCAGGTTATGTTTGGATACCAGCCCGATCGAATCATTATCAATAACCTATCTGCATCAATAAAACCAGGACAACGAGTCGCGATTGTTGGTCCAACGGGAGCGGGAAAAACAACCCTCGTTAACCTACTCATGAGATTTTATGATGTACAGGGTGGTTCGATAAAAATAGATGGTGTTGATATTCGAGATATGAAGCGGTCTGATGTCAGGAAATTATTTGGTATGGTGCTGCAAGATACCTGGCTATTTAACGGTACAATTCGCGATAATATTACCTACGGTAATCCAGAGGCATCTGAAGAAGATATCATTCATACGGCAAAAGAGGCTCATGTTGATCACTTTGTACGGTCTCTTCCAAGCGGTTACGATATGGTCATAAACGAAGAAGCCAATAATATTTCTCAAGGAGAAAAACAGCTCCTGACCATCGCCCGCGCAATGCTGGCTAAAACTCCAATGCTAATTTTAGATGAGGCGACCAGTTCGGTGGATACACGTACTGAAGTATTAATTCAAAAAGCGATGGATAATTTAATGCAAAATAAAACGAGCTTTGTTATTGCGCACCGTCTATCTACCATTCGCAATGCCGATTTAATCTTAGTAATGAAAGATGGAAACGTAATTGAACAAGGAACCCATCAATCATTATTGGAACAAAACGGCTTTTACGCCTCTTTGTATAACAGCCAATTCTCATCTGAAGAATAATTCATTATTAATTCTTTTGTTCTAGATGCTATAATCGCGATGTTTAACGTGGCCTTGGAATACGAAAGGAGTCGATTCCATGGATCGACAAGTACATCCGCTGCTGGAACGATTTCGAAATGGTAATGGTAGAAGAGGTAGATCCCCGTCAACCATTACCGTTACGACGGCCCAACTCCGAAGTATCCTACGTATACATGGAACTCCGGATCAAAGAAGGGTAGCTCGTGGTGAATTTCGGTACGGCACTTTTCACGTTAATATTGGAGGAACAATAGTTAACGTGGTCGTACGAAATACAACCAGTCGTTCATCCGACCCGAATGATAGCGGGAACCCAATAGCAGCATACGGGATATATTTTCCAAGTGCGGCTACAAGGTCAAAAAAGGCCGACGAGATCTACCAGGGTCTTCGGGCGTTCGCCGAACCATTACCGACAATTATGGTCGGACCGTGGTTACGTACCGATGAGTACTTCTTTGAGGCCGCAGAGGCATTTGGTATTACCAAGTTCCCTGCCTTTGTAATGGTTAGGGCATGGTTGATATCCGGTGACAAACAACCGAGCGTCAAGAAGCTCTTACATCGCATAAAGCATACGAGCCTTACGGAATCTTATGTGCTCATCGATGACCCAGTGTATTTCGATGATGTGCAACGTCTCATAGGGCAAATCGAGCAACTAAGCTTGATATTCAGTCAAGCAGACCCAGATCAATTCCGCCGAGCTGTGAATCGCTTTCGATCTCGTCACCAGATCAGCAAGCTTTTCTTGAACATCGGCAGTAGGTTGGGAAAAATGTCCGTTACTTTCGGATTCGGCAAGTTGGGTCTTAAAATCCAATATGCCGATGGCAAAGTCGAATCAGCTGAATTAACGGAAAAGTCTGACTCAGATAATTCCAAGAAATCCGAATCTGCTGACTAGAGGGTTCAACAAGAGTGTGTACACCTTTAAATGAAAGGGTGTACACACATTTTCATTAGAAGTTAGACTTCTAAATTCGGTTAATACTTAAATTAAGCAGAACAATAATAGCCAATCGAATTTACAAAAGCACTCCATTGTGATTCGTAGGGGACGAATATCAAGTGTATGTATAACAGCCAATTCTCATCTGAAGAATAATTCATTATTAATTCTTTTGTTCTAGATGCTATAATCGCGATGTTTTACGTGGCCCGGGAAGACGAAAGGAGTCGATTCCATGGATCGACAAGTACATCCGCTACTACAACATTTTGTGGATCGGCCGGACAGTACTGGAAACACCCACAGCATTACCGTCACGGCACAGCAGTTTCGTTCGATTCTCCGGAATCACGGTACGACGAAACAGCGACAACAGGTACGGCAACGAAACGGTGTCATCGGGTCACACCTAATTAACATCGGTGATGGGATTATTATCAATGTCATCGTTCGAGATGACCATAATCACGCAAGGCCTATTCATCCTCCGGCACGACAAGGCATCGGCATCTACATTCCCACCGTTGGGAAAAGGATCAAACGACCCGATGATGTGTATCTTACGATGCGGGCAAATGCAGGACGGATGCCTTCGGTGATACTTGGTCCATGGCTTAAGAATCAGCCCAACATAATTGCGGCTACGCATGCGTTTGGAATTACGCAGCCCCCGGCGATCGTATTAGTACGATCATGGATTCAGGAAAGAAGCCGACTACTGGGAGCACCCGAACTGATCGAACGAATAACACAAACGTGTCAATTTGAACCGTTTGTCGTTATTAACGATGCGGATAGTTTTGCGGATATCCCAAGACTATTGCATCACATGAATCAGCTGAGCCTGATATTTCACCAGGCGACCGCTGATCAAATTAAACGCTCGATTCGTCGGTATCGATCGCGTAGTCAGGTTGATCATCTCTTCCATTCACTCGGATCAACGTTGGGAAGTCTGTCGGTGTCGTTTTCTGCCGAGAGGCTGATGCTTAAAATACGCTACCATGAGGGCAAGGTTCAATCGGCCGAGATATCGGAGGCCGATAAAGCCGAAGCAAAGCCCTAATACGTAGCGGGCAACGTGTTACTAAATACGGTACTGTCTTTGCCAAAACAAAGGCAGTACACTTTTTCTATTAAACTATTCAACAATAATATCCAAACAGGTTAATAACGACATTACATCTGGGTAAGAAAAACGAGTTTTTTTGAGTTTATTTGTATTTGGATCAATGACGTAATTACGTGCACCTTTAAAGTTTGCTTTAGTTAAATTAGCTTTAAAAAATACGGCTTCTTCCAAATCAGTATCCGAAAAATCGGCTTCGGTTAAATTGACATCTTCAAATGAAGCACCTTTAGCAATACAGCCAGTCATAATAAGTTTTGGTATTTCGATCATTCTAAAATTTGAGTAATCCAGTTGACTATTTATAAATACCAATCCTCGAACCTCTTGTGTTTGTGACCAATCGAAACTTAATACTTTTGATTTAGTAAATGTAGTATCAATAAATCGGCTACCCAGTGGATTAATAGCACTGAACATACAGCTTGTAAAAGTGCAGTTTAAAAACCGACACATGTTTAGCTGACAATTAATAAAAGTGCACTGAGAAAAATCACATTCTTCAAAATAAGTATCAGAGATGACTTTTTCGGTGATATTAATACCATTTATTTTTTCTTCAAAATATTCGACTTTAGTTAGGTCCATAAAGAAATATTGTACCAATGTACGGTGCAGTTTCATAAATTCGATAAAGTCCATGGTAGGATTAAGCTAATGCGAAAAACTACTCATGATCCCAGTGATTATATTTTATCCACACCAAAAGGCATTCAGTCAGATATAACGATACTTGACCAACGGATTAGCACAATTTTCCATAATCGTCCTCGAATTATATGGGAGGGAGTATTTGGGGAAATTAACAAACAACAGATTATTGGCTATGGAAAGCAGACATACATACGACCAGATCGAACACTGGTTGAATCTTTCATTGTTGGTATAGCTGCTCAAAACGACTATATTATCCTAATAGTAAATGCGGTTGATGGTAAACAAAATATTATTGAAAAATATGCCAATGACTTAGGTAAAGTGAATATCGCAAAAAATAACATTAGCATTAAAAAATTAGCTGATGTAAATATAGATAAGCTCACGGATCTTCTTAAGGATGCACAAAAATTAACCAGCTAATCAAAAGGTAATAACATAAATTCTCTGCGATTATTCTGGTCATGATGCAAGATTACCATTTTTTTACCGCCACGAAGTTAGACTAATTCGGCGCTTAATATTCCAAGTAATGTTTTGATCAAAATTTTCTCCAGGTCGAATTTATCAAGTTCCATTGGCAACTATGTATCAATTTATTTCTTAGCCAATTTATGCTTTAGCATGTCGATAATACCTAAAATAATTGCGTACAATATTGAATTCGACAGGATTGCAACTATATAATCGACGACGTCAATGTCATACCCAGCTTGATGTGCAAATGGAAATCCTATGTAATAAACGCCTCCCATGAAGCCTCCGGTTTCCATTCTAGCCGAAATAAAGGATGTAATAATCCCGATAGAAAGGCCTACTAGAGAGTATATTAATATTTTTTTAACCACTACATTTAGTGTAACAAATCTAGTTATTTATTACCATAAAGTTCCAATATATGTCGTTTATCAAGCTGGTATGCGTAATCTTTTTTGTAACATAGTTACATTGTTTACCATCGCTTAGCCAAAAGCGCGAACTTCTTTTGCATTACATTGGGACATGACTCGCTGAACATTTTGATCATCGTTCTGATCGATAGGTACCGCGACCAAAATTGATCCTTTCTCAATCTCTTTTTGAAAACTTTTGGTCTCGGCTTCGGATAGTCCCCATCCGCTAAGAGCTCCCATTAATCCCCCGACAACGCCTCCGGTAGCAGCACCAGAGGCAGTGGCAGCAGCTGCCCCGGTCAAACCAAGCGCAGCGGCTATTGGACCACCGATAAAAAAGGCACCCAATCCAGGAATCATATAGCTTGCTACAAGTCCTGCTAATCCTCCAGCAACGGCTCCAGTTCCGGCACCAGAGGCAGTAGCAGTTATAACATCTGCTCCTGTATCACCAGGCAGATTATCACCGACATTTGTATCTCTCATTACGACAGAGATGTCCTCGGTTCGATACCCATGATCTTTTAGCATCGTAATCGTATTCGTCGCATCATGCTCATTTTGAAAGATACCTAATACTGTTTTTGCCATAATTTTCACCTCCTTTACGTACATTCGCTACCAATCAACGATTTATTAAACCGTATTCGTTTGATTATTAGGCGCATGTTTTACCGGTTGATCTGATACGTTACTCAACACTTGCTGTAGCATCCCGCTTTTTTCGGCATCATCAAGAAGTGCGTTGGTGATCATATCTCCCCTAGACCCAAGAACTTGATCATCGGGTGAGAGTATATTTATTGTTAAGTATTTACCGATTACGTCCTTTCTACGAGTTTCATCGATTTTTTCTTTTATTTCTTTTGACTCTTGCATTGCTTGATCTCGAACTTCCCCAATCTCATTGCCAATTGTATTTACTGCATCAGTTGCTTTTTGTTGGCCGGCTTCGGCAGCTTGGCTTCCTTGAGTGGTTATTTGTTTGGTTTTCTCAAGTGCCGTGCTGACAGTCCCATATATACCCTGATGTCTCGCCTGTTCTTCAAATGATTGTTCCACATGTTCTTTAACAAGAATCGCATCCTCACCGACTTTAACAATATCTTCGACCTGAACTCGTTTTTTTCCTGATTGAATATCTCCCATTACTCCTTGGGTTACTTCCAACTCAACTACATAACCAGTTGATATATCAATAAAGACATCACTGACCGCGCCAAGATGAGTACCGCGTTCAGTAATAACTTTGTTCGAAGTTAATTTGTTGTCATTTTTCATGACTTGGTGTAAATCAGTATTAAAGTCAGTACCTTTTTTGAGGACATTTTCGTGTTGAATCATTACCGCATCATCGCCGATTGATTGTATGTCTTCAAACATAACTAACATTGCGTCCGAAAACCATCCGCCTTGTTTTAATACGAGTGCAGTAAGTTTGTATAAGTTGGGGTCATAAATGAGTTCTTCAACAGTTTCTATTTGTTTACCGTTTTCAAGAGTTACAATTTTCATGCCAATTAGTTTTTTGCCGCTAATGGCGTTATGAGTGTTATTCATTTAGGTATAGTACTGTAGGTGTGCGTACGTTTAATTAATGTTATGTAATAGATTGATAAGGAGGATTGTGGCTTTTAGGTAGAGCTATTTGATGTTGTTTCCGAATTTTATCATTGCACCCCACACGATTGTTCCGGTTAATAATGATAGCTGGGCTAACATTTGTTGGCGGTTGAAAAGAAAGTACCCAGCAAGGAACGTTGTTCCAAGTATAAAGACCGCAATGATGAGCGTGTATTTTTTCTGAGCTGGCGAATATTCATGGGGCATTTTATCTTGGTACGAAGTAGCAACATAACCGTTTTTTCGACCGCGCATTTGTTTTTGTGCGGCAATAAAAGAATATAAGATAATCGCGACAAATCCGATTAAAGATGGAACCACAATTTCAAAAATGTTTTGGGGCATCTTAGTGTTATTGTAACGTACTGATGAGATAGATAAAGAAGATTCTTCTCAATGCCAAGAAAATTCAATGAACAATGTTCTAGTTTACTGCTGATTTAAATTGATGATGAACAATACAAAATAAAACAGTAAATTAAAAAAGAAAGGCAAACCAAGTACTTAGTCCGAAAATTTGGAATTTTTTAACAACTTCGATACTGTCAGCAGTCGTAACCTTTTGTGATTTTACTAATTTTGAATGGTACTTCTCAGCTATTGCATAACTAATATGACCGATTGTAATGCTGAATACAATTGATAAAAACAATTACATTTACTATTTTTAAAAAATACTTAATTCAGCAAGATTTATACAGATGACATGTTTAGACGTGCTCTAATACAAGTTAAGTAATATAAATTTATCGAGTAGCCGAGTGGGATCAACCACTCGGCATTGTTAGTTAACAGCGAACTGAGGATCTCCAATCCTTAGTTCTTTGTGACCCACCACAATATCATTACCATCAAATAATCCCCTTAGCATTTATTACAGTTTCGAGTGGAATACCAGAGTAGAATAGACAGATTTCACAAACTATGGCTAGATAATCCGCGGACGAGGTTATAACATACAAATATGAATAACAACAAAGGCTTTGGGATAATCGAAACTATTATCTTATTGTGCATTATCACTATAACGGGTGTAGCCGCGTATCTTTATTGGAATTCACAAATAACAGACAGGGACGATGTAGTTTCGGTTTCCACCCCGACACCTACCGAAATCAGTATTTCAGCAACTGATGAGCCATCCCCATCCCCAACGCCACAGCAGGAACAAAATTACGTGTCCGATGACTTTGGAATTACATTCCAGATACCTAATGGCTTCAAGATTGAAAGAAGCATGGGAAGCATAGGTTGCGACCAACTTGAAGGAATTGATCGTCAAATAAGAACCTGCACCCAAGATGAAGTCGAAATACCTCAATTAAAAATTTTCACTGAAGAAACCGACCAAGATGGTTCTAGCTATGATCTAATCATTGAACCCGCTCAAAACAGCTCTGGCGCAAGTTGTGGATACGGTGCAACGGCCTATCGAAACATTACATTTTTAGGCCGGAATAGGAACATTTTCACTTGTGAGGAACCCGGAAAGGGCGCCAAGATCGGATTTGGCATCAATCATACTGATGATCTATTGACGCTCCCGGAATCATCTCGCTACAAAGGAATCTTTGTATACATTTTCGCAAAAGACGAAGAGATGTATCAACAATTCCTGAACATACTTTCCAGTGCCAAATAAATAATCAGAAGTAAAAGTAATATTGGTATTAAAACAAATCAAATACGGACTAACTTCACCATATTATCAACAATGTCTATGGATTTATTAACATATTTTTCATATGAAGTTTTTAGTAACAGTTGATAATTATATATCCGCTCCCGTAAATAATGTGGCAAATCGACACCAGATACATCATTAAGTAGTATTATTTTCCCTATTTTCACCCACCCCATAGAGCCGATTCTATAAGGAATAACAATCGCTTCACGTTCAAAGTTAGGGTACATTGCGAATCGATCCTTAACGCGTTTGAGCATACAGTGAGGATTCAGATCACATACGGATAATGAACCCTTGTGCAAATCAATTAGAACTAAATCATCAGCGAGTAAGGCCAAATCAGGATCAGATTTTAGCAAAGATATGATGTACTCAGTTTTACCTGAGCCAGGTAGACCAAAAACGACAGTAGCCTCATTTGAATCGGTTTCGATAAAAGCAGAGCCATGAAAGTTTGAGATTGCATGCGAATGATAAAGGTATGAACATATTCGGGTAGCAAAAAGATAGTGTATTTCTTCAGGTATTAAAGCGTGTTCAATGCTAGGGATAAATATAACTGTTTGTAATGCAAGATCTATAGTGAAAACGCCCCAATAAGGATAATATATATACGTAAGATGATTTAAGTTTCCGAGCCAGCAGCTAAATCGATCTCGGTGTAAAGCCGACTCCCACTGAACGAATTGTACATAGAGTCCAGTCGGAGCCGGTTCTTTAATACCCAGATTAATCTGAGCAATAGCCTTGATCGCTTGTTCCCTTTGGTTTTGCATCGTTTCGGCTAATTAACCGCACGAGTGTGACCATCCCAGATCCGGTTTGTTCAGAGGTAACGTCGTTGGTACGACTCGCTTGCTCGGATACTTTTATATCTGTCATTTTCTAAATCACCTCCCTTCTTTTTTTGCTCATACGGTTTAAAGAACAGTTCCATTTCAATAATTGAATACAGATATTTACATAAACGAGTTTGGTTACGGTATTTTAGTCCATTCTCTTTGCAATCAGACTTAATAACTTCGGGCAAAATTAAACCGTACTGTGCCAATACTGAACGTTCTATTAAATCTTGAAGATAGTGTTGGGCGTACCATTGCATACCTTGTTCAAATATTTGTGTAAAAAATTCTTGCGTTTGTAAGTGAATATACGAATCAGGAAAATTATGATGTTTTTGATATTCATGAAGTAGTCTTTTTTTATCTCGCAGTGATTCAGGCAAACTTCGAGTAAATTCAACTAACGGAGCATATCCAAACGGCGCAATTGGCCAAATCTTTTGTGAATGGAAAATAGGATTATAGACTCGCTGAGCAGACCGCAAAGAATGAGGAATCAGCGGTAACGGATACCCCTTTTCGAGTAGAGGCGAATTGATATATTTTTCAATGAGTTCATCTGAGTAAAATATTGGCTTACGATCGTTTGTTCGTTCTGACTTTACCGAATCGCCCTGAAATCCGACACGCTCATAGTCATCGATTCGAAATAATTCATCGCCTCCAAAGCCAGTAAATAACACACTTACTCCACGATCCCGACATTTTTTTGCAAGCCCATTTGTTGGTTCCTGATAGATTTCTAAATAAGGGTTTAGCAGAGATTCGGTATATGGCGAGGGACGTTGGGTCATAAACGGATGATGTGCAATATGGGTTAAATTAAATGTTCCCCCAAATTGCTCAACAAAATCTTGTAACCGGTTTATTTGAGAGTCATATTGTGGTGGTGGCTGAATTAATGAGAATAAGTCGACTTTTTTATTCTGTTTTAGTAATAACCGATGCGCCACGGTTGAGCTGTCCATTCCCCCACTTAGTCCCGCACCGATAGTTAATGGATTGGAGATGTGTGGTAAAAATCGTTGTAACGATTCATCTAAAAGTTGAGTAAATGTTGCCAGAAAATCGTTATGATTCGTTGTCTGTTTAGGTTGATCGATTTGTTGAGGAATGTATTTTTTACGCACAGTACCATTGCGAACTTCTAATGTAGCGTTTTCGTTTAGTGTGTATATGTTTTCTAGGATGGTTTCATCTGAGATGTGGCTCGTCCACATGAGGTGTTCAATTATCATGGGTATGTTTGGTTCGGGGAGTTCTTGGATAGGAATGCAGTTTATGAGAGCCAGGAAGTTATTCGATGCATACAATGTTGTGGGTGTATCGTAATAGTAGAGCATCATTGCTCCGGTAGGATCAGGGTTTATAACACATGTGTCTTCTTGAATCTCTACCTGTAGTGAATTGAATTTGTTCCCATAACAATAGCCGCAGGTGATGTATGTTTTATCATCGGTTACAACGTTGGTCGATGGATATTCAAAATGCTCAAAACGAATATTGCTATGTGTAGACTTTAGTATTGTTTCTGTCGGCGTATTAAAAATAGTCCAAGAGAGGATGTTAGAAAGATCATCTTTCTGGAGTTGAACAAGCACCTGGGAATCATCAACCAGACACTGCATATACGAATAAATATACCTTATTGTTAAAAAGAGTCAAAGAAGATTCAGTGGTTGGGTTCATTGATTTACGTATAGATTGCAATACAGCAGAATATACTCGTGTTACGTAATACGCATCTATCATATTTTAAATACTTCATCTGGATAAAGAGTTTGTTTCATTTTGCAAAGACGAACATCCACACGTAGTATTTCCTTAGATATTTCGCAATGCGGGAGCTCACACTCGTGCATAACACCAAGCTTGACATACGGTGCAATCGAGGAGATATAATACTTTGACTTTCTGCAAGAATGGATGCTCCACGAAGGAGGTGTTTGCCTTGGGGAAGAAGTCGAGACCCGGTTCTGGTAAGGGCAGTGGTAAGAAGGGCGGTCGGAAGTAGCCCTGAACGCGAAACCGCTGGAGATACCTATTGCAGGTATCTCCAGCTTTTAATTATGACTCAAAAGACTCTTACACGTCGTAAAAATATATTTCTTTCACTTACAACCGAAGCATTCCCTGATGATTTAATCGAAGAATTGCAATCTACGTATACGTCTCTTCAGACAAAACAAAAAAACTTAATATTATATAAACAGAACATTGCTCGGATGCACGTAGCATTTTCCAATTTAGTACATGCTCGTAATCAATACGCGAGGGAAAATGGATTCGATAATTATTTTCTTTATAAACTCGAAGAATACGGCGTTCCTCCCTCTTTGTTCAAAAAGTGGACGTTAGATTTCGGTCAAAAACGTGCTGAGCATGTTCAAAAACTATTAACTCCATATATTCCAGATCAACTACCGATTGGGTTTTGGACTGAATATAATATCCCCGATATAAGTAGATTATATGAAGACATAACGATTCCATCTCGAGAAGCTATTTATGAGCAGCTCATTCAAAATGATAACGAATATAGCCGCTACACCTCTCGGATTATCCATAAAGAACATGATAGTTTCATTCCGATTGCAGAGTACGATTTACGAAGCAAAAAAGCCATAATCACGATGAAGTCATCCCACCAATTAGAGCACGCGGTACTTTACGCCCATGAACTAGGTCATGCGGTCACATTTTTAAAACTCATGGACAAACAAGATGATATAGAAAAGCAAAAAGATTACTGGCATGAACAACAGGCATTCGCGATGGAAAGTAGATTTGTAAACTCTTTACCGCCAAAGGAGCGGCAGCTCGCACAAGAAAAAAGCCTTTACTATCACTTACGCGCCTGGTTCGAATATGCCATATACTCAGATACCTCACAAGATTTATCAGATTTATATGCTAAAGCACACCAAACATATTATTGGGGGCAGCAGACCCACAATCCTTTTTACGTACTCGATCCTATGTTTATTACATTCCCGTGCTACAGCATTATTTATGCGGTTCTGGATCTGCAAGAAGAGTAAATCAACAATGTATTCTAAATGGAAATCCGGTACACACTGCCCCCAAAAATTCACCACTACAGGTAAACGTTGAACTGAGAGTGCCGGCATTGTGCTGTTTCTGTCGGCGTATTTACAATAGTCCAAGAGAGGATGTTAGAAAGATCATCTTTCCAGAGTTGAACAAGCACCTGGGAATCATCAACCAGACACTGCATACAATTAAATATACGCAGTTATTTATTCATGTCAATTAATAATAATTCATAGGATAAGGAAACCTGGCACAAACTACCATTCGTATAAAGAGGAATTTTGAACTATTATTTTTCCAATATCTTTTTGAGTTGATCGATTACGGCTTTTTCCCAAAATTTCATTGAATACCACCGAATTAATGGCACTGCAATAATTTTTAACAACTTTTTATGGATAGTGACCTGGTAGGTATAGTCAACCAACGTACCATCATCGTGTTTAGTTAATAGCAATTCTTCATGGCCCGAGGTCCCGAACTGATAACTATCATTATCAGAAATAAACCCCTTACCCGGAAGTATTTGGGTGTTCATCTTCACCTTGAAGTCTTTACCAAAAGAGCTCACGGTTGCTTCCATTTCGACATAATCACCCTCTCGTTTATTGATTTGAATAGCTTGTGCGACCTTTGGGAAATGCACCGGAAATTTTTCAAAATCGGTCATAATACTAAACACATCGTCTAGTGGTGCTTTAATGACCCATTGATTGTGAAGCGTAATCTCGTTAATAGATAAAATAGTACAAAATAATCCGCAAAATAACAAACCCAACCCATAATCTATTAAAAAACGATTCTTCTTGAATAGGAAAAATAAAAGGAAACTGAGAAATGTTGGCTGAGCAATAGGGTTTAGACCTTTCGGAATCTTTGGATATTCCCCAAGATCAAAACGAGAATTAGTTAGTGAACTTTTTATCAGACGTACATTTGCAAGAATACTTGAGTATTGATCAATGTACTTTGCGAAGTATATCTCACAACGATATAATTCTCACATAATCCTATATATGAATATGGAGTATCCAAAATTTGAATTTTATAAAATAACAATTGTAAGTCCTTCTGATAAAGTTCTGTCCAAGTCAAATAAAAAATTTGATTCAGGAGAAAATTTTACTGTTGAAGAGTCTATATGGTTTTGGAGGCCAACTCACGATATTGAAGTATTGAATTTCGCTGGGGAAAATGGCTGGGAAATACGGGCCGTTACGAGTAAGGAAACGAATGAAGGTATCGAAGATACTTACTTTCTTCAAAGAAACAATATGCATCCAAATTTTGGGAAACTAACGTTCAATGAAGAGTATCACGAGAGTGCGCTTTATAAAGAGCATGAAAGGCTAAGAGCTGAATTGAGAAATAGAAAGAAGTAGTCTAGTCGGCCTCGACCGTTATATATTCACTGGTTCCTAATCCGTACACATACCTTTTGAATAAATTATTAGTATCTCTAATCTTAGAACCTAAATTGGTGATATCAAAGACTTAATTTATTTTGTAAAATTTGACATCAAACCGTGAAAGGGTAAAACCAGTGGTCTCATTAGTGTATTTGATCGGTTCGCATGCTGGTCTGGCTGCGCACTGTTGACGAAGTTCGTAATTATTTTCGAGAAAAACTATTGCTTCATAATCCCACTCTAATTCTTAAAACGCCATAGCTCATGCGGCTTATTTAAAGCAGCACATAATACAGGGTAGGCCGTATCAGTGGTGACTATGGTTTGACCTATTGGTGCATCAATCGCAATAACTGCATCTGCAATACCACGACTAGGATTATGTCGGTCCGCTTTATCAAGGTTATTAAATATTTCTTCAATACTTTCTTTAATTCTAGGTAGCTGTTGGTTTTGTTTAAGGGTTTTAGGGTTTTTATTTAAAAACTCAATAATTGCATTAAAATGAGGTTTGTGTTGTTGAAAGAAATCTTTCAGGTTTACAAATGTGTTGTCTTTACATATATTTTCGTACTCTTTAAAATCTGTTATGCCTTTCAGGTTGTATTTAACAACTTCATTTTGGCTAAAGTTACCCACTAATTTCTTCACATCCCCCATAAATGCTACAAGTGCCCACTCGATAATGACTTCAACATCTGCTAGTGCATTTTCATAATCTGTGGAAATTGAGCCGTGAACCTTTGTCCATAAGGATGTCAGAATGTTAGTGTAATTTTGTATCCTTCCATGTTTATTAGATAAGAGGCCAAAGGCTCTAGAAACATCGCGTTCTATCCGTAAAAGAGAATGAAACTTAATTAATGAACCAATAAACCCTGTCTTATATTCGTATAAAACGTAGTGAGAAGAATAAAGCTCACCCTGATCTTTCAATCGTGCAATTTCATCCTGGACGTTCTTATCCCATAATTTACGAATCTGTATAGTATTTTCAAGTAAAAATTGAGACTTGTGTTTAACCTCTATTTTGGTATTTTTCTTTCTTTTGAATTTATTCATGCGCAATCTGAAAGTTTATGTCTTCAGGGGGGAGATACCAATTGAGTAAATCGTATTGTAAAAATTGTCCAACCGATCAGAATTTATATACTTTCCATCCAATGACTCCAGCGACCATCTAAGCTTTACGAGCTTCTCTTGTGTCAGTTCTGCCCAGTTGTAATTTTTAAAAATCAATCTCAACGCCGATATAAATTTGAAATAGTCCCTATTTGATTTAAAAACAGCGGCATCTTTTTCAATTAAATCTCTAATATTTGCTATATTTGTAAGGGCATCCTCTACGGGTTTGTCTTCCCATTGGAGTAATTCATCCACTATGCTTCGCAGCATTATATCTGCTGTATATTGAATAAAAGTATTAGTGTAAGAGGCTTCGGGTATGTATTGATCATAGATTGGCGTTTTAACATGCTGTTGATCCGTCGAATAAACATTTCCTTCTTCGGAACTAACTTTTAGACTCACTTGATCAATTGTTTTTAAACTACTAGACCTATCCCCATATTTTTTGGTATAACCCTCCCCAATCTTTAATCCAGTTGTAAAGTCGTCCTCAATACTTCCTGTCAGTTCCTGGATCACTGCAATGTTTTGTGCAATATCTTTAGTGTAGTTATCTACAGTTAACATTTATTTACCGGTATTTAAGTATTCGAAATATGAATTTAATGTTGATTCAGCAATTTTAGCGCTTTCCTGAAGTTTTTCTATCGTGTTATTTGGTTCTATATCTTTTGTTAGACCAATATCTAAATCAATAAATAAATTAGCGTCTTTTACTGCCCCATCCTCAACATCAAAGTTAGGCTTAAAGTACCGCTCTAATTCTGTGTGTCTTAAGGGACCTATTTGCAAATGTTTTTTATACTCGCCTTCTCGTTGATCTAGAACAAACGCTAAATCAGTTACTCCTGCTGTAATTGATACAAGTTTTTCGTTTTGTGAATACAAAGAATCTTGGAGAATAGAGACTAATTCTTCAAATTTAAAATTGCTTGCATAAACGGATACAATTCGTGTCCCTAGTCGTCGTATTTCCTTTGGCGGTGATATAGTTACTATATGTTCCCAAATATCGTTACAATCCTTCTGGGCTGATTCGATTTGATAATCTCCTTCTGAAATTGAACTAATCATGCCAGCAGTAATGTTAAAAATTGTTTTATCTGAGGGCGTATAAAGAACTATATCCCCATGCGTATTTGTTTGCCACTCACCATAACGGTTTTCTAATACAGATCCGATTCCTGCCCTTTCACCAAAAATTTCCAGTGTAGGACGGTAATTTATCTGCAATACTCTTTTTTGTAGTTTTAGCTCAAATTTTGCTTTCATAAAAGGCTATTGCGAATTATAACACTTTTGGTGAATATTTCTAATTGAAAACGGTTAGAAAACATTAATAATATCTATCTTAACAAATTTGTTGATATTCGGTAAGAGAATAAGAAAACCTTTATCTAAGCTCTGAAAGATTAATACGAAGACCCTTTTTAAGCAAACAGCCGTTGACGGAGTGTATAAAGTTCTCGAATTCAGCATCAGGTTGTTCCGGCCCAACTTCCTTCATGTTTTCGAGTTTTATAACTCGACTTGCCAGCTGTTTTATTCTTGCAGCAGTAAAACTGCAGGTATTTGAGATACTATCCCAAGCGAGATTATCACGCAACGATAATTAGAGTTAAACAGGTTTCGTCATTCACGAATACAACAGCTGGATATTTTAAGACTTGGATTTCGTTTAGCGGAATGATGTACAAAGTGTTAATTATCGATGTATTCCGAAATGTAAAAAAAACGAATTAAAAGAAGTCCGATAAATTGCAACGTGGTACTAAGCTTGAATAGGTTATCATTGAGAGTATTCTTTTGAATGATATGTACTTGATGGCTGCCGGGCAGGGACTCGAACCCCAATACTACGGACCAAAACCGCATGTCCTACCATTAGACGACCCGGCAACGTAAGGGTAATCTGCGTCCCCTATTGTACCATCTCAAGCCAACTGAAAACACCCCTCTATCGCCCCAAACCCCACCAAACCATAAATACAATCTTGCCAAAAAAACACAAACAGACTATCGTATACGCATGACGTACCTCATAACCGGAGGCTGTGGATTCATTGGCACCAACTTTGCTGAACAACTCTTAAAACGCGGTGAAAAAGTCATCCTCACCGACAACCTATCCCGACGAGGAACCCCGTCAAACCTAACCTACTTACAAGAAAAATACCCACTCGTAGAATTTGTCCATGCCGACCTTCGCAACGACCTTGAAACTCTCCAACAACTCGTCGAAAAAGTCGACGTCGTATACCACCTTGCCGGACAAGTCGCCGTCACCACATCAGTAGTCAAACCTCGTGAAGACTTTGAAATCAACATCTTGGGAACCTTCAACATCCTCGAAGCCATTCGAGAATCAGAAAAACGACCAATGATCATCTACTCATCAACCAACAAAGTCTATGGCGGCATGGAAGACATCATCGTCGAAGAAACTGAAAACCGCTACCAGTACAAAGACCTACCCCTTGGAATACCCGAAAACAGACTACTCGACTTCCACTCGCCCTACGGATGCTCCAAAGGTGCAGCCGATCAATACATACGCGACTACAGCCGAATCTACAACATCAAATCAGTTGTCATGCGACAATCCTGCATATATGGAGAACGCCAATTTGGAATCGAAGACCAGGGATGGGTTGCATGGTTCACCATCGCCAGCGTACTCGGCAAATCCATCACAATCTATGGAAACGGCAAACAAGTACGTGACGTGCTGCATGTCGAAGACTTATTCAATGCCTGGGATATCGCCACAAAAAATATCGATACTGTATCCGGTACTATTTATAACGTCGGCGGTGGTCCAGAGCACACCATGTCTTTATTAGAACTCATTGACTACATCGAAAACCTCATTGGGCATAAACTCACCTACACCTTTAGCGACTGGAGACCAGGAGATCAGCCGGTATACGTATCAGACATCACCAAAGCCGAAACCGAACTAAACTGGAAACCCAAGATCACTCCACGCCAAGGTGTTGAACAACTGTATTACTGGGTAACTGAAAATAAACACTTATTTGATTTTCTCAAGTAAGTTGATAAGATAAAAGTAATGAGCGGATTAATACGAGTCGGTGTCATAATTACCACCATCACCACAATAGTATTTAATATCCTCGCTAATCTATTGCCGCTTAATGGCCAATACACCGGAGACATCTCAGACTCATTTCATATTTACTTTGTTCCCGCAGGATACGTATTCTCGATCTGGGGACTCATTTATATTTTGATGGTCCTATACTCAGTCTTCCAAGCCCGAGGTGATCAAGAGGACAATAAGCCACTCGATCAAATAGGACTATGGTTTATGTTAGGTCAGATAGCCAACATCGTCTGGTTATTTTTATGGCACTATAACTACACCGTTCAAACCGTACCGTTTATCCTAATACTCCTCGGAAGCTTAATAGCCATGCATCTTATTACCACCAAACATGCCGATACCGTAGGCGGAATCACCAAACTCATGACCAGTGTTTATCTTGGTTGGGGATCGGTTGCAACGGTCGCGAATATAACTACCGCCCTATACGTTTTGGAATGGGATGGATTTGGTATTAGCGGACCAGTCTGGTCAGCGATACTCATTGGCGTAGTTAGCCTACTAACGTTTGTTATGATCTGGCGTCATAAAGACATTGCCTATGCTTCGGTCATTTTATGGGCACTAATCGGTATAGCAGTTAAATTCAACAGTATTCCGGTAATTTTATATTCGGCGATGGCTGGTAGTGGATTTGTTGCGGGTTTGATCGTATGGGGATTCCTCCAACGCAAATCAGTATCATCTTCCAAGGCATAATATGTACCCCGCGTCCGACTATTAATATAGAGACACTATGACGCTTAGCTACTCTGACATTGAAGCAATCTATCAAGAGCATCTTGATCCAATATATCGATTCTTTTTCTATAAGACGTTATCACGTACTGCGGCCGAAGATTTAACCAGTGAAACATTTTTACAATTTGTAGCCGCCGCCGCCAAACAAAAATCTATTGACCAACCTAAATCGTATGTCTATGGAATCGCGAAAAATGTATTTATCAGCTACCTACGAAATAAATACGCTTCGCTTGATGAACAGGTCATTCACCTAGAAAGCTTTGACCAAATCGGGGTTGAAGAGTATGCCAAAGAGACCGAAGAAATAATCACCACACCAAAAACACTCGAAGAACGGGCCATGTTTTTTATCGAAAAACTTCCCGAGAAACAAAAGAAACTCGTAATATTACGAATAATAGAAAAAAACACCCCTACCGAAATCGCCCAAAAGATCGATAAAGATCTCAACTATGTTAAGACAACGCTCAAACGAGGTATGAATAACCTAAAAGCACTTATTGCGTGTACCCCCGAACCTACATATATTAAAGAAAGGAACACATGAACGACGAACTAAATTTAGAATCATTTAATATCGACCAAAATAAACCGAATGCACAGTTTTCTCAGTCTTTATCGAATCGGATGAAACGCCATCATGCCCGGGTATCGATTATGGCTCCGTTTGAAAAGCTAACCATGATGAATTGGTCGACTTCGGCCTATTACGTAGTGCCAGTTATCGCACTGATCCTTATACCGGGCTTACTTGCTACTCCGACGTTGTACAAATATGCCCATTTTAATGCAATAAAATCCAGTTCCGATGTCCAGGCTATTTATCAAGAAGCCGTCGGTAAAAAATCACGATTAGCGGCCGCACCGGTAGCCGCTGGTGATGCATCCTCTGAATTTCAAAGTAACTCGACTGTTAACACATCAATGATTATTGATCCTGGTTTCTATCAGGGAAATAATTACTCGACCTCAAAAACAACCACAACCGCAGGCCCTAAAGCATCTTCGTGCAAAAATAACTATGCCTATGATCCGACGAAGATTCCGTACTGGACCACCTCCTCGACATCTTATTACAGCACGACTGATGGAATGTACAGTACATATATAACCACCGGACCAGATAACACCATAATCGACTATACCCTCTCAACACCAACCGAAACGATTACGTATAAAGGTGGTCAGTATGCGGTACGTCAGCAGCAATCACAACAGATCCCGGTCATCATGCCGATGGAACAAAAAGCGATGCCTGAAGTTGGTACGACCGAGTCACAACTACAAATACAGCCAATGGAATCAACAGAGGGTAGTAGTATACCAAGTGATGGAGACAGTAGTGTGATTAGCGACGACAATATTGCACCTGATCGAATCATTGATATACAAACGCCGCAATTAGTATCAACCGAAACCGTTAATGGCGTCGAATATTATGTGTATCAAAGTGACTATCCCCTCTATTGTGACAACGTGGAGCAATCGAGCGGATTTTTACGCCAGTGGATAAATCCGCAAACAAAAGAATTGTATAAAGAACAGATATTTATCCAAGAAGCCAATCCAGCCAATCTCGTGAGTGAAACAACCTACGAAATGTCGACTCAGGATATTGAATTATCAGCAGTCAAATCACAGTTTGTATTTAATCAATCAGTTGATATCCGTGATCTAGAGGAAAAAACAGAATATGATCGAATCGCCGCATACATCTCTCAGCACAACATTCCATTACTGGTACCAACTGATTCAACATGGAAAATAAGTTACGCCTACTCATTTAAGGCGATTGATGAGGAGTATCGCCAAAGTTACAGTTTTGATCGAGCATTTTATCCAGCCGGATCCATTGGAGATTATTTATTCGGGATGATGAGCGAATACGACAAATTAAATGAAAAAGAAGATGTCCAACCTGACTTTGAAATATCACTCTCGCGCAATGACACCATCACTGCATCGATTCAATCATATGACAGTAGCGCGGATATGACCAAACTGTACGAATCTCTTTTCCCGGCCGAAAATACCAGTGCGGCCGAAAATATTACGCTCCCGATAAACGGAGCAAATACCCAAGCCCAAGTTCGAACAATAACCTACAAAGCGACACCATTACCAGCCGATGCGATCCCCTTAATGGAACCCGCAACACCAGATGGCACAACGTCCTCGGATGGCACGTCAACGCCAGGAATAATGCCGATTCAAGAGGTCAAAGATCAAGTATCAATAGTTATAACCTTTACCTATCAACAAAGGAACTATGTTCTAAGCATTGGATTGTATGGCGAAGAAAATTCAAACTGGAAAGATTATGTAACCGGTATTAAGACGATTGATGCAACGCAGCTGAAAGATCTTTATCCGACCGCACCCAACATGCCAGTAACCCTTCAGGGTGGTATGGAGCCATTAACCCGGTAGATTTAATTTTCGAGACTGTTCAATCCAGGTAATTCCAAGGCCCTGGTACGCTGCATAAGCATCCCAAACTTCGGCTGCCCATCGTTTTACTCGTTTAACATGATTCGGTGCATTTGGTGCATTATAGACTTCAACTATCGTTAATCCTCCGCGAAACGATGGCGGTGTGATTAATTCGTAGGGGCGTTCAAAAGAAAGCCATTGTTTAAGAGATTCCCCGATTATTGCATCAGCACGATATTCCATTAGCCAGGTAAACTTACACAACCCCGCGGCAAATAAACGGGGTGTATACATGTGCTCATGCGGATGCTGTAATGTATATGCAGACTCAGTTAGATTATGGACGACAAAATAGGTTGATTCGGCAAATTCACGCTTTACCACTTCATGATACATCGCTTCACATCCGGCTAAACCACCGGATATTCGAGCACCACATTCAGGACAACGACTACTCGGACCTCGGTTTAGTGAAATGGGATCAATGGTTACCATGAACTGTACTGGATTATACGGCACGTGTTACAAAGATGCTTCTTCGGCTTCGAGCTGTTCTCGTTTAACAAATCGATAAAAATTAATTGCTTCGACTGCATGAGTGGTATCGGCATACTCCATTGCCAGCCCAAGTTCATCAAACAGTTTGAAAAATTCTTCCCATGTAATATCTTTAACCGTTTTTTTCATACTTAAATCAGCATCATCAAGCCTACCGGGAAAATCTAAACGAATACCAATCTTATCACCGTATGAATGTGGCGAATCAATCAGTTGTGGTTTAGCATTATTCTGTTGAGCCCATTCGCGAACTTTAGCATGATCAGTCGTTGTCTGAAACATACCATGATAATACTCGGATGTGGGCAAATTGCCAAGTTAAGACAATCGGCACGATACAAAAACATACGCTACAATGAATTAGTGAAACAATCGAAGCCGATTAAACGATTTCGACAACCTGCCTTGGATTTTCTCCGCGGATGCGCCATATTTTTTATGATCTGCACCCATGTAATCGTATTGCACTATCAAGGAACTAATCCGATCATTCATTTTTTTAGCTGGTGGGGCGGCACAGTCTGTTTTACTATTTTCCTTTTTGTATTTTCGGCAGTCTATGGAATGAAAATTGCTCAACAAAAAGTTAATCTTCGTAAAGAAATAAAACGGTTACTCCTCATGCTTGTTGGATATTACCTCATTGCAGCGTGGGTGCATATTTTTAAAGCTGGCAACATACACCCCGAAACGATTCAACGAATCAATCAAATAATCCGTTTTGAACTTCAACCTGAATATACTGAGTTTATTGTCGCATTTATGCTGTACATCATTGTCACGGTTATCTTCTACAGGTTATGGCAGTGGTTTTTATCGCGCCCTTACCTCTGGGCACTTTTGATTGCGTCGGTTTTTATTTGGAGCCCGATTATTGAATCGTGGAACTGGGGTGAAGGTTATATTAATGTAATAAAATCGTATCTGGTTGGATTTAATGGACTACACAGTTTTCCCATTTTGCCATATTTTATGGTTTATGGCCTCGGTCTATGGTGGGGATTTAATAGCCAAAAGCAAAGCTTCAACAGTCTTTATTGGGGAGGAATCAGCTTCATTATTACGGCAACATTGTGGTTAGGATATCGATTAAGTGGTCATGATGAAATGCTCAGATGGCCGCCCAATGTATACTTCTTGCTACACGGCTTACTGTACATATATGGAACCTTAAGCTTGTATCACATTGCTCAATACATACCGGCGATCCCCAAGCTTATTGTATTCGTCGGAAAGCATCCGTTTGAATACTTTTTGTATCATCTCATAATTCTAATGCCCTTTTTCTCGTTCGGCGAAATACATGCAATAAACGGCTCGGCGACAATGCTCACTTTTGCTTTAACAATGGCGGTTTGCAGTTACCTGATAATCATAAAGCCCAATCCAGCTTCGCTTGACGCCTAAATGACTATAGGATATACTTTTTCTATGAAAAGATATAGCTATGGTACAAATCAACCCAAGTCAGCACTTAAGCCTGCAATAATCGGTGCAATTTTATTATTTACCGGAATTTCGAGCTATTTTTATTTTCACAGCGGTACTAATGAGCCAAAAGTTGATGAGTCAATTTCCCCTACCCCGACCGCTGCCGGACACGTGTTTGGCACGATCGATCTAAGTAACTTTGGTACTTTAAAAACCACCAGCAATAAAAAGTGGTTTTTATTAGGCGATGAAATAAACAACTCGGATCAGACGCTTACGTATTCTTTAACATTAACCGATAATCAACAAGAAGTTCTTAGCGGACGAAGCCTGAACGTCTCGTATCACATCAATAATACAAATGTAACAGGCGAGATGATACCAGTCCAAGGACAAGACGGAACCTATCAAGTACAAGTTTCATTGTCACAGTTATCGCCAAGTGAATACACCATTCAGGCTCAACTGAAAACCGGTGAACAGGTGATTGAAAGTTTGCCAACGCAACTTAATGTTTCATACCCTGTATATGTAGCCTGGACTCTTGATTGGGAAGGTTATGACGTGAAGGATGAATATCTCCAAAATATCGAAGAACTCACAGCAAAACATAACAGTATGCCATTGACCCATTTCTTTAATCCGCGCTTATACACGAATACAACCATATCGACACAACGCCAAGAGTATTTGACCCAATGGGTATTACAGCGTAACCAAAAGCAAGGTGATGCAATTGAACTGCACCTGCATATGTTCCCGGATATGGTTAAAGCAGCCGGAGTAACTCCCAAAAGCAATCCAATTCAATGGGGATCAACCTTGCATGATGGATATGACATACTAACCATGCAGTATTCTTACGATGAACTTGTTACTATAATGAACTGGTCAAAATCTATCTTTGCCGAAAAAGGCTTGCCAACACCAACTATATTTCGGGCGGGTGGATGGTATGCCAATGAAGATACGCTAAAAGCAGCACAAGCCAGTGGTTTTTTAGCTGATTCTTCGGGGCGCACAGCGTACTCGTTTGGTACGAATAAGGTTGATGGTCCATGGAATTTATCCGAAACAACCCAACCATATCGATTAAATGAAGACGATCAGAACAATACCAGCCGACCAACAATGTCATTATGGGAATTTCCGAACAATGGAGCAGATTCGTGGATGTTTACCGAGGCCCAGATGAAAGATCGTTTCAATGCAAATTATTCGGGCAAAATTGCTACCGATAAAAAATTGGTGACATATTTGAGCCACCCAGAATGGTTCAAGACGGATAAACCACGAATTGATGCATTATTTACCTACACTGACCAATTTCTAAACGACAAAGACAATGGGCCAGTCGTATACATAACGCTGGCACAGGCTTATCGAATTTGGCAGTAATTTGATAGACTTAAAGGGAAAGAAAGCCTGTCTATGCAATATTTACAGTTATTTGGTATACCGATACCCTATCTTCAAACGTTTCAATCGCGGTTAATGTACGTATTAATAGCGCTTGTTGCGTGGGGCCTAGTTAATAGTATCCTTTTCATTCGATGGTTACTTATACGAAAGTACCGAATATATCAATACAGATGGCTACAAGCACAGTGGCTATCGATCATCATAATTGTACTCAACGTTTTTATTGTAAGCTCAGTAAGTTTTGTTGTAACCGAAACGATTCTACTTAAACCCGAGATAATCTCGGCTGATCCACCAATAAACTCGACACTGAATTGGGCCGACGAACCAATACATTTATCGTTTAATCTACCCGTTGCTACCGACACAATAATGTTTCATGTCTCCCCTGAAGTTAAAGGAAAATGGGAATGGAAAAGTTCACAGGAAGTAACGTTTTTTCCCGAAGAATCATTTTATCCAGAGAGTCGGATTATTATATATGCAGTTGGAATAAGACCAATATGGAGTCGATGGACATCACATGAACAATCGATTGAGTTTGATGCGCCCAAAATACCGTCGCTGCAAGAAAGTAGTCCAAAAAATAATGATACAGATATTCCAGTAGACCAGCCGTTACGATTTAGCTTCGACCACCCTACCGGAAAGTTTGTTGATATCCAGTATGCATTTACTCCAGATCCGGGATCGTTTTACGTTATCGATCAGGCCAATACCCAGGAGCTCCAATTCGACCAGCCATTGAAACAAGACCAATCATACACGGTAATAATACATCGCACTCCCCGATCGTACAAAGTGTCAGATGGTAGCGATATTACCCGGGGAGATACTCAAGATATTGCAACAATTACGTTTCAAACAGTCCACACTCCGCTTATCGCTTCATATGAACCCCGAGGAACTGGGGTTTTGCCGGGACAAACGATACGGATAAATTTTGACCAGCCGATGGACCAATCCAGCGTAGAGGATCACGTTACAATAACCCCGCCAGTGGAAGGTAAAATCAGTTGGGATGGTACTACTTTTATTTACACACCGACAGATGTATTAGCAAAAGACACCGCGTATTCCGTTTTGTTTAGTAAAGGAATGGAAAGTCAGGCTGGGGGACAAACCGGCGAAGATGCGTCGATCGAATTTACCACAATCGGTCACGCGGATGTAACAACAATATCTCCCTATCCTGGATCAACGGGTGTAGATCCCACGTCGACGTCAGTACGGTTTACCTTTAATCAACCTGTAGATCATGAATCGGTAGATCAAAATATTGAATTTAATCCCCGATTAGACGCAGAAACCTCATGGGAAGACAATACGCTCATTATCCAAACCGCCGGGAAATTAGATTACTCAAAAAGGTATCAGATCACCATTAAATCCGGAATAAGAAGCATTGACGGCTTGGATTCAAATAAAGACTTTACCGCCAGCTTCACAACTCGTGATCAAATTTACTCACTTGCCGTACCGTATCACCGTCAACAAGAGCAATTCTCCTGTAATATTGCCGCAGCCTTGATGGTTCTTTCATATCGCGGAATATCACGCAGCGAGGACGAAATTAAATCAGCAATTGGTATAGGTCAAGATCCAAATAGCAACTGGGTCGAAGGATACGGCATACACGCCGGGCCAATTGCGTCATATCTCAATACCGTTCGGCAATCTCAAATTAAGCAAAATTGGTCAATCAAAGAATTGGTTAATGAAGTGCAGCAAGGAAACCCGGTTATTGCGTGGGTTTATAACAGATATAGCTCACCAGCTGGACCAATTGAGCTGGATGGCGGTTATCGCGGATATAATGGCATGCATTCCGAAGTGGTAACTGGATTTATCGGAACGTCAGATCATCCGACGCAAATTTTAACCAATGATCCATGGCGCGGTAAATTAACCTATACAATAAGTCAATTTGAATCAATCTGGTCGTATTTAGGAAACACCGCAATCGTTGTATATTAATAGTAATGTGGCAGAAGCTTAAAACCCGACGTCTTTTTGAACACCAACGATTGATCGTCGATCAAGACGATGTAATCATGCCAAATGGCGAAAAGTCGACCTACCTTTTATACCGATCCCCGGTTGATGGCGTTGTAGTAATTTGCCCCAATAACCACAAGGAGATTTTATGTGTACACGAATATTCATATCCACTTGAACGTGTCATAACTCAGTTGCCGATGGGTGGAATACACGATGGCGAAAACCCCGAAGATGCGGCAAAGCGAGAACTCATCGAAGAGGTTCATTTACGTGCAAAAACACTCACCTCAATCGGTTCATTCTTCCAAAATCATCGCCGCAGCACCAATAAAGCACATATTTACCTAGCCACCGATTTAGAAGAAGACTTTAGCTTACCAGCAGATAATGAGGAGCAGATCGGAAGTGTTTGGGTTCCGGAAAGCGCCGTTGATCGGATGATCAAAACCGGTGAAATTGTCGACAGTGATACAATCGGAGCGTGGATGTTTTATCGTCTTTGGCAAAAAAGTCATCATGAATAAAAAGAAAACAAAAATACCCCGCTACATCATAACAACGGTTAGTGGACTTGAGTCCGCTGCCGAACGAGAGATAAAACAGGGAATTACCGATATTAAGGTACTCACTAAAAGTAGTGGCTTACTGGCTATAACGACTTCAGCGAAACCAAGTACAATACGTCGGTTTCGTTTTATTAACAATGCTTTCTTATGTTTGAATGAATATCAAGAGACGAATACCACGAACTTATTGCAGTCGGTAAAGAATGTAATGCCTCACGTAAGCGATCTCTCACGATTGTTCGAGTTTGTCCCAAAAACATTTCGAATTGTCGTAAGCCATGAGAACGAAATAATCCGCCCAGATCAGGCCGCTCGGAATCAATTAGAACATCACATTAGCCAATCAACTAAATTATCCCTAGATATTCACGAGGCAGATATCGAATTCTGGCTCATTATCCGAAGAGAAGGTTTTTCATTTTGGACAATACGCCTAACTCGGACGCGACATAAAACCCATCCGGGAGAGCTACGCCCAGAACTCGCAAATATGATGGGAACATTAGCACATTTGAACAAATCCGATGTGGTCCTTGATCCATTTTGTGGTTTTGGAGCTATTCCTTTTGAGATAGTAAGAAACTTTGCCATACAAGAATGCATTGCGTTCGATAAGGATCCACAGACTATTCACCGAATCCAACTAACCGCGACTCACGAACGACTACCAATAAAAGCCCAAACCATAGATATACAACAGATGAGTTTACCAGACCGAAGTATCGATGCGGTGATAACCGACCCGCCATGGGGTATGTTCCATCAATTAGCCGAAGGTGTGGATGAATTTTATCGGGTCATGATCGAACAATGCGCTCGAGTTTTAAAAACAGAAGGTCGATTGGTACTATTGACCGGAGCAAAAGAGATCGCCTCAAAATTGCTTAATGAGTCAGATCAGTTTGTAATCAAAGAACAGTACGATATTCTGGTATCTGGCCAAAAAGCGATACTCATAGTCGCAGTACGAAAATAATACCGAAATAAAGATCCCTACTTGCTACGTCAAGAAAAGATAATATAGAATCAGCGTACACACAACCGAAATTATTCCGGGGAGCAGAGCAAATAGAATCCATCTTTTAGAAAAAAGAGCATGCTTATCGAGTATCATCTGCTGTACTAAAAATAATTCAGCTAAAACGGCGATGAAAATGTACACACCGACACGCAGGCAATAATCGGAAAAGGAAATTTCACTTCCAGGAACCCAAAATAATGCAAATGCCGTCAACTGCTGAAAACTAACCGAGGCAGCAAGGGCTATCGATAAAGGATACAATCGATATGACCATCGCATAATTATCGCCCACATACTTGTTACGGCAAACATAAACACAACAATTGAACCAATTACATTAAAAAACAACAGTATCGAATTCATCACATTTATTATGCGATACATTAATTATTCTACAAGCACCATCGACGTATGTAGCTGGTTTTGTTACACTATAGTTAGTCATAGTATGGAAAAATATGTCACACCGACAGTTTTATATCGGTTACCCAGAGTCGTTTCGATCATCTTAAGTTACATAGTTTTTGCGTTTTTAATTGCCCTAACCCGAGATGACGCAACAATGCCAAAAATCATCGGCGCGATTGCTGGAATCGCAGTAACAGCAGGGATTATTTGGTATACGAAAAAACAACAGAATAATCAACTGTATACGTTATTACCTTTGGGATTGTGGTTTGGATTACTTGTATGTTTCATGACAGGTGGATTTACCCCAACAATCTCATTTATTAGATTCCTTTTTCTATCTATCCTTACAGGAACAATGACGGCTCTGAGCTATTATGCCTGGCAATATAACCAAATTGGTGGGTTAACGTATGTAGGACTAGGCTTGTTCTATTTCTTTTTAGCGGTTAGTAAAGTCGGATTACTTTCGTTATTCTTTTCAGTCGGATTATTTATTATTACCGGAGGAACGTATTATTATCAGGAGTATTTACAAGCAAAGATAAAACCCAAAACGCCTTCATCAATCCCGAATCAACAAGTTAGCCAACAATGAGATAATCCAGAGTAAAATCGAAGCTATCAGCGCAGTAGAAAAATCAACTGAAAATCCCTTTACAAAGGTACTTACAAAGACAATCAAACCGGCATTAATTACAAAGGTAAATAGACCCAGTGTCAAAATATTAATTGGCAATGTTAATAAGACTAAAATCGGACGCACCACTGCGTTTAAAATTCCAAGCAAAAACGCAACAATCAAAGCGGTATAAAAACTTTCAACCCGAAATCCCGGCAAAAGCACCGAAACAATCATTAGACTTAATGCACTGATTAACCATTTTGATAGCATCTTCATATGACAATTAGTATACTATTATACTGAAAAGGATGCATAGCATATGGCCAGTACTCCATATTTTGGACACATAACGTTTGATGCGAACACTCAAAAGTATGACCTTAAGCAGGATCTGTGGGGATTTTCGGGGTACAAACACCGTCATGTACGCCAACGGTTGATTGATAGCGGAATGGTAGTACGGATATTTCATCCTGATGCGACTATTCTGATTTACCAGAACCCGGTTGTTGGTGATTACCATCTGCCACAAGATTCAGTTGGGATACATATCGATGACCGCACGATCTATTTTGGTATCGCCGATGGAGTTTCAATTGTTGGCCACACGATGGATAATAACTCTGGATATTTATCGTACATCCTGGTAAATTCACTCCCCGATCTTAAAGAAAAGCCTTGGGAAGAAGTTCTCAATAATACCTGCAATAGTTTTCAGAGAGCCCATCATATTGGGTCATCAACCGTTATTTGGGGATCTCTCGTACCAAAAGAGACCGAATACGAGCTTTCGGCATTAACTGTCGCTGAGACATTCGATTCGGGGACGTTCAGGGTATTTTCAAAAAATGGATCCATAGAATTCTCAAATCACAGCCAGGGATTTGTTCCAAATAATTATCAGTACGACAAGTTTACCGAAAAGCTACCCAAACGATTTGATCTATTTGTCGCATCGGATGGGGTCAATTTAGATAGTCATGATTTAACGGATCTGATTAATCTTAATCGAGGGCTCAAAACCCCGATTGAAGAGTTTACGTTATTTCTCGAAAGAGAAATCCAGCCTAATCGCGACGATCAAAGTTTCATTTTAATCTCAACTGATATATGAGCACGAATCTGGTACCCACCTTACAAAAGGTATTTCCACCTGAATGGGTTAATCAAATCGCCGATGAAACATTAAAATATGCTCTATGTGAAAATCAGAATTTTCGGGTAGAAGTTGATAAATGGTTGTCCTTATTTGATAAAAAAGGTTGGCTGACGGATGGAGTGATTAACCGCCTTAGGCGTGGCAATCACTGGCCAGGATATTATTCAAAGATTAATGAATTTCGAGTTGGGTATTTTGTAGAAACAATGCTCGGACTTCAGCTTATTGAGTATGAATCTCCGACGATCCGAAATAAAAATGTCGAGTTCAAATGCGTCAGTATCAACGAACAAATGATTTATGTAGAAGTCAAAACGCCTTTAAATTTGGAACGATTCGGACTACGTCCCCAAACCGATAATAACAGTGATTTGATTTATTCTTTGCTTCGCAAGGCTTCGGTACAATTATCCGACCGCAAACCCTCAATTGTCGTTTTAGCCGACGATTTAAACTTCCCTTTGCTTATAGATAGAGACGGACAACACTATTTGGAATCGATTTTCAAAGATGAATCACTTAGAACAATAAGCGCGGTATGTTTTATGGGTGGGATCTTTATAGAGACAATGTATTCAATTGTATGGGCGATAAATCCACATGCGGCACAACCGATAGATGAGAACTTATTTATTGGCTTTATGGCGATGGATTCATCTGTAACTAAGACTGATCAGTAAAAGTCCAAAACACTCACCTCTGCCTGTTATAATAGGTGGCGTATGGCTTTACAGGCAGGTCTTGTTGGACTTCCCAACGTTGGAAAATCTACTCTATTTAATGCACTGCTATCACGACAGGTGGCAGATGCCGCGAATTATCCATTTTGCACCATAGAACCGAATGTCGGAGTTGTTGAAATCCCCGACCCCAGACTTGGAAAGCTCGCTGAAGTAGTACACAGTAATACATTAGTTCCTGCCGCAATGGAGTTTGTCGATATCGCCGGATTAGTTGAGGGTGCGAGCCAAGGCGAAGGACTTGGTAATAAATTTTTATCACATATACGTGAAGTCGATGCGATTATTTATGTGCTTCGTGACTTTAGTGACGAAAATATCGTTAGAGCTGGAAGTAAATCGCCCTCAGATGATTTAGCGATTTTAACAACAGAGTTACAGCTTGCCGATTTACAAACGCTCGAAAAACAGCGAGAACCTAAAAGTAATCCAACAAAAGAAGAAAAATTCCGCTGGAGTGCAGTAGAAAAGATACGTCCGATACTTGAAGCCGGACGTAATGCGTCGGAAGCGAATCTAACCGAAGAAGAACAAAAAGAGGTCAAATCGTTTGCCCTCTTAACCATGAAACCCGCGATGATCGTATTAAATACCGATGAAGAACATATTAGCGATTCATTACCACTCGGACTATCGTATCCAGCAATTCGTTTATGTGCCAAACTCGAAGCCCAGCTTACCGACATTACACCCGAAGAAAAAAATGAATTACTTAGTGCATATGGGATAGAACAACCGGGATTAAACATCTTAATTCAGGAAGCATTTCGATTACTTCATTTGATTACGTTCTTAACTGCAGGGGAAAAAGAAGTCCGAGCGTGGCCAATCTTAGAAGGAACTAAAGCCCCTCAAGCGGCAGGCACAATTCATACCGATTTTGAAAAAGCATTTATTAAAGCAAATATAGCATCGTTTACCGATTTTGTTGAACTCGGCGGTTGGAAAGATGTCAGAAATGCCGGCAAAGCCCGGATGGAAGGAAAAGAATATATCATGCAAGAGGGCGATGTCGTTGAGTTTATGGTCAATCCCTAAAAAAATCTAAATTATAAATTTTCGGATAAATATCGTTCAGCACGTATCGCGGCTTTACATCCCATACCGGCTGCAGTGATAGCCTGTTTATAGACCGGATCGCTCACATCGCCGGCAACAAAAACGCCTTCGACACTTGTATGCACATCATCTGGAGTAACCACATACCCATGCACATCAAGGTCTACTGCATCTTTTAGGAATTCGGTTTGTGGTACATGGCCAATCGCTAAAAAAACCCCATCGACATCAAGTGTTGTGGTTTCACCAGTAAGTGAATTGAATAATGCCAACCCAGTTACGACCTGCTCATTGCCTACAATTTCACGTACTTCAGAGTTCCACACTACTTTAATTTTTGGGTTAGAAAAAATACGTTCCTGCATAATTTTGCTCGCCCTAAATGCATCCCGGCGGTGAATAATATATACGGTTTCGGCGAATCGAGTCAAAAAGTTAGCTTCTTCCATGGCAGAATCTCCGCCACCTATAACCGCAACTTTTCGATCCCGGTAAAAAGCGCCATCACACGTAGCACAGGTCGATACACCCTTACCCCAATATTTTTGTTCTGATTCTAAACCTAAAGTCCGTGCGGTAGAGCCTGTGGCCAAAATGACCGATTTACTAGTATAGGTAGTATCATTGGCCTTAACCACAAAAGGTTTTTTTGAAAAGTCGACTGATTGAACGGTTTCATATTTTATTTCAGTACCAAAACGCTCGGCTTGCTTGATCATTTCGGCCATTAATGCAGGGCCCTGAATACCTTCGGAAAATCCTGGGTAATTTTCTACAAGTGTTGTAGTCATTAATTGCCCACCAAATTGGACACCTGCTAAAAGAATTGGTTTCAAATTTGCTCGTGCTAAATAGATTGCCGCAGTTAGGCCAGCGGGTCCAGAACCGATGATAAGTACATTTTGAGGAGATGATTCCGTCATGGTGTTATCAAGCGAACTAAGCAGCAGTGTGTTTATTTACTGCATTAATATAATCAATCTTATTCCGCACACCAACAAGCTGCTCTACCGGTTGTCCATTTTTAAATAATATTACGGTTGGGATACCTCGAACTCCAAATACGCCTGCGATTTCGGGATCTAATTCGACATTGATCTTTCCAACCTTAACTTTGCCAGCGAGTTCGGTTGCGAGGGCTTCAATTGTAGGAGAGAGCATATGACACGGGCCACACCATTCTGCCCAAAAATCGACGAGAACCAGACCAGTCGAGTTTTTAATCTCCTGGTCAAAATTAGCTTTATTTATTTCAAGCATAGATATACTTTAACAAATGCAGCAAGAGGCTACGCCTTGTCACAATTGGGTCGGTGGCGATACCGTTATGATGCGAGATAATGCAGCACTAATAAATGAATAGGATAGTATGTATAAAATAGGAGTTTATACCGACGTATAAAGAATGCATTTACATAAATCCGATATGAAATCCAAATAAATGCAGCTGCGAAAAGTGAAGATAGGATATACAGCAGACTCTGAAAAGATTGATCGACAAAATTTAATACTGCAACCGATGCGATCCACAGGGGAATGTATAGTGAATGAGACGAGGGAAGCTCGAGCATACGCACAGCCAGATAGACCATCAGGACCCCCTTCATTCCATGATCAAGATGAATTGGTAAAAACGAATCTAACGACGTTAGTACAATAATGACGGCAGTACTTATAAATAATATATTTAGTTTTTGAGAGTTAAATAGCTGACTCATATATAACCCGAGTGCCAGAGTAAAAAATATATTGAGCACCAGTGGTTCCTGTATCGTATAAATAAAAATAGGTTGTGAAAGTATTCCAAATACTAGTAATCTAAACAGATACTTGGTCTTACTTTTTGTATGGAAGACGTAATTGTACGCGAGAATAAATCCGAATAGCACAAACGCCCATCGCCCAACAACAACCATCCAGACATAGTTATAGTGAAAAATAATTCGATTAACATGATCTATTGTCATAGAAATGATCGCAATAATCTTAAGTAGATCCAAATTCGGCCTTTTCATGATAATGAGTATACCCCTTTCCCAGCCCCCATATTAGACTTATAGTTTTGACTTTTACTCTACTTTAAGCTACTATAAACGGCGTACATACGGTAAATGGACCAACTTAAGGAGGTCGGCAATGCCTCAGTATTTGGACCGGAATGTAAGTCCGGCAAATCTAATCCTGAGTATCGACCGGAACGGAAAGGTCAAGGCTCACGCCCTGTACTCATTACAGGGGATGCGAACATTAGCGTCAACCCATAGAATTGTGGTAATGCGATCGAACGATGGTTGTAATCACTGGGAGTATCTAACCCCCCGCCAAGCAACCACAGAAGAGCCGATCACCGTCGACGATCTGGTTGAATGTCAGTCAATCAGCGAGCTTGATTCACTGATGGTCCACATAGGGTCACAAAGCCTTAAGGACCTGTGGACCAAACTCATGCTCATGCAGAATGCACAGCGTGAGGTAATTCCACCCCGAGGTTTTTACGCCTCGTCACCAATCAAAGGCCACTTTCTGGTAGTAGAACTAACCGCGTTACACGAATACCGCGCTTGGTTAGTAGAGAGCGAACAAGCGTTGGCAGATCGGACACGCGACGAGTCTTCCACATACTTCATTTTGCCACCGGATGACCGGATTTGGCGGGTGATAGACGCAAATTGGCGCACACCCGATGATTTGCCTACAGGGCTGCCGTTTCTCATCAGGCTTGCCTTTGGTGAACCCGATCTGGACGCAGCCATGAGGTTCTTCAACGTAGATACGGTATATGACCTTTGGTATCGAATCTACCAACGCCAAGAATTTAGCGGCCGTCTAGTTCAGTGCTAGTCGGCAAAGCAGAGGAAGAGGTGGAATCACCTCTTCCTCTTAAAAATGGTACAATCCCACTACATGAACATAAAACCACAAAATCCCCTTACCATCTTGGCAAAAGATTCAAAAAGTATAGCCCGAACCGGCACCCTTTGGACTCGTTTCGGTGAGGTACAAACACCCTGTTTTATACCAGACGCAACGCAGGCTACTGTCAAACATCTATCCCCTGATGAACTAAAAGAAATAAATTTAGAAATCGTACTGGGCAATTTATACCATTTGTGGCTTCGTCCTGGAGTAGACGTTATCGAAAAGCTTGGAGGACTCCATGAATTCATGCAATGGGATCGGCCAATATTAACTGATAGCGGAGGATACCAGGTATATTCATTAATTCATCGGAGTGGACTCGGTAAGATCACTCCTGAAGGAGCCCTGTTTAAATCACATTTAGACGGATCAAAAAAGCTCCTAACCCCCGAAATATCAGTATCAACTCAATATCGAATGGGGTCAGATATCATCTTAATGCTTGATGAGAGTGCTCCCGCAAGTAAGACAGAAAAGTACGTCCACAGTTCGGTGAATTTAACACTTGAGTGGGCAAAACGATCTCGAGATACATTTGATCACCTCAATACACAAAATGATCGACTGTTGTTTGGTATCGTTCAGGGTGGAGTCTATCCAGACCAATTAGCTCGAAGTGCCGAGGAAACTATCAAACTTGATTTTGATGGTTATGCATTGGGGGGCGTCGCGGTTGGATTGCACGATGAAAAGCTGCATCAAATTGTCGGTAATGCACTAAATCTATTGCCCGAAGATAAACCACGCTATGTTTTAGGCGTCGGATATCCACAGGACATAATTAAAGCCGTACTGATGGGAGCTGATATCTTTGACTGTGTTATCCCTACCAGAAATGCACGCCATGGCTCTCTATTTACCCGTTACGGAACAATGCATATTACCAGCGCTCAATATCGAACAGATAAATCCCCAATTGAGGATGATTGTGATTGCTACGCCTGTACTCATTTTTCTCGTGCGTACTTACATCACCTTATCCGAGTAAATGAACCACTGGGCATGCGAATGGCGACAACACATAACCTTCGTTTTTATATGAGGCTCATGGAGAATATTCGTCAACACATCGCACAGGGAACGTTTGACTCATTTACCCAAGAAATACTTTCAATCTACCGCCCGAACGCTCATTAATTTACTGAATCTTAAAAATATTTGTTAAGATTTACCATAAACAGGTACAATCTATGTACTATGAATCGAATACTAAATCACCGTATTTGGACATTGCTGATTGGTTGTGCGCTAATCCTAACATCCCTCAGCTCGGTGGTTTGGTTGCTGACTCATAACGGGTCGGTTTACTATTCATATTTACCCGAACAGTTACAGCAAGTCACCACAATAAGTAGTACAAATACGATTCCCGAAATAGAACAGTCAATCCATCAGCTCTCCCTCGAAAATCATCAATACGTTGTAACGAAAGAAAATGGAGACATACACCTTAGTAACAAACCAAATGAGGGAGAAATTTTACATGAACGATATTATGTAGCCGTTACCGCATTCAACGCCCTCGTAGATACGATATCTTCTCAAGAATTACTCAACCTAATTGCGACCCATCAAACAAATAGTGAATTTAATTCCGTAATGTTTACCTCTGTATCAAAAGAAGAAATAAACCAAATCTTTGGTACGCATGTATCGGATTTATCATTGACGGATTTATCAGCGCTACGAGAGACAATCACTTCAAAAACAGTGGCCGTTATCCCCTTTGATCAGCTGACTCCTGATCTTAAGGTATTAAGTATTGACGGTAAAAACATCCTTGACACAGCCTACGATGGTGCAAATTGGCCGCTCAAAATAGTTGTCACCGTTTCGGGCAACGAAGCGCAGCCGATCATCGCAACATTGCGACATGCCGTCCCTGAACGAAACCGGAATACGAGCGCCATGACAAGTATGGTACTAACTGGAGTAACCGCAATTAGCCGGGGCGTTGAATATGCGATAGAGCAACACAAAGATACACTGTTTCCTGCACGCGGCGTTATGGATGTATTGTCCAAGGCGGATATTACTCACATTGATAACGAAAATCCGTTATTTGATAATTGTAAACCCGAAAAAGAAGGCATCGTCTTATGTGGTCGAACGACGTCTATTGATTCATTAAAAGCGATTGGAACAGATATTGCCGATCTTACCGGTAACCATCAAAACGATTACGGAATCGAAAAAAACCTAGAGTCGATACGACATCTGCAAGATGCTGGAATTGAATACTACGGTGGAGGTAAAAATGAACAGGATGCGCAAAAAATTCTTGTAAAAGATATCAAGGGGACAACATTTGCCTTTACCGGGTATAACTATTTTGATTCACTGAATGGTCCTGGGTATGTTTCGTTAGCCAAAGGAGATCACCCAGGAGCCAATTATTATTCCGAGGAAAAAATGAACCAAACAGTTACGGAGGCACGGAGCAAAGCCGAAATAGTCCAGGTTGACTATCAATTCATTGAAACATATCAGTATAATCCAATCCCCGATCAAATTTCAGTTTTCCGAAAAACGATTGATGCAGGAGCTGACATTGTCGTAGGGGTACAATCTCACCAACCGCAAAAAATTGAATTCTATAAAAACGGAGTAATATTTTATGGTTTAGGCAATTTATTTTTTGACCAAATGTGGTCGGTACCAACCAGACAAGGAATAATCCCTCGACTGACATTTATCGACGGGAAATTAGTTTCCATTGAGTTATTAACGACTTTGTTATTTGATTATGCTCAACCTCGATTTGTTACTGGAGAAGACCGCATATCTATTTTGAAAAATATCCTCCCAACCGGCCAATAACCGATTTACGACTTACAATAAGCTTACAAAATATTAATATCCCACATAATCTAATTGAGTTATTATATCTATCGACAGAATGGGGGTGATCAATTATGGGTATACTACTTTGGATTATATTTGGAGCATTAGTAGGTTGGGTTGCTTCAATTATCATGAAAACAAACGATCAGCAGGGGGCGTTTGGCGATATTTTATTGGGTATCGTCGGGGCAGTTGTTGGCGGGTTTATCATGAATTTATTGGGACAACCTGGCGTCAACGAATTTAACTTGTATAGTTTTATCGTTGCACTCATAGGAGCTGTTATTGTTGTTACGGTTTCTCGCGCATTTAGAAGTAGAGTATAAAGAGTATGTTGCAACATAAAATATGCAAAGTGAAATTTATGGTAGGTGGTGAAAACAACATTAGTGAGGCCATGCAAAGTTAATGTTTTCACCACCCAGACAAGAGAGTTAACCAGCAGTTTTAAAATCAACTACGAGTACATATTACCCTCGCATATTTATAAACGAACAATAATCATGAAAGAATTATGTAAGATGGGATACGGATGTTACTTAAATTTTGATAATAGCTGATCGATCGTTTGCCAAAACCGCAGTTGGTTTTCGGATTTATTTGTTCTCGTACCAAGTACCGAATCTGCTCGTGTTGTTTCTTCTAATGAATACTTAGTCTTCCATCGTTCAAAATCAGAAAAAGATGCGGGTGTTAACCCTTCATCCGATAAATACACAAATAATGGATGATCGGCCTCAGAAGAAGCTTGAAGAATTCCAACCACCAGTGCTGTTTGTCCATTATCACTCCGTAAATAAATGTAATCGATTCCATAAGGTGAACTTGGAATTTGTCCCAATTGAGAACTGTCGACCAACTTATTCAACGTGGTGGGATACGATCCATTATCGACATAGTACATATCGAGTGCCCGGGCGATTTGTGCGATATCGCTTTTTACTTGAGTATCCTGGACATTATCGTACTGGGCCGCTAGTGAATCTTCGACGACGGATTGGAACGGAATAGATCCCGACGGTGCGGTGATAGCAGTATCAGCTTTCCATTCAGACCATGACGAGGCAACGTCAAACTCAATTGTCACTGATTGAGGCAACGCAACCTGTGTATCAACAGAAGTGAAGTCTTGGCTAACTTTAATAACTTCACTATCAGTAACGGTCGTGTTAACTGCAGTATGATATCCCAACAGAGTGAAGTCTTTAGAATCTGTCCAGAGCTCAAAAGTAACTCGATCAATCAACTTAAGAGAGTCATTTAAACTAGTCTTTGCCTGTTCAATCTCAGCCGCAGATGGAGCATACATTGAGGTATCGGACTCGGATGCTATAGCATATAAAAGATCAAAGATGCCATCACTTGCATTTGTTAGTTCAGGCCCCGATCGATCAATGACAAGATGGTAGGCCGACTTACCGTCTTTTTCAACGACACCACGATACTCTATTAATCCAAGAATCTCGGGTCTACTCAAAAACTCTAGACCTTTTTGGTAGAACAGATCAGACTGGGTCTGATTTTGTAATAGTGCTGCCTCGTCAATAAAAACATAATCTTCAAAAGGAATTGAATACCATTGTTTAGTAAAATCTTGATCCCCGATAAAAGCCATTAGCTGTTCTGGCATCGTTTCTATACGAAAGTATGCTGAATTATCGACTATTCGAAATTCCCCGGACAAATCTACATTCCCGATGTCAGGAGAAGCAAGGGTAAATGAAAGAGATTGTTGGAGCTTTGGCGCTTTAAGGTCAGAGAAATCTATAGGTCCGGCAATTGAAAACTGTAAAGTACCATTACTTACCCCGAGCTGGGTATCACCTACTGTTGAAACTTTTGCCGACATCCGCGCATCCTGAATTACTTTTGTTAAATTGATTTTATTTTGCGACATTCCAATCAAGATCTGTTCGGTATTTTTAGGAAGCGGTGTTTGTAATAACATATCATTAACGGTGCGTCTCATTGTAGAAGGGACGAATTGGAAGGACTGAGGAAAGTATGCTGCACCAATCGGTATAGCAACTAAACCAGCAAAAATAAAAAAGACAAATACAAGAATAAAGACCCATCGGAATCGAACGGGCGATTTAGGCTGAACAAGAGTAAGTGGTGAATCTGCCGATATTACTGGAGGCTGGGCTTCCATTATTTAACTATACCAAAAGCAGATCAATGCAACAAATTAATACTCAATCTCTTATCTTTTTTCTTCATAATCAGCTATAATCAGTTCATGCTGCATTCAATCTTATTGGTTGAAGACGACAAGGGATTACAGAAGTATTTAGCTGAATTACTTCTGGAACAAAATTTTTCAGTCGATGTAGCGAGTAGTGGTGCAAAAGCATTAAGCCTGATCGAAGCGAAACGCCCTGACATTGTAATACTAGACCTAGGTTTACCAGATATCAGCGGTGAAACGATCTGTACGGAGATTCGTAAACATCACCCAGACACCCCAATTATTATCTTAACCGCCAGAGATGCCGTTGCGGATGTTGTTCAAGGATTAAACCTTGGCGCTGATGACTACATTACTAAACCGTTTAGTGCCGATGAGTTAGTAGCTCGAATTAATGCCCGATTACGTCAAATAGATACGACCGACCAGACTCTCCAAGTAGGTGATTTAACCCTAAATACTGAAACCCATGAAGTTTCCAGACACGATAAAAAGATCGATCTAACCCCACAAGAGTTTAAATTACTCCACTACCTAATGAGTAATAAGAATAGAATTTTAAGTCGAGAGATGATTCTAAATCGCTTATGGGCATATGCTCCCGACATAGAAACACGCGTAGTCGATGTCTATATCGGATATCTACGCAAAAAAATAGATCAAGACCATCCGAACCCACTCATCCAATCGGTACGCGGATTTGGTTATATGATAAAAGACAAATCGAATTCATAATAATCATACATAGTTGATAAAAATTATCTGTTCAAGAAAATGAATAGACCCAATACACACACAATTCAAGCAACGTATGTAAAAAATCTTACTCAAAAAATTAAAGGACTGATCGGTGCACAGAAACCCGTTGCGCTTTACTTTAAAACCCGCTGGGGAATCCACACTTTTGGACTTAAATTTGCCATAGATATTGTTATTCTCGATACAAATAACACTGTTGTGCACATGTTTCATAACGTACCACAACAACGAATAATATTTTGGAATCCACTTTTTAATACTGTTTTAGAACTACCTGAAGGCACTATTTATAACAATCGCATACAAAAAGGTGACACAATTATTTTAAAAGCAATAGACGACGAGCCGTCGGATAAATAGCTTCAGCAATTAGTTTATGCCCTGCGGATGAAGGATAAAGGCCATCGGCAGTAACATATTCTGAATCAGCCATAAATAGAGCCAGTTTAGAGATATCAACAGAAGCAATTGAAAGTCTCCCAGATTCTTCAATAATTATTTGATTAAATGTCTGAACGAGTGTCGAAGAATCTTGTTTATCTAACGATTCATTTCGGATAGGAAGAATTGATAAATCAGGAATAGTAATGACAATAATACGATTAGTAGGCACGATTGAGGTTAAAGACGATAAGGTTAGTTGCATTTTTTCGCGGAAAGATTCTGCTGAAACATTTTGTATTAAATCGTTCGCACCAATTTGAAGAGTAATAAATTCAGGATTTGATGCAGACAACTTTGGAACAATAGATTCAATAACTTCTGTAGATGTTGTGTTTGAATTCCCCAGAACCTTTTCTAAATGGATATCAACAGACCGCTTGCGTAAATAATCAGTCAAAAGCTCTGGCCATGAGCTACCATCATGTAGTCCTTCTCCGATCGAGTATCCATCACCTATCGCAACGTATCGAATAGATGTTGCAGTGGTGGGCATTGATTTGGGGCCTGGTTCAGTAGAAAACCAGCTTACCCACCCATAACCCAATAATCCGACTATTAAAATAAATAAAAAATAACGCATATATAATTCATTAGCACATTATACAAACGATTTTTATGGATGACTCAGTCGAGTTACCAAACTAATTAAATCATCGATACCGAAAGGTTTAATTAGGTACGAATCTGCCCCAGCTTCTTCAGCAATTTTTTCGACTTCGTAATCAGGGTACGCCGATAATATTATAACCGGAATATGAGCCGTAGACTCGTTGATTTTAATAGACTTACAGATTGCTTTACCATGACGTCCACGCAGTGAAATATCCAGTAGAACTAAGTCAGGCAAATCATCATGAGTGCTTTCAAAATAGCTACCAATTGAGTCGGTTTCGACCCCAAAGCCCTCATGCCTAAGGATAAGGCTAATAGCGTCTAAAATTGCCTCATTATCGTCAATAATTAATATTTTTTTATTCATACAATCGCAAGAGAGTAATCACCCAGTCAACACATTTAATGTATTCTTTTGAAAATGCAATTTCTTTATACTGATCTTTTCTAGAATGATCGCAAGAGCGAGGCGTCGCCCCGCTCTCGGGACCACACATAACAATGAACTACTCTTCTTTTGAACTACCCTTTAATGCTGATTCAACTAAATCACGTGGAAGAGCAGCAGCTGATAATAATGCATCGCGAACTATAGATAAACTCTGCCCACCGACTTCATTTGCGGCGTTTACAACCCCTACGACAGCAGAGCGAACGGCTTCAGCCGTATTAGTCCCGGCTGAACCAGCAGCACCAATAGCCCCTTCGACTGCACCAACTGCGACCTGCCCTAAATCTTGTCCAATCTGAGCAGCTCCACGGACTGCACCACTGGCTGCTTTCTGAGTAGCCACCAAAACATCTCCACCGACTTCGGAAACGCCGGTAACAGCACTACTTACTGAATTTTGAGCCACTTCAGTAATCGAAGATCCGACTTCACCAACACTTTGAACCGCTCCACTCACGATATCTGAAACAGAATCGAGACCAGTATTGCCTATCTCTGTCGTATCCTTCATGACACCGGTAACTTGATTTTTCACAGCTCCGCGAAGTGCCGATAAAACATCGTCGGTTCCCTGAATTGCAGCGACGATCGCATTTTTTGTTTCGTTGATTAAATACGTTAACATATGCGTATCACCCCCTTTGCTACACCACCCTATATAGCGTGTGTAATTTTAGTGTAGCACGAATATTTATTTGTAAAAATGTTCAATGAACTAGAATTTGAAAATCTGAGAGCACGTTAATCGTAGCGGTAAAGAAAAGAGTTGTTCTTGGTCTGAATATTTAATACGCAGTTCTTCGAATGAAAACCATTGGGGAGTATGTTGTTCATAATTCATCACAATCTCACCCATTTGAGGCTGATATCGCAACTCATACACTTGAAATCGTTCCTTCTCATCACGTGTCGGGTAGGTATGTTTTAACCAATACGACCCGATCTCTTTAAAGTTATCATCCTCGGTTTTCAGTCCTAATTCTTCCCAAACCTCTCGGACAGCGCATGCTATGTAGGATTCCCCCGCTATCACATGGCCACCAGCAGAATGAAATAAATGCCCTGATTCGACCTTGTGCTGTGAAGCAGTGGGTATTAGATATTTACCGTCAGGGCGCTTTAAAAGGACTGCACTGACTCGATGTTGCAAACCCTCTAAATGGGCATTATCCCTTAGTTCATGAGCAATGACACTATTATTTTCATCAATGATATCAACCATTTCATTCATACGCCTTATTATACGTTATGCCGAATCTGACAAATTTTTCATATGCTGAGGTCCTTCAAAATGTATCCCGCTACTAAAAAGTAAACATGGTATGATCCTTATATGTTCCCGATCAAAGATAGTCGATCATCTGGGATTATTCCGTTTATTACATACGCAATAATTGCGATTAATTTACTTGTATTAATACTCGAATACACGACGATTGACATCGATGGATTTGTAAATAAGTGGGCATTAATACCAGATGCAATTAATTTTAATGACATAACTACGTTAACTCCACTGGTTACTTCATTATTTTTACATGCGAACGTGATTCATTTCTTATCAAACATGTGGTTTCTACAAATTTTCGGAGATAATGTAGAAGGAGACCTTGGTTGGTTTAAGTATGCCCTGTTTTATCTTGCCGGAGGCGTTATTGCGACGATGGCACAGCTTGTGTTTACCTCTGATGGTGATACCGTTATCCTGGGAGCAAGCGGCGCGGTTGCCGCAGTACTAGGCTACTACTTCATCCGATTTCCTCACCATACGGTCAAGACACTCGTAACAGTATTCTTTATTTTTTTCATTGATTTGCCATCCACGATAGTCCTAGGTGCTTGGTTCATTATTCAATTACTTAGTGGAATTAGTACCGCATCAGGTAGTGAAGGAATCGCCTGGTGGGCACATATTGGTGGCTTTATTTTTGGTGTGCTCATCGCTAAATTATCTTCGGGTAAAACTGAACGTAATAACTTTATAGATAGCAGGGATTATTGATGGATTTCGACACTCCCAAAAGTAGCAGTACCTCGCACCGTAATAGTTGGACCGTCATTTGTTGCAGTCGCTGCATGATTCTCCCAACTTCCAAGAGTTGGTGTACCAAGACTTTCGACTCGTACATTCTGCGGCATCTTAAGTTCGATTGATCCAAACGAACTATTTGCGATTATTTCTGCCCCCGCATCGGCAATTTTGACCGAACTCAAGTCTAATTCAACCGACCCAAAGCTGGCATCGACACGTCCGCCATTAAATTGACTGCTTTCAATCTTCTTTTCAAGCGAACCAAATGATACCGACTCATTCAATGTATCTTGTTGCGATATTTTAGAAATAGTCGTGCCGACAACACCAATCGGTCGTTTTGTAATCAACATAAAACCGGCTCCAATTAATAGAAGCGGCCAAAACAAATTCCAAACATTTACATTAAAAAGGGTTGAAGCCAAGAAGAAGAGACCAATCGTGGACAAAATTAAACCTGAGTTAGTTCGTCCCTGTTGTAATGAACGAATACCAAAGTAAATTAAGATAATGGGCCAATATGTTCCAATAATCTCTCCTAAATCAAATGAAGCGATTAGACCTAACTGTTCGGCTAAAAACAATAAACCAAAACCAACTAATAAAAGCCCTGGAAGCGATTGACGATTAACCTGCATTAAATGATTATACACAAGTTGTTAAGTGGAGTTGTACATTTTATACGATACCGTCCGATGTCAAAAAGTCCTTCTTTTAAGAACGAAATTGCATGACACACACAAAAAAACCTTCCATTTCTGGGCTTGGCATAATCCGCAGTCCATTTTTAACTTGAGGATCAAAGGAGGTGGATTGCCATGATGTTAAGGCAGGAACACGATTCGGTAAGTCAATATCTATGGGAACGGTCATAAGATTCGGATACGTTTTTAAGGCGAAATCTATAATTTCTTCATTTTCTTCAGGGGCAAATGTACAGGTTGAATACACCAGAGTGCCTTGTGGAGAAAGTAAGTTTACCGCCGATACCATGAGTTCTAGTTGAAGCTCATGGTGCTTTTTTATAGTCGAGGCAGACCAATACTGCATTGCATTTGGCTTACGAAAATCAATAATCCCTTCCGAGCTGCACGGTGCATCTAGTAGGATCCGATCAAATTTTCTGGAAATTGTCTCGTGTAAAAACTGCCCCGCTTGATTAAAAATCATTTCAACGGACACGCCAGTTTGGTTGAAGTACTCCTTCATAATTCGAACTCGCTCGATCGATACTTCGTTAACCCATATATGTCCGAGGTTTCCACATAGTGCAGCGATATGAGATGTTTTGCTCCCGGGAGCAGCGCACATATCTAAAATATAATCATTTGGGCGAGGATCAAGACAAATAGGCGGAATGAAACTCGATGCATTTTGTACAATAACTCGTCCGTCACGAAAATAATCCGACCCCGTAATATCTCGCTTATTGCCGAAAAAAGTGTATGCATGAGGACACCAATCAATTGGTTGTAGCTCAATTCCTTCAGATTCCAATTCAGCTTTCAAGTTATCACTGTCAGGAAATACGTTATTTAAACGTAAGCTTTGGGTCCGATTAAGATATAAAAATTGCTCGACAAATGCACGATCAGTTTTGAATATATGAGCGAGCCGGTCAAGAAACAATTCCCTCTTTTTCTTTTCATCTCGCGGTATATTTTGCATACTGAGATTATATGCCTTGGTTACGAATTCGAAAATGACAACATCAATCCCCAAAAAAGTGCCGAACCGATAAATGATATGCCTAGAATTAACCGTCTTCGTTTACGTACTAACTCGTATATAAAAATATTAAATGATGCGATACCCAATAGATGAATTAATAAGCTCAGAACTCCCCCCCAAATATTTGTGAGATATACAGTATTGCTTATAGGCATATTACCCATTCGATCAAGAAAGATGATATCAACAAAGGGGATAATCGTATTCGATAAAAGCCACCACAGCATGAATAAATTAGCACCCAGAGAAACCATCATCAATGAACCAATAATGTCACGCATTAACTTTGTTTGAGGTTCATCGAGATCAAGCGTAACAATTAGTAACTGGAAAGCGATAGGAACGGCATTGATTAAATACAGACCAAAGACCGCCAATAACATTGAATAATAATTCTCCATCGACTGATCTTTCACGTAGAGAGTTATTGCCGATGCGAGTGTACCTTCAGGATTAAACTGCAAATTCCCATAGATAAAAAGAGCGCTGAAGATTACCGTTCCGCAATTGACCCAGCGCATTATTACATAGTATTTATGTTTTTTACGTATAGCTACATTTGAATCAGAACGAGGTAACTCTTTATCGATATCCATCACCCCAAGTATAGTGATTTACCATAAAATCATAAAGTATTTAAAAGAAGCCATTAATACTATAGTTTATCTATTGACGTTATTTAATCAACGTACTATGCTTACGACAATTTATCTCCGAAGATAAAATACCAGGACAAGGTCTAGGACCAATTTGTTCGGATGGCACATTGCCAACTCAACGCTCGAACTCTTTGAGTTCACCTCATGATACTCATGAAAGGAGGGCAAATCGTCATTAATCTGGCGTATTAATCCCGGGCAATACAATCTGGAGGATTTCAATGCAAGCCAAAAGTCCGAGTCTTACCGGGTATCTCCCCAATGATGCCCCCAACTATCCGGCCTTGTTCAGCCTGGCATTCCAGCATGTGCTGACGATGTTTCCCGCTACCGTCCTTGTCGCGATTTTGACCGGGTTTGACATCGGCGTCACGCTTTTCGCCTCAGGGCTCGCGACCGTAGTGGCACTACTGGGAAGCAAAGCAATCACTGGTAGCTACATACCACTCTACTACGGCAGCTCATTTAGCTACATCGCGGCAGTATCCGCAGTGGTCGCGTCGAATGGATCAAACGGTATACAGGTAGCCCAGGTCGGTATCATCGGCACTGCGGTGATCAACATTCTTATCGGCATTGCCGTTAGGCAAGCTGGAAAGAAGCGACTGGATGCCATATTGCCGCCGATCATCACCGGTTCAGTTTCGATAGTCATAGGCTTAGCCTTGGCTCGAACTGCGCTGGATATGTCTGCAGGCACCTGCTGCTTGGTGAATATGGACAAAGCGCCCATGGCAAGCGGTGCATGGTGGACCGTCGCAACTATTACCCTACTGGCAACAATCCTCTTCTCCGTATATCTTCGTGGGAAGGGTTTTTGGGGTATGATCCCGGTTCTTCTAGGCGCACTGGTAGGCTATTTGGTGGCAATTCCTTTCGGGCTTGTCAACTTTGGGCCAGTATTTCAGGCACCACTGCTGCAAGTACCTCACTTCACGGTTCCGGCATTTACGAGTGCCAACGGATGGTGGGCGGTACTGGCGATTGCACCAATTGCGATCGCAACCATCCCCGAAAGCACAGCCCACCTTTACCAGATCGGTCTATATGTTGATCGGTTAGCCGACGAAGCGAAGCGACCACAGCCGCAGCTTAGCCGGTGGATCGGGGTCAATCTGGTGCTCGATGGAATCGGAGACCTAATCAATGGTCTTCTGGGCGGCTGTGCCGGAACAAATTATGGGGAAAATAATAGCCTTATGGCCATTACCCGTAATTACTCCGGTCCGGTATTACTTGGGGCGGGTGTTCTGGCGATGATCTTAAGCTTCGTTGGAACACTATCAGCCATCGTAGCCACGCTACCCACGGCTGTAACGGGTGGACTCGCGATTTATCTTTTCGGCATTATCGGACTCCAAGGAGTCGCATTGATGATGTCCGAGAAGGTCGATCTGTTTGATCCACGACAGCTTGCGATTGGGGCAGCTATCCTGGTAATTGGAATTGGCGGAAATTCCTTTGCAGGAGGTGCACTCCCATTCGGTAGCTTCAGCATCCCTGCGATTGCGACATCTGCAGTTGTAGGCATCGTACTGAACGCCATCTTCCGCCTAATGCCAAGTCCAACCCAGACAACGGCATAGTTGATATCGGAGATTAAGGCCTAATCACTGGCTCAAAAAGGCGGTAGGAAATATTCCCTACCGCCATATTCTCTAGCCAATCATTGGATGAATGATTATCATGAACGGGGACTATTTTATGGTTAAAAAGTCATTACGTTTGCTCCTACAAACATGTATCTACGGACTATTTGCCGTAACAACCGCAGGATTTTTAGGCAAGTGGTTGTGGATACTGGAGCTGACTTCACATTTTCGAATGCAATACGTCTGGATCGGCATCATCCTACTTGTATATGCAATTGCAAGTAAAAAGTACGCGTTAATAAGCTTCGCCACGGCAGCAGTATGTATTAATCTCAGCCTAATTGCCCCACTGTATATGACGAAATCAGCAATGGCGATGCCATCGTCAACGTTGAGTATCGTATCTACCAACGTCGAATGGGGACGCGCTGATGCCAATCAATTAGGCGATTTTGCCGCCCAACATAGCGCTGACGTCATATTTATGGCTGAAGCGACGCAAGATCTTGTAAACCGGATCCAAACGCTACACCCAGAATACAGCTATGCGGTATATCACCCAATTGATAACAAATTGGGCCTGGCACTACTGAGTAAGGATAATCCGATATCCGAGGTCGAACTCATATGGCAGCAAGATGCCCATCGCCCATTACTTCGAGGCGATTTTCAAATTCATGATCAAATAATTACGATTATCGGCCTACATCCACATCCGCCAACGAATGCACGATGGGCAAATTATCGTAATACTTATTTCCATGATGTCGAAACATATGTCGAATCAATCCACAATCCAATCATCATGGTTGGGGATTTCAACACGACTTCATGGTCACCATATTTCACGGAGCTTGAAGATCAGACAGATCTACATGATAGCCGAGAAGGATTTGGCCTATCTCCCAGTTGGCCAAGTTGGTTGCCACCGTTTATGCGAATACCGATCGACCATGCGTTGTTATCATCTTCACTTGTTACCCAACAACACGAAGTCGGCCCCGACGTTGGCTCCGATCACCTTCCTATCTTTATTAAAGTCGGATTATAAAAATGGCGCCGAAGTATTTCTCCGACGCCATATAAATTACAATTAAACGGCAGTTTTTTGAACCGTCGTATAGAGGAAAGAACGATCACGTGGAATGCCCTCGCCAAGGTCCTGAACGGTTTCTTGACGGTGACTGTCAATTAGCCGAGCGCCACTAAGCGCAAGAAGAAGCTCTAATGCCTCCTCCTCATCCCACACGCTTAATCCGTAGTTACCGCAAAATCCACACGGACAATTCACCTGATATGACCCTCGTTCAAGTGGGTAATCCCTTGGACCAAGTGCGTACAACACAAAGTCATCATACGTGGCAAAGGAGACCATCAGAATACCCCCAGGCAGCAACCCTTGCCAGGCACGAGCAACGAATGAGCGTACACGGTCTTTGGTCAGGTATACCGTCATACCGATGACGATGATTGCGCTTCCCTCCTCGGGCAGAGGAAACTGGAGAGCATCTTCCGCCAGCAATCTCACATCATGTTTGTACAAAAGGACCTCAAGGGAGGCCTCTTCGAACCATGATGGGTGAATATCCAGACCGACGACCCTTCCCGGGAATCGCTCAGCCAGTGGCCATAAGTGTTGGCCTGCACCAAACCCGAAATCAAAAATAGGTCCATCCGGAATAACCATTGCCAGAACGGCGTTAAGCCCTGGATCGTCTGGGAAAGCTCCCATCCTCATAAAAACCTCCTCGATAAGGACTTGTGTGTAAGCTTATTATACAAACCGAGACAAGAAGGGCTTCACTAGCTTACACCAAAAGGCGAGATTATGAATGATTATTATCAATGATATTTTCTTGAATTAAGTATTTTCGAGAAAAGAATACCGGAGACTTTTATGAGTCCCCGGCGTCAGTATTAGGAGTAGAATGGACATTCTGACCGCCTAGATTTCCAAGGTCTTCATCAGTAAAAGACCTTAAGAATTCTCTGCCCTGAAGATCAATCACGTGTGATTCTTCAATAATATGTGCAATCTGATCGGCCGTGCGGATGCCGATTGCGTAGAATAACGCTAACCAGTCATTCCGACCGAAGTTTAGATCGCGAGCGGTTGGTGAACGAAGAATATACCCAACCGCAGACTCTAACGAGCGGGTTGAGATAATATCAAGCAATACCTGAATCATAGCAACCCGTGGCAAAGCCATACAGACCTCCAAGGTAATTATCCGACCAACCAATTACACATCCATTATACATACCCACATCAAATATTTAGGACTATCATTTTACCTTAATGATCACTTTCCTTGTATGAGAAAATAGAGTAATGCACGAAAGTGTAGCAATAGCATTAGTCAACACAGATAAGATACTCCTCCAACACCGTGATAATAATCCTCAAATTTTTTCTCCCAATGTATGGTGCCTACCAAGCGGAAGTGTAGAAGGGACCGAGACACCGCGGGAATGCGCAATACGAGAATGTTTTGAAGAGACCGGATACAAGCTCAAAAATCCGATATGGTACGCCTGCCACCAGGAGCTGTTTTATGGAAGATGGATCAAGCGATTCTTCTTTGTTGAAGAATATGACCATGTACAACCCATCCACTGTTATGAAGGCCAAGAGATGCGGTTTATGCCTGTAAACAAGCTTCCCTCGTTAAACCTATACAAAAATGAGGGAAATTTTGTCAAAGCAGCCATAAACGCTTATTATAAATACGATACATGAATAGATATTTACGAATATTTTTACTTATAATAGTCATCGGTTTAGCTGTATCTGGATTAATCCTAGCCAGTCCATTTATTATCGCCACGTTTAATACCAACTACCCATCAAAATTTAAGCAAGCAACATTTGACTCGATTAAAAATGGTCAAACCCAAGACCAAGTATTCCAATCAATCGGCGCACCTATTCAAACTAACTATAACTTTGGAACAACGTATCTTTTGTATACCACACCGAAAAAAAATACCTATTACAATCAGCGACTAGTGGTATTGCAAGGAGGATTAGTTAAAGAGAAGGTCCAAGGAATCCAAGTCCTTAATCAATAAATTGAAAAGAATCGATCATTCAATAAAGCTAAATAACACCATTAATCCAATTCCTAACAAAAACGTAATAAGTGAAACGAGAGATTTAGTGACATCCTGCTCTTCTCGGATTTCAGGAACCAGATCAGAAGCAGCAATATAAATAAAACCGCCAGCAGCAAAAGCCAAAATATACGGAGTAACTGTATTACTTAATTCAGAAATAAAATACCCACAAAGTACTCCAGCGACAGCAGTTAATGCGACAAAAAAATTCGCCTTCAGCGCCATGCTTTTTGAATAACCAGATTTAATTAGCACACCGAAATCCCCTATTTCTTGCGGTATTTCATGAAGAGCCATAGCAATCGAAGTGATAACACCAAGTCGCACATCAACTAAAAAAGTACCGACAACTATTAATCCATCGATAAAATTGTGAATCGCATCACCAATCAGATTCATTGTTCCAAAAGTATGCTGATCGCAGTCACCATTGTGGCAATGACGCCAATGAAGGATTTTTTCGATGATAAAAAAGGCCACAAAAGAGATTAAAACCCAATTAAATAATTCTGATCCAGTAAGAGTTTGATTTGCTTCAGGAAGTAGGTGTAAAAAGGCGCTACCGATCATCGCTCCTGCCGAAAATGCCACGAGGATATGAAGCCATTGATGTAATTTCTCATCACTAACCCAAAACGTCATAATTCCTATTAATGCCCCTAAGCTAATGATAAAAGATGCAATAATTGCTGCAATCAAGTGTGAATCCATGGACATAGCATAAACGAAACAAGCAAGAGGATGCAATAAATGAAGTCGCAACGGAAGCAAACTACATTCGCTTCAGCACAGGAATACCAAGCAGGTTCATACTGTTCTTAAGGACAATATTAGTAGCACGAGTCAATGCGACACGTTGATCCATGTAGTTTGGGGCATTAATGATTCGATTATTGTTATAAAACGTATTGAATGCTTGGCATACGCTATAAATGTAGTGACAGACTAATGATGGGGCCAACTTCTCGGTAGCATCAACTACAACATCTTGATATTCAGATAAACGACGAACAAGTCGAAGTTCATCGGTATTAAGTTCGAATAGCATTTGAGGGTTATATTCAAAGTCTGGCAGATTCTGTAATACGCTATTTGTACGGGCATAGGTATACTGAACATAAGGGCCAGTATTACCGTCTAAGTTGAGGATCTCATCCCAATCAAACACATACGGCGACGATGGTGTCCGTTTTAGATCATTATATTTCAGTGCACCGACCCCGACCTTGATTGCAGTTCGATGATCCGATGACAGACTATCTGCTTTTTCGATAACCTTTTTAAGCACATCGTAAAGTTTAATCGTATTCCCCTTTCGAGTACTCATTTTGCCTTCCTTTGTTGATATAAGGCCATGAGCAATGTGATGTAATGAGGATTGATCACTATAGCCGAGTAAATGTGCAGCTTCAAAGACTTGTTGTAGATGTAGTTTTTGCTCACTGCCGACCTCATACACGTATAAATCCGGATTCCATCGTTCTTTTCGGTACTTTATGGTTGCCAAATCGCGTAAAAAGTACGTTGAAGCACCATCACTTTTGATGAACAGTCCTGGAGGGGTATTTTCGTTAGAGAAACGGATGATTTTAGCACCCTGACTGTCTTCAACCAGCCCTTTAGCATAGGCATCATCAATCACGCTTTGGAGTTGATCAAGGTAAAAACTTTCCCCAATCGCAAAATCAATTTTTACCCCTAAAAGACGATATATTTTATCGAATTCCTTTAGTGATATATCAATAAGTTGTTGCCAGAGCTGGCGTTCAGCCAATTCACCATCTTCAAGTCGCTTAAATGCGTGGCGCGCACTCACAACGAGGGATTCATCGTTTTCCGCTTCTTGATGAAAGCGAACATATAGTTTTTCTAGATCATTAAATGACACTGATTCAATCGGCTTCTCGTTCCATTTTTGTAATGCAATAATGAGCTTCCCAAACTGGGTTCCCCAGTCGCCAAGGTGGTTTACTCCGATTACGGTATACCCTTGAGAGGCTAACAGATTATAAATTGCTTGTCCGATAATCGTACTGCGCAAATGTCCGATGCTAAACCTTTTAGCAACATTTGGTGCAGAATAATCTACCACAGCTGTTTTGCCCTGATATTTAACCGACGTACCGTATGTACCATTTTCTCGTTCGATATCCATTAATAAATCGCGATAAACCGACTGATGAATTGTCAGATTTAGAAACCCTGGTCCGGCGACATCGATCTCTCTAATAACGGTTGAGACATTAGAGTCTGAGAGCAAGACATCCTTCATTTCGTTGGCGAGTTCGCGCGGATTACGAGCTAACCTTTTACCAGTTACCAAGGCAATATTTGTTGAAAAATCACCAAATTGTTCATCGGGAATGGTCAACTGAATCGAATTAATTACGTCGGGATAGTGGGTTAAGAGTGATTGTGTTAATAGATTTGAAAGATGGTTTTTTACGCTTTCCACAAGGATATTCTAACATATTCATATCGTGCTAAATAAAAGAAAGGCCGGCTCCCCCATAAGGGAAGACCGGCCAGTTTCAAGTCATCATCGACGGCCACCGCCGCGGCTATACAGCCGCCGCATGTTGTTCGCCAGCGCATTTCGATCTTCCCAATAGCGCTGGTTGATCTCACGAGCCGCTTGGGCGGCGGCTTCGTGATTCCGGCGGGCGAGCTCCAGCTCGGCGGTTAAACCAAGCTCCTGGACCAACTCTTCTGTAGAGAACATCTCGACGTACTGGGGCCATTCAGCCCCAAACTTTTCAAGAAGTCTCTCACCCCAGAGTTGAGCGAATCCGAGCCATCGGCGATCATAACAGCTGTATACTGTAAAATCGCTGCTGGATCGGCCCGCGTACGTGGCCGATGTGCCTCCCCCTGCCTGAGTATGGGTCATGTCGACCTTGTACTCCTTGGGGGCTGTGCAGGCAGCCTCGTACCACGGTTGCCTCGTGGGATCCACGAGGGCGCAAAAACGCCACTCAATGGGATACCATTCATCTCTAAAGAGCATAAAGCCTCCAAACGGCAACGCCGTATGGCTCCAAACGGGAGCCTCCATTGATTCCACCGATAATGACCTAAGATAAGTATAACAAACCAAAGAACTATGGGTCAAACAAATCCAACTAAACAACGTATACTAAAGGAATGATAATTCATCATCCACATACATATTCGATTGATGAACTACTCGAAAAACTAAAGTCTAAAACCGACGGTATTTCTGATGAGAATGCGAAGCAAAGACAAACAACATATGGGAAAAATGTCCTTCCAGAAAAGCCGCCGCCCTCAGCTCTATTCACTCTCTTAAAACAATTCAATAACTTTTTCGTGTATATTCTATTATTAGCAGCGATTATCTCGTATGTTGCATCTGAAAAAGTTGATACTTATGTAATATTAATAATCGTAATAATCAATGCAATTATTGGATTCATACTCGAATTCAGGGCAGAAAAGTCTATAAAAGCATTGAGCAAACTCACCGTAAGATACGCTAAGGTAATTCGTGAAGGTAATATTATAAAGATTGATGCCCAACATTTAGTTCCCGGAGACGTCATCCTAATAGAGGCCGGCGATTACGTGCCAGCGGATGCACGATTATTACATACTCAAAATCTTTCGTGTGTGGAAGCCTCTTTAACAGGTGAATCAGCACCAATTCTAAAAAATATTGAACAGATGCCTGAAAATACCCCATTAGCCGATCGCAAAAACATGGTTTGGATGGGTACATATATTGTCGCGGGTAGTGGAAAAGCCGTGATCATTTCAATCGGATCCCAGACTGAATTAGGAAAAATAGCATTAAGCCTTGAATCAATAGAAAAAAACAAAAATCATTTTGAAGAAAAAACTGACATGCTGGTAAAACAAATGGGCATAATCGCATTTATCGGCGCAGTAATTACCTTCATCTCTGGCTACTTTATTCAACAAATACCGTTACCAGAAATATCTTTCTTTGCTATAGCAACACTTGTATCTGCAATTCCTGAAGGTCTACCGATAATCATGGTTATAGTACTTGCAATCGGAGCTCATAGAATGTCGAAACGGAATGTAATTATTCGAAAGCTCTCCGCGGCAGAAACACTGTGTGTCACAAATGTGATCATGACCGACAAAACGGGTACGTTGACTCAAAACATCATGAGTGTAGAAGAAATCTACTTGCCGCCAGGCCAAAGCATAACGGTAACGAGCGAAGGGTGGAGCCCAAAAGGGTCATTTTATTATTCAGGGAACCCAATTGAAACAAATGAATTTCCATTGCTTAACTTATTCATATCAATAGCTGGCAACGTATCTCCAGCCCAGATCAACGAACAAGGGGATGGCCAATTCGAAGTCATAGGAGATCCCACAGAAGCCGCACTCATTGTATTAGCCCAAAAGGCGAACCATGGGACAAAAGAAAAAGATACAACCTTATCTAAAGTAGACGAGATGCCATTCAATCAAGAGTTGAAAGCACGAGCTATGTTGCTCTATGATCGGCAGCAGCAAAAAACGATGCTCTATGTTGCCGGTGCCCCAGAAACAATATTAGAAAGATCATCATATGCATATGATGCCTCAAATTGCCCCGTCTCATTAACCGAAAAGAATAAAGAAAGACACTATCAAGTAACCGATGAGATCGCCCAAAAAGCGATGAGAACAATAGCTCTGGCTTTTCGGGAGCTACCAAATGATGTGATTACACTGGACGAATCATTGCTTATCGATCTAACATTTATCGGTATTGCTGGGATAAAAGATCCAGTCAGGCCTGGGATAAAAGAGTCAATTGAAATGGCGCATCAAGCAGGTATACGGGTTATTATGGCAACGGGAGACCACAAGACGACCGCCATGGCAATATCGAAAGAGATACAATTAATCGTGGATGACACGAGCAACATAATGACCGGGTCAGAGTTGGAGCGGCTAACTGAAGCCGAATTTTCTTCAACAGTTAAAACCACTAATGTATTTGCTCGATTAACTCCCGAAATGAAACTGAGAATTGCCAGAGAATTGCAGATTCAAGGGAATACAATAGCAATGACAGGAGACGGTGTAAACGATGCACCTGCACTAAAAATGGCCGACATTGGAATTGCCATGGGCTTATCGGGTACAGATGTAGCAAGGGAATCAAGTGAATTAGTATTAACAGACGATAACTTTGTATCGATTATCAATGCCGTTGAAGAAGCCCGCATTATTTTTAACAACATCAGACGAACTACATATTTCCTTGTTACGACAAATATTGCCGAGCTATTCACGGTGATATCGACAATTATTCTTGGTTTACCTCTTCCACTACTTCCGACACAAATACTGTGGCTAAATCTAGTAACGGATGGGGTTTTAGTTATTGCGTTATCAATGGAGCCCGGCCATTCTCATATTCTAGAAACGAAACCGAATAAACGATCCGAAAATATAATAACAAAAAATGTTATTCCGTATATTTTAATTATAGTAACAATTATGGCAGTCAGCACTATTTTAGTGTTCCAAGCGCTCCTGCCTTATGGCATCTCGACGGCTCGAACAGGGGCATTCGTAGTGATGAGCATGACTCAGATCTTCAATGTTTTTAATATGCGATCTATGAAACTCTCAGCGATTGCGTTAGGACTATTCAGTAATGCTCCGCTAAACTGGGCAGTTGGTGCCTCATTTCTTTTAATATTGTCTGTCCTCTATTTCCCACCATTAATGTCAGCTCTTGAATTTGAATCGATTCAATTACTAACATTCTTATTACTGGTACTGATAAGCAGTACAGTTTGGATCTCTGTTGAACTTTATAAGTTTATGCAGCGAAAAAGTAAGTTATCTTAAACGTTGTTTTTCTTTTTCTGGAATTTGGTTCCAATGGCAGTTATGTACCGCTCCCCACAAGGCATAGTAGGTTAAACGAGTAACATGAGGATATTTCGTTCGTAATTTGTTCCAGAGATCAACTAACTTAGCATTCTTTAGATGCTGATAGGTTATAATCCCTTCCTGGTTTAACCAGGCAGCCGTAACGGTACTAAGATTCCAGAGATCTTCTACCGGAGTATCAGATTGTGGTGGTGTATTTCGTCGTGGCATTAGTGTTGCTCCTCTTTTCTTTTTTGGGCAATAAATTCTGAACCACAACTAATCTTTTTCGCGAGTGGCGATTTCGGATCAACAACGCGCCAAAAAGGTGTTACTTTGTGGGTTCCATTTGAAATTTCCTCAAGAGCTAATTCAGAAATAATCCGGATGAAAATACCCGTAGTTAACGGGCAAGTACCATCCGCCTTATGTTTTTGAGCGAGATCAGTTCGTAGTTGTTCAACCGTGATAGTTCTTCCTGATGGGATTGCTCGAATGTATTGATCAATCTCTGAGGGCGAGGAGATCAGCATTTGGTCCCCAGCATGCATACCGCCATACTGTATTTCAAGTTTTTTTACAATTGGATCTTTACCGTTATCGTATTTTTCACGCCACGTTTTTCCCATTGTCGTTAGTCGAAATATACCACGCAACTATTGTTTTAGCGATGAATCATTCGTACGCTCTTACGCCATATAAAATATGTGATTAAAAATAATTTAGTGGATAGTTTCGGACTCGAGCACTATATCCTTAAAACACCCTGACTCAATCATATTCTGGGAATCATACACGAGGGTATTATTGAAATCGTTCCAATGAGTAAAAAATGATGTTAGCTGATTTATTTCTTCGCTTTTGTTCGAGTCCGCTAATAAAGACGTTGGACACAGGTACGAATCATCTGAGTTTGAATTATTTGAACGTTTTTTCACCCAAATCGTTGTACGGCCATATCGACCGCTATCATAGGGTGCGACAGAACCAAGCATTGTAGTAGCATCCACACCATCACCTACTTTTATTCGAGGTTCAAATAGATGATCAAATCCGACAAAATAGCCTTCCGCTCCAGTGGGAATTATGCGAACAGAAACATCTGGACCGTTGGAGTAAATCGATTCGACGCTACCTGCAACTGGCGAATAAACATACGTATCAAGCGCGACCCCGTCAAACTCAAGTCCAGGACTAAACGTGCAGACGCCTTGCTCATCACAAATAGATTCACCAAATGGCGATATCAACATTTCACTGCGATGATTAGATAAGAGTGCATCACGAGTAAAAGCGATAGACCCAGAGGTTTGCGTTGAACGATCAAAAGGCTCTAGTGAAATATCTCCTAAATGCTGCAATACTGGTAAAGCGCTATTTTCAGATATAGGGATATCTGATGAGTTAGATTGAGAAGCGTTGTTTGAACGATCTAATCCATTATATTGTCTCAAGTTAATGGCGATAAACATAATAATCCCAATTGATAATAGAAGAACAGACCCAACCAATAGATACTTTTTCATTTTTCCAGTCATCATCAACATAGTACTAAGCATAACGATGCTGATTTAATGATGCAAGTAAGAATAGCCCGGATCGTAGTAATCCGGGCTGTTGAGCAGATCTTGTACTAAAGACCTAGCCATTTGACAAAATGAAGAAGGTCGGCGGTACCGCTAATGAAGACAAGGATGAACATCATCGGCTCGCCGACGACACGCCGAATATCATGAGCAACGACCTTGGCATCCTCGCCCAAAACGCCCAGGTCAGCGACATACACCAACCAAAAGTTGGTAGTGAACAACACGATAAGGAGCCAATAAATTGGATCCCCATGTCGATCTGATGGCATGGCCACCTCCATGGCTTTAACGACTAAACCACGAGATTATGAGGATTATCGCCCCCATTATCAACAAGATCGGCGCAATCCGCATAATAAGATCCCATGCGTCTTTCGCCGCTCTTCGCCCGACGTCGCCGAGCAGTCCCATATATCCTAACGGGATAAACATGGGCTTAGCGAGAAAGATGAGAAAGAGGATGTAATACACCCTACCAACTCCTGGCAGCTGACGGCTGCTCCAATACGCGCCAGCTCGAACTTGTTTTAATATATCACACACAAGCCCCAAACTCAAACACTATAAGCCTAGTATTCGTTTATTTGCAAAGTGAGTAATAATCTCTATAATGAATTCGATTACACATATGAGCAGTACATCATTGTTTGAAAAAAATGGCCAATATTTAATGCTTGCGCTTGACCATCGTCAGAGTTTTCAGAAGATGGTTGAAAAAATATACCAAACAAGCGTAGATACCGATCAACTTATATCAATTAAAAAATCGATAATCGAAGCATCGATACCACACGTATCTGGGATGCTAATAGATCCTGATTACGGTATCCCAGCTTATAAAAAAATTGCAGATAATTCGGTGCCTTATTTAGTTTGTATTGAAAAATCTGGCTATGAAGGACCAGCAGACAATAGAATCACCACCCTTGAATACGATATCAAAACGCTCCAAAGCTTTAATGCACAAGGAGTAAAACTATTACTCTACGTGAATCCCCACGTATCGTCTTTTGAAAACCAAATGGAATTAGCCCGCACGGTACTAGAGCAGTCCCATGAAGCAAATCTTCCGTTGTTTTTAGAGTTAGTTATGTATGGAGCCGAAAACGATCCGGAAAAAAATGCTCAATTAATGATCGACAGCATCACCAAATTTTTAGAGCACAATATAGTTCCAGATGTCTTTAAGCTTGAGTTTCCATACAATCAGTCCTATGCTCAACAGATAACCGAGATGCTTGGAAAAACCCCGTGGATTCTGTTAACTCGAGGGGTAACTTTTGATGAATTCCACGAGCAACTCGGCATAACCGCCAAAGCCGGGGTAAAAGGATATCTGGCAGGCCGAGCGGTTTGGCAGGACTGCATATATCCGGATAGAATCGACACTGAAACGATCCAATTACGATATAAAAAGCTGGCTGAGGTAATGCAAGGATAATTTTATTGATAGTCGTCTATCTGCATAATTGATACGATCTCGCTTAACTCTTAAATCTCAAGCAAGACAACATATAAAAATGATATTGGAGAGCACTGATTTACAATAGTACTTCTAGTAGCGTTCGTGAAGCTACGTACAGACTATTCCCTAAACATTTTTTTGGAGTAATCATGGCAACAAAAGGCCGGGACGTTGTGAGAGTTACTTCTCCAACGCCCCGGCCGCAGATTGCCAAGTAAACTAGTCCGAGAGTCGTTCGATCTCTCGGATCAACCGAAGCGCCTCGGTTGAGTCAGAGACACCGGCATCGACCGAATCCTCTAACGATTCAATCGTTGCTCGGACATTGTGACCTTCGATATAAAACTCGACCCCAACGAGTCCAAGATCTATCGAAAGCACGTCTCCCGTTGGCACAACGACGTAAATCTCGTTAGCCATCCATCCTTCCGGTAAATCACCGGGTTCCGTTACCTCGAGTAGATTGATAAGCGTGCGAGCCCTTTCTTCGATGGTAGGCTCGACCCGCTGGCTCGGACACGCTCTTTGACCCTTCGTCGACTGTTTCACGAATGACCTCTCCTTCGGCGACACTAGCAAGATGATCGGCATACGCGCCGAAGTAGTACTGGAATACGGCATCCTCACGAGCAAGCCGTAAAGAGGTGCCGATCCCGACACAGTTCCCCTTACGAGCTCGCCACAGCATACCTCCGGTTATTCGCACTTCGGTATAATGCCAAGGCAAATGTGCACTTGGCAGTGAGCTCCCCTGCTGATCACTCAGATACATGAAGACAGTAGGAGGCAGGTGGTCCTTTAGCATTTCAACCACCTTTTCAATCGCGTAGGCGATACCATCCCGCTGCTGCATTTCGCCAATCAAGGCTTCAATAGCCTGTGATAACAACCTCGTCCGTTGCGGTGCATATCTGGTTTCGACCGACATACCCACCTGATGTGCCAGCCACGCTTGGATGCGTTCGCTACAAAGCTTACTGTGCGCTTGACACATCATTTGGTGTGATAGACCCTTTTGATGTGCCCAGATCATCACCGCAGCTCCCCAGACCCCATCACCAACAAGCGAAAGTCGAGGGTCCGCACCAAGCAACTTACCCACTGAGGTTCCTTTCGGTGGCATAACCACCCTAATGCTCGCAGGTATAAAACCACACGAGCTCCTTCCACCCGGAGTTACCGGTTTTACTGGTGGAAAGAAACGACAAGGATGTGCCATCTCATTCCACCAGCAAAATCATAGTCTGTCTATGATCTAGGTGCGTTCGTCTAAAATTATATTGTTTTATTATAACGGTAAAATGTAATTTTTACAAATACTATAAGTCAATAAATCTAGCTTTGCAGAGTTCCGATCAAATACTCAGGAAGTAATGCATCTCCTTTACCCATATGCTTACGAACATCTTCATACATTGCAGTTGCATCTTTACCACACCCATCCTCAATCATGTTATTCGCGTGACTGGGTATATATGACGTGACATCATATACATCCGAATTAATAACCATCCAACAACTGCTTGGAGTATTATGCTTGGCAATTTCTGATAATGCATACGTTTTAGGGGTGTTTTGTTGAGAATCAGTGGTGCTTGTTCCCGAATTATTATTTTTGAATAAAAAGAAGCCTCCGACAGCAAGTATTGCTACAATCGCGAAAATTCCGATGATTGAACCTTTGTTTTCCATGTGTTTGATATTCTCATAGCACCCTGAGGATTAGCTGAAGAATCTAGCGTAAAAAGATAGAGCCGGAGATCTGATGGCACAGCCACCAAATCCCCGGCTGCGGAGACCCTCGAACGGACTACGGCTGCATGAGGAGGTAGTCAACCACCTCATCGAACAACCGACGCGGCTGAGGGTCGTAGACGGGATTGACCATCCCACTACTGTTCCACCCTTTATCGGGCGGACCAACAACGAAAAAGACAACCCCTTGCCAGATATAGACATCAACATGCGCCCGCTTCTCAATCTCGAAGCGGAACCCGTTCGACGTCAATCCGACCTCAATGATCGGCTGATTGGACCAGTCATCTTCGCACAGAGCGAAGTGATCCTTGCCGATCATATTAACGATCTTCCAGATCGTCGCCACGACCATCTGGTGGTTAAGCAGCGCAGGAGCGCTGTTGCTAGCCTGGCTCATAGAGCCACCTCCTGGGGTCCCCCCCATATCCATAGAGTATGCCAGATAGTTATATTATAGGATAAAGTTAGTTGTTATACAAGAAAAAATAGTGATAATAATGCCGAAGATCCGATGGCTACGCCATCGGACCTTCGGCTCGAACCTAATGATGAGTCACTTCGAGCAACTGAAACTGACCGGGCAAAGGATGGTAGATGACCTGAACCCCGGTCAGGCGAACGGCCTGCCCTGGGACCAGAAACACCTTCAGCTCCTCAAGCCAAGCAGCAGCTGCCGCCGTGGGGATATCAAGCCGATGCGCCCAGCGAGCTCGTTCAGCACAAAACCCCATAAAAACGACAGACTCAAGATGAAAAATACCGCCGTTCTGGACACTCGGCCACTCGACGGGCCGAGGCTCACAATAGAGCAGATCGAACAGGACGATCCCAACGATCGACTCGTATAGCTCCGCCGGGCGATAGCCCAGTTCGGAACCGAACACCCCCGAGATGATCTCGGTAGTGCCGCTGATCCGGAACTGAACAACCTGATGCGCCACCGTTATAAAAACGCGGTGGCAACCGAGTACAGCTGAAAATCCATCTGCGATGATGCTGATATCCGAGACCGCCTGATCCGTCCAACCTGCTTCAAGGTTACCGGACGGAATCAGACGGAATAGCTCACGAACATGAGCCTCCAGCAGCGAAGTATCCACCGATGTGGAACTGTCCATAAAAGGACCATCCTTTCGCTCGCCAATAAACGCTATAGGTATAGTATATCAAATTTTTGTTTAGTCAACGAACCTGCTATGATAATTTAATGGACTACGATATTCTATCTGCCAGCTTATTTGACCAAAAGCAGCTATCATCTCTGATAAACACTGTCGGACTGACAAAAAACGAATATGGGTACTTTACCTCTAAGGGCATATGGTTACGGATTCTTCCCACAGATAAAAATGATAATCACTTCGATGTGTACCAGTACTTTGGCTTCACTGTAAAGACGCATATAAATATAGAATTCAGCGGAACAACTGATAACATTTACACTCCTTTGTTCCAACTTATTAGCACAATACTACAGGCAACATCAGACGATTTAATCGTCCTCGCAACAGGAGAATTGGTTGTGTTAAAACGCATTAAGCAAAAACTCACTCTAAATTCTGATTTTGATAATTGGGAGAAACCACAGTATGACATTTTAACCCGACAGATTCCGTCCGATACTCAACGGGTACGAATACCATCACCCTATTTATAATCACCTGAATTACACATAATATGAAAATCGACATGGCAAAATATAAAAGACCCTGTTACTCTTAATATGACTGGAGGTGATTTGAATGGAACAACAAGCTGGAGTAGGCCTCAAAAAACCAATGAATTTAAGTCCAGAACTACAGGCGATAGTAGGACCAGGTCCAATGCCTCGAACTGAAGTAACCAAAGCGCTGTGGGCGTATATAAAAGAAAATAATTTACAAGACCCTCAGAACAAACGAAACATCTTACCTGATGAAAAATTAAAAGCGATTTTCGATGGTAAGGATTCAGTGACAATGTTTGAAATGACCAAACTCGTTTCTAAACACCTGTCATAATAACTTGTGCATTAAGAGGCTGCGGAAGTTTTTCCGCACCTCTTAATTTAAAGACACTTCTCACCAATTCATAACATAATTCTTACAAACTATATCCAACTTACTGATATAGTTAAGAAATGGGATTTATAGTTCATAAGTATCCAGCAGGAACATTTTCATGGGTAGACTTCTACTCGACTGATATACATTCATCAAAACAATTTGTAACCAAACTTCTAGGATGGACGTATCAAGATATGCCTACCGAACCAGGAAAACCGGATTACACAATGTTTTTTTTAAGCGGTTTACCGATTGCTGGTGGAAGCCCTACATTTAATCAACAAATGCCTTCATTTTGGTCGAGCTATATCACTGTCGATAATGTTGATGAAATGGCACAACGTGCTGTTGAAAATGAAGGAACGGTACTAATGAACCCTATGGACGTTATGGAATATGGTCGAATGGCAACAATCCAAGATCCAACAGGTGCAGCCGTCTCACTCTGGCAACCCAAACAACACATTGGTGCAGGTATAGTCAACACAGTTGGTGCAATGTGTTGGAATGAACTCTATACAAAAGATGTTCAAAAAGCGTGTGATTTTTATGGAAAACTATTTAACTGGACATTCAGCAAAGATCCACAAAGTGGGTATGTAACTATCCGCAACAAAGGAAGAGCTAACGGTGGAATGTTTGAGCTAACCCCGTCAATGCAAGACATGCCTCCATGCTGGGTCGTGTATTTTACAATTGCTGATATGAATAAATCCTTAGACTTAGTCAATACATTGGGTGGGAAAATTTATATGGATGTGAAAGAGATCGGAGTCGGAAAAATAGCAATGGTAGCGGATTCAACTGGCGCATCATTTATGCTCATACAGCTCGACGTCCCGCCTGAAGACTGGCCAGATGAATACTGAGCTACGGACGTTATTTAGAAAGTCTTGTACCTTCGAGGTGTTTATAAGAGAAATAAGAGTACACAATAATTGAGACAACACACACTGGTAGAAAACCCATAAATACATAAAAACCAATCCGAGGCCACAAAGACACGCTCATAGTAAGTACCCCGAAAAGAATAAACAACTTGCCGCCTAACGCATGAGTTTTATCCCACACGACCTCATTTGAGATTGTCCAAGGCGTTCGTAAACCAAAAAACCAATTCTGTTTTATTTTCGGCAAAATAAATCCAATTAGAACAAATAATGAACCAATCCCGATCATTATCAATGGACCAACAGCTACCATTTGAGGAAAAATATTTGCAGCAAGGGTAATTCCATGAACGTACAACAAAAAGACCATAAATCCGATAATGAATGTATCATAGCTTTGTTTAAACAGCTTCCAATTTTCCTTTAACGGATCGGCTTTGGGAATAATCGCGAATAAAGTTCCTAATCCGATCATTAGGAGCGGAACAAAAGAGATGCCAAACAATTTACTCCCATACCCATTTGCAGATCCATCAATTCCCCAATGTACTACGATTGAGTTCGGTAACATAGAATATGCGAGGAGCGACAGAACCAAGGAAATTGCAACCAAAATAATAATTGCGAATAAAGTTGAACGAGACATGAACTTATTATACTGCTAAATCCTTATCTTTTCTTCTTTGATACAGGGATCAATCGGGGGCGGAGTGAATATAACAGTAACACAAAGCCCAAGGGAATCATGACATAATTTACGACACCTCCTGGCACAATATGCGTAGAGAGCGCTGGTTTAAGCATCCCCACAACGAGCCGTAAAGAATATTCAATTATTATGGTTAAATACATCGCCGGAATCAGACTTCGATATCGAAAAAGAACCACCGCGTAAATTATCCCGACTAATAATTGTGATATCCCCCATAAAGCAAACGTGAGTATCACCAAATGACGAGCTTCAATTGAATAAGACCACAAAGGAAATCCGGCAATCGATTGGGCTCCCCCATCGGCCGAGACAAGGTGAATAAAACTCCGACCGATCGTAACAATCGTGATGGCAATAAATGCAAACAGTGAAACGGTACTTCCAGAATAGGTATTTGTAATCGTCTTGGGAAATAGATAATTTCGCCTCGTTTTACCCACGAATTTAGTGTACCGCGAGTTACTACGGATTAACAACTTGTGTTTTTTATTTCTTCATCAACCAGCACGAAATAAGATATGCAATAAAAGGAGATGTCCAACCCCATTGAAATAGAACAGAGGTAAGCCAGACCTCCCAAATCACACAACAAGGACCCAGAGAACCGTTCGCCATACAATCGGCCAAAAAACACTTTGTTACTAAGTAAAAAGATGTTACCCCAATTATTAATTCGAGCGCAATTGCAACACTGACTCGCTTTATTGTTGGCTTTAGAAATGTTGAAACATGTTGCATGTATTTCATATGCAGCATACAAGAAGGACCATATGCGTTACGGTATTATTACTATCTATTCGCTTATGATACCGTTAAATTGATCTTCCTCTTCGTCAGCTTTGGTCGGCTGTATCGTATCTTTTAGGTGGGCTGGAGGTGAATAGAGTGTATACAGCTTTAAGGTTTCGGTTCCGGTGTTTATGACGTTATGGTAGGTCCCCGCTGGTATGATTATTGCCCAGTCATCGGCAACTTCATATTCAGTTTCTCCATTATTCAAGATGACTTTAGCATTTCCTTGTTCAATGCGTAAGAATTGATCGAGTCCATGGATTTCGTTTCCGATCTCATCACCAGGCTGAATGCTCATGTATACAAGTTGCGTGTAATGAGACGTATAGATTACCCGGCGATAATCGGTATTTTCGAGTGTTTGTTGTTGGATGTTTCCGACAAATCCTTTCATGTAATTACTATATCATGAAGTTATAAAGAATGTTAAAATTTGTTGTATGGCTGAGTTAAAAACGAAAGTCAATGATGGGAGTGTTGCCGATTTTATTAATGCCGTTTCGGATGATAAAAAACGCGCCGATAGTTTTGAGCTTCTAACTCTTTTTGAAAAAGTTACTCATGAAAAACCCAAGATGTGGGGTTCAAGTATTATCGGATTTGGTTCGTATCATTATAAATCTGAGCGAAGCACTCAGGAGGGAGATTGGCCGCTGGTTGCCTTTTCTCCACGGAAACAAAACATCTCGCTATACTTGATGATACAAACCTTCAATGCCCAATCACTACTTGAAAAACTCGGAAAATATAAAGCTGGAAAAGGTTGCATCTACATAAATAAACTTACCGATGTAGATAAAAAAGTACTCGAACAACTCATCGAAAGATCGTTTGAGGAAATGAAGAAAAGGTATTTGGCCGTTAGTTAATCACCGTCTGTTTTTAATACTCGTTAAATAGTTGGTTTTCGTTATTTCTTAAGTCGGATTTACCTAATCAATCGCAGATATCGTCAATGATTTCTTGGTCGCTGGTTACTGTTGGGTCATAGTATTTTTGATATTCTTGCAGTTTCTCGGCGTTATAGAGGTTGAACGGACACACTGCAAAACGATATTTTTTCGAAGTTTTTACGATTTCATCGTCTTTATATTGGGGATTAGTTGTTAATGATGTCTGCGGTGCCTTTAGATTTACAACCCCAAAATCAAACCGAGCCCGACCGTCTTGATTACTATATCCAACGAGCTCACCTGCTTTTATATCGATGGACTGAACCGCAACACTTTTGGTGTCGTTGCTTGGTTCGGCAGGAAATGCTAACCGGATTTTTTCGGGTACATCGACTAGATGATCAAGCCAAAAACTGACATCGCATCCATCATTAAAAGAAAGGATGTATTGAACTTTTGTAACTGGGTTTGGGCCGTAGGTTTCAAGGTAATTTGATCCACCGGTTAAGGTTGCGTCCATTGGTGCATAGACTGGCGATTTTTGTTTTACTTCAATATATGAGTGTGTTTTTATGTTTTTTCCACCGACTAGCCGAATCGGGTTTTGAATCAAATTAACCGCGCTCATATCTGTTACATCCGAGGTAAACAAACCCGGGTCCCCTGGTTTACAGCTACCAGATGGTACATCCTGATTATTATTTGCAATTGAATACATTGGTTTGGGCGGATCATTTTTGGTTCCCGTCTCTCTAACAATTAGAAAATTGAGAAAAAATGCTCCGACTCCAATAAGAACAACAGCGCCGACTAAAATAACTAATTCAACAAAGCCAGACTCAGATTTATACATGAATTTATGATAAGTAAAAACGTTACGTTTAACAACATGTTGGGGTTAAAGAGAAATAGATTTCAAGACATCGGATACGTTGAATTAGAATTCGGCTCGCCAGTTTTTTTATCATGAGCATTCTCATGCTGTGGGAGGGGAAATATTCGAGTAAGAATCGCTGAAGAAATTGCATAAAAAATAAGTCCATAAATCAAATATCCATCTACAGGAAATAGAACCCAGAAAGCGTAATAAATAACCTTCGTGTATCCTTCCAAGAAGTTATTGATATTAGGAATCTCCAAAAGAGCTAGAATACTCCCTAATATATATAAACCTATGAAGCCCATTGCAGTAGATATAATAAATAATAGTACCCAATGTGCCACCTTTCTACTAATTCTCATAATTTTTTCATACATATCGTAAGTTAAGAATAAAGCAAAAAAATATATAATTCAAATTATGGCTTAAAAATTGATACAATACCGAACAATGCACGAATTTCGTTATGGAAATATATTTGAGAAAGAAACGATCAAAGACGCAATAGAGTTATTGCCTATAATATGAATCAATGACGGCACATTCAATGATCCAATCACTCAAATTAAATTAGTACATGACAAATTACAACGATTAGAACAATACTTACAAGGGTCAGTTCTTATATGTCCAATAGACTACGCGACCGGTGTTCAGTTCTTCGATTTTTTTGTCAATAACGATAAACAGGAACCTCGACAATATGATTCGCCGACAAGACTTCCTAATGATATCCTGCAACTTTGGAAAAAATATCAGGATCGCGCGGGATACTGCGTAATTAATAATATTTCATATGGACAATCAAAAGAGGAGGGTTATTGGATTAGTGAAGATACAATCTTAAACGAAATTGAACAGAGCTTTTTATCAATCGTTCCCCAACGATACCAGATGCTTGTGGAGGTAATGAACACAAGTAATGACGAAACACACAGAGGCGCGGCTGCATACTTGATACATTGGCAGCCCAATCATCAATGCGCCGTAAATGACCTACTCATTCATCTCGAAAATGAAACCCGTGATGGCGTACAGAATTACGCCTTGCGAGGGCTAATCGCACTGGTAGAAAAGGCAGATATACCTAAAGATAAGCTATCCATTATCAACGCACGACTCTACGCAAACGCAACCGCACCCATCAATAAAACACTGGCACTACTATACTTACTTTTGGATAAGCATAAAATTGAAAAAAGTGATTTAAATAACCAAGTGGAGCGAATTGCTCAACTGGCAACAGTAAAACGACCTAATATCAAAACATATGCAGAAAAGATCATAGGGATTTAAGTATTCAACAAGTTGAGGTGATTATGGGGTCAAGCTATATTTGACAGAACTATTCCCTTAGATGAAGACCATTTTTGATAGTCGTTATATTATTTTCCTCGCAGCAAGAATGCTTGATATTCAGGCTACCAAACTCCTCCTAACGCAACTTGAATATAATTCAGGTACCGATTTTATCATCGGATGAACTTTAATTTCACATACAAACAGTTGAAAAGCACCCAACCATTCCAACAATTTTTACTTGGCTGCGGGACTAGGACTCGAACCTAGATACCAGCTTTCAGAGAGCTGTGTCCTACCATTAGACGATCCCGCACCGTGTGTATCACCCGATATTATAGCATTATAGCCCGGTAAGATTAATAATTCTGGCATTGTTTTTGCTATAGTTAAATACAGGATGGATCAAATACCACACAAGAGTAAAACACCGGTAATACTCATCTCTACCAGCCTTGCGATTATCAGTATCATTTTTCTAATTGCAACAATCATCACCTCAGATCGCCCTATCTTATCTCGGTGGCAAAACACAACAAAAAGCAGCGCAGCATCACAACTCCCCATAAAAATCAGTACTAATGGACGGTTTTTAGCAACAGCCGACAACCAGCCTTTCTTCATGCAAGCCGACACAGCATGGAGAATCCCACGACTCACACAATCTGAAGTAAACACATATCTGGCAGACCGCGCAGCAAAAGGATTCAATACAATCTTAGGACCAGTTGTAACCGCAGATGTAGCGGACTACGCAAATCGCCAAAACAACGACCCGACCAACCCCAACCTTCAATTCTTTGAACACATTGATTACATCGTAAATAAAGCTGCAGAATACAATATTAATGTAGCAATCGTCGTGGTATGGGGAGACAAATCGAACTTATTCAGCTCAACAACCGACGCAAAAAACTACGGAAAGTTCCTAGGCCAACGATACAAAAACAATAATAATGTCATGTGGATAATAGCAGGTGAGCATACTATCTCTGGTACATCATCATCTATCCTAACAATCTGGAACGCGCTAGCAGAAGGGATTGAAGAATCCACCAATAACACCCAATTGATCACAATCCATGGTAATTGGCGTCAACCTGGACAATCATCATCTGAATTTTTTCACTCGGCATCCTGGCTTGACTTCAATACCATACAATCCAGTCAAGGCGGCGGGTATGGTAACTGGAATCTAGTCACAACAGACTACTCAAAGACTCCGATAAAACCAACATTTGATGGAGAACCAACATACGAAGGACATAATGGATGGGATGCCAATGGTGTACGTCGGCATGCGTACTGGAACATATTTGCGGGAGGTTTCGGTATCGGATATGGCGCAGACGGAGTGTGGGATTTTAATGGATGGCAAAATGCCCTAAATACAACCGGAAGTACACAAATAAAATACCTAAAAAAATTAATGTTGTCACGCCCATTCTTCACACGGATACCAGATCAATCAATAATAAGTTCTGTTGTTTCAGATGGAAACACCCACCCTCAAGCAACAAGAAGCAGTGATGGCAGCTACGCTATGGTCTATATCCCAACCGCACAAACCATAACAATAAACATGACCAAAATATCCGGAACAACTGTAAAAACATACTGGTATAATCCCCGAACCGGAGCATCAACTGTTATAGCTGAATACCCGGCTGGTGGAACAAGACAATTCACCACACCCACAGAGGGACCCGATTGGGTATTAGTACTGGATGATGCTTCAAAAAACTTTCCAGCTCCCGGGTCAGAAAATACACAGCCGACACCGACTTCAGTGCACCAATCAGCAGACATAAATCGAGACGGAATAGTCAATATATTCGACCTTGGAATACTTACTGGTTATTACGGACAATCAGTCACTTCAGCTAGTCCAACAAACCATCGGAATAGTGACATTAACACAGATAACACGGTAAATGTATTTGATTTATCGTTACTGATCGCACAATACAATCTTTAACTTTTAACAATGCGTTATGATAGAAGTACCATGGACGCAACCGCACAACAAACCATGCCTGCATCAAAGACACCTGTATCATCGGCAGCACTACGAGACCTAAAAAAATCCAACAAACTAAAAGACGAATTCATCGCCATCACCGTCCATAACCAAAAAACCCCACTAATCATCATCCAAGGATACGTAGACCTCGTCCAAAAAGAAACCAAAAACTTATCCGACATGCAAAAACATGCACTCGAAGAAATCGAAAAACAATCCAAACGCCTCATCGAAATAAATTCACGACTCCTATCGGTAACCAAACTGCATGGTGATGTCATCGCCCTTAAAAAAGAAACCGTAGATTTAGCCGAACTAACCCGCGACGTAGCCGCATCATTTGTTGTTAAATTGCAAAATAAACGAATCCGACTGGTCATAGACACCCCTGAACAACTCACAGCGAAAATAGACTGCGAATGGATTAGGGAAGTATGGGAAAACCTCCTCTCAAATGCCCTAAAGTTCACACCCGAAGGAGGAAAAATAACCATCTCAGTAAAACCTAAAGGACAAACAATCATGTGCCAAATAACCGACACCGGAATCGGAATAGACAAACAAGAAATACAAAACATCTTCGCCCCGTTCTATCGAACCCAAGATGCACTAACCGGTGGATATGATGGCATCGGGCTTGGCCTATACATTGTAAAGTTGATCATTAAGGGGCATAATGGGAAAATCAGGATCGTCCCAAGTCATAAAGGAGCGCGAATCCAGTTTCTGCTGCCTAAAAATTAACCTATGGCCACGATATTACTGATCGAAGATACACAACCTTTATCCGAACTCTACTCGTATAGTATTGGAAGTGCGGGTTATACGGTTGTCACGGCATCATCCGGCGTAGAAGGACTTGAAATAATCAAACGCCAACCCGTTGATTTGGTTCTACTCGACATCATGCTCCCGGGGGTAAACGGTCTCAACGTACTCAAACAAATCAAGGAAAATCCAGAAACGAATCATATCCCCGTCATTATGGTTTCGGTGCTCGAACAAGACGCAATCTTAAAACAAGCTAGGGATGCTGGAGCCAATGGATATCTATTCAAGGATCACATCACCCCGGACGTGCTTGTCGAAGAAGTACAAAAATATTTAAAAACGGACCAACCGGTACCAAGCACTCCCTAACAACATATGGCAAAAAAAATACTTGTAGTCGAAGACAATTTAGAAATTGCTGAGGTATACGAAATCGTATTAGCTGACGAAGGATACGAAGTAACGATTCGTTTAACCGGAGAAACAGGACTCAACGAAGCCTTGGCAAGCCAATATGATCTAATTCTCTTAGATGTTATGCTGCCTGGAATGAATGGAATATCAATACTCAAAGAGTTGCGCAAAAACCCTCAGACAGCTCAGACACCAGTGTATATGCTCACTGCACTCGGGCAAGATACGATCAAAAAACAAGCCCATGATGCTGGTGCAATCGAAGTCCTGGTTAAATCAACTTTCACCCCTGATCAAATAGTTGAAAAAGTTAATGCAGTACTTGGATCAGCACAATAATTTGTAAAGATTTGTCACGTGGTACAATAAGCCCATACAAAAACCCAAAAGGCATGAATATTGATAACACATCACCAAAAGTAAATGAATCCAATTTCCGCAATTACGATGTTCGTGGTGAATACTTAAAAGAGATTGATGAAACCACCGCATATCATATTGGTCGAGCATTTGTAGAATTCACAAAAGCAACAAATATTATTGTCGGTGGGGATATGCGAACATCCACACCATCGTTAAAAGAAGCATTAATTCAGGGTATTTTAGAACAAGGTGCTAACGTATCCGATATCGGACTTTCAACAACTGACGGAGTATATTTTGCCACTCATCATTATCCGGATTTTGACGGCGGGATAATGGTAACCGCTTCTCATATGCCTCAACAATTTAATGGATTTAAATTTTTAAATAAAAACTTAGAACCAATCGGCAAAGGTTTTGGCATGGAAGAACTCTACCAAATAGCTCATACCCAAAACTACTCGCCTGTATCAGAACCAGGAACACGATCAAATAAGGATATTTGGAGTGATTACAAAGAATTTGTATTAGGATTTGCCAACATTCAATCGATCCGCCCGATGAAGGTTGTCATGGATGCAGGAAATGGTTTGGCCGGTTTTATTGTTAACAAGATTTATTTGGATCTTCACTTAGATATTATCCCGCTATATTTTGAGCCGGATGGAACATTCCCCAACCATGATGCTAACCCGATCCTACCGGAAAACCGGATCGATATTATAAATAAAGTAAAAGAGACAGACGCTGACTTAGGTATTGCGTGGGATGCGGACTGTGACCGAGTTTATTTTATCGACGAAAAAGGTAACTACATTGACGGTGACTTTACTACGGTACTGCTTGGTCTACATATTCTTGAGCGCAAACCTGGTGCTGGAATCGTCTACGACATTCGAGCCAGTCACGCCGTAAAAGATTTAATTGAGAAAGCCGGAGGAAAAGCATATGCCGAACGAGTAGGCCACTCCTACATCAAAAGAAGAATGCGCCAAGAAGATGCCGAATTTGGCGGTGAGGTGAGCGGACACTATTACTTTAAACGCAATGCATATGCAGAAAACGGATTTATCGCTCCGCTGATGATTATGGAACGAATATGCCGTTCAGGAAAATCAATCTCAGAGTTGATTAAATCCTTTGGCGATTACTTTATTTCGGGAGAAATAAACTCAGAGGTTCACGATCAGAACATGGTTATTCAGGCGATCGCAGGGAAATACGCTGATGCCGTTCACATCGATTATCGCGATGGTATTACCGTCGAATATGAGAATTGGCATTTTAATGTTCGCCCGTCCGCAAATGATCCGGTAATGCGCCTAAATCTTGAGGCAAATTCTAAAGAATTAATGGAACAAAAGCGCGACGAACTTTTATCCCTTATCCGAAGTTATTAAAAAGAAAGCCACCCGGGACAGATACGTCCGAGGTGGCCTGAGAGTTTTTACACCATATTGATGGTAACGTAGTACCACCACACCGAGAAAACCGTACACCCGATCGACATGAAGAATGTATCGGCGTGCTGGATGCTAAGCCCACCGAGCTTGATGTGGGGATGATACTCAGAGTTCATCACCCCGATCACGGTCGCCACATAAAATGGCATAAGAAATGCCAGGAAGCCATCGGTCGTGAGGCTCCATATGGCAACCACAAAGCCGATACCAGCAGCAGCGGTACAGACCATAAAATAGGTCATCTCCCATGCGGCAGCCAGAATGAGGATACGACGCGAACCGCGCATAAACAGACCGATGACCATATGCGGGTCGCGGTGAGCTTCGCGGACCTGTTCGGCCGCAGTATAACACTCGCCAACCCACATTATTGCAGAGATAGCCCCTACAGCCATGTACACCAGTACGAGGATCATTGATCCCTCCTGCTAAACGACTCAGATTCTAACCAGGTAATTATATCAGTTATAGGACACTTTTCACGAACACATAGTTTCAGAAAGACTTTCGTTACTTGCTTTTACCTCCATAAATCGTTCCCACACCGACGAGACTTGATTCAAAAACACTTGGGATTCGCGGGTATACCCAAATATTAAAATCAAATCAGAGATCTGCTTGGTACCATGAAATACATCCATGGCTAGAAATAACACAATCACAAACTGAAAAAAAACCACCACGTTTTGCAACGAAATCCACCCAATAAAGGTAACGTTACTGACCTCTTTTATATACTTTAGTACCCGATTTACGTACTTTTGGTTCTTTTTGATCGAAAATAGTTCGGCAAAATAAGCTTCACGAGCTAGAGTATACCGCTCAAACGTTCGTTCATATGATTTTGAAAAAGGATAGTTGACCAGGAAATAAAATAAAATCATCAAACACAACAAAACGAACATTTTTTTATCCTGGCAGAACATAATTATTGGAATGGTTATAAATGAGATAATCCCATTCATTCCATTTTGGCGGATATCATCGATAAGTAATCCCACCGATTGAGTAATGTTAAGAATTCCTTGAACCTGCTCTTTTGCATTTGATGAATTCGGCTTAATTACTTTTATAAGCCTTTGCTGAATATTCATTTGAATCGATTCAGTAAGATATATTAGACGCGTCTTCGATAATAATCTAACGATATTTTCAACCAGCCCAACAACAAACATTAGAAAAAATATTTGAAGAGTATGATCAATAGATTGATGGTTTTCGAGAGACCGTATCCCTTCGGAAAATAGATAGGTCACAACGATTGGTCCGAAAGCCGACAGCGAACGAATCAGCATCCAGGTAATAAATCGAGGATTTTGCAAAGAGTCTACAACGGAATGATGGATTATATCTTTATTCACGAGGGGTTCCGGCAAGCCATTCTTCGCTGGCAGATTTGTAATCATGTAACGATTCGATAAAGTCTGCCTTTACCCGAGAGATTAAAAGCGTAACCTTTTCTTCAAAGTCATCAATCGTTCGATTTAGAAATACTAATAAGCCATGGTCATGGGGTCGTTCGGTTAAATGGAGAAGGAAATCTTCATGGTGAACACTATCCAATTCATTTAAGATCAAATGAGTCAGCTCTATGTGGATTGTTTTTAACACGATCTCGAGTAGTTCAACGCGGTCTTCCTCAGTAAGATCAAGCTCATTAAGCTTTTTTCGAACATCCGATAAATCGATTAGATGATGGTAAAAAATATTGGCTGTTTTCATTCGGTTAATGTCATTGGTCCGAGAGGAATTTTATTCTCTGGATCATCAACAAAGAATAATATCACTTCTCCGTTTCGCATACCTTTATCTAAGTGTAAATCACGCATAGCCTCAGGACTACCTCCAAAACTTTTACCAGTCCACACCGCAGGACCAGCATCACCAACAACACCGACAACGACGTCACCAGTTTTTGGATTAACCGCGATCATTTTACGGAATTTAAACCAGTCTTTCATCTGGTAAATGTTATCTCGCCAACCTGGAGCAAGAAACGTTTGTACCGCAAAATAGTATTCTTCACTCTTTTCTACTTCTGGGGTAAGCGCAGTTTTACTGGGGGTAAAATACCCAAATGCGCCTCTTTTGGGAGCAATACCCGCCGATTGAACGGACTTATGTTGACTTAATGAATCGCCTGGGTATCTTAGTAAATGTTGTTCATATCCCATCTTTCCATACGATGTATTAAGTCGATTACCACTCAACTCGGCTTGCGCGTTAACAGAAAGCTCGGTTTGTAAAATTCGGGCAACGGATTGTTCTTCATCTTTGGTTAAGGTTCTTGCCTTCGACGGTACAACTTGCATTAATTGCTCGGATAACTGCTTTTTCGACGGGGTTTTAGGAGCTTCAGTGGGAGTTGGCGTGGGAGAGCTATCTTCATCGCTTGATTCGGTCGGTGTGGGTGGTTTCGCCGCTTGGGCAACAGCATTCACATCGAATTTCCCAGGCCCTATAAATAACGCACTCGACACAAGTCCGGCACTCAACATTCTCAGAGAAGTTTGACGAATTTGTTCACCGCTGATCTCGATCTCTTTAATTCGTCCGGTAACCTTTTTATGTGCTTCGGTAATATTTTGAATCGCCCGCTGATGTCGATCACGGAATGCACTTTTTAGTTTATGCACATGATGCTGACGATGCTTTTTCCCTGCAGGAGCTATAGGTTCAACAACTTTCTTATTTCGAGGAGGCAGTATTTTATCAAACATACAATGTAATTATGGAAGATACGCTTGTATACGCCCAAGTACGGTATCTTTCCCAAGTACTTCAAGTGTATCAAATAATGGAGGCGTTGCCGACTCCCCGGTAACAATCAGTCGCAACGTCATAAATGCCTGCTTAGGTGTTAAACCATAAGACGATTGGAGTTGATGGAGTTTTGCATCGAGCTCATCTTTCTCCCACGCGAGTGAAGCATCTGATAAAAGAGCGATTACAGCGTCGCGATATTGTAGTAACACCGCATCGTCACTAATAAATTTAGCTACAGATTCTTTTGTTGGGACCTGATATTCATTGTAAAAATATTTATTTTGTGGCCAAAAATCTTTAAGTGTTTGTAATCGTTCTTTAGCCAACCCAACGACACGAATACTATACTGCGGATTCGCACTAATTTGTTGATACGCATTTTGGTCGTATTCTTGATAATAAGAACTTAAGGTATTAAAGAGTTGCTCGTTATCCATTTCACGAATCTTAACCCCGTTTAACCATCTCAATTTATCAAGGTCAAAAATAGGCGCACGTGAACGGAATTTTTCAAACGTAAAGTGAGTAATAAATTCATCCTCTGAAAAAACTTCTTTTTGTTCAGGGTGTGACCATCCCATTAATGAGAAGAAATTCTTTAATGCGTCGGGTAAGATACCCTCATCTTTGTACCATTGCAAACTAACGTGTCCCTGACGTTTACTGAGCTTTGATTCGTCAGTGTTACGAAGTAATGGCATGTGAGCATACATTGGTGGTGTTCCGCCAAGAGCGGTGATGGCCAGAACATGAAACGCAGTGTTAGAAAGATGGTCTTCACCACGAATAACATGAGTAATCTTATGGTCGATCTCGTCGACACAGGTAGCAAATTGATACGTCGGAAAACCATTGCTTTTAAGGATAACAAAATCCTTTAGATTTTTGCGTTCAAACACAACTTCACCACGGATAAGATCATGAACAACAATTGGATCACCAGGCTGAATCTTAAAATAAATCGCCCCATCAAGATGATACGCAAGTCCTTTATCAACAAGCTCATTGGCCTTTTCCTTGTATCGATCAATTTTTTCTGATTGGCGATAGGGAGGATACGGAGAGCCATCGATTGTGGCACCTTCCTGCCAGACCAAGCCAAGCCATTCAAACAATCGATAAATGACCCGTTCGGCATCGGCAACATGGCGAGCTTGATCGGTATCATCAATACGAACAATAAAAGTTCCATTATGCTGCTTGGCAAAAATATAGTTGTAATATGCAATATACGTATTTCCGACATGGACATAACCGGTTGGACTCGGAGCAATTCGCACGCGCACAGGTGAATTCATGGGAATATTGTATACCATCCTACCAAAATAAATCTGGGGAAAGAGATTGGGCCAAGGCATCAGACTCCGATTCTATATTGATACACCAATGTCAAAAGCATATTGGTCCAATGCTTCTCATGACCAAACGAACGCGTTATACTACATAGTAAGGTATGTCACTAACCCAAGCTGCACATAAATTTAAAGCCGCCATAAGAATAGTTGGTGTTGTGGTTGCCATAATAGTCATATTTCGAATTATCGTATTAGTATATGGATTGACCATTAAGCTCCCCGAAGGAGCCGAAGCGTTACCAAAAATAACGACAAAATATGGACAAATTCCGCCTTTAGTTATAGACCGGGTGCCGATTAATTTACCGACAAACTTTAGTACTTCACTGGATCTAGTTGAACCTGAGTTACCAGCCGATCCGACGGTAGCAAACGTATATCCTGTATTAAAAGCACCGTATGGATTTTTAAGTGAAGATCGGGCCAAAGAGATAGCCCAGACGTTTAATATGACTCAACAACCGATTAAAACGAGCCCACTTGAAAGCTTATGGAATGCGCCAAATATTAGTTTAGTAATTAACGATCAAAACTTAAACTTTCATTACGAGTATAATTACACTGCCGATCCAACAATATTTGTACCAGGAACATTTGCCAGTCAGACCGATACAATTAGAAGAGCGCTCTTAGTTCTTAAACGCCATAAAATAGCAACAGACGAAGAAGTCGACTCAAATACCGGTGATTTTATCACCGAGCAGCCCCCAGTATATTTGTTGAAATATGAAAACCAACGACTTCAACCGACGCTACGAATAGTCGAGTCATCTGCCGCTCGAGTTGATTTTAAACGCCAAAACGCCAAATATAAGCTGAGTAATGGAAAAGCCCAAGATATTCCATTTGTTTCACCACATTATGTTGAAGCATTAACATATGTGTTGTTAGCGCCAATCCCGGCAAAAAGCACCATTGAAAAACCTGATATCCTCGTTGTAAATCGAACACTTTGGCGATATCGCAGTGATGATGGCTCGACCTACCCACTCATTTCCAGTAAAGACGCGTGGGAAAATATACAAAAAGATCCGAGCCTATTTACTACGTATGTAGGCAATCTTAAACTCGGACCGATCGATAAATTGACCGAAACACCTCTAATACAAGGGATTACTGCCCGTAATGTTTATCTGGCTTATTACGATACAAAAGATCAGCAAGATTATCTTCAACCGGTATGGGTTTTTAGCGGAAAAGCTAAGCTAGCCCAGGGTGGCGAATTAGACTGGGCAGGATACGTTCCGGCGGTACATCCAAAATACATTAAGTCCACGACAGGTCAATAAGTTGTTCTGATTTTGAAATTGAAACCTACCCTATTCCCCTAAAAAGATCGAAGTCCCAATGTATTTATTGTATTCAGTAAACGTTGGAGTAATACCATCAAGCGCGGGCATTGCTTTAGCATTACGCATCATCGAAGCGGCAATATTAAGATCCATTGATAAGACGTCGGCATGATACACCGCAATCGCCTCTCGGGTCGAAGGGATAGTCACACTCCCCTGTTCCAATTTTCCCTGGTGACTCAAGATTATATGAATCAAGTGTTTGGCAAAGTTATCGGGAAAATCGTTTGGCATGCGTTCATTAATCATCTGGGTCCCAAGATAAATATGCCCCATCAATCGACCAATTACCGTACGTTCAACAATTCCGGTTGAGGTTACCGTACATTCACGAATTTTACCGATATCATGCAAAAGTGCGCCTGCGGTCATAATATCGTGATCAAGATCTGGATACAGTTTGAGAACTCCATCCAGAATAGACAGCATCTCAAGCGTATGCTGGAGCAAACCATGACGATATGCATGGTGAACTTTTTCCCCGGCAGGTATCGTGGTAAAGTGTTGATAAAATTCAGGATCGTCAAAAAAGGCATCAATTAATTTACGGACATGGAAATCACGAATCGAATCAATCCGCTTGGCTAATTCGCGTTTCAGCTCTTCGGGATTTAAGTGATCGGGGGCACTCACAAAGTCATCAAGTTCGTATTCGGTTACTTTACGGATTTGCCGAATCACCATTTCGGTTCGACCTTGATACGTTTGAATCTCAAAATCAATGAGCACAATATCTCCATTTGCGATCGATTGAGTTTGATTCACTCCTTCGGACCATATCTTTCCGCTCATTTCTCCGGTCCGATCGGAAAGGGTTAAATCGGCAAACGGTTTATTTGCCCTAGTCGTTTTGATTTCTTTATGGTTGAGCAACAATAATGTAGAACCAACAAGGCCAGGTGATTTTATTAGATCTGATACGTAAAACTGTTTTGCCATTACAGTATTCATTGTACTTCATATGTCATCCATTAATTTCATGATATGGATAAATGCGTATTACCCACTACGCAAATATCATTGTCGTATCGCGGTAAAGTGTTCTATGTTTTTACCCGATCCATGTATATAATGAGTTCAAATGAAGCCATTTTTGATACGTTTATTAGTTATTTGTATTTTTAGTTTTGGGTTACTTTTTACTTCACGATCTCTAGTTAAGGCAGAAACAGTTATTCGGATTCATACCGTGTATGTTAATCGAGGAGTAGAACAAGCTACGGTTAGTTGGCAAACGGATCCAGAATCAAAGGGGCAAGTCGAGTATGCTGATCCATCAGGAAAATGGACACAAACACCTTGGACAAACGACGCTTTATCGAAGCATTCAATTACACTGTTTAACCTAATTCCGAATACGACGTATGTAGTTAAAATCAATGCACAGGGATCAGATCAAAAAATAATCACCAAGACCGATACCTTCACAACACTTAATGGCGAAGTGCTCGGTGCACCGATGTCCGAAACCACACCAGACAGCGCTTCAGGATTTCAAAGTTTATTACCGACAGCAACCCCAGCTCCAACGATTACAAATAATTCAGGAACCTATTATCCTCAAGTCCTTGGCCAACAGGTTGTACCAGTAGTACCAATGTATGGTGTCCCGTACCAGATGGGAATGCAACCTGCCGTAACTATCATCGTCGCCACACCAACGATGGCGCCTCCGACACCGACACCAAGCCCATCCCCAACGATGGTTAGTATGGTTTCGGAACTATTACAAAGTAATATTTCAAACCTTAGTCTCGGTTTAGTTGTTGGAGTAACTGCGGCAGCAATCCTTCACATACTCACCTCCCGTTCACCCAAGACTCAAGTTAAGCCAGAAAAGAAAAAAACTCATACAATAATAGAAAAACTAGAACCCAAAGAAGAACTAGCGCCAGATGAAGTTGAAGAATCAAAGCCCCCAATTCCGGAACCTCCGAAGAAAAAGAAACGGCCGACTAAAAAGTTTCATTTCTCAGTTAATTCATAATTCTGTTGGTACAATAACATCATGAGTGATGTGGCAAAACAAATAAAAGAACGAATCGATATCGTCGAATACATCAATAGGACAACAAAGTTACAACGAACCGGTAAAAACTTTAAAGGAATCTGTCCCTTTCATAAAGAAGTTACTGGTAGTTTTTTTGTATCACCCGATCGCCAAATGTGGCATTGCTTTGGATGTAATCGGGGCGGAGATTTATTTACCTTTGTCACCGAAAAAGAAGGCATTGACTTCAAATCGGTATTAGAGCTACTTGCACCAGAGGCTGGCGTAGATTTATCTCAATTTCGCCAAGGAGACTTGGCAAATGAGCACAAAGCATATGATGCACTTCAGGCCGTCACGCACTTCTATCAGCACGCATTATTTGAACCCAAAGCTAAAAGTGCCCTTGAATATATCCTTACTCAACGTCAAATTCCTCGGGAACTCATTGAGAGATTTCAGATTGGATATGCTCCGGATTCATGGTCTATTACCGGAGAGTACTTGATTACTAAAGGCTTCAAAGTATCCGAACTTATCGCCAGCGGTATTATCATCGAGAAACCGGACTCAGATCAACGTCGAAATTGGTATGATCGATTTCGTAATCGAATTATGTTTCCCATCCACGACCGATTAGGCCGAGTGGTTGGATTCACCGCACGTTCACTTGAAGCAAAACCAACGGGAGGAAAATATATCAATACGCCCGAAACGGAATACTACAAAAAGAGTTCGCTCTTATATGGACTTGAATTAGCCAAGGATTCGATCAAACGGCTTGATTACACCATCGTTACCGAGGGAACGCTCGATGTCATTGCTTTTCATAAGATTGGTATCCAAAACGTTGTTGCACCTCTAGGAACAGCATTAACGATGCAACATATCGAGATATTAAAAAGAATATCATCGCGAATAGTCCTATTTTTTGATGCGGATCAAGCGGGATATCAAGCGACACTAAGAGCACTTCTTTCGTGTTTGGCGAGCGAAATGGAAGTTAAAGTAGCAATAATCGAAGGAGGGAAAGATCCCGATGAGCTGGTTAAATCAAAACCGAACCAACTTAAATCATGCTTACAAAGTGCTAAAAGTTTCTATGACTTTTTACTCATCAAAGCCAAAGAGCAATTGCCGAATACTCACCCCAATTTTGCCGTGCATACCTCTCAATTGATCCTGCCCTTTATTAAAATTGTACCGAATACGATTCATCAAGAGAGTTTGATTCAGCGCCTTTCCCGTGACGTTAATATCACAATAAATAGCCTCACACAGCAACTTAGTAAAATAAACCCCAACGATATTGTGAATACGGTGGATCGAATCAGTACCACTTCGGTTCAATCCACCCCGATACGACCGCCAAAACAGACACGCCTCCAGGCCTTATGGCGAGAACTAAATGCGATGATGCTTCAGATACCGGCAAGCTTAGAAAATGATGCACAACTCATGGAGATTGTATCGGAGATACCCGAGCCAGATACTGAGCATATAGTTACCTCACTTAACCAAAAGCTGAAACAATTTATTGCCGAAACTGGTACAATAAATCATGAAGAACTTGATAAACAACTCACCCCAGAAGAGCTCGAACTCACTAACTTGTTAGCTCTTCATAATCTTGGTACAATATCCGCGGATGAAGAGGCGTTTTTATCCAATCTTAGTCAAATCACCCGAGACATCATCATCTCACAAACCAAACGTCGCATTACGCAGGTTAGTAAAATTATTGCCGCTGGAGATAGCTCAGCTGAATTGTTAAACGAGATGCGTGGGCTTACTCACAAGCTCAGAGAGCAGCAACTCGCTTCACAACAAGCTACAGAGGGTTGACATAGTTAGTATAGTTAAACCATGGCTGCACAGACACAACAAGACCAACTTAATGATCTAGTCAAAAAAGGGAAAAAACAAGGTTTTGTCCTTATTGAAGAGATATTAGGCATTTATCCCGACGCAGAAAAAAAACTTGAAGAGCTCGATAAGCTGTATGGAGTATTCCTCGATAATGGTGTTGAGGTATTAGAAACCCAGCAAAAAGACGAGGCTGTAGGTGCGAAAAAAATTGATATCCATAAGCAACTCGATGAACTTGCAAGTAAAATCCACAAAAAAGCATCCGATCCTGTTCGTATGTACCTTACCGAAATTGGTAAAGTATCCCTTTTAACTAAAGATGAAGAAGTTTCACTCGCAAAACGCGTAGAGCAAGGCGATCAAGAAGCGGTAGAAATGCTTATCCGTTCAAACCTCCGGTTAGTGGTCTCTATTGCTAAAAAATACCTCGGACGAGGACTATCCATGCTGGATTTAATCCAGGAAGGTAACATGGGTCTTATGAAAGCAATAAAGAAATATGATTGGCGACGAGGATTCAAATTTTCGACCTATGCAACATGGTGGATTCGCCAAGCAATTACCCGTGCAATCGCCGATCAAGCACGAACGATTCGCGTTCCAGTCCACATGGTCGAAACGATTAATAAATTCCACCGAATATCGCGTCGGATGGCACAGGAACTTGGACATGAACCAGAACCAGAACAAGTCGCAAAAGAGATGGGATTAGAACCCGAAAAAGGTCGCGAAATACTTAAAATTGCTCAAGAACCAACCAGTTTACAACGTAAAGTTGGAGATGATGATGAGTCATCACTTGGAGACTTTATCGAAGACGAAATGGTGATGTCACCCGATGAAGCCGCAAGCGCAGAACTCCTCAAAGAGCAAATGCGCGAGGTTTTAGAGTCATTAACTCCCCGCGAACGCAAGGTCTTGGAGCTGCGATTTGGACTTGAAGATGGCCGTAGCCGAACACTCGAAGAGGTTGGAAAAGAGTTTGGCGTAACTCGAGAACGTATTCGCCAGATCGAAGCGAAGGCGCTACGAAAACTTAAACACCCAACACGAGCACGTAAATTGAAAGATTATTTGGAATAATTTATCCGTTATTAGGTACATATTTCATTTTCTATTTGAACCAATTCGTTATAATGTGATCGTTATTTTCATCCGGATACATTTCACCCAAGGAGGATGACCGTGGGCTGTCGTCCACATTTAAAGCCGCTCGTGGTTGCGGATGCTGATCTTGCCGAGATTGACCGAATTCTTTGCGAAGATCAACTTCCACCCAGGCTTCAGAAGAGGGCATTATGCCTATTGTTACTCAGTCGTGAAGAACCGATCGACGAGATCTGTCGGCAAACAGGACTAGTCAAAGGTTCTGTGTACTCGATCCGTCATCGGTATGAAGACAGAGGGATGAAGGTACTCGAGAAACCGGCACAGCCCCCTACCACGGCAGATTCGGATCGGTGGTCTGCGCAGCACCTCAAAACCCGGGGAAGCCGTTTGCGCCGAATACAATCCGATGAGTTAACCGCTCTGATCGAGATCTCTGCCCAAGATGATGCAGGTGAGCCCAAACGAAGGGCTCAAATCATTATCGATATTCACTCGGGAATCAAGGCGATAATAGTAGCGCAAAGACTCGGAGTATCCCGTCAAGCAATCAGCGAGAAGGTCAGTAAGTTCAATCTATTTGGGTTGAGCTGGGTTCTCGCATAGGGTTTAACCCCAAGGGCAGGTCTAAACCACCTGCCCATTTATTACGTTACCTGTTGATCCGATTATAATTATCAGCTACTCTAAAGAAAGTGAACGACTCCACCCACCCCGAAAAAATTACCGATAGATATTTAAGGAGATTACGTTTTGACCAGAGTATTCGTTATTTAACTGATAAAAAGATTGGTACGATAGTCGATATTGGCTGCGGGTCGGTGGGTTATTATCTTAACTATTTAATTGATAAACGCTATAGTGTAAACGAGTACATCGGTATTGATCCCCTATTAAATCCTGATATTGATCAGCTGCATCAACCGATTAAAAATACTCGTTTCATAAGCAGCATGCTCGATTCCACATTAGAACTTGAATCAAACAGTGCGGATCTCGTCGTTGGTTTCTCGGTTCTTGAACACATACAATATCCCGATAAGATCATGAAAGAAGTCATCCGCATAATGAAACCAGGGGGTCGAGCAATATTTTCTGCACCTACGCCATCGGCTAAAAGCATATTAGAAATCATGGCTAATCAGTTACAACTGATTTCACCCCATACCGTTAAGAGGCAACCGCAATACTTCACGAAAGAAACAATGCTGCGATTAATACCACCACAATTAACCGAAGAAGTTGTCATAATGCATCATTATTTTGAGTTCGGATTAAATAATTTATTTGTTCTGTATAAAAAATGACCCTCAGTGTTTTTATTCCTAAGGGTCTATTGGAGTTTCCACAATATTAAATGGCAACAGATTCGGTTAAGTTGATCCTGCCAGCAATAACGTCACGGAGGAACCGAGTCCATGGGTCCGTACCGTTTACTGTAAGCGGCCACATATGCACGGCCCATTCAATGATCCAATCCAAGCAGGGCTGTGTTCGACTGGGTCCATACAATCTTACCGCCATGGGTATCACCAGAAGGGTTGCCCCAAGATCAACGGTATGAAATCCCACTTCCACATACAGGGAAAGTCGTTGTCCAGCGGCATCAATCACCTTAACGACACCGTTGTAGATCGTAATTTGGATCGGATTGTCGTCGGCAAAGACAACCGAATCTTCGCCAATGTCGGATACCGAAACATCGGTAATCTGACATTGATGCACCTGGGCTGCTATTTGAACAGCCTCTAGAACGCGTAGGGCGTTCTGTCCGATACGAACTGTCGGAGAATCCATCACGAGCCTCCATCCATACAAGCTATATGGGTAAGATAACGACCGAATCATTGTAGTGACCATGCTTGATTCGGACAACTAGATTAATTTCGTATACGGCTAACCAATACAAGAGTGAGGCGGTTTTGAATTGATACAAAGGAAGAAACCCGACAAGTATATAACTTGCCGGGCAAAGTTGCTTAGACGCCCCTTCTAGAGGGTCACACAGTGTAGGTATCGACGGCAAAGACATGTTCGGCTAAACCAGCACCCACCGTCCATATGACGGCTTTACTGAGGGTATCGATCCCCCACTCATATCGGGAAACGACAATGCGCTGTAGCGCGCCCTCAATAAGAGATGGTGAAAGTGCCCGAATCATCGGTAGCACGTCTGGGGCTGGTATTGTCCAACCGCTCAGTTTAGCGAGTAGGACAAATTCAGATACTCCCCGTAGGGCGGCCGATATTGTCCTTAAATCGACCTCGGTGGGTACGGTAACAGTAATTGCACCGAAGGGTGGGAGATGTACGGTGCCGTGAAGACAGACCCGAGCATCAGCCGAAAAAGTAACCGATACAGGAGCACGTTCAAACATGTCGCCATATCGATACTCAGCAAGCCCGGTGATCCGTGTGAGCTCATGGTCATGTAAAGGATCATGCCACCAAAGATCCTCAACCACACCACCAAAAACATGTACTAGATCGGCGATTAGTTCGCCGGCCCTTTCCGCCAATGAAAGCGGTTCCGTCAGCGTGGATAGATCCACTGTAGACCTCCAGTCAGATTACATGTAGCTTGTTTTTTGATTATACGGCAAAGAATAAAGAGCAACTTATCATTACGAAGTTATTCATGTACAATCGCTAGATGAATATTGGCGGATTTGTTTCGGCGTCAGGTGGGATTGACCAGGCCTTTCATCGAGCATACACAAACGAATTCTTAGTACCAATGTTTTTCATCGGTAGTCCTCAAAGTTGGAATTTACCAGTACTAAATGATGTTCAAATTGGTCAGATCCAAAAAGCTAAAAAGGAAACTGGTATAACCCAATCCTATGCTCATGCACTCTATTTAGCTAATCTAGCTTCACCAGAAAAATCTATTACCGATAAGGCCGTGAAAGCATTAACAACGACGATGCAAAATGGAGAAAAGATTGGACTTTCTGGCGTTATTTTCCATTTAGGAAGCCATAAAGGAACATCGACCGAAGAAGGACTAAAGCGCGTCGCACAAGGTATGCGTCTGGTGCTTAATGCATCGCCCGGCCAAACCCATTTGATTATGGAGAACAGTGTCGCGCAAAAAGATAAAGTCGGTGGTAATTTTCAAGAGATTGGATATGTTCTAGACCTTCTTGACCACGATCCTCGAGCAACAGTTTGCCTGGATACCTGCCATACATTTGCGTCAGGCTACGATTATAAAGATAGTGATTCGTTGTCTATGTTGTTAACCGAGGTCGATAAATATATCGGCTTTGATCGACTAGAATGCTTACACGTTAATGATTCTCAGGGAGCGCTCGATAGCCATATTGATCGTCACGCTAATTTTGGTGAGGGTAATATAACCCCCGAAGGATTTAGAGCATTACTTCTTCACCCGAACATCATAGACAAACCAATGATTATGGAGATTCCTGGAGTAAATGGAGAAGGTCCGAGTATTGAAGACAAAAAGATTCTTCTTAGCATTTTGAAATAAGGTTTTATTAACATAAATCAGTGTTGTTGCATAACCTGATAAAATGACTGCTAAATCAAATTAATAATGGCAAAAGAGGGAATACTTACTAAAATAATTTCAAAGGGGATGTCCGAATTTTATCCAAAAGTCGAAGATATAGGCGAGATACGCATACCAATGCCCAAAATTAACGGGGTAAAATCAGTCGACAAAGCGGCAATCGCGGCGCTAAAAGACATGGCCAAAGCCGTACCGTGGTCAGATAAATAAATCCTCTTTATTGAATTTAACTATTTCCAGGAATACTTTTTGATATATCTTTGAGAACCAATTTTGATGCTTCACTAAATGACCGCACCGGCTTTAAATCTGGCATTCGTATAATATTTAAACTTGGAAATTTAACAACAGGCCCGATTGCTTCCGGTAAAGACTTAATAGTGAGTGGTCCTATTTTAGTCGCCATATGGCATTTTAGTACCGTAAAACGGATACGTCAATGTATTTAAAAGCTAGTTAATAAAAACAATTGAAGAATCACAATCCCAGCAGATCAGAATCTTTTTGCATTGCGGTGAGGACAATTTCAATGTGCTTCTCAAGCGGCACATCAATCTCTGCCGCTCCGCGTTCGATATCGGAACGATTAACGCCGCGGGCAAAACCAGCATTTTTCCACTTTTTTAACACACCTTCAACCGTAACATCAGCTAATTTTTTACTTTCCCGAACCAATGCACATGCAACAATAAGGCCAGTTAACTCATCAACCGCACGAAGTGTACGTGCCATACGAGTATTAGCTTCTACACCAAGTTCAAACCCATGCGACGCAATCGCATTAATTAAATCAACATCCTCACCTTCTTGTTCGAGCCATGCCGTTAAAACAGTTGGATGCTTATCGGGGTAGGCTTCATAATCAGCATCATGCAACAAACCCGCAACAGCCCAAAGCTCACTTTCAGATTCAGGAACATCAAAATATATTGCATATCCTTTCATCGCAGATTCAACCGCTAAACAATGTTTTATTAAATTTGGATTTTTAATCATCTGGGTTACTTTTTCCCAGGCTTTTTCACGCGTCATATTAGAAATAAATCGCACACGAGGGTGATCACTCAAAGTTATGAGTAGATCACCCGTCGCGCTTCACGAACGGGCGAACACTAACGGTTCTGATAACCTTCGTCGTTTAACATCTCACGTTTCACCAGGTCGCGAATAAACACTGATTTTGGAATCCGACGGCTCTTTGATACCCATTCCAAGTAATCAACCATTGTCGGTGGAATCAAAAAGTTAAATCGAATATCTTCTCCTTCTTTTACCGATTCAATCTCATCCTCAAGTTGTGACAGCAACTGATCCAAACCTTTGTATTCGAGAAAATAAATATTGTGATCTTGTAAGGCCTTAAAAATTTGTGGAATACCCGATTCTGAAGCGATGATCACTGGTTTATTTTTCTCCAAAGCAATAGTAACTTCGTGACCAATGCTGGCGCTCGATACGCTCATTTCGGCAAATACTAAATCTGCCTTATTAATTTTATTGAGCATATCTCGATAAAACTTAACTCGATAGTCGTCTTCGGCATTCAAGACCTGATCATAATCCGCTTGCAGGACATGATCCGATAACACTTCATGACCTAAACTTCGAAGCTTATCGACTATTGATTTATAACGTTCCATTATTTCCGGGTGGTCTCGTTTTCCAGCGATAGATGCAGTGAAGTATATTGTCATTGTTTTTCACCTCCTAAAATTAAAAAGCGGGGCAAATAATATGCCGCAACTTCGTCGTTTTTTACTGCTGTATCATAGTCTAACGTTGGTTCAGTAAAACCAATTAATTTATAGTTTCGCGTTAAGAACAAGTTAACATATTTACTAACTGGGCGAAAGTAGTAAGCCACCAAACCTTCGGTAAAACCAGCTTGACGTTCATAGCGCACTTCATAATTATATGGAGCCGAAAGTTCATATTTCATCATAATTTGCTTCTTTGACTCCGAACTTATACGTGAACGAGCCAGTCTTTGTGAGGTATTCATATCAAAAGCAGGATGTAAAATTGAAAAAATCATTCGGCCGCCTGGTTTTAAGTAAGAATGCAAGTTTTCAAACACCTGATCGACTTCTTCAATCTCATGTAAGACCATGTTCGCTAAAATTAAATCAAAGCTTTCTTTGGGGAATAAATTTGGTTCTTCAAGTTCACACACCGAAAAGTCAGATTTTAGTTTGTTTTTAACCTTTCGCTCTTTTGCCGCCTCAATCATAGTTAAACTGGCATCAATCCCGACTAAAGAAGCGCCGGACTTCTCAAACATTTCGGTAAATACGCCATCACCACATCCAGCATCGAGCATCCTTTTGCCTTTTAAATTACCTAAATATTTTAATGCGTAAGGAATTAATAGTTTACGACGTAGTAGATCCCCGTCCTCATGTTGCTCACCAGACTGAACTAAGGCGATGAAGTCCTTAGCAGCTTGTTCCCATAATATTTTGTCCCGTTTAGATTCGCCAAGGCCCATTCTTATTAATGATTTTATCATGATCGTCGATTCTTAATAAATCGGACCCCATTTTACCACATAGTTCAAAATATAGGTCGAAAAATCACTCGACGAATACGTTTGAATGATTTATTATGGAATAACCGTATATGCCCACAAGCCCACTAAATCTCTCAATATCACCCACCGAATACGCCAAAGGATCTCGAATGGCGAAAAAAATTAGCCAGAAAGCCAAAACAGGTTCATTCATTATTAGATTTTTAACTGTTGGATTACCAATACTACTGATAATTACATTACTTGTAGTTGTAATTGGGGTAACCTACAAACCAGAGTTCTTCTCATTTCTACCGGGGAAAGTACAAGTGTTAGCCACTCAGGCATCGTTTTACCTACCCCTACCTAAGACAAAGCATCAAATTTTGAGCACAGCCGCGATTAAAAGTCGTTATCTGCGAAATTATGAACAGAAGTTTTTCGTCGAAACATTTCTTCAAAAGCCCTCGACTAATGAAATTTTGCCAAGCTTTAAGGGCTTACGGAGTGATGGGGCAATTAACTTAAATAATTCACAGCGTCCCCAGCTTGAACAAACAATATCAATACTTTCAAATGTTCCCGGAGAACCACAGTATGATCTTACGATAGCAACCACCGTTATTGATGGAAACCTGTACTTTAAAATCGACACCATACCTGATGCAATCCGGGCAAAAGTTGATTCCAGAATACAATCTGGAGAGTGGTACAAATCAGAGGCAACAAATATAGGAATTTACCAAAAACTTCGGCAATTAACATTTGACCAAGTATTATCATCTTGGCTTAAAATCCTTACCATATCAAGTTATGAATCGCTGGTCGAACAAATCGGCCAAGAGCAGATCAACGACCAACTCACCTATCATTTCCGGATGCAAAATCCTGGAGCAAAAGCTGCCGCCCTATTCACTGACGCCTATAAAGCGTTCATCAATCAAAACCAACCCTTAGGACCCGAGGTTAATAATCAACTTCGAGAATTAGCCCAAAATATTCAATCGTTTCAGTTTGATACCTGGATTGATGCTCGTTACGGCTTTCCTGTAAGAAATGCGGTTACCATATCATTTAACTCTCCGGTAATGCTCAGTCAAAACCTTAAGATACCGCTTGGTGAAGAATTAAGTAAAACGCCACTGACTAAACTAAATATCGGATGGGATGCGACCGACATAAATGAACCATTTGTATTCACGCCACCCAAGCAATCTTCACCTCTAACCTTCTCGATCGACAACTCAAGCTCAAATGATCAATCCACCGATGAATCACGGCTTGATAAAGCGGTGCTTGATCAGCTTCATTCAATCGGAACAGCCCTCGAAGCATCATACTTGGTGAACGGCGAAAAATATCCAGGGGGTTTAAACGATCTTATTCGTGAAAGTTTTATTAAAGTACTACCACAATTTTTCGTAGATCAAACACGCGTTCAGTATGTATCAACAGGAGATAAAGCAGCAATATTCTTCAAATCGCCCGATACGGTTAGCCTGCAGGATCAACTTTGGTACTATGCGATACATGACGATGCGATCCTTATCCTGTCTACCGATGAGTATAAAGAATTTGTCTCTCGATTTAATCAATCCCCGGTTCTTACCCAATAGTCACGATAAAAAACGATTCGCGATAAGGTAAACAACCCTACATATGAAAATTTCTGAAACTTTTATGGGCAAGATGACGGGCAACTGCACGAAGAGGTCTGGAAATTTGATCCAGTAATTCGACCGGAAACATCAACAGTAACGGTATGTTGTCCAACACCCTGATAACAGACAGACAAAGTAGTCGATGATCCAGATAAACCAACTACCCTACCACTTGGAACGGTATAATCAATCTGACTTACCGGTGAAGAAATACACACATTACATGATATGGTTTGCTCATCAACTGGCTCCTCAATCACATTCCCGGCTTCATTCAACCGTTGTATTTGATACCCACCATAATAAGAGCCTCGAGTTACCAACTTAAATCGATACCTAGTTACGAATGCATTTCCTGTTTGCACTCCTGCAAGTGCTAAACTTTGAGTCTGCTCGATGCCGTTTAATAACTGAGTCGCGCCTTGCTTTAATATCTCTCGCCGATTAAATGATAAAAAGCTCGGAGTAATGAATGTGATTAACATTCCCATCAGTAATACCACGACCAACATTTCGATCAAGGTAAAACCTTTTTGGGAATTTAAAGATAGGCAGTTTCGTCGTCGCATGCTGTTTTAATTAAAATGGCTGATCGGTACTCCAGAGCGGTCCGGCAGGATTACCACCAAACTGTAAAGTACCTGGACTTGTGCCCTTCTCATCAATAATAGCACTTCCATTACCTTCATTAAAGCGATACAACGCAATCGTATTGCCATCGTTAGCAAGCGCAGTATTTGGTCGGGTAAATGAACCCGTATAACGCCTTGTTTTTGATAACCGGATATCGTCTAAAAATCCAGCATACGAAGGATATGACGCACCCGCATCATGCTTCTCTGCACCAATAACTAAAAATGGGTCACTATTTGGATATGATGAATTTCGACCATTAGTATAGCGGATGTCTCCGGTAGGTCCCGTGGCCTCGGCATCCATCTGTCCATCGACATAAAGTTGTAAAAGCCCATTAGTATACCGACGGGTGACGGCAACGTGGTGCCAGCTGTTATCAGCAATCATTCGCGATCCACACAAAGTCACGCCAGACGTACCTTTTGCTACACCATATGCAATCCGTCCGTTCATCAAAGAAATTCCATAATCACCTACATCGCCCTGTCCATAGGTATCGCGATCAAGGATCACGTTTCCATAAATCCAAGAATCGTTGTCTTGAGAACAACTCGCCATGCCATTATCGGTTAACACGGCTTTCATCCAAAACTCAATCGTTGTGTCTGTAGATCCGATATCAGCCGGAGATGAAGGACCGTCAATACGAATCTTGACCCGGTCAATATCGTTTTCGCCATTGCCATAGAATCGTAATGAATAATTTCCACCAGCAGCTAACGTCGGAGATGGAATAAGCGTAGGTGTCGGAGTTGGGATAACCGGATTATTATAAGTAATGACTAACGATGGTGCAGTAGTCGAAGAAGACTCAAAGGAATAAATTCTTCGGTTAATAGAAGCACTCCCCGATCCTTTAATTATAATACCCACACTATTTCCACTCACCCAGCCAGGTCGGTTTACGATCTCCTGAATTATTGATTTAAGATTGCCAAGTTGGTACTGATTTGCATCACTCCATGGTTCACTAATAGTCAAATCAACAAATGACGATGTTAAGGAACGAGTGGATGGCCGCGAGGTGGTAGAAAATAAAGCACTATTGTCCGAAGCATCTCCAGATATTCTTAACGAGATTGAATTTGTACTACCTCCACTCGCCCGCACATCTAAGTATGCATTGGTAATCACAGCATGCGATGGTATAGTGACAGCCCCAAATCGTAACCCGGTATAACTCGCGTTTGCCGTAGTATTTGTACCCAGCCACAGCGTTGTGCCGGTTCGGTTTAGAGTTGTTCCGTTTTCATTAACATCATTAGAACCAGACGTTATTTGCCGCGTAAACGTTACCCCGACCGCAGGAGTTGGCGCCACTGTTGGAGTCGGAGAAGGAGTAGGTGTAGAACCGCCTGGAATCGTCGGCTGAGGGGTTGGCGTATATGTAGGAGGCAATGTGCACGTCGAGGGGCAAGAGCATCCTGTTGAAGACTTCACTAATGGTCCTTTACTCACCTTCCCATAGATGTCGACTGTAACATCATAATACCCATAGTTTAAATCGCATACACGGAATACAGCTTGACGGCTGGTAATGTCGGTTGCCTGGCCAGTAGGGATATCAAATGATATTTTATTAGTCGTCGATTGAATACTGTATCCGCAGGCTAAATCAACCGAATCAAGCGGTTCTCCAGTGACACTACCACTTTCCGCTATCCGATCGATTTGGTAGCCACGATAACATCCGCCCGAACCGCTTAAGGTAACCCGGTATTCTTTAAGCGGCATGTCAGGCTGTACCGCAGCTTGAGCCAGGTTATATGCTTTTTCAAATCCTCGTATTAATGACATCGAGGTATCATCTAGCTTCGAAACCTTTGTCATTTGGGTAAATGCCGGAACAGAAATTACAAGCATGAAGGAGAGTAAACTAACTGCAATAAGTACTTCGATTAGCGTAAACCCTTTGTTTATTACATTACGAGGCATTACTTTTATAATCGCGCATATACATATCTTTTGCAACCGCCGTACAATACAGATACATGAACAAAATTATTCCGGAGTTTCCCGAAGCTATTCCATTAAATCTACAGATGCAGCCGATTTTCGATGAGTTTCATCAGCAATTTAATTTGGCGACAACAGCGACATCACTGTCTAACTTGTTCCTGCTTGATAGTGAAAATAAAACAACCGTGAGTACCCTACTCGGCAATCTGTTAATTCAGCGTAAGGAGGATTCATATCCACGGCCAAGCACGTTTGTCATTGGTAATCTGCATATCGACGAAGTCCTAAATCAGTTAGCCCAGCATGGCATTGGTTATATTGATCAATATCCGTGGGAATTACCGAATGCTCAGGTTGATCTAGATAATTCCGAATATCTATACTCTGTTGCCGAGATGAAAGCAATGAATGGACATACATATAGCGGAATGAGAAGAAAAATCAGACTGTTTGAACGTTATCCATCAATAGAATGTATTCCTGTAAAAACCAATAATTTGTTCGAGGTTACCGAGTTTGATGAGTTATGGCGTGATCAATACCAAAAACGCCATACAATTGACGATGCGCTACACGAAGAAAAAGCCGCATTTGAAAAATCACTGTTATTTTATACCCCTCTTCATCTTCAAACCCATGCACTGTATGTTCAAAATACACTAGTCGGCTATTGTATTGGAGAAATACTATTTTCGCATGTGTATGCAATTCACTTCTTCAAAACCAATACCGCATATACCGGTGCCGGAGAATTTCTTTTTCATGCAATCGCGCAAATGTTACCGTCACAGGTTGATCTAATAAACTTTCAACAAGATTTAGGAATAAAAGGGTTACGACAATTTAAGCAAAGCTTATCGCCAATGAAAAAAATAACCGTCTACACCGTACCAACAACTCATTAATCTATTGAAAGATTCCCCGAAGCGTTAAAAAACTAAAGGTCCCAAAAAAGACAAATGCTACAACTAATACAAATGTACGGAAAAAGCTTGGTCTAAGCTCTGTGGGGAGTTGAGTTTTGTTTAAAAACAGCATTAATCCGATAAGGACAAACATCGCCACGGCGTTAAATACCGCCCCTAAGGTTATGAGTGTACGAGGCTCAGCAAACCCAGTAAACATCACCACAATACCAAATAAGAGTTGTATCCACAGAACTGAATAGTACATCTTAGAAATATGAACCGATGAGTTTGACCGAAGTAATAAGATATTTTCGGTAATAATTCGGCTGGTTGAATCAAGCACCGTCAATTGAGTCGCAAGAAGCATGACACCGGTAACCAATAAAAACAGTACGCCAAAGAAGGGAAGTGTCGATTTACCAATAACCATTGCCTCATTTATTACAAAGTTAATCCCCTGACTATTATCGAGTCCATACACCGTGGTATATGACAACAGCGCGAGCATGAGCATGGTTAATAACCCGAGTCCCCAAAATACAACTAAATGTTCGATATTGATTCGCTTCCACCATACGGTAAATCGTTCCATATTGGTGGGGTTAACTTTAAATGTAGTTCCACTTAATCGAATTGATTGATTGGCTCCCGAACTAGTAAAAAGACTCTTTATTTTGTCGGCATATGCACCCATTCCATACCCTTTGTCACGAATATAAAAAGATTGAGCGAGGTTCAAATTCCCACCAGCCCCAGAATATCCTAACGCACCGAAAAATGATGTTAGGGCAATGCCAGCAGGTAACCAGTGATAATCGTTACCAATACCAATAAGTCCTTGAGCCAATGCTTGAAAATCCATCCGTTCAGATAAATATAGTGTAAGGAATAAGATAAACGGGACCCCAATACTAATAAGTACTTTTTGCAGACGTTCTACGGTTTGGTACAGGACTTTTCCAAGAGTCAGCACCGCGCCGATGAATAGAAACATGAGTACCGCAAGTATTCGTGGGTTCATGATGGGCTGGCCTCCGCCAAGGGCATTTGCCAATAAAGTTGCACCAGAAAGACCAATCCCTGGCCATCCGAACCCAATAAAAGTCGATACGATAAACCATACCGGAAGCCATTTGAACATTCTGACAAATCCGACAAAGACGCTTTCGCCATTAATAAGCGCGTAGCGTTCCACTTCCATATTGATAAAGAATTGAAATGTTATTCCGACTAGCATTCCCCAGACGATTCCGAGTCCATAATTACTCGCCAAATACGGCCAGAGGATTACTTCACCACTGCCCAGACCAAGGCCAAGCAAGATAAAACTTGGTCCAAGAAGTTTTTTTATTGGCAACGGTTCCGGTAATGGCTTTACCGACAACTGGAGGTGTGCAGGTACTGGCATATGCATATCCTACCATTTTTTACTTAGTGAATAAAATAACTGCAAAGGCAAGGATTATCCGGTATGATGAAAATAATTTTATATGGAAACTCGTTTCACGATTAACAGATCTCAATTAATCACGATTATCGGACTTGTGTTTTTGATTGTAATTGGACTATGCGCCGTGTTTATTCAACAAGGGCATTTGTCAGTTGCGGGCTTAACGACTGAGCCAACCGCGACGATTCCACCAAGAACAGTTAGCCCCCTTATAGGATCAATTACACCTGCAATAACGGTGCTTCCAACAAAAGGTTTGAAATCAGCGCCGACACCAACGCCGTATGTCGGAACAAAGATTACTCCAAAACCAACTAGTAAATCAAAGATAACGCCTTCGGCCTCGCCCGCTGGTCCAACCGTTCCTTCAGACAATACAAGTATAGACGTGATTTTAGCGAACGAATCATTGAATTTAGGGCGCCTGATCTGTGGGCCGAGTCAACAAACTGCGGTGAATAATAAAATTAAACAGCTCGATTCAGACATTTCCACATCAGCAAAGACATATATTGCTTGTAACAATACAGCAAAGACAAAAGGAGATGCGTGTATAAATGCATGTGGAACAAGTATTAGTTGCCTAGAGGGATGCGGTATGACGTGTGAATCAGAATCGAAATCATGCAACGATGTGTATGTTTCTATTGCGATACCTCTTATAAGTCAATTTATTCAAGATGTTTCGGGAATTTGCTACAACTCCGAAGATATAAACCCGAATAAGAAACCAACGCTAACGATAACCGCCTGTTATACTGACCCATACGACAAGCAATAGATCATGATTCGTCGAAAATTAACCCGCAAACAAATTAAACTGATTACAACTCTTATTGCTGGTGCAATTTTAACCGTCATTGGGATTCTTTACCCAAACGCAAATAAGCCACAATCGACAAGTGGCCAAAATGAATTCGTGGTAACACGAGTTATTGATGGTGATACCTTTGTTATCGATACGGGTCAAAAGATTCGCCTAATTGGTGTGGATACCCCTGAAATTGCAAAAAAGACGCCCCCCGCCGAATGTTATGCCAACGAAGCGATGCTTTTCACTCAAAAGCAGCTCGAAAATAAAACAATCCGCTTAGAAAAAGATGTGTCCGAAACCGATAAGTATGGCCGCCTGCTTCGCTATGCGTATCTCAATGATGAGCTTTTTAACCAAACGCTGGTAGAACATGGCTATGCACTAGCCCGCTCGTATCCACCGGATGTAGCTAAACAAGACGTACTTCAAGAAAGTGAACAATCTGCACGGACAAATAACCAAGGACTGTGGAACCCAGCTGTGTGCCCGAAACAATAGCCTCAAGTAGCCTATAATCATTGCATTAACCCCCTAAACATCCTATAATTAAAGTGCGTACAGCTACGCAAGTAGTTTTACGTACTTTGGTAATACCAAAGATGCACTTTTTTATACGCATGAATTTGAACTAATGTAACGTTCACGTTGCTCCTGCGCCTTATCCAGGCCGTTGAGGATATAATAGTTATGTCTTCTACGGCCCGGATAAGAGTGTCGGCCTTACAAGCCGACTCGGACAACCCCGCGCAATCGGGGTTTATTGGTGGCGGTTCTACCGCCCAGATGAGGAGATCGCAATGGATACCGATCTGCTATGGAGCCGAATCGAGGAGCGGGCGGCGGTTATGGCGATAGTTGCGAGTGCGATACTGGACGAGGGGGGCACTTTCCCCGTCCGTTTTAATCGAGCACTCAAAATGGTCGCTGAAAATGAGATCGAACTTACGGTGAGGGAGTGGATACAGGTCCTTCGGGGCCTTGGCATCTACGACTTCAACCAGTACTTCGGGCTCATTGGAAACGTCCGTGTACCTGGCGGAACGCTCCCGTACTACGATAAGTTCGATCGGGAGATGTCTGCTATCGATTGGCACGGTTTCTAAAAAGGTGGCGGTTCTACCGCCCACAAGGAGAGGTACCAATGGCGACCTCAGCAGGCAGCCGTGCGCAGCTCAAGTCCGTGATCGAGGCCCTCGGCGAAGTCTACACAGTCGCTCTGGACCTGGGGTACAATCCCCAGCCGGGGCTTGACCGTAGAATCTTCGCCCGGATGGCTAGTGCCGCCCATAACGGCACGCACATCGTGATCGGAATACAGCGGGCCGCCAAGAGGGCTAAGGAGCTGGGTATCGAGATGAATCCCACCGATTGGCTCCCCTATCTGGGGGCCTTTGGGATCAACTCGTACGAGCTTCTGCTGCTGGCGATCGGGGACTACACGTTCCAGATCGTCGGCGATGACCTTACCAGCGCGATTGTCGCCGGCCTCAAGCCCTGGGACTTCCCCGGGTATGAGGGTTGGCGGCCGGAGGAATCCGGCAAATAGGTTCCGATTCGGCGTTTGCCGGGGCTGAGGGGGAGCAATCCACCCAAAGTCCCGGCCTTTTTTGTTATATCTCTTTTATTTCAATTTTTATTTGACGACCTACAATAATTAACCTATAATAATTTCGTCTTTTTCATCCGGATAACAAGGAGGTGGCTCAATGAGCCAGAACCAAGGAACGCTACCAACCATTCTGGTAGACCTGTCGTTCAGGTATGCAGGAACGCTCCTGCATGCTACTCACATTGATGCCGATGGTAATGCCCAGGTTGAGTTCCCGATCAGCTTCGGCGGAGGACGACTCCGAAGTGGTCGACGCAAGAGTGAGTACTTCATCCTCACCCTAGAACTTTCTGAGCTAGTAAGAATCATGGCTCTCTTCCAGAACCTGATTCACCGGATCCCTGAGGTCCAGGCGATGGCCGAAAACGCCATCACGGTGATCTCGCAGCAGGGGACGAAACTAAACCGGGAGGTCACGATCAAGCCGATCGTACGCACCCTCGTGGTTGCGACATCCCTCCCATCACGGGATGAGTCAGAGGCCGAAGTTGTTCTGGCGGCGGGAACGCAGGTGAGCATCTGGGGAGTATGTGACCCAACTCACCCGTACTTCTACGCCACTATCGGGGGAAACCGTTCGGCGCTTATTCCGGCAACCAATGTCGAAAACGGCGCGGATCTGGCGACCCGAATCTTCAAGCAGGCGGCGGAGCTATTCCGCCCGCTGGGAGGTGAGTAATGAGCAACCCCGGTCTTGACGAGCTCCCGCTTCGTATAACTGAGCGGGTTCATGACATGGTGAGAACGGAACCTGCCATAGTGGCTTACACCACGGTAGGGCTCCAACTGACCTCAGAAACCGCTGGTGCCCAAATTCTACCGATAGGCACACAAGTGCTCGTCGTCGGCATATTTGGGTACAATCCGCCACGACTAATCGTCATCTGGCCGGATGGATCTGAAAGTGGTGTGGAGAAGTCCATCATTGAAGATGGAGAGGCATTGATTACGAGGATCACTAAGCTCCGTGATCCATCGGCCTAGCCATTTGAAGTGACAAAACCACCCCAGGGACTAAAAAACCTGGGGCTTTTTTTATTTTAGGGAATATTATTCTTCACGGAGCATTTCTAACGCAGGGAGTTTTTTACCGGCAATAAATTCTAACGTCGCACCACCGGCTAAACTAATGTGAGTAAACTGAGTAGGATTACTAAATCGATTGATTACTGCAATCGTATCTCCTCCGCCAACAATCGAATCATTCTTAGAATTGGCCATAGCTTGAGCAACTATTTTTGAGCCATTTGCAAAACGATCATCTTCAAACTTTCCCATCGGACCATTCCAAAATACTGTACCCGATTTATGGATAATATCTGCATACATTTGCGCAGTAGCCGGACCAATATCGAATGCAGCCCAACCCGGTGCGACAGCTTGTTTCCCATCGACATACATAACTTGAGTTAAAAACGAATAATCCGAACTCTCTCCTACCACAACATCAACTGGCATTACAATCTTGTCACTTTTCTGAGCTTTTTCTAATAACTCTTTTGCATATTCAACCCAATCTTTTTTTACCTTCTTTTGAGCATCCACAAAAACATCCTCGACATATGAATCAGCCATATCATGACCGGCAGCTTTCAAGAAAACATTTGCCACGCCACCACCAACCAAAAACTGATCTGCGACGTTAAATAAATTATTAATGGCATCGACCTTATCCGAAACTTTTGCACCGCCGATAATTACGGTAAATGGCCGTTTTGGCGATTCGAGAATTCCCGACAAACTAGACGCCTCTTTTATGCAGTAAAATCCGGCATAACTCGGAAGATGACGCATGATACCAGTTACAGAAGCATGAGCTCGATGTGCTTGAGGAAAAGCATCGAAAACAACAACCTCACCATTTTTAGCAAGTTCCAATGCAAAAGAGTCATCATCGGTCATCTCTTCTGGATGAAAACGGGTATTTTCGAGCATAACAATCTCACCAGGATGCATACGGTGTATAAAGGATTGGACTTCGTCTCCAATGCATTCATCTAATTTTTGTACTGGGTGATTTAATAATCGAGCTAAAACTTCGGCGTGAGGTGTCGTACGAAGAGATTCAACAACTTTACCATCAGGTCGCCCAACAAAGGTTAAGATAACAATTTTGCATTGTTTTTCTAGAAGGTATTGTAACGTTGGAAGAGTTGCTTCTATTCGGCTTTCATCGGTAAGAGTACCGTCATCTTCGACATTTATATCGTATGGGGAACGATATAAAACAGTCTTATCAGTAAGATCAGCAGTTTCGAGTGAACGCAAACGCATTATTTATAAAACCTCTTGTATTGTTATTGTATTCGTTGAACCCGGAACACGCCAGCGGCGACCGTGAACAATTAATAAACGATTACCTGGATGAGCGATACCTTGAGCCTTTAAGGCATCGACGGCTTCTTCAAGTGATACGTCAGTCTCTTCGGGGAACGGTAGGTTAACCGGTTCAATACCATACGATAACTGGAGTTGACCGCGAATTGTTTCATCAACGGTAATTGCAAAGATCGGAATATCAAGACGGAATCGCGATAATGAATACGCAGTGCGGCCAGTTTCACTAAAAACGATAATCGCATCGATATCAAAATTTTTGCGAGTTGAAACGATCTTGTTTACCGCATAGGTTAAAATGTCGGTTTGATCCAAAGCTTTTTCCATAGATAAATCAGGAACATACATGTGGGCCTTTGTTTCATTGAACTCGGCGATTTTTGCCATAGTACGTACGGCTTCAACCGGATATTTACCCTGGGCACTTTCACCAGAAAGCATAATTGCATCGGTTCCATCAAACACAGCATTAGCAACGTCGGTTACTTCGGCACGTGTAGGCATCCGTTCGGTAATCATAGATTGGAGCATTTGAGTTGCAGTAATAACCGGCTTTCCAACAATACGGCAGGTATTAATGATTTCATTTTGCCAATAAGCGATCTCTTCGAGCGGAGTCTCAATACCAAGATCACCACGAGCAATCATTATTGCATCTGATAAAGTTATGATTTCGCCTAAATGATGCAATGCCAAACTGGTTTCGATCTTTGAAACGATTTTGGCTGGCATTTTATATTCATCCAGTTTATTTTTCAAAACATTAATGTCTTCACCGGTACGAATAAATGATAACGCTACGTAAGCGATTTCTAAATCTTTAAATGCATCTAGAAACATAACATCTCGTTCGGTAAGTGATGGGACATCAACATACACTGTGGGTAAATTGACTCCTTTACGATTGCCAACGGTATAATTGTCTAGCGCGGTCGCAACAACAGAATCGCCTTCTTTACGAACAACTTCAAAATGGATAAATCCATCATCGATTAAAATAATTGTTCCGATATTTAGTTCATTGATAATTTGTTGATTAGGAATAACAAACTCTTTTTCTTTACCGGTAAAATCTGCCGAAAAATATGCTTCTTCACCAGATTTAACTTCGACAGGTTGTTTGTTTGGTGTAGCAATACGGATTTCTGGACCTTGAAGGTCTACAAGAATACCAACCGGCTTGTTCATGCGTTTGCTAATCGAAAGAACTGATTCGATTCGTTCACGATGCCACTCCGGCTCATTATGTTTTAGATTGAAACGAAATACATCAACGCCCGCATCAATCATTTTTTCGATAGTATCAGGAGATTCCGACGCAGGTCCGAGCGTCGCAACTATTTTTGTTCTGCGCACGTTCATTATTCTAGTCGATGATCCCGAATAATCAACCCCCAATACATACAAAAGACATACAAATTACCAACAATATTCACATTTTATTTGATGTAGCTATGGTATTTTGCTATCATCGTGGCGTTCACACTAGGCAAGGAATAATTAAGGAGGTGGCAATGCCACGGCTACATGAGCTGGAAATCACCATTACGTTAAATGGTGAAAAGTCGGTGACAAATCTCGGACGAATAGCATTACACGATGCTGTTCGAAAAATAGTCGAGATGAACCCGACGGTTGGCCCGGCAAACATGTCGGTTCGTCAAGTCGATATAGATCGGATCCTGCCGAATATAACCTTTCGCCAGCAGACGAACAGTCTATTTTCCCAACTGCTGGCAGAGCGAGTAGAAGCAGATCCGCAGCCACCCCTTCCCCACCATGTGAATGAAGAGGTATACGCCATCTGCCCCTGGTGCCGTAAAGAGGTTGGTGATGAGGTCTATCGAACTCTCAAGGATTGGAATTACATCCAGCCCGACTGGACACTGACCGACAAATTCGATGAATTCGAATGTCCACATTGCGGCCAAGTTATTGGTCGGTATTTAAGTGTGTGGCTGACCCAGCCAGTTAAACTGGGTGCGGCACTCTTTGCTAACCATCCAGTGGTGTACGGTGAACGGCTAGCTCGGTATAAAGAGCTACATTGGCTATTAGTAAATCTATCGGAAGAACTAGGCCAATTGACACAAGTCGCGATTTTTGAACGATTTGGATGGCGCTGGAACCAGCTTCCTCCACTGGCTGAAGTGGCTCGATCAAAAGGAATTACGATTGATCGGCGACGTAAGCAGGAACAGACGGGTCTTAGGAAATTGCGCAATCGGCGCAATGCCGAACAAATGACAGGAGCAGCCGACCCAACGGGGACCTTTGAAATATTAAGACTAAAACAGCAGATTGCTGATTTAGAAACACGGCTAAGAATATTAACCGTGGAAAACTCCAATCTGCAGGGACTCTTATTAGCTCTGCGGAAATAGAGCTAGTGTAAATACCGGCTAATGAGGGAATCTCATTGGCCGGTATATTAACGACACATACATTTCCATATCTCTCGACACGCTACCGTTTGCATAACATTATCGGCTTTGTTATCATTTCCCTGACTACAACCAGTAGTTGTTGGATAACGCAAGGGAGGTGCTCTGTGCCAAACCAAGACAGGATTGTCATCCTGTATGAGGTCAACGGCCATCGAGGTAGTTCTGAATACTTCGATATGACCTTTAATGATGCCCTGGCGATGTTTGTGCGGGAACGGCCGGAAATCGGTCCCCGACAGATCGCCCAGGTATTCCACGGGTTGGTCAGTAGTGAAAAGACCTACAACGGCTGGAGAGGCCGGGTCGACGCATACTACCTCAACGTTCCCCTTCCGGACCCAGATCCGATTGCCCCAGAAGTCGAAGACGAACTATCGGCCCAGTGCCCACGGTGCAAGGCCGATATCGGAGGATGGATCGTATCGAGCCTACCCCGGGACGATCTGTATCTTAACTTTGGGGTACCAAGTTTCGATTTCAGATGTCCAGGGTGTGGAACCGATTTAGAGATGTGGATACATAGCTATTTGAACAAGCTTATGGCGGTGTTCAATGTAGTCCATGGAGGAATTGTAGAACGAGATAAGGCAGCACTGCGTTTAGTGCGCTTCTATCGCTCCGTTCAACAGGTCCTGGTTGACCTGCATCAGCAGGAACCTGAGGTTTATAACGTCTTGGCTCATATGGTCGGACTCAAAGGAGTCTCGATTACCCAGAAGCAGGTAATTATAGAACTGGGCCTGGGATCAGACTCCGTTCTAAGAAAGCTTATGGGTAAGGCAACAACGTTTTTGCGGCGCCACCCGCAAATGCAGGCAGCCTTCCGATATCGGGATTTAAGCGACGAGGCAATAAATGCGTTCGTCGCCTCAGCCCAAGGAAGACAAGAAGAGGCGCTGGCAGAACTCGCGGCGCAAGTAGCCACGCTTTCGACGATGATCAATGAGGTCGCGAATCACCAACATGATGCGATCTTCAACCTCAGAGTCGAAGTGCTACTCCTGAGGGGCCTACCCCTGGCCGAAGCCCAGATCCTAGCCCTTCTTACCGTCGAGGATCTAGCGCTTACGCCAAGCCTGCGACGCTCGCTTAACATAGCACCCGTTCTCACCGAAATGCGAAACGCTGCCGGCAGAGTCTTTGCCGGTAATCTTTTGATCTGGCTCAGGTCAAAAGACCGAGAACAGGTAATCAAAAGTATCCCCAGAATGGGTCCATCTGGGATGGCCAGTATTGAAGGGGCATTCCTCCTTCTTGGGATTCAAGTTTACCCGTAATAAACCAGAGCTGGTCGGCATCGCCGATCAGCTCATCTTTCTACATCCATTCGAACTCAACAATCATACTATAGGTGCTATAATTAATCCGTCGCTATTGGCACGTATCGGAGGTCCTATGACCAAAGGATTCTTGGACAAGGTTAAACTGGCCAAGGGGCCAGACATGAGTTTCGCGGCCTTTGAACAAGCATTTTCGGCATTTGACGAATTCAACGCGAATCCCACCAAACGATTCGTCATCGTCTTTCTGTGGCCTATGGGTGAAACCATGAGTATGCAAGGGCTGAACCGCCCACTCGACTATGCCTTTGCATATGTTGATGGATCTACTCCGATTCCCTATCGATTAATGGAGATCGGCCTGGGGTGGAATATCTCGTCCGACCCACATGAGATATCAATCGCAGAATTTATACAGCGTTTGACCGATGAATTCGGCGATCGATTTGCCGGAATCATTCAGGCATCGGGTGAATTCTGGCGATTGGCCGAGCTGGCGATTGAAGCCAGCAAAGGACCCTAAGATTAGCAGCTATAACCGACTGACGGATCAATCTTATAACTTAGTCGGGAGGTGGTTTTCCATCTCCCGCTTACTTATTTGTATTCTTGCATCCGATGACAATCATTCATCGTGAAATGTCCATTCCGGGTGCGAATAATCGAAAAAGTTGTCAGAGGAATTTTAATCAGAGTACCAATATCTCGAACCAGGGTTCGAATATACGTTCGTTTCCCTGTTACCGCAGAGCAAGACAGAACCACATATTTTTCCACACCGGCCTGCTGGGCTATTCTTAACGATACTGACCACATATCTAGAATTTGCTGCTGGCGAAAGTCTCCTTGTACAGAATTAATACGCACAGCCAACGTCTCGGATAAATCTGTTAGAGATATCGTATGCGACTTGACATACTCAAGCTTCGAAATGTGTACGGTTTCGGTTGGTAAACTCATGTCTTCACCATCTCGAGCACGATCAAATGCCGATTTCCCTTGTACCCGTTTTGCCGAAAAAGGGTGTACTTTCTGATTTATAGAACCAACAAATTGTGGAATAGTATCGGTAATCGAATGTGTAAGATCATTTTCTTCAATTTGATCTTGAGAAACGTCCTGCACCAAGCCGAGTAGATCATCGGAATCGGTAGAAAAGCCAGCCAGTATTTCAAATGAATACTCTTTATCAACAGATGCCAGTTGTTGTCTTTTATGACGGTCATCGCCTGTTAATATAACAACAACGCCTTCGGCTAACGGATCTAAAGTTCCGGTATGGGTAGCTGGCTCTTTATAAAAATGACCGACTGTTGCGGCTAATTGATGCGTTGAATAACCCAATGGCTTATAAACAGGTATCACCATTTTTATCGATTACGTTCGTTTCGAACAAATAAATATGTGCCAATCATGAAAAATAGTGTAAACATTATCCCGATGACGATAATGTTGACCATAGGTGAATATAAAACTGCATGAGCGTATTCAGATTGTCCTGAATAGTAAATGCTGCGCATTAAATCAACCGCATACGTCATAGGTGCGATTCGGGATAAATAGAATAAGTACCACGGCAAATTCTGGATCGGATTAAATACTCCAGCCAAAAAGTACTGAGGTAATAATAGAAATGGAAATATCTGATTAGCCGCGCGCTGATTGCTAAGGTTTGCAAGAACCAAAACGCCGAATGCGCCGCCAAACAAACACGCAATTATCACAAATGGAATTAATTTAATAAGATGAAATAGTGAGATTGGAATACCGATTAAAAAGCCGAACGCGATAATTCCAATAACCTGCGCCAGAGCAACCAGAGATTCACCTAATATTTTACCGAAAATAATCGAATTTCGAGAAATCGGTGAAATAAATATCTCCTGACTAAAATCGTTTTCACGATCTTCAATTAATGAAATAATTCCAGCAGCAGTTGATTGAAATAATGTTTGCCCAATTACGCCAAGAAACGTGTACACCAACAAGTTGTACCCTAATGAATCTCCCAGATTCGCGTTCAAACTACCACCTAATACGGCAATAAAAATAAATGGGAAAAGAAATGTTGCGATAATTCGTGGACGATCACGCAAAAATTTCACCACATCACGATACGCAATAGTAAGAATGGCATTTAGTTCTCTTTTAAACATGCTCCTCCCGTTGATGCTCAGTTTTTTCGATGATTTTTAAGTAGGCTTCTTCTACGGTAGGGTTGTAGGTCTTTAGTGTCGTGAGGACAGTTTGAATTTTCTGGATTACTTCCTGGGCATTATGTTTTTGCAAATCGATACGAAGATTACCCTGTTCTAATTGAGTATGCACAAACCCTAAGCGATTAAGCTCTTCCCGTAACTCATCTTTATTGGTGGCATCAATCTCTAAATATGATTCGGTTAATTGCTGTTTTATGTCGGTTGGTGTACCGAATGATACGATTTTGCCGTGGTTAATAATGCAAATATGATCAGAATTTTCCGCTTCTTCTAAATAGTGAGTCGTCAAAAAAATTGTCGTACCTTGGTTTTTCTGAATATCGGCTAGATATCGCCATAAACTATTTCGACTCACCGGATCAAGCCCTGAGGTCGGTTCATCTAAAAATAAGATCTTAGGATTATGGATTAAACTACGAATGATCTCCAGTTTTCTTTTCATTCCGCCCGAAAATGTACGAAGCGCTTTAAACATATCCTGATCGATTCCAAGAATTGTGCCGAGTTCATGCACTTTATCCTGGTACTCTTTTGGCATTAATCGAAATGCCGGACGAAACGGATAGACTCCATACAATATGGCATGAAATCGAATATTTTCCTCTGCGGTCAAATTGAGATCTAAACTTGGATTCTGAAAAATGATTCCTATTTTCTGACGAATCTGCGATGCTTGAGTATCAAGATCTAGTCCGGCCAGATTAACCCGCCCTGAAGTTTTGGACAATGTAGTCGTTAGAATAGATATCGTAGTCGTCTTCCCGGCACCGTTGGGGCCTAAAAGCGAAAAAAACTCTCCCTCTTCAACATTGAACGAAATTGAATCAACCGCTTTTTGCTCGGCATTCTTATATGACTTCACTAAGTTTTCAACCGTAATAGCAGATGTAGACATAGTTATCTAAAATTATACCTTCTCTATGTTGTAAGGTGGATACGTTACTTATTGGTAATCTTTTTACTTCGTTTTTCCTTCGCGGAAGCTCTCTCTTCTATTGCAGTCTGCTTTGCAATAACAAGCGTCGTGATGAGAACTAGAGTCACAAACGGTACCGCTCGGATAAAGGTATCGCTTACCGAATGGGAATTCAAATCCGACACAATAAAAAGCAAAATCGAAAGGCACCCGCTCAAAATTAAGATGGCCCATCCTGATGAATTTAATGGAACATATCCCCATCGATTCATCCGAAACCAGTTATATTCAGGACGCTCTTCTTCGAGGAAAAAATAGACCAATGCACTCGAAACGACCAACACAACGATTGGATATAGTAATGTCCAATCAAATCCAATGCCCAGGTACATAATATAAAGCATGGTAACGACCATCATGATGATCGCAAGCAGTTCACGCATAAATCTATTGTATAGTTTTGAAAAATTAAACACAATAAAATAATGTCCAGAAGATACAAGATCCTCTGGACGAAAGCATTAATAAACGACGATTTGAGTTCCAAGAGGGGCAAACGAGTACACAAATTCGGCATCATCGGCCGACATGTTGATACACCCGTGGGATACGCCGCCAGAATATCCAAACGATGAATGCCAATATGCTTCGTGGATCGCCATGCCCCGATCATATCCGCCATTGCGGTTAAGCCGTTCGACTAAATCAAAATACGTCACGAAATGGATATCGGGCAAGAAATAGTAATCTCCATCTGCCTCATATCCTTCCATAGTACGCGTGGCCAACTGACGGGTTGTTCGATGCAAGCCCAAAGGAGTTGGGGTTACATCACGTGCATCAGGTGCGTTCATTCTCCCAGTAGAAATCCAGGTTGCCCGAATTATCGTACAGCTATTCCCGCTACACCGAACAAAAAACGCAGCTTGCTGGTTCCGGTCAACCAACAAACAATGATCCGCAGAGTCGGGGCAACCCAACGTGCCGAAGAAAACAGGATCGTCGAGCAATTTGACAAAACCCAGATGGACAAACCCATATGCAGTTCGCCCCCACAGGCACTGATCATTGACGCATCCCGATGGTGACGTGGCTGCCACAACTTCGAGAACTTTTATCCGTCCGCCTTGACGAACCCTACTAATTTGCCGAGGACGATCGACACTCACTGAAATGTCGCAGCGAACATCCGGGCAAGTGCGAATATTTAAAGGTCCGTCGGTAACTTCGACCCAGAATACCTCATTTACAGGCCACTCTTCCGCTGCCCGTGCTAACCGAGGTGATGCCACTATGGTCATCGCTAGAAGCTCACAAAACCATATTGCTCCGATAAGGTAACGCATAATAGCTACTCCTTTCTGACTCAGCCGTAACGAATTTGGTGATAATTATTGTATCAGCTGTATTAAAGAGAACGATAATAACGCATCAGTATGCTTAATGACTATTCACCCTTGTCTCCACTACTACACATTTATTACCCACGAGAATTAACTGTTGTATCAACCCATATTAAAAGTTATTGACAATACATTTTATTGTCACATATAGTAAGTAAATCTTTTGCTCACCGCAATCGGAGGCATATGATAAAGAAAGTTATACACACCCCTAATTCGATCTGTGCATGCACGTATTTAATTTCCCTGAGAATATCTGGTTATATATATCATTTTAATAACAATTTACTGAAAGGAGGTGAAGATAAACAATGCGAAAAGTATTACTTGGAGTGATAACAGGACTCTTCTTACTTACCGTAGTAGTCACCGGAGTACATGCAGCTAACGATAACAACCGCTGCGAAAATACTGGTAATGGTCGAAACAGTAAAAATCGTTGTCGAATAACGGCTACCTATAATTGGACCAAAGTGCAGCAAAACAACACTGCGATTATGAACTCGGTTAACGTAAATGCGAATACGGGCGGTAATAAGGTAAAAGATAATATTGATGGTGATTCAAAGGCAAATACCGGAGACATCAATACAACAGTAAGCATAACGAATACAGTTACAAACTCAAACTAATTACAGTTTGTAGAAAACTTACTTCAAAAAGACCCATCAGATCGGATGGGTCTTTTTTGTATGATGTCTCCTTAATTGATTATACCGTCCTTTTCCCTATTGACGCAATAACTATGGGATGATAATGTAATTCGCAATGAAAAATTTAATCTGTCAATTGAGCTTTAATCAATTACGCAAAGTGGCGACACCAGCGGGCCATATCGTGCCCAAAGCAGGCTCAGATAATGGGCTTGTTTTCGCCGCAGTCCTTGTACGCAAGAAAAGACCTCACTAACTCCCCTCTTGTAATAAGCACTGTGGTGAAAACCACAGTCGCTAAAGGCGCGACAAGCGCATACACCAAGAGGAGGATTCGATGCATCTACGTCTCTGGAAGCTCCTTGAGCCGTTCCACCGGATTTTCGCCTGGTACGCCGTGTTAATCATCGTCTTTGAAGGCCTTCAGATTATTGAAGGTTATGTCATGAGCGGTGTTATTACCCTGTTCAACAGCGGTATTACGCCTTTCATGTGGATGATGCTATTCACGGCAATCGTCATTTTCGACGAAGCATTCATGCGATTAGGGAATCGGATCGACTGGTACGTCATTGTCAAACAAGACTACCCAATCTTCCGGTATCTCAAAACAAAGGCCACACAAAAGTTTCTAGCAATGGAAATGGCCTGGCATCAGCGTATGAACTCAGGTACGCTGTCCGGGAAGGTGAACCAGGGCGTATCGAAGGTAAATGACATGGTCGATGCATTGAGCTGGGAGTTTCTCCCAACGATCATCCAAACCATACTTTCGATCATTCCGCTGCTTATCTTAAGCCCAGTAGTGGTGCCGATCGCAATCGTTGGGTTGGGTCTGTTTCTATGGATTAGCGCACTCAGCTATCTTGAGCGTCGCCCATTAAGAACAGAACGACATGATGCTTACGAGGAAGATTGGAGATTGGCAACGGAGATCGTCCGAGCGACCGAAACGCTGCGGATGTTTGGCCAGGAAGACCGGTTCTACCAGGAGTATGAAGAACTCCATGAGCGGATCATGGAGCGCGGTAAGATCGAAGCCCATATGGGCGTTTTTCGGCATAATCGCTGGCGAATTACGGTGATGAACATCACCCGCCGCGCGATTTTGGCGGTATGGATCTGGCAGTTGTATCAGGGTACCCTTGATATCGCCGGACTCATCTTCGTCAATGTGTTGATGGAAAAGCTTTTTCATGCCTGCTGGCGGCTAGCCCGTCTATGGGAAAAAGCCGTCGAGGCAAACGAAAGCGTTGACCGGTTGTACAACCTCCTCTCGGAGGAGCCGCGGCCACATACCGGGACAAAAACCCTGACAGAGTGTGGGGTTCCGGCAATCAACCTGGATGGAGTGTGTTTTTCGTATGATGAGGAATACGCTCAAGATTCAGGGGCGTTGCATGATCTTAGCCTAGACATCAATCCGGGTGAGATTATTGCCGTTGTTGGCCCATCCGGTGCAGGGAAAACGACACTGCGCAAGATCGTGACCGGGCTCTGGCCGATTCAGTCGGGTACCATTACCGTAGCCGGCATTGAGCTATCGGATTGGTCATTGCAGCATCTGCGCCGGCTATACTCGTATGTCCCTCAGGGAGATGACGTGTATGTGTTCGACAACACGGTTGCGTTCAATATCAGGGTTTCAAAACCCGACGCATCCGACGAAGAAGTAGTTCGGGCGGCTGAGCTGGCTGGAATCAGCGAGTTCATTGAAACGCTTGAGGAAAAGTACGAGACCAAGGTAGGTGAGCGAGGTATTCGCCTATCCGGTGGTCAAAAGCAGCGAATCGCCCTGGCCCGCGCGATTCTAGCCGATCGACCGATCCTAATTCTCGATGAGGCAACGAGTGCAATCGATGCCATTACCGAGAGAAAGATTCAGTCGCTAATGAGCACGATCCTATCAGGCAAGACTGCGATCATCATCGCTCATCGTCTTTCAACGGTGTGGGATATCGCTGATCGGATCATCGTAATGGAAAACGGCCGGAAAGTGGCCGAGGGAACGCACGAACAACTGGTACTTCAAGGTGGATTGTATGCTGAGATGGTCAGCCTCCAAACCCACCACGAGTAAATAACGTATGGGTAGTAGTGAATAACTACTACCCAATTTTTTTCCTGCTATCATTGAAAAATGTACTTCGTATATATACTAAAGTGCGCTGATAATTCCCTGTATACCGGGATTACCAACAATATTCAAAAACGACTCTCGGCCCATTTGTGTGGTAACGGCTCTCGATTCGTTCGTTCGCGATTGCCGGCACAACTGGCTGCGGTAATTGAGGTAACCACCAAAAATGAAGCGCTGAAATGGGAATATTTAATCAAATCGTGGTCAAAAAATGAGAAGGAAGAATTTATAAAACAACAAAATCAGGTTGAGTTAGTCAGCAAACTGCAACAGGAAGTTACGATAAATATCCTTGGTCGTGACGATACCAATTAACTCGCCATTATCCATCACCGGAAGACGCCGAATATCATTTATCATCATTAATGAGCACGCTTTTAATATATGATCGTTCGGTTTGACTGAAACGATTTTCTTTGACATTAAATTTTTCGCTTTCAATTTTGTAATCTCTTTAGCTTCTTTTTCAATTCGCTCGTGATCGAAATAATATGATGGATCCTCACAACAATCAGCTTCACTGGGAAATACATGGTCTAATAAGTCTTTTTCTGAAATAATCCCGATAACTTTGCCCTTTTCATTTACCACCGGAGCACCGGAGATATGATGATCCTCCAATAGATGGACGATTTCCTTAAAGCTAGTGCTATCCTTAATTGTTAATACATTGGTCGACATGACCTCTTTTACGAGCATAGTATGCTAATGGGTAATTTATTAATTATAGACCTATTGTCCATGAATAATTAATACATATTTGGAACTCATCACAAAACGAATTGCCCAAGAACCAATACAAAATGCTCCGTCACAAATATATACCAACATGCGTTATATATAATGTCGGGTAATGATTAAGTGGATTAAATCTCGAATGTATCCATTGTCTGATAAATCCGACGCAGAATTAATCGCAGCGGCAAAACGCGGCGATAGGGATGCTTTTGGGCAATTATATTTGCGCCACCTTGATGCGATGTTTCGATATATTTACTTTCGGACGGGTGATTCACTAACCGCCGAACAGATAGCTGCTGATGTGTTTGTGAAAGCATGGAAAAAGCTTGAATCGTACCATCCAAAGGCTGGAAGTTCATTTACATCGTGGATTTATCGAATCGCCCGCAACCGGATTATTGATTATTATCGGACTCGCAATACTCGTAATCAATCACTCTCAATACAGATGGAAGATGCCCATCAACTAACATTCGATGAGCGGTTAGCAAAAATCGATAATGAACGAATGATTGAACAGTCGTTGCAGATTCTGACTGAAGAGCAGCGCGAGGTGATCATGCTTAAATATATCGAACGACTCGATTACAAGGAGATCTGTTCAATAACCGGTAAATCGAATATGGCAGTGAGGGCATTAGTATCAAGAGGTTTAAAAATATTACAAAAAAACATTACAAAAAAATGAAATCGACACAATTAAAAACATCATTTGAGGAATTAAAGTCACTGACTGCTCCAGCAAGATTGCGCTTACGGATAGAAAAGCTATCGCAACAACTACCTCATAAAAATCAAAATTGGAACCGATTTAGTCGGTTTACACCCCTCAATTTAGCCCTGGCTCTATTAGTCGTAATGGCAGTGGGGGGGCCAGGGCTCGCATGGGCATCGGAAACTAGTCACTCAGGCGAAATATTATATCCAATAAAAAAACTTACACAAACTTTGCAGTTATCATTAACAGATTCTCCAAAGGAACAAGTTGATATTCATGTAGAATATGCCGAAAAGGAGATTGAACAAATCAGAGGTTCATTAGCAAATAATGAAATTGTAGCGATACCAACGGTATCAGCAGAATATGAACACGAAATCAATGATGCAGTTCAAGTAATTCAGGAAACCCAAAGCGATACCAGTGATGTCATAGAAAAAGCGACTGAGACACTCGATAAACACAGTCAAAAACTAGAGGAACTACTCGATCAAGCCCCTTCCCCTGCTCAAGAAACGATTGCTCAAACAATTATCTCGGTTCAAAAGACAAAACAAATTTTGGCCGATCAGCAAGAGGAAATTCAAAAAAGAATTATTGTCCCTACAGTGCCCGCAATACCGACCGTTCCTTCAGTGCCAACCGCAATTCCGATACCTACGATAGCAAGAACCATACCAACCATCGCATTAACGACATCACCTACTCCGACTAATATGCTAATCGAGCTACTAACTCCAACAGCAACACCCATAGAAAAACAACCCGAAGGGAGGTGATTACGTGAATACCTTATTATTATTTTTAGCAGGAATCGCCATGACATTGGCTACACCAACCGTGCATCCGATTGATTCATTTGTATTACCTGAAATCACTCCGGTATTACTACAACAAGATTTTGAAGAGCCGCTCCCTTCTGATCCTGAAAATATGATAAGTCAGGTTCAAGTAACAAACGATTTACCAGAGATCGTTTCTGAAAGTAATGAGCCTAGCGTAGAACAAGCGCTTGTACAGGAAGAGCATCAAATACCGGATTCAAACGTTGTAGAGAGTCAGGACACAATGGTTACCGTACACATCGATGCTGATGAACCAATGGTAATTGACCAGAACAACGAAGGTACGGTTATTTCAAAACAAGAGGTTCGTAGCGATGGATTATCAAAACTACAGATAAAACTTCCGACATCAACAAGTTCGATTAAGTTTGATTCAACGGGAGAATCCATTACTACTCATAAGGTTACGATCAAAGTTACTGGCGTTGGATCATAACGTTGTCCACGGGAAGTCCCTCTAAAACGCGGGGACTTTACCGCTGAACATCACTAAATACCTGCGTAAACATTTTTCCATAATACCCATTATCAATTACCCCGATACCCATGCTTCGAAACTCAGGTCGAAGTATGTTTTCACGATGTCCGGTTGAATTCATTAGTCCTAAGTGCGCGGTTTTTACGGTCGGAGCAAGAGCTAGGTTTTCCCCTGCAAGAGTATAGACATAATCGACCTGTTCGAGACGATCAGCAATATTAAATCCATCGGGAGAATAGTGGGAGAAGTATTTTCGTTCCCACATATCTTTTGAATGATTTCTCGCGACCTCAGAGAGTCGATCATCATATACTAATGCGGGCAAATTACGACTAATACGCTCATCATTTACCAGTTCAAATAGCTCCCTTTCCGCATTGGTATCAACTGATAAGTTAAACGAATCGATTTCGAGAGGAACCGACTCTGTCGAACCTGGCTTGGTGATTTTGTATGTTAACGATTCCTCTATAGCCTCTCCAAAAATTGCTTCGATCGTTTGCTCCAAACCAGATGTTTGGGAAATCATCCATCCACCAATCGCCGACTGTACAATTTGGGTTTTAATCGAAGGAGTTATTGGCAAGGTAATGATTAACATCAATACAAAACTAATTAGTATAAGTCCCTGTCCAATCGACGGAATAAGACTTAGGATTCGAAAATGAGGATGACTTTCATCATGTTTATTGAAGCGAGCGATTGCGTAACTTAGCAACGAACCAACAATAATTTCGATCAACAATGAGACGGCCAAAAAACCTAATGCTTTCGAAGTGGCTTCACTCCAGTGGAATACCTCAACGAATAAGTTGCCCATATACCGGTAAAAAACAAATGATCCAATAAGTGCTAGTAGAAAGGTAAAAAAGTTAGCAATACTAGTCCATACCCCGACAATCCATGCCTGGAAAATAAACCACGAGAGTACAACAATAATTATAGTATCCACCCAATTCCAAGAGCCCCAAATATACTGGAATAATGTAATCATACGATCATTGTACTGTGATGTAACACGGACTATCCAGTATTGCGGTATAATCCAGCTAGACAGAGCCCCACGTTTAACATTAGATTGCTAGAACATCATGCTTACCCACATTCGCCGGAATCAAACACTACTCATATTTATAATTGGATCTATCGGCACGATAGCTGCGTATGTACTCTTTGTGCAATCGACCTATTTTATTATATTTACCACATGGGCCAAAGATCACCCAATTATTCTATTCTTTGCTCTAGTGTCAGTAAAAATACTTTCAATTATTTGGCCACCACTGTCGGGAAGTATGCTACTAATCGGAATGATTCCAGCGATTGGATGGCCGTCAATTTATTTGATTGATTTTGTCGGAAGTATCATAGGATCATCAGTTTCATATTTCATCGGTGAAAAATACGGAATTACCTTCCTAAAAAAACTTTTTGATGATGTAACGATTGAAAAGATTCAAAGTATCCATTTAATTCCAACAAGAGAAATTGAAGCAATATTTATACTACGAGTACTGTCAGGCGGAGTATTTTTTGAAGCAGTGTGTTATGGCGCTGGAATTATCGGGGCAAAATTCTCACATTTTTTTATTGCAAATGTGCTATTCCACCTAACGGTTGGCATTCCGATGTTCTATTTATTTGGCAATATTATGATTGGATCAAACCGATACCTCAGTATTGGCCTTCTCATAGGTATGGGGCTGCTTATTTATCGCTTGAGAAAGCGTTATTTCATCGTTAAACCGCGTATTGCAGCTCAAGATGTAACTACATCGTCTCGAAACCCCAAAAGATAGTCACTTTATTATGTGAGGTTTTTATTATTCCTTTACCGATGGTAAACTCGATTGATTTTCCATCCGGCGGCTGAATGACAACTCTATCCTGAATCAAAGAAATAAAGTTTACATGAAAAGGAAGAATATCAAACGGTCCAGTATCATTTAGACACGTAACCGATGTTGCGGGTCCATCATATAGGACTGCATCAGTACTTCTCACAAAGACTGATAGAATCGGGTTATCGAGTACAAGTGGCAGAGGTGTATCCATAGACTATTTTGCTGCGGCTTTGTCTTCAAGATCATGCAAACTGGCTATATATAAGAAATCATCAGGCGGGAAATGATCATATCCACCTTTTAGAAGTTCAGTCATATCTTTCACCGTTTGTACAAGCGGCACATACACGCCTTTACGTTCGGTTTGAGCCTCTGCCACAAAGAAATTTTGAGTCATGTAGTTTCGAATGATCTTGGCTCGCCGATAGATCATTTGATCATCAGCCGAAAGTTCTCCCTCGCCGACTAACGAAACGATACGATCTAATGACACCGCTTTTTTAAGCAAGCTCTGTGCTGCAATAAGCGCTTTAGAGTGGGCTTTACCCACAATTTCAATACTAGCACCAGCTGAGTTTGATGCTAAGAAATCAACCGGAGGAAATCGTCCTTCTTGATAAACAGCACGAGACATCACCACCGTAGAATCCAAAAATGGAAAGACTGACTGAACTCCATAATCTCCGATATCATCGGATGGCACATACACTGCTTCAATCGTGGTAATACCGGCCTTATCGTTTGAGACCAAACGTTCGTGAAAAGTCGACATTTCTGATGCTAATGTCGATTGATAACCACCTTCGGACGGGATCGTATTCATCATGGTTGAGAGCTCATGTCCAGCTTGAGCGAAACGAAACACGTTATCAATAAAGAATAGAACATTCTTACCCATTGAATCGCGAAAATGCTCTGCCATCGTCACCCCAGCAGTCGCTGTACGAAATCGCACAACTGGGTTTTCTCCCATTTGACCATAGATGAGGCTCACCTGTGGTAAAACACCACTTTCGCGTAGCGTTTCATATAATTCCTGTCCTTCGCGAGCTCGTTCCCCGACACCAGCAAAAACCGACACACTGTTATCTTTATTTACGATAATGACGTTATGAATAATTTCGGTCAGCAGCATTGTCTTTCCGACTCCAGCACCGCCAAATAATCCGACCTTACCTCCTTTTAAAATCGGGGCAAAAAAATCGATCGCTTTGATACCCGTCTCTAAGATCTGTTCAGGAACTTTAACATCATAAATACCAATTGTATGTCCTTGAATAGGCTGATACTCGGAAAAAGAAATCTGGTCTTGATCATCGTGAATTGTGCCAAAGATGTCAATAACACGCCCAAGAGTTTCAGTACCAACCGGAATATGAAGTGGACGCCCTGTATTTACTACCCATGCCCCACGATGGAGTTTCGTTACTGGGGTTAAAGAGAAGCAATAAAACAACGATTCTCCTGAGGATGCATAAACTTCGAGCTGAGCCGAAGGATCTTCTTCGAGCACTAAAATATCATATACAGAAGGAGCCGTTTGTAAAAATTCGACTTCAATTATTTGTCCTTTAATGCCGACAACCCGGCCTCGATTCTGAGTGGTCATATTATCCATGATACGCTATTGGTACGCGTGATATTGTTTCAATTTGTTTCTTATTATTAAGCATTCTTTTTACTCGCCGTTGATCGGATTTTAACTGGGCTGATTTAGTTTCGATATTTTGAAGTGCTTCTTCCATTGCCTTTATGCGCGAAGCGAAACTAGCCAGATGAGACTCATGCACAGTCTGTTTTATTAAAGATGCGAAAACCTGGTTCTCAAAAAAATCAAGAATTTGTTCTAATGACGGTTCGAATAGAAACCGATGCTCTTCTGTCGGTTGTTTTTTTTGGGTCAATTCTTCGGCGGTAAATACTTGACTACCCGATACATTCGATATCGTTGATTCCTGATTTACGATATTTTCGAATTTGCCATAGAATACATTAACTTGATCGTAATCCTTTAATTCATGGACGACATTTCGTAAATCCACTGATCCAATATCAACATCAGAAATTTCGATGTACCGAAACGGCCGTGACCCTTCCTGCTCTAAAAACAAGTCTCGTCCGACGCGTCCAATAATAATAATGTCGGATTCATGCTCACGAACTTGTTTTAAAAATGAAAAAAAGACTTTGTACGTAATATCTCCGTACAGCTTGTTATTAGCCGAGAGTAGAACAGTGACCGATTTACGTTTCTTTACTAAACGTAAGTCAAATGTCGGAAAAACTTTGCTTAAACGATTCTTTTTACGCAAAATATCTTGGACCTCGGTCTTATACGACTCACGTACGTCATAAAAAACTTCCGATAATCGTTCTAGAAATTCGCGTGTCCGAAGCACAGAATTACGAATCTTTTGCATCTTCATCACCGAGATCTCTTGATAGGCTTGTGTTATTATGCGTAATGTACTAACCAACTCAATTTCTTCTTTTATCTGTTTACTATTAATCATAGATTTGCGAATTCGTCTTTTATCTGAGAAACATTCTTCAATAACTGATCAAGAGAAGTCGCTTGAACGACTTTAGTCATCTTTTTTCGCTTATGCTCATCTAAATAGATATCAATCAGCTTTTTTCGGACTTCAAATAAAGCCTCAGTGTTTTTATCGGATAAAGCGCCGATCCAGATCAAAGCAAACAATATAAGTTGAACATCTGGAGGAATAATTAAATTGTAGTGTTGATCAAACAAATCATGAATACGATCACCTAATGCAATCATTTGTTTAACTTCATCTGTTAATTCGGCTCCAAAGTGCGAATAGGTTTGGGATTTTTCATACGCCGATAAAAATGCCCCGAGTTCCCTATTGATCTCGCGCTTTAAGTTAGTTTGTGTCTGTCGACCGACACGGGTAACCGAAAGCTGAATGTTAATAGCCGGACGTTTACCGTTATAGTAAGCGTTACTATCGAAAAAGATATGACCATCGGTCATTCCCATCAAATTGGTTGGGATGTACCCTGAAATATCACCGTCAACAGTTTCTATAACCGGCAAACAGGTAATCGAAACCTCACCCTTTTCTGGATGTCTAAAGTTACCTGCACGTTCAATCAATTTCGCATGCGTGTAAAAGATATCTCCCGGATATGAATCTCGTCCAGGGAATCGCCTGGCAAGCAATGAAATCTCACGATAAAACTTAGCATGCTGCGACAAATCATCCAAAATCAATAAAACATCTTGGCCAAGGTCTCGAAAATATTCGGCAATGGTCATTGCGGAATACGGCGTTAAATACACAAGGCTGGGAGAATCATTTGAACTAGTGACGACCATCACCATATTTTTATCGATCCGCTCACGTCGGAAATGCTCCTGAAGCCGTTTAATCTCGGCCTTCTTTGCACCGATACATGCGTACACAACTAAAGAGTCTTCGTGGACCTGATTCTTTATTGCAGATAGCAAAAATGAAGTTTTACCGGTTTTCCGATCACCCAAAATGAGCTCTCGTTGTCCTTTACCCAATGGAACCATCATATCGACAACGGTAACGCCAGTCGTAAAAGGCCGCTTAATCCGAGACCGGGTTTGTATTGCACCGATTTCATGATCAATCGGACGATATTCAGTTGGTTTCTCGTACATGTCTTCGGTGGATAACAAATTCCCCAGAGGATCAAACACGTATCCAAGCAATTCTTTTCCGACCGGAACAGTTATAAAGGTATCACTGCGTACGACTTGAGTTCCGACACGAATAGGATCCTGGGAAAAGACCAAAATTTCGACAACATCATGATTAATCGTAAATACTTCACCTATCTTTCCATCATCAAACACAACGACTTCATATAAGCGAACATTCGGTAAGCCGACAACGACTACAATCGGATGACGAACTTCTTTTACATATCCGAACTCACCTATAGAATCAAAATATTCTGCGAATGTTTTTACCATATTATTTTAATGTTGTTGCGATTATTGACGATACTGAAACTTCACTCAGTGCCTTACGAAGTGAATAATCTTTATAGTACCCACCCGCCTGGATTAGTGCGCCACCAATGATATCCGTATCAACACTTATATCCAATAAGATTTTACGATTAAAATTTTGCGCTAACCAACTATTGAGTTGTTTCATCTGAAATCCTTTTGGTTCATACGCAATCGTTATTTTTAATGTAGGAATTGAAGAAAGTTCTTTTTTGAGTAACGTTAATTCGCGTTGTACCGAGACCCGATCTTGAATATCTACCCCCGATTCGCGGACCCATTGCATAACTTGGAGTTTATAGTTTATTGAGACACACCGATCGAACTTATCATCCATCGACTCCTTGAACTTAAACAATGATTCGATGAGCTCATCTATTTGACTGATCAAATTATGCAACTCAGCCGCCGTGTTCAGATCTTCAAATAACTGGATAATAGAAAGTCGCCGCTTAATCATATTTTAGAAGTCCATCTTCCTTAGCTTGGCTCAAGGCCTTTATAACAAGTGTTTCATGATCATTGATTGATATGGCATCTGGTAATATCTCCTGGGCTAGGTGCAAAATAATATCATCGAGAGATTCCTCCATCTCCTGAATACGGTATTTTTTATAATTGGCGATTTCTTGCTGAGCATTATTAAATTCTTGATCAACCTTTTTCTCTAAATATTCCTGCAAAGAAAGGCTCTTACTCTGTAAGGCTTCTTGAATATGACCTAATTCCTGATCACCTAATGTACGAACTTTGTTCATAGTTTCTTCCACCGCATTCGCATAATCAGTCTTTAAGATGTTGAAGGTCTCATCATATTGTTTACTGAGTTGGTCTAGTTTTTGGCTTAATTCAGTCGAAAATTGTTCTACCGCGCCATTTAAATCATGGTTGACCTTATCTTTCATCCGATCGGTAAAAAAGTCGGTTTGTTTTAATATTTCAGTTGATTTATCAATAGCCTCGGCGATCATCATTTTTTCCTTTTGATGAGCCTGGTCTAGTATATCGTCGCTGTTGGAAGTCAACTTATGTTCATGATTCTCATATGATTTTTTCTTATCCATTAAGTAAAACAGCGTTAGACCAAGCAAGATCATCAATAACGTATTACCTAATAGAGAGATAAAAATTAACAGATTAGTGAACATGGGCAATGATTCGCTAAATTTATCTTATACTATTACATCTAAAAGAGGAATTACTACAACAGAAGCCCTGTTGTATAAGCCAGCGGACTACCAGATTGCGCTCCAATATATGGTTGCATCAGTAGCAGAAGCGGATTCTACATAAATAACAAATCCATCTTTGGTGATCGATTCAACCCAGACCTTCGTATTATATGAAGGAGTTGTATTGATACTCTTTGGAGCCTCTTTCCAATCTTTAACCACAGGGATTCGGACTTGTCCGGCCGGTAGCGCAATTGAGCCACGGATCGAATCATTGGCATAGATCAAACCTTCTTTAATCTTGAGGTTTCCATCGATATCTACTTCGACTGCGCCGCCCATTATATCGAGGCTAGCCGCTCGAGTTGGTTGCAGTTTCAACGAAGATGCAACTGTTTCTAAGGAACCGTTTTCACCATTAATCGTCAACATTCCGTTAGTTATATTCTTATTTACGACCAATTCTCCAACCGTTGCCTTTCCAAGAACAGTTAATGAATCCGAAATTGCAGCATTTGTTAACTCGACTGAATTCATCTTCAATGTAGCACTTGTTTCTAATAGGGTGGCTAAATCATTGGCCGCTCCGCTAAAGGCACTCGGCTGATACCAACCAGCTTGAATCATGACCAAAATTTGAGCACATCGAGATCCCGACGGCGCACCCTTAGGACATGCTATTGGCTCACCAACGCCATTATTCGGATCAAATGGAGAAAGGGCTCGGCCAATTACCCAACCTGCATCAATTGCTTTTTGTCCAAATCCAATAACATCACTACCCGAGATTGGATCTCCAACTTCGATATTTCCCGCTGTTGAGACTACATTAACCGGGATACGTCCGTTCAACGCAACGGCAACTTCTTTCTTGCTGCGTGGATCATTGCTTTGTCCAAACCCACCAAGTAAGACACCTGGTTTTTCAGATATTGCTCCGAGTACAGCACTTCGACTATTAGCTTTCTTTACGAATTCAGTTTCATAATCACCACTCTGAAATGCGCCAGGTACTGCATCTGGAACAGTTTGTGGATCAATCGAAACAAGGTCGCCAGCCTGTATAGATTCATCCAGTGTTGGGAAGTTTTCCGCTATATCATCAATAGCAAAACTCGAAGAAATACCATATACAGTACCAGCCGCACGTGAAGCATCAATACAATCATCAGCGGTATCTAAACTATCGTCAGCACAAATAGCACCATAGGCTAAGATTCCACTACCACCAATATTGGTTGAGGTTAAGGTCTGATCGCTACTTAATACAAGATCGTTGTTAATAGACACGTTACCAGCAGCTTCTAGAATAATTCCACCACTGTTGAATGTTCGCATTGTTAAGTCATTGCTTTCAAAGCTCTCACCCGCTTCGATGGTAAATGGACCATTCGATTTAATATAGGCGGCGGTTTGATTACTGAATAACATATCATACGCAATGGCAACGTCACCGGCAGCATTAAAGGAGTGTGGTAATTCCGAGGTAATTGCAGTTTCGGTAATAGAGAACAACGATGAAGTACCGTCACGGGCAATAAATACATTACCAACGTTACCGTTAGAACCGACAGTGACCGCAAAAACATCACCCGTTGCAGTGGTCGCTGATCCAGGTGTCCAGTTAACGTTCATGACCGTACCGGTAGTTAATGCGGTTGATGATGACCCAAAGGTATATGCCGTACCGGTTGTTAATGAATTGGAGGCATACGTTAATCCGTTAGTTGTAGTACCAGTGAAGTTTTGTGTCCAAGTATTCGAGCCTTGGTTCACAACGAGCGCTGCGTCTAAGTCCAACGTGTCCTCAAGCTCAGCGAAGTCGAGACAATCGGTACAAGCAAAATCAGTCGCGTTAACCGTATCACCACTAAATGTAACGCTAGAGCCGGTCGTTGATACGGTAAGATTTCCTGATGAGTCAGTCTGAAATTCACTATAAACAGATCCATCAGTATATGTTAACCGAAGTTGCGCGGCAGATGCATCTAATACATCAAGTCGACGATCGGGTCCGGAAGTACCAATACCTACATTAGCCGAAAAATAGTTTGAATCTTCGCCAGTTGAATAAATACCCCAGGCAGTGGCGGCAGCATCTGTTTGGGTAAATGCGGAATAATATCCATATACGTTATCGTTACCGGTGGCGTTTGCATCAATGGTGATATCATTTCGGATTGCATACATTGTTCGGGTTGAACCTGTATTTGTATCTTCAAAGTCAACCGAAAAACCAATCGCATTGCCAGTCGAAGAATCGATATTTACATCAATGACACCTGCCGTAGTGGTTGTATCAGTAGCCGCTGCATCAATTTGGAGATAGTTTGCGGCAGGTAAACTCCATACAGTGTTTCCTGAATCATTAACTGTTAAAACCGTGGTTCCGTTATCCTGAACGATAAAATCACCAGTCGATGACAAGTTCGTGGTAACATTACCCGCACCGCTCGCAGTAAAGGTTAAATTATTAGCACCCATTGTGATACCCGTTGAAGCATCAAGGGTCATGGCATCAATAAGTTCAGTAAAATCGAGACAATCAGTACACACAAAGTCAGACGCCGTAATCGTACTACTGCTAGCCAAAATGTTTCCACCACTAAATGACCACTCATCATTTGTAGTGTACGTAATCGTTCCGGTATCTCCATCTGACGCAAACATTGAAAGTACGGCATTAGCGGTTGCTCCAGTGCCGATACGTGCGGTGTTAGCCGAGACGTCAACGCTAAATGCGGACGCCAGAGTCGATCCACCAACCGCAAAATCCTCAGCTGTATCAGTTAAATACGTAATACCAGTGCCATCGGTCCATGGACTTGAAGCACCGCCACATGTCTGCCATTCAAATGTAGAGCCCGTTGATTCATAAGTTAGACATTCTTCATCAGCCTCTGAATCAACCGAAGCCATATCTACGGGTAAAAGAGTATCATCTAAGATCTCACCAGCACTAATTGATCCAGTAGGCAGCACAACCTCACTGTCGCCGGTACCATTAGTTGTGACAGTAACCGAAGTCACATCGGCCGACCCGATGGTTAATGCACTCGCACCAACGGCATCAAAAGTTGAGGCAAATACACTGTTTGATCCTGCCGAAATATTACCTGAGACATTTACATCCCCACCACTTGGGGCAATTGTTAGATCTCCCCCACTGTTAACGGTGAAAGAGTTATAAACGGAACCATCGGTGTAAGTTAATCGTAGTTGTTCAGTAGTTGCTAAGATATCGGCCTTTGCGTCGGCTCCAGTTGTACCAATACCAATACGTGAATTTGTCGTATCAGCAACCAGTAATCCATTTTCTACATTTAAGGATGTAGTACTGCTATCAGCAAGGTCCCAAGCCTGTGCTTGCAATAATGTTACGCCACCGGGTGCATCAAAAACGACATCACCACTATTGTATGTTTTAAGTGTTAAATTGTTGCTCTCAAAGTTATCGCCGACCTCTAAATACAATGGTGATTTGGTTTTGATCGTACTACTCGTCTGATTGGTAAATTGTAGATCATATGCCATTGACACATCACCCGCGGCAGTGAAGGAATGCGGCAAATTCGATGTTATGCCAGTTTCAGAAATGGCAAATAGTGGAGTTGTACCATCCCGAACAACAAAGAGGTTACCGCTCGTTGTTCCATTTGATCCAATGGTTATTCCAAACAAATCGCCAGTAGCAGTAGTCGCGGATCCAGGTGTCCAGTTTACATCCATAATTGATCCCGAGGTTAAAGCAGTAGAAGTTGAACCAAAGGTATATGCAGTTCCCGTTGTTAAGGAGTTCGAGGCATAGGTTAACCCATTGGTTGTTGTTCCGGTAAAGTTTTGTGTCCAAGTATTTGTTCCTTGATTTACCACAAGCGCGGCATCTAAGTCCAACGTATCTTCAAGCTCAGAGAAATCAATACAATCGGTACAAATAAAGTCAGATGCCGTCACCGTACTGCTGCTGGCCAAAATGTTTCCACCAGTAAATGACCACTCGTCATTCGTTGTATACGTGATATTGCCCGTATCGCCATCAGATGCAAACATTGAAAGAACGGCATTGGCGGTGGCTCCAGTTCCAAATCGTACGGTATTTGCGGAAACGTCGACACTAAATGGAGAGGCTAAGGTTGATCCTCCGATCGCCAGGTCTTCAGCCGTGTCGGTTAGGTAACTAATACCAGTACCATCAGTCCAGATATTGGCTGCATTTGAACAGGGTTGCCATTCAAAATCTCCAGTGGTGGTCTCGCGCGTCAAACACTCTTCATCAGCGGCGGTGTCAACTGATTTAAGATCGGTTGCTAAGATGGTTGCATCCAAAATCTCGGTTGAATCGATTGATCCAGCTGGTAACACTACTTCGGCCGTACCAGTTCCATCGGTTGTAACGGTTACCGAAGTAACATCAGCAGAACCGATGGTTAAGGCACTTGCACCAACAGCGTCAAACGTTGAAGCAAACACGCTGTTTGATCCAGCCGAAATATTACCTGAGACATTTACGTCCCCACCACTTGGCGCAATCGTTAAATCTCCACCACTGTTAACCGTAAATGAGTTGTACACGGAACCATCGGTATACGTTAATCTCAGTTGTTCAGTTGTTGAAAGAACGTCTAATTTTGCATCAGGTCCGGTTGTACCAATGCCAACAGTTCCAGACATATAGTTTCGATCTTCGCCGGTAACATAAAATCCATACGCGGTTGCATTTGCATCATTTTGGGTCAGGCCGAGGTAATTTCCATACACGGTATCATCACCCGTAGCATTCGCATCAATCGTTACATCGGTGCGGAATGCGTAGAACGTCTTGGCAGTACCGGTATTTGTGTCTTGGTAATCGAGAGCTATTCCTATGTTTCCTGTAGTACTGGAATCGACATCCATATCGATAACTCCAGCGGTCGTTGTTGAATCATTGGTCGCACCATCAATCTGGAGATAATTCGCTACAGGTAAACTCCATACCGTATTTCCTGAATCATTAACTGTTAGCACAGTTGTTCCGTTATCCTGAACGATAAAGTCACCAGTTGATGACAAGTTCGTGGTAATATTACCCGCACCGCTCGCCGTAAAGGTTAAATTATTAGCACCCATAGTTATACCAGTTGAAGCATCTAGAGTCATCGCATCAATCAGTTCGGTGAAATCGAGACAATCAGTACAAATAAAGTCAGACGCCGTAATCGTGCTACTGCTGGCTAAGATATTTCCACCGCTAAATGACCACTCATCATTAGTCGTGTACGTAATCGTTCCGGTATCTCCATCCGATGCATACATTGAAAGAATCGCATTTGCTGTTGCTCCCGTACCAAGTCTGGCTGTATTCGCCGAAACATCAACGCTAAAGGCTGATGCGAGCGTCGAACCACCTACTGCGAGATCTTCGGCAGTATCAGTCAAGTACGTAATGCCACTACCATCAGTCCAAGGACCAACCCCATCTCCACACGTCTGCCATTCAAAATCTCCAGTGGTGGTCTCGCGCGTCAAACACTCTTCATCAGCGGCTGTGTCTACTGATTTAAGATCAGTGGCTAAGATTGTTGCATCCAAAATCTCGGTTGAATCGATTGATCCAGCTGGTAATACAACTTCGGCTGTACCGGTTCCATCAGTTGTAACGGTTACGGATGTTACATCGGCTGATCCGATTGTTAAGGCACTTGCACCAACAGCATCAAACGTTGAAGCAAATACGCTGTTTGCTCCAGCCGAGATGTTTCCCGAAACATTTACATCCCCACCACTTGGCGCAATCGTTAGATCTCCACCACTATTAACGGTGAAGGAGTTATACACTGACCCGTCGGTGTAGGTTAATCGTAGTTGTTCGGTGGTAGATAGAATATCGGCTTTAGCATCGGGTCCAGTTGTACCAATACCAACTCGAGCATTTTGTGTGTCAAGGTTAAGAAGTCCACCTTCGACATTTAGGGCATTGGTACTACCATTTGCCAAATCCCAAGCCTGAGCCTGCATGAGCGTTACTCCGCCAGGAAGATCAAATACCAAATCCCCGGTACCATATGTCTTTAAGGTTAAATCGTTATTTTCAAAACTCTCCCCTGCTTCGATCGTAAATGGACCATTTGTACGAATTTGACTGCTTACCTGATTTGCAAAAATTAAATCGTAAGACAATGAAACATCTCCTGGAGAGGTAAATGACTGCGGCAAGTTAGAAGTGATACCAGATTCAGTGATAGTAAACAGGTCGGTCGTACCATCTCGAACAACAAAGAGGTTGCCGGTTGTTGTTCCATTCGATCCAATCGTTATTCCAAATAAATCACCCGAAGCAGTGGTCGCAGATCCCGGTGTCCAGTTTACGTTCATTATTGAACCAGAGGTTAAGGCGGTTGACGTTGAACCAAAGGTATATGCAGTTCCAGTTGTTAATGAATTAGATGCATAGGTTAACCCATTGGTTGTTGTTCCGGTAAAGCTTTGTGTCCAAGTATTAGTCCCCTGATTTACCACAAGCGCAGCATCTAAGTCTAACGTATCTTCAAGCTCAGAAAAATCGAGACAATCAGTACAAATAAAGTCAGAAGCCGTAATCGTGCTACTGCTGGCCAAAATGTTTCCGCCACTGAATGACCATTCATCATTCGTGGTGTAGGTAATCGTTCCGGTATCACCATCAGATGCAAACATTGAAAGTACCGCATTAACGGTTGCTCCAGTGCCGATTCGTGCCGTGTTAGCCGAAACATCAACACTAAATGCAGATGCTAAAGTCGAACCACCAACGGCAAAATCTTCGACTGTGTCAGTGAGGTAGCTAATACCCGTACCATCAGTCCAAATGTTAGCCGCATTCGAACAAGCTTGCCATTCAAAATCACCCGTAGTTGTTTCACGAGTCAAACACTCTTCATCAGCGGCGGAGTCAACTGATTTAAGATCGGTTGCTAAGATGGTTGCATCCAAAATCTCGGTTGAATCGATTGATCCAGCTGGTAACACCACTTCAGCAGTACCAGTCCCGTCTGTAGTTACGGTGACAGATGTCACATCAGCAGAGCCGATTGTTAGAGAACTTGCACCAACCGCATCAAACGTTGAAGCAAACACGCTGTTTGATCCAGCAGAAATATTACCTGAAACATTTACATCCCCACCACTTGGCGCAATCGTTAAATCTCCACCACTATTTACCGTAAACGAGTTGTACACGGACCCATCGGTGTAGGTTAATCTCAGTTGTTCAGTTGTAGCAAGAACATCTAACTGGGCATCTGGTCCAGTGGTGTTAATCCCAACGCTTCCACCGCTAAAGTTCCAACTGTCATTAGTGGTGTAGGTTACATCTCCCGTACTGCCGTTTGATGCGTACATCGAAAGAATCGCATTAGCGGTGGCTCCTGTTCCAATGCGGGTGGTGTTCGCCGACGTATCGACACTAAATGCCGCAGCCAGCGTTGATCCGCCAATCGCAAAATCATCGGTTGTATCGGTTAGATATACGATCGTTCCACCGTCAGTGAAGGCCGAGGCTCCGCCCGTGTCACAATTCGTCCAGGTAAATCCACCAGTTCCATTGTTGTAGGTTAAACACTGACCATTCGATGCTGAGTTCGAGGCAGCTAAATCAACTTCTAATAACGTATCATCTAAGACTTCACCACTTCCGATTGATCCCGTTGGTAAGACGACCTCGGCATTACCCGTTCCGTCTGTTGTAACGGTGACAGATGTTACATCAGCAGAGCCAATGGTTAAGGCACTTGCACCAACAGCATCAAACGTTGAAGCAAATACGCTGTTTACTCCAGCCGAGATGTTTCCCGAAACATTTACATCCCCACCACTTGGCGCAATCGTTAGATCTCCACCACTATTTACGGTGAAGGAGTTATACACTGACCCGTCGGTGTAGGTTAATCGTAGTTGTTCGGTGGTAGATAGGATATCGGCTTTGGCATCGGGTCCGGTTGTACCAATACCAACTCGAGCATTTTGTGTATCAAGGTTAAGAAGTCCACCTTCGACATTTAGGGCACTGGTACTACCATTTGCCAAATCCCAAGCCTGAGCCTGCATGAGCGTTACTCCGCCAGGAAGATCAAATACCAAATCCCCGGTACCATATGTCTTTAAGGTTAAATCGTTATTTTCAAAACTCTCCCCTGCTTCGATCGTAAATGGACCATTTGTACGAATTTGACTGCTTACCTGATTTGCAAAAATTAAATCGTAAGACAATGAAACATCTCCTGGAGAGGTAAATGACTGCGGCAAGTTAGAAGTGATACCAGATTCAGTGATAGTAAACAGGTCGGTCGTACCATCTCGAACAACAAAGAGGTTGCCGGTTGTTGTTCCATTCGATCCAATCGTTATTCCAAATAAATCACCCGAAGCAGTGGTCGCAGATCCCGGTGTCCAGTTTACGTTCATTATTGAACCAGAGGTTAAGGCGGTTGACGTTGAACCAAAGGTATATGCAGTTCCAGTTGTTAATGAATTAGATGCATAGGTTAACCCATTGGTTGTTGTTCCGGTAAAGCTTTGTGTCCAAGTATTAGTCCCCTGATTTACCACAAGCGCAGCATCTAAGTCTAACGTATCTTCAAGCTCAGAAAAATCGAGACAATCAGTACAAATAAAGTCAGAAGCCGTAATCGTGCTACTGCTGGCCAAAATGTTTCCGCCACTGAATGACCATTCATCATTCGTGGTGTAGGTAATCGTTCCGGTATCACCATCAGATGCAAACATTGAAAGTACCGCATTAACGGTTGCTCCAGTGCCGATTCGTGCCGTGTTAGCCGAAACATCAACACTAAATGCAGATGCTAAAGTCGAACCACCAACGGCAAAATCTTCGACTGTGTCAGTGAGGTAGCTAATACCCGTACCATCAGTCCAAATGTTAGCCGCATTCGAACAAGCTTGCCATTCAAAATCACCCGTAGTTGTTTCACGAGTCAAACACTCTTCATCAGCGGCGGAGTCAACTGATTTAAGATCGGTTGCTAAGATGGTTGCATCCAAAATCTCGGTTGAATCGATTGATCCAGCTGGTAACACCACTTCAGCAGTACCAGTCCCGTCTGTAGTTACGGTGACAGATGTCACATCAGCAGAGCCGATTGTTAGAGAACTTGCACCAACCGCATCAAACGTTGAAGCAAACACGCTGTTTGATCCAGCAGAAATATTACCTGAAACATTTACATCCCCACCACTTGGCGCAATCGTTAAATCTCCACCACTATTTACCGTAAACGAGTTGTACACGGACCCATCGGTGTAGGTTAATCTCAGTTGTTCAGTTGTAGCAAGAACATCTAACTGGGCATCTGGTCCAGTGGTGTTAATCCCAACGCTTCCACCGCTAAAGTTCCAACTGTCATTAGTGGTGTAGGTTACATCTCCCGTACTGCCGTTTGATGCGTACATCGAAAGAATCGCATTAGCGGTGGCTCCTGTTCCAATGCGGGTGGTGTTCGCCGACGTATCGACACTAAATGCCGCAGCCAGCGTTGATCCGCCAATCGCAAAATCATCGGTTGTATCGGTTAGATATACGATCGTTCCACCGTCAGTGAAGGCCGAGGCTCCGCCCGTGTCACAATTCGTCCAGGTAAATCCACCAGTTCCATTGTTGTAGGTTAAACACTGACCATTCGATGCTGAGTTCGAGGCAGCTAAATCAACTTCTAATAACGTATCATCTAAGACTTCACCACTTCCGATTGATCCCGTTGGTAAGACGACCTCGGCATTACCCGTTCCGTCTGTTGTAACGGTGACAGATGTTACATCAGCAGAGCCAATGGTTAAGGCACTTGCACCAACAGCATCAAACGTTGAAGCAAATACGCTGTTTACTCCAGCCGAGATGTTTCCCGAAACATTTACATCCCCACCACTTGGCGCAATCGTTAGATCTCCACCACTATTTACGGTGAAGGAGTTATACACTGACCCGTCGGTGTAGGTTAATCGTAGTTGTTCGGTGGTAGATAGGATATCGGCTTTGGCATCGGGTCCGGTTGTACCAATACCAACTCGAGCATTTTGTGTATCAAGGTTAAGAAGTCCACCTTCGACATTTAGGGCACTGGTACTACCATTTGCCAAATCCCAAGCCTGAGCCTGCATGAGCGTTACTCCGCCAGGAAGATCAAATACCAAATCCCCGGTACCATATGTCTTTAAGGTTAAATCGTTATTTTCAAAACTCTCCCC
>JAAXWF010000002.1:0-204230 GCA_013335095.1 candidate division WWE3 bacterium
TGATGACCAGGTTCATTTCAGAGAACCGGGCCTTACACACAAGGGTGATATTGCCTCTGAATCAAGAGCAGCAGTTGCCGGTGGAGTTACTTCCTATATGGAATTGCCCAATACCAATCCTCAGACAGTAACTCTTGAAGCTCTTTCTCATCGGCTTCATATGACCAGTGAAGAATTAGAAAGTTTGCGCAATGTCGCCAAACTACCAGCACGGATAAAAGAACAATATGCCAAAAAACAGTTATCTGATGACCAACTACTACAATTTACCAAAGAGGAAGACAAATTAGTTATTTTTTATAAGTCCAAAGCGTGAGAACGGCCAATATCTAAAGAAAACTTTACCGATAATATTATCTTCAGGTACGGTACCCCACTCACGAGAGTCGCTACTTTCATTTCGGTTATCTCCCATCACAAAATATTCATTTTGCTGAACATTGTACGACGTTCCTTCCTGTAAAAAAGAATGAGCACTGGTATAACCAGATCGTGTATACGTCTCGTTAAGAGGGCCACCATCAATATAGACGATACCGTCACGGATAGAGATTTCTTCACCGGGTAAACCAATAACTCGCTTTATATACTCTTTACTGGGATCTTTAGGATACCGAAAAACAATTACGTCCCCGCGTTGTAAATCTGACCAATACGAACTAACTTTTTCGGTAAGTACATAATCACCATGTAAATAGGTAGGAAGCATACTGCCTCCATCAACCTGGTGAGGTTGGGCAACAAAAAAATAGATTACTGCAAAAATCAGCACTGCAGCAGATATATTTATTAGTGTATCAAGAAAAAAAGAAAAACCTCCATGCGGCTGTTCTTCGGTCATCGGGGTAAAATCCATGTCTCACCTATTGTACTCGGTGACACCATATTCGCCAAGCAGGAATAATAATGCCGGACAGATCATGGTGAGTGATCTATCCGGCTGTTTTCAACGGTACTGCTTACCGTGCCACCGACTGGGGTTAGTCTGGGGGTCTACGATGTAGAAGTAGACCAGATTAACCCCGAGGATCAAGGCCAGGACCAGTGTGATGAAGCACCTTAGTGGGCTTATTTCGTACACGCCGAACGCATACGCGAGCGACGCGACAAAGCCCGTCCACTGGACCTTGTGCACGGGCAGGTCTGACCAACGGAAGTTGTGACACTGTTGAAGAGTGCCAAGGTTGCTGAGCAGGAGCCCCAGCAGAAGAAATCCGTTGTCGGATCTGGTGATAATTGCAGGCAAAACGCCCGCGGCCTGGATCATACCAGCGGCAACAAGATACCGCCGGTGGTTGCTGGAGATTCGCATAGCGCCTCCTTCTTTCCGTGAGGTTCCATGCTCCCAAAGGGAGCTTAGCGTAAAAACGCGTACTGACTATTATACAAAATGAAAGCGAATATATTGACTAAGACAACAAAGTAAGTATAAAATGATGTGATGAACTGGTTAACTCAAAAGAGATTTTTATATCTTTCAATTATTTTAGTAGTATTTTTAATTGCCATACTTTCGATTGGATATATCTTCGAGTTCATCCCAGCAGATGAGTTTCAGTCATATGTTTACAAAACAGTTGCCGCAGCGGGTGTGTTTATTTTGACCGCTGGCATAATAACCTTTTTTGCGAGGCCTCAAAATAAATAAAAAACTTAATTAGATTTCTTTATCATATTCAATGTCCGAAATTTTGTATGAACGTCTTGTTGATATCCAGTTAATCAGATGATTTGCACTGAACCCAATTAATCCCAGAATAATAACGTACATTAGTCCAAACACGGTAAGTTCAGGCACCGAAGTTGTAGTGAAAAGACCAATTAATGTCGCACCAACACCTATTGTTGTGACCACCGTTAGATTCTCAACCGAGCTCTGTGTCACTTGTGACTGGAGGTCTGTAAATAGCTGCAGTGCTGAGTTTACATAATTTTTAGTCATGACCCAAATCTGTTGAAGATATGACAGAGTATCGCCTAAAGTTTCGTATCCATATGCGATAACATTATTGAATGGTACTAGTCGTTTATCAGTACGCGCTATTCGTTCTCTTGTATGTAAATAAGTGCCCATTTGATTCATCCTTGCCTCAATAAGATTGATGGTTTTTGCATAGCCCTCAACTTTATCACGAAAACTTGCAATCTCTGCTCCGTTTATTTTCCCACGTTCTTTTACATCGGCTATTCGCTCCCAAATGATGCGATGTAAGTTGAGATAGCGATGTAATTGTCCCTTAAATTCCCTCAAAAATATTTGTTCTTCAATAAACCGGGCGGCATCTTCATGAGCTATTTGTTTTAGATTAATAATGTAAAATTTATCGCCTCTTACAATATCAAAACCATCATTATTTATTTCGAAATCCTTCGATTGATTGAAATCAGTAAAAACTCGCTCAATATCATTATGGGTAGCGTTCATTACTACGACAAAATAGGGGTATACCGTTTTAATATTTGCAAGTTCTTTCGGCATTGGTGCGCCGAGACTAAATAAATAACTTATTGCTGGAGATAACTTATTTTCATAATAATTAGTTAAATCTTTAATGTCATTTGGCAAATTATCACCATGACTAAACGTATTTTTTAGTACAATCAACCCATCCTCAAATATTTTAAATGATATTTGGTTTTTAGTAATTACTTCAATATATTCAAAACCATCTAATGAAAGTTTTAGTGATTCAATGTCGAGGGATTTTTGCAACTTAACAAGTTTTTTATGATCGAGTGATAGTGTCGACTTACCTTCATTTAGAAAATAATGAATTTCTGATAAATGAAGAACTGTACGTTGAAACCATCCACCAATATAAGTACCTTGAATATCCATTTGTTTTTTTATCGTAGAATATTCTTCCTGATGTTACAAGAAGTAGGTTCTTTTTCTAACTTTGCGATGGTAGTATTATCCTATAACTGTAAAACACTGGATGCCAGATAATCTGGCGAGTAGGAGGTCTATGTCACCGACAATTAGGGTGAGCGAAGGCACTATGGCCAAGATTCGGCAACTAGCCGAAGAACTGGGGGGAGTGACGATGTCGCAACTGGTGGACGATGCAGTCGAAGCATATCGTCGCCAGAAAATCCTCGAAGAAGCGAACAGGCAATATGCCCTGATTCGTGATCAGGAACCCGGGCTTCACCCGGAGTGGCCTTGGCTTGGGCCAGACCAAGTCCTAATCTAAAGTTGAAGAGAAACCAACATGCGCTGGGACCACAAATCCCGGCGCTTTTTTTCCCAAAAAATGAATAATTGAATTGGTCATGAAATGGTGGGCGATTCAGGACTCGAACCTGAGACCTCTTGAGTGTGATTCAAGCGCTCTAACCAACTGAGCTAATCGCCCCAAAACAGGACATTATTATAACGCTAATCTCACATACAAAAACAGGTATAATATCTTGGTGCCAAAACTACCAATATCAAATTTAACCAAAACCATTGGACTTAATACTATTTATCAAGTTTTTGGCCGTTTTATAACAGCAATCACTGGATTATGGATCACCAGGTTAGTAATTAGCCACATGGGCGTTGATGGGTACGGGACATATCAAATCGCGATAAACTACGTCACCATATTCTGGATGCTTACCGACTTTGGCCTCAATGCGGTTGTAGTACGAGAAATGTCGGCGAATCCCGAAAAAGAAAATCAATTATTCGGTGGACTCGTAACCATGCGCACCGTGCTTAGCCTCATCATCATGATTATATCCTCCGCCGTACTCGTATTCTTGCCATACGCAATCGAACTCAAAATGGCAATCTTAATCGGAACGATCTCAATCATGACCCAAGGGATCAAAGGAGCAACACACGGTCTTCTACAATCACGGTTACGGTACGATCTACAATTCTACGCAAGCTTTTGGGGATCGTTGGCTTTCGTTATTGCTACGTACGTCGTCTTACTTAAATATCCCGGAACAATACCGCTTGTAATTGCTTTTATCATAGGACAAATCATAATGATGGTTATTTCAGTATGGCAAGCCCACAACCTTTCCAGATTCCATTTTGATTGGAATAAAAAACAACTCAAGGAACTCTCAATAGCCACACTCCCACTGGGTATCTCACTTTTATTTAACCTGGGAAACTTTAAAACAGACTCTTTCCTTCTTTCGGTATTACCGATGGCTCAATTTAGCAACGCGCAGGCAGTCGGAATGTACAATATCGCGTATAAATTTTTTGAATTCGGACTAATTGTCCCAACATTTTTTATGAATGCGGTATACCCAGTTATGGTCAAAGCCCATCATGAATCGCATAAAAAATTCTATTCGGTAGCATTTAAAGCATGGGGAGTACTCTTTACTGTCGGAGTTGCCGGAGCTCTTTTAACATGGGTACTCGCGCCGTACGTTATTCGGATTGTTGCCGACACCCCAGATTTTGGCCCTGCCGTTACCGCACTACGAATTCTGATGTCGGCCGCCCCAATTTTCTTCTCATCATCGCTATTAATGTGGGTGCTCTTAACACTTAATGGACAAAAGAAATTGATGTGGATATACGCTATCGCATTTGTTTTTAACGTCAGTGCCAACTTATTCTTGATTCCACGGTATTCATTTTATGGATCAGCGGTTGTTACAGGCGCATCAGAATTTATAATACTACTGTTACTCATGATTACAGTTTATCCAACGTGGAAAAAAGACCATACCCATTCGGCCCATGAATAAACGAATTACGATTGGCATACCTACATATAATGGGAAAAACCAATTAAAAGAGTTGCTCGATTCAATCCAAACAAGTTACGGTGACGATCTTAATTCTATTGAGACCATTGTTTCGGATGACGGGAGTATTGATGGAACTATCGAAATGGTTGAAACCCACTATCCATGGGTGATCCTTGAAAAAGTAGATCAGAATAAAGGAATTGCGCATGCTACTAAGCTAATCCTTGAATGCATGTCTGGAGACTATTTACTGAGACTCGATGCAGATACGATTGTAAATCGAGAGGCAATCGAATACCTGATCAAATTCCTTGAAACACACCCTCAAGCGGGAGTGGTTGCCCCGCGACTCATTGATAAAAATGACCGATTTCAACCATCCTATGAAACGCACCTTAAACATCCGTTAGAATGGTTTTGGGACTACGCATTATGGTTAAAAAAGATAGTTTCAAAGCAAAAGCGGTTGTTAGATGCAACGCATCAACCATTTATCGTAAGTTATTTAGCCTCAGCCGCAATTCTAATCCGAAAGGAAGCCATAGACCGTGTAGGCGGTCTTGATCCAGAGATGGAATTTTTTATGGAAGACGCTGATTGGATTATTAGAATTGGCAAGGCTGGATACGAAATTTGGTATGCCCCTCAGGTCAGTATAATTCATATTGGTGGTCAAAGCGGTTTGTTATACATTCACACACGAGATCGTTCATTAAAAAATCTGTACTACTTTTACGCGAAACATGTTCCCGGATGGTTAACACAATTCGAGCTGTTTCTAGCAATAATAAGCGGAAGTACAATAAGCCTAGTCATGGCTATATTGGCCTATCCAATTTTAATCTGGAAACAAAATACCCGAGTAATTGATCTTCGTGCGATAAAAAGTTTTTTGAACGTATGGCAATGGCATATTAGCCGTATTGGCTCAAGAAAAATTCAAGGAGTGATACAATAAACGGGTGAATATACTGTTTGTTTCGCCCTATTACAAGCCTTATTTTGGTGGAATTGAACGAGTGATTGAAAAACTCGGACAACAATTTATTAAGCTCGATCACGCTACGATATCGGTTTTAACCTCTCGATGGTCATTTCCCAGACACTATGAACCGACATGGCCCGAGACTGAACATATTGACTATGAAGATATATACCGCCTGCATTCGTTTCCATCAATCGCACCACCGTTTTTCCAAGTACCGTTAGTATGGTTCTCACCACACGAAATTAATAAGATTTTGGATGCAATAAAGCCGGATGCTATTCAATTGATGAGCGACCGGTGGTTCTGGGTTAACTATTGGGTACTTCGTTGGGCTAAAAAAAACCATGTGCCAACTGTGTTTTCACTTTCATTTCATTCTCTCAGTAAAAATCAAAAGTTTTTGCGTCCAATAAACCATCGCATATTACCGATGGCGAACTGGATACACGCAATTACTGAACACGAAAAACACCAGGTCGCATCCACTTACTCAATACCTGATTCCCAAATAAAGGTCATACCATGGGGGATTCAAAAAAATAATGAAGATAAAAAAGAGATTAATCAGGTTTTTAAAATAATTAGCGTCGGGCGCATCTCAAAACATAAAGGCCAGCTTTGGTTAGCCCAGCAATATCTTGAAGCGGATTTAAAAAAGCCAACTGAACTAATCTTAATTGGCGCGATTGAAGAACCTTTAATCTCTGAACAGATTAAAATCCTGCCTATCCCAGAACATAAATCGATTACCATAACCGGAGAAGTTTCTGAAAAAATGCTGGCACAGGCGTACCAAACCGCCGATTTATTTGTCTTATTTCCTGAATATGAAGCATTTGGGCTTGTATTTTTAGAGGCGATGATACAAGGAATACCCGTATTAACCCACAATGTCGGGGCGATCCAAGAGGTTCTCAAAGAAAACGCAATGGTAGTCGAAAAATATGATTCATCGAGTGCAAAGATTAATCTTGAACAATTGGTAAATAATGACCAGTTACGAAATGAACTCGGTCAAAAGGGGAAAAAGTACGTTGAAAACACATACTCCTGGCAACAAACAGCAGAACAGTTTTTATCACTTTACAAAAATCATGAATAATCAATGTTGTACGATAGTCATTACTGCATATAATAACGAACACACCATTCGCCAGAGCCTTGAATCATTTTTGAATCAAACGGCAATAAGCCAGATACAAGAAATAATCGTCGTGTCTGATGGATCAACAGATAATACCGAAATGATCGTTGAAGAGATACGCAAAGGTTATCCAATAGTTAGATTAATTCGTCAGGGCAATTTGGGAGTTGCGGCGGCAAGAAATCAAGGCATGCGTGAAGCCAATAGCCCGATACTACTTTACTCCCAAGCTGATATATTTGCCCAGCCAACGCTCATAGAACAACACATGCTTTTTCATGATGCCCATCAAGACATCCACGATGCTGCCGTTGGGTTTACGACGTGGTCAAAACAACTAACAATCACCCCATTCATGGAGTGGCTTGAAGACGGTGGTCCGCAGTTCAATTATCATCATCTAACGGACAACCAAATCACAACGTTTGAGACGTTTTATACCACCAACATATCATTGAAAACTGAATTTTTACGTCAAAATAGCGGATTTGATGAATCATTTAAAATTGGCAATGGTATAACGGCTTATGAAGATACGGAATTAGGATATCGATTATCCCAGCAGGGAATGAAGTTAACCTATTTAGCTAACGCAATTTGTTATCATCATCATCCTAAGAATGTATCCGCAGTCCTAAAGAGACGGTATTACGAAGGTTGGATGGCTCATAAATTACACAAAAAACACCCGTCGCTAACGTGGTCGCGTCGATTTTCGGACCTCCAACTATTCTTTATCACCATCCTAGTGATAAACCCAATTGTTTTTTTCCCCTTCATCCAACTCGTATATTACTACGAAACAAGACAAAGAGCCGATAAACTATTTAAGTTAGTATGCCGCAGTACGTATAATTGGGGCTATCTAAAAGGTTTTTTTAACCCATTATGAAAAAAATTGTTGTATTACTATTTAATGTGTTCATTGTTTCTGTCGTTTTAGGACAATTAACCAGACTTCCTTTGCCGGGGGGAAGTGATGGAGCATTATTACTTCAAGATCTGGTACTTGTTGCTCTCGTGGCTAGTTGGGTAGTGTGGCGAGTAATGGGGGCAAAATCATTTAAAATCAATGGTCTCGATATCGGACCATTGTTCTTTATTTTTGTGACGTTTATTTCACTTGTATATGCATTATCGTGGACGAATTTATCCGAATGGACAACTGGTTTGTTTTACTGGATACGACTATCAATGTATTTATCTCTATTTAAGATTACCTCAGATTTGGTTAAGGATGCCAACTATAATCCCCAAAAGAATTTAACTAACGGAGGAGTAACATTTGCAGTAATCGGCTTATTACAATTTTTGCTATTTCCCGATTTTTCAAAATATGTCCGACATGGTTGGGATCCGCATTACTACCGGGTTTTATCAACATTTTTTGATCCCAACTATGCAGGTCTGTTGTTGACGTTCGCATTATTACTCATCTTGGATCAACTGTATCGCCGCAAAACATCAATACGACAAATTATGCAATTTGGCATAGTCGGACTTGCTACCGTACTTACATTTTCTCGCAGTACCTACCTTGCCCTAATTACTGGGTTTGGCCTGTTTGGACTAATAAAAGACCGAAGAATTATACTCGCCATGATAATTGCCGGATCCCTAGTTATTGCAGCCGTTCCACGTGTAAGAGATCGGGTAGTGGGTGCCGTCACCGTTGATGAAACCGCACAGCTTCGTTTAATCAGCTATGTAAAAACATGGCAAATAATTGAAGACCATCCATTACTGGGTGTCGGGTTTAATACCTTCAGGTACGCCCAAGAGGATTATGGATATTTTAAGGATCAGCGTGGAGTTCCTCAAGAAAGCGGCCATGCGGGTGCCGGAGCAGATAATTCGTTCTTGTTTCTATGGGCGACGGGGGGACTACTCTCGGTACTAACTCTTTTTGGATGGTTTGTTGGTCTTTTTGTCTCAATGTGGAAAAATAAATACCGTGCATTACTACTTAGTACACTATGCGCATTTATCATCCATGCCCAATTTGTTAATTCATTCTTTTTTACTGGACTTCTGGCATGGTTTTTGATTACGACAAGCTATTTATTGAATCAAAAAGAAGGGAAGCATGCGTAACATACAACCAGAAAAAATTACCTTAGGATTACTCCTAATCTTAATTGCCTTATCACCACTATACATAATTCGTTGGAGTTATTTTGGGTTTGTACCGACCACACTACTCGAACTCTGTATCTGGATAACAGCAGGATGGTGGAGCTATACCAAAATAAGCCAGCCATTCTGCTTGAAATTTGAATTAAATAAGCTCATGTTACTTGGCGTAACACTCATAATGGCTGGTGCAATCGTATCGGTTATGGTGGCCGACAATTTAATTGCAGCGGCAGGGATTTACCGGGCCTACTTTTTTGAACCATTCCTAATATTTGTCGTTTTAGCCGACACTCTGGCAAGTTTTTCAACAATTCCAGTGAGGATTGGTGGATTTTCCTATACGGCAATAGAATGGGTACAAAAGGCACTATTATTTACCGCTCTATGGTTATCAATAATTGGTATCAGTCAGTTCATCTTTACCTGGCCAATATTCACGAGTCATCAAGCGGATAGAGCGCATGGTGTCTACAATAACGGAAATGCTCTTGCACTTTTTATTGGGCCGATATTATCTATCCAAATAATACAGTTCATTCGAACGCATCAGGTTAAATTTTGGCCATTTATTTTCGTGTGTATACAGATTGGTGCTCTTATCATGAGCAAATCATCGGGAGGTATGATCGCATTCATTTCTACGATTGGGATCATATACCTTGGAACTAAGATACATAAAAAACTGCCTCAGGCACTCTATGTCATTGTTTGCGTAACATTTATTTCCTTTCTCATAAATATTTCTACATTTACATATAAGACAGACAATCCATGGGTTCGGCATGGAGGCACAATGCAAATACGTTTCTGTGTATGGGAAGGAACGAAAAATTTACTCAAAGATCATTGGGTTACCGGTAGTAGTTTGTCAGGATTCCAACAGATGTACTCTCAAAACTATACAACATGTGATGCAGAACCTCTGGTCTATCCGCATAACTGGATTCTCAATAGTTGGACCGAAACGGGCATTCTTGGACTTGTCGGTATGATTTTAACGATTTTTGTTGGATTATCATCCTTAGGCAATCCGATAACGCCATACTTTGTGTATTTCTTTATTCACGGACTCGTTGATGTACCGTATTTTAAAAATGATTTATCGTTACTCTTTTGGATAATGATTGCGTTATGGTGGTGGTACGATTTCCAAACTACTCAGAAGCAGGTGTTGGAGAAGGAGAAAAATTAACAGTCTTTTCGACCTCAGTTACATTCCCAGCTAAATCTTCAGCTTTAATTTTTAAGTGATTTTCACCAGGTTGTACCGAATAAAAATATGAAAAGCTACCATCGTTTTGTACTATTGCTCGTGAATCATTGATCGTAATAGTACTAGACGGATCAGTAGTACCCTTTACCTCAACCTTAGATTCTGAATTTGGGTCGCTGACAGATACATCTAACTTAGGTTTTTCATTATCAACTACGATAGTTTGTTTTTCGCTTGGTTGGCTTAGTTGACCACCGATATCAGCAGTACCATAAATAACATTTTGTCCTGATACAAGTGTTATTCCGGTTGCCTCAAAACGTCCATTCTTATCACTTAATAAGGTTGCAACTACTTCATCGTTACGATAGAGCTTAACCTCGACACCTTCCTGAGCCCATCCTCTAATATCAATAGATGTTTCCTTTAGATTCATCGGGATTGGATCAATACGGGGAGGAATTATAGGTTGACCCGAAGTTTGTGTCGTGTCATCTACGATTGTTTGATCATTGGTATTGGTGTAACTTAAAAATCCACCGAGAGCACCAACGATATCAACTCCCCAGAAATATAGGCCAACCGCCAATAATACAATCACAATCAACGTTCCATACACCCGACGGTACATAAGCTGTTCTTCTTCATGCAATGATGTATCGGGTCGATAATTATAAGAAACTCGAGTGCCTTTAACCGGTGTTCTTTTAAATTGTTTACTCATACATGTATCTTACTGGATATTTTCATATTGTACTCTATTGAAGATAAATACCAAAATCAGCGCTATCCTGGAGCCCACTGTCGGGATTGAACCGACGACCTGCGGTTTACGATACCGCCGCTCTACCAGCTGAGCTAAGTGGGCAACAATAATACTCTAGAGGTAAATGGGGAGTACCCATCACAAACACCATTATTAACAGATTGAGGTTCTGTTGTTTCTTCATTTCATTGCCTTTCGTAATGGAGCGGCGGACCGGACTCGAACCGGCGACCTTCTGCTTGGGAAGCAGATGTTCAACCAGCTAAACTACCACCGCACGAAGGCAACGAAATTATAGCATTCGTAACGTGCTTTATCTCCCCACCTCTTTGCACCTCTATAAATACTCGCAAACTCTTAACTGTAATACTAATGCGCATACTGTAGGTTGTACAACGAAATCGATTCTACAAATACATCACATTACTATTTATTTTGTCACGTTTGGTATCACCAATACATTTCCACTATGAATAAGTGGATATTGGGATCCATTTGGACCAGTACGGTATGACAAATGGTTCTCCGTAGCATTAAATATGTCATGCCATCGATTACCATCACCATAGAGCTTCTGAGCGATACTCCATAGAGTATCTCCACGCTGAACCGTATATGTTTCAGTTGTTCCAACTGCAGTCGACGGCGTTTCTACGTTTGAACCATTAGTAATTGTGTTCTCTTGGTTACTTGTAGTTGGTGTCGGAGTCAATTCAGGCTGACTGACAACGGTAGTTGGGGTTGCTGTTGGCTCAGTTACCGCAACGTCATTGTTGGTACCAATATTTGGAATCGTTAATGTTTCGCCGACTTTTAATTGTGAACTGTCTGAAATATTGTTTGCTTTGGCAATCTCTTTCCATAAAAAGCCATCATTAAGCCTCTTTTCAGCAATACTCCACAGAGTATCACCCTGTTGAACAATATACTGATTTGCCTCAGTAGACTCTGTTGGTGTATTGGTAATACTGACCTCTGGAGTAGTCTGATTAGCTGAAGTAATTGTTGGAGTCTTATTTGTAGCTTGTTGATTCTGATTATTTTGTGCACCATTATTTGAACCAGCGTCTGACTGGAAAAAATTGTATGCAAGAAAAGCCGCCAGAACGAGTAATATTCCAATAAATATACTCGTCATGCGAGATCGGTCTGATACGGCTGCATCAGTTTGACTTGGCTGATTTTGGGTAGTTACTTCTTCATTCATTCCCTTGAAAATCACCCCCTCTGGGCAGCAGGATGCAGATAAAAAGTATCTCCCTCGTAATGAATTGTCGGAATACCGAGTGGAGTGGCGGGGCCGACGGGACTCGAACCCGCGACCTCTTCCGTGACAGAGAAGCGCTCTAACCGACTGAGCTACGGCCCCACATACCTCTTTTTTGTCTTCAAATAAAGAAAAAATTCTTTATAAGAGTAGTTGCGATACTATCAAAGACTTGCGTGTAAGTCAACGAAATGCTACGATTTTTACAATTAAACAGCGCATTATAAACAGCACTTAAAAGCGGTAAAAATTGCATTAATAATCGTGTTTTAATCATGAAATTTTTTTTCATACAGGTATCCTACCAAAAGTTAACTAGTCATCCTTTTTTTCATAAATTAGCACAAACTATACCGAATAAGATAAAATACTCATTAAAGGAGGTGATGTAAATTGCCATATATTATAGGAATACTCGTACTTGCGCTCGTATTTGTGTGGTTTATCTATAACCAATTAGTAACAGCACGTGCACGTGTAGACGAAAGCTGGTCAGGAATAGACGTGCAACTAAAACGTCGTTCAAGCCTTATACCTAATTTGGTAGAGACAGTAAAAGGGTATGCGACTCACGAACAAGATGTATTCGAGAATGTCACAAAGGCAAGAGCCCAATTAATGAATGCTCAGTCACCTAAAGAAAAGGCTGAAGCGGATAATGTGTTGACAGGAGCTTTAAAAACAGTATTTGCCGTTGCTGAAAACTATCCTGAATTGAAAGCCTCACAAAACTTCCAGCAATTACAGACTGATTTAACCGATACAGAGGATAAAATCTCTTATGCACGTCAATTCTATAACCAAAATGTTATGGATTACAACGTAAAAACAGAGATGTTTCCGCACGTCGTCATTGCGAATTTGTTTGGATTTAAAGCACGAGAATTCTTTAAAGCTGAAGAAGAAGCAAAACAGGATGTCAAAGTTGATTTTAGTAAGTAACCTGATACACGTCGAATAAAAGCGATCCTTATTGGTAACTGGGTCGCTTTTTTCGATTGTAGACATTCGTGATAAGATAGTTTTAATCGCATGGCTGTAGATATCGAAAAGGTCGCAAAATTAGCGCATTTACCGTTAACGGACACAGAGAAGGAGATGTTCTCCGGCCAGTTATCTCAAATAATCACATTTATTGAAAAATTAAATACGCTCAATCTTGAACAGGTAGAACCGACATTCCAAGTGACAGGAAAGATAAATGCATCAAGAATTGATATGGTTGGTCAACCGCTGTCAGCCGAAGAGGCTACACAAAACGCACCAAACCTTCAGGATTCGTATATTGTTACCAAAGGGGTATTCGAAAATGAATAAATTATTAACAATTCAGGAAATAAAAAAGTTGTATGAACAAAACCAGATTTCTAGTAAAGAACTACGGCAAGAATATCTTAACCGGATTAACGCATACGACCAATCGATTAATGCTTTTGTAACCATAGTTGAATCAGATGACTCAGACGAACATCAGCTCATCCCAATAGCACACAAGGATATCTACTCGACAAAAGGTATCGAAACAACAGCTGCTTCAAGCATTCTAAAAGATTACATACCACCCTATGATGCAACCAGTGTCACACGTCTTGCTCAAAAAGGATTCTCGACGATCGGGAAGGTAAATTGTGATGCATTTGCTCATGGCGCAACCGGAGAAAACTCTGATCTAATGATTACAAAAAATCCGTACCAGCTTACACGGACACCTGGCGGGTCTTCGAGCGGGTCTGCGGCAGCTGTTGCTGCAGGATTTGCGCCAGTAGCAACGGCAACAGATACGGGAGGAAGTATTCGCTTGCCAGCTTCATTTACTAATACAGTAGGACTAAAGCCGACTTACGGACGCGTATCGCGCTATGGCGTCATAGCAATGACATCTTCGACGGACTCAATCGGACACATCACCAGCACGGTCTGGGATAATGCCTATGTTTTGAACATCACTGCTGGACATGATCCCAACGATGCCACGAGCTCACAGCATCCTGTAGATGACTATCTTAAGCTGATTGACAAAGACATCACCGGCATTAAGATTGGGGTACCACAAGAATATGTTCAAGGATTAGATCCAATTATCAAAGAACGTTTTAATTCTGCATTAAAAGTATTAGAAAGCCTCGGCGCAATAATCGATACAACCATCTCCCTCCCTCATACCGAATACGCAATTTATACCTATTACATCATTACACCGGCAGAAGTTAGTTCCAATCTGGCCAGACTTGATGGGATTCGCTACGGACATGATCGCAGCCAATTTGGTGCAGAAGCAAAACGACGAATTATGATTGGTACATATTGCTTATCGAGTGGTTACTACGATGCGTATTACCTTAAAGCACAAAAAGTACGTACGCTGATTATCGAGGATTTCAAAAACGCATTTGAAAAAGTCGATGTATTAGTCGCTCCCGTATCTCCAAGTTTTCCTCCGGAACTCGGATCGGTTATAAAAGACCCGGTCACTACATACATGATGGATGTTCTTACTGTACCGATTAACCTAGCGGGTGTACCTGCTCTTGCGGTACCTGCAGGATTTTCCCAAAATCCAGTAAACGGAAAGCTTCCAGCCGATTCTCTCCCGTGCGGAATCCAATTTATTGGTAATTACTTTGATGAAAAGCAGCTGTATCAAGTGGGACATGCATTTGAACAATCAACAAACTATTATCTATATCGACCGACATTAACGGAGACAACATGAACGACTATACACCAGTAATTGGACTCGAAATCCATCTACAACTTAAAACAAAAAGTAAAATGTTTAGTGCCGCCCCCAATCAGCAGTGGCAAGCTCAACCGAATTCAATGGTAAACCCAGTTGAGCTTGGTTTGCCGGGAGCGTTACCGGTGCCGAATGAGACTGCAATTACATGGACTCAGCGATTTGGTTTGGCGCTAGGATGCTCCCTTAATAAGATTAGTAAATTCGATCGCAAAAATTATTTTTATCCTGATCTACCAAAAGGCTACCAAATTTCTCAGTACGATCAGCCTTTTTGTTACGAAGGCAATCTAGAGATTACCGAATCAGTTGATAAACCGAAGAACATACGGATACGACGTATTCATCTTGAAGAAGACACCGGAAAATCACATCACAAAAATGGTTCAACGTATCTAGATTTTAACAAGGCCGGAACACCATTAGTCGAAATAGTCACAGAACCTGATTTTGCAAATGCCGAAGAAACCTCTGAATTTGCTAAGATTATCCAACATGTAGCACGAATTTTGGATATTAGTGATGCCGATATGGAAAAAGGACATTTGCGATTAGAAGCGAATATTTCGGTTAAAAAGCCTGGTGAAATAGAACTACCAAACTATCGGGTTGAAGTAAAAAATATAAACAGCTTTAAGTTCCTACGTGATGCGATAAACCATGAAATCCAACGCCAAAAACAAATGCACGAGGAAGGCAAAATAATCCCACAGCAAACACGTGGCTGGAACGAATTAAAAGGTATTACAGTAGTACAAAGAGATAAAGAGGATGCCCATGATTATCGATATTTTCCCGAACCAGATATCCCGCCGTTTGTTTTTACCGATGACGAAATAAATCAGCTTAGAGGCGGTATCCCTCTAATGCCTTGGGATATTAAAAAGGATCTGCAAAGTGGTGGCATTCGCGAAGATTTTGCCCACATAATCGCATACGATCAGCAAAAGATGTCGTGGTGGGGTACACATAATGGTGATTTATCCGATAAAAATAAGATCGCTTCTATTATTGTTAATGCCAAAGAAACCGAGGAAGTTATCCAAAAAATCAATGATCTGAAAGCTGCGTCAACCAGACAAATGCTGTCTGATACAGAATTAGAACGACTTATTCAAAAGGTACTTACAGAAAATCCTAAAGCGGTGCAAGATATAAAGGATGGGAAAGAAAATGCAAAGAAATTCCTAGTTGGCCAAGTAATGAAGGCCTCTAAAGGTTCAGCAGACCCAAGTAGTGCCCAGCAAATTCTTGATACGCTTACCCAATAATAACCCCACGAACACATGCTATAATCTCTTTACATCACACAGGTGGTGAGGATGTCAGTTAAAGGAGCCGCCGAATGTCATCTCAACCCGTGGCCACGATGGACGACCTGATAGGTCCGACCTTATCGATCTACCCCCAGCCAGTTCTTGAAAGTGCGAAACCCGTAATCTGGGTCTGGCAAATGATTACGAGAGGGGGTAATAAGGGAGTTCCTGGAGATTCTCTGAAAGATGAGATCAAGCTACTTTTTCCCGACCTTCATGAGGATGAAGGGGAAAATAGTGCGTTCGCCATTTTTGCCGAGTTACGGAATCTAACTGTCGTTCGGGCAGAACGTGCAATGGAGGGGGTCGGGGCATGGCAATATTACGCCATTGTTCCCTATGATGAAAACCATCCTGCTCTACGTGGGCATCTGAACAAACTCCTGGTCAGATACTTCGTCGAAACGATGATAAGATCAGGGACGCAACGAAGTGATCAACTTCGCATTGGGATCGAGAAACGCTTGGCCGAGATCCACATCACCGTCGAGCGCAAATGGCTCGACAGCGTTTTTGGTGGTGCTCTCAGGTATCTCAAAAATCGCGGCGTAATCGCCCGATCGGCCGAATCAACGGCTAAAGTTTCGGCATGGGAAATGCGCCGAACGGAAGAGGCACCCGAGGATGAGTTGGGGACTGATGATGGTCCTGGAACCTCAAGCCCTACACCGATCGACACATTGACCGCATTGCTGTTGTCCAAACCATCTCATAGTGGGGCAACAATCAATGAATGTCGCGCAAAGGTTATCAGCGTACACCGAGATCAGTTTACAACGGCTGATGAGGTGACGGCATGGTTACTTCAGGTACTGCAGACCGACACGAACATCGTGTTGTATCCGCCTACAATCGACAGTTACTTCGAAGGCTGTCAGCTGGTATATCATGCTACTCGACTGCCACAATCAATTGAAGGGTTTAATCAGACCCTCAATCGGGCAATCAGTGCGATTTCGGATCTTATCGAAATACGCGCGGTCTGTACTCTGGCTGAGGTAACTCAGTTCATTGAATCGCCAAGTGGGCGTATGCTGATACCTGGAATCCTCTACAATGAGGTCCGTGATCGGATGAGACCGAAGTTCATGCGGGCGTACATTTTGCTGATCCTGGATCGTATTGTCGCATCAGGGTTAGCCTGGATAGATAACGACGGCCCAGAGACAAAATACGTCACGCAACTCAGATCGAGCACAGCGGCGAGCGAACCGGCTGAAGCACCACGGCCTCCGGTTTTAGATGATGCTCTGGTAAATTCGGATCACCAGAGCGCATTTACCTGGCCGGTTGCTCAACCCAGTAGTCCATCGGTATCAGCCGCAAAGACAGATACGATCGCTTCACAGATCTCGGAAATCCTGCTCAGCGGGGTTGAGCAGGTCAGTGCCGTGATACCGGGCCTACCGAGTCCAGTAGTGATTCCGGTTAATCCAAAGACTCAGCGAGTAATGATCATCGTGATCGCGACTGAGTAAAATACGCCGGGGGAGTTAAAGCTCCTCCGGCATTATCTAAATTAGTGGTAAAAACGACACCTCCCATCGCAACAAGTCCGATCAGGCATAGTAAGGTTTAGGTTTATGCAACAATAAATTTACCTTTACAATAAACAATTATCTTATGTTACATTGATCATTGATATGTCATTCGTCCATCTCCATAATCATAGTGAATATTCTCTTCTTGATGGATTAAGCAATGTCAAAGATTTAGTAGCCCGAGCCGTTGAACTAGGCCAACCGGCAATAGCGTTAACAGATCATGGCGCAATGCATGGAATTATAAAGTTTTATGTTGCGGCTAAAAAAGCGGGTATAAAACCGATCCTTGGTATGGAGGGTTATCTTGCCCCACGCACACTCCATGATAAAGAAGGAGCAATCGATACGAGCCCGGCACACATATTACTTTTAGCCCAGAACCTTCAGGGTTACCGAAACCTAATGCAGCTTTGTACTATCGCCAACGTTGAAGGGTTTTATTACAAACCCCGTATAGATAAACAGGTACTCCGAAAATATGCCGAAGGGATAATAACCTCATCTGGATGTATTGACGGGGAAATACCTCGGGCACTCTTGCAAGGTAACTATACGCGAGCACAAGAGCTTGTTCGAGAATATCTCGATATTTTTGGACCAGAAAACTTCTTTTTTGAGCTCCAACGTCACCAAACTGAAAACCCTGGAAGATTATTTGAAATGTTGGAAAAAGTAAATCTTGGGATTGTAAAACTGGCCCATGAATTTAAGCTCCCGCTTGTGGCAACAAATGATGTCCACTATGTTCGACGGGACGATGCAGAAGCTCAAGATGCACTTCTTGCCGTGCAAACGAAAGAGATGCTCGGCGACCCAAATCGTAAGTTATCTATGGCCGATTCTCCTGACTTTTATCTAAAAAGTACCGATGAGATGCAGATGCTCTTTAAGGAACACCCCGAAGCACTCGAAAATACCCTCATGATTACTGATAGAATAACCGACGATTATGAATTACCAATGGGTAAGATGATCTTCCCGTATTTTGAAGTACCCGAAGGGATGACCCCAGATAGCTACTTACGAAAACTTGCTTACGATAACCTCCCAAACAAGTATCCCAATCCGGATGAGGTAGTTATAGAAAGAATTGAAAAAGAACTTAAAATTATCTCTGATAAAGGATACAGCTCATATATTCTCATCATGGGTGATCTCGCCGACTTCTGTAAAGGCGCAGACATTCTTACAAATGCGCGAGGATCTGCAGCCGGCTCTGTCGTTCAATATCTTTTAGATATCGTACATGTTGATCCTCTCAAATATAAATTACCATTCGAACGATTCTTAAATCCACGCCGTCCGACTCCACCTGATGTCGATCTAGATATTGCAGATATCGGTAGAGACAAAGTTATTCAGTACACCGCGCAAAAATATGGGCAAGATAAGGTTGCCCAGGTGTGCACATTCGGAACAATGGAAGCCCGAGCAGCGGTCCGCGATGTGGGAAGAGTGATGGGTATGCCGTATACCTTTTGTGACAAAATCGCTAAACTGATCCCCCCACCAAAGCAAGGCCATCACACAAAGCTTGAAGACGATATGAAGCTCGTCCCGGAGTTGCAGGAACTGTATAGCTCAAATCCCGAGGTGAAAAAGCTCCTTGATTTAGTTATGAAGCTGCAGGGCGTAACACGTCATGCCAGTACTCACGCCGCCGCGGTGATCATAGCAGACAAACCACTCACAGACTACGTACCCCTAATGCAGGATCGCAAGGGCGGACGACTAATGACCCAATATGACATGTATAGCCTTGATCTGAATGCGGTTGATGATGCGGTTGGGTTACTCAAGATGGATTATCTTGGTCTTCGCAACCTAAGTATCTTAAGCGAGGCAATTAAGCTTGTAGAAAAATATCATGGAATCAAGATCGACCCGTATACAATCCCGCTCGATGAGGAGATTGTGTATAAGATGCTGGGAGAAGGCGATACAACAGGAGTATTTCAAATGGAAAGCTCTGGAATGAGGCAAGTTGCCCGTGACATGAAACCAAACCGAGTCGAAGATCTAATTGCTTTGGTAGCGCTTTATCGACCAGGCCCCATGGATATGATACCGACGTATATCGAAGGCAAAAAAAATCCGGCAACAATTGAATATCCTCACCCTGCACTTCAGCAAGTTTTAGCAGATACTTACGGCGTGTTGGTCTATCAGGAGCAATGTATGGAAATCGCCGTGGTAATGGCTGGATACGACCTTGGGCAAGGAGATTTATTGCGTCGCGCTATCGGTAAAAAGAAAAAGGAATTAATGGAACAAGAAAAAATTAAATTTGTTGAAGCGGCACAGCAGCAAGGATATCCGCCCCATGAATCCGAAGAAGTATTCGGATATATTGAGAAATTTGCATCATATGGCTTTAACCGAGCCCACGCCGCAAGTTATGGATTGCTCGCATATCAGACGGCATACATGAAAGCGATCTATCCGGTTGAATACTTTACTGCTTTAATGAGCTGCGAAAGTCATAACACCGAAAAGATAGCTCTAATCGTTGCTGAATGTAAACGAAAAGGGATACCGATACTTCCGCCCGATATAAATAAGTCAAGCACCGAATTTACCATTGAGGAACTTCCTGAGGGTACGCGCGGTATCAGGTATGCATTAAATGCGATAAAAAATGTTGGTGATGGTGCAGTTGAAGAGATTGTGAAAGAAAGAGACCATAATGGACCATTTTCTGATTTATGGGATTTATGCAGAAGAGTCGATTCCCATGCGATGAATCGTAAAACATTGGAAAGTTTTATATATGCAGGTGCTCTAAATAAGTTTGGTCCACGATCAGGCATACTTAAAGTCATGCCTGAATACTTAGAAGCGGCCAATGAACATCAACGAATGATACGGATTGGCCAAAATAACCTCTTTGGCTTAGATCCGAATGTTTCATCAGCTCCACCCGTTTCTCGAATACCTAACTTTGAAGAAATTAATGAACAGCAAATTCTACAATGGGAAAAGGAAATACTGGGCTTTTATTTAACAAAACATCCCCATGAAGAAAAGCTTACAAAAATTGGTCAGTTTGTGAGTTTGCCCCTGAATGAATTGACTGATCAGGTTGCGGGCCGAGAATTAATCCTGGGCGGATTCGTAACGGCAAAAAGCGTTGTAACAACGAAAAAGGATCAGCGAGAAATGGCGTTTCTGTCGGTAACTGATTCTACCGGAAATATTGAAATCATCGTATTTCCTGATGTATACCAAAATGGAGCTCGCCAAATCGAAGAAGACACCATTCTTCTGGCTAAAGGAAAGTTGGATGTTCAGGATGATGGTAGTTTTAAGATGATCGCAAAACAATTATTTGTCCCCAACCTCTAGCAGTCGACGATGTCGATTGCTATTTTATATCTCTATAAGGCTAAATAGTGCGCATAGCACATCTTTTAATGGCTCTATGAAGCCAACAGTATACCGACTTTATTTTGCAATACATTGACAGTTGCACTAGAATAAAAACATGTTATGTGATCGCTGTGGCATAAATGAAGCCACTACTGTTATTACAAAAATAAGTCATCGAGGCAAAGAAATTTATAATTTATGTGAAACCTGTGCTGCTGAAGAAAATAGTGGCTTTTCGTTCAACTCAAACCGGTTTCCACCTTATAATTTCTTTGGCGAATCTCCTTTTTACGACATGGGCGATGCATCGTCATCTTATCAGCGTAATGAGCAAAATCGTCAACACGTAAATATCATGGATTATTTTACCGAGAGGGCAAAGGGCGTCATTCAACGAGCGACCCAAATCGCCCAGGAAATGAATCATCATGTACTCGATACCGAGCATTTATTACTAGCTTTACTCGAAGACAAAGAGGGTTGTAGCCGCTTATTGTCATCTTTAGGGGTTAAAACAACTGAACTACAACGCTATCTTAGAACTATTATTCCAATCGGAACACAACCGAGCGATAAGATTGAACTATCACCACGAGCAAAACGTGCTTTAGAACTTGCTTTTGATGAGGCGAGGCAGCTTAAACATACCTACGTCGGAAGCGAACATGTGTTATTAGGTTTAATTAGAGAAGGCGAGGGACTCGCCGCCCAATCGCTGAAAAAATTTGCCATTGATTTAACAAAAACAAGAGCGGCTATAACCCAGGCAAATAAACAGGGTTTCGGAAAAGATACGCAGTTTCCAGGGTCAGAAACTCCAACACTTGATGAGTACACTAAGGACCTAACCAAAGAAGCTGCAAACGGAAACCTGGATCCAGTCGTAGGCCGAACAAATGAGATCGAACGAGTCATAAATATCCTTTCTCGTCGAAGAAAAAATAATCCGGTATTAATTGGTGAGCCGGGAGTAGGCAAAACCGCTATTGTTGAAGGATTAGCGACAAAGATTATAAATAAAGATGTACCAGAGACATTACAAAATAAAAGAGTATTATCGCTAGACTTGGCTGGTATGATTGCAGGAACCAAATATCGCGGAGAATTCGAAGATCGTCTAAAATCAATCATTCGAGAGATTCAAGAAAACAAAGATCACATTATCTTATTTATCGACGAGCTTCATACAATAGTTGGGGCTGGTGGGGCCGAAGGGGCAATTGACGCTTCTAATATGCTCAAACCACCACTCGCTCGCGGTGATCTGCGGACAATTGGAGCCACAACCTTAAGCGAATATAAAAAATACATCGAGAAAGACGCAGCTTTAGAACGTCGATTTCAGCCTGTTATGATCCCCGAGAATACTGTCGTTCAGACTATCGAAATCTTGCGTGGGTTAAAAGACCGCTACGAAGCGCACCACCGAGTTTCGATCCAAGATGAAGCTCTCATTGCGGCAACAGAGCTGTCTGATCGGTATGTAAATGATCGATTTTTACCAGATAAAGCAATCGATCTAATTGACGAATCTTGTGCTGAAGTTCGTTTGCGTACCATTGCAGCGCCCGCAAACCTCGAAGAAATTCGTAAAAATATCCGTGAATTAGAACGTGAAGTAAGTGAAGCTAAGGCAAATAAGCTCGAAAAGAAACATACCGAGTTATCTCATAAACTAAACGAATTACAAAAAACAGAGTCTGAGGTCGAAGAGCTGTGGTTAAAACAAAAGGCAACCGAACAGCCAGCCGTAACGGTCGAAGATGTGGCCCGGGTATTATCAAAGATGACTGGAATACCGGTTACTAAATTAACCGAAGAAGAACGTGACCGATTGATGAAATTGGAAAATCAGCTCCATCAGCGAGTCATCGGACAAGATGAGGCAGTAAAAGTTGTAAGTGAAGCGATACGAAGAGCTCGTGCCGGGTTAAATCAACCGAATCGTCCGATAGGTAGCTTCATGTTTCTTGGCCCAACCGGTGTTGGAAAAACAGAATTAACCAGAGCACTCGCCGAAGTTTTATATGGAAGCGAAAAAAATCTCATACGACTTGATATGAGTGAGTACCAAGAACGTCATAACGTCGCGCGACTTATCGGATCGCCTCCGGGTTATGTCGGATATGATGAAGGGGGGCAATTAACTGAGCGGGTTCGTCGGAATCCACATTCAATAGTTTTATTTGATGAGATCGAAAAAGCTCACGACGATGTCTTTAATATCTTGCTACAAATACTGGATGAAGGCCGTTTAACCGATGGTAAGGGCCGTACTATCGACTTTAAGAATGCCATTATTATCATGACCTCCAATCTAGGTGGTAATTTAATTCAACAAGCTCAACAAGAAAAAACCCCACAAAATGAACTAGAACGTCAAGTTGAGAGCATTTTAAAGGTAAAGTTCCGTCCTGAATTCCTCAACCGTATCGACGAATTTATTATTTTTCACTCACTATCAGAACAACAGATTAGACAAATTGTTGATCTACAGCTTGAATCGACCACTCGATTAGTAAAAGCTCAGCAATTAAATCTTCGAGTCGATGACAGTGTCAAGGAAATGCTTACCAAGGAGGGCTATGATGCTGAATATGGGGCACGACCATTAAGACGGCTCATTCAAAAAGAAATTGAGAATGGATTATCAAATCTACTTTTGACGCAGCAGCTCGATTCAGGATCAACAATTAGCATACATCTGGACAACAATGGTATGATACAATTCAACCATGAGCGAAAAACAAATCGAACAAAGCAAACCAGCAAACGTTCAGGAGAATAATCCGACTATGAATAATGAAAGATTCCAATTTAATACTGGTGATACAGTTATTGTAAGTACCCGAATTACAGAAGATAATCGTACCCGTATTCAAAAATTTGAAGGTATAGTTATCTCTAAACAGGGCGCTGGTATCAGCAAAACATTCACGGTACGCCGTATTGGTGTAAATGAAATCGGTATTGAGCGAATATTCCCGCTCCATTCACCATTAGTCGAACAAGTTGAAGTAAAGAGACATGGTAAAGTTCGACGAGCAAAATTATATTATCTCCGAGATCGCCGTGGTAAACACGCAACGTACGTTCGATCAGCTGACTAATCTTTAGTGCAAAATAACCCTACTCAACATTTAACAATTGGTAAAACGGGAGAAGATGAGGCTGCTGAGTATTTAATCAATGCAGGATTTAAAATAGTTAGTAGAAATTGGCGGTATAAGAATCACCACGAAATCGATATCATTTGTAAAAGTCCTGATGGAGATATCATTGCAGTAGAGGTTAAAACTCACGATCAACCAAACGAAACCGCACCATTTGAAATGGTCACCCCCGCAAAGATACATCGAATCAAACAATCCCTTGAAATGTTTATTAGAGAGGAATATGCAATAACCCCGGCACTTAGAGTAGATGTGATAAGCATCATTTTGCATCCGTTCAGAATTGAACATTTTGTCGGAGTTGAGTAAAGTATTACGTATGGAAAAGATTGGAGCAACCCTAAAATTAAAAGCTCAAAAGTTTGAAGATCCCGACAAGAATGTTTCTCGTGAATTTCAAATTTATGGCGTTGAATTAGCCGAGAGACTTGGAGACTCGAAGCATAAAGCGTTGTATATTAAGTTAGCAAAGGAACTACCCCGTGATTGGCTCGAAAAAGCATACAGTTTTGCATCTGATTATCCAAATGCAAAATCAAAGGCGAAAATATTTATGTATAAGCTAAAAGATATTCGAAAAATTAATGAAACAGTCGAAGAATCTGAGACAAAACCCAAAAATCTTGCCCTTACCAGTAATGATTGATACAATGCACAAAGCTATTTGACGGTTTGCATTTATTTTGGGTCTGTAGCTCAGTCGGTAGAGCATCGGCCTTTTAAGCCGGGTGTCGTGGGTTCGAATCCCACCGGACCCACCAAAATATTAGTCAGATATGGATATAATGGGTTATCACTGTCGTATACATAATTACGGAAAAGGAGGTGATAAGACATGCAAAATACCAATTTTAACTCTTGGACAGACGCAGTTCTCGCTACACTTTCAAGCAATATTAATGCTCTCATTTCGTATTTACCCAACTTATTTGGTGCAGTAATAATATTTACGGTTGGTTGGATCGTAGCTGGATTAGTAAAAAGACTCTTTCTAAAAGCCCTTGATATATTACAACTAGAACCTTTTGCCGAAAAAGTCGGAATTTCTAATGTAATGAAAAGAGCGGGTGCGAGTATCTCCCCAGCAGAATTACTCAGCGAAATCGTTAAGTGGGGGATCGTTATAGCATTCTTGAATCCGACCGTCGAAATTCTCGGCCTATCACAAGCTACAGAACTGATTAATGAAGTACTTCGATACATACCAAATGTAATCGTTGCGGCATTAATTTTGATGTTTGGAGTAATATTTGCTGATTTAACAGGTCATTTCGTGAGAGGAGCTGCATCAGCATTAAATACCGGGGCAGCAAACACCATCGAAACAATTACACGATATTCGATAATTGTTTTCGTATTCCTAGCTGCATTATCACAACTCGGAATAGCTGAGGATCTTGTTCAAACATTGTTCACTGGATTTGTTGCAATGATAGCAATTGCTGGTGGATTATCTTTTGGCCTTGGTGGAAAAGATCTGGCTGCAGATCTATTAAATTCACTTCGCCACAGTCTCCATAACGAGGAGAAACGAAAGGAATAACGCACATTACAATCAACGTTCCTATGCAGGACTAATTTCAGAAAGAAGGACACCTTCGACAATTAAGCCGATGGGATAGAAGAAAATGTTTAATTCACCTGTGGTGAGTTCTTCGATATCTTTTCGATTATTGATAGTAACTTCATCACGGGTGAATCGTGCGACGACCTGGCGCATACGACTGCGACTTACTGGTCGAACAATTTTACTCACGAAATTATCACCAATAGTTTCCCATAATGTAGGTAATTTGTCTTTATTAATACGAATGAGTATAGTTCCTTGAATCTTAACGAGTTTATTGTCTTTCGTGACTGCTTTAATCGGTTCATCTCCGAATATCTCGGCATTATTTAGATCCACATTTTCATGAATCCCATACTCTAATGTCTGAGCATTAAATAATTTAGCAACCTGCCAAAAAGGTATCTTTAGATGTAATCCTGGTTCCCAAACCCGCTTTAAAACGCCGCGTCCACGATCATACACACACGCGACGTGTCCCGGCGGTACAGAGATAAAGAAGCCACCTACGACTTCGTCGACTAAAATTGATACTACAAGTCTATCGAGCATATGCAAGTATGAGTATACGGCTAACTGATAAATTACGCAAACGGTTACCTATAGTTATAATCCCATAACGTTGACTTTAACTCATAAGTACGATATACTCCCGATATGCAGAAAAGGCTACTCTTGATAACTATAATATTCACAGCAGCCGCTACCGGCACTCAATTCACCCCCAACGCATATGCTGAAGCACAAAAATGCTATGGTCAATACGGCCAGGAGATTACATGTCCATTAGTTAATAAATCATTTTCAGTCCAAAAAAGAGTACGCATAAGTGGAGCAACTGATTGGAGTGAAACCGTTAACGTGAAAAGCGGTACAACCGTAGAATTTCAAATTACTGTAAAAAATACCGGTGAAGCGAAAGTCAGCAATGTTAATGTAATTGACGTATTACCTGATAATTTAAAAGAAGCCACTGGTGCAACCCAATGGGTAATCAATGATTTTGAATCCGGACAAGAGGAAACTCGAACATTTTCGGTAAAAGCGAACGATACTAATATTACCGATAATCAAGAAAAATGTGTCGCTAACGTCGTTAATGTTCAATATAACGGTAATCAAGAAGCCTCAGATACAGCAGTTGTCTGTATTAGTAGAAATTCACATGTCTTACCAAATCAGCTTCCTGAAACAGCTGATTCATCAACCAATTCACTAAGAATGGTATTCGGAGTTATTTTGGCGGCATTTGCCCTACTGAGCTTCGGTAAAGCTATAGAACTTAGTACTAAAAGAGCAGACTAAACTGACGAATAGCTTCATAAACAACGATAGCCGCACTAATTGCGACATTTAAACTTTCCTTTTTACCATACATTGGTATTTCAATTACTTCATCGCACTGTAATAAAATCTCATCGCTAATGCCGTCGATTTCATGCCCCACAACTAGTGCAATTGGCCCAGTAAATTGATATTCGTAAAGGTTTTTTCCTGATTTACTCGTTTCAAGGCCAATTAAGGGTATACGCTGTGTTCGGAAATATTTAATCAGATCCACAATGTCAGGGTAATAGTCCCAAGAGACACTTTTCTCTGCACCCAATGCGGTCTTATGAATACCCTTTGCTGCATTTCGAATATCCCAGGGCTTACGAGTATCATTTTGTTTTTCAGGATAGGGGGTAATACCAGATACATAGACCTTTTCAATCCCCGCACAATCAGCCAGACGAAACATAGACCCGACATTATGAAGACTACGTATATTATGAAGAACCAAATGAATAGGGTATACGCTCATAATTTAGCTAAAGATAGGGCAGTTTACATTCTGTTAATCGCATCTTATAATACGATTTGTCCTTACGGCGGGTTCGTCTATCGGCTAGGACTCAGGATTTTCATTCCTGCAAGACGGGTTCAACTCCCGTACCCGCTGCCATATCAACGCTTCAATTACTGTAATACAATTATTATCAGAATATGTCAAATGAAACTCCTAAAGTAGCTATCGTTCATGATGTTCTACATCGTTATGGTGGTGCTGAACGTGTGGTCGAACAAATCGCAAAGATTTGGCCCGATGCTGATATTTATACCAGCCGCTATATTTCACATCCAGAAACAAGTGAGATTGCTTCAAAAAAAATACACACAACGTTTATGCAACAATTACCGTGGTTTAATATGCTCGCTAAACTGTATACTCCCTTTTTCCCATTTGCGTTTGAATCACTGGATTTGCGTGCATACGACATAATAATAACGTCTACGGCACATTTCGCTAAAGGCGTATTAACGAATCCCGACCAATTACATATATGCTACTGCCATACGCCACCTCGTTTCCTATATCAATATTCTTCGGAGAGTAAATCACGAAAAAGCGGTATACTTTCTCCAATTGTAACGGCACTGGATCATCGACTTCGGATGTATGATTACGCGATTGCTCAAAGACCAGATATCGTTGTAACCAATTCACACACCACCGCTCAACGAATTAAAACATTTTACCAACGAGACCCCGAAGTTATCTACCCACCAATACCCATAGAACAATTAATTCCACAATCACCGATACCAAAAGATGACTATTATTTAGTCGTTTCACGTTTAGTTGCATATAAAAATATTGATCTAATTATTAGATCATTTCGTTATCGCAAAGAGCGGTTGATAATTGTCGGTGATGGACCACAGCGCGAATATTTGCAAGGCATGGCAAGCAAAAACGTGGAATTTGTAGGATTTGTCGATAGAAGTAAACAAATTGATTATTATCAAAAAGCCAAAGCATTAATCTTAGCTACAGAGGATGAAGATTTTGGTATCACACCGGTTGAATCGATAGCAGCAGGAACCCCAGTAATCGCCTATCGTAGCGGTGGAATCACTGAAACCGTAAAAGACAAAGAAACTGGCATTCTTTATGATTCATTGACCACGGAAGCGATTAATACAGCAATCGATGAATTCCAGTCAAGAAGCGTCATCCAAGATCCAACGACAATATCTATGAGCGTTAGTCAATATTCAGAGGCGACGTTTAGAGAAAAATTAAGAAATTTAGTTGTAGAGAATTGGGAGAAGTCTACCAACACTATCAACAACCGTTAGATAAATGCAACTTGAAATAAGGTTAACACAGACAACGCTGTTAATGCACCCAATAAAATGTAATACAGATTGATGCTTGAGATTGCGGACTTTTTTCTCATCGGCCGTATTATAACTTCTAGAACTAAGACTTGTCAAAATTATAGGGTAATAACTAACAACAAGGATACACGTTTTTTGCTTTAGTAAAAGGAAAATATCTATCCTATAAGATTGACATCCTCACCTATGAATGTTATAGTTACAATGCATTTTTTAGCACCTCTACAATTGAATTTATCTACCATTTTTGCTGTTCAAATAAAGATCTGCCGGCGTACTGATGTCAGGTAAAAACGTGACCTCAATACGCATGCAGATCGACAGATCTAGCAGCGGACAAGTATATTGAGTAATCGGCACAAGGAACTGTTCAAGGAGGGACGTATGGGAAGAGTGCTATCTCTGGCACGTAGGTACGCAGTCGGAGCAGCTGCCTTTGCATTGATCGCAGTGATTGCGCTTGGTGCTTCGGCGCTACTAAGCAGTGGCAATAGTGGGCAGCAATTGGCATTGGCAGGGGCGGTAACCACAACGCCGACTGTGCCAGTGGCCAGTGTTAGTCCGTCATCAGCCGCAGTAACGCTAACACCATCTTTGTCCTCGGATACGCCAACAGCAGGGGGAACCACCGCCAGCATCGACATTCAGTTCGCTCAGTCGAGCCCAACCGTAGCCCGTACCGCCGGTACGGTTACCGCAGATACCGCTGCAGGTGCATATCCAGCACCGGCGACAGCGGTCACCGATACAGTAACGAGAACGCCTCAGCCAGCGGTAGCGTCTGTGACAGCAACGCTCACACCGCTCTCCACCACAACAACGGTGCATTCCACTCTGGTGATCAGCCAGACAAATCTCAATGAGATGTCTGGAGGGGTTGCGTCGATCTGGGATTATGAAGGAGGGCTGAGAAAAGCGACCGATGGGGAACTTCAAGTTCTAACGGATACGCTGCTGCTTCCCCATATGGCCACGAATCTGCAAACGATCGATAAGCCTCCGTTTGCACTCGGTCAGTTTCGGCTAATCCAGCCGACGACTGATGTTACGTGCGCTGAACCGCGGCTGCAAATGCCGCATATTGGGGAAACGCCAGACAAGCTGCACATTAACTTGTCGATCCAGACAAGTAACTGTGCGTTTGTGTTCACCTTGGCTGGTACGACAAACATCAGTCCGACGCTTCGGCCCGCATTGATGATGAACGGAGGTAGTACCCACCCGGTCTCGGTGACGCTCACTGTCCTGACAGGGAGCATGAGCAGCAAGACGGTAAACGTACCGCTCAATACCGTTAAGCAAGCAATCCCGCTTGTGCCGGACATGGCGATCGAAGTAACAATTCCGGCTAACACCTTTGTGAGCCTCGACTACGCCGACACGGCTTTGTTCGGGGTCGAGGATGTAACTGGCGTTCCAGCTGATGCTGAAACGCGATTGTTCCTCAGCGATGCAGCCCCACGTGACGAGCCCGCGCAAAAAGCATGGGAACTTGATCAGTGGACCTATGCCGCAACCGGCCTGGCAACATACCAGAAGCAGAATGGGCAAACGCTGGATGGTATACCAGACAACGGTGCCCACCTCGTCTTCTCTCAGCTGGCCATGGTCGGCCCGACAAACGAGAAGTATCCCTATGGTGGCGATTCGTGTGCGTGGCATACGATGACACCTCGCGGGGGCGGGTTCTGGTTTGCCAATGCGGATAGTCGGATCACCAATGCGCTGTGCGGCAGTATTGCTGTACGAGGCCAGGGCCGATACGTCATCACCGGTGTCTCACAGGAAAATCTGCGGCACTGGGGTGCAGATGGGGACCCGCGCGTAGCGTTCGGCATCGCGGGCCATATGAGTGGTCGCTATCGGATCACCATCGCTCAAGTTGATCTGTCCACCTCTGATACCAAGGAGGAGTTGGTTGTCACTAAAGTGATCACCTCGACTCCCTGGCTTCAGTTGACGACTGGCCGCCCTCAATTCCAGGCGGACTGGAAGGGCGAGGCTTTCGTGGTGATCGAGTTCGATACCCCCTTTGGGCAGATCGATATCGGTCCCACAGCTGGAGCAACCAGCGTTGATGTCCGGTGGCCCACCAAGCCGCAGGACGCGCCGCAGGCGTCAAATCAACTCGATCTGGTTAGAACCAGCCTACCACCAGCCACCACAAATAGGGGGCCAGTAGTGGCTACGCCGGGAGGTAGATAATTTTTAGAGGATTGTAAACAGCGGGCGGAGAGCACATCTTCGCCCTTTTTTATATACCTAATAAGTTGATATTCACACTATAAGATATTATAATTTATGTGTTTCTAGATGAACGGCTAGCATAGGAGGACCCGATGGGCAAACAGAGACGCTGGAGATTAGTGTACTCACTAATCATCTTGACGGGAGTCGTGTTACTGGGAGGCCACCAATACGCACGGGCATCAACGAAATACTTTTCGATGCTGCCAATGGTCCGAACCTACCAGGCAGCCCAGCACACCCCGCAGACGGTAGAATACTGTGCGGAGGGGCTAGGGCAGCTCTATAACCAGAGCATCGGTGTATGCGGTAACAACGAAGCAGCACTGGCTCTGGAGATGCGCGCGAGCCTGGAGGGTGGCGAGGTCAAGCCGGGTGAGTTTGCCGGCCCAATCTATGGGGTTCAGCTCCAAATCAGTAGTCGACATGCACAAAATATCGGCTACCCCAATGGAGCGACACTCTACGAACTGGGCGGAAGCAAACGATTCCCAGAGCGGGATCCCATAGCCAGTACGCCGGTAACATTTGATCTGCCATCAGGCAGATATGGTTTGGGGCAATTCGTTGAGCCACCGCCCACCACGCCGACGACAGCGACACCGACTTCGACCACGGCACCGCCAACACCAAGTCCAACGACGACGGCAACAGCCACGCCTACACCGACGTATTGTCAGTCGGTGGGTATGCTCGATATCCCCGGATGGAATCACCACATCTGTGGGGATCAGCAGATGGTGGATCTCGCCCAAGGATTGCTTCCGGGCCAGGTACGTGCCGGAACATTCCAGATTTGGCTCAAGGAACTACCTGCGGATCATGGTTATCCATCATATGGGGCCATGTTCTACGGGAATAGCCCTGGGGTAGAGGAGATGTCGGTACCGATTCCACTTGGTCAGCAGGTTACAATCCAGCTGTCGAGTGACTCGGGTGGAGTGAATCCGATCTGGGGGCTCGGACCCGGACCACTGCCAGTTGACGCCTGCCCTGGGGATTTGGTCAACCAGCTCACGCGGATGTCCACCGGAGTCTGTGGCGACACCGCAGCTGAGACAGCAAACACACGGGAGTCGGCCCAGTTAGGTCAACTGGTGATTGCTGAGGTCAACGAGACGGTACGCCTATGGATTAATCCAGACTTCGCCGGTAAAAATCCTGGCCATGGGTTTGTTAGCGGTGCATGTTTGTATAAGGCGGCATCAACCGATGCCGTCTATATCCCCTCTGGGGGATCACCAGGGCTGTTTATACTCAGCCAGGGTACGTGGGGAATAAGCACAGACACGAGCTGCCATCAGAGCTAGGCTAGCCGTGCACTTTGTATAACCGAAGCCCGGATCTTATGATTCGGGCTTTTTTTATTTAACGCGGAAGATCGCCATAGATTGATTTTCAAATAGCAGTTCAAAATCTGAAGATGATTTCAACGTGTTAATATAAACTAAATCACCTTGGGTTAAATCACGTGGTCTCCAGATATTAAAGTAATTCGCTTTACGTTGATCCATAGTTGCCTGCTGCCATTCAAAAAAACGTCCACTTACGACAAAGAGACGAGTTGTATCTGATTGTGGATTATTTATATCTTCAACTTTTTTAACCGCCTGAGCAATTAATTTACTATCTGGGTTGGGAAAGGTGAAATCGACTAAATGACGGGTTTGATCATCGGCGTATGCTCCCCCTTGTGAATTAATTCCGGTATATGCCTCAAGGATATATTGAGTAGCTGGCTCACTAACCAAAAATACTTCACTCGGATCAGAAAACGTATTGGAGAGATACTTTGCCGCCTCGATCTCGCCTTCGGTTACATGAGTATAAATTTTGTGATATCGAATATATTGCTTAAACTCAAACTGTTGATTGAATGTAAAAACTAACGACATAATGGCAATCCAGAATGAAAAAAGAATAATTTGAATCCGACGAGATCGAATAGCCATAACAAGCCACCCCAAACCAATCGACATTACAACATGGATATAAAATCGGGCAAAGGTATACAACTTTATATTGTAAGGGAACGGGAAGACGATACCAACTAACATCACCAAAGCAACTAAAACGGCGATTTTAGCCCATAGGTCTCTTTTTATAAGCCCAATAGCGCTGCCGAGTGGTACGAGGATATAAAGACTTAGTCCATACCAATTTTGGAAGATTCGGTTTTTCTCAGCAAGGGTTAAATCAAAGTACTTACTCTCGTCGCTATGAAAAGGATTAATACCAAGTCGAGCATTAAAAATAATTACGATCATTAAAAGCACAAGCGAAATTACGATCAACACTTGGATCCAACGCAAAACATTATCTAAAGGAATTCCTTTTTGCTCACGATCAATAATGAACAGCAAAAATACCGCCAAGATAAACAAAGACACGGCGGCAACGGTCCCGACAAAAAAGTGACTTAATATCAAAAAAACGCTCCAAACAATCAGTGGTATCCAGCCAATCCATTGTTTCCGTCGAACGCCCTCAATCAATGAAATAGTCATAATGACAGATAGGACGGCGATGACCGTTTGAGGTAAATGAAACAAAGAGGTATATGCTATATACGACTCAAATACAAATGCACCAAATAATACACCGATAACTGTAGGTCGCTGTCGATGAGTAAATGACCATACAATCCATCCAGATACGATAACCACAATAATATAATGTACAATCTCAAGCATCCAGTAATACCCAAATAAATCGACCGGTAAAAGTACGGTCGGAATATAGAGTAGCACATGATAAAACGGTAAGTACGTATTTACGAGAAAAGTGTCAGAGTATGATTTTAAATAAAGGGAAAACTCGCCCTGACGCATTTGCTGTATTAATGTTAAGTGTTCGTAAATATCCCAATTTAATGGAGAAGGATAAGGACTATTTCCCCTCCAAATAGTAAGCCCGATACCGATAATAATCACCGTAAAAATGGTAGGCATAAGCCAATGTTTTGTTAACCTTATTTTGGCCAACGTACGAATATCTTTATAAAAAGCACCAAGAGGTACAAGGAGCGAGACGATCTCAAATCGTAGTAATATATGCTGAATGTTAACGCTCAGATCAAAAAGCTTTCCTACATAAGAAGTACCAGCAACCAACAGAGTTAACGTAAGTGTACCGGCAATCCAAATGGTTGGGATCTGAATTCGCCAACGACATACTTTACTAATCCAATATCCAATACTTATCGGTATCAAGTAAAATAGAATGGCAGCACAAAGTGTAGTAATCATTTTTTAGTAGATAGCTAATTGTTCAAGGGTCAATATTTTTATATGTTGGTTCACGTTTAACTCCTTTTGAATAGGGTACTCAAATGTTTCAAGTGATCCGATTAAATTATACTGACGATCAATCGTAACGACATTAGTATTTATTACATCCATCAGTAGTGCACGTTTGCTACTCTCATTGTAAATTGCAATATAACGAATACCACTTAGAGTACGAAGGTTTTCAGCTATTTGAGGATCTGACTTTAACCCAAGTTTCTTTAATAAATCAACGTTGGTTAATTGTGTATATACAATTCCATTTGAATCAAACACAATGTCTTCGCTCGTAAATCCCAATGTATTAACATAACCTGAGGCCTTATCTGACATGTTCTGTATTGTTTTGGTAATAATAATCTCATTATTTGTTGATTGAGCATCATATTCAACATAGTTGCGTTGATCTGATGCATATCTCACGATCGGAGTACCTGCTATGGACCGAATTCGATACCAGATAGTGTCTAAACGCCATTGTGAAGCCCTTTTGATATATATATTCGTAATATCTTCATTAGCGAAGGCAAGCTTCTCTATTCGAGTACTATTAGTTTCGTCGGCAAGCACTAATGCGTCATCATAAGGGGATACTTTGTAATAAATTGAAGGATTCCGATCATGGTTAAGGCTTATAGAATACTCGTATGCTTGAACATTAAATCCATCAACGCTTAAGCGAGAAGGGACATTAAGGCGTTGACCACTAATAATTACAATTATGCCGATCGTTATAATTAAAGAAATAAGTAATATTTGCACCCAGAGCTTATATCTCATAGTCTTTACTATTTTACTATACGTATACAAATCACGCTAATAGATCCACGGATTGACAGGACCCATAGTATTTGCTAGACTCATAGCATGTTTCGACAAAAAACAATTACTGTTGTACTACCTTGTAAAAATGAAGAAAAAGGCATCGTACCTACGATAAAAGCAATTCCTACATACGTTGATGAAATCATAGTCGTGGATAATGGATCAAACGACAACACCGCGCGCTTAGCCAAACGACATGGTGCTCGGGTAATTAAAGAATCACGAAAACAGCATGGTATTGGATATGGTTATGCTCATATGACCGGTATTAATTCAGCCAAAGGCGATTACATTGTCGGCATGGATGGGGATGGAACTTATCCAGCCGAAGCGATAAAAGAAGTCATAAAATACATGGAAAAAAATAAACTGAACATGGTTTCATGTAATCGATTTCCACTCCAGCACCGAGCGATATCATGGATTAGACAGATCGGTGTTCACATTTTGAACTGGGAAGTACGAATCCTATATGCCTACCCAATGAAAGATATATTAACCGGCATGTGGGTTATAAAGCGCAGTGCACTCAATCATTTAGATTTAAAAGAAGGAGATTGGAATTTATCACCCGAAATTAAACTTGCTGCAATAACAAGCCCACATATTCGATTCGGGCAGTTCCACATCAACCATCATGTCAGGACTGGAGAAAGTAAACAGAATATTTGGAAAACTGGGTATGATCATTTTATGTATATTTTTTTACGAAGAGTGACAACAGATAACAAAGTAACGCACGTCCTTCGAAATGCATATCAGTCAACGATTTTAGGACTGCGAAGTATGGTCGTAGGATTTTCTCAACGGATCCGATAACTTACTATGAACCAACATCCCTTCCGAATACTCGCATTACTCACTTTTTTTTATCCCCATCGAGGTGGCAGTCAAAAATATGCCGAAGACTTGTACGTCGGACTGTTGGAGCATAATCCATCAACCGAAATAGATGTTCTTTGTTACAACACATGTAAACAACCACATGAGGAATATTATCGGGGTCTGCATATCTATCGAGTGGCATGTTTTACCATCATCCCAGATCGATTTGTTCTACCAAATCCGATCACGCTTATGAGAACATTATGGAAGCTTCGGACGAGGAAGTACAACATTGTTAACCCTCACGTTCAATTCTTTGATGTGAGCTGGTGGGGATGGATATATGCAAAACTGATCAACGCAAAATCGATTTGTACCGTGCATACTGACCATGCCAAACATCAATCAAAATTCATTCAATTAGTGGCCCGTTTCATCGATGAAACCATTGTTAGAGCTTCATTAAAACGATACGATCACATAACGGTAGAAAATGAACATACTCAACGTTTTATTATCAATAAGTACCATGTAGTAAATACAACAGTTGTGCGTGGAACAATTGATACACGACAATTTAGCCATGAAAATAGAACAACACTCGTAAAAATACCAGGTACCGATATATTAGTCGGACCCAATACTCAGATAGTTAGTTATATTGGACGATTACTATGGACTAAAGGCGTTTTATATGCATATGAAGCATTTAGGGAATTGGCATATTCACGTGGAGATGTACTATTTGTTATAGCTGGTCCTGGAGAATTATATGAACAACTAGCGTCAAAAATTATGAGGGATGGACTATCACAAAAAGTTCTCCTGACTGGAAATTTAAATTATGCCGAAGTGCAACAGTTACTTCGTATTACCGATATTTTTACCTTACCCACCCATCATAATGAAGGGATACCAATCATCCTACTCGAAGCGGGGGCAAGTAAATGTACCGTCATAACAACAAGTGTCGGCGGAATTGCGGAGATTATTGATGATCAGTCGGGATACATTATAAAAACTCACGATCCTCGGATGTTAAAAGATACAATAGAATATGCTTTAAACCATCCTGAGGAACGAAAAACACTCGCGAATAATTTACAACAGAAAATCAAAAATAAACACGATATAAGCATAGTTAGTGAAGAGTTTTCAAGAGTAGTAGAATCAATTGTCAGCAAATAATTCGAGTACAATAATATTTGGATCACGAATCACCTCATGAAATGCCCCGTCAGTTAGCAGCATGTCTGCATACTTAATCCCCTCAATTGATAGTTCCCGAGGAGCCCAAATGGATACGGTGTTATCCGACCTGAGTTGGTTGGGCAACCGCTGCCAGGCCATAAATCGGCCATCGATTACAAACAAGATGCGGGTAGCTGGTGCTTGGATAAGATCCCGTATGGAACGGAGTTGCGTCTTAACATCATCAATTGATTTGCTTGGGAATAGATTATCAATAGAAGTTCGATTTGCATCACGAACAAAAACGCCACCAGGAGTATTAATACCCGATATGCCTTCAAAAACCTGCATAGTTGCCGGATCACTTATAAGTATAGTGCTCGAATCAGAGCCATATTTTTCTTTTAACCTCAATGCGGTCGAGATCTCATCTTCTGATGATGTTGCAGGTCCAAGATACGAAGCATAGGCCATTTTATACGTAATCTGATTGATATAAAAGTTAATACACAAAAGGGCTAAAAGACTTCCACCGATAACTGTTCGCCATCTAATCTGCGAGAACTGATCGAGTAGGCAGAGTCCGCCAATGCTCATGATCGTAAATATAAAGTAGCGCGTGAGGGTGTAAAGCTTAAGTACGTACGGAAATGGACTTAAAATAATGCATAGTTGAACGAGGGTAATGATTGATATAACGTGCAAATTATTACTATCTTTCCGCCCGATAGCAAATAGACCGATAAAGAATAAAACCCACCACCCACCATACCATTGCAATAGAGTTTGAACTTTATCGATAAGCGATACGGTAAAAAGACGACTCTCGATCGTATTAAACGGATCCCATCTAAAAAGTCCACTGTTTAATAACAAAATCATCACCAGGAAAAAAATATGCAGGAAAATCAGTTTTCTTTTGTCTTGAAATATTCTTTCGAGATACGATCGATACCGTAAACATAAAAGTAAAATAACGGCTAAGCTTAGTGCATAAAATCCAAGCACCGCATGAAACAACCATGCAACGCTAATTAAAATCACAGAAAAATAATATTTCCTTTTAATTATCAGCGTCAAACTAATCAATCCAATAACCGAAGCCGCTGTTTGAGGCACAAAAGAAAAGCCCGATTGCGAAAGTAATGATTCAAAGCTCAATGCACCAATTAATCCAGATATTAACCACACCCGTCTATCGTTAGTCCAGATTGATGAGAACACAAAAGCTAATGTAGCACACAGAATATAAAACAAGCCTTCAATCAACCACCAACTCGTTTGTAGGGTTAGAAATCGTTGCAAGAATGATGATAATAAACCAAAACATACCGCAAACAGTGGAGTATACATCGCATACTGAAACGTATCAGAAAGATGTGTCGGTAAAAGACTTAAGTTCCCAGATACAATAATCGACCATAACCCAGCGTGCTGATATAAATCCCATGTTAAGCTACCCAGAGGCCTCCCCAAACTAAAGATAATCCAGACAAGGATTCCGGTACATAATACAGTTACATAATATAGCCACGTTTTTTTCATATCGGTATTGCTGGAATTCGCTTAAAAGATTGTTGGATATGGTACATAGGTATCTGCATAGAGTCTGATAACGAAATAATCACCTCATGCTGCGCCCAGTTGATATGAGCTTGAGTCCGGTCAGGCAAAGAGAACTCAATACCCTCAGATAATTGATCATTTATTAACTTAAATGTTGTACCAGCACTGAATGAACTCTCAAGATGAAAGGATCCAACACTGATATCGTCTCCATTCACATATACATGATCTTCGGGAGAGAATTCAATTACATATTTATAATCGGATGATCCAATGTTCCTTGGTGATATAGTTTGATCCCACATAAGGATATTATCCTTCGTATTTATCGTGCTGGACCCAATATTTGTTTGATTTAATGTGAGTGGAAAAGATAGTGTATTCGTAAATATAACACTCAATAAGGAGCTGAAATTTATAGTCTGTATGGCGGATTGTTGTGCATTTTCATAGTAAGAATGGAGACTATACGTGTGAGCTCTTAATAAATCATCTTGAAGTACGAATGATGAATTCATTGGCGTTATCGTAAAACTACCCCATCGCAGCATTTGTATTTTTCCTAATGATAAATAAATACTGTAACAACTAATCATGATGATGGTAAGAACACCGATCCACGGAGTATATTTTTTATCCATAATGATAGTGTTAATTGAACAGCGAATAGCCGAAAAACAAAAGACCTATAACTTGTTTTATTTGGTACAAATTGATAAAATTAACAAGCTATGAAAAACTCAAAAAATCATTATTCATTTCAATTGATGCATGTAGCGATTCTACTGCGAGGTATTGCAGTTGGATTATTATTTCTTGGCGGTACAATGGCGTTCGTGGGCGCATATCCAATTCTTTTTTCCGAGATACATTATGAAATAAACCAACAAGCCGAAGCAAAAGTCATAGAAAATACAACAAATATGGATCCCAATCGTTCGAATTTTGGCGAAATACTACGCATCGCCCCAATACTTAGACAAACACCGGTCAATACGACAAACGCAATCGTAATCGATCAAATCGAAGTTAACGTACCTGTTGTATGGGATGTTTCGGTTGTAAATAAAAACGATTACAACAGTGCATTGAAAATTGGAGTTGCTCATGCTGCCGGAACAAGTTATCCTTCCCAAAACGATGGAAACACCTATCTATTTTCACATTCAACCCTAAACCCGCTTGAAATTGAAAAATATTCGGCTGCATTCACGTTACTGCACCGACTAGAGATCGGAGATAAGATCGTGGTTTTCCGAGACAACCATAGGTATGACTACGTAGTGGAACAGAAAGAGGTGGTCAAGGGCTTTAATACCGATCCATTAACTCGTCAGCCAGATTATCCTCAATTAACGCTACAAACGTGCGACCCACCTGGAATTCCATTAAATCGTCTGATTATTACGTCACGAATGGTCGCCGATTACGAGGTCTCTGGAAAGTAAATAAAAGGGGTTATTATTAACGCACTAAATCCGGCCGGTACTCTTTAGTAAGCTTCTCAGCTGATTCTTTGCGCCACCGTTCGATTTCTCGATGATTTCCACTTAAAAGGACTTCAGGAACATGCATCCCTTCATATTCAGCCGGACGAGTATACACCGGATACTTTAACAAATTTTTATCCGAAAACTGAAATGATTCCTGTTGTTTTGATTCGGCCTTACCAAGTACGCCATCAATATGCCGACTCACACTGTCAACGATTACCATGGCTGGAATTTCGCCACCAGTTAAGATGTAATCACCAATAGAGAGCCGTTCATCAGCGAGAAATTCAAAAACACGATGGTCAACGCCTTCGTAATGTCCGCAAATTATAATAATGTGATTTAACGCGGCAAGTTTTTCGGTAATCCGGTAATTATATCGAACCCCTTGAGGAGTCATTAAGAGGACATGGGTTATTTCTTTTTTATCATGATTATCCGAATAGATTCCTTTTAGTTCTTTTACGGCTTTAAAGATTGGCTCAGGCTTCATTACCATACCCACGCCACCACCATATGGCTCATCATCAGTGATACTATTTTTACCTTCAGCCCAATTTCGAATATTGTGAACATTAACTTCAATGAGTTCATCCTGCTGTGCACGCTTCAAGATAGACTCCTGAAAAACACCTTTAAACATTGTGGGGAATAATGTCAAAATGTCAAAAACAACATGATTTTTTGTTTCTTTTGAGGACATTTGCATACAATATTATATCAGAATAATAGAGACACGGCTACTGATCAATAATAGTGGAGAGAGAGCCGCTGGATAGCTTCCGTGCGTCTAGATACAGCATGTATATAATGAAGACATGCCTAAAAATATCACCGACCCCGAACTAATTGGTCCTGAAGAATTAACACTTGAGTCATCAATAAGACCGACCTCACTATCTCATTATTTTGGACAAGATGAATTAAAAAGAAACATTAATATTTTAATTGAAGCGGCTAAAAAAAGACGCGAGGCAATGGATCACTTATTGCTTTACGGTCCGCCTGGTTTGGGAAAAACAACTCTTGCCCGTATTGTTGGGTATGAACTTGGAGTCGATGTAAAGATAACTTCAGGTCCAGCAATTGAACGAGCCGGGGATCTAGCATCAATATTAACGAATTTAACCGAAGGAGATATATTATTTATCGATGAGATTCATCGTCTAAACAGGGTCGTAGAAGAAACACTATATCCTGCAATGGAGGATTTTGCGCTTGACCTTGTAATCGGTAAAGGGCCGTCTGCGCGAACCCTACGACTGGACTTACCTAAATTCACCGTAGTGGGAGCGACAACACGTATAGGGCTAATGAGCGGGCCAATTCGCGATAGATTTGGCGCTTTATTCCGACTTGATTTCTATGATGAAAAAGCATTAACCCAAATAATTGAACGAGCTGCATCAGTATTAAATATCCCAATAGACAAAGAAAGCCTTAATGAGGTGGCAAGAAGATCACGCGGAACGCCTCGCATAGCAAACAGATTACTAAAAAGGATCCGAGACTATGCCGAGGTCGAAGGAAAAGGAATTATTGAACTACCAATTATTAAAAATGCCTGTGAGTTATTAGGGGTAGACCATGATGGACTAGATTATTTAGACCGAAAATATCTGGACTGCCTAAAAAATACTTTTGATGGAGGACCAGTCGGAGTTGATACGATCGCGGCAGCGATGGCCGAAGACGTTGGAACCGTAGAAGATGTAGTCGAACCATTCCTAATTCAAAAAGGTTTAATTAAAAGGACCCCGAGAGGACGGATACTTAGTAACAAACGATTAGACTAACAGAAAAGCTATATCCCATAAAAAAAGGACCGTCTTAACGGTCCTTTTTTTTATCAACGTACGATACTACCGATCTTAGATTACTCATCATCATCGGCATCGCCCCAATCCTCTTCATCTAAATCATCACCAAACAGATCATCGTCTTCCTCATCATCTTCTTCTAAATCTTCGTCTTCGAGGTCTTCATCATCCCATTCATCATCAAGGTCACCTTCGTCGTCAGTGTCCTCTTCAAAATCGGCATCTCCTTCAACCTCTTCATCATCGGCGAGCAACATTGTTTTTGTTATTTCAGTCATCGATAATCACCACCTTTTAGAAAGCATTGTACAGCAAATAGCCTAGCCTTCCTTGGCTTTTTATATTATCATGGATAAACTGTGTCAAGACGAAAAAAGATCCTTGGTATAGACCCAGGATTGGCAGATCTAGGGTGGGGGATTATCGAGGTTGAAAAAAACAGAGTATTTCCAGTAGATTACGGAGTTATTAAAACAAAAGCGAACACCCCTCTCGCAGAACGTCTATCCATCATTTATACCGAATTAAAGCAGTTAATCTCACAACACCAACCCGATCATGTCGGTATAGAAAAGCTTTTTTTCGGAAAAAACGCCAAAACAGCAATGTCGGTAGGTGAAGCCAGAGGGGTTGTTGTATTAACATTATTTCAACATGCACTGATTTATACTGAATTCACGCCTGCGGCTGTTAAAATAGCTCTTACAGGTTACGGAAATGCCGATAAACATCAGGTTCAAGAGATGGTCAAACATACACTTAAATTACGGCAGATACCAAAACCCGATGATGCCGCCGATGCCTTGGCAATAGCGATTACGATGGCATACAATCTTAAACTAAACCAGATCGTAGAGGATAAACGTAAAGATAAAGAAGCGGCGCAAAGGTTCTACCAAAAGATACAGCTCGCACAACAATCATGATTGCCTTTATTTCGGGAGACATTCAAAAAAAAACATCTTCAAACGTCATAATCGTAAGTGGCGGTATTGGGTATGAAATTAATGTCCACGAGCGTGATTTGGAAATCCTTGAAGAAAAATCACCGGCGCAATTATGGGTTGTAACGGTAATGAATGAATCATCGATCAGACTGTTTGGTTTTTTAGATGACAGCGAACGAGAATTATTTCTTCTTTTAACATCGGTATCGGGCATTGGCCCCAAGACCGCCTTGAGTATTCTAGGAAGTGCTACATCAGACATTATCCAAAACGCAATCATTGAAGGCGACGAGTCTGCGTTTAAAAAAATATCTGGCATTGGCCCTAAAAGTGCCCAACGTCTTGTTATTGAACTCTCTGATAAAGTCGGATCGCTTACGAAGCCCAAGTTACTTCATCGAAAAAGTCATGAGGCAGATCTGGTGATCTCGGCATTAAGCGGATTAGGATACACCAAGCCAGAAATGGATCGAATATTACCACTAATTGATAAAAATCTTTCGACCGAAGAAAAGATTGCATTATTTATCAAACTTAATGGTCAGCAGTAAATCAACAAAATATTCGTAGTTGATTAAGCGTAATTCTTTTGGTACAACTTAAGTAAGTTATGCCCCAAAAGAAATCAGAGTTCATTCGATGGTTTGAAGAAGTTGGTAAAAATGACGTTGCGCTGGTCGGTGGTAAAGGTGCCAATCTTGGTGAAATGGCCCAAGCCAAATTCCCTGTACCAAATGGCTTTGTCGTAACTTCGACTACATATTTCCACTTTATTGAAGAAACAGGTCTCAAACAAAAAATCGCCAAGGTGCTTGAAAATCTTGATGTTAATGATAGTAAAGCGCTCACAACAGCTGCAGGTAATTGTCGCAAACTCATAATGAGTGCATCCCCATCTCCTGAAATTAAAGAAGCGATTATCGCTGCATATCAAAAGTTGTCCGAAGGAAAGCCTGCTTTAGTTGCGGTTAGATCCTCAGCGACAGCAGAAGATCTTCCTGAAGCAAGCTTTGCGGGTCAACAAGAAAGTTACATGAACATAAAAGGAAAAGAAAGTGTTCTAAAAACAATTCAAATCGCATGGTCGTCATTATTTGAAGATCGCGCCGTATTTTATCGTGCACAAAAAGGGTTTGATCATCTCAAAGTTGGTATAGCTATTCCAGTACAATTAATGGTCCACAGTGAAGCATCTGGTGTAATGTTTACCGCAGATCCGATCTCGAATGATACCGGTGTTATATCAATTGAAGGTGGGTATGGATTTGGTGATGCAATTGTCAGTGGTTCAATAACTCCAGACCAGTACATGGTTAAAAAATCTCCATTAGAGATAACTTCTAAACATATTGTCGATCAACCAAAGATGCTCGCAAAAGGTACAACAATTCCAAAAAATGCAGAAAAATTCCGTCCTGAAAGCGAACTGTTTTGGGTAGATGTGCCTAAAGATTATCGTGAAAAACAAAAAATTAGTGACGGTCTCATATTAAAGTTAGCTGAAGTTGGTTCAAATATAGAAAAACACTACAACCATCCTCAAGATATTGAATGGGCTATCGAAAAAAATCGCGTGTATGTCGTTCAAACACGACCGATTACAACATTAACTGTACAAGATGATGTAAAGCCTACAACAACAGTCGCATCTGTTCCACAATCCTCAGCTGCGCCAACATTAAATCAACCCGTATTATTACAAGGTTTAGGAGCAAGTCCAGGAATTGCAACAGGACCTGTATGTATTATTAAGGATTCAACCGAAATCGATAAAGTTAAGAAAGGTGACATTCTCGTTACCGGAATGACTACTCCAGACTTTGTACCAGCAATGAGGAAGGCGGTTGCTGTTGTAACTAATTTAGGCGGTAGAACATCACATGCAGCAATCGTAAGTCGAGAATTAGGTATTCCGGCAGTGGTCGGTACAGATCTGGCAACAAAGACGCTAAAGAAGGGCGAAATTATTACGGTAGATGGTAAACAAGGAAAAATTTATAGTGGAAAAGTAGACCTATCTACTGGACAAGCTGCTGGTGCTATCGTTGCACCAAATCTACAAGAGATGCTCAAAAAGACCGCAACTAAGATTTATTGTAATTTAGGTGAACCACAATTAGCTGAAGACATTGCGAAGCGAAATGTTGATGGAGTCGGTTTACTCCGTGCGGAATTTATGATTGCGAATATTGGACAACATCCACGCTATATGCTTGAAAAAGGTCGCCGAGATGAATTTGTCGATGAACTATTTGACGGTATCATGAAATTCGCTAAAGCATTTGATCCACGTCCGGTCATTTATCGAGCCACCGATTTTCGCACAAATGAATACCGAGGACTAAAAGGTGGAGAAAAATATGAATCTGAGGAAGAAAATCCTATGATTGGCTTCCGCGGAGTCTCACGCTATTTAGCTGATCCAGAAGTATTTAAGATGGAGTTAGAGGCGATAAAAAGAGTTCGACGCTATCACCAGAATATTTGGGTTATGTTACCGTTTGTTCGCACACCAGAAGAATTACGAGAGGCCAAGAAGATTATGGCGACAATGGGATTGTACCGTACCGGAACATTTAAATTATTGATTATGGTTGAGGTTCCGTCTACGGTATTAATGCTAGAACGATTTATTGGTGTCGGTATTGATGGGGTATCAATTGGTAGTAATGACCTAACTCAGTTAATTTTAGGTGTTGATCGAGACAATGCCAAAATCGCCAATATTTTTAATGAGCAGAATCCAGCAGTAATGTGGGCCTTAGAACACATAATCAAAGTATGCCAAGCTCATGGAATAACATCAGGCATCTGTGGGCAAGCACCAAGCGAATATCCAGAGTTAGTTACAAAACTCGTAGAGTGGGGAGCATCGTCAATTAGTGTATCACCGGATGTTATTGAACAAACAAGAGATTTAGTTGCTCAAGCAGAATTTGAGAAGGTACGGATGCGTAAATTTTCTGCTTAATTAATTTTTTGCAGGTAAATATCTGCTTGGTTTTTTAGAATAAATAGTTTAGAATAATTTTGTTGCATTATGGCAAATCAAGGAAAAAAAATATTGATAATTGAAGACGATTTTTTCATTCGCGAATTGTACGAACGACAATTTAATAAAGAAGGATATTCTGTGAGTAGCGCTGAGGATGGCCCAACAGGTTTGGTCTTAGCCAGTCAAGAAAAGCCTGATCTTATTTTACTCGATATCATGTTGCCAAAACTTAATGGCTTAGATCTTTTGAGAACGTTAAAGAGTAAATCTGAAACACAAAATATTCCGGTCATACTGCTGACAAATCTAGGTCAAGAGAGTGTTATTAAAGAGGGATTTGACTTAGGCGCAGCAAGTTACTTAATTAAAGCAGCATATACACCGTCACAGATCATTGATGAAGTTAAAAACTTTCTTAATGATTCTCAACAAACGCCGGCAAGCTAAATCTAAATTCTGATCCTTTTCCAACCTCTGAAATAAGTGACATCTGTCCACCCATTAATTGAATAAACTGTTTTGATAGATACAGTCCTAAACCAGCACCTTGTGTTGTTTCAGTCAAACTTCTCTCACCACGTAAAAATTTAGCAAACAATTGAGACTGGAGTTCCTGCGAAATTCCGGGACCGGTATCTTTTACTGAAATGGTAACGTATCCTTCGTCAAACCACATCTGAACAGTAATAGAACCTCTTTCGGTGTACTTAATCGCGTTCTCAATTAAGTTATCGAATACACTACGCACAAGATCTTCATCGCCACGAATAGGTGGTATAGGGAATCGAGGCATCACAAATAAAAGTTGAAGTCCCTTTTTAGCAGCTCGTTCTTCCCATGTTCGTTGGACCTCGCGAACAATATAATCCAAGTTCAACTTTTGAACATTGACGGTTACATTTCCGGTTTCAATTTGGCTCATATCAAGAAGCTTCTCGACGGTCTGTTCTTGTCGTTGATTACTGATATATGCCCGTTGAATAAATTCCAAATGTTCAGGTTGCATATACGTAGCTTCTTTAATCACTACGTCTAAATATCCTTTTATAATCGAAATCGGAGTTCTCAACTCATGACTTACAAACGATACGAAGTCGACCTGCTTTTGCTGAAGCTTTTTCTCCTGGGTTAGATCATTCATTTCCACCAGCCCACCTAAAAATCGTTGAGTTTCAGGTTCAAGAATTGGATTTAAAACTAGCTGTACGGGTTTATCCTTCAATGTTACTTCGAGCTTATAAATTTCACGTCTCTCGATAAATTGAAGAAATGTATTTTTAATTTGGTCTTTAGGTTCAAGTGGTAAAACGATAGAGAATAAACGGCCTAAGACTTGTTCTGCAGGCAATCCTAAAAAAGTAGATGCACCTTCACTGTAAAAAAAGATCGATCCGTTTGGTTCGACCGCAAATACAGGAGTCGAAAGATGCGTTAAAAGTAAACGAAATCTGTTGAGTGATTCTTCAAGTTCGTTAATTCTTCCAATTACTGATGAATTTTTTTTATTTTTTGATGAGTTACTGCTAAATAATGAATTGATAATTCCCATCTTTTTCATATTAACATGGTGATTTGAAATAGTCTTGTCATCTTGGGCTTTTCATTTTTGATCCATGCTTATACAATGACTACATGGTACTGATTGATTCAATTGTAGCTCGTCAAATACTAAACGGCCAAGGAGAGCCGACCGTCGAAACTATTCTGAAATTATCCAGCGGAGAAGAACTGCGCGCTTCAGTTCCCAGTGGTAGGACAAAATCATCTTATGAAGCGATAGAGTTATACGACAAAGATTTTGCTAAATATTTTGGCAGAAGTGTCGAGCATGCGGTTGAATCAATTAATAATATTATTGCACCGCGAATAAAACGACTTGATCCCACCGAACAATCTAAAGTTGATCAAATATTATTAGAACTCGATGGCACACCTAATAAAGCACATTTAGGCAGTAATGTTACATTGGCAGTCTCGGTTGTTGTCGCTCGGGCAGCAGCGAAAGTAAAAGATAAGCCCTTCTATTCATATATAAACGAATTATTTATTAAGACCAAGGCAAAAAACCAATACGATGAAGATATTAATTTAACGGGAGATGCAATTAAGCCTCAGCTACCGATTCCGGGATTTTCTCTTATCAATGGGGGAAGTCATGCCAGCAGTACTGATTTAACCATACAAGAATTCTTAGTATTTCCGGTAGGAGTCGATAAAATGGCGGATAAAATTCGAGCAGGTGTAGAGATACTTAATACACTAAAGAAGCTATGCCGCGACACTTTTAATAGTGGAGAATTAGGCGATGAAGGCGCCCTCGCTCCTCCAAGAATAGCTGACCCAATGCAGGCTATGGAGATAATTTCACAAGCGGTTAAAAAATCAGGCTACGATCGAAACAATCGAGTAGTATATGGATTCGATATTGCGGGAGCCGAAATTCCGGCTGAATTTTATTCGCGGGTTTTCTCAATGTACCCTGTATTGACCGTTGAAGATCCTTATAAAGAAGATGACTGGGATAAATTCACCAAAATGCATAAGACCTATCCGGATTTATTCGTCACAGGCGATGATTTAACTGCAACCCAGTTAAAAAGACTTTATACAGCAATAAAATCTGAAGCCATCGATTCAGTAATGGTTAAACCCAATCAAGCTGGTACATTAACCGAAACATTACAATTTGCCAAAGTGGCCAAAGATGCTGGCATGGCACTGTATGCAGCACATCGATCGGGTGAAACGTCGGATACATTTATTGTCGATCTCGCAGTGGGAATCGGAGCAAAGTTTCTTAAGGCTGGTGCACCGTTTGGCGGGGAACGAGTGGCTAAATATAACCATTTGATGGATGTCGCTGTTTATTTTGAATCTTAGGATATCTCTTCATGCTGTCTTCTATTCTTGAATCTATTACGACATGGGGATTACACATAATTTCACTTGGGGGATATTGGGGAATTTTTAGTATTTCATTACTTGAAAATGTTTTTACGCCAATTCCGAGTGAAGCAATCATACCTTTTGCTGGAATATTAGTTAGTCAAGGAAAGTTTTCATTTACGCTTGTAGTTGTTGCTGCAACCTTGGGCAGTCTTATCGGTGCTTATGTTTTCTACTATGTCGGCTATATACTTGGAGCTGATCATATCAAACAGTTTATTATCAAGTGGGGAAAGTATTTTTTTCTATCCGAAGATGACGTAAAAAGAGCCGAAGAATGGTTTAGCAAATATGGAATGTGGGCTGTACTTATTTGCCGCGTTATACCGCTTGTAAGAAGCTTTATCTCTATTCCGGCCGGATACGTTAAGTTGCCATTTTGGAAATTTAGCGTTCTGACCGCAATTGGATCTGGCTTATGGTCTACTTTTCTGGTTTATATAGGTTTTGCATTAGGAGAAAATTATCATATAATTGAACCGTACATAAGTACGATCGAAAAGGTCGTTGCGATAATTCTAGCGATTGGTTTTGGGTATTACTTGTTCCTAAAAATGTCTGCGGCTCGCAAATCTGTAATGTAAGCGATTTATCCTTAAAAACAAAGGAGTTTAAGTTATATAGCATTGACACATACGTAATGTTTATGTAGAATAATGTTTGTCTTATAGTATAAAACAACATACTATATTTGCACCTAATACAAATCATCAGGGGGCAGAATGGATATGGATTTATTCGATATTCACTTTGCCCTCTAATGAGAGCTGGGCATTTTGCCCATGGAAGCTCGATTTGGAGTGGTTTGTAAAGCCACACTGATAGGAGGGGTTGAATACCCCAGGAGGTGTCCAGATGGTTGACATTCTGCATCGCGAAGATACTCGCGAAGAGACTGTTCGTACACGTCGCGCACGCCCTGAGCAGTTGGGGGCGGTGATTCCGCCCAGTGTCGAGGGCCTAACGCCATGGAGGGAGGATCCCCGGTACGAATACCGGACCCCGGAGAACCTTCCGTGGCCGGCGGCATTCATCTGGGTAGTCAACACAGCGCCTCGCAGGCCTGGCGACAAGAACACCCAAATGAGCCGGCGTCAGGGGGAGATCCTCTGGGCCGCGCCGATGTGGTCCGTCTCGATGCGTAAGACCATTCCGCCGACGGCGGAGAGGGCTCTGAGCATCGCCCGGCGCAAGAAGGGGCCGGAGATTCGGCCCGACCAGGTGAGTTTCGCCCTGGCGATCTACAAGAAGGGGCGTATTCGCCCCCATTCAGATCTCCTGGGGGAACCAGCGGGGAACTACTTCGAGCTGGTATTCACTCTGAATCCCCTCGAGATCGAGGCGATTCTGATGAATCCCGATAACGATGCTACGATGCTTCTGGAGAAGCTCGACGCTCAGGGATACCTGGGTGTTCCGGCTGATCCGAGCCGAGCCGAGGAGATCAAGGACCGCGTGCTACAGCAGATGGTCACGTTGATCAAGGCAGCAGGTCGTACCGACCTGCTCGAAGTGAGCAACACGGCAGACAGCAGCACTCCCAGCATCGGCGAGGGGGATCTGTTGATCACCGCCGCTGATATCGAGGCCGCACGTGGTTACGTGAAGGCAGCGCAGTTCGCAATGCCGACACAGTCACAGGTTGCGACGACTCTGGCCCTGCTGGAGAAGAAGGGGCGTACCCTCGTCCCGACTGCCCTGCTGGCCGATCTGCCGGAGGAGCTGCTGACGAAGTACGGCCTCAAGCGGCCCGACTCAGTCAGTCCGGCTCCCGCCGCGGTCAAGCCTGCGGTTGCGCCCGCAGAGCCGCCGGCTCCCGCAAAGCAGCCGGCTTCGTCCGCCCTGGCCGCCCTGCTGGGCGGTAATTAAGCAGGGGATTAGGTTCGTGTTCGTCCGTTAGCAACAGTCCAAAGGCCACCTTGAGTGGTGGCCTTTGGACCACTCAATTAAATTATTGACCTTGTCAGTCTTTATGATCCAGAATCGTAAAGAGTGATAAGGTCGACAGACCAAACAATCTATGTAGGGTCGGTGCGGCCATATACACAAAACCAAATTTAAGACAGTTTGGTTTTTTTCATAATTGGTGTATAAGAATTATGTAATAAAACGCACATTTACAAAGATAAATACCACACTCAGAGGGACTATTAATGACAAGTAATATGCTCATTCATTAATTGTTTTTAATAGCCCCTTTGGGTGAAGCCGTTTTACGGCTTGTGGAAGTCTTTATCGGGAGGTGTCTATGACACGGGTTAACAGGTTGCGACTGGCCTCAACAGTCGCAGCAGCATTCATGGCCGCAACGCTGGCCTTGGTGCTGCTCGTTGGGAGCGGGTCGGAATACACCGCCCGCGTCGGATTCGTGGTTACCATTCTAACCATCGCGTTAGTGCCAACGGCGCTGACCGCGGTGGTCGCATGGGTGGTGCCGCCAGTGCGCGCGTCATGGCGCACCTGGTACGGCACAAGCTTCGGAGGAGCGATCCTTTCGTCGGTAGCCATGTCGTTTAAGGGGGAGCTCTATGCCCCGCAACGGCAGGTTATCGTCGAGCAGGTCGAGACTCCAGCTGAGCCCGCTGGTCCGGACCCAGGCTATACCGTCATCAGCTACTAAAGGGGGCTGACAATGAGCCCCAATGACGGCCTCGGCCTTAAAACAGGACCAAAGATCCCCAAGGGACTCGAGATGGCGTACGTGGCCTGGAGCGAAGCATCGCCCCAGGTCATCACACGCAAACCCCTCGGCGAATGGCCTGCTCGGCCAGAAAGTGCTATTTGGTACGCGGTACAGCTGGTCGAGCACCCGCAGACCAAAGATATGGTTAGAGTCGCAAACATACCAGCGGAGGTAATCCAACGGTATGGACTGCGACCAGGGGATGAGGTTTTCGTCAAGGTCTGTCGGGACCCGAGGCTGGCGGAGCAGGATCCAATCCTATCCATCGATCCAGCCAAAGGTAAAGTCATGGGTATTCCCAACACCCCAGTGATGGGTCACGCTCGGGCACGAGTTGACCGAGAGGTGCAGGAGTTCCCCTCAGGGTGGATTCCGACCTATCGGTCAGGCTTAATCGGGCGGGTACTCGATCTCATTGCGGCGATCTTCTACGGAAGCCGCATGAGCCTGTTCGCGCCTCCGAAGGTCGGTAAGACGACCTTTCTGACAGCGCTGGCCCAGGGCATCCTGCTCTGGATCATGTCGCTGCCGTGGGGCGAACGTTCGAAGTACCGTATGGCCTTTTTAGGTGTCGATGAACGGCCCGAGGAAACTCGGTTCCCTTTCGTTGACACAGTCTTCCCGGCTCCGTACGATCGCTCGCCGCAGTTCAAGCTGAGGCTGGTGGAATTGTACGTAGAATGGGTGAAGCGGCAAATCGAGTCCGGAATTCACGTGATTTGCTTCGTGGATTCGTTGACTCGGTTGGGCATGTTCTTTAACATGGTCGTCCAATCAACGGGTGGATCACTTTCGGGTGGTCTTTCCAAAGAGGCCTTCGACCAGGTTCGACGAGTGTATGGCATGCACGGTCTCTATCCTCCTGAAAAAGGGATGGGATCGGCGACGTGCATCGCCACAGTACTCATCGAGACGGGGAATAAAGCCGATGACATCATTGCCGAACAGCTCAAAGGGGCAGGCAATACGGATGTCATGATGAGTCGCGGCCTTGCGACTCAGGAGCTCTACCCCGCCGTTGTTATGTACCAGGCTGGGGATAACCGCGGGAAAAAAGAAGCGGAAAGCTCCACGCGCAGGATGCACGAAGAACTCGCGCCGTTCTTCGGCTATACGGCGGACGTGATGCGTCGAAAAATTGCGTACCTCCGCCGCTGGCTTGATCCGGAGGCAAAGATGGAGGAGCAGAACCGACGCATCGTCGCACTCGCCCGAGGGATCGAGGATCCCGGGCAGGTGTGGTCGGCAATTGACCCGGAAGACTTTGACGCATCAGCAGCCGAACTGGCTGGCATGTGCGTCGACGAAGACGGTCAATGGGACCGATCAGCACGGAACACGGTCAAAATCGCGTTTAACGCGACGATCGCAGTTCTATTTGATCGGGATCCGACTTTACTCTTGGCGACATGCAAACAAACGCTGGCTAAATTGGCACAAGCTGAAAAGATCAGCCTAAATGATCTTAAGCAGATAGGCCGCCAGCTGATACAAGCAGCAGACGAATTGGCTGACGTCAAGGGCAAACGGTAAGAAACACCTGTCGCAGCAGCAAACGCTGCGACAGGTTACTATTTTAATATTGTGGATTTAAAAAATCTGTTTTCTAACGGATTCTTTTAGTTCATAATGTCGCACATTAAGAATATTGACTCACATGGGTCGGTTGTCATCATCATCGTTGGTGGTTACAACTGACCCATGTGGGTTGCCCTGGTTTAACCAGGGATGGAGTTCACACCGGAGGGTCATATGACTCAGCGTTTCGGACTGTTCCGAGAGAGGGTGGGACCCGGCCTACGGATTGCTGGCTACGCAAGCCTGGCGATCCTGTGGATTGTCGGTCTGTTGGCCTGGATCAACGGCGCAGGAGGGGAGGGGCCGCTATTTGGCCTCATCGTCCTGCTCTGGCCCACCATCCTGATCGCCCAGCACGTATTTCTCCGGCCGAGTGTCGGGTCGTATGTGCGGGTTGCGATCTGGATAGGGATGATCATCGCGATGTACACCTACTGGCAGGACGGGGAGGAGATCCCCGGATTGCTCATGGGCATCGTGATGGGGTGGCTACCGGCATTAGTCGGCCTTAAAACGATCTTCACGATCGTCGAAGACCGCTGGCCAGACACAACCGAGGCAGTCAGCGAAAAGATGACGAAGACCCGGACTTACTTCCAGACCACGTCTGGATGGGTCATGCCCGTCATCTTGCTCGTGATTCTCATCATCATCGGCCTAATGGCGATCGGCGAGTGGTGGTACGGCCCCGCCGTACTAATCACTGTCTTCATGATGATGTGGTCGGCGAACTGGATCATCTCGCTGACCTGGGTACCCAAACGGGGACGCGACGTCCGGCCGGGAGAGGTCTACTACTACGAACGGCCGTACTGGCCGGGGTGGTGGGACCTGTACAAACAGCGCTGCTTTCCGGCGATCTGGGGCTCAAGGGAAAAAGAGGGAATGCCGCTGCAAGGCGGAATCCTCGGAATCTCTAGGGCACTGGGCTGGATCGCGCTAAACACCGGATGGGGTATCATCCCCTTCGGGGTGCTGTGGCTGATCTCAATGGTCATCCTGGTACCGCTGTCGGCAGTGATCCTGCTGTTGCTCCTTGTGGTCTATACCCGGATTCACCTCCGGGAAGTGCGGATGATCACGACGGACGACAATGTCACCGTCTATATCTGCCGCGCATCGATCCATTGGTTCTGGGGGGTGTCGACTGAAGTTGTCTCGGCGCCAGGCAAGGACCTGAACGCCAGCCACTTCATGTCTCACCAGGACGGTCTAGGGCGTTACTGCCACTACGATCCGTCCGCCCTCAGAATTGGCTCCACGGCTGAGGATCCCATCGGTCACACGATGTGGATGCTCGATGTGGCTAGGGTTGGGGACACCCATGTGAATGGCCCTCTGTTCAAGTACAACTTGGACAGGCGGGCGGCGTGGGTTAAGACCCCGCCGAACAACAGAGTCGAGCAGACCGCGGTGTTCGCCGTCAGGGACCGAGACGACGTCTCGGCCAACTGACATATATTGGATGGGAGAGAGGCGACTCTCTCCCTTTTTTTTTATCTAAGGAGGAGCCAGTGGACATTCGCCTGGCATATCTAGGAATCGCCCTGCTCGCCATGTTGTGTGCTTGTGGCGAAGACCCGAGGGTCCGCGATCAGCGGCTATTCGACGAGTGGTGCCAACAGCAAAAGGCGCCAGTCGTTAAGATCGAAGTTCGTGACATGATGGAGCAGTCTGCTCAGCTGGTCACGACCGTTCCGGATGGATTAACAGGCACCGTGTCATTCGGACCTGTTAATACCGAGATTTGGGCGACCCCGCCGTTTTCTGTCACCGGGAGCTTTAGTCAGGTGATGAATCTGACAAACATTCCCGATGGACATTACTGGGCGTTCCTCGAGGTAACGAAGGAATACTTCGCCCCCGAAGGGAAGTTCCAGTACGATTGGGGCGCTTGCCGACAAACCGGAAGGGCGACCGCCGACCTAATCGTCGACCGGGCGCCGCCGAAGGCCGAAATAACTGCCAAGCTGCTGGATCAAAGCAGCTTCGAGCTCGTTATTACGGCGTTTGATCTGTCGGGGATCAAGTCGATTGCCTTAACTGGCGTCGATTATCAGATCGCACCGAATCAGTTGTTGGTGCTTGGACCGGTGACGTTCCCGATCTCATACACCAAGGTGTACGATCGAAACATCGTCATCACCATGACCGACAACAGAGGGCATAATTGGTCAGGCTTCGCCTTAGTGCCTCTCCAGCCTAATCGCTGGGAGTTACGGAGCGTAAGTCCCTGGCACCTGTGGGGATTCTCACGGGAGGAGGGTAACCTGATCGGTGTCGCGCCATACAGTAAGGAAGCTCCGACAATGCCCCTCTGGGGGTATGGCTGGGGACGTGAATGGCGACAGATCGATCAGAACCGGGAAACTGGTAAGAGAGCTTCAACCAATCCAATCTACTATGTGGTAATTGGAGCTCTACTCGCGGTGCTGGTCTCGCTCGTGATCGTCCGAAGGTATGCCCTTCATGTTCATAATCGGCTGGTCCGGATTAATGAGCAAAGGGAACCCTGGAGACAAAAAATGGGCGAAATGCGCGAGGCTATCGCTCAGCGCCAGTGGTCGAGTGCTCGGCAGCTCTACCATGAGCTGTTAGCTGATTGGCAGGTTATGGCGACCGAAGAGGACAATTCCTGGTTTGACCAGGTGCGTACTCAGATGAGCCAGGGCCTGATCAACGACGACAAGCATGGCCAACGCGCGGCCAGGGCAATAATCCAGGGAGACTGGACCAATGCCTTTAGGGCAATTCAGGCAATGCCTGCAGATTGGGCTGGAAGGTTCAATCGCAACGACTTGCTTGAAGAGATCGCGTTAACCGCCTTACGAGATTCGTTATGGGCGGTTGCCTACCGAGCAATGAACGCTTTGCCAGCAGAATGGACTCATGGAGAGTTCACCAGGCAGGCAGCGTTGGAGCGGATTGCCGGTCAATGGGCAGAGCAGAGAATCGTCGAGTGGCATTCGCGCTGCTACGACTTCGCCTCATTGGCGAAAGATGAGTCACCCGATGCGGTGCTCACCTTATTCTCGGCCTTGAGAGATAAACTGTCGTACTACCACGTCCTGGGCTTCACCTCGGAAGAGGAAGCGAAGCCAGATGAGATCTCAATCACCGAGATCGGTAGACGATGGTCGCTGCTGATGGCCTTCTTCGCCCCCGAGCAAACACAGGACGGGGTGAACGAAGACCAGATAGCACGAGCGCGACTGTATTTTAACCTCGACCGAGAGGTGCCTGATTCAGTCGTGGCGGCAATGATCCTAAGGGAGCCGTGGCCAACGATCGAGTTGGCTTATGCCCTCCTGAAAGATCAGGAACGAAAGTTGGAGTATGATGAGGTATTGATGCACGCCCGGACACCACGGGCGGCAACCACGCAGGCGACTGCGTAAAATACTAAGGTCATACATCAAACCGGCCACTGGGAAACCAGTGGCCTTTTTTATATAATTAACGTTTAAACGATGTCGTAAGATTGTAAGAATTTTTCGAGATCGCTTAAGACGCCGATCAACCACGCCCCTTAAATTTAGCCCTCGGGCCGGGCAGTCTAGCGCAAGGAGGTTGACCATGATTGGTCAATCATTAACGCAGGCAAACGCAGTTCCACCTACGCCGCCGCGATGGAGGTGCCACCATGAATGGATGGCAACACTTGGACTCAAAACACCACCGGGATTATTTCAGCCGCATCCTGAAATTGCTGGACTGGTGTTTTTGCAGGTAATCAGACCTTATCGAGGGAGTTCAATTATCGAGTACATCGATATTGAAGAGTTCGCCGAATTAGGCGGACATATTCCATCAATGAGGCCAATCCATCAGTTGGGAGTATATCTCTCCCGGCTCTATCGAATGGAGCGCCTCTTGGCACTCGAGCTAAGATCCATGGGAGTGGACGTGTACGTTCGCCCCGAAGGAGAAAGTTGGGCACAGTCTGATTTGGAGCAGATCGCACATCAGGCGGCCGTGAACAACGGTATCATCGCCGTGTACCGCGACCAGCTCACCGCGACCTCAGCCGCGATCAATCATTTAACCCGGCTCCATGAAGTCGGTCAGTTGGCCCTGCTAAACAGCTGTCCCGGACAAAACGGCACAACCGATGCCTGTGGACAGGACATAATGGAACGCCGAATGGTTCATCCACCGGCGATATTATGCACCGCCTGCCAGAGTCGACTGGATAGACCCCAGGTTCGCAGTTAACAAATCCGGGAAGGAGAGGATTATTTCCTCACCTTCCCGATATCTTTTCTTCAAGTAGACAAATGTCAGCTTTAACTTGTCCTTTTTTTCGCGATATAATGCATAAATGAATACATTCAAATTAAAATCTAATTATCGACCAACCGGCGATCAACCGAAGGCAATAGAACAACTCACCGCCGGTGGTGCAGATGGTATGAAACATCAATTATTACTTGGGGTAACGGGCTCAGGAAAAACGTTCTCAGTAGCAAATGTGATCGCAAATTTAAATCGCCCAACATTAATCATCTCCCACAATAAGACCTTGGCAGCCCAACTGTATCAGGAGTACAAAGAGTTCTTTCCTGATAATGCAGTTGAATATTTTGTCTCTTATTACGATTATTATCAGCCTGAGGCATACCTTCCCCAGACCGATACGTATATCGAAAAGGATGCCGCAATTAACGAAGATATCGATAAGCTTCGGCTTGCAGCAACAACATCACTGCTTACCCGAAATGACGTAATAGTTGTGGCGAGTGTGAGTTGTATCTATAACCTAGGATCACCGGTTGAATACAAAGAATCTAATCTACGATTAATGATCGGCATGCCTATTCGCTATAACGATTTATTAATTCGATTGACACAACTGTTCTACGTTCGATCAGATTTTGAATTTAAGCGTGGAACGTTTCGCGTAAGCGGTGACATTGTCGATATATACCCAGCTTATATGGATTTTGCCGTAAGAATCGAGATTTTAGATAATATTCTCAGTTCGATTCGATTTTTTGATCCAATTACCGGTAAAACGCTAACCGAAGAGACAGTACTCAGAGCCGAAAAAGGAACCTTCTCCCGAGAATACACACCAGAAGAAATTCAAAAAATGAGCGAAATGAAGCTCCATGGCTCATTCACTTTGTATCCAGCCAAACACTATGTAACAAATAAAGATCAACGGCCACAGGCGATCAAGCAAATACGTGAGGATTTGGCCCAACAAATAGAAGAACTGAATCAACAAGGCAAGGTCATGGAATCATATCGATTAAGCCAAAAAACAAATTATGATTTAGAACTTCTAGAAGAATTAGGCTACTGTAAAGGAATTGAAAACTACTCACGGTATTTTGATGGGCGAAAGCCCGGTGATCCGCCTTATTCTCTTTTGGATTTTTTCCCTGAAGATTATTTAACCGTTATTGATGAGTCGCATATCACGATCCCGCAAATTAATGGAATGTTTAACGGCGATCGAGCAAGAAAAGAAACCTTGATTGATTTTGGATTTCGTTTACCCAGTGCGCTTGATAACCGACCACTGCGATTTGAAGAATTCCTGGGTAAAAGTAATCAAATACTCTATACGAGTGCGACTCCTAATCCATGGGAAACGAATCAGTCCGTGCAAGAATTCCAACGAATTAAGTCTCGACCGGCAATGAGTGTATATCCAAAGACCGGTATTGTGGAGCAGTTAATTCGTCCAACTGGTATAACCGATCCTGAAATACAAGTCCGGGGAAGCCGCGACCAAATCCAGAATCTTTTAAGTGAAATCCGCGTACGTATAAAACGTAAAGAGCGTGTATTGATCACCACACTAACAAAAAGAATGGCCGAAGATTTATCAAATTATCTAAAAGAACAGGAAATAAGCGTGCAATATCTTCATGCCGATATCGACACATTAGAAAGGACCGATATCCTCGATGACCTTCGTAAAGGGACCTATGATGTTGTTGTTGGAATCAATTTACTGCGTGAAGGTTTAGATCTACCCGAAGTTTCATTAGTTGCGATTCTTGATGCTGATAAAGAAGGATTTCTACGCTCAGAAAGTTCACTCATTCAAACTATGGGACGAGCCGCCCGCCATATTGAAGGAAAAGTAATTCTCTATGCCGATACCATAACGAAGAGCATGCAAAAGGCGATGGATGAAGTAAATCGCCGTCGAAAGCTTCAACAAGAATACAACGAATTACATAACATAACACCGACGTCGATCGATAAGCCAATTAGAGAAAAACTAATTGAGCGGACAAACAAAAACGAAGTTAAAAATTACCGCAAAGAGCCAATATTAAACGACAAAGATACCTTCAGAGGAGATAAAGACGCGTTAATCGAGGCCCTTCAACAAGAAATGAAAAAGGCAGCCCAAAATTTAGAGTTTGAACGCGCCGCAATGCTCCGTGATCGTATCGACAAGCTGAATAAAGGATCAAGACCAGACTATTTACGTTGACTCTATTCATTTCGTGATCTATAATTATAAGCCCATAATACGGCCTTCTTATCTCAAGGAGGGGTAAAAACAGGTACTGGAAGGAGGCGTTCCATGGTGAACGTCATGACTGGCCCGGATCCAAGCCAATCGCTGCGAGGCGATCGATTCTGGGCCGTGGGTGTCCAACTATGGCTGGATCAATTTGATCCGAAAAACGCTTCGGCAGATGGCCCAAAGTTAACTTTCGAGCAGATCACCAAAGCGTATGGAGAACTGATAACCGGCCGTTTTCAGGCTTGGTTAGCAGGCAAACTAGGAATAGCAGCGCCGACATACAATGACTACGAAGCTCGGCGCTACCTTTCGCAGGCAATGGAGATGCACTGTGGAAGGATGGTACCTCGGACGCGAGCCGGTTGGGAGAGATCTCTTCCGATTGTCGCTGGCTGGATTGTTGATACCCTAAATAAATATGTTAGGGTAACGGATCTTGTTATGTTAATCGAAGATCCGACTGGCTCACGGATTCCCGGGGTATGGCGTTATGAAAAAACGATCACCCAAGGAATATTAGATGTTTGGGAATTACATAAAGCCCAAAAAATTGGGTCCGATAACGAAATCGTTGTCGAGGCTATCGGTGGGACTCAGCGCGAGGCCCGAAGTGTTGCGGTACTACTGTACTATATCGATAGCGAATGGATCGACTAATAAATAGGGCAAACACGACATACTGTGTTTGCCCTTAACATACACACGTCTACCTACAATCAGGTATGTATTTACCATATAATACGCATATGAATGAAATAAAAGTGCGCGGCGCACGAGAACACAACTTAAAAAACGTTAATTTAGATATACCTAAGAATAAATTAGTCGTATTTACCGGACTTTCTGGTAGTGGAAAAAGTTCGCTGGCATTCGACACCATCTATGCCGAAGGACAACGCCGATATGTTGAATCACTTTCCGCATACGCTCGCCAATTCCTAGGAATGCTCGAAAAACCCGATGTCGACCAAATTGATGGTCTAAGTCCAGCCATCTCGATCGATCAAAAAACGGTATCGCAAAACCCACGTTCGACAGTAGGCACAATTACCGAAATTTATGATTATCTACGGTTATTATTTGCCCGGGTTGGTCATCCGCATTGCCCCAACTGTGGCCGAGAAATCCAGGCGCAAACCATTAATCAAATGATTGACGCCATCATTCAAAAACATAGTCCACAATCAAAACAAGGTAAAGGCGGTCGCATTTTAATTTTGGCTCCACTTATTAAGGATCGAAAGGGTGAATACTCGGCATTATTCGAAGATTTGATTAAACGAGGATACACAAGAGCCCGAATCGATAATCATATCTTTAACTTAGACGAAGACGATATAACGCTCATAAAAACGAATCGCCATACTATCGAAGTCATTGTTGATCGGACCGTAATCTCTCCCGAGACCGAACGATCTCGTTTGAGTGATTCACTCGAAAAAGCGCTCAAATTGAGTAATGGTTCAGTCATAATTAGTGAGGTTCTGGATGAATCGTTTAATTTTCCTGAAAAACCGACTAAATTAGTTGATCATTTATATTCCGAAAATTTTGCTTGTCCTGAATGTAATATTAGCTTACCCGAAATCGAACCTCGCAACTTTTCTTTCAATAATCCTCACGGCGCATGTCCAGTATGCGACGGAATTGGCGCCAAATTAGAGGTTGCTCCTGAGCGGGTATTTAATGAAAACCTCACGATCAATGAGGGCGGAATTTTTCCATGGTCTCGCCAGGTAGAGTTTGATTCATATCCGCGTCGATTTTTGGATAGATTATCAAAACAGTATGGTTTTACTTTTGATGAAAAAATAAAGGATATTCCAGAAAAAGCACGTGAAGATATTTTAGCTAATGGTATTTTTCCTTATTTAGAGCGTCGCTATGAAGAAACCGAGAGTGATTCAGTACGATCTGATATTGAAAAATATATGTCTTATAAAGAATGTCCTGAATGTAAAGGCAACCGACTTAAACCGGAAGCATTATCCGTGACCGTAGCCGATGAAAATATCGCCGAAGTTTCGCGAAAAAGTATGATCGAATTGACCGGTTGGTTTGAGAACATCACCAAATCTCAAACCCTATTGTCTAATCGAGATAAACAGATAGCCCAACCAATCATGAAAGAGTTAGTTGCACGGGTGAAGTTTCTGAATGACGTTGGATTAAATTATTTAACCATTCACCGTAGCTCCGCAACCCTTTCGGGTGGAGAGTCACAACGCATTCGGTTAGCTTCTCAAATTGGTTCGGGGCTATCGGGAGTACTGTACGTGCTTGATGAACCATCTATCGGCTTGCATCCTCGTGATCATCATCGCCTATTAGAAACGCTGCATAACTTACGCGATCTTGGAAATACCGTCTTAATTGTTGAACATGATCTTGATACGATGATCTCTTCGGATTGGTTGGTAGATTTTGGTCCAGGAGCTGGTGTTCACGGTGGAGCAATAATTGCAGAAGGTACACCGCAGCAAGTTATGGAACAACCTAAGTCGGTGACAGGGGATTACATGTCGCGGAGAAAAAACGTCCATCCATTTGTACATCACCGCACAAACGATCCGGAAAAACAGTTCCACGTAATTGGAGCAACAGCACATAACTTAAAAGATGTTTCGGTTCAAATTCCATTAGGTAACTTTGTCTGCGTAACTGGTGTATCGGGTTCAGGTAAATCAACATTAATCATTGATACTCTGTATAAACGACTTGCGGCTGACATAAATCATGCTCAAGAGATACCAGGTGAGCATCGCGGTATCAAGGGACTTGAGCACGTTGATAAAGTAATCCAAATTGACCAAACTCCAATTGGTCGTACCCCCCGCTCAAATGCGGCTACATATACCGGTGTGTTTACACCGATTCGAGAATTATTTGCGACCATGCCCGATGCCAAAGCACGAGGCTATGAACTTGGGCGTTTTAGCTTCAATGTGAAAGGTGGACGATGCGAGAATTGCCAAGGAGAAGGACAAAATAGGATCGAAATGCAATTTTTGCCTGATATATACGTCACCTGTGAAACCTGTGGCGGCGCTCGGTACAATCGTGAAACGCTCGACATTAAATACAAAGACAAAAACATTTCCGAAGTACTCGATATGACCGTCGAGGATGCCTGCGCCTTCTTTAACAACATACCTTCAATTAGACAAAAACTTGAAACATTATTAAAAGTAGGACTAGGATACATTAAGCTTGGTCAGCCAGCGCCAACGTTAAGCGGTGGAGAGGCCCAGCGTGTTAAATTATCCAGTGAACTATCACGTCGAGCAAGTGGCAAAACAATGTATATTCTGGACGAGCCAACCACGGGACTGCATTTTGCTGATATCGATAAATTACTCGAAGTACTGCACACCCTTGTCGATCAGGGAAACACCGTAATTGTCATCGAGCATAATCTAGATGTCATAAAAACGGCCGACTGGATTATTGATTTAGGACCTGAAGGCGGAGATCGTGGTGGTAGAATCCTTGCAACAGGTACAGTAAAGGACATAATTAATCATCCAACTTCCTATACCGGAAAATATCTCAAGGAATACATATCCCCCTCATGATAAAGGGCGCCCTTTCGGACGCCCAGATGTTTCTCTAACGTTAACGTTAATTCTCCGACGTGGAGGCCGCAATCCGTTGCCGATGCCTGATTAACTCCTCGATCATCTCCGAGGGCCGCTGATAACGCGGAGACGGATAGAGGCTACGATCCGGCTGTTCTGCCAGAGTCGTAAGGCCCAGGGCAATAAGATCGACGGGCTCAAGCAAGCAGCGCCCGGCGAACCAGACGCTATCAAGCTGATGATCGTTCACGCCAAAATATTGGACATGAACTCCGTACTCCGTCACCTCGATAGTGACGCGTCCGTAAAATTCGTGCTTAAGCCGAATCTCGATATTTACTCCGCCCACGGAGACCTCGATCGGATCGAGGAACAGGATATGGGCGACTTCGAGGTAAAGATCCCCAATAAACGCGTACAGCGTTTCGGACGGAGCAATCAAGAATGGGCGATGCCCACACAGGACCTCCATCCGTTCGGCAAGATCGCCACTTCCGGCTCGAAACCAGTCCAACAGGTCCCAATCCGCACGGAAGTAATCCATCATGGCATGAAACACCAGATGGAGCGGAACACGCTGGTCAAGGACCTGAACGAGCACCTCATGCGGATCGTCCAGGACAATGTAGTCCCACTCCGCTAGCACCATATATGGTGCCCCTTCACGCATCAATCGTGCGACTCGCTCCGACTTTTTGTCGAAATTTCGACGATCCATAACACTCCTCCGTTTGCCTTACGGCGCTAGGTTGGATTAGTCCAACCACGGTGGGGCACCAAGACCCCATTTTGTGTACTAATAGTAACACAAGCCCATAGCGTAATCAATTTTCAAAATATGGGTGATTAACTATTCCACTGACCAGTTACCTTAAGCCACCATTTCTTCCACCAGGGCAGACGATTAAACGTATATTGATCAAGCCATGATTCGAACGTAACTAAAGATGAGGGTGTCTTATCTGCAAGTTCAACCTTAACAGTTTGCAAATTATAGTTTTTATCGCGATATGATCCAGCTGGAAGTGGTTTAGTCGAAGTAATGCCCTTGATAGCAAAGATAACATGATCGTTGTCGAATGAATTGAAATAATCCCGTCCGGTAGTAGATCCCCACGTTGGGTCAATGTTAATCCAACCACGGTTAGTATCCCAATATTGAACCCATGCATGCAAAACATCGGTGGCAATAGGCTGAACATCAGTTTTATTTATAAAGGTATACCCATTAATTTCACGAGCGGGGATTTCAGCAGCACGAAGTAGTGCGATTGTCGCATCGGTGAACTCCATACACAATGATTCATCTGGATGTTGCAATGCTTTAATTGCTCCATATCGTTCGACCGGAGCTGTTTGCGCACGTTTCGCATCATAGGTTAAATGCTCAGTAATGTATTGATAAATTTTTGTCGGTGTATCAAGCTCTATAGCCAGATTTTGTATCATGTCATCGTTAGATTCCCAATATAAATCGGGTAACGTATATTGCAATGGCTCTGCGAGTTGTGGGGACTGTTGTGGTAATTCCTGTGGTATTTGAATCTGTGCCTGACCAATAAACGTCACCAACTTCTGTTCATTGGGTTTCAATAGATATTTACCAAGGACATTGCCATCGGTATCCATCTCAATAGTATCCGGCTCAGGATCAATTGTATTAACAAAGATTTTTTGATAGTTGGCGATAGGGGGAGGAAAAGTAACCACAAAAATAGTATCGTCATTACTCTCATTCACTAACGGATACCGCAAATTTAAATCATAGAGCTGAAAAGAACCAAATACTAAATGTAACTCGGGCAACTGGCTGTTATTTTGAACTTCAAACGTATATACCGACTCACCATTATATTTTTCTGAGGAAATCGGAACTGGATAAGCAACTTGGAGTCCCCCCCAACTGTCAGGAACGATAACATTGTACCGTTGAAGCGATAAACTTATATCTTGGCTATTAACGAATACCGGCAAAGAAACCTCCCATAAATGTCCTTTTTGGCTGGCGGCAGGCAAATATGTATATTTCATTTCAAACTGAATACCTGATGGACTTGAGTCCGAAGATAATTGAGCCGGTAAGATAATTCGCATGCCATCTTCGGTTGGTTGGCTTTGGAGTTGTCCGAAACGGCTATTGACGACAAATTGATCGAGGGTCTTGGGGTCAATCTGAAATGAAAAACTATCCGGATAATATTTTGAGTTGTTTGATTGGAGCGTAACTTTATGAACAACGCTTGCATGCCCGTCGTCATGTAAACGGAAGCTACTTTCAAGTTTATTATCGAACATAGCATCTTGTGCAAAGGCAGCGGTGAAAGGATGTATACAAAACATTAACAATAAAATACTTAAGTAAGTACTGATTAGGAGAAATCGCATATTAATATTATAACGAAAGGAGTGATTAGTTTGTATCGACGATTATGAGCCTCTTGTAAGCCAGTATAGAGTAGTTCCAGTAATACCAATAACAACCGAAGCAATAACAGCAGTTATAAATGAAGGGATTTCGACTGGTGCAATAACAAAAGCGCTGCCACTTAATCCACTAAACCAAAAAGACGTTACTCTAAAGGTCGGTAACCACCAAGCAACGGCAAAAAGTGTCGCAGAATTAACGGCAATATTTATAAGTCCCAAGGTCGCGATCTCAATAGGCAGATGCAGTAGTTTCACTACAAAACGGGTACAAAAGTTAGCGACAAAAAATACAACGGTGATCTTAAGTAAATCAGTAATACCACCAACAAACTCGATACCAGGAATCAATAAATTTGCGGCAATTAACGATACGCCCGTTATTAAAAACCTCAAGAGCAGATTACGAATCATATGACTATTGTTATGATATACCTGAACGCTAGCGTTATGCAAAACTGGATAGTCTTTTGAAAGACCTAAGACTTATTTAGCATATACTTGCTGCGTAAATGCTTATGGTATGACTGAGCAAATCGATGGGATTCATCTCGAATTCGCATGACCAATTTACGAGCCGGGGAATTCGCTGGTAATGTCAACTCTTTGTAACCGTCAGAACTAGGAACAATGATAGTCTCAAGCTTCTTCGCTAATCCAATAGCAGGGACAGTGTGACCTAATTGATGAATGACCTCAAGAGCTGCATGTAGCTGCCCTTTCCCGCCATCAATGAGAATTAGATCAGGATAAGGATCTTTTCCATTTAACCGACGAGCTAAAACCTCTTTCATCGCGGCAAAATCGTTGGGGAGCTTTTCGCGACGAATGCGATAGCGTCGATATTGGCTTTTATCAGCATCTCCGCCTTTAAAACTGACTCGCGAGGCAACCGTAAACAAACCGCCGAGGTTCGAGATATCATAACCTTCAATAACAAATTCAGACAAATACTTTTCAGTATTCATACCAATCACATTTAATAACTGATTCAACTCCTCAGCCCGAAGATCTTCACGTAAATTAACATTATTTAAATACTCATGTGGATCATGAAACTGTTGAGTAATATAGTTAATTTTCTCAAGTTGGTCGCGATAAAACGCCGCGCGTTCAAAATGTTCGTTCTCGGCTTCGTCAATCATATTTTTACGAAAACTCTCCTGAACTGTTTTCTTCTTTCCGTGTAAAAATAGCACGAGATGGTCAAAAATTTTCCAATATTCATCTAGCGTAATGCTTCCATTACAGATTCCAGGGCATAGTCCGATATGAGAATAAAAACATGCTTTCTCTTCACGCCTATATTGTTCAAAGGTCTGATACTTACACCACGGAAAGATACGACGAAGTGTAATAAGTACACTATTCACGGTACGACCAGCCGGGAATGGACCAAAATATAACGAATTGCGATCATCTTTTTTACGCGATGTGGTTATCCATGGCCAATATTTTTTATCGACGACATAGTGTAACCCTCTTTGTTTTCTAAGCGCGCCAAAACAGACCTGGATGTATTTATATGATTTATCGTCTTTCCATTGGGTGTTAAACGGCGGTTTATGTCGTTTTATCAGATCTGACTCGAGAAGTAACGCCTCAATTTCGCTATCAGTAACGATGTGATCAATGTTATGAGTCGTTTGTATTAATTTATTCGTTTTAGGTCCTAGATGAGAACCACCAAGAACAAAGTAGCTTTTTACTCGATCTTTTAATCGAACTGATTTACCAACGTACAACACTTTCCCTTCCTTATCTCGAAAAAGGTACACACCAGGGGACTGAGGCAATGACTCAAATGAAGGGACTAATTCAGGAGGAATATTCATGACATTATTATACGAAAAATGGTCATATAGTGCGCTTTTTAGCTTTTGATTGCAGCGTAGTATACAATATACTCCATGCAACTTGCGATTCAGATTAGTCAAATAGTTATATCAACAATATTAATCGGGTTAATTTTGATCCAAAATAAAGGGATAGGCCTTTCAAGCACGTTTGGTGGCGGTGGAGAGGTTTATTATACTCGGAGAGGTGCAGAAAAGGCCGTATTTATCTTAACTATTATCATTTCAACTCTGTTTGTTATTAACGCAACCCTCAACGTTTGGCTCAACTAATTACAGTATGTATCGACTCAAAGCAATAATTTCCTCGACGATTTTACGTTCTATTCTCATAACCATTTTAATTGCTGGTTTAAGTTTTGGTGTTATTTATTATGTTGGAACTCAAATTAAATCAATATCCCAAACCACGATAGTAGGAATTCCCCAATATCCGACTAGAATAAATCCGTTGTGGGGAAATGCGAACTCGATTGATGAAACCCTCAGTAAGGTTATCTATCCCGGACTTATAACCTTTGACCGGGAAAATAAACCGGTTGGAGATCTGGCAGATCATTGGGAGATTTCGGAAGACAAAAAAACCTACACAGTGTACCTTAAACCGGACCTAACTTGGGATGATGGCCATACCATAACCGCCGAAGATGTTGTCTTTACCTATTCAATTACCCAAAGCAATGAATACACAGGCCGAGAAAAAAAGCGTTTTCAGGATGTTCAGATGGAGATAGTTAATGAAAGCACGGTAAAATTCACTTTAATCGAATCATTTGCCCCATTTCTTGAATCGCTCGACTTAGGAGTATTACCAAAACACGTCTGGGGCCGTTATCCTATTAGCGAGATGAAAAATATTGAGTTTAATTTAAAGCCAGTAGGCTCAGGATCATATCATATAAACGATATCAAGATAGAAAATAGCCGGATACTGCAAATGGATATAGAGCCGAGACATAAAACAACTGACCGATTATCACGTATCACCTTCAAGTTTTATACCAATGAATCCGAAGTAAGTAGCGCGTTTAAATTGGGCGAGATTGACACCTTTTTGACGTATGACCGAGACTTATTTAATCAATTCAACGCATGGGAAAATGCACAAATATCACAGACACTTGTTTGCGGGCAATCGTTAAGTATATTTTTTAACGATACACGCCCTAAAAATCACCCAATCGTTGCATCTGATTTCAAAGATGCAATGATGGCAACGTTAAATCGACCAGACATTGGAATTACCGCGAAGAATTTCCCAACCGCACAATTTCACTGGGCTTATGAAGCAAAAAATGAGATTCCAGATCTTTCCAAAGATAAAATAACTGAAGTATTTAAGCAGCATAATCTCGATAATCCTTTTGTAATGATCACTCCAGATACTGAATTAACCAAAACCCGTGGATATGAATTAGTGACCTTACTTCAAGGCCAAGGTTTAAACGTGCAGCTCCAAGTGGTATCTGCCGAGGAATTACAATCAAATATACTTCCCGAACGTAAATTTGATTTTCTATTGGTATTCCAACAGTTTGGACATGATCCCGATCAATATGCGTTCTGGCACTCATCTCAAACAGACATCTCAAAGGGCGGACTTAACGTTAGTGGATATGCGACACGAGCAATGGATCAAATACTTGAAGATGGCCGGAATAAAACAGACCAGGCCGAGCGAACCGATGTCTACCATAAATTCCAACAAATGCTTATTGAGAGTCGTCCGGCGTTGTTCCTTGATTATCCGATACTGTACGAGATAAGTCGAAAAAACTCACCTCAGTTACTTACGAATCCTTGTATCTGGCACGAAACGGACTACTTGATTGACGCAATTAAGTAAAAATCGTGCATGTCTAGGATATAATAATATCGATCGATTTTGTGCACCTGTAGCTCAGCTGGATAGAGCGCCTGGCTTCGAACCAGGAGGTCGGGGGTTCGAATCCCTCCGGGTGTACCATAAACAACATTCCCATCAATTTTCAACATATAATCACAATTGAAATAAGCGCACTCAGTTAATCTTAGTTAGAAGAAGATGAATTTTCGCCAATACCCATACCAACGCCGTACCGCAAACCTTTTTCATCAATCTTACCATCGAGAAAGCTGGTAATTCGATCAATGAGCTGTCTTGGTAAAATATCGGCCTTTAGGATATAGCCATTTGCGCCATTTTTTATTGCTTCATTAATTATGGCTTCCTGTCCTAAATTGGTTAACAATATGATTGGTGTCTGGATCGCATGAGATTTGGGCTGGCGCAAGACACTAAGAACCTCTAAACCATTTTTTTTCGGAAGCATAATATCGAGTAAAATAACATCTACCGATAGTTTCTCAGCTTGTTTAATTCCGTCTTCACCGTCATAAGCAGAGAAGGCTTCATATCCATGGCGTTCAAAAGTGTGAACGTACATCTCGCGTAGAAAAATGTCATCCTCAATGATTAATACTTTTTTCATATCGTACTTATCTTATACCATCCATGTCGAATCGAAAAGCCTAATATCGTAATGCATACAAACAAGTCTTGAAGTTTGTCCATCAACATATTATTCTTATAGAGACTGCCATGTTTCAGTTAAAAAGCTCTCAGAACCTTATCGCATATTTTTCGATGGAGATCGGTATAGATCCACAGATACTTACGTATAGTGGAGGACTTGGTATTCTAGCAGGCGATACGCTTCGATCGTTCGCCGATCTATCGGTACCTGCGGTTGGAATAACATTAATCAGTGAATACGGATATCTCAATCAACATATCAGTAGCCAAAATCAGCAGGACGATAGTTTTGAGCGCTGGCAAATTGAGCGGTACTTAGATTCTCTGGCTCAAGAAGTAATTATTAGGGCAGATAACAGTGATATTTACCTTAAGTTATGGCGCTATACGGTTACTGGATTAAGTGGACATCAGGTACCAATCATTTTCTTGGATGCGAATCATCCCCAAAATAAACCAGAGCATCGTAAGTTAACCCAACGGTTATATCCAAGTAATCCGTCTTTTCGAATTTTACAGGAGATAATTCTTGGAATCGGCGGAGTAAAAGCGTTAAGTGTCTTAGGATTTCAACCGAGCGTGTATCACCTTAACGAAGGACATCCAGCATTTCTTACGCTCGAACTTTTAAAGCAAGCTAAATTAAGGAATGAACCGGATCCGATCAAATATGTACGAAATCACTGTGTGTTTACGACACACACGCCGGTTGAATCAGGCCATGACAAATTTGAAGCCGAGTTTGTTAAAACAAAGCTTGATGAGTTCGACTTACTGTCCGAGGTACCCAATGCAATTGACCAGGAAGATCAACTGAATATGACACTACTTGCGTTGGCGATGAGCGAACGAATCAACGGGGTGGCAAAAAAACATGCCGAAGTTTCGCGAATGATGTTTCCGAACTTTATGATTAACTCGGTAACAAATGGAGTACATCATGGATTTTGGACGACGCCATCGTTTCATATGCTGTACACCGAGTATCTGCCCGGTTGGAATGAAGATCCATTTTCCCTTCGAGGTGCATTAAAAATTCCGCGCGAATTGATTAAAGAAGCTCACAATGAAAATAAGCATCGTCTGTTTGAACATATTTATAAGACACAAAATGTATCGTACGACCCAAGCGTTTTCACTATCGGCTATGCTCGTAGAATTACAAAGTATAAGCGTCCTGATTTAATTTTTTATGATCTGAATCGTCTAATCCAGATCGCCCAAAAGTATCCAATTCAGTTAGTCTTTGCCGGTAAAGCCCACCATGAAGATACGGTGGGTAAGAGTTTGATCAACGAAATACTTAATTTAATCCCCAAGATAAAACCACAAATCAGATTAGTGTTTTTGCCTAATTATGATATTAATCAAGCCAAGTTAATTATCCCGGGAGTCGATATTTGGTTAAATACCCCAAAACGTCCGCTCGAGGCATCTGGTACAAGTGGGATGAAGGCAAGTCTGAATGGTGTTCCGAATTTAAGTGTGTTGGATGGATGGTGGCTTGAAGGGGCGATTGAGGGGATTACCGGATGGAGTGTTGGACCGTATCCGCATGATCACGAAAAAATCTCCGATTTGGATTGTATCGATAGTGATGATAGTGAAGATTTGTACCGAAAGCTTGAGCAGATTATTTTACCGATGTATTACGAGCGCAACGATGAATACAACAGCGTCCGACGATACGGGATATCATTGATCGGGAGCCATTTTAATTCACATCGTATGGTGCAGGAGTATATCCTTAAGTCCTATTTAACCTAAGTACTAATTACCCATGTTACAATGGACAAATAGTCGCGCCGGAGTGGCGAAATGGCAGACGCGCTACGTTCAGGTCGTAGTGAGGCAACTCGTGGAGGTTCAACTCCTCTCTCCGGCACCATTTTCATAAACCCTACATACTTATTACACCAATTGCAATCCTATAGTAGTTTGATATAATAAAAGTACCGAGATAAGGCACACTCGGAGTGGCGCATCGCGCCACACATTTGGAGGGGCTTATAGCCCCGTATGCTTCTGAGAAAGGAGCATTGAGATGAGTCAGATCCTCAGTGGTCTCGGTTCGGCCCAGCTCGCCCAGGACCCAGGCAAAATCGTCGCCCACCAGGATGGTGGGGACGACAACCAGGTCAGGTTGCACCGGTCCGTGCGGGTCCAGTTCGGCAGCCAGTCCGTGGTCATGAGCTACGAACAGGCTCAGAAACTCGGCTACGTAAACGCTCTCGGACGACTCGTCCAGGGTCGCTGGGTCTAAACCAGCTGCCCACCTTCGCCAACAGCCCCGGCACACTGATGAAGTGTCCCGGGGCTTCATCTTTTTTGTACATAAATCCCATAGATCTACTTATTAGATATGTTTGACATCCTATAGCCTGGTTAGTACAATAACATTTAACCGAGCTCAAGGGCAGCAACGGAGGCCGAAAGGTCAAAAAAGGACTCCCCATGCTCGGGAGACATCAAAGCGTGGCAAACAGCCACACAATGGTTGCGTCCACTGGACGCAAGAAAGGGAATAGCGAATCATGAGGCATGGACGTAACGGGCGCAGACGCGGAAAACAAATCATCCGAACACGCCGCGGCACCGTCAAAAACCCTTCGCAGGAGGGACCTGTCAGTCCAGAAACTCCCATGTATGAGCTGGACCTAAAAGGCTTCGCGCGCACGGGCGGGGTTCGCCCGGCCCAGGTGTGGCACATGCCGCACCCGCACGACCTCTACTGTCCGCCACACTTACGCCGGGCGGCACCGGCGTCTCAGGTGTGGACCGACGAACAGCGGTTTCAGCGTGCCGTCGAGCAGCAAAGGCTGCTTTACGGTATGTAACCGCTAAAACCTAAAACACAAAACCCCGGTACACCAAGTTCGTGTCCCGGGGTTATTTTTTATCAAAATCATAATACTTTCTTACAAGCTTCTTATTTATATATAGTACAAGATTAAATTGGGGGGGATAAAAGTGGATGGCCTCTTTTTTAAGAGAGGTCATCCACCACATTAGACGATCAGGAGCGTTTAGCCAGCAAGTTCAGCTGGCTTATTTCGCGGCTGAGGCTGGACCGGCATCTGCCGGAGTTTACCATCAATAAAAAGGAGCGCCAGGCTTGGCTGCCGGCGTGCTTCACGCAGATCGCCGAGAAGCAGCTGGTGGAGGGCGACATGAACATGCCGCCGCTGACGGCGGTGATCATCCCGCCGCGTCTGCGCCATGACATCCTGCCGACCTTTCCGCATCTTGGCTCCCTTAGTGTGGAGCTTACGATGCGTCTTGGTAACGACCGGGAGGCTACAAGCCAACAGATCGGAACCAAGCTCCCAGACCTCCTCGAGGGACATGCCCATGGGGCAGATATCCTGGATCTGGGCATGGCGATCACAAATAGGCCGAAGTTCGGCCCGCCACCCATCGCCAATGTACGTAATGATCTCACCCGTAGTTGCGAGGCTAACCTCGGTAACTCCGTTATCGAGCTGTTTGAGCATGTATAACACGCCCTCGTGCTCGACCATGAGACCATCCTCGTACGTAGCCAGGGGAGTCGTGTCCATACAGGGACCTCCTTACATAGGACGAACGGCTTAGTTCGATGGCGTAATTATAGAATTGTGATGAGAAAAAGGCAAATAAAAGAAAAGGCCAGGAAGAAATTCTTCCTGGCCAACGATACGAACCGGACTCTAGTACTCGGCCATGCCCGGGCGCGTCCCGGACAAGCGAGCGATCTGGTGGGTGCGCCCCGAGCGCGCGGCCGCGATCACCTCGCGAGCGATGTGACGCTCGCGCCGGTTGGCCTGACGCTTCTTGAAGCGGCGCCCCTCAGCCTGACGATAGTTAGCCAGGTGATAGTCGCGAGTGGCGTCGACCGTAACCGGACTGCGCCTGGCGCGGCTGCCCAGCTGACCAGCGACCTCGTCGTAGATGTCATAGTCGCCAGCAACCTCCCGATTAGGATCGGAAGTGGCTGTGGTGAAAGGCCGAATCGCCCTGACGCCGTTAGACGAAACCGCGACGACCTTCCAACCCACCTTAAGCAGGCGGGCGGCGAGCCGGTAGCCATCCCCATACGGGGCTTCCAGAATGAGTACCATAATTAGGTACCTCCATAATGTGGAGCTCAATGCTCCGCTAGTTTCCGGTACTTACATTATAGGATAGTTCGTATTAATTGTCGAATATAAAGAAAAGGCCAGGAAGAAATTCTTCCTGGCCCAAAACCAACGGCTTAACGCTTCTTTCTAGATGCGAAAACCAAAGTCAAGATGGGCGAGAATACGCCCGCTGGTCGGCGCGTAATGCCGCAGGGCGTCCTCACGCCCTACGACAGCCTGGTTAAGCGCGAGCTTCGCCTGGTGCCGCTCACGGCGGCGGGTCGAACGCTTAATCGCGCGCCAGTCGTTGACCACGATCTCCCGAATCCGGTGATGACGATTGTGCAGCTCGACGGACACCCGACCCGGCCGGAAGAACCGGCCGTCAAGGTAGTCCAAGTCGGCGCAGGGCAGATCGGGACCATTGAGCAGGTACATCTGCTCGTCGAACAGGTCCTGATCAAAGGGATCCCATTGGTCGTCCCAGGACTCGTCATCATCGAAATCAATGAAGTCCGAGTCATCGAAATAGTAGGGATCATAGATCGGATCCCAACTATCCCGCGCCAGCTGCAGAGCCATCGGCTCTTCCTCCTCAACATCCGCATCTTCGGCCATGAGCTGCAGCCACTCGAAGTTATCGAGTTCGCTGACGAGCTCACGGAGACTCCAACCGGCTGGGATGAAAATGAGATCACGGCCTAACGCCGCGTCTACAAGGTCCCCATAACCGTTGGCCGTCCCACTAGTGTCCGAAGAAAGTTCAGCGTGTACCATAACGGTACCTCCGTATAGCGCCTTATAGAGGCGCAAGCTATTAGCCGTCATCACATTATAGGATATGCAAAAATACTTGTCAAACAAAGGGAGACTACATCAAACGTTGTTTTAGACCAGAATAGCGCAATTGTGGCTTATCGTTATTCAATGCTATATACAATGCACGTTTTTGACCAACAAGTACCACTAGCTTTTTAGCCCGAGTAACGGCAGTATACAGTAAATTCCGCTGAAGCATAATAAAATGACTGGTAATAACCGGCATAACAACAACCGGATATTCTGAACCCTGGCTTTTATGAACACTCACCGCGTATGAGAGCACCAACTCACGACACTCTTCACCGGAATACACAACCATCCTTTTTTTCCCTAAACCGGCATCAAACTCAACCGAAACTAACGTATCACTGCCTGACTTTGCAATCTGCTTAATTCGGCCAACTTCTCCATTAAAAACCTCTTTATCATAATTATTGCGAATCTGCATAACCCGATCACCTTCGCGCAAAATCTGATAACCCATATTAATCTCGTTAGTCGAGCGCCGTAATGGATTTAAAACTTGTTGTATATTCGTATTAAGCTCCGCAACACCAGCTTTTGTCTTATACAACGGAGAAAGAACTTGTATATCAGTCATAGGGTCAAAGCCAAATTGAGCTGGAATTTTTTCGGTAATCAACTCAACGATAAGGGATCCGGTCATTTCGGGAGTATCAACCGGATATAAATAAAAGTCAGTCGGGTGGGGCGGTAGGGTTGGAAAAACACCATCTCTAATTCGATGGGCATTCGTAATAATCGCGCTCGACTCGGATTGACGAAATATAGTCTTGAGCTGAGTAGTGGGGAATTGATGAGAAGCAATTAAATCCGACAGCACATTGCCTGCTTGCACACTCGGCAACTGATCGGCATCACCAACTAATAACAAATGAGTACCTGGCTTTATCGCAAGAACTAACCTAAGCGCCATATACACATCGAGCATCGAAACCTCATCAACGACAATTAAATCAAAATCCAGTGGATTATCTTGATTAAACTGACTCACATCTCCCGGCTGGAGCTTTAATAACCGATGAAGCGTTGAAGCTTCGATACGAGTAATTTCACTCATTCGTTTAGCGGCTCGACCGGTAGGAGCAGTTAGGGCAAGGCGTTTACTATACCGTTGAGCAATCGCGACAACGGTACGAATAGCAGTACTTTTTCCAGTTCCCGGTCCACCCGTAAGTACACTGACCGGATGGGTAAATGCTTGAACGACAGCATCACGTTGCTCAGGAGCAAGTGTTGTACCGCTGGCAGACTCAACCGCCTTAATCGATTCGACTAAACTGCTCGGCTTAATATCTGCCATAGTCCGTTTAGCTGGATTTACTGAAGATAATTCCTTGAGTTGATCAGCCAAAAGCTGTTCCTGCTCATGATACGTATTAAGATAAATAGCATCATCTGCTACCTTGGTATCAAGCATCAAAACCTGGGCATTAATTAAGGTTTGAATCTGAGTTTTGATATCTTCTGTATTAACACCAAGAATTTTTTGTGATTGTTCTAAAAGTTCTGGTAGAGGCAAATACATGTGGCCTTCATCAATTGCTTGTATTAATGTATAACGAATACCTGCTTGAATACGTTCAGGTGAACTCAACGATATTCCGATATTACGAGCAATTTCATCGGCTTTTAGAAAACCGACTCCCCAAATATCATCAGCTAATTGATACGGATTTTCGCGAACACGGTCCGGGGCATGTTTGTCATACCGAGTTAATACTTTTTGCGCCATCGCAGGACTTAAGCCCATTCCCTGCAAGGCAATCATATCTTCACGCTGATTTTTAGCATTTTCCCACGCCAGTCGAATTGCAGATGCTTTGGATTCGGTAATTCCTGGAATTTCGGTAAGTCGGTGCGGAACACGCTCAATTACGGTACCCAAATCGGTACCAAATGCGGTAACTAAACGATCAGCGAGAGCTTCGCCAATGCCTTTAAAATGATCCGATGCCAAATATTTCTTAAGTCCGACAAGAGTGGTAGGAAGTAAAACCTGATATTTTTGTACGTCTAAAAATTGACCATATTTGGGGTGTTTTTTCCATTCGCCTTCGAACGAGACCTGTTCACCTTCTTTTAGATGTGCCAAATCTCCGGTAACAGTAATTGATTGTTCTTTATCGGTTTCGACATCAAATAAACTAGGATCGTCATTTGTAGCTAACTTTACTTTTAAGACCGAATAACCATTTTCTTGATTTTGATAGGTAACACGATGGACGGCACCGGTGACTTTTACCATTGAAATATTCTAGCACGCAAATAACCGTCGCAAATAGCAGACAGATGTGCAGTTAGTAAATTGGTCCCTCGAATCCAGGGCAATTATTTTGCGCCCATTCGAGATAAGTAGAGTCACATTGTGGGGACTGAGGTAAGCCACCAGCCGGCATGCAGTCTATATACCCTGACGGCGGACATGTGTAGTTCCGAGAATCGAGTGTAGGAAAGGGGGTTGGTGTAGCACCCGTTGGCATGGTAAATTGTCGGCCATCACGAGTAACGCAGATAGGAGGATACATCATCATCATGCGACTACCCGAAGCCTTAACGCATTCTTCATACGTATTCACCGATTGAGAACGAAGACTGGTCAATGAAATGATTAAAATGATTATTACAACAATCGCTGAGGCGATTAATAAACCTCGTAATGTTTGCGGGCTTAATACTAAATCATTATTAATTTGCGCAGTATCTTGTTTTGCTTTAGCAATCTTAGGAGCAGATTTCTTGGTAACCTTGGGCATGTGTATGATTATTTTTTCAAATTGGTAATTCAAAGTCAATGGGAAGTTTTTAGTCTCTAGACATACAGATATGTTTGCGTCATACTATGACCGCATGAAAGAACAAATTACAATCGATGATCTGAGTAAGCTTGATATTCGAATTGGAACAATCATTGAAGCGGAATCTATTCCGGAAAGTGATAAGCTGCTCAAATTACTTATTGATATAGGCACCGAGAAACGACAAATATTAGCTGGGATAAAAAAGATCATAGAAAATCCCCAAGATTTGATCGGCAAACAGATCCCATTATTAGTAAATCTTAAACCAAGAGAAATGTTTGGATTTATGAGCGAAGGGATGATTCTTGCGGCGTCTAATGATGAAGGAAAACCAGTATTAATCACCCCGCAGACAAACGTACCCAGTGGATCACTGGTTAAATAATTCTTAGTCTCACATAAAATTGACTTCATCGTTACAATAAACTTACTGCTACGAGCAGTTGCTCACTGGACCATAACAGAGGAGGCGATCTATGGCCGTCATCGGAACAGGAGTTGTTGATAATCGCGAACCGACCCCAACCGAGGTCGGTGTTGGAGAAGCGATCCAGCGTGCTGGGGGTGATGCCAAAAGGGCATTACCAATCATCAAAGATATGACCGGAGGAGCTGGTAGGATCCGAGAGTTATTGCCTCCTGGGGCTACGCTACCACAGCGTAAAGCGGTTGCGGATCAGCTCAAAGAGATGATTGATCGTGAGTTTAAGATCTCGTAAGCTCACTAACGAGAGAGGACTAGTTCCTCTCTCAATTTCAAATATCTAGTATCGTTCATCAACCACTTCAAGAGTATCTTCTCTCACTGTAATATATTGCCCAATACCATGCTGAATAAATCCGCTGTTGATGAAACGGTTCTTTAAATCAATCTCGGCAAAATGAGTATGGCCACAGATGTATATGGTATCTTCTGAGAGATTATCGTTTACCCATTTTTTTACTCTGGTATTTAGTTTACGATAACGTTCGAGAAACCTTTTCCCTCTAAGCAATGTGCCAAATTGATCCCGATAAATTCCCATTTTACCCAACGCCGCCCTACGAGCAATCCAATTCGGAACGTAATCGCCAACGGTAGGAATAATCTCGTGCCCATGAGAAATGTGTAAGGTTGTGTCCTTCCAGGGCAAAGTATGGATATCACCTTGGCTGACAGAAAAATCATTAACTCTTTCATCCATCCATATGTAAGGGTCGTGATTTCCGAATAAATAAATAGTGTTTTTAGACTTTAATAACGCAAATAACTCTTGCCATTGACTATTAATGAACTTATTAAATTTAGTTGCATATAAATCAATAAAGTCACCATTAATAATGACTTGATCGGCAGAACTTACTATTTTTTTTAAATACTCAAAGCGTTTCTGATCAAACTTATGGGTTAAGTGAGTATCCGAAATAATGACGGTCTTCACAGTACATATTCTACCTCATAATTGTGGTATTCACATAATGACTGTATGTATGGGCATGAGACATAACATGGCATAATATTAGTGATGAATGATTCGTTTATCTTAGTTATTTTTGGTATAACCAGTAATTTAGCACGCATCAAATTAATTCCAGCACTCTATGACTTATTTGCGAATAACGAGCTGCCAGAGAACGTTTCGATTATCGGAGTTGCAAGATCTCAACAAACTGCCGAAGAATTTAATCAGTACATTAGCGGGGTTCTGCAAATGGAAAATCGGCATCACATGCACCCGATTGATCCGGCAGTGGTTCTACGGATGTTACAGACAATGCATTACGTGTCTGGTGATGTAGATAATCCTAATACGTATCAAAAATTAATATCGCTTTTTGATTCACTGGAAGGTGAATCCATTGCAAATCGGAACCGAATATTCTACTTGGCCACGTATCCAGATCTGTATGAATCAATCTTCAACCAACTCAAACAGCATAATATGACCCAACAAACTCAAGGATGGGTACGATTGATGATCGAGAAGCCGATTGGAACCGATATGGCATCTTCGCAAAAATTGAATAATCTACTCACCGAATATTTTGAGGAAAATCAATTGTATCGATTAGACCATTACCTTGGAAAAGAAACTATGCAAAATATTATCTCATTCCGATTTGCCAACGGGATTTTTGAACATATCATGAATTCAGATTATATTGATCATGTTCAAATCACTGCAGCTGAAGACTTTGGGATCGGGGATCGAGGAGGATATTACGATGCAGTCGGAGCCTTAAAAGATGTTGGGCAAAATCATTTATTGCAAATGCTTGCTCTAGCCCTCATGGATCAGCCGAAATCGTTGTCTGATTCAGATATTACCGAAAAACGAATAGAATTATTTTCAAATATCACGACAATGCCAGATCGGCACGTACGAGGGCAGTATAATGGGTATACCAGTGAAAAAAACGTCCACCCAGATTCTATCACTGATACATTCTTTGCATTCAAAGTGCTTCTCAACGATAAAAGATTCAAACAGTTACCTATTTATATCCGGGGAGGTAAAAAACTAACCCACACTGTAACAGAAATTGCCATTGTATTTAAAAATGCCGAAGACAGATTGTTCGCTACTTTTCCGAATGGGCGACTTCCAAACGTGTTAATTTATCGTATACAACCGAATGAAGGAATTGTGTTACGGCTTATTACTAAGAAACCAGGGCAGTTATCCGAATTAGAAGAAACATATATGCAATTTTGTTACAAACTCTATCGTCCGAGCTTGCCTGATCCCTACGAGCGATTGATTTTAGATGCTTTTCATGGAGATCAAACATTCTTTATTGATGCTCATGAAGTTGAAGCACAATGGGGTATAACAGATCCATACTCCCAGAAAAAGGCTCCGTTTATGTATGAGGCAGGGACCTGGGGACCACAAGAAGCAGACGAATTAATCAAAGCAGATCATCGAGAATGGCTCGAACCGTCATTAGCGTTTTGCACGCTATAGATTATTTTTCAACGCTATGACCGCCAAATTGGCCGCGTAATGCAGATACAACTTTATTCCTGAAGAGTTCTTCTTGTGTGTGGGACTTAATACGAACATCAAAAGATTTTTCAATAATTGGAACCTCAACACCCAATTCATTAGCGGTTTCAATCGTCCAGAGACCTTCACCCGTATGTGAAATTTGTGAAGAGATATGAGCAAGTTTCGGATCATCCTTAAAGGCCTGCTCGGCCCAACCGACAAGGCGTGATTCAATGACAGAACGTTGATTATATAAGTTAAAAACTTGTTTTAGATCTAAATTAAATGGTGCTTCTTTTAAGACCGCGGCGCCTTCAGCAATTGCCTGCATCATTCCGTATTCAATTCCGTTATGGACCATTTTGACAAAGTGACCAGATCCAACTGGTCCGACATGAGCAAAGGCATTTTCTGCAGCAATTTTAAGAAGCAAAGGAGTTATTGTATCGTAATCGTCTTTACGACCACCAACCATTAAGCATGCGCCAGTACGTGCGCCCGATGGTCCGCCTGATACACCAATATCCATAAAATTGATTCCATACGTAGCAAGCTGCTCTGATCTTCTTATTGCATCCTTATAAAATGAATTAGCTCCATCAATAACTAAATCTCCAGGTTCTAAGAATGGTATTATTTGATCCAATATCGTTTGAGTAACTTCACCTTGGGGTAGCATTAACCAGATAATTCGCGGAGTTGTAAGAATTTGAGTAATTTCTTCGAACGTGTTCAAACGGATTGCGCCAGCCGCACATACTTCATCGACAGGATCTTTAGATCTATTCCATGCGACAACCTCAACACCTTGCTCAAGCAATCGCAACACCATATTTTTACCCATTTTACCTAGTCCAAAATAACCAATCCGCATAGTAACTATCATAGTATATTTTAGTAAAAAACGCACTCTTTAAACTTATAGTGTATAATTATCACATTATCGAGGCTACTCACAGGAGGAGCACCTATGTTCCATATCGAGGACGAGAAGTATCTGAGGTATATGGGCTTTACCATAACCAGAACTCAATGTGTTAGATGCGGCACAATTGGATGCCAGGTCACCGGAATAATTAATGCCGGCGAGACTGGCCCCGGAGATGCTGAAACGCTTATGAGTACATCGGGGTGGCGGATATCTATTAGTAGAGCGCCACGACAAATACACCCCCACGAATGTAGAGAACATCAATATGATACCTATCGTCCGGCTGGCAGGATCGTTGATCAACGTCTGCAGCATGGTACGCCCAACCGCCTAAAATGGATGAGGCGATTTGGTATCGGCGATAACACGATAGCGACTATTTGCCGAATAATCATCCGGCAATAAAGCGCGCCCCAACTTATCGTAGGCAATACGGCGCTGGTTTAACCAATCAGCGCCCTTTTAAGGTATAATCCTGATTATGAATGAGACAAAACAAAATATATTAATAGGCGTTGCATGGCCATATGTAAATGGGAATCTGCATATCGGTCATCTAGCAGGATACTTATTAGCTGCTGACATCGAAGCACGTTATCAGAGGCTTAAAGGAAATGAAGTACTGATGGTTTCGGGTTCTGACTGTTATGGAACACCAATTACGGTTGAAGCAGATAAGCGCGGTAAAACACCAAAGGGAATTGCTGATGAATACCACGCCAAAGATATTGAACTCTTTCAACAAACACTCGGATTAACGTATGATCTGTATACACGGACAGACACTCAGCACCACGCTAAGATTACTCAAGATTTTTTTATCAGAATGATTGAGCAAGGATATATTTTTATTGGTACAACCGAACAATATTTTTCAGCGACACAGAATCGTTTTCTGCCTGACAGATATATTCAAGGGACTTGTCCACATTGTGGATTTCTTGAGGCTCGGAGTGACCAGTGTGATAACTGTGGTAAATTGTTGGATCAGGGTGAGGTTATAAATCCAATTAGCAAATTAACAAAAGATCCGGTCGAACTAAAAGAAACGCAACATTACTTCATTGACTGGCCGAAACTACAGCCGAAGTTAGTTGAATACGTAGATAACGTATCACCGAAGTGGAAAGAATGGGTTAGAAATGAAACCAAAGGATGGTTACATGAGGGATTAAAACCGCGGGCCATTACACGTGATTTAGATTGGGGAGTTCCAATACCGATAGATCGAATACCGAAAGAACTTCAGATTAGCGACTATGAAAACAAGCGTATTTATGTATGGTTTGATGCGGTAATTGGGTATTTCTCGGCATCACTGTTATGGTCATCAATAAATAATAAAGACTGGAAGCCCTTCTGGTATGGTGATAATACATACCATTATTATTTCATGGGAAAAGATAATTTAGTGTTTCATACGCTTTTCTGGCCAGGACAGCTAATGAGCTATGATGAAAAAGCACATCTGCCTGACAATGTCAGCATAAACATGTTCTTAAACTATGACGGTAAGCAGTTTTCTAAAAGCCGGGGAGTATCAATAGATATCGATTACATTGTAAAAAAATACGGCAATGATATTGTTCGGTTCTATTTAGCATACGTAATGCCAGAAAAAAAGGATGCCAGCTTCACATGGCAAGACTTTCAAGAAAGGATCAATTCGAGTCTTATTGGAACATTAGGTAATTTTATCCATCGAGTACTAACTATTGGTTATGGGGTTGAACGTCTGAAAGATCCCAAAATATCCGAAGATGTACAATCAAAGATACTAAGTTCTTTTAGTACTTCAAAAGATGCCCTGGAGAAAACTGAATTCCGATTATATGTCGATTCCATATTGCAACTTGCAGCTCATGGCAATCAACTCGTTGATCATAGTAAATTGTGGGAACTTAAAAAATCAGATTTACCCAAATTCCAACGAATAATAGAGGATTTGTATGCAATAATAGCTGCACTCACGTTTCTAATCGAACCATTGTTACCATCTGCTTCAGAGTCACTCAAACAAATACTTTCTATTGAACGAAATATTGAATCGCCCTGGGAAAAAGACGATGTGGTATCGCGAATCATTAAAGAAGCGCAATCAATTAATTTAAATCAAAAGCCAATTCCTCTATTTCAAAAGATAACTGACGAACAAATACAAGAGGAAAGTATTATTTAAATTTTTTGGAATTAAAAATTATTTACGATCGAAGCCAACGTAGACAGCAATATCAGAATTAGGATTAGATTCTTCTGCAGGTAATTTTGCTATTTGTGCACCTAATACTTTAGCAATTTTTTCAGCAACACTTCTTGAATTTTCATTCATTGAAACAACGATCGTCTGATCATAATATCTGTTACCTTTATAACTTTCATTTATAACTGGATTTACTTCACCAACATTACCATTAGCAATTAACTGATTAATCTCAGCGGCCACTCCCTGTCTATCTGTTGTGTTAAGAATGGAAACTGTCGTTTTTTTTTCCGTTTTCGCGCCCTGGGTAGAACCCTGTTCGTTTGATTTCGGATCCTGCTGAATACCATCCTGGTTAGCTGGATTTACTGGTTGTGAGATGTTCACAGGCACAACGTCAATTATGCGATCTGATGCAGGACGATAGAGAACCGCTCGACGCGCTTGAGTAAATATGAATACTTTATCACCATTTTCAGCACCTTGGAAAAATGGCTGACCTTCTAACTTACTTTTATCGGTAACAGTAGCAAGAGTTGGTTCTTCAGCTGGGAGGACCATATGAGTAGCTAATTTTACTTTAAGATCTTGGACTTCAGCTTGGGCATTATTCTTAATAGATTCTTGATAACGCATATAGAAAAAACCGGCAGCTCCAAGGCTGGCTAACAATGCAATTGATAAAATAGTAATGACTAATGTTCTTCCGTTAAATTTCATAAGACTCTCACTATTTTTAACGATTTGACCATTATTGTAAAGAGCTACAAATTCGTTATCACATCAACCAATACTTAGCACGCTCGACACAGTATTCGTTTTTCCCTTCTACAGAGAGGTAAAACTACACGCAACAATTTATTGTTGCTCTCATATATAGTTTAGAGTAATCTTAATGGTATGCCTTATCAAAACAGAACATTACAGAATGAACGACTTACGTTTCTTTTTTCAATTGTTGGAATCCTCTCATTTTTGAGTCTCGCAACCGCTGCGCCAATAACTTCGTCAAATAATATTTTTAATATGTTGTTTCCAAAAACTTCGGCAGATGCAAAGTCGTCAAATAATCTTAGTGCATTTTTTAGTACAAAAAATATTAATGATGTAGCAAATGAAGATGGGCAAACACTATCAATTCCACAAGTTATTCAAGATGTGTCTTGGATTGGTTCGGGTGATACAGTGGATGATTCGTATGCTGGATTTATATTTCACCGCAAGGGATTACCGCTAAACGCATCGATTCAATCAGCATTTCTGGTATTAAAATCATCCGAAACAAATTCGACGCCCATCTCGGTAGATATATATGCTGAATCAGACAAACAGCCAGAACAATTCTCTTCTTCAAGTAAGCCGTCAGATCGGATTATAGGAACAGATGTAATAACGTATACAACCACAAAAACATGGCGGAAGGATGAGGTTGTACTTATTAATGTAACACAAGTAATTGATCAAGCACTCACTGCCAATCCCGAGTTGCAGTCAATCTCCCTGATAATGAAAAATACTTCTTCAGTAGCAAAACAGAGGCGGTTCTTTTATGGAAAATCAAACACGATAAAGTCACCTCGACTATTCGTTAGATACAGAATGAATGACGTACGCACCGATAGTAATGTCACAATTCCGCCATCTTCAACGAAATTGCCGACAAGGATCCCAACCTCAATTAACATAACACCGACTCCTTATCCGACCATAACATCAGCACAACCCATTACTGCTATACCGACACAAAGACTAAACAACTGTATTATTACTGGTTGTAGCGGGCAAATTTGTAGCGATCAAGAGATGTATACAACATGTGAGTACAAGGACGAATATGCGTGCTATAGAAATGCGAAATGTGAACGTCAATCAAACGGGAAATGTGGCTGGACGATGGATAATAGTCTAAGTCAATGTCTCAGTTCGACACGGTAATTAATGAATAACGATCAATGAAGAATAGTAATACAAATAAAAACTATTTAGCTGTTATTGTTGTAGCAACGGTATTAATGGTAACTTCAATTATAGGAATATCAACATATTATCCACCAACTAAAGGCTCCCTTTCTACTATATTTCCCAAAAAAGAATCTTCGGCACAAACCGGAACTCTTCAGGTTAGCAACAACTTAATCCTGAATCAAAATAACGAACGTTTTATCTTTAAAGGCGTCAATTTGGAATTTTACCGAGACATGAATGTCAGTAATGTAACGTATACCGGTTGGGAAAAAAGAAATCAGATTGTTTCAAAACTAAAATCACTAGGAATAAATGCCGTACGTGTGAACTATAGATCAGACAGTATCAAATCGACGGCAAATGGACATACAGAGAACGGAAACATCTCTCAGCTACTTGATATGCTAAAACTCTTTTCTGATAATGGTATTTATGTTATGCCGAGTGACCACATCTTTACCGGCAATGACATAGCAAATAAAGAGAATCTTTCATTCCCAAATTTCAAGAAAGTAATTGATGATTCACGAGCTCGGGGATATGAACACATGCTAATAATGAATCCTTACAATGAACCATATAATAACGAAAACTGGTCTGCATGGGCAAGCGAAAATAAATCTACGTTAGATTACTTGCGGTCAACGCTTCAGTTTAAGGGTCTTATAATCTTAGACAATCCATTATGGGCAGGAGCTATAAACGTAGACCAAGCAAAACAACTCCTAGCATATGACAAAACGTTACTTGGTGGCTCTACCGAATTAGCCTTTTCAAATCATTATTATCCCAATTGGGGATTAGATGGACCCAATCAAGTGATGACATCAGCAAAGTCAATCCCTTTAATTTTAGGAGAGCTCGGCCAATGGTCTTCACAAGGATCTAATCCCAACTATGTAATATCAGTACTCGATTTACTGGTTAAGACAGGCATTCCAAATGGTCATAATGGTTTGTTCCCATGGATCTGGAATTGGAGTGATGCAAATACGATGACGAGTTCAGATCAGCTAACATTAAATAGTCATGGAGACTTATTTGTTAATAACTATTATTCCAAAATTGTATCTAATTCGAATACTCCCGTTCCGTCTGCTGTAATAAATCCGACATCAACGCCAGTCACCGGAAACCAATTATCCAATATCCCCTCAACAATATTAAATGGACTTCGTGAAGGTGGGGTAAATCTTGTATTTGGTTGGTGGGATCCACATGGATATGCTCCGACGGAATTCGACGATGATCTACCAATAATAAAAGCAAAAGGTGGAGGACATATCAGACTACCTGTAAGTTCTGACTTAATTGAGGAAGGTACAACTGGTAAGGTAAAGGAAAGCACTTGGCAAGAATTAAAAACATTTATCGAAAAAGCAAAGAGCAATGGCTTAGTCACAGTAATTGATTTGCATCACCTCGGCGTATTTTCTTTAGATTACTATCAAGGGAAGTCAACTGATACAAGCTGGACTGATTTTATGGATAAAATAAGATACACAGATTGGGCAGCCCGACATATATCATTATCTGAGGACATTGCGAAACATATTAACAGAGATTTAGATAAAAGTTGGGTTGTTTTTCAACCTGCAAATGAACCAATATTTACCGGAAACAATGAACCGCAGATTTGGTATAACCACCAAAATAAACTAATACCTGCAATTCGTCGCGGTTGCAGCGACTGCACTATCTTTATCATGTCGCACTCCTGGCAAAGCATTGGTGCAACCGTAGATAATATGAACTTCTCTCAAATGCAATGGTGGGACAATAAGATGATCATTGACATGCATTACTATTCACCACTAGACCTAACGCATTGTGGATATACTTCGAGTACGAATAATTGTGCTGGAAAACAATGGCCGGGAACATATACAGGTTGGACGACATTCGGTACTGAACATAACGGCACATGGGATAAAACATTTCTTGAAAGAGAATTTAAGCGGGTGTGGGATTATCAACAGAAAAACCCTGGTGTAGTAGTGCATTTTAGCGAGATAGGAACTCACTCGGGGCTAGAAGATATAACTCGATCTGCATATCTACGCGATGTGACATCAATACTAAGCGCCAATGGAGTTGGCTGGTCATGCTGGGAGTGGGATAAGAACTTTGGAATCATTAATCATCCCAAAACGATTGAAGCATGTTTAGGTACAACCGGAATGTCGGTATCGCCATATCCAACATCGCAAGCTTCAATCACACCTACTCCGACATTACATGTAAGCAATTCACCGACCCCGTCAACAACGCTTGCTCCAACTCAAACTCCTAGTGCTGGTTTTTATAGAGGAATCAATCTTGGTGGTACAGATATAGCAATTAACGGAAACACCTGGTCTGGTGAAGCTACTGCTAATATAAGCGCACTTGGAACGTCAAAGTCAAACCAGTGGTTGAATTTAAATCCATCTGCTGACGCACAAATGACAAAAATGCTGCAAGACTGGCAAGAGCACTGGAATCATGAGATTACTATTAATAATATTGCTCCTGGTAAATATCGTTTATATGTTTATGGAGTAATGGATTGGAATGATTCAAATGCACAAACAATTACAAGCTATGTAAATAATCAGAGAATAGGAGAGTGGAAACCAGCTACGAGTGGATCATGGGTTAAGATGGGACCATGGGATGGGTTAATAACTAATGGAACGGCAACGATTACGACTAGTGCAACTAATAACAAACTTGCTGGAATAGAGATTTATCGTCTTTTAAGAGCTGATATAAATAACGATGGGATTGTTAACATTTTTGATCTTGGATTACTTTCAGTACATTATGGCGAGCAGTTAACAACATCCAGTGACGCTATTGTTCGTAACTGCGATATTAATCAAGATAATGTAATTAATGTTTTCGATGTATCAATCCTAATACAAGAATATAAATAGTTAGACCTTTTCTTTAAAATAATAGTTAACAAACTTAAGGACTTCCGGTTACTGGTGCAATCCTCAAAGTACCGCCATCGTTCATTACTGTTTTTACTTGGGTAGCAGTAAGGCCATAATTATACAGACGGACATCATCAAAGATAGAGTCTGCATACGTAGTACCTTCTCGCCCGATATATAAATTCAGGGGGTTTGCGCTTAAAGTTTCACCCATGGTGGTCTGATTATCTCTCGCACCATTAATATAAAATGCATAATTTGTTCCTTGATGTACAAATGTTATGTGAGTCCATACGTTTTGAGGGATTGTCGATGTCGAGGCAAAGTAACCGGTACTCTCGTTATAAAATTCGACACGGTTATCGTTTAAGATATACAAAGAGTAATCCCATAACGTAGTTCCATTAGTCTTTAACACAAGTGGTTCATAGCCAGAACCTGAACGCTTAATCCAAAATGCAATACTGAGATCTTTTGTAATATCCAATTTCGGATTATAGGGAACTTCAATATATTGTGATGAGGCACTACTAAAGGATAACCCATTATTTAGTTTTCCGTCAACAATTGCTGGCGAATTATAAATTGTACCGGTGAGACCATTATTTGATGAATCATAAGCGGTAGATCCAGAAGCTTCATCAAGCTTCCAATGGGCAAATGGAGCTCCACGATTATAATCCCATGCAACTTGAGCAGATGTTCTAGCATAATCGTATATCCGTATATTATCTAGTTTTGAGTTGCTATATTGAGATTGGTCATCATATCCTCCGAATTGAAGGATGCGGGAGCCTGCCCCAGCCGTTGTGTACGGGACATTTGACGTAGTACCAGAAGCGACAAGCAGACCATTCCGATAAATTGACATGGTATCAGTAGCATTATTAAATGTGCAAGTTACGTATTGCCATTCATTTAATGTCATTGAACTATCTGCGGCCAGCTCATAATAACCACCTGAATTATTGTAAAAAAATCCACAATCAAGACCTGATGATGATTTAAGCTCAAAATAATAATTAGCGGTTCCGCCATCTGCGTATTTATTAATGAATGAATCATTACCTGAGGATGGCAATCTTCGGGGGTATATCCATGAAGACAGTGTAAAACTCGTTAATCGTAAACTTGTAGAATCTGAAATAGTAACTTGGTCATTAGTTCCGTCAAAATCGAGCGATTTACCTAATTTACCAGTAACCCAATCCGCCGCATCCATCGTAGAATCAATAGTTCCGTTAAAATCATTTCCAGACGTATCAACAACAGTCGTCGTCGGATCCATATCAAATTGCCATTCTCCAACAGGTGGGTTACACGTACTGGTATCTCCTGGAACACAATATTCCCGAGACGAGCTTCTTGATGCTGTTGTGCCATCAGACTCAGTAGACAATGATCCCAATACAATTGCCTTACCTGTATTATATTCAGTCAGTACGTCGCTGTCCGATAAAGCCGCATTGTATATTTTTATTTCATCTAGTTTCCCAGGGTAATAATACTCATATGGGGTCCCATTATTTGATCGACCAATGTTTAGATTTGAGCTATTAGATATAGATAGGGTCGAAGATGTTAACGCATTAGCTAGTTTACCGTCTTCATATGTTTTCAATATCGAACCATTACGTTCAAATACAATATGATGCCAGCTTCCATCTGCAATATCTGATCGACCATATAGAAAGTATTCGGTACCGTTTACATAAACAGAACTGTACCAACGACTGTCATCCGTACTATCATGTAAACCAATTTCATATCCATACCTGGGTGCCGATGATACTTTGCTAATCATTATAAAGTAATTATTGAAAACAGAAGCTTGAGTAGAATTTACCCACAAGCTGATTGAAAAATCAGCATTATCACCGAAATCAATACTATTATTATCCGTTACAGTTACGACATCAGAGCCATCAAAGGATACCGATTTACCTATTTTCCCATCGTTACTCCAAGCGGGTTTTTCTGAAGAGGTACCAAAATTAGCATCGAGCGAACTTCCTTGAACTGTATTATTATGCGCAACAGATCCATATCCTTCATCCAGCTTCCAATAACCCACCGGTCCCGATACCGGAGTTCCAACTAGCGGGTGGTTCGCATTCATATCTTGAATTATTTGGGATGGGGTACGGGCATAGTTGTATATTTTTAAATCATCCAGAGTACCATCTAGAGAACTGTTAGCACCAGCGCCACCCATTTGAACGGTGCCAGTCGAGTTCAATAGTGATCCAGTCGCATCACTAATAGCACCAGGGAGAAGATTTCCATTAAGATAAATTGACATATTAGTACCGCTCTTTATCGCTGCGATGTGATACCACTGATTAGCGACAAGAGCAGATCCAGCGCCTGGAAAGACAAAGAACTCTGAACTTGAATTTGACCATGAAAAAACCGGTTGATTATCTGTTCCATTAATATAGAGTCGATATGACTGCCAAGGAGATGCACTATGTGACTTCCAGAACATTGTTGCCGCCTCTCCGGATTTATTAGTTGGCAAAACATCGAGCTTTATCCACCCCATTAACGAAATATCTGATGAAGGTTCCAATATACTATTATCTGTAGCTTCTATGTAGTCATTACTGCCATCGAAATCAAGACCCTTACCATATTTCGCAGTTTTCCATAACGCTTGGGTGATCGTCGCACTAGTACTATTGCCACTGGTATCATTGGCTATAGCCCCTGATCCCTCGTCCATTTTCCAATATCCAACGGGTCCAGGTGCAAAGGCATTGAGCTTACTTACCTCACTCGCGGTTAAGGCACGATTATATACTCTAACTTCATCCAGACTGCCATTAAAGTCCATAGCACTATCGCCATTACCATGATGACCAATCCATGTATTTGTTCCTAATCCTGAACACGAAATTGTTGTAGTAATTGATTCATTAGCAACCTGCATGCCATCGATATAAAGACTGTGATAACTAGCGGATTTCACAACATACGCATAATGATGCCAACCAAAGCCAGCTACAAACAAACCTGTATTCACACCACTCCAATCGCTTCCATCATAATTGAAGCCAGTTACTCCGGCAGAAGAAAATGGATCATCTAACCGTAATCCGACGCAGTCGCCTAATGAAATTAATTCGGAACCATTACTATCAGCACTGGTTAAGTTTGCCCACCCTGATAATGTCACCTCGGAAAGATTGCCCATAAGCCCACTAATCATAATGCTGTCATCTGTACCATCAAAAGATGTACCATTTCCAAATTTTCCTGATGTATAGGTAGAATTACCATTCCAAGCACCATCACGCCCATTACCTGATCGATCGCATGAATCATTAGCGCCGCCAGAACAGGTATTCGCCGCGGCTTCATCCATTGGCCAATAACCAATTAGTCCATCTGAAATAGATTCATTACTCGAAGAACCTAAACTAACACTAATAGTTTCACCAGAACTACTTAATGTAGAGAGTCCAGCAACTTCGCGTGATGTTTTTTCTTTTTTATATACCTTAAATTCATCTAAATATCCGTGATAATTTGCTGATGATGATCCTCCTAATAATAAATCGTTTGAATCACTCGCTGGAGATCCGACACCGTTTGTGCTCGTAGCAGCCAGGCGCCCATCTACATATACTGATATCTCATCATCTGCGTCATCAGAATATGTAACAGCAATGTGCTGCCACCGATTAAGACGCAATATATCTGGAACCGAAACACTTGCATCAGTAGTTGCAAGATCGAGTGATACTTCTAAATCCATTAATCCATCAGACCCTTCATTCGTTGTACGAATATATGTATTCGTGCCTTTTTGAATTATTTGGCCAACATTATTTTCGCCATCAGACAACGTCTTTACCCAAGTGGAAAGGGTAAATCCGCTTGATAACATTTTATCGAGGTCGATAGAATCATTATTTGTTAACGTCGAAACATTGCTTGAACCATCAAATAAGATACATGAATTTGCAATACACAGATCCTCACTTTTCCAGCTTGGGCCAGTAATTGAATACGTAACACGGACTTCAAGTAGATCAATACCCACTCCTGATGCAGGCGGATCAAATAAGTAATTATTTACCCAATAGTTATTAAAAGGCTCATTTGCCTTAACAGTGTAAACATCAAAATCACCTTGTTCTACGTTAATCGAAAGAACTGGTACCTCTGATATCTGCCTGTCTATTTCGTGTAATACGATGTCACCGACCTCTAAGGTATCGACACGAATCCATTCAAATGCGCTTTGTCCGCTTTTCTTCGCATAAATAAGCTCATCATTTGTAGCTTTCACATCATCGTTAATCGTATAGATTTCTTTTTTAGGAGACGTAATGATCGATCTTAGGGTATTAACTTTAAATTCATGCGTATCTGTATTTAAACTCAAGATTTGATCGCCTGGGGAAAATGATTCTATTGGACGATAAACACCGTTACCATCAAGCAATAAACTCCCAGTAGGAAATGAGAATGTGTCGATCTGTGCATTCACTCGTACACGAAAATTAGTATTATCTAGCTCAGAAGCGACCCATGTTCTACCCCACGTATCACTAGTACTACCAGCCGTAAATGTAGCATCAGTACTCGATAAGGGTCCTACACTTGTATATGATGAAGCATACGTGGTCCCGCCATTATGCGAAAGACGAACACCTATACCATCGCCGGCAAACGTATCACATCCGGTACAACTAGATGCCTCCATTCTTACTTCAATACCTAATATGGTTGCGGAAGATGGAATACTGAAGCCAAACGAATAATAATCTTGCATATCTAGGTTTGTTGCTTCGTATGCATATGCATTATTGCTCGTATAAGCATTAGCCGGAGTAGTCCAAGAATTATAGTCTTCACCTGAATGTGTTGGTGCAACAAATCCTGTATCTGCCGTTGATGTCAACGGTGCGCTGTTTGAATTATTACTAAGGTCATGCGCGGTACTTCCATAGCCTTCATCAAATGATAAATAGGTAACCGGTGCTGTACCAATTTCTTCTGTATTCAATGAAGCTGAACCACCACTCGGAGTTAACGAAGTTACATTAGTCACCGAACTATCACTTTTTGTTGAGACGCTTCTATTTCCATAGTACATATATGCATTGTTTACACCATTAATAATTTCTGAATATGCGACATAATAAGTTGTCGTAGAAGTATTACATCCGGAAACAAGCTGATAGCGATATCTTTTTCCTTCACTATTTGTAAATCGTGTATCATCGCAATCTGATTGCATTTTTCCCGAAGATATTAATGTTGAGGTATTAACTGTTATGGTAATTCTTCGTTCAGATAGTGAAGCATTATGAGTGAAAGTGATCGATTGTCGATAACTAAAGGTATCATCGTACCAGGCATATGCTCCTTTTGGCTGGTTGAAAAATACTAAATAAGACAGACCGATGGTAATAAGTATTCCGATAATTAGTCGAATACGTTTATGTAAAGTTTCACCAATCATCAGCGTTTTAAAATTAATAGTATTCATTTAATATCACCGTCAACTTATTGTACAAATTCAATAGCTGAATTGTTATTCATTAACGTTTTAATTTGTGTACGATTAAGCGCGTAAGTGTAAAATCGGACATCGTCAATAACCCCATTGAATAGATACCAACAATCAGTTGACATACATCCTGCGATCATAGGCTGAAAATCGTAGTTAAAATTAGAATTATAGGTGGTGGTACTTTCCATATTCCCATCTACATAGACGCTTAATGCATTTGCTCTATTATCCCAACTGCCCAACACGTGGTACCATCTGGTACCTCCGGACCTTAAGTCGGTAGTACCTGTAACTGTAGCAGTTCCGTCGTTAACAGAAAGAATAAGCTTTCCTGCATTATCTATCACCAGGTTAAATACATCTTGTCCTCCAGCTGTTCTTGAAATAATAGGGTAGGGCCCACCAGAAGATGAATTCACCTTTATCCATGCAGCTATACTCCAGGACTCGTTTGTAACACTACCACCATAGGGCATACCAAAAGCGTCATAATCTGCCAGATAAGCATATTGATCAGTACTCCCATCAAATGTTAATGCGCCGTTATATTTACCTGATGTGGTGCGAGTTGGGGAACCGACAAGATTACCATGTGTATTATTGCCCGAAGAGTCATACACTGTGGTACCCGAAGTTTCATCAAAGGTCCAATGCCCAGCAGCGCCGCCCCGATCGTAGTTCCAAGCCACTTGAGCGGATGACATGGCAAAATCAAAAATCTGGACACGATCAATGTTACCAATAAACTCGGTAGTAGAATTATAACGCCCAATACTAACACTTGAGTTAATGTAACTTATTGAATCCATAGTCGCAGACGAATTCATTAAATCCCCATCGATATAAATCGACTGTATGTTATTTGTATCGTCAATTACGTACGCAACATAGTGCCAGGTACTATCATTAAGATCGATATTTGAATCGATCTGATCATATTGACCAGCACCATAGTGAAAATACCCGCTCATACCAGTAGTCCCTCCATCTTCAAACAATCCGTAACTATCACCGCGATAGCTAATAATATTTACACCGTTTGAATCTTCACCAGTTTGGCGTACCCATGCAGTAACAGTTACGTTTGAATTATTAGTTGTATTTGCCGTTCCAGATAAATAGTCACCAGTACCATCGAAACGGAGACTTGAACCGAGTTTACCACGCGACCATACAGGATTACCGTTTATAGTTAAAGAAGAGTTCCCCGTTGAATCAGATACGGTAGACCCAGTATTTTCATCAAACTGCCATTCCTGAAATACAGGATTACACGTTCCAGTATCTCCCGGAACACAATATTCACGAGAAGAACTTCGTGAAGCCGTTATACCATCAGATTCAGTTGAGAGGGCGCCCATAACTACGGCTTTGCCTGTATTGTATTCAGTTTGAATATCTGATAGGTACATTACTGCTCGGTAGATCTTTAATTCATCTATATCACCAGTAAATTCACCGAGATTATTAACGGCATCATTGTCGGCGACGATCAATGCGCCGTCATTTGCAAGTGAGCCGTTTTCTGAAAGTGAGTTATCTTGTGCAATCAAACGCCCGTCAACATATAAGCTAATTGAGGATGTATTTTGTTTAACAAATGTATAATAATGCCACAATCCGTCATACATATCTGCAGTAGTTGAAATACTTTCAACAGAAACATCAGTATCATCATTAATTGCAAAGCGTACGGCGCCTGTATTTTCAAAACTCATAGCATAACCAAGATTAGATGTAGAAGTATCTACTTTATTAAGTATTATTTCTCGCGTTGCAGGATTTGATGAACCATCTGATTTCGCCCATAACGAAATCGCAAAATCATCAGATGCAACAAAATCATAATCACTATCATCAGCCCGAGAGAGCCAACGGGCACCATTCCCATCCCATGCTTTATTAAATTTTCCACTATTTGTCCACGCAGCGGCACTTAAAGTTAAGTCATTATCATTCGGAGTACTATCTTGAGCAGTAGTTCCATATCCTTCATCAAATTTCCAATACCCCACAGATCCCGATACCGGAGTTCCAACAAGCGGATGATTCGCATTCATATCTTGAATAATCTGCGTAGCTGTACGAGGATAGTTGTACAATCTGACATCATCGACCGATCCTTCATATGAAAAAACCGAAGGGTCAGTGAACGATTCACCCGAACCAATCAAAAATGGATTAGCAGTATTTGCGAAACTACCACTCAAAGTATCGGTATCAACAAGTACACCATTAACATAAAACTTGACTGTCGATCCATTCCACGTGCCTGCAAGATGGTACCACTGATTGTAAGACATACTTGGACCCGTAAGGTAGGCCTCTGTACCCGTACTATTTGTTAGTGAAAAATCCCAGATGTCAAAACCATTAGGTTTACTGATATAAAAATGATGAACATTACTGTTCCCACTACCACGGCTCACAACTGTTCCACCGTTATTGTACTGACTGCCGGTATATCTGGCCCATGCTTCGATAGTAATCTGATTGGTTAAATCAAATATCGAATTATCGGCAGCTGAAATGTAATCACCGGTCCCATCAAAATACGTACCCCCACCAAATTTACCAGCCGACCATTTAGCCTGATTATATAAGGTACCCGGTAGCCCCGAAGTACTCACATCATATGCCGTCGATCCGGTATGTTCATCAAGTTTCCAATATCCGATAGGACCAGGTGCAAAGGCATACAGCTTACGAACTTCACTCGCTGTTAATGCTCGATTATAAAATCGGATATCATCAAGTCGGCCATTTAGAGTGATATCAGTACCTGAATTACGGTTACCAATCTTTGCTGATTCGCCCCCGAAAGTAGGTGTTTGAGTTTGGGCGGCCTCCGCTTCAAGGACGCCATTAACATAAACCCGGACATTTTGTCCATCCACGGTACCGGTGACATGATACCAAGCGTTGGTATTTATAGTTGTAGTACCTGTTACTTCCTGTAGTCCATCACGAAGGCTCAATCTAAGCTTATACCCACCACTATCAACAACCTCCAATGAATAACCGATATTGCCAGTCATTCCTTTTGAGAAGACAGGACAGTTTGAAAACTGACAGGTTCCAGCACGATATATCCATCCACTAATCGTAAACGTAGAAATTTCATAACCACTCTGATCTCCCAGATCAATCACATCAGCGTTGGGTCCAGCGCCTCCATCAAAACTAGCAGCACTTCCATACATACCAGTAGCCCACGTAGCGCCGTTTGCAAGTGTACCAGTAACACCGTTTCCACTTCGATCAGTCGTACTTGTTCCGGTATTTTCATCCATTGGCCAATACCCAACAAGCCCATCAGATAAATTAACCTGGCTATTACTTCCAAGTGATACCGCGGCCATGTTGCCATCACGAGAGTTGTATAACGATTGGATTTGAGATTGACTCAGTTGCGTTGAATAGAGCTGGAATTCATCCATAAACATCTGGCCGTAATTGGTCGAGATTTGTCCGAGCTTTAATGCCGATGCCGAGATGCCTGTCCCGGTAGTCACCACTACAAACTGCCACCGATTGGCCGCAAGAGTAGAGGAGATCCGACCATTTACATAAATAGTCGGCGAGGTAAATCCTGTAGCCGAGATTGTCCCAGAACTTGTTTGGATATATGCGGAACCATTTAGATCAATAAACTGCTCTGATGTGGTGAGCGGTTTGACCCAAAACGCGACCGATTTGACACCACTGGTTACCCCTGCTGTAGTAATGACATCGTTACTCCCATCAAAATACAAACATTTATTCATCACACACAGATCTTCGGTGCGCCAGATTGCTCCACTAATCACGCCGCTATAGTTATTCGTACCAGCACTATTTAATGTCGTCCCATATCCTTCATCCATCCGATATAGAACGTCTGGGATTACCTGACTGCTTCCTTGAGCTGCACTTACACTCCTGAAGAAGGTAGAAGGACTGTTCTGATTAGCATACTCTGTGGCAATCCAATCGGCAGTTAGGACCGAAGTATTTAATCGGATTTCATCTAACTTCCCAGTAAAAAAGTTCGATGCAGAACCCCAGTTATACGCAGCAAGATATAACGTTCCAGTACTTCTACTAAAGGTTGTTTCCCAGGAAGAATCTGTTGAAGATAATGCGCCATCGATATAAACATAAATCACATTACTATTCCAGACGAATGTAGCCTCATGCCAAGTGTTGTTTGTAAAGGAATTATCACCACTCGAATAATCACCTGCCCCAGCATTATAAGCTTGCAATCCACCTGTTTGCCCTAGATATAATAGAGGATTATTACCCTCAAACCCTAAAAAACCTGTATATGATTGCAGAGTCGACTCATTAAACCAAAATGACACGGACCCAGTCTCACCAAGAAACGTGGTGCTGGCTGGAAAATTAGAGATACTAACGGTATCATCAACTCCATCAAAATCAAGAGAATAGCCGATTTTTCCGGATACTCGATCAGCGGTATTCATTGAACCAGCGGCATCAGCATGATAAGCATTGGACGTAGAATCACACACCTCTCGAGTTGTATTACAAGTGGTGGATGGATCTTCCTTCAGATGCCAGATGGCTTTATAGTTAGAATTCCATGTTGCAGTCACATTTTGCTGAGTTGATGCAGCAGAGTTTCCATAATACATAAAAATAGTCGTGTCATCGTTGTAATCGAGCGTAGGGATTCGAACCCATGCGATTAATTCTCCGGTCGAAGAATCATACTTTTCTATTTCATGGTCAAGTTTTGTCGAACCATCACTTGAAGTAAACAAAATATCATCGGCATCCGTTTGTGCATACGCTCGTAAGTCATCGTCAAGGCGCGAAACTAGCACCGGAAAATTTGTTAGATCCGAACTACCAGATACTTTGCTTTCATCAATAACTAACTTTTTTCGAAACGACCATGATGAGTTGTACCAAGCAGCGTCAGCATTTTTAGGATGTAAAAGGAAATATGAACCAAGAATAAAAAGGAAAACAGTTAAAAATGTTACGATAACTCTAGACAGTTTTTTATGCATAATTACCCTTTATCTATTATAGATTATTTTCTGGAAATGGATGCTAAATTACACCGGTAACTATTGGGTAAATTTCACGGCAGAGTTCTGGTTCATGACCATCTTTATCTGCTCGGAGGTGAGCGCATAATTATAAATCTGAACATCGTCGATAGTACCATCAAAATATCCTGTTGCTGGTGTAAACATACCGATTGTGGCTGGTCCGGTATTTTCGCTAATTATTCCGGTAGCACTCTCGGTTGCATCCAGTTTACCGTCAATATAAATCTTAACCGCAGATCCATCATAGGTCACTGTTATAAAATACCATGTATTATTGTTAAGCGAGGTTGTTGAATCAGTCATATCAGAAGTTAAATCTGAAGAACGAAATCGCACCAATTTGTTATAAATAGCTACATAAAACCCTGCAGTATCTTTTGAATAAATAAATCGATAATCATTTACCGGAAGATTAGTTCCCTTAACCCAAGCTGATATAGACATGCTCGTAAATGTTTGCAATAAAGCAGGGTTGCCCAAGGTAATATAATCATCAACACCATCAAATAATATTCCGCTATTAAATTTACCCGATGTAGTCCGAGTAGGGGAGTTAGTCAATGTTCCGTTCAAACCATTTCCAGTAGAATCATATGCTGTAGAACCAGAAGTTTCATCAAACTCCCAATGAGCGAGTGGCGCTCCATGATTATAGTCCCAGGCAATCTGTTCAGGAGTTCTTACATATGAATACAGTGTGGTTTTATCAATAACTCCCTTAAAATAATCGCCACCATAATATCCCGCATCAATCTGATCGCCAAAAAGGATATGATCTGTTGTACCACCCAGATCATATGTACCAGTAGCTGTACAATCAAGGACTCCATTTAAGTACCCTGTATGCGCACGTCCGGTCGCGTTATATGTCATTGTTGCATAATACCAACGATTAGAGGTCAATGTGCTCCCATCACAGCCACGAGTACCGCCCTCATACGTTTGATAGCTAATACGATCACTATTTGTTACCAACATTGCATAATGAGTACTACCACTATTATTAGCCGGACCTTTTGTAACAATCCACCGAGTAGTACCTTCATTACCGGTGATATAAAACCAAGTAGATAAGGTGTAACTAGCTGGATTTAGTAACGCGTTGTGGGTTACCTGCATTCGGTCATCCGTACCATCGAATAGAACAGCGTTACCAATTTTACCAATACCCCATGATGGGCTGCCTAATAAGGACCCGTTAAATGCGTTTCCGCTCAAATCATTAACAGTCGTACCGGATTTCTCATCAAAGTTCCACACTGCAACCGGAGGATTACACGTTGAGGCATCACCGGGAACACAATATTCACGTGCAGCTGAGTTATCTGGTGTTTTGCCATCTGACGCGGTACTTGTTGCACCAAATGTTTGTACTTTTCCTGAATTATATTCGCTCAGGATATCGGTTTGAGTTAAATCAGTTAAATAAATCTTAACCTCGTCAATTGATCCATTAAAATATTCACCTCCATCATATGAATTACGACCGATATCAAGGTTACTTCCGCCAATGTAATCAGACGAGGTCGTATCTGATGCAACTACTTTTCCATCCATGTATAGCACCCGCGCTTTAGTCGTCGCATTGTACGAACATGCAACATGATGCCAATTTGAATCTGTATATGTTGCAGTTGAATAAATGTCATTAGCGTAGAATCCGCAATGGAGCGTATTATTTGGATTGAATCGAAAATCGAGCATTCGATTAACTAATTGTTGTGTTCCAGAAGAAATTATCGTAGTTGCGATTCCGCTGGCCGCGCGTTTTACCCATGAACTTAACGTAAAAGATGAATTTGCTAATGCCAGCCCACTACTGACATTTATATAATCATTCGATCCATCAAACTTTATGCCTTTGTAATACTTTCCATCATTCGTCCATCCCGAGGTTGAGGTAGCGGGGGATGCCATATTTGTTAATGTACCATTTAGAGTAGAACCGCCAGTACCGATATTGTTAGCCGTAGTACCATACCCCTCATCAAAATTCATATGGAGTGCCGCGCTGCCGACTGGAGTACCGACCAATGGATGCCCGGCGTTCATATCTTGAATGATTTGAGAAGGAGTACGAACGTAGTTATACAAGCGGACGTCGTCCATATTTCCACCCCAAGAATGATTCCCGATCTCAAGAGTTTGTGAAGAATCATCTTCACGAGAACCCGAAGCATTGCCGCCTGTGAATGGTACTGATGTACCATTATAATAAATTTTTATCCCTGCAGTAGTTGAACTTCCATCCCATGTAACGGCAACGTGATACCATTTACTAGGGTCATACGTACTATTGGCCGAACCATCATTACCTGCAGTTGATGCATACAAATTAGAGGTAGAGTAACCGACTTCAAACTGGATATCATCGTCTTTATAGTTATTAACACCCCATCCGGATGATCCGTGACTAGCATTTTTACCAATTGCTTCGTCGTCTGAACCATTTTTGTTTTGCGTCCAATATGAAATGGTTAGCGCAGATAAGTTATCAAAGGCGGCAGGAGAACCGGCACTAACGACATCATTCACACCGTCGATAGTTAATGCCTTTCCATATTTCCCATTTGTCCATTGAGCGCTCCCGGTAATTGACCCATCGTACCCTCGACCACTAGAGTCGTTTGCGGTAGAACTACTCCCTTCATCAAACTTCCAATACCCAATGGGACCAGGAACCCAATTATATAGTCGGGATATTTCTGCTCCATCTAGGGCTCGATTGTAAATCCGAAGGTCATCAATATATCCATTAAATCCACTGGTACCTGAACTAAGCGCCCCAATTGCAGTTGCACTAGAATTACCAACAGGAACGGAGGTATCGACGGCAGTTTCAACAAGAACTCCATTAATATATAAACTTGCAAGATTTTTACCTTCATCAAATGATGCAGCAAAATGATACCATTTGTTCTGTTCACTTGAACCAATCCATGTATCTAGAGAGTTTGTAGACCAACCAATGGCATGCCCAAATGAGATCTGACCATAACCAATAGCCACATAGTAAGGTACATCGGCCTCTGCATATAAACTACCTTTTGCTATCAAAAATTGCCAATCATGACTCGTATTGGCATTTGTATCGTAAAACCACCCCGAAATAGTGTAATTATTCGTTAAGTTGAGTGATGCTGTATTGGGTATAGCAATATAGTCACTAGTACCATCAAATGCCGTACCTAATCCATATCGCCCATTAACAGATGTCGTATTGCCATTCCACGCACCATCAACACCATTTCCCGATTTGTCACATGAATCATTAGTACCTCCAGTACAACTATTTGCTGCAGTTTCATCCATAGGCCAATACCCAACGAGACCATCTGATAAAGAAATTGCCGCATCACTCCCCCCAAAGGATGCCGAGATTCCAACATCATTGTTTTTACTACGAAAATCACCTAAAACCAAGTTATTCAAACGAGCGTAGTTATAAAATTTAACCTCATCAATTGATCCAGTCCAATAATTTTCTACACTAGTTCCGTTATATCCAGCGCCAACATACAGCGTAGGGGATGAACCTGAAATTGACCCAGTCGCACTGATACCTCCCTGTTGATCGACAAGCATGCCGTCAACATACAAAGAGAGCGTTGAAGTTCCATTTTTCACCATTTCAACAAAATGCCATTTTGAATCGGCATACGATGCAGTCGAGCAGGCATCATCTTCAGGAAACGAGGTTGCGTCGTCATCGATACCAAAACAAATCGTACCACTGCTATTCATATATGCTTTGTATCCGCCACTCGCATATCGAGTAATGAGCGTATCTGTACCACTAACTACACTTGGATGTCTAAACCACATTGAAACGGTAAAGCTTTCGGTGGATGGATTTAGTTCAGTATCGGAAGAATATGTCCTTGAAACAACATCATTTGTACCGTCAAACAGTAGACATTTATCAGAAGCGCATAAACTCTCATCTTGCCACACGGGACCGTTTAACACCGCTGAATTAAGGCTACTTGTCGCATCATTAATAGTAGTACCAGTACCTTCGTTAAGAGGATAATACAAAGTGGCGGTACCATCAGTAATACAACTTGATACAAACTTCCAATTAGTGTTACTTACCGACGTAGAAGAATATGCAGTGACCTTACCATTCTGATCTCTTACCGATACATCGAATATTTCAAAGGAACCATTACCTGACCACGTCCGAGCAGAACCATTTGTAGTGGAAGTAATTGCAATAGCATCAGATCCACCACATCCCGACATTGTTCCAAATAACATCGCGCCACTATTTGTGACACCACTAGATCCAACAGTCATATCCCCAGTTGAACTATTCTTCCATACCCCCGTAGTTGTAATCGTGTATGAGCCAGAATTTATTGAAGAATCGAATTGATTGAACTGACCAGAAACAGTTGTAACATCATCAACGGTCAATGTATATGCGCCAGATAAGTTAAATACAGAGTCGACAGATACAATAAAGTCCTGGCCCGTTCCATCCAAAGAAAGATTTGAGCTAAGAATAAATTTACCATCTGACTTATTTACCGTAAAAGTGCCGTCAGGTAACTCGCCACCACTCGATGAAAACGTTTGATCTTTATTTCCTAATATCTTTATTGGAACGTTTCCACTAGTACCATTGTTTGCAATCGTAATATTACCCGAGACTGCGAGTATTCCTGGTCCATCTACGTATCCAGATCCACACCCACCGCTGTCAAAAGTCAAAGTACCGTCTATCGTTAAGGTTGTGCCTGAAGCGACCGCCAAATTATCGTTGCATGATAATACCGTAAAGTTATAAAAACTTTGACTTCCGGTTATTACACCAGTCCAATCGTACGATGAGGTAAACAGCACCGTACTGGTACCAAAGTTTAGAGTACCACCTGTATACGTGTAATCGTTTGTAAAACGTATTGTTCCGCTAAATATAAGTACTCCGCTCGATTTGTTTACTACAATCGAAGGAAACGCAGCTGTACTGCTATCACCGGAAATAGTCTGATTACCTACACCATTTATAGTTATAACTCCATCTCCTGTAATACCGTTACTTGTTGAGGTAATATCTCCATTTGCAATTATCGAACCGGGTCCCTCTAATACTCCACTTCCACACCCATGACTGTCCAAGGTTAATGTACCATCTACTGTAATTGTTGTACCTGATGCAATTGATAGATTATCTTGGCACGAATATATCGTAAAGTTATAAAAACTTTGACTTCCGGTTATTACACCAGTCCAATCGTACGATGAGGAAAAAAGTACTGTACTAGTACCTACACTTAAAGTACCTGCTGTATACGTGTAATCGTTCGGAAAACGCATCGTTCCACTATATGTAAGAATTCCACTAGGCTTATTTACTACAATTGAAGGTAAGGATGCGGAACTGCCATCTCCTGAAATAGTCTGATTCCCGGTACCACTTATAGTTATAACTCCATCTCCTGTAATACCGTTACTTGTTGAGGTAATATCTCCATTTGCAATTATCGAACCGGGTCCCTCTAATACTCCGCTTCCACACCCATGACTGTCCAAGGTTAATGTACCATCTACTGTAATTGTTGTACCTGATGCTATCGATAAATTATCGGCACAGGAATAAATCGAAAAGTTATTAAAATTTCGAGATCCACTTACAACGCTGTAATAATCATCTGATGCGGTTATACGAACAGTTCCTGAATTTGTATTAAAGGTACCACCTGATATCGTCCAGTTATCATATTCTGATAGGATCCCGCCAGTAGAGGTAAACGTTCCTCCCGATAGTAAAAAGTCGCCGCCATATTGAATAGTTATGTCTCCAGAACTCGCTCCAGTAAATGTACCGCCGCGCTGTTCGAATCCCAGTGAGCCGATATAAAAAGACACACCCGAACCTTGAGTAACCGTCCCTGAGTAGTTTGTTTCAATTAATATGCCACCACCAGTATCATCTGGATCATTGAATCCTGAGTTTATCGTTACATTTTTATTTGGAGTACCAGTAGTACACGTCGGACCTCCAAAGATAGCCCGATCGGTGTTGGCAGGTACAGTATTTCCAGCCCAATTTGCTCCTTCGGTCCAATTATTCGTACTACCCTCACCATCCCAACATTTATCAGCCGCCATCGAGACATTGGGCGAAGACAACGAAATAATCCATAAAACAAATATAGTAATGACAATACGTACCCCTTGGAGTGAAAATAAATTTTGAGCAGTCATAAATAAACTATTTCTCATTCGACGAAATATCAATAATAGTATCGTTTACCGGATCATATACAATACTCATTGTTTCAAAAAGTAACACAACATTACCTTCACTTACTTTAGTGATTTTTTTTAAACGTTTAAGTGATTCTACGTCTTTTACCACACCAACAGTTGCCGATGAGTTTTGTGGTATCTGAATTGTTTTTTCAATTTCATGTACATATTCATTCTTTTCAACTTGATCAGCTTGTAGTGTATTAATATTTTTTAAGTATCGATCTACGCGGCGATCCAAGTAGACGATAAGAAAGCACAGTAAAGGAAGCATGACCATAGAGGTAACAAAAAACATACGGTACTTCCTTAGCAATGGATAATCTAAAACGATTGTGTGAGTCTTTTTCTGTAGCAAATTTAGACGATCCTTTATTCTATTTATTAATTGATTCATACAGGTTCATTATAGTCAAACGACGCTCCGCTAGAAACGCACCGATGCATTGTCATTTAGGGCCGTCTGTACTTGCAGTTGTGAAAGGGGATAATTATAAATCCTAACATCATCGATAGTTCCGGTAAACGTGCGATCAGTGGCGGATCGACTTCCAATTATTACATCGCGCGAAGAGTCATCACTGGCCGATGTTGCCGGAGTATTATTTTCAGTCGTCGAAACAAGCTTGCCGTTGATATAAAAGATTGGATCGTTTGAAGCACTGGATCGATTATAGACAACCGCGACATGAGTCCATTGAGATAAAGAGATCGAATTTGTCGGAGTAGACCACCATCCCCAATTCGCACCGCCAAAATTTATGAAAAATCCTAAGCTATTGTTGTTGCACAGAATACCGCCATCACTACACACAAATAGTCCCCATCCGCTCGACGAAACAGGATCAGTTCCTTTATCTACGATCCGTCCAAATCCGCCTTCACCATAACTAGTTGGATTAATCCAAGCCGCGACAGTCACCATATTCAAATTATCTAATGCAGTTGGAGACCCTGCATTTATGTTATCGTCAATTCCATCAAAAGTTACGGCACTTGAGATATGCCCCAAAGTCGTTCGTGTTGGTGTATTCGTAAATGTACCGTTAAATGCATTTCCCGAAGCATCATATGCAGTACTGCCGGATGTTTCATCAAGTTTCCAATGAGCTACAGGAAGACCTCGATTATAATCCCATGCAACTTGAGCGGGCGTGCGCGCATAGTCATATAACAGGACGTTGTCTAAAGATCCCGATAAGGGGAAAATCCCTCCGGAACCGTGATTAAACAATGAATTAACGACTAATGAGGTAGTACCATTACTTAGTGTTTGGGTAGATCCTTGCATCACACCATTTACGTAAAAGGTAACCGAACTGGACTGGCGAGCAATTTCTAAGTGATACCATCGATTTGCAGTAAAACCTGAATGTGAAACCGCAACAGCTTCTCCCAAAGCCGGACTATAATAAATATTCCCCGAACTTCCAATACTATCGATATAAACGCCATATATACCTGGTGAGTTTCCCACAAGAACGGCGTCATTATTCGAAGATTCTTGATGCTTAAACCATAGACTTATGGTATTGCTAGTACCTAAATTCAAATTGCTAAATGTAGCAACATCGGCGGAATCATTGCCTGCCATTGTATACGTTTTTCCGATCTTTCCCGGCTCCCATTGTCCAACTGTTGAGCTATCAACGAGAGTTGCATCACGATTGTTGCCGGAACGATCTTTAATGCTGCTACCGGTACCATCATCAAAACTCCATACTGCAACCGGAGGATTACAGGAAGCCGCATCACCTGGAACGCAATATTGGCGGTCAGATGAATTAGATGTCGTCGTTCCATTACTGGCGGTAGACAGAGATCCTAAAGTTAATGAACTTGACTGATTTCTAAGGTTTTTTACTTGATCTGATGATAGGGGTGAATTGAAAATATGTACGTCATCAATCGTACCGTCAAACTCATTATCAGCGCCATCGCTACGACGGCCAATATCAACCGTCGAACTACCATTTGACATACTATATGCAGGAGTGGTATCGGTATATCGGAGTTCACCATCGAGATAAATGTCCAATCGGACATCACTAATAATTACGCACGTTAAATTATGCCAAGATCCAGTAGTGACATTTACCCCTGTAATATAGCCCTCACCACCACCGGCTCCAAGATGATTATTACCACCTGCCGTCCACGCTTCACAGTACGCATTACTGGTGCCGTAAAAACCTAAGCCCCATTCATAATTATCAGTAGTCCCTTTAGTTACCAAGTATGTTCTCGAACCGCTTGCAATCGAGTCGGCATTAAACCACGCTGAGACGGTTAGTCCTTCATTCCATGATGGGGAAAAAATATCTCGATCGGGGATGGAAATATAATCATCGACGCCATCAAACTTCAATGCTTTATCAAATTTGCCTGAATTAGTCCAACCAGAAGAAGCACTGGCAGGAGATGAGAATCCATTTAGCGATCCATTAATTGATGATCCATCAGAACCGCTATTATTGGCAGTTGTACTATTTCCTTCATCGAATTTCCAATAACCGGCAGATACGGGAACAACAGGATCATTCGTCGATGCACCGTGCATATCTGCCAAGATTTGATCATACGTTTGAGCATAATTATAAATACGGACATCATCAATAATGCCTGGAATAACCATAGTAGGAGACCAAGGTTCAGCGCCAAACCATAAATTTGAAGCACCAACGTAGGAGATAGCACCTGTATAGTTGTTAGTACCTGATAATATTCCGTCTACATAAATATTAACTGTAGATCCATCATAAGTTCCCGTAAGGAAATACCAAGTATCTGGTAACAACGTTGCACTAACGGCGGTAGTTGATCCAGAACCATAAAGTACACGAAACCGGGCAAAAGTACTTGTACCACTTCCATCAGTATTCAGATGCAAAGAATAACCTGCCTGATTATTCCAATCTTGATCAGAAATAATTCCAGCTTCTTTCCAAGCAGTATGCATTGATGAATCAAATTTGATCCATGCCGAAACGGTTAATCGCTGAGGACGAAGCAAGGCATTGTTATTTACAACAATACGATCATCTGAACCCGAGAATTGAACTCCCTTACTAACCTTCGATGATACCCATGGATCTGCAGGAAGATTCGTTAAGGTCCCATCATTCGCATTGCCTGACAAATCTTGAGCGACAGTTCCACTACCATCATTTAAGTTCCAATATCCGATTGGTCCAGGGGCAAAATGATATAAAGCCATTACATCATTTGAAGTCAAAGCTCTATTATAAATGCGTAGTTCATCAAAATTAGCTGATGTCGGAGTACCTATTAGACTATCTCGGCCAATGAATAATAGATTGCTCGAATAATTTCTAGATTCTGATGCAGTATGTTCTGCTATACCATCTATGTAAATCGTTTGGGTGTTATTATTAACGACATAAGTCACTGCATGCCAATTATTGTCATTAATATCACTTACCGATGTAGCGGATCCGTTTGAAGATCCATCAATCGAGCAATTAATTTTATTTAAAGAGACACCATCTATCCGACAATACAACTGATCAAAGCTTATGGGAATACCTGAAGTTGCCGCTGTCTTAATCCAAAAGTGAATAGTCAAAAAGTTAGATGTTAAATCAAATTGATTCGAAGAAACTAGGTAATTCGAATCATTTCCATCTGTACTTATAGCATTTCCATAATTACCAGGACTATAAGAAGCCGAGCCTTGTAAACCGCCATCGATCCCATTTCCTGATTTATCACACGTATCATTAATCCCACCGGTACAGCTATTAGCTGCAGTTTCATCCATCGGCCAATATCCTACAAGCCCATCAGAAAGTGATTTGTTCGATCTTGATCCCATCGTCACTCCGCTTAAATTAGTACCGCCGGAATCATACAATGCAACTATTTGAGCAGGTGAGAGAACGGCAGAATATAATTGGACCTCATCAAAGAAGCCTTGCCCGTAATTTGAGCTTATTTGTGCTATTTTTAACGCTGTTGCGTTTATCCCTGTAGCTGTAGTAACAACAACATGATTCCAACGATTCGTTTGAATTGTCGATGAGATTTTTCCATTCACATAAATGGTTGGAGAAATAAAACCAGTTGCAGACAGGGTCCCTGAAGATGATTGAATGTAGGCTGAACCATTCAAATCAATAAACTGTTCGGATGCAGTCATTGGACGAACCCAAAAGGCCGCAGTTTTAACACCAGATGTTGTTTGTGCCGACGTAACGACATCATTACTACCATCAAAATATAAACATTTTCCCGAAACACACAGATCTTCTGATTGCCATGTGGCACCATTAATTGAACCCACCACATTATTTGAACCAGAGTTATTCACCGTAGTCCCAAATCCTTCATCAAATGACAGTCGAACTTCTGGATCAGTTGGGGATTGTGGAACCGAAACCGTTTTAATAAATGACGATGGGTCGTTTTGATTGGCGTATTCAGTCGCAACCCAATCCGATGACAGTTGATTATTAGAAACCCGTACTTCATCTAACTGACCATCAAAGTTCCAACCACTATAAAACATAATTGCTCCAATCCGAGCCGCACCTGAACCGATGTAATCGGACGGCGCAGTATCAGATGCAACCGAAACACCGTCTCGATAAATATTTCTTGCATTTGTTGCTGCGTTGTAGGTGCAATTCCAATAATGCCAATTTGTATCTGTATACGTTGGGGTATCTAAATCGTTCGAGTAAAAAGCAAATGTAAATGTATTTGAGTTTCGAAATCCTATGTGAAGAGAGCCGTTTGTGACAATACTGGCAACTTGACCAACAACAAAATCATAGTCATTAATAATGTCTCTTTTTGCCCAAAAGCTAATTGAGAATGAATTACTCGCAACATTGATTGCTGAAGAATCGTTTATTTCGTCATCACTGCCGTCTAGATTTAGACCGTTACCAACTCTCGCTGAAACAAGTTGCGATGACAACATAGATCCTGAAGTCGTACCATCATTATTTTGTGATGTAGAATCCTGCATTTGGGGTGCCGTTCCACCTGGATCTTCCTTTAAATGCCAAACGCTTAAGTACGAATTATTCCATGTTGCAGATATGCTCTGCTGATTTGTAGCATTTGCATTACCATAATACATATAGATAGTAGTGTCATCGTTATAATCTAGGGTCGGTACCTCAACCCAGGCAATAAGTTCACCGGTTGATGCATTGTATGATTCAATCTCATGGTCTAGTTTTGTAGAACCATCGCTTGAAGTAAAGACGATATCATCGCCATCTGATTGAGCTGAAGATTTGAGATCACCATCAGTTCTATTTATTAAAACGGGAAAATTTATTAAGTCAGCAGATCCAGAAACCTTACTTTCGTCAATAACTAACATTTTTCGATATGACCATGAGGAGTTATACCATGCAGCCTGTGCTGATTTAGGCGTAAAAAGAAAATATACTCCTGTTGCAATAAAAAGGATCAGAGAAAAAATAAAAAATATTTTTGAAAACTTTTGTTTCATATTAGACAAATGAAAGTTACTTAAACTTTACCGCTGAACCTTCATTCATAACCAGTTTAACCTGTTCGGCAGTCAATGCATAGTTATACATACGAACATCATCGATTGAACCTTCGGATAATGCTTTATATGTTGCATCGGTTGGCACGAATGCTCCTATATTCATGTTTGATGATGTATCTTCCATACCGTTATATGTGCCTTGGGATGATGTACTAAGAACCTGATCCTTACCATTTACATATAAAGCTATTCCCCCCCCATTGTTACTACCATCATAAGTTGCAGCGAGATGCGTCCATTGATTTTGATAGTTTGATAAATTACTCGTGGTATATGCAAAGATTTGATTGGCACCGGATGTATCGAATAATGCCAACTCCAGCTCCCCAGAAATACCTGGTGATGATGGGGCCGTGTCAAAAGACCACTCCAAATTGCTGGTAGCATTATCTCCTTTACTTGCAATCACAAAATCAGAGGTATCTCCCATATAAACCCATGCTGTTATAGAAAAAGGTCGATCATCTGACCCATCTCCAAACGACAAAAGATTACGATCACCGATAAGTACATAATCGTTAATCCCATCAAATGAGATGGCACTGTTGTACCTACCCGATGTTAATCGTGTCGGCGAATTAGTCAGTGTGCCATTTGAACTGTTGCCCGAAGCATCATATGCCGTAGTTCCAGACGCCTCATTAAATTTCCAATAACCAACAGGATCACCTTGGTTATAATCCCAAGCGATTTGAGCTGGAGTACGGACATAGTCGTACACTCTTACCGAATCAATTAAACCATCAAAATGACGAGTAGCCTCGTTCGGACTATTTCCAATATCCCACGTGTCCGTCGAATTTGATAAACCTCCGCTCCCATGAACAAAGTTGAAGCCGACAGGCCGACCATTTACATAAAACATTCCCGAACTGGTGCCATTGTTATAAACCATCGTTACGTATTGCCATTGGTTAAGAACCACTGAGTTAGCATCTGAATTGAAAGAATGCGCTGGTCCTAAATTAACTCTTAAGCTGTCGTTATAATAGGTTCCGTCATCAAGAATAAAACTTGGTCCGACACCCCAACCGGGAGAAATAATGAATCCAAACCCACCGCCACCAAATGTGCGTGGATAAATCCAGGCACTCATCGTTATTTGGCCTGATCCACTCGCAATATTTCGCAATGAAGTGGTCATATTGGTAATATCAACATGATCTGCGGCCGACTCTCCAGTAAAGTTGCCCGCTTTACCAACCTTGCCTGGTAAAAATCGAGGTGAACCACTACCGGTCCAGGTACCGTTGCTCCCTCCTCCAGTAATGTCGTTAACAACAGATCCCGTACCTTCATCAAAACGCCATTCGGCTATCGGAGGGCTACATGTTGTAGTATCTCCAGGGACACAATACTCCCGCGAAGAGCTGTTTGATGCCGTTGTTCCTGTTGATGTAGTAGAGCTTGACCCCATCGAAATTGCTGATCCACCTCGAAATTCTTCCATAATTTGATCTACGGTTAATAGCGAACGATATACCTTTATTTCATCAACATCACCAAAAAATTCGTTACCATCATCAACTCCAGTGCGATCACCAATCACCAGTGACGTTGAGTTTGCTAACGTACCCGTTGCAGAAATCGAAGTATCTTCACTAATAAGTCGTCCATCAATAAAGATCTGAATTTTAGACGTACCATTTTTCATTGCGACGACATGATGCCAGTTTCCGTCATAGATATCGCGTCCGACATCACCAGCGCTATCATCGGGTGACCAGGTCGCATCATCATCAATGCCAAACACTAAATCGCCATCAGTTTGAAAATATAATGCATATCCTTGAGTTGTTCCGTTTGATTTACTCAGCAAATATTCTGTCGAGGCGGGGTTTGTTGCGCTATCTGATTTAAACCATGCACTAATCGCAAGATCTTCTGCAGCCGAAAAGTCAAAATCATTATCATCGGCACGAGATACCCAATTAGCGCCAGTTCCATTCCATGATTTACCCAGTTTCCCATCCATTGCCCACGATACGTTAGAGAGTGTTAAATCGTTATCAAGAGAACTCGAGTCATTTGAGGTTGTGCCATACCCTTCGTTAAATTTCCAATACCCAGCAGTTCCGGCTCCACTTCCTGTAATCGGATGTCCAGCATTCATGTCTTCAATTATTTGCCGAGCTGTTCGTGCATAGTTATAGATTTTGACGTCATCAACGATTCCATCAAGATCACGGCTACCATCGGCACGTTCACCAATACGTACTTGTGCAGTACCGTTTGTATACGATCCAGATGGGGTGGTACCAGTTGCAATGTTTACGCCGTTTACGTACAACCGAAGCTCCGGAATAGATAAATTAGCAGTCATAGCGATATGGTTCCATGCCCCGACTGTAAATGTATTCGATGTGCCCAGAGCTGTTAAGTAATCTGCACCCGATGACGTTGTAAGGTATGCCCTTACTGAGTTATTACTGTTATCAACACGGATAAACCATTCATAATTACTGCCAGCCCCTTTGCTGATCGGTTCAATCAGCGAGGTTAATGAATCAACATATACCCATCCCATTACGCTAAGTTGGTTTGTAGTATTCACCGAAAAGGCATCATTATCAGCAATGCTCACGCTATCGTTTACCGCATCAAAGTCTAAGGCAGCTCCATATTTGCCCGTGACCCAATCGTCCGATGAAAGACTATTCATCGTACCGGTAAATCCGTTTCCCGAAGAGTCATACACACTTGTCGTACCGGTTTTTTCATCAAGTTTATAATAGGCGATGGGGTCAGGGGCCCAATTATAAAGCTGTTTGGCTTCAGCAGAAGACAGGTAGCGATTATATATCCGTAGTTCATCCAGATCCATATCGTAATTACCCCAGGCACCATCATTTCGACCACTGACTGATAATGAAGCCGTATTAGCTATTGCGGCAGCTAATCCATCACCAGAATCCCAAATACCATCTTGAACTTCCCCATTAACATAAAAATGAGCACTGTTAGGATTGCCAAATTCATTTGTAAAAACAACAAAGTACCAAGTGTTTAAATTTGCAATTGGGTCTGATGTAGTCAAATATTTATGGTAATCTGCACCATCGTAATAAGAAAATTCAATATTCTCATAATCAGGTGATAATGAATAGTTAATTGAAGCATCCCATCCTTTGTATAAATAGTGTGACATTGGAGTACCGTCGCTCCCTCTCCTCAACCACATTGCCAGGGTAATTTCCTGCGTGATATCTAAAGAATTACTATCAGGAAATACCAGACTATCACCAGAGCCATCGAAAGAAGTACCATTTCCATACTTTGCTGAAAAGGGAGCAGCACCTCCATTCCAATAGCCATCATTCAAATTTCCAGAAACATCGCATGTATCATTTACTCCGCCAGTACAAGTATTCGCCGAAGTCTCATTCATCGGCCAATACCCAACTAAACCATCCGAAAGCGCGGTGGCATCTTTTGCTCCGAATTGTGTAGAAGCAGTACTACCATTTAATGAAGAATACAGTGCTTTAACCTCTCCAGCCGAAAGGACTGAAGGAAATAAAGAGATTTCATCAAAAAAGCCTTGTCCATAGTTACTACTAATCTGACCTATTTTAAATGCAGTGGAGTTAATACCTGTATTAGTCGTAACAACTATATGATTCCATCGGTTGGCCGATATCGTAGTTCCTGGCTGACCGTTTATATAAATCGTTGGAGAAGTGAATCCCGTCGCTGATACAGTTCCAGATGACGATTGGATATATGCCGAACCATTCAAATCAATATATTGTTCCGATGTTGTTGAAGGTCGAACCCAAAACGCCACACTTTTTACTCCCGAGGTTGTGGTTGCGGTAGTTACAACATCATTAGTACCATCAAAATATAAACATGAACCTGAAAGGCATAAATCAGAAGAACGCCAAGAAGCGCCACTTATTGTTCCGATAATTCCATTCGTGCCAGAGTTATAAACCGTTGTTCCGTTCCCTTCATTAAAAGAAAATCGAAGTTCGGGATCGTTTGGCATTTGCACATCTGAAACCGATTTAAAGAAACTGGTAGGATCACTTTGATTAGCGTATTCGGTTGAAATCCAGTCAGCTGAAAATGCAGTATTCGTGACGTGGAGCTCATCAATACTTCCGTCCAATTCTTCGCCTCCCGAGCTTACAACTTGTCCAATATTGTAACTAGTAGCACCAGATTCATCATCCCAAAAAGTAGTCGATGATGCTGAACCCGATTCATAACTGACCGATTGGGCAACTCCATTAACGTAAAATGTATTACCCGTGCCATTTACCACATAAGATACGTAGTACCATCTATTTGCCAATATAGGAGTAGTCGTAGCAGAACCACGAAGGCCATCACTTGACCAAATATGAAAATTCCCCTGATAAATTCCGAACTCGAACCAATTCGGAGATGGTCCAGACGAAAAAATTCCGTGCATTTTGTTTAATGGGCCTTTTACATAAATCCATGCCGAAATGGTTCCTTGAGAAAGGGCATCGTACGCATTCCCATTTTCCAGGTCAATGTAATCAGTTCCACTAGCATCAAAGTCTATCGCGTTTCCAATTTTACCTGTAATTAAATCACCTGATGTTAATCCAGAAATTGCATTCCCATCGTTGCTGGTTGAAGTACTATCTTTCATTTCGGGAGAACTTCCAGTCGGGTCTTCCTTAAGATGCCAGACACCAGCATAATTTGAATTCCATGAACCAGTACTATTTTGCTGGTTACTCACCGACGAATTCCCATAATACATATACACGGTGGTGTCGTCGTTATAATCCAATGTTGGTACCCTAACCCAAGCAATGAGTTCGCCTGTTGATGAGTTGTACGATTCGATTTCATGATCAAGTTTTGTCGATCCATCACTCGAGGTAAAAACAATATCATCACCATCAGATTGAGCATTAGATTTTAAATCGGTATCTATTCGTGAAACCAGCACCGGAAAATTTATAAGATCAGATGATCCCGAAACTTTTGATTCATCAATAACTAACTTTTTTCGAAACGACCAGCTAGAGCTATACCACGAAGCTTCGGCTCGATCCGGGGTAAAAAACATATAAATACCGGTGGCGAAAAAACCAACCAAACAAATGATAAAAAATATTCTTTTTATAATCGGTGGGAAAAAACGTTTGACCATAGTAGGCAATACAAAACGACTAAATTAACTATAGCACAATTTATAGAGATGAAGTGGGATAATTGGCTTTCATCTCGATAAAAAGTCACCTACCAACATTTCAAACCGATGGTAATCAAAACTGCTACAATAATTAAATATGACGCCACCTCGGATAGAAAGATTTAAGCCCGATGACGAATTTGAACCCGGTGAGCAAGAGGCTAAAGAACGAGAAGTTGGCGGTGAGGAAAGACGATCTCCAGTAGAAGGTGTTGATATACACGAAGAAGAAATATTAAACGATCAAATAGCACAGCAAGAAGACCGACTTGAATTATTGCAGCAGGAAGCCCATACAACCGAGGACCGACTCGCCGCGGCAAGAGCAGAACTGGGAATAGAAACAGCTGACCCCATAACGAATCGAACAAATGCCGAGATCAATCATATTCAAGAGACATTAAAACTACTTAGATATAAACTACTAACCGTAAGACTACGAAAACCAGAACAAACACCAACACGGGATGAAAAAGAGAAAGAACCGCGCTTACCAAAACAACCAGTAGCAACAGAAAAAGAACTTTATGCAAATCTTGGCCGAATATTAGATGCAAAACAACGAATAATATTCAATCAAATTTATCGAAGAACTCTAGGTTGGCCAACAGAAAAAAATCTCGAAGCAATGGCAGGATTGGAGAATTGGCAATCATTAGGGTGGGAATACTATGTACTATCCGGGCGGGAAGGTTTATACAAAATGAACTTTCCGATGGTTATTGAACGTGATCCCGGAAAAACAACGCCTGTTGATAGAGCAAGTAGCTTGGCGTCTGGTGCATTAGAGTTTGCTCATCAAGTTAGAACCGGAACACTACCGCAGGAAGTAATACCGGCAACATCAACATCCCCCGAAACACCACTCGATGAAACTCAATACGCAAGAATATTTGGATCATCACGAATGCCAGGAGAACGAGTAGATAGCATCCAACTTTCTAAAAATAATCCGACTCATTTTTTGGTTAAGGTTAAAGGTCATTATGTCAGGATCGAAGGATTCCGTGATGATGAACCAATTCCTGCTGAAGAAGTAAGGGCACAAATTGCTGCAGCGGTCGAATCAATCAACGATTTACCAGACGCACCACCAATCGGTGCGATCACCGCGGGGAACCGAAAACGAAACTTTGAATTTCGACAACGAATACAGAGCTCGACGGCGAATCAGGAACTCCAAGATGAAATTGACCAATCACTTTTTGTCGTATGTATAGATCCCGAATCGAAACCAGATACGCTTGCCGATGAAATGGCCGAAGTAAGAGACAGCAAAGGGAAAAACCTAGGAAATCGAGAGTATAATAAAGGACTTCAAATTATTGTCAGCGGATCGGATGAAAGAGGAGCATCAGCTGGATTTTCATTTGAACATGCACTTGTAGATGGAACTGTCGGTGGACGATTTGCTGTAGATGTATCACGAATGGCCCGACGTATCGAGTATCAAGGAGAACCACAACGAGCAGAACAAATTGAAATTAAAGATTGGGAATCGTCTCCTCAACTCGCTGAAATGGCTCAAGCAGCACAGGCTGAGGTAGAAAAAAAATTGGAAAACAGTGATGAAACGACCTTTGAACTTGAGGGTGATTGGCTAGAGCGTTGTAAACAATTTGGTATAAAAGGTGATACGGCATTTCAGATGGCGCTCCAAATTGCAGAGTATATGAAATATCGAAAGCCGATCTCGAATTCTGAACAAGTTAGTCTGCGAGCGTTTGAAAAAGGTCGGATTAATCCAACAGGCGTGACAACTCATGGGGTCAAAGAATTCTTGCGTGATTTTGGTGAAGTAATATCAGCAGTAGAACACGTTGAAGAAGACGGGGACGTTGAAAAAGCCATACGCCAACCAGCATATGCAAAGCGCCTCGGACAGGCTCTGGCCAAAGCAATTCAAGATCATGAGAAAACTATCGATCTTGCCAAATCCGGAAAAGGCGTAGAAACTCACTTAATGGCTCAATGGGCGGCATTAAACCCTAGCAATCCGAGTCTAAACGCCGAGGCTCAAACCGCAGCAGATAACCTTTTTCGAAATCCCGCGATGGGTGTACGTTCATTCCTACAACCTATTTTAGTTAGTTCAAACTTAAGACCACGTTCCGATCGTGGAGAGGTGGTTGCGGCAGGGACAAAGCCTTCTCGAAGTAAAAGAGGAAATCTGTCATTAGGATATTTATTACAAGGTAGAAAAATCTCGGTAAATGCCCGCACCGAGGGTAAGATGAAGGATCATGCCGAAGATATTAGCCACTATCTTGAATCGGCGCTTAATATTGTCGCTGAACTTGCTCCATATACTCAATAAAAAACCGCCAAAGAAGGCGGTTTGGCAAAATAACGGCAGCTATTTTGCAATTTGGTCGATACGTTGTCTTATTCCTGCAATTCGTCGACTGAGTTGATCACGTCGGCGTCCGAGATCTCGTGATTCTAACATCAGTTGAAGGCGTTGAGTGTCGATCTCGATACGTTCCTGTAGTAGGGCTTGATAATTAGGTTCGGCATCGGGGCGTTGATCCTGACGTGATTGCATAAGCGACACGATATGCTCCGGGGATAGAGCAATGATCTCACACGAAGAGACCTGCTGTTTCGTAAGATGATGCTCATAACCTCCTTTGACTGAATTCCATCGGATCCAGGTATGAGCTCCCACGACTTTGTGCCCCAGACCGAAAAAAGGTTCCCGCCACGAAATCCCAACGCCAACACGCAGCATTATCCGCTGATAGGCAATAATCAATCGGAATTGGTTGTGCAGATAAGCCGCGCTTCCAAAAGCATGACTCATCTCATGGAGCACAACCGGCCACAACTGCCATTCACCCAATACAAGAAAGTCACCGAGATATGTTGGATGTTGGAAGGTAAAAAGCAAAGATCGACGGGCTGATGGCCCAGACAATTTCTGGCTTTCAAATACGACCAAGGGCTGTTGCGTGATGTAGGGAATCCGGGCGACGATAGCATGTACGATTTGTGGATCAGACATACGATCCTCCATAGATACAATGTGCCAATACGCTTCGCTGAGTGAATGCTATCAAAGTTTTAAGTTTTTCTCAAATTGAATTGAAAGTAAAAAGAATCAGGAGCCAGCATCCAGCCGGCTCCTGTGATTTATGCGTACAAACTATTCCGCCGAGACCTCCTCAGCGACTTCTGCTGGCCCCTCGGCCAGGCCGTCCTCAGCCTCCGTTTCTGCGGGCTGCGCCACGGCAGCCTTGCCCGGAGCCTCCATCGCTCCGACGCAGTCACGAAGAAGTTGGATGGCCGGATCCAGTCGAATCTTGGTGCGAAGATCAGGCCGGTCCTGGGGGATCGGCGATGTCCTACTGCCATTCAGCAGATGTGGTACGTATGGATTCCCCCCCTTGGTCGGAGTGACCAAGTGAGCAAACCACACACCAACCATCTGCAGCGCCTCGGCCTCCTCGTCGGTCAGATCCTGACCCCGCAGCCGAGCTTCGGTCTTACGAACCGATGCAATGAGCCCCGGAACCTCGCGCAGGTCCCGAATGCCGCACGCCAGAATACCAAAGTGCCCCTTGTCGATGACGACACTAAGGGCAACATCGACCTTGGCCTTTGCCGCAGTCCTCCGAAGTGGGCTAGCCAAATTGTCAGGGGTGACAATCAGACCGATACGCCGACCGTTCGGCAGCACTTCAACCAGAATCAGTGGCTCCGCAGTGTTAGAAGGGCGCTTGATCTGGCTAACGACGAGCGGACGCACCAGGGCCGCCTGGTTTTGGCGGCGGGTGTTCGCCCGAATTGAATCGACATAGGTGCGAGCGAATTGGAGAACCTCATCATCTGAGGAATCCTCCATACCCAAAATCGCCCCAGCCAGAGTCGCCCAGCGGCTATGAAGTTCACCGGTGTCCGATAGGGTGGCCAGGTTCACGACATCCCGGTAGTCGCCCAGGGGTGACTGAGGATGGGTAAACATATTCCGCGTCAGTCGGTTGAACTTGGCTGCCGCCGACGGGTCTTTCCCATCGTGGTGATCGAGTTTAGAATCAGGACCACCGCAGTCACAGAACCAATAGGCGACGAAGTTCACCATCGTATAGTATCCATCCGGCCGAGGCCTGATGACTTTACCATTCGACAGACGGTACTCCGTACCCTGCGGAATAAGCCGAAGCTCGATCGGCCCCTCAAATCGGAGCTGCTCACGAATGAAGTCCTGAGCCATCAGCATAGTGATGATGGCATCGGCATCTCTGTGCCCCAAAAGCACGTGACGCTCAATCCTTCCGGCACCATTCACCGGGGGCATGGCTCCCTCCTTATTGCGTCGTTATCAAGACGCAAACATATTGGATGTGCGAAACAGAATAATTATAGCAAAATAATGCAAAGAAATAAACTATAGGATAACAACTATAAACGCCACTGATAATAAACCAGCGGCGTCATAGTTTGATAGGTTGTTACTCACCGTTGTTGTTTTGGTTACGCTCAGGACGAGCTTCATTAACAACCAATGGGCGACCACCAAAATCCTTCTCATGAAACATTTGAATAGCTGCTTGAGCAGCTTCTGGAGTTGCCATTTCAACAAACCCAAAACCGCGACTTCTTCCAGTATCACGATCAAGAATAACTTTAGCTGACTTTACTTCACCAGCTGCTGAAAAAGCTTGCATGAGCTCTTCATCAGTAGTCGAAAACGGCAGATTACCAATATATAGTCGTAAATTCATCGTTGATCACCCCCTTTCGGGCAGCAATACTCTATCTAAGATTTGAAAAGAAGTCACGGAGAAACCATCGAAAGTAAGGTTAATTACGTCAATCATCGAAACCAAATAACAACACTCTTAAACAATAGTCTTATTATAGCGCACATACATATTTCAATCTAGTCAATCTCAAAAGTGCTCACACATACACAAGAAAAAACAACGCGCGATTAAAATATTTTAAAAATCATGAAACATTCTTTCGCTTCAGTAATTACACTCTACGTGATCAAATTTCTAAATAGATCCAAAAATTTGGGATAATTAATATAGTAGATAAATCCAGTAAAAAGCATCAACCCGGGGAATATCACCGATTTTTCAAACATACCACCGGCTTTAACTCGTAGAGCTTTAACTGGGGGGAACCCAAAATTCCATGGCAAGGGAAAGAGTAGCGGAACGCCTTCCTTGGTAAACGTGTCCATAAAAATATGCGAAACGAGTCCGATCATAAACGCCCACCACACCACATTCATATCGACTACTAAAATATGCGCAATAGAACTTAGCAGCCATTGCATACCGATGCCAATAATAACTATTCCGACAATAGAGTGAGCGATCATTCGATGTCCTCCAAAGAGTGGACTTAGAATTCTCCCCCAAATACTGCCCGCAGGAATACGCCGCCAGAGGTCAGAGGTGGGTTGATCAAGATCAGGGGCTAACCCGCCAATAAAATTAGCCGCCAATGAAACCAGCATTGTCGCCATGGTCATTTGAGGAAGGGGAGTATAAGCAGCAACGATGCTTAAGGTCGTAAATGCCGCTAAATCATGAGTTCGGGCTACCATACCATTTAGTCTAGCATAAATAATACGTGACAAAATTTGCTTTTTTAATTGAGGATATCGGTGTTTAAGTGAAAAGTACCCCGGACTTATCGCCAGGGGTACAGGGAACTATATTGCTCCTACAGGGTTCGAGGACGCATTAATGCGAGCATGGCTTCGTTTCCCTGATGCTCTCTCCGGCGTTCCTCATCACACTCCTGAGTACGCTGATTGTAAGCAGTAATCGCAATTCGAATTGCATCAAGGGTTGCAACCGCCCAATCTTCAGACAGCATGCGCTGAGCTGCTGATAGCATCCGTTCGTCATACACGCCGAATCGACTCAGATTGGTAACAGCAATGCTGGATTCGACTAATTGACGACGAATAGATGATAACTCAGGACGATCGGCTGCATACAGATAGACCGAAGCAACCGTATGGGTATCGATAAAACGCACCCCATCAGGCCACTCTAGTTCCAGTAGAAACGCGATCTGTGCCATTATCAGTTCCCAGTCATACCGGGAACCATCAGTACGATCGACCGACCTTTCCAGCGTGTATATAAACCACGGCAAAATGAGTTCATCATCACGTGGCAAGATTCCGTTGTAAGACAACTGCTCAACGATCAACTGCTGAACGTGCTGATTTGCCCGAGCCCTCCATTCACGAGGGGTGAGAGGATCAAGCATAAGATCCTCAAACGGCCACCACATATCTTCCATCCCGCCATACACGGGTGTGCCCAAATCATATACAAGAAACATCCTCTCGGCTAACTCAGGATTAGCACGAGAATGAATGCCTCGTATTATCTGGCTATACCGAATCAATAGCCAACGAGCCCGATCTCCAAATCGCTCGGGATGCTGATGAACCCATCCCGCGAAGAGCTCAATTAAGACCGCACACCACCCAATCAAACGATCGGGGATTTTGCTGCAGTCAAGCGAGTAATACGTTAAGAGACTTTCCGACGCCCCATATTGGGCAATGTCCCAATTTACGAAGGGCTGAACGAGATTCAAATCTGGTGCGAGCAATAGTAACAATGCCCGCGCACCAAACCCGACATCATACCGATCTGGCTGACTATATAAATCAACCAGGTCGTGTAGGCTACGTGACTTATGCAAAAGCCAGCGGCGCCAAATTGAATGTTGGGTCTTAAGGATCAATTGTTCCTTAAGTGCATTACGCCAAAGAGCAACAAGCTGCTTATACACAGCGCGATCCCGTTGTGGTAAGACCCATCCCTGAAGAACCAACCGGAAGTCAGTACCCGAATGCATGCGAAGCATAGCTCCTCCTTGTCCTAACACCAACCAGAATGGAACAATATGCGCATTCTAACACGGCTTGCTTATATTTGGACGGGATGTTGTACAATAGAGCCTGGCCGAGAGGCCGTTTTTTTATGATTGATCCGAAAACAATACGAAACATCGCCATAATAGCTCACGTCGACCACGGTAAAACGACTTTGGTAGACGGATTACTAAAGCAGTCGAAGATATTCCGTGAGAATGAAGCCGAAATGCAACAGACAACAATACTCGATTCAAATACCCTTGAACGCGAACGAGGAATCACTATCTTGGCTAAAAATACTGCAGTTGAATGGAATGGCGTAAAAATTAACATCATCGATACTCCCGGACACGCAGATTTCAGCGGTGAGGTTGAACGTGTTTTAAATATGGCTGATGGTGTACTTCTTATAGTTGATGCCGCAGAAGGGGTAATGGCACAAACAAGGTACGTACTAAAACTTGCCCTTGAAGCTGAACTAACTCCGATTGTTGTGGTAAATAAAATCGATCGTAAAGACCAAAGAATCGCTCAAGTTCGCCAAGAAGTCGAGAATCTTTTCTTGGAGCTGGCAAAAAATGAAAGCCAACTCAACTTCCCATTACTCTATTCGATTGGCCGAGATGGCATTGCTGGCCACACGGTTCAACCTGATCATGATGGGGCATTACAAATAATTGATAGTACCGATTTAACCCCATTATTTGAAACAATCATCGATGTAATACACTCACCCGAGGGCGAAGTCGATAAACCATTCCAGATGCAAGTCACCAGCCTCGATTATGATGACTACAAGGGTAAGTATGTTATTGGGAGAATTCGTCGCGGAGTAATACGAAAAGGCGAACCGCTTGCAGTAGTCAATGATACGGGTATTACAGAGCAGGGGAAATGTGATTATTTGTTCACCTATAAAGGCCTCCATAAACAAGAAACCGAAGAAGCCGGAATCGGCGATATAATCGCGATAGCGGGTTTATCAAAGGCAAATATCGGCGACACGATAACGCTCAAGGATACTCCAGAACCCTTAGAGACCCTTCATATCAGCGAACCTACGGTAAAAATCGGAATGTGGGTCAACACCTCTCCTTATGCAGGTAAAGAAGGACAATTCACCACATCACGACAAATTCGCGCACGACTTGATAAAGAATTAGAAACAAATGTGAGCCTACAGGTTTCTGATAGTGAACAAGGTGAAGGGTTTATTATTGCCGGAAGAGGCGAGCTTCATCTATCAATATTAATCGAAACCATGCGACGTGAAGGCTATGAATTTGCGGTTTCGAGTCCAGAAGTTATTCTTAAAAAAGATGATTCAGGAACACTTACCGAACCGTTTGAAATGCTCTTTATTGAAGTACCAACCGAACATGTTGGTGCAATTACCACAGAAATGGGACTTCGAAAAGCACGATTGATTAACATGATTACCGAAGGTGATAAGGTCAAATTCGAATATGAAATTTCTACCCGAAATTTACTAGGATTTCGCAGCCGTGTCGTAACACAAACCTCAGGCAGAGCACTCGTAAACAGTTTATTCCTGGGCTATCAACCAGCCGGAGAATTATCACAAATCGAGCGCAACGGAGTACTAATTGCGGGAGATACCGGAGTATCGACAACATACAGTTTAAACAACGTACAAGAACGTGGTGAAACAATAATTGGACCAAGCGTTGATGTGTATACGGGAATGATCGTTGGGATAAATAACAAAAAAGAAGATTTGGTAATTAATGTGACCAAAGAGAAAAAACTCACCAACACCCGGAGCTCTACTGCCGACATGGCCGTAAAACTAAGCCCACCGCGAGTTTTAACGCTCGAACAGATGTTAAACTTTTTGGCTAAAGACGAGCTTCTTGAAGTAACCCCGCTAAATCTGAGACTTCGTAAAAGACTTCTCGATGAAACACAACGTCGTCGAAACAAACAATAATACGCGTTCCAGACCGGATTCATTTGTGGTAGCATAAACGACAGATAGATTTTTCTTTCAAAATTATTACCATGGCAAAAGCATCAATGACTGTTCTTACGATACGAGAAGCGGAAATATTCGCCCATCAGTACAATCAGGACGGACATGAAATACAAACTGTAGAGATACCGATTGAAGCAGGAAATATCGCAGAAGCGTTCACCCGCTTAAAAAAAGAGCTGTCGTTTCATCATGCCCGGGTATTTTTACCAGAAGATAAGACATTTCTTATTACCACCCACGTTGATTTTAATACCGAAAATATCCGAGAGATTATAAACAAACAGCTTACCGAGACCGTAACTGAACCGATCGATAATTTGATTTACGATTATCAAACCGTCGGCAAGAATAGTCAGGGATTAGTTATTCAAGCCATAGTAACGGTTAAAAGTTATTTGCACGAACTAGAAGATGCTGCCGCCACCGCCGGATTTGACATCGAAAAAACCGAACCGATGTCATTTGCCCTAGCTCGAGAAACCTCGGATTCACCGTCACCCCACCTAATCGTTTACGTTGATTCACAAGTTCACTTAGCGGTAGCTCATGGCGGTCGGGTATTCACATCGCTTGCCACGTATTCATATAAATATTTGGTGCAGCAATGCCATGACCTAATCTCGTTTACCCAAAATCACTACAATGTTGAGATAAAAAATCTAATAACGAACCGCAATCGCCCCGAGATTCAACAAGTCGCCGAAGCACTACAATTAACAATTTCTACACACAATTTTGAACCTGCACAAAGCCTAGCTCAAAGTGGAAAAGAGGAAAAACGAGAAGATGCAATGCCATTTGACCTTAAAAACGCCACAGATGAAGAAAAAGCAAAAAAAATTAAATCCGCAAAGATCTCAAAACGTACATACTACCCACCCCATAAACCGAAGAAGTCGTATTCTGGAGGAGTTGTTACCAGTGCTCTTGCCTTTTTAATTGGAGCCGGACTGATGTTTTCTGGTGGTGTATTTGTATATGACACATTTTTCGATAAACCAGAACAAATCCCATCGGTGTTGTCGGCCCAACCTACCGAAAAAGCAACAGTAACACAGCCGACATCACTACCAACCGCCACACCAACCCTGACCCCGACGCCTATTCCAAATCGAACCGAACTCCATGTTAAAGTTCTTAATGGAAACGGCGGTGTAGGAATCGCAGCCAAAGCAAAACAATTATTACTATCTAAAGGGTATACCTCAATAGAAACGGGAAATGCCGGTCGCTATGATTATCCTAAAACCGAAATACAGTTAAAACCCTCAAAAGCGTATTATTACCAGACGATAGCACAGGACTTAAGCGGTACATATGAAGTGACCCAAGGAACACCCTTAGATACCAATAATTCAGTTGATGTCGTTATTATTATTGGGGAAAAATAATCTATCTCAAATCAAAATCTTCATCAAAAGAGGTCGGGGAAGTAGTTTCTGTTTGTTCTTTTGTAGTTACCGTAGGAGCTTCAAGTGTTTGGACACGTACAACTGTGCCATCTTGTAACATTACTTTAATTCCACGCGGATGAAACGGTTTACTGGTTAATATCCGCTGAACAGTACCGCTAGTCAAAACACCTGATGCATAGTTCCTCTTTTCGAGGCCCCACACGGTGGTTCCAATCGCGATAGCACTGCGAGGAGGAACAGAGGCGGCTTGTTCTTGTTTATCTCTATACAACATAAGAGTAGTGATCATTATATATCGTAAAACATTAAGATAACTATATGTACGGTAAAATAAAAATATGAACGATGATCATCGCTTAATATTACTTATAATTAACCCCAATTCAGGCAGTACCGATCCCTCAAAATTAGAGCACCTTGCCGATGAATATCGGCAAAGATATTCGAGAAAAATTCGAACATTACACTTAAAAGATGATACAGATCTCAAAGGGGTAGTTACTGAATATAAACAGAATGGCTACCACGAATTCTGGGTTGCTGGGGGAGACGGGACAATTGATTCGGTAGCAAGTGTGATAGACCCACAATCAGATCTAATTGGAATAATTCCCGGTGGAACCGGGAATATGATTGGCAAAGTTCTAAAGATCCCCGAAAACCCTAAAGCCGCAATGGAAATATTGCTGAATTCAAAAAAAACAATACTACTCGATGCAATGAATGTAAACGGTAAGGTGGGTTTTCTACAAGTCAGTTGTGGACTTAGCTCAAAAGCGATCCGACAAACTTCCAATACGGATAAAAGTCGACTAGGCATCCTCGCCTATATCTGGGCAGGATTGAAAGCATTTAAATCAGTCCGACCACAAACGTATATGCTTTCGATTGATGGGAAAAAACAATCAATCAAAGCAATAGAAGTAGTAATTGCCAATATTGGATCAATCGGAGATTCGAATGTTACATTTACCGAAACCGTCGATCCAACTGATAAAAAACTAGATATTTTTATTGTTCCGGATCAACGCATAAATACAATAACTCGAGCGATTCACGGATTGTTTGATAAACAGAGTACGTACTGGAAGTCTTATTCGCTCGGTCAATCAAAATCGATAACTATTAATTCCAAGGTAACAATTCCCGTACAGATGGATGGAGATGAGATCGGTCAAACACCTATTTCAATACAAATAAGTTCCCAACAATATCGCTTTATCGCCCAATAGAGAATCCACAAACGGAAGCTATGGCGTAGGTGAAGTACCAGAACAGGTTAATACAAATTCACCAGTACTTGTATGATATGTCCAATACTTGGTACCTGATTGCCCAGATGGGCATGTTTCTTTTTGAGAGGTGAGTCGTACATATGCGATAGCAGTGGCACCACTCCCATCGACCTCAATCGTAACGTCGGTTAATGCATTTTTTAAATGTCGACTATTCACTAATCCAGCCATTGAAAGCCCTGCATAAGAAGCTCCATTACTAAAATAATAAGTGCTCATCGCACTCGCGACCTGACCTAGATCGCTTTTTCGATCAGCATCATTGGCATTAGCAAATTTCTCAACCGGATCGATTGCGATAAGAACGACTGCGGCCATAATACTGCCAACAGCAATCACGACCATAAGTTCAATTAAGGTAAAACCGCTGCGATTAATACCGATCATCAGTATCTCAAGTATCGTATGTTTTTAGGCAGATGTCAAAAAAATCAAGCAATAATGGTATACTTTTTTTATGATCAGACTGATGATTGTAGACTTGGATGGTGTCCTTTTGTACGGTAGATATTTTTCTGATCGACTTGGGGAGAAATATGGAATCCCACGGACTGAGATTGTTGAAGTATTAAAAACATCGATAAATAATGCGAAAAAAACCAATGAACCAACCTTTCGAATGTGGGAACCGTATCTAAAAAAATGGCATGTACCGTTATCAGAGAATGACTTCTTTTCTTTATGGTTTGAAGGTGATCTTGAGATTCCAGAAAATATTGCTTTTTTTTCTAATTTCGTGCTGAGCATCGAAAATGTTGTAGTTCTCGCAAATAATTTTAGAGAACGAAGTGAGTATATTAAACAACGAGTTACATCGCTTCAGACATTTGATGCCGTTTATTTTTCAAATGAAATAGGTTTTACTAAAGATGAGCCCCAATGCTTTACGTATGTGATGGATCACTACGGTGTAAGTGTAGATGAAACAGTCGTCATAGATAGTTCCGAATTAGTGATAAAGACAGCTCAACAATTAGGAATACATACTATTCAATATGAAAATTTGAATAAAGTTTCGGTACAACTACGTGAATTTGGGCTTTATACCGAGCTAAATACTACTCATTTATAATATGCTATAGTAAGCTAATCGTGGCTCGTTTATCTTTCGTATCAACGATTAATCGAATCAAGGCATCGGGATTAACTCAGATTTATCTTTTAGGTGGAATTGTCTTACTTATTGTAATAAACGAATACATCGGTGACGTATTATTTTTCCTCATAAGTAACCAATCAATAGAACGACTTTTATCCAGTGCTTTTAATATAGCTCTACCATTTCTATATTTTCCCTTATTAACTTTATTGATTATCAAATTGATCCAGAGAGATTTCATGATCGGATTAATAACGTTTATCAGTGGAATCGTTTTATTCAGTCGAAGTTTTATAATTCATGACTTAACCGCAATCTGGATTACAATATTGGTCCTCGCCGTTACAACCGGGTGGGGAACATATTTAATACGAATCAATAAACCTCTCGTACTAAATCTACCCAGCATTCGTTATATGGACTTATTGAAAAAATCACTTAGTAACGCAGTAATCATCATATTCGTATGCATTTTCATAATTATGTATTTACATCATAGTTTTGCATTCTCAAGAACAGCAAAAAATCTAATCGGGTTATTAGAAGCAGCTCCGACGATTTACATACTATTAATGTATTATAAAGAAGTGTTTGTGAATCGTTCTTCTGACCCTTCATAAATTCAATGAACTTCGGCGTATTTTTTCATAATGATTAAGAGGTATATAATACTAATTATTAGTGCGGTTTTATTGTTAGGGGGATTGTATGTACGATGGTCAAACTTGTTTCATGTCGGATTTTACTATGACACTGTAGACTACTTTTATCGATGGGGTAATACGGCTCGAGAATGGGGATTTGCCAATTTCTGGAAGAATTACACTGGAGAGATGGATTATGTTCCTGGAAGTTTGTACCTATTAACCGGAATAAGTTTCATCAGTACGTACTTTAAGAATAGTAGTCCAGAAGCGTTTGTAGCAACGTTAAAAATAGTTCTGTTTATAGCCGACATATGTTTATCCTATGTCTTCTACGTAATTCTTCGACTTTTTGCCAAGACATCAAAACAAGTCGCACTTCTTGTCGCGAGTATCATATTTGTAATACCCCCGCTATGGTTTGTTTCAGGTGTGATAGGACAGATCGATACGCTCGTTTCACTCTGTGGTATTGCGGGTATCGTATGTTTCTACATTGCTGATACGAGCATACTCTCAAAGCGTGATTACCGTTTCTGGGCATTGATATCAGGCATCTTAATCGCACTAAGTTTTTGGCTAAAGATGCTCATCATCCTAATTGCACCAGCCGCGTTTGTATTATTCATCACGGTTAAAAACAAAAAGGTGCTTGGATACGCCTTATTATCGTTCTTAATTACAACCCTTCTTATTCTAGCGATCCCATTCCAATCAAACCCAACAAGAGTAATGAGTACCTTATTAGTTCCTCAGACTCGGTTTAATACCACAACAAATGGAGCGTCTAATTTCTGGGCAGCGATAGGATATTTTGGCGACTCCCGTCACGTCATCTTTCAAACAAAGAGCATCTCACTTCGTCCCGATAATATTGGGTTAATAATCTATGTAACGACTTCATTGCTGTTGATTGCATTAGCATTACGGTCGTATATAACGTCAAAGGAAAAAGTAACAATCTCGTTTCATAACTTCTGCTGGATAACATCGGTTACATCATTTGCGTTTTTTTTATTTATGGTGAAAGTAGCGGCACGATATCTTCATATCACGGCGTTATTTATTATTATTACGATGGTATTAACCAAATCAAGTAAAGAAAAATTTACACTATTGATTTTAACTGCAATTCTGGAAGGAACATATTTTCTCAATTTAATCGGAGGTTATACATGGTGGAAATACACCCAACCATTGTGGCCGAGTCTATTATTCCAGTCACTGCATTTCGATGTAGCAAGAGTTTGTGCTCAGATAAATGTAGCGTTGTTTATTACAGTGCTTGCAATTGGTATAAAACATTTTCTGCAAACTATGCAAACAAATAGATAGTCAAATTACTTTTTTACCGTAGGAGTTGGAGAGGGCACGCTTTGCATAAATGAATTGATGTTTTTCAAAACGTCATCAATAGATCCAGAGGAACTTCCAACGATAGGGGTCGGGGAGATCGAATTCTTCGTAGAACTTTTTAATGGATATTTTGATGCAAAATAACCTAAATCATACACATCAATCTTTTTATTATCATCAAAATCAGCTGCAGTGAACGTTGAATCTGGATTGGCTGATTCGGACTTATCATAATACGAGGCAAATAAGCCAACGTCATAAACATCAATTTCGCCATCTCCATCAATATCCCCAGTTCCTTTTAACTCACTTCCAGCATCACCAGATGGTGTCGGAGTTAATGACGCTGCCGAAGATTCTTTTTTAGGAAACAATGTGTCTAGCTGGGTATTAATGAATGGTGCAACAGCCGCTATGGTTACGGCGAGACCAATCGTCGTTATTGAAATAACCATTGGAATACCAGTAAATTTTATTTCACTTAACTTAGAAAAAGTCCGCAAAAATTTTTTATCCTTAGTGGGGTAAATCGGAGCATCATCGAGTGGCTGTGCATTAAAAAGATCAAGGGATTCATTATTGGCCTGATTAATCCACAAGCTATTATTTGTATTATTATCCTGCATAGAATGATCATATTAAGACAATGTTTTACCTTTTTGTCAACGTAATACAATCTCCCCAACCAAAAGACCCAATACGTTTTACTATAAGCAGTTCTTTTGATATTATATACCCACGGTTTCAAACCTTTTATGGAAGCCTCAATAGAGGCTCAAAAGAAAGGACCAGCGTATGCCTGGGATTATCATCCCTCAGGTGGAGCAGATGGACGGCGACGACATTGTCGAGCATTGTCGGGCTGGTGATCTCTTGGGCGACATCGTCTCGGCAATCGCCCATATGGACCAGGGCGGCTATGGTCCGATTAATTCAGAAATGGGCTGTGGAATCGCCATCAGTGTGATTCCACCGTTCATTGCTCACAACGTGGAATTGTATCGGGTGTACCGTCTGGTGATGTTCGGGCCAAAACGCAAAATCGGCATCTTAGCCGAATACCAGGCCACCATCGCTGGCTCGGGCGATAAGCCTGGACCGTTCCCCGGTCTCACCGAGGGTCGGCGGTTCTTCAGTGGTATCAGCCTGGGACTCAGCTCAGGTGTCTCCCTGGAGATGGGTGCCGAGCGATTCATGTCAATCGCACACATCGCGAGGGACGCCATCGCCCAGGCATCCCAACGCCTTGGCATTGATTAGCTAGTGCTTGTCGGCATATCTTCCGGGTAACAGAAATGTTACCCGGCTTATTAAATAACTCCAATCTTGACAAAGATCAACCAAACAGCAATAGTAAGTGTATGGAAAATGTGCCGATTTCGGACACTCAGCCGCAAACACTTCCTCAAACGAGTCAAGTACCATCACAAACAGTACCATCACAAACAGTACCATCGAAACCAAATGTTTTTAAATTCACTTTATGGCTTATACCTGCATTGATTATTATTTTAGTAGTTGGTATCTTTTGGGCATTACAAATATTCAAGCAACAAACAGATATTAAAGACACAAGCAGTGTCGGTCCCCATATAGCTGAGATAAAACAACGAGGAACCTTATTGATTGGAACAGATGCAACATTTCCTCCAATGGAATACCTTGATGATACCAATGTACTGACTGGTTATGATATTGATTTCGGCAATCGAATAGCTGCGGAGCTCGGGGTTACGGCAGAATTTAAAAATATTGTTTGGGACGATTTATTCCTGGCACTCGAAAATAAAGAGATTGATGTAATAATTTCCAGCGTAACTATTACCGATGAACGAAAAAATCTCTATTCATTTTCAGAACCATATATTAATGCCGGTCAAGTCATTATTACCCAAAAGACGAATAGCACGATTAGCAGAACAAGTGATCTGAATGGTAAAAAAATCGGAGTACAAAAAGAAACAACCAACGAGCAAGAAGCAATAAAATATACTCCCGATAAATATGTTGTTCGTTACGATGATTTCCAGGCCGCTACGCAGGCATTGATTGATGGCGCAGTTGATGCAATCTTTTCTGACTTAACAAATGCCAAAGGAATCGTTAAATCATATCCAGATCTTAAGATTGCAAGTGACCCATTCACCTCTGAGTTCTATGGAATCGTTATGCGTCAAAATGAAGAAGACCTTGGTACTGAACTAGATCGGGCCGTTGGACTATTACAACAAAGAGGTATTTTGACACTCCTCAAACAAAAGTGGCTCGACTAAAACCACTCGCCCATGAAACTTAGCATTCGTTCAAAATTAATTATCGGTTTTACAACCGTATTATTTTTATCATTTCTTGTTCAAACCGTATTGTTTAATATGGTCGAGAATTACATATTCTTGCAAGTTAAAGATATACAGCATGAAAAGGTAGAAGAAACCGCCTATCAAGTTAATGACTTCATCACCACAACTCATCTTCGACTACTCGCACTAGGGCAGCAGTATGCTCAATATGAACAAAACGCATCGTCGACAGAATTCATCATGCTTGCGAAGCTAGCGATGTCGGAGCTTGACTATATTGAACAAATCTCGGTCTTATCGCCCGCAGGTAGGGAACTAGTCAAATTAGATAAATATACGGTCGCACAATCTGATGACCTTACTTTCGAAATTCCGACCACACCATTCCAGTCTGCTCTTAAAGGAGAAGCAGATGTCTCAAAAGTCTACTTTCCGCAGGGGAGTTCAGTTGCGACGATTAACTTTTACACACCAATAATATCTCCCGACAAAAAGATTATCGGAGTCATCCAAGCTCAAATAAAACTCACTCGGGTACAAAATATAATTGAACAAGATCAGTTTGGCGCTGACGGTATTGCATATTTACTCGATGATGAAGGTCGATTAATTGCCCACCCTGATACTACTTTAGTAGCCGATGCTCCTAACTTTTCAACCCGTAAATTGATCTACTCATATTTGTTTGGCGATCCGGACACCCTAACAAATGATGATTATTTTTATGTGAATCAAAAAGACAAACGAGTATTTGCTCAGGCGATACGACTACCGGATACAAAATGGCTCATGGTAGTAGAACAACCCGACACTGAAGCATTTTCTTTTCTAAACTTCATACGAACATTCTTTTATACAACAGGCGCAGGCTCAGCCGTATTGCTCATTGTTATTTCTTTATTCTTAAGCCGGAATATTTCAAGCCCAATACTTAAATTGCGTGAATGGACCAAGGCGATCACTCAGCGTAACTATAATAGCGAACCGAATATACAAAGCGGAGATGAAATAGAAAATTTAGCTGCTTCGTTTAAACAAATGACTCAAGAAATTCGATCACGAGAACATAAAATCGAAACAGAAAAACAACAAATGGAGCGATTATTAGAATCAATGACCGAAGGGGTGATAGCGATAAATGCCAAAGGTACAATACTTCTGTTTAACCGAGCGGTTACCTCGATCACGGGAATAACATCAAAAGATGCAATTGGTAAGCACATTGATAAGGTTATTCAATTATTTGCCGATACTGACCAAGTTCGATTATCAATTTACTCAGAACTACCTGATCAATTAAAGAATGAATATGAAGAAAAGGGATTGTATATTTATACTCTCCGGGGAAGAATTACTGTTTCGGTAAAGGTTGCACCAGTCCAATTTGATGAACCAGACAGCAACGGGTGGATATTAACCATACACGACATCACCATGACTCAAAAGCTAGAAGAAATGAAATTGGATTTCGTCGCCATGGCCGCGCATGAATTGCGAACCCCGTTAACCGCAATCCGGGGATACTTAGACATACTATCAGAAGATCTCAAAGATCGGCTGAGTGATCAGGAAAAAATGTTCTTAAGTAGAACCACATTGAGTGCAGCAGAATTAGCCTCATTAGTTGAAAACCTATTAACCGTATCACGAATAGAAAAAGGTAATATGTCTCTTGATCTAAAGCTCTATTCGCTTGAAGAAGTTGTTGGTCAGGTATGTAACAATTCAATGGATTTATCAAAAGAAAAAGGTATTACATTAACCCTCGTACCACCAACGCAACCGATACCTCAAATTTACATGGATAGATTTAGGATAGCCGAAGTGATTAGTAATCTAGTCTCAAACGGAATAAGCTACACCCAGCCAGGAGGAAAAGTGACAATCGAGATGTCATCAGCAGATGGATATGTCATGGTTAAAGTCTGTGACACTGGCCAAGGCATCCCCGCAGAAGCTATTCCTCATTTATTTACTAAATTCTATCGAGTATCACGAACCTTGGAACAAGGTTCAAAGGGAACCGGATTAGGGCTATTCATTTCAAAAGCAATAATAAAGGCTCACAAGGGCTCAATTTGGGTAGAAAGCAAAGTTAAACAGGGAACATCATTCACGTTTAAACTTCCACTCGATCCAAGAAATTAAATATAAATTACTCAGTTAAGGGTATACATTGACCAGAAGCATCTGGATAGTTATTTTCAAGTTGGCACATATATCCTATCGGGCATTGAATATTAGCAATGCCACCACACATAAACTCACGAGGAACTGGGATGCTATCTATATCTGTAGGTTCAGGATTTTGAGTTATATAGATTGGGAAGGGGGTCGCAGTAATTGAAATATAATGATCTGAGGGTGTTGGAGTAGGAGAAGTTACATTAGTTTGTTGATTCTTGTGCCATAGCCACCAAGCGCCGCTCAACAAGCCTAAAATCATAATCGCAATTAATAAATGCACAAAAGTATATCCACGATTATTGCCCATACATTGAAGTTAACACGAATCTAAAATTTGAACAAGCATAAAAGAGGTCTTCTGCCGCTAACGTGCGACAGAAGACTGTTAATTCAACAATATGGAACGGCCACTGACATTCTCATGTCCGTTGACACAAGAATAGCATCTTCATGCCGTGGCCGGTACCAAATGGGGTGCCGTCATAATCAGACCAGCGATCGATAATCGTAAACCCTGCATCTGCTAGAAGAAGTTCCCATTCAGCCGGGAAGATCATCCGCATCGTTGTTTGGGAGCGATAACACCGATTGGCAATAAGCCGGCCAATAGCATCATAAAAGTTGTAGAAGTACGTTACTTCGAGCAACTGTGTCGCAGGATGATAGCGAGTAGTGTAGCTACGTACTAGATTATAGCCATCCGCAAGCTGAGCCTCGCGCTCAATGATAGGAGCATGCCGAGTAAGGCCATGGGCTAACTTTGCCGGATCGGGTAAAAACACATCAGCCACAAAGTGGCCACCAACCTGCAGATGGTTGTGACAGTTATGTAATGCGGCGCGCTGGTCGTGTGTAGTGAGCAGGTGCGCGAAGCTATGAAACGGGACAAGGACGAGGTTATATCGCTCGATACCTGCATTGACCGTGCGCATATCACCTTCTATCAACTGCAATTGTGATTGTAGGCTCGGGTCCTCGGCGGCTACTTTCGCACTTGCCCGAGAAAGCATATCTGGTGATAAATCAACACCAGTGACCCAATACCCAAGCTGCATTGCCTGCCAAGCGATGGGCAAGGTTATACGTCCGGTTCCGCACGCCATTTCAAGTACATGACCTCCCCGCGCATACATCCGGCAAAGACGTTTACTCCAGGCGATATCCGCTGTTAGATCCGCATATTCCGCATCGTAATCAGGCGCATGTCGATAGAAATCGACGACCGAAGTGTCCATAGGTCCACCTCCATGGATCAGATAAGAAACGTCCGGACTATGCTAGCATACTTAACACAGCAACGCAACCCATAGTAAATTTTTATTAATCCGTATGATATGCTTAAAGCAATGAAGTTTAAAAACTTAAACATGGACTATGCCAGAAGTATCACGTTTGGATTCGAAGATGCGTTAGTGTCAACTACTGGAGTTGTAGTTGGAATCGCAGTTGGTACAGCTCAAAGAGATGTGATAATCTTGGCTGGAATTGTCACCATAGCTGTAGAAGCCCTTTCGATGGGGGCCGGCCAATACCTTAGCGAACGAACAGTACACCAGATGGATGTAAATCACACTCATACCGATAGTTTATATCTCGGAGCAATCTTTATGTTTCTTGCCTATATGATTGGTGGAATGGTTCCACTATTTCCGATGTTTGTTATGCCGTTTCCGTCGGCAATCTATGCAACAGTTATTTCTGCATTTATTGGACTTTTCCTATTAGGTTATGTAAAAGGAGCGATTATTGGAGTACCTAAGTTAAAAAGTGCTCTTGAGATATTTGTTGTAGGTGGAATGGCAACCATACTTGGATTAGTTGTCGGGTTATTATTAAAGATTTAAAAGTAATAAAAAGCGGGGAGTAGAGTACCCCCCGCCCGTCAATCCCGATAGTATAGCTACTTCGCTACAACCGGAATTGTTTGAATGTCGACTGAACGATTTGAGCCGTTTTCGTTCAGATTGAGTCCGAGCAACGACAGAATCCCTCCAATTGGAATTGAACCAATCAGTTGGAAGTTTGCCCGCTCACGAATCCGATTTATCGCCGAAACGACATCGGTCTCACCCTGCATAAGCTGTTCGACCTGCTCCAAGGCATCAGCCAGGCTGAGATTCGAGAATACCCTTGGATCAATCTCACCAAGAACACCCCGTACCCGAGCCATGATCGAGACAAGACTCGACCAAAGTTCGGTCGATTCAGGACTACCTCCACTACCAAAAAGATTACCGATTACTGGGATTTCATGCCCAACAACCGAAGCACCTTCGGATAGTGAAAGCAGCTGATTAATCAGCTGACTCATCTGACCGCCATTACCAAACAGCCTGACGTCCAGCTGAGGAGCCAGAGCTTTGAACGCCTCAAGTCGGGTTTCAGCCTGTAGCCGTGCCAGTTCGAGCTGAAGCGTATGATCCATACGAATCCGCTCAAGATCGACCAGTACGGGAGCCTCGGCGTATAGAGTAGCCAAGAGCCGCTGAGCTTCGATACTAGCGGCTTGCCTCGCCCTGTCGATCTCGACCTGGGCAAGACCTTCGGCACGAACGACCTCAACGCGCTTCTGGTCTACCGCGACCTGAGCTGCAGCAATTTCGGCAGCAGCCAAGCCTGATGCAGCTTCACGTGCTCGAGTTGCATTAGCCTCAACCAACGCAGCCTGTGCGGTGATCGTTGCCGATTCAGCCTGCGCGCGTGCCTGAGCAAGCTGAGCCTCAGTTTGTGCTCGAGTTGTAATACTCTGAGCCACGGCTTGTGATTCAGCGGCAATCCGCTCTGTTTCGGCGGCACTACCAGCAGAAATTAGCCGGACTTCTTTCTCACGCTCGGCAGCGGCTAAATCGCGTTGCCGGTCAATTGCAGTCTGCGCAGTTGTAGCTTCGCTCTGAAGCTGGATTTGAGCTGTTTGAACAGCCCGGTCCTTTTCAGCATCAGCTACGGCGCGACTCCGCGCGAGTTCAATATCTCGAGTCTGCTGAGCTGTAAGTCGCTCACCATCGAGGGCTATTTGAGCAAGCGCAGCGGAATGCTCACGCTGAGCGACGGTTTGATCACGTTCAACCTGAGCCAGGCGCAACTGGTGAGTTGCGGCGGCCAATGATTCTCGTTGATCATTCGTTGCCGTCTCAACATCGCGTTGAGTACGAAGCTCTCGCTGTTTAACATCCAGCGTTGTAGCCGTAGTCAATTCAGACTCACGGCGTGTTCTGGCATTATCGTCCTCAATGCGTGTTAATTCAGCGGCATTGATACCGATGGTCGTCTGAGCAGTAACCTCAGCCGTCGCTTGTCGAACGATTTGATCGTAGGCGTCACCGGCTAACCGGATTACACGCAAAAACGCCAAATCATAACCAAGCTCGGCCAGAGTCGTATTGACCCGGTCGGTCGCAACATCACCAAGACGTTGCATATTCGCAATAATCTCGTCGAGGGACATCGAGGCAGCCGCAACAATCAGCTGAGTCGTTGTTTCGGAGATAATCGAGTGTACAAGACCCGACACGTCCGTACCGACACGCTGAGCAGCCACCAAGGCCTTTGACGAATCCAATTTAGCTTCGACATGAGCCCAGGCCCTAAAAGAGACCCGGTGCTTATCGAGGAGCTCAATGCCTCGCTCACCTTCACCAGAAATCTCAACGGTAAAGCTGTATGTTCGAAGCTTTACCACCTGAGCATTGGCGTTAAGCCAATAGATTGATGGCGCACCAGCGGTCTGACCGAATACGCTGGTTTCTTTACTCGGTGCCCAACTGTGAATCCCGTGGCCTACAACCACATGGACTTCATCGGGCCGAACAATTACTCGATTACCAAAGCCAAATATGCGCCAAAATCCGCGCACGCGATCGGCTTCGGTCGAAAGAGAGGCCATAACTTCGGTGACCGACTGACCACGCCCACCCTGTGACGTATTCACGAATGATGCTCCTTCACTGTACGAATACACGCTCCATAACGATTAAGCTCACGTTATGATGATGCGATAGGCATCTCCTGATGGATTAATCAACACAGCCGCGATTGGCTATGAAGGTCGTCGCAATTATAATTGAAATAAACCTAATGTCAAAATTTATAAGATATAGTTAAAAATAGAGTAAAGATACTAACGCTTCAAGCTAAAATACGCAATCAACCGATAATTATCGCCTTCTTTAAAATAACTCTTTCCGATCAGAGCGTTCTCGTCTATCTGAACGACTTCATCTATCGCAGGATGAAAAATTTGAGGATCGGGGATTGGATCGTACGTTAGTTTTAGTACGTCCATGTCATTCTCAATAGACCGTTCAACTGCATATTTAAACGGCCAAACATGGATACCAGCAGCATCAATCTTAGGTTTAATTTTATGCCCGAATACCCGAAGCAAAGATAGATACGAAGTAGATATGACATTATCCCCGGAGGATGTTGAACTATCGAACACTACACCCTTCCACGGACTCCAGAGAGTAGTTAGTGGATCACCGATCTTTTCATAAATAGTTTTTGGGATAAGTAATGCAATTTGACTTTTAAAATACCCATCAACACGATCGGGAACGGATCCAGTTTGAAAAGCCCGTTCGAGAAAACCGATTTCCGAAAGTCCAGCCATTGTACTATTGTACCGATTATCTTCTAAAGCGCAAAGAAAAGTTAGGGTAATTTTGATTTAGGTGTTTTTTTTCTACTTGGGGAGCGACCTTTTTTGTTTTCATTCAATAAACCAATTCGCTTTATAAAGTACGGTGTTAGTGGTGGCTCAACGACCAAGGTCAATAGAATAACCCACATTCCGATTCCAATGGCAAATTCGGAATTAATGATATCTTCCTGTGCCGAAATTATAAGAAGTATAGCCGAAATGATACCGGTTTCTCGAATAAAACTTAGGAATAAGGAATCTTGAATCGTCAGTGTTTTATCCCACATCCACGGAATAAGTGAAATAAATACAACCAGTGGCCGTAGAACAAACATGAATAATAGTGCACTAACAAGTCCAAGAGGGGCAAGCGCCATCAACGTCGAAAAAGGTACCAACGCACCTAACAAAATGAATATAAACGGTTCAATCAAGTGATTTAGTAAACTCTCATAAAAATGGGAGACTTTCTTTAATCCACCTTCGATATCGGAGAAAAGACCACTAATAAATGCCGCTAAAAATCCAGCACCACCCAAAACATTACCTAATGCAAAAGTATAAATCGGGACCGTTAAAAGCAGCGCGGGGTCGGCTTCCTGATCTTGCGCTTCGGTGTAATAAAACTTTTTAATTAGCACATACCCTAAATATCCAACGATGATTCCGGTAATAATCTGAAGTCCCAGCGCATCATAACTAGATTTATCAAATAGAGGGAAAAAGTAGGACACAATCGACCGGTCTGAGGAGGTCAAGCTAGAAGCCAAAAACGCGACAAGTAAGAACCGAGTTAAGATACTACCACTCACATCAGTTAAAGCACTTTCGGATATCGCAATCTCCTTTAAGAAGGGGTGGCGCAGTTTGATATTCTTTAATGTCGGTATGATTGCCGTGCCTTCGGTCGAGGCAAGCGCAGCACCCAGTACTAATAAAGAGGGTATTAGTCCAGGTTCAAAAAAACCAAATGAAGAAGCTAATAGATACAAAATAACAGTAAATCCCATCGATGAGATCAAAACGCCTATAAGTGACAATGATGTTATTGGGAAAAACCATTTTTTAAAATTTCGAAACGGAATCTCTAGACCGCCAGAAAATAGAATAATGGCGCCGATAACTTCGAGCGCAAGCGCTAAACCTCTTAGATTACTTGTATATAGCCCCAATAATGGCTGCATCGCCATACCCGCAAATATTGCCCATACAAATGACGGAATCGCCGTTCGTGGGGCAATTCGGTTAATAAAATAGCCCATGAATAAAATGCTACCCAAGATAAAAATCTGCACATCTTCTTCAAGAAAAAGATCTGGCATACGATCAAAGAGATATCTCGAAAGAATTGATATTGTTAACAGGAAAATAATTAAAAGAACATAGGAGACCGGTATACGCTTAAGCTTAAACATGTATACAGTATTTATACTCTGCCATACACAAGCTGGTAAAGAGTGATTAATTATGAGAAAACGCTTGAGGAATTATGTTTATCTGTTGACCGGCAGATACAAAAAAATCACTAACAGTATGAGCAAATGATGATTGTGTACGCTTAGCTAAAACGGTGATGGCGCTACTATCGACAAAGTTCTTTGCATCGGTCGGATTATTAAACGACATTACATATTGAACAGAACGACTCGATATACTCGCGGTCGGCAGCAAGTTTAGTGAATTTAGTTGATATAAGTCTCTGGTTGCGTGATTCTGGGCAAAAAAGTCAGTATAACTACTCAGATCAGTTTTCGAAGGCAATTCAACGATCACGGTAGAATCATCAAAAGGCTGAAGCGACACAAAATAATCAAGGGCTTTTACTGTACTTCCGGCGGCGACTTCTTTACCAGATACAATTGATTCAGCCGGACTTATCACATATATTTTATTATTCTCAATACGGTACATAGCTGAATTGATTGTTGGTAATGGATTTTCAGTATCGGTAATAGGTGTGATTACTGCAATTATCTGATTTTTATGGATAAGTTGGCCATCATATATGGGCAATTCTTCAACGATACCGTACACCGGAGAGGAGATCCGTAACTCTTTTTTCTCTATGGTTCCAGTTAATTGATCCATTCCTTGCCTTAGATTGGCCGCATTAACAATGACCATGATTACTCCGAGTGAAACAATCATAATGATAAAGAATGTAATAATCTCGCGAATAAGTAATCTCATAACATTTTATTACGAACATAAGTATACCTATAAGAGTCAATTAGTACAACGCTGATAATTAAGACATTAATTGCCATCCACCCGATGTACCAGGCTGTCTCGACCCTGGCCGTTAAGTATCCCATAAAAGTTAAACTAAGTACGGATACGGCAGCGACTACATAAAATAATAGAGGTACGATTCGCTGGGCGATAATTTCACGAGTAATAAAGTTTGTTTCTTTCCAATGAAACGAAGACTGTAAGACCGCAGCGAGAAGTGCCGTTACATATGGTACAAACGAAATCAATCCAAGCATCATTGTTTCAATTCGATTTTTCTCGATTAAAATAATAAAAAAGCCCAAATTTGTAACAAAATAAAGCGCATACACTGACAACCATTGCGAGAAAAACTCCGGATCAATGGCCTTAATATTCAAAAAGATTCCAATTAACGGACTAAATAAATATATCGCTACGGCAATTCCTGACAAATAAAAAAGATTAGAAAATGCGTATTGGATCTTTTGGTCAAAATTCAGGCGGTTGTCGCGTAGTGGATTACGGCTAAAAAGCATAGTAAATCCACCGAGTGCCCAACGGAACTGCTGGTTAAAGAATGATATCAATGTAGTAGGAGCCAGTCCCACAGCCAGCTGTTTATCGAGATAAAATACACGGTAGCCGTTTTCGGCCAATGAGAGTGAAGTAAATAAATCTTCTGAGTGATTTATGTTGGTTATTCCACCTACTTGTCTCAAAGCACTCGCCCGATACACAACGTTCGTACCGACAATAAATGAACTCCCAAGCATATGTTTAGCCGGCATAATATAACGATAAAATAGATTTTCGATATACTTCATTCCACGAGCAAATATCGTGTCTTCGTTGTAGTAACCTTGGGGAGTCTGAACAGCTCCAACAGTCAGATCGCTAAAAAGGGGAAGGGTCGAGCTTAAAAACTCAGGATGGGGAAGGTAATCAGCATCAAATACGGCAATAAACTCAGTCTTAACTTTTGAAATACCAAAATTTAGGTTTCCGGCTTTGAAAAAATCACGGACATTTCGGCGATGATAATAAATATCTTCATTTTCGGCCAATCGCTTTAATTCGTTTCGTTGTCCATCATCCAGTAAATGAACTTCAAAACTTCCATGGATTTTTTTTACTGCCGCGATTGTCTGCTTTATAATTCCAAGTTCCTCATTAACGATCGGTATTAATATCGCTGTTTTTACCTTAGCGAGCTTTCGCCCATTTGTCGAAAGCGTTTCGATCTCCTGATAATAACGATATTTAAAAAGCTCAAAGTATAAAACAGTTCCCCATGTTAAGGTAAAGATACAAAGCATAATGACGTCAGCCACCGCATTCAATAAGAAATAATAGGTGTTACCCCAGTGGTTAGGATTTAGTAAAAACAACCCGTACTGGATATCAGCAAGAATAGCCAAGATAAAAAGAAACAATTTTATTAAGCTCGAATGATTCAGTGCTTTTATTTCCATAAATAGTAGAAGGTTCGCGGGATATACTCAGAGTCACGTTGATCTGGAAGAAGTTCTCCACCAACATGATTTATCTTCTTTACATATTCGAAGTAATTGATGAATCCAGTCCCGGCATTTTGAGCAAATTTAGGTTCAAAGTAGGATCGGAGTGCTGAAAGCTTTGTTTCAGAAAACTTTAGAGACACCGCACTTGAGGGTGAGAGTGGAAGAAGTTGTATGCCTAATATTTTGTCGTCTTGAGCGCTAAACCAGGTCGCATAATCGAACTTTCCACCCCAGATAATTGATGCGATAGGAGCAGTGTAGCGATCATTGGGGTAATTAATACCGTCAAAGAACCAATAGGTATTACGCCCTAATAATTCGGCGGAGTAAAGATAAGACGCCAGTTCTTTAATATTCGATTGGTTACTTTTTTCTCCCCACAGGTACCAGGAATACCAATAGAACAGTGCTTCGGAGGATGACTCTTGGTTATTGCCATCAGCAAACAGTGCTTGAGCGTCAGCCCAAGAATGATATTCAATCGGATCAAAGAAACGATTACTCCGTGAATACAATGATGAATCAATTAATCCCGGAACACCTTCCTTTTCAAACATTCGAATCAACGCATCAACCGAAATCTTTTGAGTCTCGGAAAAATACTCGTACATCTGAGAGTACGCATAAATATAATATGAGTACTGGAAATGATGATCGTTACCCTTCTCATTACCAAATTCAGGTGATTTATGAACAACTAGGCTGGTCGTATCATCTACCGAGAACGAGTCGATCTCACTCATAAGCAAGGCGACTTCACGCTTTTTTAAATCCTCAAATGTTGTTGTCAATCCAAGTAAATGACTCAATTCGACCAGATCGGCCAAATTCTTAAGATAGATACCTTTGAAATAAACTCCAGTTGGTACAGTGAGCGCATTAAACGTTTGTAGGTCCTGATTAAACAATGCCTTGGCAGTATCTAATTTATCGCCATCAAGAGATAAGACATCGGACCACGCATGTGGTAGTTGGGACTGTTTAATGGTAAATGTTAGTTTACCGGTACAAACGAGATCAAGAACACCGCGATCAGTTTTATACGAACCTAACGACTGATATCGTTCGAGTATGGTCGAATCAGCAGATCGCTGATGAGGCCAAATAGTCATTAATTGCTTATCTAATGAAGACGAATTACGATAATAGCTAACCGAATACGTATGGTCGGTCGCATTTAAGTTAACATCATATGCCGTCATCCCTGGTTGATAATTACGGGAACAACCAACAACTTGTTGAACCAACGTACTGCTGCGATCAACAACTCCGACGTTATCAGGTAATAATATGAGTTGTGTAGTTTCGGTTCCTGCCGGAATAGTAACCGTCAAAATAGACGCGTTAACTTGGGTATCTACCGAGGAAATCAGCAGGAATTGACGACCGGTTATGGTATTTAACAAATAGGTTTGTGGCGAAAGTTGATCAATCGAGTGGATGCTACCACTAATTTGAATCGCAGAATCATTATTTCTTACTACAAGGGTTGGGTCTCCTTTGGTAATGGTAATTTCCATATGCTTCTGTTTTTGGTTGGTAAGGGTAAATGAAACATCCCATTCACCTGCATGCGTAACCTCTTTACCAGTAATGGTCTCATTTGATTCAAAACCAATGAATAAGCTGGGATTGTGGGTATAAAAAACGGTTTTCTCAGTTTCATCAAGTCGTGGGGCACCGACTTCAATACCGAGCGAAGTGAGTTTATACGTTACCGGTAGTGCATACAGGGGTTCTGAGTAGTTAGAGTACATGAGCGAGGAGTACCACGTATGAGTAGTTATAGGTACATCTTGCGTAGCAGACGATTGAGAACTAGATGCAGAAACATTTTCACTTATGGGTGTGACTATATATTGTGAAAACAAGCTGATACAGAGTAGTGCCAAACCCATAATCGCCACGAAGGCGAAACCGAATGTTTGAAGATAATTAGAGGTTTTTGTTGCCATAATACAGACCAGTATAAGACCGGTAGTATTATAGCACACAAACCCCTTATAAATACTATTAACACGTACCTAAACATAAAAAAAGCCGCCCCCAGGTTATGGGAACGGCCGATTGCTACTCCATTAATGACTATTCTTGGTCAAGTTCGCGGTCGCTAGAGCCGTTTCCTTGCACCGAGGTGTGTACAACCCGAATGGCTTGATCCTGGCCGATTGAAGTAACCATTGGGATACCTACCAATACCGATGCGAGGGTCGGTGAGAGTTGTTCAACCTGGTAACCCAACGACACTGCAGCGGCTGCGATAGCCTGGATACGAAGCTTTGCACCTATTTCGGTACTAATGAGCACAGAGCTCTCCGAAGCAGGGGCGCAGTTCGTTAACCGAAAGGCAATAAACTCGACTCCCCATTGATTGGCCTGTTCTTTGATTCGAAGGATCAAAGACTCCGAAACCTGCTCAGTTTGAGCGAGTTGTCCGTAATCATGGTAGCTTGAAAGCTCATCCCGCAGGATAGCCATGCAGAAATCGCTTAGAGAAGCTTCCAGATCATCGATTTCGAACAGCGCCTTGTAAATATCTACAACGCGAAACAAGACCGTCGCAGATACGATGAAGGTCAGACCATTCGGCAGAAGGATTCGCTGCTCCTCGAAACGCAAGGTCTGTTGGCGCACATGCCGACGTGGTAGGGAGTCAATCCACGGGATCAGGAATACAAATCCGGGATGTATTACCCGAGGTGTTCCTGAACGATCCCGAACGACCTTTCCAAATCGGACTTTAAGACCGAGCTCACCTTCCTGAATGAACCGAAAGGACTTGAAAAACGTGACCACGGCTCCGATAACACTCGCAGCAAGGGTTAAGAAGCCCTCCGATAGCAAGTTTCCCAAAAGTCCGGACATGAGTCCCTCCATGGATGAAATGCAGTAATTTACTGCAGTGACCGATTGTAGCGATTCATATTATACATAGGGCTTAAAATAACGAAAAATTTTACTTGTCTTGAAAATCAATACACACAAGTTATGGAGAGGTTCCGTACTGGCTGGCAAGTATTCCCAAATCAAATACATTGACGACTGTATCTTGGTTTATATCGGCTCTTCGCTCTATATCGGTAGAAGAACTATCGATGGTTTTATTATAGTTAGCCGCAAGAACTCCAAGGTCAAAAACATTTACCGTACCATCCTGATTAATATCAGCACTATACGGAGCCGGGGTTACGGTAGCATTGGCAAATACAATTGTGGCATTTTGAACGTTTTCTAAACTATCAGTAGCGGTCCCAACTACTGCTAAATTGGTATCATTCAAATTCCCTAGAGTAAAATCAAAGGTAACATTGGTAGAAGCGGCGCCAGAGACATTAAAGACTAATGTTGCGAGTGGTTGAGTTATGGTCTGACTTCCACTGTACGGAGCCAAAAGTTCTTTTGTTACCGGATCTACGTTTACTGCACTGAATCGAAGTGATCCCGTTTGATTAGCGGACTGCATTACTGATGATTTATTCAAATTACCATTTGAGTCGGCTGGCAAAAAAGATTTAAGTGTATGGGAAGATCCATTAGTCACGATGTCGGTTAATTGCAGCCGGGCAATTGAAAAGTTGATGGAGATATCGACTCCGACAACGTTACTTCCATTGGTATTGAGAGTAATTGGAACTTCTATTGAGCTACCTGCTGCATTAATTTGAGCCGGCATAGACAGTTGCCCAACATAGGCCTTACTTTCGGGTTTTGGAAATAAACGACGAAAAAGCTCGCGCCCGACTGGAAGAGATGCGGCTAATACAAAGAAAATTAGTACGCCACTAATCACTGCTATAAATGGAAGTATATCTTTTCGCTCCATCGATTTTTTTATCCTAACTCTTAATATACATTGATTATAAAGTTACGACTAGAGACTCCATCAACATGATCATTGAAAGGTATTGATAAATAGGTACAATAATAACAATGTTTGGCATTTCTCATAAAAAAAATTTGGTATATTTGTTTTCTTTTGTTTTACTCATCCTACAAGTTGTATTTGTATTTCCCATAAAAACCCAAAGCGCAGCACAATTATCATGGCAACAATTATCCAGTCAGAACGGTCAAATCCCCTCCCCTAATACAGGCAATCAGCAAACGGCAAGCTTAATACTCGATGTCGACCATGATGGTGATAATGATTTTATTATTGCTGAACGTACTCAGACTCCTGCCGTTGTTTGGTACCGACGAGATTCAACCGGATGGACAAAACTACCAATCGAAACATCTCGATTATCTGTCGAAGCTGGAGGTGCATTTCATGATATTGATAGCGATGGTGATTTAGATATTGTCTTCGGTGGCGATTATCAGTCGAATCAAATATGGTGGTGGGAGAATCCATATCCAACATATAGCTCAACTCAAGGGTGGACTAGACGAACTATTAAAAATAGTGGATCAAATCAACATCATGACCAAATTTTCGGCGATTTTACCGGCGATGGAAAAGCTGAACTGGTGTCCTGGAATCAGTTAGCAAGTAAACTAATCCTATTTGATATTCCATCAGATCCCAAAACGGCAACGACATGGCCATCACATGACATATATTCATGGAGCGGTGGAAATGCTTTAGAAGGATTATCAAGTGCTGATATTGACCTTGATGGAAAAACGGACATAGTCGGTGGGGGACGTTGGTTCAAACATTCGACAGGATATTCATTTGCTTCGAATACAATTGATGATTCGCTCAGGAATGGCCGAATAGTTACCGGACAATTAATTACAGGTGGACGACCAGAGGTCGTTATAGGATGCGGTGATTGTGATGGACCGCTACGTATGTTTAATTGGAATGGAACTGGTTGGCAATCGACCGTAATACTATCAACAATAGTACATGGACATTCATTGCAGATTATTGATGTCGATTCGGATAATCTTCAAGATATATTCGCTGCGGAGATGAGATTAGATGGTGGGAACAATAGTTCAAGAGCACTTATATTTTATGGCAATGGACAGGGTTCATTTACTCAATCAAGTATTATTTCAGGGATAGATAATCACGAGTCTAAAATGGCAGATCTCGATCGAGACGGGGACGTTGACCTTTTGTCGAAACCATACAATTACACAGCTCCTGGAATAAGTATCTTTCTAAACAGCGGCACATCGTCTGGGAAAAGATCTCTTGATAGTTGGACTCGTCGGGTTATCGATACAAATGAACAACGAAACATCTTTATCGATGCCCAAGATCTTACCGGCGATGGTAAAAAAGATATCATTGTCGGAAATAAATGGTACCGGAACCCCGGGACAGCGAGTGGCAATTGGACGGCATCAGGAAATGAAAATATTATAGGTACACCACTAAATCAATTTACGCTTGCATATGATGTTGATAGTGACGGCGACATAGATCTCGTTGGAACACAAGGTAATGGCAGTGATTCAAATGCTAATTTTGCATGGGCACAAAATAGTGGATCTGGAACATTTACGATTAGAACAAATATCGCGGCAGCACAAGGTGACTTTCTTCAAGGTCACACCATTGGAAGGTTCACCAATAATGGAGCTCTCGAAATAGCACTATCATGGCATCAAGACGGCGTCGGTGTACAAATGCTAACAATACCAACATCACCGACGACAACACAATGGGCTTGGAAACGAATTTCGACCACATCTCAAGATGAAGCGCTATCAATGGGAGATATCGACCGTGATGGAGATCAGGATTTATTGATGGGAACAAGATGGCTGCGCAATGATGGAACATCTTGGTCAACACAAACACTCAGCAATGACACTGGATTACCCGACCGCAATCAGTTAATTGACTTGAACAACGACGGCAGGCTGGACGCTATTATCGGTTATGAGGCGATTAGTATTGCAGGTAAATTAGCATGGTATGAGCAACCGACAACCTCAACAAGCCTATGGACCGAACACATCATATCTCAGAGCGCTATTGGTCCCATGAGTATGGAGTGTGGCGATATGGATAATGATAGTGACGTAGATGTTGTCGTTGGTGAACATAATTTAACGACGGGTTCAACCCCGAAATTATATGTTTTTGAAAATAATGGAAATGGAGCATCTTGGATTAGCCATACCGTCTATACCGGAGATGAGCATCATGACGGTGCGCAAATATCCGATATTGACAATGATGGAGATATGGACATTCTCTCTATCGGGTGGGGACACAATCGTATCCACTTATATGAAAATACATCATCAAGCGCAGGAATAACTCCAACCGGAACTCCAAGTACATCGATAACCCCGACAGGAGCCTCTCATTGTCAACCGCTCGGCGACCTAGATTGCTCTGGATCAATTTCAAAATCAGAGATTGATCAAATAATAGCCGGTATCGGTGGAACAACTGCATTATTAGATTTAGATAACTCTGGACACGTGAATGCAATTGACTACGGAATTGCATATACCAACTACACGTCGTCTTCACAAGGCACCAACATTATTCAGAATGGAGATTTCAATAACAATAAAACAAATTGGACGTTTTATACCAATGGTACCGGTTCATATGATATTGCTTCAAATCAAACCAATGGGAACGCAGCTCAATTAACACTAACAACAATTGGAGATAATACCCAACTTTATCAATCAGACCTTCCGTTATCTCCTGCAACTCGCTACCGACTCACGTTTCAAGCATATTCTACATCAGGCAATGATCTGAGTGTTGCGTTGATAAAACATTCAACTCCATTCACTAATTATGGTTTATCCAATTTCACCCCCAATGTATCAACTCAATGGCAAACGTTTACGACTGAGTTTACAACGGCTGGCTTTAGCGGTGAGGTAAATGATGGACGGCTACGCTTTTTCATGAACGGGTTAGCATCTAATGGCGATAGATACTTTATTGATTCAATCCAACTCGTTCGGGCTGATGGATATATACCATCAAACACACCATCACCATCAACAAGTAGTACCGTAACGCCAACAACTACGGTAACTCCGACTCCGTCAAACACGCAAGCACTCGGTCCAAAGCCTGGAGATATTTATAAAGAATTTACACTAACCATGACTGGAAATGAAAACTGGCGAGTAACTGATCCAAATGCAACAGCAGCAGGTGCAAGTGAATTTATTCCAAACCCAATCTTAAATATTAATATCGATGATTTGAACGGGGCAATACGCGCCGAAGGTGTGCTGGATCGATGGGGAGGACATACCGGAACAACGAACAAGCAGGTTCGATTCAATAATAATTCATGGATAACCGTACCAGAAGTAACCACAACCCCAGCTGGAACGGCCTCAACATGCTACATGAGCCAGTTTAATCCGGTGTTTGCAATACCACTAACAAATTTAAAACAGGGCAATAATACGTATGAAGGAACATCTGGTCCACAAGGAGACGGCTGTCCAAATAATTTTGGTTGGGGACAATGGGGCCAGTACGCACTCATTGTTCGCGTTTATTATGATTCAAGTAAATCGCACCCAACCGGAACAGTAACATCACCATCAGCCAATCAAACGATTACAGAAAATCCGACGGTACAAGTTTCGGCATCAAGTGCGGCTAATCGCATCGATATTTTAGCCAAATATGAAGGATATGACGAAAATGGCGATGGTATTTATAATGACTGGCATGATGCATATTTCCGCGATGTTGCAGGTAATCCGATCCAAATATCACGAATAGTGGGAACAGACACATCAACCCCATACAGTGCAACATGGGATACAACCTGGGTTCCGGATCAACCAGTATCCGGTATTAGTTTTGTCGCTCGAATACGTGATACATCTGGCGTCTGGTACGTCAGTCCAATCGTTAATAACATTACGTTATCAAGGCCAACACAAACAGTAAAACTATACAAACCAGAAAATGTGCCTACTAATTATTGGGTGAGAGCAGGTAAAACACAATCTTCGAATATAACAATACCGAGCACTGATGATCTATCAAAATTAGTTCAGGCAGGTATCCATCTTCGTACATGGAATGGAATAAATGAACGATTTAGCTTAAATGGAAATAGTATTACGATGTCTAGCGCAGCAAACCATCATTATGCTTATACCACACATCTCGTAACAAACACTCAGTTAAGAAATGGCCAAAATACGATTACATTTACCGCATCAACAGAAGAGCATGGGGTCGAAATACATTGGCCTGGGCCCGGGCTGATAGTCCGTTACAATAAATAATAATGTCGAGTTTTAAAAAGTCTTTATTTTCAGCTAACCTTTTGGGATTAGCGCTGGTATGTTTTGTCACATTCTTTTTATATTCAGCCCCCCCCACGGTGACAGCCGCTGGGGCTACGTACTACATGTCCCCAAGTGGAATAGATACTAATCCGGGAACATCTGCGCAACCCGTAAAAACTCTTAAAAAAGCGTTATCACTGGTACAAGCAGGGGATACCGTGATAATAAGAAACGGTACCTATAAGGAGATTGTTGACCTGACGTTAACAACGAAAGGTACCGCAAATGCCCCTATCACTGTTAAAGGGGAAACGCCGGGTCAAGCACTATTTGATGCGAGTGGATTAACAATAGGTTTCGCCGAAGCTTTTGTGTCTCTAACAAATGCTGAATATTATAATTTTGAAAACTTTTCGGTAATTAACTCAAAAGGTAAGGGGTTACGGTTTCGTTCACCCCATAATGTAAACATCCGCAAACTCGATCTATCGAATAACTATGCTAATGGCCTTCTGATATTCGATCCCGTCAACAGCGTTATTGAAGATTGTATTATCTCTTGGAACGTAAAAGAATACACCTATAACCCTGGACGATTCACCGAGCCAGATGGACACGGCGGCACACGGGTCGGAGGATGGCCGTCAGGGTTCATGGCTTATAATTCAACAAATACGATACTTCGGAATAACAAGGTATTTGATAATGATGGTGAGGGGATTATCTGTGAAAGGTCCTGCACTATTCAAAACAATGAGGTTTATAACAATAGAACGGTCCAGATTTACACCAATACACAAAGTTCTCTAGTTGAGAAAAATCTAATGTACGCTATAACGCGCGGAGGTGCCGGATTTGGAATGGCCGACGAAAAGGGAAATGGAATCGGAGGAAATAATATTATTCGTAATAATGTGATAATTGGGACCGATAAAGGAATCAGCGTATTTCAGTATATGTCGGTGTTTAATACGAATGGTGATATTTACGAGCACAATACAATTATAAATACTGGGACTCAAGGTCTTCGGATTAGAACATCAAGTGCAAAAGGAATGACTTTTCGAAACAATATCGTCCAGAGTGAACGAGGCGTACTTCTCGAATATAATTCAAATCTAGATTCAAAGTTGAGTAATAATATTTTTTATTCAGCGACACGTCCAGCTGATACAGGAAAAACTGTTGCCTGGAATGGAAATACCATTACGTATAAAGCATTTATTGCTGCTGCTGGTAATACAGCAGAAAATAACCAATATATCAATCCACAATTTATCGGAACAATAAATTCGCTAAATCCTCAAGATTATCGAATAAAAATAAATTCTCCAGCGATAAATGCAGGAGGAACAAACACCGACATGTTTGATTTCAATCAATATCCGCGAACGTCACCCCCAGATATCGGTGCATTTGAGTACGAAACACTAATCCCGCTGGGATCCCCAACCCCAACAACGAGTCCATCACCAACGCCATCAAATACGAACCATTGCCAACCACTTGGAGATATTGACTGCTCTGGTTCGATTTCGACATCCGACTTGAATCAAATAGTCTCTGGCATTGGACAAAATTCAATACTGCTAGACCTAGATAATTCAACACAAGTCAACACGCTCGATTATGGCATCGCATATACCAATTATCAATCCGGATCACCGACTCCAGTTATAACAAATATCGTACGCAACGGGTCATTCGATGATAATAAAACAAACTGGACATATTTTACCGATGGAACCGGACAGTTTGATATTGTACCCAATCAACCCGAGGGGAATGCCGCAACAATTGCAGTAAATACAGCCGGTACAAATGAACAGCTGTATCAGACGGGCATTTCACTTATTGCCAATACAAGATATCGGTTAACGTTCAATGCGTACTCTTCAACTGGAAATAATCTAAAAGTTTCGATGATTAAACACACAACGCCGTATACCAATTATGGACTATCTGACTTTACTCTTGACCTAACAACGCAATGGCAAACATTTACAACTGAATTTACAACGACTGGATTTAGCGGATCAACGATAGATACACGGTTGCGATTCTTCTTAAATGGGTCAGCTCAAGATAATGATCACTATTTTATTGACTCAATTGTATTAAACAGAATTGAATAGTTTGATTAAGGTTTTTCGATAGATCAGGGAGGATCATTCAAATACGTAACATCCCAAATATTAAATTGCTCATTAGTTAACAGAAAACAAATATCTGATGATCGATGATGCCGTCGGATATGAAGTAAATACCTATTCAATAGACGATATAATAATACGTAAGATATGCAACTTGCCGCATTATTGGTAATGTTGCTGACAAGCATCTTGTTAGAAGTTGCTGCCCCCGTACCCCCAATTACGATACCGATAACGCCAGATCAATCAGTAACAGTAACAACAACTGAAACACCATCGGGATCTCCTATGGAGCAGCCTCTATCACCAGTACCATTATTAGTGATAGAGACATACACACCCACACCAACCCCGACTGAGAAACCAATAATACTCCTGACTCCGACCCTGCAACCAACTAAACGACCGACCGTAGCACCGACACCAACACCTCTGACGGTAAGTTTGTATGAACTTATAAACCAATGGAGAACCTCGACTGGGCGCACTTCATTTGTGGAATCACCACTTTCATGCCAAATCGCAACCCAGAGACTACCACAAGTAGTTAAGCAATTTTCACATACCGGATTTGATCAAATGCTACCAAGCCTGTATGCGAATAATCCGAATTTGCATTCAGTTGCAGAAAACTTAGCCAATGCCAGCTCAGCCCAAATTGCATTTAACAATTGGCTTAACTCGCCAACTCACCGCACAAATCTGGAGAGCAATCGACCCTTTATGTGTTTTAGGCAAAGCGGGCGAATTTTTGTACAAATCTTCACCGACCTATGAAACCCCATAGTCTATATTGTGCATATATATTAAAATAATATCGTTCGTCGCATTTTCGTTAAGGAGGGCTTGATGACTACAAGTAGTAGTCGAACCATGGATGACCCAGCGGATAATCAGGGTCAAACGACAGGTGGAAAGAAGAGTGGGTTTGGCATCATTAAGCTAATCCTACTCACCATTCTGTGGATCGTTATCCTATTGGTGGTGCTAGTCATAACACCTTTCTGGCTAGTGACAGTCAAAATACTGAGTTGGATCGGGTCTGATAAACTCCGCGTCCGACGGGGCTGGCTCCAGCTGCCGATCAAAACATACCAGAACAAAAACGGTCAAACGATCGTGATGGTATGTGTCATGCACGTCGCGTCGCCAACGTACTATGCGTTTATCCGGAAAACCATCGCCGAATACGAAGCGAAGCAGTACAGGGTACTGTACGAACTGGTAGATAAATCTCCCCGCGAAGAGATGGAAAAGCTACCAGAAAATACTCGCTTAATCTTGCGATGGTTGGCTAATGCCCAGCGAACGATAAGACATGCAACCAAAGGGCTTAGAACCCAAAGTCAGTTAACTGGCTTACCAATCAAAAAAAGTTGGATCAACACGGACATGACGATCGCTCAATTATTAACACGGCTAGCTCCGGTGTGGGGCGACCGACTGTCAGAGTCGACCTTTGATGTGCTAACCAATCATCCTGATCAGGCCGGACCACTTCTAAAGTGGGTGTACAACCGATTCTTCTCATGGGGTGTAGTTCTTTACGGCCTCTCGGATATCGGACGCTTCATGCCCTTCGGCAGGGGACTGCATCAAGTCATCCTGGTTGAACGAAACGATATCGCTTATCAGGCGATTCAAGAACACCTCCCTCAAGCGAATATTGTTTCGATCTGGGGTGCGGCTCATATTTCGGACATGCACCGCCGTTTAAGACGGGATGGATTCCGAATCGTCTCGGTGATTTGGGTAAATGCGTATCGAATAAAAAGGATCGGTTTATTCGGTACTATCCGCACCATCATCCGGCCGAAGGGCCCGCGCTTCTCACAGCATCAAGCCTGGCTGATTAAGCCAAATCGGTTCCCAAAATCCCGATGGCGTCGCTAACAGACTTGAGGAGGATGCTTACGCGTTCTCCTCATTATTTTTTTCTATTGTCGGAATATATCCTAAAAATAATAACTCGTTCAAATTGACAAAAATCGTACGTTCAGCGTATCCTTCTATCAGTATGGACCGGAAAGATATAGGCCTAATTGCCTTAATTCTCTTGATTATTGGAGGGAGTGTTGTAGGTATTAATTGGTGGTATCAAGCCAACGTAGATGCAAAATCAGTAACTATCTATGTATCTGAATCAAAAAACGTGGCCCAACCAATTTTGGATGACTTTGAAAATGCAACTGGAATAAAGGTACATGCAATATACGATTCGGACAATTCCATTTCACTGACAGATAAACTAATTGATGATAAAGAGCATCCACGAGCTGATTTATATTGGAATTCAGAGGTATCAAGGACAATAAAACTTAAACAGGAAGGTGTTCTTCAAAAGTACAAACCAGAACAATATAATGCCTTAGATCCTTCATATAAAGATCCTGAAGGATACTGGACCGCAGTTACCGGCCACGCACGGGTATTCATTATCAACAATACCGTATTATCAGAAAAAGAAATTCCTCATAGTCTGCTGGATCTAATCAATACCAAATTTGCTGATCATATTATTGCAACTGACCCGCGCAATCTGTATACGCAATTACACTATGCAACACTTTTTTCAGTATTGGGACCTGTTCCTGCACAAGACTTATTGTTTACATTAAAACGATATGGCTTACTGACGGTACAAACAGATGACGAAGTCATTGATAGTGTTTTAAATGGAAATGCGTGGATTGGAATAGTAAATTCTGATGTTGCACTATCTGCTCAAAATAAGCATAAAGAACTCATGGTACGATACCCTGATCAAGGAACAAAAGAGATGGGTACACTAATCATACCGAGTACGCTTGGCCTTATACAACATGCTCGACATCAAGAAAATGCACAAAGATTATATAACTTCATTGTATCCCCTTCGACAGCATCACGATTAGCACAAGGGGAGTTACCGCATATACCGTTGCTGACAGAGGCATCGACATCAAATACTCTGGTTGATCTTAATACAATTCGAACGGCTGACGTTCAATGGGAAAGTGTGTATGAAAGCATTCCTTCAATGCTACTTTTTTATAAGGAACTGATGGTAACAACCCCCCCAAAATGAATATCTCTAGCATATTACTTTCAACAAAGGAACTAAGCGCTCTGACAAACTCGCTTACAATAGCCGGTTGGGTTGCAATAATTACCACATTAATAGCCCTCCCACTCGCAATAGCGATAACGACATGGAATGTTAAAGCGAGCAATTTCATTCGCAACATTCTAATGATCCCACTTTTTATTCCCCCGTATGTTCATGCCCTTACTTGGATAAATGCTATTTATCTACTAATAAAGTTTGACGTAGCACAATACAACCTATTAACAGCCATGCGATCTGTTCCAGGATCAATTATTATTTTAAGTATTAGTTATTTTCCACTGGCTTTTATGCTTATATCTCGCACCGCCGAAAAAATTCCGACCCAGCTCATTCATGCAGCGCGAATGACCCATTCAACATTGAGTATTATTACGCACATCATTTTGCCGCTCATTAAAGGATCGATAATTACGGCTGCACTACTAGTGTTTGTTCTAGCATTTAACACCTTTGATGTCCCGGCTTATTTTGAAACAAATGTTTTTCTCACCGAAATATTTACCCAATTTAGTAGTAAATTTAATACACTTAAAGCACTACAGTTAAGTGCCGTACCCTTTGTTATTTCGGCCGGATTATGGACGATGGCGTTATTAATCCCCAAAGAAACACCGTTTTATACCACATCTCAATTACGGGAAGGGACAAAACCCGAAGCGCCACAAGTAATTACCCGATCGATCAAGATAATTATTGTACTTTTTGCCATCATCGGCATTGGTATACCTTTATTTTCGATACTATTCGGGAGTATTTTGTTTAATCCCGTAATGCCTCAAGATATCCATAAGTTACAACCAGTTATCATTGATACGACGTTTATCACGATATTATCGAGTTTTGTCACGGTGATCATGGGTATTGGCACCTACTTAATATTCTATCGGAATAAGATCGGGCGGATCACGCTATTATCGCTTTTAGCTGTACCTGCGATGACCTATGCTATTCTATTCATTACAGGCTTTAATCGCGCATCGCTTCAATGGATATATGGGAGTCCATTAGTTCTACTCGCGGCATATGGATTACGATTTTTACCAATTATAAGCGAGATTATTTACGGTCACGTTCAATTTCTTAATCAACAGTTTCTACAGGCATCGCTGTTAGTTCGACCAATCGATTACATTAGTATCAGAAAGATTATACTTCCGTTGATGATGCCGGCACTGGTTATTGGATGGGGTATAGCATGGTGGTTAGCCGCATCGGAGCTACCGATCACACTACTCATTCAACCACCGGGATTTCAGACAATTACCAGCCGATTGTATATATTTTTACATTACGGATCCAAAGAACTCATGAATACCCTCACACTCTTATTGTTAGTTTTATGTTTTATACCAATTATTATTGTCCAAAGTTTGGTACTATCAAAACAATCGAATGTCAAAAAACGCAATTAGCATTAAAAACTTAACCTACGAAATAAACGGGACGACCATATTACAAGGAGCTTCAATTGATATTGGCGAAAAAGAACTAGTCAGTATTAAAGGCCCATCAGGATGTGGCAAAACAACGCTACTTTCAATAATTGCTGGATTAACTACGCCGCAAAGTGGGGAAATTAGTATCTTTAATCAAAAGGCCAACACGCCCCACATAGTATTACCACCGTATAAACGTTCAATCGGGTTACTATTTCAAGACCTTGCCTTATGGCCCCATATGAGTGGATATGATCAACTTAAATACGTTTTTGAATCGACCTCTAATAGTAGTAACGACTTTGAGCGACGAATGAGTGAAACATGCGAACGAATTGGCTTACCAAAAGAGTTGTTAGAAAAACGCCCGTCTCAATTATCTCGCGGACAACAACAACGCCTAGCCATTGCCCGTGCAGTTATTCACCATCCTAAGATTCTACTCCTTGATGAACCACTAACTGCATTAGATCAAGATCTACGGCAACAGTTTGCAACGTTCCTAGCCACACTTAAAAATGAAGCTCAAACCACGATCGTTATAGTATCCCATGATTTACTGCCAGATATCGTAAAACCAGACCACGAGTACCTTTACTCAAACGAGAAACTCATAAAAAATTTCTAGGAGAAATAAAAAAACCCCGCCCAAGATTAACTTGAGCGAGGCGATAACTTTTAACGCCAGTCGAACTATTCGACAGGCACCAGACAAACGCCGAGACGATACCGGCGATTATCTTCCCGCACCCCTAGGGAAATCTCCCGGAGAGTACGCACGACGATGCCGCCGGACCGACTCTGATCAGATGGCCACGCGGCAACGACCAGATCCTCAAGCATGACGACCTCAGCAGTTAGCTGGGCGTTCGCCTCGGCTTGGGCAGTTAGTGGCCCCTGAGCCTCGACGACCTTCTGCATAAGAATAGGCCGAGCCTTGGTAATCGCGTCAGTGCGATTGCGGCCTAGGACATAGGTCTGGGACCCAATATCGGACGGCCCATCCACAGTGCTAATTCGGGATGAAAAGGTTACCCGCCAGACAAATTCCCCATCCGGGGTTGGCGTACTCGCAACCGGTTCTCGTGTAGTCATAAATTTGACTCCTGTAAGGTACCTCCAGCCAGTAAGACCTGTTAATTATACTATATATGTAAATTATTCGACAAATAATCCCGAAGAGACGGTATCAGTCACGAATTTAGTTTCAGAATCGGTATCGGTACCATTTAATTGAGCTTCAAATCCATCACGAGAGGTGATCATAATTTCGGTATCGGCTAGTTCTCCCGAGACACTTGGGCGTTTGATTATATAAAATGTCGCCCCCGCAGCTGTTCGAGATCTATTAATCCTAAGGGCATTGTCATTACGAGCATCGGCTAAGGTGGCCATATCTTCATCGCTTATAACGACGAGAAGATCAATATCTGACGGATCCTCGGCATCAATACTACGCGGACGGAGTTCCTTTCGTGCGGCCGATCCGGTTAACATAATGGATAAGATATGTGATACACCAAGAGCCGCGACATCTTTACGTGCCTGAGCGATTTCTTGTGAAATCAAATCATAATGTTCATAGTCAGACATCTCTGATTCAAAGGTACGTTCAACAACTGTTTCATTAGTTCCTTCTAAATCCTCATTGGTATGAGGAGAGTCTCCCCATAACTCTTCTCTCACCATCGCCATTCGAAAGGCTTCAGGGTCATGAGGATATTCGTTAAGAGTTTCGGTTACTTGGGCTAAATCAGCTTGAGCATCAGCTCCACCATATACTTCTAAAGATGCCGCACGCAATGCAACTTGTCGATAATTTGCCGAAGTTTGCGCCGGTGTACATCCGCGCATATGGGATTGCATGCGATCTCTAAACGCCTGGAGCCGACTGTTTGAAGCATCTTCGGATAAATCGACACCCTCTAGAGTACTTAAATATTTTGTTAACGAATCTCGTTGGCGTTCAAAGGCCCGTTGAGTTTCGGGGGAATGATTTTTTTGTTTTAGTGTATTAATTCGTAACGTCAATGCATCATACGTAGCGATTAAATCCCCTGTTCGAACCTGTTCACCTTTTTGGTCAGGGTTCATTAGGGACGTAAACGATTCATTCGATGAGCTTGTATCAGATGTTTGCTCAGCGGTATTTCTTTGATCCATTCGTTCAAGTGTTGTCCAAATTTTCTCTTTCGCGGTAGGGTAATTGGGATCACATCGATCAATTCCATATAACCAGATGCCAACAGAACCATATGGGTCATCTGCGTTGGATTCCTTTTCTTTAGACTCAACGGTCGTCCCAGAAGATTGCCCTGCGTCAGTCTCGGTTATGTCGGGTAATTTTTCGACACCAGCCATTTTTTCTGCGGTAGTTAAAAAGTCGACGGTATCATGGACAATTTGCTGTGCTTGTCCTTCAACCTTATGAATATCATCTGGACCAACGGGGGGCTTTTCGTTTTTTAAGGTCTCAGATCGTTCAATTTGATTTGTTTCGGCCATATTATTCTATAATGCTTGCAGTTTTCTGAGCACTTCTGCCAATGCTTCTTCATCGTGATGTTTTTGAATATCTTCCATAATAGTAAGTGCCTTTTCTTTTATATGTTGCAGCTCGGACCCGAGTTCACTGTATTCGCCTTGAACTAAAGCATATATTTGCTCATTGGTAAGAGTTTGATTATTGGTCGTTTCGGAATATTTATTTCGAAATTCATCTAATGCAATTTTTAATTCACGCTCGAGGTCATGAAGAGCTGGTGCGTAAGAGACATCCTGTTCCATAGCTATTATTTATTGTAATACATGTATGCACCAATCGTTAAGCAGGATTATTGCTGGTACTGACCAACTAAAATACCCAGATCAAAAATATTTACCACACTGTCGTTATTAATATCGCAACGTTTCACTAAATCAGAACTATTTGAATCAATTGTTGCCCCGTAATTAGCAGCTAAGATTCCAAGATCAAAAACATTGACGATTCCGTCTAGATTTATATCAGCACTAAAAGGAATAGGGGTAGCGGTAGGAGTAGGCGTTAGTGAAATTGTCGTCGGTGTAGGGGTGGTGGTTGGTGTTGGCGATATCGAACCAGATTCAATCATAAGAGAAACATTATCAAACGCAAAATCTCCCGATGACAAAAAGGTAATCCGCAAGCGTGCATCGTTAGTAGAACCTGTAAATCCCGAAGTACTAAACGTTGTTTCATAATGCTGCCAACTAGCAGATAAACTCGGTTGGTAATGGGATAATCCATAATTTGAATATGGTGAAGTATGCTTATGAATATTCACATCAATCGAACCATTTGATGACGACAGAGCATCAAACGATAATGTATATCTTGTCGCTGCAGAAAGGGTTATTCCAGTCTGATATAGCTGAGTATTTGTACCTGCATTCGCCACCGTAATATGACCCGCATCGCCAGACATACCCGGAGTAGCAACGGTAAACTCACCAGTGCCATCGGTATAAAATGTCCAATCATTAGAACCATTGGTAAAGCCTCCATTCTGTATCACACTAGTTGAAGAGGCAGGAGTAGGGGTCGGAGTGAAACCAAGCGGAATTAGAGATGGAGTTGGTGTTGGAGTCAAACCTGAAGGATGAGACAGATCCGCACCGACTGAACCTTGAAAACCATAATTTTGGTTTATAAAAGGAGATGAACTCTTTAATCGGAAGTCATCTGGATTGGAACCTGATGTATTTACGAATTGGGGATCTCCCCAGACATTAGATCCAGACTGAATCCAAGAGGTGAACGAAGTTGTATTACCATTCCATGAAATTACTTGTGCAGAAGATCCTCTAGAGTCGAAAAGCACGTTATTATTAAAAACAGTATCATTGACATCAGCAATTGTAATCAGGTTTTTTTGGCGTGTTGTATACAAAATATTATTTCGAAATACCGTATTACGATGGGCACCATTCGCGATTTTAATCATATCCTCTCCAGTATTTACAAATGTATTGTTCTCAATCGTCATATCATGAAGTCCGCTATCTCCTCCAATATAATTGAAAAACTTAAATGCACTTCGATCGACATTAACGATTAAATTATTCCTAAAAATATGACCTCTATTCCAGACAGGTTGTTTTTCTTCGTTTGTCCCCATACCAGAAGCACCAACTGATTCTATTACAAAATTATTTTCTATCGTGTTCCCATCTCCAAGAATGTAAATAGCTCCCGCGGTATTATTAGACATTGTGTTATATCCGACATAACAACCTCGAACATAACAACCGAGACCTTCACCAAAATTATCATGACTATAATTGTTAATAAATTTGGTATTACTGCCGGATTCATTAGTACCATTGCCTGAGCTCATCGCGGCTGGCCACGCATTTCCGCCCTCATACCTATACTTTGCCGTATCATATATTTCATTATCTCGAATTAACACGCCGATTTTATCTCGGGTATTAATCCCAGAATGCTGAAAATTATGTATTTTATTGCCAATAACTTCTCCATAATTACTATTAATTTGAATGCCGCGTCCTTGACCATTTTGTACAGTCAAATTTTTGAAGGTGACGTAATCAGCCCCATCGTCGGCCCAAACTAAACCACCATTTAGTCCGGTATTAACTTTATCTCCATCAATAATTGCCGTCTCACCAGGATATCCAGCAACAGTAATGCGAGCATTTGTAGTACCCGACTGAGTCACAACAACACGTTCACTATATATTCCCGAACGTATATACAACGTATCACCAGCCGAAAGAGCACTTACTCCTTTAGCAATCGTTCGAAAAGGTGATGCGATTGAACCAGTATTGGAATCTGATCCAGCAGTTGAAACATAGAATACTAAACCCGCCGCAGAAGATCTTGGTCGAGGATATAGACGTTCCAAAGCCGTTGGAAATGCTGTTACAATAACAAAAAACAGTACGACTAGGATGCTCGATAACGCAAAAAATACTTTTAAATATAACGGTTTTTGGGCAAAATTAAATTGTTTTTCAAACAAATAATTAGATTGCATAAAAATTAACAACTCAAATAGAAACTAAATCAATGTTATAGTTAATTTATACACTATATGACGCCTAAAAAGTACGAATCAGTAGCATCACATGAGCAGGAACCTCGACTTAAAACAAGCATTAGGCCAGCAGCTATTGAGGATGTCGATTTCATATTCTCTCTGGATGAACAGGCACGAATAGCATCAATTGGTCAAGGATATTCACCCGAACGAATGCACGAAGTAAAGACTGATATCACCGAAAAACTGGTAAATCCTCGTTATGCTACCGAAATAATTATGTGCGAAAATACACCCGCAGGCATGGTTATGTCGGATAATGAACCAGATCCAATTGATCCATCAAATATTGTAATACCTAAAGATGGCACCATTGCGATGACAACAGAAGATGTCGCGGATCTATTATCCGATAAGGCAGGAGTAAGTAATCGCAAACATATACTTTCCTTAGCCCTTGATGAAAAATATAGGAACCAAGGAATTGGTAAAACGGCCATGCAAGAACTACTTGCTGCAATAGACCCACAAGAATCTATAACAATAACGTTTGATACCGGCAGAAATAATGTACCAATGCAAAAGCTGGCTAAATATTTTGGATTTACCCTTGTCGGTTTAAATGAGGAGTCCGACGATGCGTATGGTGGAGAAAAGATTATTGGCGTATGGCATAGACCCTCAATCGCAGAGTTGCAGCGCCAGCAAGAAACTCGCAATCAATCAGAAGAAGCTGAAATAGATACTCTGAGGCAATCACTCGACGAAATTTGATTCCAAGTAGTTGACTTTTTGCCCTTTATATCAAGCTCATTATATAATTACTGCTTAGAAATGCTTAACTCATTATTAGAATTTAATCAAACCCCAATAATAGTTGGTATAACAATACTACTATTATCTACCTTTATACATAGTATATTGGCAATTCCAATAATTCATACTCTGTATCATTATAAATTTTATAAGACGAAGTCGACCGAAGGTATCGACGTGTCAAAACGAAACCCGTTGTGGTACGACCATTTTGGAAAAAGATTAGATACGCCATCAAGTTTTGGAGTAGTGTTATTTATACTGCTCATAATGTTTCTATCGATCTCCGTAAAATACGAAAGCGCTATAACAGTATGGATATTCGGAGGCGCCATTTTCTTTGGTATCTTAGGCTTATTAGACGACTGTATAAAATATTATTGGTATTTGATATATAAAGACTGGGGACTCTCTATCAAACACAAGTTACTAATGCAAGCAGTCGGGATTAGTTTATTTATCTATCTGATAAATGGATCTACCAACGTAATAACCAGCATCTTAATAGTGGTGATGCTCCTCTTTTTCATTAACGCTTATAATATAACCGACGGTCTTGATGGCCTTATCGGATGGGTTAGTTTGATGGTATTGCCTGTGCTTGCGTATGCAGAATGGCAAACAGCTAAGGATTGGATCTTACTATACTTTTATGTCAGTATGATGGGATTTTTTATTGTTTTTTTGTATTTCAACATAAAACCCGCCCGAGTATTACTTGGCGATGTCGGAACCATGACCATCGGATTTGTTATGTCGATAGCACTTATTCGCTATCCGATTTGGCCAATAATAATTGCGTATAGCCTGATTTTAACCGAAGGCTTAAGCAGTTTATTACAAATAGTTTCAATTAAATTGTTTAAAAGGAAAATATTACTAATTGCACCATTACATCTACATTTACTTAATAAAAACTGGGAGGATACAAAAATTGTTCAGCGTGCGCTATTAGCTCAAATTATATTGTCTTTAATAGCAATTGTTTATCTTACATGAATACACAAGATAGTCACATTTTATCCACTTTTAAAAAGTTACAAGAAATACCAACGGTTCCATTTGCCCCAATGGCAATGAAGTCATTCATATTATCCCAACTACCCAAGGAGTATGTGGACATTGAAGTTAATGATTACAGTATTATTGTTAGTCCAAAGGTTACACAAGCATCACCTAAATTAATTGTAATGGCCCATATTGATCATCCTGGCATTATCTTAAAAAATAACCAAACAGGAATAATAATGGGAACGATGAAACTTAGACCAATACAAAATGGAAGCACAATACCAATTAAAGTATTTTCACCAACCGGTAACTTTATAACCAAAGGTGAAATTATACGTCGGTCCGGCAAAAACAGCCAAATGGTGCATATTCAAATACAAGATGGGCAACAGATTCCGAAAAATTCTCTAGCACAGTATGACATTGATTATTATTCCGAGGACGGAGACAAAGCGTATGTATATAACGCTGACAATGGGATATCGGTGGCCATACTAATCGAAATAATCAAGAAATTCAAATCCTCGAAATGGGATGTTACATTTGTATTTACGTTGTTTGAAGATGTGCATCAAGTAAGTTCGTGGTGGCTGGCCCATCATAATATTTTGCAACTAACTCAACAAGATTTAGTAGTAAACTTAGAGTGCCTTAAAATAAATAATGTTAACGAAAGTAAATACCCTCGAGCAAACTACACCAATGGTGTTGTTCTCCAATTAAGTAACGCAGGTTGTCTATTTGGATATAAATCGACACAAGATAATCAAGCCGAACAGTTAATTCGACAGATAGCCAAAATTAATTCAATACCGCTTCAAATTGGCATTATCAAAGATTCATGTGATAGTCGGCCGTTTACCGAATTTAATTTGACCCCGAATATTGTAACGACTACGATACCTAACCAATTTAAGCACAATGAAAATGAGCTGGATGAAATTGTTCCCGAAGAAATATATAAAATCGATATAACCAATCAGTACAGGCTAATCCAGCTACTTTTACACACGGATACAACAGAATTAAATAAAGCTTCCAAGATATCATCGATTACTCAAGAGATAAAAAAGAAAAACGATGTTACGGATATTGCCGCGATGAAAAGAAAAAGTAGATTAAACAGACGTCTCGCTATCGCATATTTACCAGTTATTAAGCGTGGATATTATTTTCCTCAATCAGTACATGATTATTTTCAGGATATCTTATGGAAATCTGTTTCGTACATTTCATACACATGGCGTAAGATATTTTTAGACGATGAATAAACCAACAAGTGCTCAAAGATACAAGGGTACACATAGAAACGTTTTACTAGACCCGATAATGAACAATCGTTCATTACTTACAAGTATCGCTCTATCTCTCTCTTTAGTTGCGCTTGCTACGATAATCAGTTACACAGCACCGTTTTATCAATCCTTTTTATCCAAGATGTACCCCAAAGATGAAAGCAGTGCCGCAACAGCAATCGATTTTTATACCTATCAATCGAGTTATTCACTTACCCGATCAAAACCGACTTCTAGTAGTGTATGGATCAATAATCAACAACAAGTAGCCTTAAATGCACAAACGACCTGGACCAAAAGTGTCTCACTAACCTTGGGGGATAATGCAGTTACGATTAGCTACAAAAATAGCTCTGGAACCCAAGTTTCAAGCGAAGTTCTTACGATACGCCGCAATGGTGAAGGTGATATTAACGGCGATGCATCAGTTAGTGTGTTTGACTTAGGGATACTCATCGGAAACTATAACCAATCAATAACGACGACATCTACCACAAATCAATTAATGAGCGATTGCAATAATGATCAATCAGTCAACGTATTTGACTTGGGAATTCTCGCCGCACAATATGGACAATCGTATAGTTATCAGATTGTGAGTAATACGCCGACTCCAACTTCTAATCCCAAAACGCCCACCCCGACTTCGGGATCAACGACAAATAGCGCTGAGTATACGTATTCTTTTCAAGTATCACGAAATGTAACCAAAAACATTTATTACAACGATTTAACGTATATTGTGCATGTTGGTGAAGTCGGATCACCGGCGGTAACCGTAGGCACCGTCGCAGTTTCAAGTAATTATAATGCTCAGACAGGCGATCTAAAATTCACTACCGATAAAACTGGAACGGTAAATATTACCTTTAGTTCGTCGGGAACGACTAATGTAACGGTCAAGAAAGCGGCCTTAAAAGATGATCGAGGATGGGCATGGTCACATGGGATGGATGACAATGTAAATCTTTCTAACCAGATAAATGCAATTGCGGCCAAAGGTTGGAGAGCATCACTAATGCTTATTAGTAAAGATATTGATGAAACCCGACAAGAGGGTTGGATTATAGACAAACCCGGATTACGCACCTTGGTTAATCAAGGATGGTCACTTGGGAATCATACCTGGGATCACAATTGCTCTGGTGGAAGTGCCAGTGAAATGAATGCAACGATTATTGATGGCTATAACAAATTAATGGAAATAGTGAACACCTCAAATCGTCCTTCATATAAAGTAATTACGTTTGCCGCTCCGTGTTTTATCTCGAATTATAATCCGTATATCGATGCAATGAGAAAAAATGGAACGACATCGGTGTTATTTAATGAGACGCAAGGAAATCCGCTGATGATTGTCGACGGAAGTGATTATTCTAGTGGAGGAATGACGGCAGATTCAGTTAATTCAAATACAACTACAATTGGACGAGACACCACAATTGAGTCCGGTCCCGCAGATGCAATCTCCACGTTTGCCTGGATGTCGGCAAATAAAAATGCCAGTCGCCATTTTTGGTTCAATTCACTTACCCACGGAAACCAGGAGGACAATCTAACCCAGGTACTCAATAAAGCATATAGTTTGTATGGTCCTGGGGGAACAAATGAGATCTGGATGGCTCCGTCAGATGAGATTTACAGTTATTTAATGATAAAGGAAACGACCGAAATTAGTGGGGGAACTCTTACCAAAATAAATTAAAAAAGAAGGGCCGGAACCTTGGGTAGAGAAACCTCTCCCAAAGCCCCGACCCACCGGCGATCATGTCCTACACCTCCTCGAACACTGGACGAACCCCGGTGAACCCGGGGAAGTGGTGGGGACGGAGATCCGAAATGACCTCCAATGCCGACCTTCCGTTCTGCCCTTTGAACTTGTAGAGGTTTGTGACCTCTGTCAGTGAGGCAAAAGTCGTAAAGCCAGCTTCCGACAGGGCAAATGCCCATTCAGCGGGGGTGAGTCGAACTCCCGCCGCATGAGCTTGTTGGGCAACGCGATCAATGGCGTTAACGACACGATCACGGCCCAATTCGTTCACGGTGACTTTAACAGCCTCGAAGAGCACCTGTTTTTCAGCGGGAACGTCGGACATCTGAACCCCTCCTCTCATGGGGGAATGAAGGTCCCCCTCCTTGTTGTGTTCCGCAATCTCTCGCGGAACGCCTTAAGCCGACCGTTTAAGGCCGGCACCTCTTATCCGGGCCGTAAAAAGCACAAAGCATGCTTTTTACGGCCCAGACAAGCCATAAAAGGAGATCAGTGTAGGTTATTCGCTGGTATTTAAAGTACGCTACAGTTACCTGTAGTTAGTAAAACCTCTTAAGGGCTTTACTGCCTCTATTATACCGGAAAATTGGCCACAGAACAATTACTATAAGTCTTAAGTGGGCTCTACATCAATAAATATGGTACCCCCGGCAGGGATCGAACCTGCGACCTAGAGCTTAGAAGTCTCCCGCTCTATCCAACTGAGCTACGGGGGCACAATAGGTATATTTTAACAAATGCCCTCAAAAAATCGAAATATACCCTATGGCGACAATAGAAATTCAAGTATAGTACAATTTAAACACTCGATATGCAGTCATCAATTGACCCGCTGTCACCATCATCAACGTCAACGGCATATGACAATAAAAAGACCCTTTTTGGCCTGGCGGTAGGGTTAACCGTTATCACAATAGCGGGACTACTTACATTTACCGCTCCACTTAAAACAGCTTTGTTCCAATCACTGTACCCCAAACCTTTGTCGAGCGCAGCACAAACGGTATCGCTCCAACCAACATATTTAACAAAAGCTATCGTAAATCGGAGTAAACCGACCGAAACAGGCGTATGGGTAAACAATACGAATATGATTCCAGTAAACGCTTTATCAAATTGGAATGCAGAAGTAGATATACATCTTGGAAGTAATACATTGAATGTAAGCTACCGCAACCAAACAGGAACCGAAGTTGATACTGAACTTCTCACCATAACCCGACACGGAGAAGCGGACATAAATGGAGATACAAAGGTTAACGTGTTTGATCTTGGAATTTTAATTGGAAAATACAATACATTAGTCCCGACAAATTCATCCGATACCAATCTACTCATGGCGGATATTAATTCGGACAAAAAGGTTGATGTATTTGACCTTGGAGTACTTTCAGGAAAATATGATCAATCTTATTTATATCCAACAGCAATCCCAACTGTTACCGCCTCAATAACTCCGAGTATGGCAGGATTTGGAATAATGGGAGACAGTAGTTCGGATGAATATAGTGCTGATGATAATCGTGGAGGAAGTTATGCCACAACGACACTCAACTGGAACGAACTTCTAACGAAATACCGTTCGATTAATTTCGGACCACAAGGAAATCGATCCGAACCGCGCCGATCAGGATTTGAATACAATACCGCGCGGAGTGGAGCGACCACGTTTGATATGATCTCGACTGGCCAGCATACGATCATGGCTAATCTGATAAAAACACATAAAGTCACTCAGGTATATTTAAGTATCGGAGCAAATGATTTTGCTTGGTATAACGGTAACTACGCCAAGTACTACAACGGGGAATATTCAGGAGACTCACTAAAAAATCAAATCAATGCAATCGCACAAAATATTATTACTGCGGTAGATACAGTCCGTGCAGCGGGCGACGTACGCATTATCGTGACAGATCTGATGGATACTGGCATCGTACCCGAAGTAGCAATACAATTCCCTGATCCAGCAAAACGTAAAAATATCACCGATGCAGTCGCGGCAATAAATGAAATACTTACAACGGCGATGAATGAACGAGAAATACCACTCATTAGCGTTAATTCATCATTTTACGGAAAACTTCTTTCGCGTATGAATAGCCAAGGTCAAATAACAGTATCAGGGGAAATAATAAAAACACTAGAAAAAGGTAACGAACCACATTATGGCAGACTCGATGATGTCGCAGGCCACCTGGGAACTGTATTGTCGGGCATGTACGCCAACGAGTTATTTATAAACCCATTCTTTACCTATTATGGAATTACAATCGAGCCGTTTACCGACCAAGAATTAATTAGCCACGCGGGAATAAATACTATAAGAACCTCGAACTAACCATAATCTTTGAGTAAATTACTACAGTGATGGAAAAAATGATTGGCGAAACAAGATAAAAATAATCATTGCTTGAAAAAAAAGTATCGCATATTCCTTCGACATAAATGACCATTTACGGATCTTATGTCTAAAGACGTGAGCGCCTATAAAAATCCCCAAAGATCCGCCCAAAAGGGAGATTATATGAAAAAATAATTCCGGTAAACGTCCAGCATTATCATAGGATGCCATTGATTTATCAAAACCAAATAGAGTAAACGTGGTTACATTCAGTGCCACTAGAAAGCCATATCCAACCGGAATTTGAGTATATTGATTTAAGATAAAGAGCAAGGCGGTTCCCAAAACTAATGCCACGATCATATACCGTTGGACTAATCCACTTTTTGTTAAATATTTACGCTCATGATACTGACGCTTTTTATGTTCCTCATACGTATACCGATATTCTTTTTTCTCTGGTGATGTCTGTTCTACATGTTTTGGCATTTCGTACTTAATATTACTATTCCACTGAAAGCACGCAAGATTACTATTTACCGATTTCTCGGATAGAGGGTTTAGACATTTGGTATGGTATCCAAAATGCGATCTGTATTACAAAAACGACTAGAAACGCGTAGAAAAACTTCCAACCGGTAATGTTGTATACTGCTGGCCAAATTAAGTTTGTCGGAACATGACCAATAACAATCCAGTAAAAATCTGGAGTGCTAAAACCTCGTTCAAAATAACTTAAACCTTTGTCAGGGTTATTGCTATAATCATTAAAATCGCTCGAAATTGTGTCTAACTCAGTGATGGGAAACAACTTTTTGTAATAGAACATACCTTCAAGTGAGTTGATTGGGGATCGACTATCTTGACCAATCTTTTTCCATGAATAAGGGTACTTCTTTTGAACAATCCGCTCAGCTCGATCAGGAAGAATCCCTCCACCAAAATCTTGTTCAGCAGGACCCACAATCCACGAACCCGTTGAAGTCGCGAGATAATACTGAGCATAGGGTAACTTTTTGTCGTACTGTTCACCCCATTCTAATAAAAAGTTGGCATTACAGTCGTATAACACCAATCCTTTAAACGATCCATCCTCAGATAAAATACGGTGAGTAACACGAATAATCGGTTGATACGGTTGGATGAAATCATCACCACTCCGTTTAAGTGTTAAAGGAAAGACCATGAACGCCGGAGCATTCACGCGCTTGTTATCTTGAAAATAAAACTCTTGATGGACATCAACTAATTGTTCAGTCGGAACCATAGTTAATTCATCCCCGACATGATCAAGTTTTAGGATTTGCTTACCAGTAGAATCAATTATAGTAACGTTATCATAAAAATCATGAGGGTGAACCGTTTGTTGTAAGTATGTAGCTGTATCTTTGATTTTTGCGTCTGAGGTCGTGTCTAAAAGCGTTAACACCGTTTGATCCTTGGCCATGATCAGGGAGTCGGCCATAAGAGATCGAAACGTATCTTGCAGCGTTGTACTGATGGAGGCGACTGCATCGGTAGTGACACGATTAGTTTTGACAGTTCGCCAAAATAATTCACCAGCAAAAAAGATAACGATTGTAAAATAAATCAAGGTCCACGGAATCTTACGATAAAGTTTGGAACGAATCTTGGGCTTATTTGTCACAGTTCATATTGGTAAATTCTATATTACGATGAAAATCAAGCACTCGCAAGGACGCACTTAAAATAACGTCTGTTGGTTTTTTTTGAGTTGGCGCCTTTTGGCCTGAGATTGTATTTTAATCATTGCCGGATCAATCGTTACTTCGCAAAAAGGAGAGATGGCTTTGATGAAGCTAGACGGTTGAGTTCCTTTTTCATTCCGATATCGTGGATATAGTAAACCGAGTGTGTCTTTTGCCCTGGTCATGGCAACGTAAAGCAACCGACGTTCTTCATCAAGGTCTACGTCATCATCTTCAATACGAATATACGGAATTTGACCATGCTCACACCCCGCAATCATCACATTATTAAACTCTAGACCTTTTGATCCATGCATACTAAGCAGGGTAACGTAATCCGCCGTAGGATCATAATATTCATGTCCTTCAAGAAAGCTCACATACTCAAAGAAGTGAGTCCAGCCCAACGGATCAGAATCGAATCGATACAGCAATGATTGGAAATACGCCAGAGCAAGAGTATCGATCTTGGTACTATCCTTAAGCTGAGTAATGAGATTTTGTGCATATACAGACAGGGGAATGTTATCTCTTGGCGGGAGCAGTAACTCAACTGCGGTGACGGATGGAAACTGGGGATGAAGCAACAGTCGATTAATGCGATCAAGGTTAGTTGGCTCAAATGCAACCGCCAGGGTATCAATGAGCAGGTTAACGAATCGATCTTCAAACGGTGATTCACCTCCGACAATTTGGTACGGTATTCCTGAATCAAATAACTTCTGCTGGATGTGACGTTTAATTGAATGAGTACGAAAAATTACTGCTATATCCGAGAAACGAGAAGTATGTCGTAAAGAATGGTCCAATTGCCCCGCTTTAATAAGATCGGACCCACCGACAAGTTCCTCAATCCAATCAAGCACGTATTGGGACTCGGAATATTCATTTAAAGTCTCGATAATTGAAACCGAACCTTCGGATTGTTTGTACGCAACTAAGTCGCTGCTTTCTATTAATGCTTGACTGATCTTAGTGATTTGTTTGCCAGAACGATAATTATCATTAAAGACGATTTTTTCGACAGGTTGATAGTCTTCCTGAAACTGTTCAAAAATATGAGGGTGAGCACCACGAAACGAATAAATCGATTGAAAAGGATCTCCGATAACAAAAACTGAGGCGGACATCCCAATTCGACGAATAATATCATATTGAATGGGACTAGTATCCTGGAACTCGTCTACTAAAATATGTAAAAAAGAGGGATGATCGATGGTCACTTCGGGGTTTTGGTTTAGAACTTGCTTCATGAATAATAAGAGCAACTCATCAAAATCGATTACTCCAAGCTTTTTTAACTGTTCTTGATAAAGCTGAATAAGTTCAGTATCAGCATTAGAAAAGGAACTTTTATCTATCTGGGACCGTACATACGATATACGATTCGTGATAGCACGCGGTGAAAGATGGGGGATGGCATGTGCCACTTCATTAACTGCAGTAGTAATCTGGTCGGTAGTCGCAACTGTATATGGTATCTGGAGCTGACTTAAAAAATGAGATGCGAGTCCATGAAATGTTGTAATCAACGGGATTGAAGTTTTGATTGATACGGCAAGCGGTAACAGTCGTTCGTTCATCTCTTTGGCCGCTTTTCTGGTAAACGTTAATGCGACAATATCCTTTGCAGGAACGCCTTGAGAAAGCAAATAGGCAATGCGAGCAGTTAGTGTTTTTGTCTTACCCGTGCCAGGACCAGCCATGATCATTATCGCCCGAACATTCGAGATTACCGCTTGGTATTGTTTGCGATTAAGAGAAGACAGCAGTTCGTCCATACGGCATCAAAATAAAGATAATTGAGGCGGATTTTTTATATCTTTAGTGCTTTCTCCAAAGACTTTAATTACTCCATAAACTCCGTCGTATCCAGGTTCTAAGATAACATCTTGACGTCGAAGACGATCCATCGCCTCGGCTAACGTAGTAAATCCGTGCTCGTTAAAAACGTTCAACGGAACAGTACGCAGGACATCAAATTCATTACCAAATAATTTATTAACCTGATCATAATGCTCTAATACTTTGCGACTGGTTGTGCTTCTTGTTTTATTTATCTCTGCAAGAATTTCGGGCAGTGGAATAATATATTGGACTTTTTTAGGTTGATCAGGCATATAATCAGCCGGACGATCGGCAAGTTCATCAATCCGATTTTCGACTCCCACGACTAAGGGTTTATGACATTTTGGGCAGAGACCTTGATGTTTTTTCGTTTCCTCTGGAGAAAACCGGACTAAACATGCCCGATGCCCATCGTAATGGTATTTGCCTTCCTCGGGAAAAAATTCAATCGTACCAACAATTCGATGATCATTTGTTTTTATTGCATCGATTATGTCTTCGTATGAAAGATCTGAGTCAATAATGGTTGCTTCTCGACCTAATTTTTGGGGAGAATGAGCATCAGAATTAGATAATATCGTGAGCCCATCAAGTTGGGAAAGGCGATAGTTCATTCGAGGATCAGATGAAAGTCCCGTTTCGTATGCTTTGATATCGGGAGTAAGTTCTTCAAAGGCTTCTTCGAGAGAATCAAATCCGGATTTTGATCCAAATAAGCCAAACCATGGAGTCCAAATATGAGCTGGGAAAAAGAGGTTATCGGGATTCGACTTTATGGTAATTTCTAGTAATCGTTTGCTGTCGAGTCCGAGAATAGGACGACCATCGGCCTTCAGGTTACCAATTTGTCCAAGTTGTGCGATTATATCTGATGCAGCTTCAAATGACGGTACAACAATACATTGATGGATTTTACGAACCTTTCCATTTTTACTGTAAATCGTACTAATCTCAACCGTAAGAATAAATCGAATATCTCGATTTCGACATGATTCATGAACCTCTAAATCAATCCGAGAAGCAATGTCATCGCGTAGTTTAAATAGTCCAGATTCGGCTGGCTGCAATTTTTCTTTTAATTCGGCAAACCATTGGGGATGAGTGAAGTCGCCCGTACCAATAATATCAATACCCTTGATTTTGCTCCATTTATACATTCCTTCTACCGTGGCTTCTTTTCCAGTCGCGCGAGAATAATGAGAATGTTGATGTAGATCAATGATTCTTTGCATTCGTTCATAATACGAAGTATCTGGGTTGAGTCAAGAGAGATTCTAATCAGCTCGTGATAGTATGAATGTACACATGTTTAGAGAATCTGGAGCACCTAAAGAAACTCCCGTTGCTGAGATCGCCACTACTGAAGAAGATTTGTTTGCCGATGTTCCACCAAATGCAGAATTGATTGAACGAACACGCCAAGAAGCCATGCCTGCACATCAAAAAGAATATGTGACGATTCCCGAAAAACTCGGATATACACCGTTTGATGCAGTCGCAGAACTTGAATTGATTCGACAGCTACGTACCGATGATACCCAAGACCGGCTAAGTTCAAGAGAAGAAGCCAAGCAACGGATCGAAGCCATGCGCCCGGAAATAGAAAAGCAGCGTGGCGTGATTGCGGTAGCGCTCGAAGCAATACATGCCGCAATCGATGCAAATCCAGATGTAACCCAAGAAGAACTAATGAAACTGGCCGAAATGTACGGAATTCTAGGGAAATTAACCCACGAGCAGATGATTTCCCTAAGGTTAGGAATTGATGACTACGTGCACCATCACCAATTAGTAAAAAAAACGCGGCAACGTTATCCTAAAAGAGAGGATTTATTTACAGCTTGTTTTGGATTTTCTCCAAAGCACCCCCAACGGCTAGATCTTGTAGAGGGGCCAATGACCGTATCATTCCGATGTGATGATGAAGATTATATGGCGATTCAAGAAGCCAATGATCCCCAGCTCGCTCAAGAAAGAACACAGCAGAGGCTATCGGGCGAAAAACTTGCGGTGAAAAGCATTGGCGAATCTCTACCGACTTCTCAACTACCTGACCTGGAAGGGCTAGTCATAATCGAACGAACGGATTATCCGACCGAGCAAAATCCTGTCATAGTGCCTGAATACCAAGAGACGTTACGCAGTCAGGAGGAGTCTTACTTTGATATTGGTGAAATGGCGTCAGTCGAAGTTGATTTTCAAGGTCAACATTGGAATATTGAATTTACCGATGTATCGGCTTCAGGGCTCCCTGAGACAATTATTATTAGTGCAGATGGAGCTACTAAACCAATTACGCTTAAACGTGTTGAGAACGGCGAAGCAAGACCAGCTCAATGGATACCCGTTGGTACAAACGAACCGTTAAGAGCGACAACGAGTGCAAGTGGGGAAACGGTCAGTGGATTCCCGCTTCATATTAGTGAAGATGGTCAAGAATGGATAGGACTTGAGGTGATGGGTTGTGTGGCGAGTCTAATAAATAGTACCGGAGAAAGTGTTGCAGCCGTCGAAAAAAGACGGAACCCGATAATAGGCTATCAAAAAGGGTGGAGTTCAGTTGAAAGACATGAACAAATGCATGTATGGAATAAAGTATATGATCGAACAATCGGGCTATCCTATGAAAACAGATTGACATTATTAGTTGATGAGAAAATTGAGGAGATATCGGCCGAATGTGTACGCCAAAGTAAATCTGCCAAAGAAGTCGAACGGCAGTTTATATTAAAAACAGTAAGAGAAGCCCGCCAAGCATTACTTGATCATCGAGTTAGAGATGAAATCTTAGCCTTTTATGAAGATGGTACAGAAACAAATGATATCGTAGATACGCTAACCAAAAATCCTTTATATGACTATACATCGAATGAATATACTGTCTTTTGGCGACAAAATATAGAACAAGCCATTAACGATCAGGTTCAAAGAATTAATACGGATTTCCAAGAGTTTGAAAGCGGACAAGACCATGCCACACCCGAAGAGATTGCAGATCTAATTGACATAACCTTTTCAAATTACAAAGCAGATATTCCTGTTTGGACAAGTGCAATCGAAGAGCTTCAGAAGAAGGGGTATGATCGAACCGAAATTATCAATCGATTACGGGTTCATCCATTAATGAGGTGGGGAAGTGTTGCGAAGCATGCCCCGAAAAAGAAAGGTTAATCATTCACTCTTAAAAATAAAAAAAGGGGTGCCGGACGTATCCGACACCCCTAGGCTTAGCATCTTAAAGATGCTATGGCCAGTTTACTCACCACACTTCAAACCGACTTCCAGGCCGATTCGTGCGATTTCTGCCGCCGCCGTTTTATCACCCGCTTGCTGACGAGAGATCGCGACGTTCAGCTGATCGATCAAAGCAGCGCAATCACCCGTGGGGGCAGTTGCCGGCTGTGTTGTACCACTATCAACCGGATTGACTGCGGGTGCTGTTGTAGTAGCACTCGCCCCCGTATCGGCTGACGCGACACCTTCTCCCCGCAAGAATCGGGTTAAGGCAATATTCAGGTTCGATCCATCGGTAGTCAAACCATCCGGACGGACCGTATACGCCTTAACCAAGAACGGCACTTTCGTGTTGCCGGTCCTGAACTCAAACTGCGGTTTGATATACACAAACGACGCAGCAGAGCCGTCTGCGCTCATGACCGGAACCATAATCTGGTTCCCCCAGCGCAGCATACCATTCTGGGATGGTTTGAAGGTAGGCTGCCCAGTTCGAGTCAAATAGGTATCGATGTAGCCTTGCACCTGCTCGGTGCTGACTACACTTACCCCTTGCGGCATTGTCCACGCCGCAAACTGACCGTACCGAGTCCCCATTCGCACGACCAGATAGGCCCGTAGAATCGACTTCGATACCACCTGGCCATTCTCTTTACCTGACTGGTTCAGAGGAATTGCCAGAACCGGCTCATTCGCCTCACCACCTGGCAAACGCACCGTCATGTACCGCGCAGGTACCGGAGCAGTTGCGTCATTGTACGCCTCTGACGGCACAAGCCACACGTTATCGGTGTTATACAGTGAGTCAGGACTATCAACATGGTAGTTCTGGAACACCCTGACCTGTACATTAAACACATCCTCAGGATATCGGACTTGCGCCCTCAGTTCCTGAGGCATTTCGGCGGCTGGCCTAAACAGGCTCGGATAAACCCGTCGCCATGTTGCCAACACTGGCTCGTTCTCATCCTGTGCATACAACGAGAGATCCCCGTTGTACGCTCCAAGAGTCGCTTTAACCGAAGCGCGCAGATAGCTAAAGCTGCGGCCATCGTTTTCGTTAAAGCCTCCTTGGGCTAGCGCATAGGGGAAGTTACTCCCGATGCTCGCACCATCCGTCATCCAGACAAGCTGCTGACCGCCGTTCACCGCAAAGGGATCATTATCCCAGGCGATAAACGGAGCCAGCAGGCGAAGCTGGTCGAGCGGACGCCGATGTATGAACAGCCGACTCTCGGGTGTAATCTGGCTACTAATCAGCACCCGATAATCGTCAAGCGCTACGGCAATGATAAATCGCCGCAAACCGCTGCCGATTTGCAAGCCACCAGTACCATCATAGTGAGGCTTTCCGGCAACGCCTGAAGGGTTGCCCTCCTCATCCATCAGTGTATTGGCGATCACCCAGTTATTCGGGATCTCACCAAAACACACGCCTGGTTTAGCCGGAATCAGAGACTGATCACCAGTCATCGGGACATTATCCACGATAAACTGAGGCGATCCATCCCTATTGGTTTCAGTTGCCGAAGCAACGACCCATCCGAGCCCGCAGGGAAACTGCAGATGGACATTACTCCACGATCGATTCTGCAGTGATCCAGGGTTAATCTCACGTACCGCCGACATCACCGTTCCACCCGGCGTAAAGATCAGATCGGTATCGCTAAAGTCATAGAAGGTCTGGCCTTCTTTCTGATCATTAGCGTATGCCGCAACCGCGCTCCAGTCTTGGACACGCGCTTGGGCCAAAGAGGCCTCGTTGCTTCGATAATCCTCATCAGACAGAACCGGCGTGTATGGGTAATCCTGTGTTTGAACAGAATCAATCCCATATGCCCGCTTGGTCGCTGCTAGATGTTCAGCGATGTACGGCTTCTCTTTAACCAGCTGCTCGGGACCGACCATAAAGGTCTGTGTCACCGATGGCCAGCCGAAGACGTGACAGAACACCAGCGCACCAAAGGCGATACCCGCCATACGACCGAGTGATGGCTTCTTTTTCCCCATGATCAGGTCAACGACGCCAATGATGAACGCCGAAATGACCAACCAGAAGATCAGCACCATCACATACGCGTCAGACGAAATCAGCACGGATGCAATGATCGGTGTCAGAGCAGCAAATGAGAGCAAGCCGAATCGCCCCTTGAAGAGGGCAAACACAGCCACTCCCGTTGCCACGAAAGACAGGATCGGCATTACCCGCATCAGCGGTATGCGCACCAGGACATCGGTAAAACCAGCCCCGGTATAGTGATCGTGCGCCTTGAAGACGAGCTCGAAGGGAGCAAAGTACATTCCGGCGATACCAACCACGATATACAGCAGTGCCAACAGGCCGAAACCGTTGAACACACGTTCCTTGATCGACTCCATCGACCCATTGAGGTGATGGAATGTCGCTCGTACTGCGAGCAGTACCGCGGCCGTCGCGATCAGGAAAATCAGCCACACGCGAATTGCCGAGAACAGTGGCAATTCCCACATGTAGAAGCTCGTATCCATACCGAAAACCTTGTCGTTGATCGCATCCCCAAAGGGGACACGGTTGACAAACGGTAGGATCCGATCAGTCATGCCCGAAAGGGTTAGGCCTCCAAACAGCGTCCCAAGAACCATCACCACCCAGTTTGCTAACCGCATGGTGTCGGAATTCTCGAGAGAGTCGAGAATGTCTACCGTATCAGGCACTTTTGGTCGAATTGGGAGGGGACAGGCTTCATTGACCCCGAGTAACGCGGTCAAGGTGAGCACGGTACCCACGATCCATAGGCCGATCCGCCACCAAAGCGGCGTCAGGAACACATCGGCCTGCCCCATATTGGCAAACCACCAGTATTCCACTACGGTCTTTGAAATCGCTTCAACGCACCAGGTGATTGCTGAGAGTCCGGTGAACACCGCGACAGCAACAATAACCCCGGCGGTTATAGCGTTCTTACGCATTCGCAGATATGCGATACCACCCAGCACCACTGCCGCCACGATATTGATGATCATGACGTACGTCGATAGGCCACTGGATACGTTTCCGTCACCAGCTACCGACGGTGCTGAAAATGCCATGACGATAATGCTAAGCACCACGTACACAGCTACTCCAAGCGCTGTCGGCCATACGGGCCTCCGTTGGATCTGCTTTCCTGGGCTCATACGAACCATCCTCCTTGGCTTAAACGAAACCCATACGCCTCCCACATAGGAAGCGGACTTTAGGTCGTCGACATTATACTATCGGACACACGGTAAAACAATATTGGATATGTAACAAACAAAAAAAGGCCGGAACGATTGTTCCGGCCAAGTAATTAAAGATATAAAACAAACGGCGCTACGTGTTTACATTAGCGAGCTAGATCTTGAGCGATCGGACACGGGCAAGCGCGATACTGACCCGCGCTTCATGAAGCAAGAACTCACGCCGGAACCACAGCATGCCGATGAGCAGGATCGGCACACTGATGATCGTATTCGTGAGCAGAAATACAGCAGGATTGGCGATGAACCCCGCTGGTCCCATCCGACGAATAAAGATGAACTGGATGATCACGGCTATCAGCTGAAGCATGCTCACCCCGATAGCCCGCCAGGTCATCTTTTGCGCAGAAGTTGCCCAGACACCATACACCAGAAACAGCGTTGCGGCGAAACCGATAAGGTAGCCGATCGCCATCTGGGTCAAGTCACACCGCACCTGCGGGAACGCCAGGTAGTAGATCAGCGAGAGTACGAACCATCCCAGACAGGCGAGTAGCCAGCCGATGGAAAGTTCGTAGAACCGTTGGGTCGACAGCATAACCTGCGTCCTGTTTCTCACCTCAACACCTCCTCATGAAAACGGCGCCGAATGATCAGCTTGATGATAGTAACAAAAAGTAAAGAAAATATCAAACTATAGGACTAAACAACAAAGGCCGAAGTATTGCTACTCCGGCCATATTCACCGACCCGATTAGAAACTAGAAGCCATGGGCGTAAAAGCCCATCTCACCGCCGGCCTGAAAGCTATCGTCACCTTGGGCGACGTGGCGCAGATGCGATACGACGAGAGACTCCTCAAAGCTCTCAAGGTCGTCATCATCACCTTCAGGCTGGGCATCGAGCCGGGCCTCGATAAGACACCGCGCGTACTTGCCCGCGACGGCTCGGACCAAGCCCGTCTCGCTTCGAATGGCCCCTCGGTACACCAGTCTAAAGACAACGCTATACGCATTGCCGTCAGGCAGAGGAACCACACTCGAAGTGATGTGTGCATCGCTCCCAAAGGCATCAGTTAACGCCTGATGCCAATACTTAAACGGATCCACGATCGGATCAGGAGCAATGTAAGCTAAAAAGCGAACGATCGTTACACCGACGTCGATTGATTCTTGACCGATCACGTACAACTGCCCAAACGGGGCACCATTCTTACCGCGACGAATCGTCGCATTCGGAAAAATTCCGTCCATCACTACCTCCTGTGGCTATTGCCAGCAACGTGTGGGAATGAGTACCACTTCCCACGAGTGGCCCTTACGGTGCCATCACTATACCAAATGCAATCACATAATTCAAACTATAGGGCTAACTTATCAGCAAATTCTCAGGTAATTCTTTATAATGAAATGTATGAGAATACTCATTGTTGAAGACGATCACAAAATAGCCGGTGCAATAAAAAAAGGTCTGGCGCAAGAATCATTTGCAGTAGATGTAGCATTTGATGGTCAAGATGGGTTTGATTTGGCATCAAGCGAAGAATATGACCTCATCGTCCTGGATCGAATGCTTCCAGGAATGGATGGAATACAGGTATGCACCAAACTCCGAGACCAATCGATACACACACCCATATTAATGCTCACCGCAAAAGGACAAGTCGAAAACAGAGTCGAGGGACTGAATGCAGGAGCTGATGATTATCTGGTAAAACCGTTTGCCTTTTCTGAGCTTATCGCGCGCATACGGGCACTTCTAAGACGCCCACATATAGCGAATGATCCGGTCTTACAGATCGAAGACTTAATGCTTAATCCCCAAACATTTGACGTAAAACGAGGTGAAAAACCGATTCAATTATCTAAAAAAGAATTTGCACTTCTCGAGTATTTAATACGAAACCCAAATAAGATTCTAACCAAAGATCAAATCATTAACCACGTTTGGGAATATGACTCGGACATATTGCCCAATACTGTCGAAGTGTACATCGGCTATTTACGCAACAAAGTTGATAAACAATTTCCGGCACTTCCATCGCTCATTCAAACAGTGCGCGGTTTTGGATATCGAATTGGGGTGAGTCCGTAACATGTTTGAATCTGCCCGACTTAAACTCACTGCATGGTATTTAGCGATCATCGCGATACTAAGTCTGTCGTTTAGTCTTCTTGTATATCAAGGAATACGCGGCGAAATAAATCGCACGGTAAGCGAACAGCGTGAAAATATAGAGCTAATATCGCATGGTACAGTAACGATCGACTCGGCATTAGAAGATAAGCTCCAACGTCGTGTTTTACTCAACATGTTTTTGATCGATATAGTGATACTGATTTTGACCGGTGGCGCTGGCTATCTTTTGGCTGGTAAAACGATGCGTCCGATCGAGGCGATGCTTGAAGAACAAAAACGATTTGTCAGTGATGCCTCGCACGAACTCCGCACACCACTAACTGCGCTTGCGACTTCTACTGAGGTTGCTTTACGAGATAAAAATTTAAGTATGAATGAGGCAAGGGAAGTCCTGCAAAGTAATTTAGATGATGTGTCGGAATTGCAAGATTTAATTAATCATCTTTTAGAATTAGCACGTTTCCAGCAAAATAAAGAACCAGAGCAACTCGACGACGTCGCGCTTGATGACGCAATAGAATCGGGCATACAAAAAGTTAAGCATCTAGCCGAACAAAAAAACATTCACATCACCGCTCATTTACTGCCCGTTCGGATTAAAGCCCATTCCTCGAGAATTACCGAATTAATCATAATACTTCTAGACAATGCCATAAAGTACAGTAGCCCTGATAAAAAGATTACCATTGATGTTCATGACACAAAAAATAATGTAATTATTGAAGTTCGGGATCAAGGTATCGGAATATCACCCGATGAATTGCCCCACATATTTGATCGATTTTACCGAGTTGATCAATCGCGCAATCGGACATGCCAGGATGGATATGGACTTGGTTTATCGATCGCTCAAAAAATAGTTCACGCATATAAGGGATCAATAAACGTAACAAGCAAGGCAAATGAAGGTAGTCTATTTACGATTATGTTTCCACAAAGCAGTCTTAAGAAGTAGATAATTAATTGAAACGGATGCTGCTCGTAATATCATCAAGGATGCTCATATTGGCATCGATCGAATCGCCCAAGTAAACCAAATTATATCGAGGAAAATCTTCTAAGAGCGGGCCGAATCCATGATTTTGCGGCGAGGCGAATAGCACGTAATAAGTTTTATTATCAGCAAGTCGGTAGTAAACTCTTTTTTCCACTGAGTACTCCAGTACATTTTTATTTGAAGTAATGACATCACAAACAGTATTGTTATCATTTTGCTCTCCACAATAATCCGGATTATTAACATACGGATCAAAACCAGTAAAAAGAGAATCGACACTCAAAAGCCATTCGACACCATTACTCTTTATCGAGATTTGATGAGTTTCATTGGTATCTGTTGCTGCTGATGTTTCGGGAACTACACTAACCGTCCAATCCGAAGGATATTTAAAGGATATTTTGGTATTGGCATCGGTATAATCACTCCAATTTATTGCGGTATTTTGTGGGGTAAAAGTCTGTTGGGTTGTAGGATTTGCCTGAGTACGTGCCCAATAATAATAACCACCACCGGCACAAATGATCAGGAAAATAACAAGACTATTTAAAACTAATCTTTTATTCATTCACTTTATAGTATACTCCTGATCGATTTTTTTAAAGAGGTCTTAAAAAAGGCCACGGCGATTGTACACCGTGGCCGGCGCAACTAAAGATCAGGCGGCAAATTAGTCATCCTGATCAAGTAAGATATGCAAGACACGGCAATACATAGCTTTGAGTTCTCGTTGATCAGCATGAGGAAACATCCGGTGAAACGGATTGTCGGCATCCTTCATATGCAGATGATAGCCGATTTCTCCCCGCGACACGGTTATCGCGACGTTCACATTTCCCAGAGCAAATGTAAAACCATCGACGGTTAAGCGTAGATCCGAAATATCCTGAGATCGCCAATCATTGCCGACGACTCGGCTTAGATCAGCGATATATAAAATGAGCTGTCGGATACTTGATTCCCAAGCCGGGACAAGCCTCATTTGAGGCCGCATAGGGGGCATCGGCACTGCGGTCATCTGATCCTCCTTAAGCGATATGGCACACGCCACATCATTGCTATTAATTCCGATTTCAAAATCCCGTAATGATCTAAACATATTGATAGGCCACTACCGAACTTCGTGAATGCGGTGAAAATCACTAATAAAACAGCATGAAATGAGAAATTGCATTATACGAGATTAAAAGCACCAAATCAATCACTATAAGTCGAAGCATGGGGGCTATTCTGGATCAACTTTGACAAAGTTAAACTGCAAAAAATCTGCTTCTGACTGGAATATGTATGTCTCATCAGGATACAATGGTAAATTCATTCCAAAATATTGTGAAAATATTAACCGAAACGTGTTTACCGGAGTCAATGTGGAATATAACTGAGCGTAATCTTGATCAGGAAAGTAGATTGCATTTAAAATCCGAGTCCGTTCATGGATAGAATCGGTATTTGATTGATCAAACGTATACATATTCTTCATTTTACTAACCAAAGGATTCGGACCTTCATCGGATTGAATAATAATGATAGGTTCACGATCCGTCTGGCTTAAGATTCTATCGACCTCCGACATGATTTGTTGATTACCGCATTTTAATTGCTCTATATATGCACTAACAGTATTTTCATACCGCTCAATAAGTGGTTTCACATTACAGTTCGCATCGGAAACATATGGTTCGTGAGGTACAAGAATGTGAGCGAATACAAACTTTGGGCCTTTCTTAGTAACCAGTTCAGGCAGTTCAGAGAATGCGTATTGCTGACTACGGATATGTAAATCGACCCGATCAAGCAGTGCAATATTATTAATAAATGAAGACAAAATTGTCGTGTAAATAAATCCACCGGTAAATCCATCGAGCTGTTGCACCGGATCGAACATAAGATTGTCCGACGCATTCGAGCTGGCCTTTGTTGGTTCATACCACGATCCTAAATGATAATATTCATACCCAAACGATCTTAGCGTATGGACCACTCGATTATCTGTGAGCATGGGAATCACGACGGTATTTTCAAAATTATTACCCAGTTCATTCCCACTTTCTTCAAGTTGTTTTTTTAAAGTTGGGAGATATTCCATATTTAATGAAGTAGCGAGTGAATATGATGTCCGGGGATAATTCGTGTGACTATCCGATAAAAAGTAGAATCCACGATCTTTGAAAAAATCCGTCAATTTCTGATTATCATACGAGTACATCTCTTTGAGGGTTTTATCTCCTGCATATCGATCAAAGATAAAATAATAGATATCAGGTAATTCATCCTTTGATTTTTGGATATTCGACTGCACCGGTGTAGGAGTGGGTATTACTAACAGAGGAGTACGCACTTTTATCGAACCACGGCTCAGATTTGGCACAACCGTAACCACAAGCGAGAAAATCAGGGTAATACCGATCACATTGAAGGTACGGGTAATGACTGGAAAAATCTGTTTATATTTTACTAACAAGATTAGCGAGCCAACCAATACGACTCCCCAAAATACAAATAAAATAGTTTGAATCGGTATCGGTTGGAACGCCTCGATTATATGGCCATGTGAAAAAAATATGATTGCAAAAATAGTTGTTAAAAAACCTGCTCGTTGAATATCCCTTATAAACAGCCAACCCATGATAAATACGATCACAAAAATAACTAGGCTAAAAAGGCTAATCAGCATTAACTGGGTTATATCTGATTCATCGATATTTATTGCAAAATAAAAGAAGGCGGGATAAAGGGTAAAGACTAATGCATGCCAGGGTAATTTCCCCAAAACTGGGAGTATTTTCTTCATAACGATGTGCTCATTATAACAGTCCTTTAGTGTCAAAGCGGGTGTTATTTAACGATTAGATACGAGTGTTTTGGTTATTTGGCCGGCTAGTTCTTGCCCAGCATCTTTTTGATCCGACTGAGACAATACGCTTACGGCATAGGGACGATTGTGTAGATACACGACTCCGGCATCATGGAATAATCCGTTAAGATATCCGGTTTTATGGGCTATAAGTACCGATGGTTCAACGTATCGGGGCAATCCTTCGTTGAGTTGCTGATCTAATAACATTGATACCATTGTTGTGGTATTGGATGTGTTGGCAAGTTTGCGTTGGTAGAGAAGTTCCCAAAATAGATTGATGTCATGGGCACTGGTATACGCAGGAGTGCCTAAAATTGAATCGGTCATTTGATGTTCGGTAAGAAAATTTTTTATGGTGATAAATCCGACTTTTTCGACGAGCGTAGTTGCCAGAGGGTTATCCGAGACAGTGATCATTTGCCGGACCGCGTCTTTTATTGTTACGGCAGGGGATTCAGAGGTTGCTTCAATGAGGACCTCGTCTTCGGTCAGTGTTCCTCGTTCAATTTCTTGATATACGGTTGCCATGACCCACAGTTTGTATAAGCTTGCGGTTTCAAAGATTTCATGGTCGTTTACTGAATATTGTTTAGAGAAGTCGTTTAAGTTTGTGATGACGATCGCGGCTTTACCTGGAAAATTGTGCACCAGTTCATTTATCGTCGAGGTTGATGAATCGAGTATGGTACTGGTTGGAGTTGGCGCAACAATAGATGGGGTCGGCGTGGGTTTTGACTGGGCAATCGTCACTCCGGATGCAGTTTGGACGATTTGGTACCGAGTACTAGCCAAAATAGCTACGATTAATGCACTTGTCGCGATGGAGCTAAATACTGGGGTGCGTATAAATGACGTAGCTAGGTTTAGGGCTTCGTTGATTTTTTTATTCATAGTAATTGGGTGGTACTAGTCTATTTTACAGGCAAATAGTACCTCACGTATCTTAATAATTGTTTAAAAAATGGTCAACTCTTGGAGTTAGAACAAATAAGGTAAATATCAATGGTGAGCGAGAAGTTTTTGTCCGGTAAGAAACCAAACTAATTTAAGGTTGATATATGAAGTGCAATTCGACGTGTAGCAAATCAAAATGGTTGAGTTAACACTGGGTCGGGTTCTGGGCTTACAACTGTATTGGTAATAATGTTTTGTGCACGATGAAGCAATTCATCGAAAGTTATAATTTCTGGGTTTGTCGTATGTCTTCTGAGTAGTTCGAATGAACGAATTTTATTTTGATTGTGTCTACGACCATCATGGAATTGGTTAAGTGAACCAACAACTAAAATGCCTTTCGGTTGGTACGAATAGATGGGTTTTTCTTGATCAAAGCCATCTTCATCTGTTGGACGGAAAACTTCACGGTGTTGTACACCAACCCAATCTTGGATCGTCGCCTGCATTTGAGCAACTCCCCCGGCAAGTTCATCCGACGGTCGATAGATACCTGAACGGTACTCCGTGGTATTCAGTAATGTGGTATCCGGTTTCTTTATCTCTACAAAAACGGTTGTCGCAATTTCTGCTGCTACTTGGGTAAATCCATCAGGCCGCCTACCGGCTCCAACTACTGTGTGGCCAGTTGTTGGTTGTTCAAACGTATGACCAATCCGATGTAACCACTTGTAACTTAGTCCATAGCCAAAAATCCATTCATTAGCTTCAAAAAAATCCTGCCACATAGGTTCACTCCAATCCGATGCATTAATATGCTGTCCAAATTGATCAAATGCTAATTGTCGCAATTCCTGAATACGTCCGTAGGATAATCTATTTGCACTCTCAGGGCTAATTTCCGCAAGTTCTGACCAAAAATCGTCCGAGTAATTACCATGAAGAAGTCCTTGAATTATTGCTTGTCTTCCTTGTGGAACGCGAACAACTTCATCCGCTCTTTCCAGTGTAAAAGTCGGTACGGCACCATTCATTCCCAAGTTGTTCCTGCAGTATTCGAATAATCGATCTAAGATTGCTTGTAGAGCAAGGGTTTGCTCACTATTTAGCTTCATGCGAACCTCTTGTCCAGCTGGCAACTGCCTGAGGTTAAAATGGTCACAATCCTCGAAGGTTCCGTCTGCTTTTCGCCGTTGGTGGACGATCGATAGCCTTAACGGGGCATTTGGATTTTGTGGGTTGGGGTCAATAAATTCAGCCTTTACTACTTTTCGTGTCGACGACTGCCCGTCACTATTTGGCAAAGGTATTGGTTCAAACTGACGGATGTCCGGAATATAGTTGACCGGCATCCAATTGTGCTCGTCAGAAATCGGCATGCCGACATTTTACACCCAAAAACAACATAAGTAGTACTCTGGGAGACTTTAGAAAAGAAAATATGCTTGCAAGCAAGAAGAATGGTGGGCGAGAGAGGACTCGAACCTCCAAGGGATTTGAATGCCCACAACGACCTCAACGTTGCGCGTCTGCCAGTTTCGCCACTCGCCCGAAGCAAAACAACAGTTGTATTGTAGCACATACCTACAGTAAATCTGGACAACACCAACCGAATTCGCTACTCTATATATAGGTAATGTTAAAAAAGATCACTTCCACTTGGCACGGCTTTAGTACTCTCCAAAAAATACTCTTCATAGTTGGAATTCTACTTGGATTCATTGCTGCAACATTAGTGGTATTTGAACTTCTCTCACGTGTATGCCCGGCTTATTATCCTGCAGTTGACGTAAGCTGTGCCGAACTTGATGAAAAGTACGCCCCAAACGGAGGTGAAATACCTTACTTCATGCAACCCCAAAAACAATCGCTTGATGAAGTTCTAGAAGATCAAATCATCTATGTCCCGCAAGAAGAGATTGGTACATTAAACGGGATAACCTGCGGCTACTATGCGTACGTATCAAAAGATCTTCCTGGACCAGCCAAAACGTACGTATCGATACATGAAGCAATGCACGTTCTTGGAGAAGGTAGCGAAACACAAGCCAACCTAAAAGCCGCTAAACTAGCACCGTTTGGCATGATCGTAACAGTCATTCATACCGCACTCGCAAGCTTTACCCGTACCCCAATCCAAAACTGGCCATGCACCTTAGGTCGATTATGGGGAACGTTCAAAGTATATTTCCTCGGAAATGATTGGAGTGGTGGGGATATGACTATCTTTTAATATCGGATCGCCATGGAGCAGCGTTGTGTGATTTCTTTTCTAAATAACGAGCCGTATACTGTAATCCAGCAGCCGAAGAAACAATTCCAAATATCGCCGTAATAAGCATCCATCCTTCGAGTCCCGCAGTCTCTGGTAAATTCGTATTTTCATTTTGTTGAGCAGCCAAAACCTGAGGTTTATACACCAAACACACCGTCACACTATCAGACGCATAACGATCATTATTAATCACCACATTGACCACATTATCAACACACTTTTGAGTATCGTTGGGAACATTCTTTGTATTAGTCTTGGTGACAATAACTAATCGCTCTTGTTGACCTTTTACTAAGGTCGGAATAGTATGATCGACGCTTCCGTTTAGCCACTCAAGATTATCGGGCAACGTATCGATCAATCGAACATTCGAAAGATCAGATTCACCAACGTTACGTACAACAATTTCAAACTCTAATTCTTTACCGGCACTAATTTGCTCAATACGATCGACCCAATCCCCAGAATCTTTAACCCGAACTCGTTTTTGAACTTGAAGAACCTGCAAAGATGACGGAGTTGTAGGAGTCGGCGTCAAAGTAACGGTAGCCGATGGTGTAGGGGTCAACGTAACCGTAGTTGTTGGAGTTGGAGTAATCGTTCCGGTTGGGGTCGGTGTAGGGGTTATCGATGTAGCTGGTGTCGGAGTCGGGGTATCAGTCGCACAAACTTTATCTGACAGTCCTTCCCAAGTGCCATCTTTCCAATCCAAATTTAACTGCCACTTGGCACAAATTTGACCAAATCCGACCTGGAAGGTTTCGTTGGGTTGAATCGTCTTGGTTCCACGCATATCTCCGCATTCTTTTCCATCCCACTGTGCCCAGCAATCGAGTTCCCATTTCACATCGATCGGTGATGTCGTAATGTTTTTAAGCTGATATTTCCCTGGCTTTGACCATTCTCCTGACACCGGGGTAATCTCGATACTGTTGACTGAACTTGTAGCAAACACGGCCTTACTACCGACAGCGAGGACTAAAGTCCCTGCCAACATAAACGCGAGAGTTCGCCAAAAAACTAGTTGTGGTTGAATTCGTTGGTTTTGCATAACTAAAAACGTGTCATTATATCGAAGAGACAGGATATGTCAAATGAAGATGCGTTTAGGCTGTCAGTACTTGTTGCAGAAACCTTGTCTTGATACAATTACGCCAGTTTCAAACGGAGTCAATCACGTAGAAATCAAATAATCGTTTACGTACACGCATAACAATGCGAATATGGGTCGGTAGCTCAGCGGTAGAGCAGGCGCCTCTTAAGCGTCTGGCCGTGAGTTCGAATCTCACCCGACCCACCAAAAATACTATAAATAATCCCCGGTAAGTTTTTCCTCGTAGACAGATATAAACATCAGCAGTAAAATCACGAATGGCACTTTGAGTATTTTAACAAGGAGATGAATACGATCATCAAACGAATCACTGAAAACTGGAAATCGGGAATAACTGTAGCGCTCGTATCGATCCCATTATCGATATCTCTTGCAGTCGCATCACAAGCAGGTCCTGTCGCAGGCATAATAACGGCCATATGGGCTGGGCTTATTACCTCATTTTTCGGGGGAAGCAATTTTAATATCGTTGGACCAACCGGAGCTCTGTCTGGGATTTTAGCCGCGTATGCAATAGCGCATGGAGCCAATGCGCTCCCGATGCTCGCAATTGTAAGCGGAATATTAATCCTGATTGCGTATGTCCTAAAACTCGAAAAGTACCTCATTTATATTCCCTCAAGCGCAATACAAGGATTTACTTTAGGGGTAGCATTTATCATTGCATTTAACCAAACCAACTTTGCCCTTGGACTATCCGGTCTTAAAACGCACGAAAAATTTATTGATAATTTAACAGAATCTTTCCTGCATATTTCAAACTCTTCATTATTAACATTTGCGGTATTTTTAATCTTTTTAATCGGCTTGTTTATACTTCTCAAGGTTTTGCCACGTATACCAGGAGCAATTATTTTGTCTCCAATCGGAATACTACTTGGATTTATGACCAGTACTGGACGACTTCCATTTACCCTCCAAACACTCGAAACTAAATTCGGTAACCTCAGTCTTCATTTATTTAATACACCGACAATGACCTTTAGTACCACGATTATAATGCCGGCGATTACCGTTGCGGTTGTCGCAATTCTCGAAACAATGATCTCGGCCAAGATCGCCGATGGAATGACCAAAACTAAACACAATAAACGCAAAGAGATGTTTGGACTCGGACTTGCGAACATTGCCAGTGGTATTTGTGGAGGAATTCCTGCAACAGCAGCACTTGCACGAACTTCATTGAATATAAAAAGTGGTGCCAGCGACAAGATGTCGGCCACAATCAGTAGTATCAGCATCGCCTTAATCTCGACCATATTGCTTGGCTACTTTAAGTACATTCCAATGGCAGTGATTGCGGCGATCTTAGTTTTTGTTGCGTTAAGAATGATCGAATTCCATCACATCGTAAGAATGTGGCGTCTTGATAAGATTAGCTTTTTCCTAACCGTCGCAGTGGCATTTGTGACGATTTATGAAGACCCAATTATCGGAATATTATTTGGAACAGCAGCTGCCCTTATTACCTTAGTTCATTCACTGTCTCATGGACAATTTAGTGTCGTTACCAAGGATCATCAACTGAATCACACGCATATCATGTCCGATGAACATCTCTCATCGGCAAAACATACGCATCACACCCTGGTGTATTCAATTAAAGGTCAACTTACCTACGTAAATAGCCAATCGCATATCCATCGATTTGAAGAAAAGCTTAAATCATATCAGAATGTAGTCTTACGACTCAGCGAACTAGCGGTAATTGACATCGATGGAGTATCGGCACTTGATGAAATTATCGAAGAGATAACACGTCAAGGTAAAGTAGTACTAATTACCGGTGTAAATCCTTTCGTCTCAAGACTCCTCGAGCACAGCGATGAATTTAAACGACTCGAAAAAGAACACCTCGTGTTCAAGCGTGTATCTGAGGCGGTTACCTACTTAAAGAATAAAAAATCGAATCACAAAAAGCATCCGAAAAAAGCTTCAAAGAAATAAACTATTAGGTCGTTAACGGTAACAATATTTCGACAGTCGTCCCCACATTCTGACTATTAGTATTATGTATGAGTGACGGACAAATAAAACGCATGGTACCGTTATGCCTCTGAATAATCTTTTTTGTTAAGTACATACCCAAATGTGGATTATTGTGAGTATCGGTAATACCAGCGTTATAGCGTCGTATCAAAGCCGGTGAAATACCAGGTCCCTGGTCATGTACTAATATCCAGGCATGTGTAGCATTAACACCCGCATCGATAATAATCTCACTCCCATCATCAGAGTAGGTAATTGCATTCGTTAAGAGCGCAGTTAATACGTGCTCTATCCGGCTACGATCAGCACTGATGAATAACTCTTCGGTTGGGCAGACACAGTGTATTTTTCTGGATTCAGAGATGATCGAGACATGTGATATGACCCGATTTATCAACGGGATCAAATCAAAGCGGGCGATATTGGTGACAAATATTCCAAGGCTTAATCGGGTGAAAACAGTAATATCATTAATTTTGTTCGTCAGGTAAAAAATCTCACTATTTACCGTATCCATCGCATCAATAAACTTTGATTCAGCACTTTTTTTCTTCATATATGATTGGACATAGTGAGCATACAGCTTAATAGTTGTCAGTGGGTTTTTTAACTCATGAGCCGCAAAAACAAATAAGGTCCTTAATTCACTAATATTCCGATGAAAAGTCGATTTAGACGCGTTCTTACGCAAAGAATCTTCGATATATCGTTTTAATAACGTACCTATAACGGTATCGTTGTACGTATCGGGACGAGGGGTAGGAAAAAAATACACGAACGCTCGATGCTTAGTCAGGCTCAAAGCTACGGGAATGATAACAAGACTTTGAAACGAACTATTGCAATCTGTTTTATCGATACTAATATCCGACGGACTTTCGATGTAATGAATCTTACTACTATCAAGTGCGTTAAAAAAAGAAAAATCCGGTTGAAATGTAATTTTTTTATGGGAAAACTCTACCGTACACCGCTTAGTGCGAGAATTAATCAATACGACGCATCCATTATTTGCATCAAGTACTTTAATTCCAAGCTTAACGAAGTCCTTGTACGGTTCTCCTGGTGATACGAGATCATTAGACTGCGAAGCGACATCATTTATATACGTAATCTTATCAACTAATTGGTCAATCTCTTCCCGCATTTGGTATTTATTGTAGTGTATTTTTGTAATAATCCCAACAAATTTTGTACTTTTTTACGCAAGAGGCGATACAACCATCGAAACTTCGCCGCGGGGTGGGTGGGAAGTAAAATATTCAATTGATTCTGATAATAGGCCACGGTATGTATGTTGAAACATCTTGGTTAATTCAATGCTTACCGAAATTCGTTGTTCGCCAAGTATTTCATAAAGTTCCTGTAACGATTCGACCAACCGATGTGGGGATTCGTACATTATCCACGTCATCGGAGAAAGAGAGTGCAGGAGTTCTTCTTTTCGTCCGCGTTTTTTGGGCAAAAATCCTAAAAATGTAAATTTATCTGGTGGAAGTCCCGAGAGTTGGAGTGCCGGAAGTAAGGCATTGGCCCCGGGAATCGCATCAATAGTAATCTCTGGTTGTAGCTGACTTAGTTTAATGACTTCCCGAACCAGATTGTACCCAGGATCAGAAACAAGTGGCGTACCACGGTCCGAAACAAGACCAACATTTAAACCTTGCTGCAACGCGGCTAAGACCTCGGGAATACGCCGATCACGATTAAAGTCGTTATATGAAAGAAGTCGCGGCATGTGATTGTTTTGCTGATAGGTAGAGTACGTATCAAGAAGTTTTTTGGTCTCACGAGTATCTTCACACAAAAGGATATCGACAGACCAGATAGTACGAATAGCACGAATCGTTATATCTTCGAGATTGCCGATGGGGGTTGATATTAGGTACAAAGTTGGCATATGCCCATTATCTCATGAATATTGTAGTCTCGCTTTGCGCAAGTGTTTTTTTTCGTTATACTAAAAATATATTGAGACCACATGGATCTTTCTAGTGTACATACTTCGCCCAAACGATTATTAACTCCTCTGGATTTAGCTCTCGTGCATTGGAAGATTCAGGCAATTTTTCACTTTACCTTTGGGATCCCTCTTGCATCTTTGGCTGGAATCTCGTGGGGTGTGTCATTAAGCTCGATGATCCTGGTGATTATTGCCTACTTGGGGTTGTACTTTTTTATCTACTTTCCGTTCTATTACTTTTTTGCCTCAATCCAGATCAAACGATTAGGTGATGATTTTGATGAAATTAATCGGGGAGGCGGGATCCAAACAACTGCGGCTGCCGATGTCGTTAGCCGTCTTCTAAATTTCCCCCTTAATATAGCCGGTTTAATAGCAATAATAGAACTATCAGCGTTCTGCATTGGCGGTTACATATACTACTCGGGAAATTTTATTCCTGAATTGATTCCAATCCGATCTTTGGTAGCAGTTCAAGTTATCTTTTTAGGTATTGTGGCATCGACGAACATTAGTTTGTTGAACTGGATCCTTTTGAGCAACAAAATGAGCGATGTCGCCAGTAAAATCATTCAGCAATACCCGATGCTTTTAGATAGCAAAAACCTCTCGATCCGGCGGATACCCGTGTTTACCAAGATCTTTTTGATACTATTACTCACCACGTTAGCGGGTGAAACATCAATTGTGATCTTCTTTGCCACATATATGCTTTCCACCACACCACGAAATTTAGTGTTGAACCTAACTTTCATCGCTACGGTTGTTCTGATTAACATGGTGTATACCTTAATTATTACTCCGATTGTGTCAAACAGTTTCATTTTGCCGCTAAAAAAGATTGCTGAATGGATTCAATTAATCACTAAGGGTCAGTACAACGAACAGATTAACTACATTACCAATGATGAACATGGCGACATTATTCTTGGATCTAATCGCATGATGAAGAAGCTCAATAAAGCAACAGCTCAATTAACCCGTTCCATGCAGCGATTACAGGAGGATCGATCCGTCATTGAGCTGGAAAAAAATAAGCTTTCTACGGTATTATTTGGAGTAGGCGATGGTGTGATCGCTCTTAATAAGGAGAAAGAGATCGTACTGATGAATAAGGCCAGCGAAGATTTGACCGGTACAACCGAGGGCATGATGCTCCATAAGCCGATCGATAAACTGTGCACCATGACCGATGAACAGGGCGGTCCATTAACTACATCGGTGTATTGTCCACCTTTTTCAAGTAAAGTCGGCGCACAAAAAGAAAGCCGCTCATACCAAAATGTAAAATTGATTACCCAGACGGGTCAGGAGTTGTATGTTAATTTATTATGTTCGACCATACCGTATACCGATGAGACCGATGCAACCTATATCGTTTCATTCCACGACGTGACCGATGAGCATGAACTCGAAGAAATGAAGCTTGATTTCGTTTCGATGGCGGCCCATGAGCTGCGAACCCCACTTACGTCGATTTTGGGTTACATGTCGGTGTATCTTAAAGAGAATAATTCCCACTTGAATGACCCACAAAAGATGATGCTTAACCGAGTATTTTATTCTGCTCAAGATTTGACGAGTTTAGTCGAGAATCTGCTGAATGTGTCAAAGATTGAGCGTAATGCACTAAATCTAAACTTTATTGATCTCAATTGGGGAGAAAAAGTTCGCCAAATATTCGATACGGTGAAATTTATTGCATTAGAAAAGAAGATTACGTTAACTTGTGATTTACCGGAGAGTTTCAGTACAGTCGTTTCTGCTGATGCGACTCGTATTGGTGAGGTTCTGACCAATTTGCTTACTAATGCAGTAAACTATACTCAGGTTGGCGGTAAAGTTAAATTATGGATCGAAGAGACGCCAACCGAGGTGATTACCCATATTTCGGATACCGGGATAGGCATCCCCGAAACTGCTATACCTCACTTATTTACCAAATTTTTCCGTGTTTCGGGCAATTTGGAACAAGGATCAAAAGGTACCGGTTTGGGACTATATATCTCCCGCGCGATCGTCGAGATGCATAAGGGAAAAATCTGGGTCGAGTCAAAACTTGATTCTGGTTCAACATTTAGTTTCAGCTTGCCGAAAAAAAATGTATAATGGGTAAAGGCTATGGAAAATAAGGTTCTGTTAGTCGAAGATGAACAGTATATCCGAGAACTGTACGAGCTGATCCTCAATCAGGAAGGCTACCATGTTATTACCGCTGCAGATGGTGAGACTGGTGCGAATTTAGCTATCCAAGAAAAACCCAATTTAATTCTTCTAGATATTATGTTACCCAAAAAGAACGGGGTCGATATTTTGCGCGATGTAGTAAGTAATTCCGAGACGTCTCATATCCCGGTAATTATGTTGACCAATCTGGGGCAAGAGAGTGTGATGATGGAGTGTTTACGTTTGGGAGCCAAAGAGTACATTATTAAGTTGCAGATAGACCCCTATTCACTGTTAAACGTGGTTAAGAAGTATATTCCGAGTCCAAAAGAGGCAGAGCAGAATTCCCCGGCCATGTAACCTAAAAGTACGCGAAATGTGGTACAATCAGAACGCGGATGCGGGAGTTGCACAGTGGTAGTGCGCTTCCTTGCCAAGGAAGAGGTCGCGGGTTCGAATCCCGTCTCCCGCTCCATATCTTGTTTACGAGATCTCGCAAACAAGATACTTGAATTCTAGTAAATGCTTGTAATTGCGATAGAATCAACACTTTCTCGATCGCAAAAACTCTCAACTTCTCTAATAATTTGACACAAGTTTACGCTTGTAATTTTCTCTTTTTACCTCTCCTTTGAGCAGAAAATTGCCTTCTTGCCAATGTTTTCATGGTTCGAATCTTGTCGCTAGGAAAAGTTAGTACAAGAATTCTCATAAATCGATTTGCCTTTTCTTCGGCTTGTTCATATGGAATTATTATGCCCATGACTTCGTAGTAGACTTTCATGAAGTCAAAGATTGCCTGAGGTGATAGTTTGTTCAAATATATATTTCATAATAATTAAAATATGGATATGATCATTATGATATGAAACTAGATTGGCAAAGAATAAATAGTTGGCGACTATATAAACACGGTCTATTGGCAACTTCCAATAATTCCTTTGATGTTGTGTCAAAAGTAATCGGTCTTCAATCTCAAGTATTATCTGCTGCAGAATTATCTCTGTTTGTAAGAATGACCAGTTTAAAACGAAATTCGTTTCATACTGCTCTAAAAAAAGATCACACGTTAATTAAAACATGGATGATGAGAGGAACTCTCCATCTAACCACCCCTGATATATATCAATTATTTGTATCAGCTAGGAAGGTGAACCTTTTAAGGTGGTATCGATACTTTGAATATTACGGAATATCAGAAAAGGATTTCGAACTGTATATAGAATCAGCAAACGAAGTTCTTTCTGATACCCCTACCACTCGTGAAGAATTAGCTCGTAGGCTGGCAGAGGTTAATAGAAATAAGAATATCAAAGAGTTAATCACTTCAAAAAGCTGGGGATCACCTCTAAAACCACTTGCTTGGGCAGGATATCTTTCATTTGGAGCTAATCAAAGTCAAAATGTTACTTTTATTAATCCTCGTTTCTACATTAAGAATTGGAAAGAAAGTGACCCCATTATGGCTTTACAAGAAATAATTAGAAAGTACTTGCAAGTATATGGTCCATCAAATGTCAAACAATTTACAAATTGGTGGGATGGGGGAAGTGGTTTGACCTACAATAAAAAAGTATTTGATACTCTCTCTGATGAATTAGCTGAAGTGACTATAGGAGACTGGAGGGGTGTAATTTTAGAATCGATGAAAAGTGAACTTGTAGATTACCAGATGAATGATCATTGTTTATTACTTCCTTTATTTGACGCTTTTACCATTGGGCTAGAAAGAGGAAGCGATTTGTTTCAAACACTTGCTAAGAAATTTCATAAATTTGTCTTCAGACCTCAAGGATGGATATCTGCTGTTATAGTAATTAATGGTTCAATTCAAGGAGTGTGGGAGTATAAGATTCAAAGTGGCAAATTAATAGTCAAAATACAGGGGTTCAGCACTTTTTCATTAAGCACGAAAAACGACATTTCAAATCGAGTTAATGATTTTGCAGAATATCTGAGTTGCAAGCCAGAGATTACATTTTAAATAGGGCTGTGAATTTTATATAAAATATGAGATTTTGCCTAAATAGTTTGGTAAAAAAGTGTCTTTGCTAACAAACTTCAGCTCCCCTTTCTCAATTGCAGCTCGGACTTCATCCAGTGCCCAGCTCCATTTTTACTGATAATAAGGCCTAATCCATAATCCAATATTCAGAGAGAAGTTCCACATCGAAGGTCATAAGATGATAACGCAGATACATGAAACCGGAATATCTATAATCTTGAATTTGGGTAAATCACAATAATAAATCATACCTATTGAAATCGCTTGCTTATAAGTACAATAATGTAACTATGAGTAGAGCACAAAATAAATCTGAACTTCTTGAGTTTGGTAAATATGAATTTGATCGGTTATGTGCATTAATAGAGCAGCTAACTCCGCATCAGCGCGATAAAGAATATATCTTTGATAATCGTACCGCAAAAGACATCGTAGCCCATGTGTATGCATGGCAGTTACTCGAAATAAATTGGTATGAACAAGGTATGGCGGGTAAAAAACCTGCAATACCTGCACCAGGCTATACGTTTAAGGATGCACCACAACTAAACGAAAAATTGTATCAAGAATATAAATCGATCTCTTGGATTGAACTTAAAAAGCAATTAACTGATACGCATAGCCGATTGATGAAAACGATTTCACATCACAGCGACAATGACCTCGTAACAAAAAAGAAATACGACTGGACCGGATCAACGAATATGGCAACTTATTTTGCGGCGGCACTTTCAAGCCATTATGTATGGGCTATCGACTTAATACGAAAGCATTTCAAAATATCACTTAAAAAAGAACGGCCATGACAAGTATGACCAACCCACCAACAAAGTGCTTTAACTGTTCGCAAAAAACCGATAATACGTTGTATGGATTTTATGTCTGTAAACCATGCGAAGAGAAGATTGGGCTTATGAGTAAAGAAACAATCCAGCAGCACGTAGATAAAAACAAAGATTTTAAGAAAGAGGCACAAGCAAAGTTAGCCGTTCTTGAAAAAGACTATGCCCGTAAGAAAATAAAACTCCTTCACATCATTCACCAGACATCTTCACCTCAATAGCGTACAATCGAGCCGTGGTTAATATACCAATAACTCAGCAAGTAGATGAACTAATCCGAATCGTGCGCAAGAATAACTTTAATGACGTCATATTAAATAGTGATCCGTTTCCTGACTCAGTATCTTGGTATTTAGGAGCAGGATGCATCAGCCAAAGCATCTGGAATGAGCTTCATAATCGATCACACGAACAGGGGATTAAGGACTACGACCTCATCTACTTTGACCCAAGCGACATAAGCAAAGAAGCCGAAGAACTAACCCAACAAAAAATTAACAAACAATTTTCACACCTCCCAATATATATCGAAGTAGTAAACCAAGCCCGCGTTCACACCTGGTACGAACAAGACTTTGGTAAAAAAATCCCCCCACTCACTTCATGCGAAGATGCGATCAATCAATGGCCGACAACCGCAACCACCATTGGAATAACGTCCCACAATGGCAAAGACGCAGTCTATGCACCTTACGGCCTCAATGATTTGTTTGGACTCATCGTTCGGCCAAATAAACCCCACGTCATACGATCAGTGTACGAACAAAAAATCGCCAAATGGGCAACAACCTGGCCCAATCTAGTAGTAATACCGTGGGAACATATATAATAGAATTATGCTTAAGGTGCCTTTAAAACCAACCACCATCGATGCGTACATCGCCGGATGCACTCCCGAAGCGCAAAAAATCTTAAAACACATTCGCCAGATCGTACACCAAGAACAACCAGATGCGGTTGAATCAATTAGTTATCAAATGCCGGCGTTTAAATTACATAACAAACCGTTAATCTATTTCGCCGCGTTTACTCATCATATCGGCGTATATCCAACACCAGGACCGATTGAAGAACTATCCGATGAATTGAAACAGTATCAAACCGGAAAGGGAACCTTACAATTTCCTCTCGATCAACCGATTCCATACGACGTAATTAAAAAACTGATTACGTATCGCGCTACAAAAATTAATACTAAATAAAACGCATCATGCCCTCACAACTTACATTCAAAGGAATACAATCAATTCAACCGGGTACGCTATTCACCTTACTTATTGATAGCTACCAACGACTACTTATGGAGGATCGACAAAATGCAGAAAAATATGTTCAGCAATGGCACGAGACTGACTCAATTTCATTTACGAATCCAGATACGATCGGCAAGTATGTAGTAGTCAGTTTTATTGAGAATGAGCCAATTGGATTTATTACCTATGATCCACGTAATTTTCCTGAATATGGAATAATTGGTCAAAATTGTATTATTCCCGAATACAAGGGAAACGGGTATGGCACACAACAGCTTGAATACGTTCTCTCTTTGTTTTCTCAAGCGGGATGTACCAGTGCTCGTGTATCAACGGGGAGCATCGATTTTTTTAAACCAGCACAAAAAATGTACCAGAACGCAGGATTTAAGTTAGTCGATCAAAAGGTTAACGAAATTTGGGGACACCCCGAACTATTTTATGAAAAGATACTTTAACCTAAATACCATACAATTACGCTCATGATAATAACACCACCGCCATCGCAACAACCACTTCCGCCACAGGCAAAAAAAGTATTTAGCGGAATCATGTTTGACGTATATCAATGGGAACAACCCCAGTTCGATGGATCAATCAAAGTCTTTGAAAAGATAAAACGGCCCGATACTGTCGTAGTGTTTCCGGTTATGGCGGATGGGAAGATCATGCTAACTCGTCAGCGTCAGCCGGGTAAGCAAGAATACATTGCGGGAGTCGGTGGGCGAGTAGATGCGGGAGAAGATATTTTACAAGCAGTAAAACGAGAGCTCTTAGAAGAAACAGGATATAGTGCCGATACGTTTACGTTATGGAATGCACAACAACCGTTTTCAAAAATTGAATGGTCGGTATACACATTTATCGCTAAAAATCTAACGAAGATTGCCGAGCCGACGCTCGATCCGGGGGAAGACATAACCATCATGCCGGTATCATTCGATGAATTTATAACCATAGCCACCCAACCAGACTTTTCCGAAAAAGAGATCGTACCATTACTATACGAAGCGAGATTGAACGAATCAGCATATGCATCATTAAAACAGTTATTTGCACCGGCCTGATGCGGATTGTGCATTGCTATTACCGATACGCAGCATTACAATAGCGCTATGAACAGCCATCGCAAAATAACTAAAGCCGTGATTGCCGCAGCTGGCTACGGTACCCGATTTCTTCCTGCAACCAAAAACCAACCCAAAGAAATGCTTCCGATTATCGATAAGCCGATTATTCATTATCTGGTAGAAGAAGCCGTCGCATCAGGGATTACCGATATTATTTTAGTAACACGAGCAGGTCAAAATATTATGGAGGATTATTTTGATAATCACTTGGAACTAGAATATTCGTTGGCGGGCAGCGGAAAAGAAGATAAGCTCGAAATGATTCGTAATATTCCACAGATGGCCAATTTCATTTATGTTCGACAACGCAAGCATTTACCATACGGTAACGGCACGCCACTGTTAGTTGCACAAAATTTAATTGATGATGATGAAGCATTTGTATATATGTTTGGCGATGATATGACTCTTTCAAATACACCTGTCACGAAACAATTAATTGACGTGTACGAAAAAGAACATCCGACCGCAGTGATTGGGGTACAAGATGTATCACCCGAAGTCGTAAGTCGTTATGGTGTGGTGAAATATAAAGAGGGGAGCACTAACTTTGAGATTGAGAAGCTGGTAGAAAAACCTAAAATCGACGAAGCACCTTCAACCCGGGCTCAGTTTGGACGATTTGTATTAACCAATAAAGTACTTCAACAAGCCAATGCCCAATCACGAGGTAAAGATGGTGAACTGTGGTTGGCCGATATGCTTAATTCGTTAGCTCAAAGCGGAGAAAAAATTATTGCTCAACCCATTGAAGGCGAGTGGTTAACCACCGGGGATCCGTTGAACTATCTTAAAACGACGGTAAAATTTGCCATGAGCCGAGAAGATTTAGCAACTGACTTTAAAGTGTTCTTGGATTCTATTTAATTATTTACTTTTTTGTATTAATCGATTGGCCAGCCTTCAATTTCGTTCATGAACATGGTTACGTGTGTTCGCCATCCACCATGAGTTGTGGCGCTTGGAGGTGTGTAGCGGGTTTCAATTTCGGGAACAGTATCAAGCCCTCTGTTAAAATAATCTTCGCGTAAACCTCGTCCGACGCGTTCGATTGCAGCCGCCCATGATCCAAATGTTGCACCCGAACTTTGTCCGGTATATACCGCCCATCCAAAAGCATTAAAACTTCCTGGTGGAATGGCTCGCCCACAACCACTTTCTTTACAAGCGATGGCTGGTAGCAATGTCCAGGGTAGATTATAGGTATCAGCGATATCGACGAATGCTTGACTATCATCAGCCATAGGGGAGTTA
>JAAXWF010000002.1:204240-358632 GCA_013335095.1 candidate division WWE3 bacterium
TTATAGAATTCTAAAAATCCATGTAATTTTTGTACCCGCGCGTCTTTATATTCTACGCGTTGTCCTAGTACTTTCTTTTTACTGGGTAGAGCGGTGAATAATCGATACGAAGAGTTGGTATTAGAGTATACGACTTGAGGTTCCTTTTTTGGGGGGGTGGTGTACTGGTTCCAAGTGTGCATTAGCAGCAATCCCATGAGTATAACCGATATACCCCACCAGAGGGGCAATGCGATGATTTTTATTGATAATGGAATGCGAGGTCCCGATAAAGGTTTACTCATCCTTACTAAAAGGGTAACAAAGTTTTTTCTTTTATGCAAGTTTTCCTTTTTACAAAGGGCTAAATAAGTTCTTGTGACGCTCGATTTGAGTCGGTGCTATTTTTATATGAATTCGTTTAAAGATGATATAATACCTGTGATATGGGCTGTTAGCTCAGTTGGTTAGAGCGCCTCGTTTACACCGAGGAGGTCCAAGGTTCGAGTCCTTGACGGCCCACCATAAGAAAAGCATTACTTTAAATGTATCGCCCTGCTGACTGAAGAATAGTTATCAACTACCCATACTTCATTAATAGGTGTATTTTTGAGGGAATCTTTTATCCAAGGAATATATTTGTCACTAATCGGTCTGTTGTAAGAGTCTAATAACAAGATAACATTGTGATACATGTTTTCGACTTTTGATACCTGCGCTTGCACTCGTTGAATGTCATCTAAAAGAGGTTCGGGATAGGACTGACTCCACGCCCAACCGATAACAACATTCTCTCTGTCGGGACGCGAAACTATATCTATATCTGAAATGTACTGCTCGATCCGCTTAAGGATTTCTGGATCGTGTCGGAAGTCAAACCGGAAAACATACTGACCGCTCAAAGCATCATCTGTCTTTATGGCGACTAATTCGGTAATCCAATATGCTAGTTTATCAATATCTTCGCTAGAGTGAGGCTGATTTTCAAAGTTCAGGTGCAGCGAAACGCCCCTAATACCCCGTTGATCCAATTTATCCTGAAGCTGAATAATAACCTTCTCTGCGTATTTCGGCCGCACAAAATCTCTATCCTCATTTTCCACCAAACGTTTTAACTGGACGGGTAGATCCATATTGCTATCGTAAAGGCGAAAGTCGGCGGGCTCAGTGGATGGATGACTGCGGTAATCGTCCCAAATAAACTTTGTGCCTTTTTCACGGTTGTACGCCTCAGCAAATATTTCGGCAAGTGTTTTAACCTCTGCTTTGAATGGTTCCGCCATATAATTTATTATCATCCTTTCGGTCAAGAGTATGAGTGGTTCAAAGAGATGATGGTGATAGCTGTGAATGGGATTTATCTCCGTCCATCAGCCTAAGAAAAGTCAGCAAACCGTTGAACTGCAAGCCCGTTAGGATAGGAAACCACTTCAACACGTAATCAATCAAAAGGTTCGAACTTTTACGCTATGGCCCACCATTTAGTTTAACGATTGGATATACCACAAGTAAAACCTTGTATGTATGGCCCTGGCTATCCCCTAAATAGATCGATAACAGAGTTATGATTTTCAATCCCTCTAATATTACTTTGACGAACAGATGAAAACGTGAAAGCAGATGATCTATTATCAGAGATCATTAATAGTCTTACCTATACGCAGTTAATTCCGCCGTGGTGAGGATTTTTATATAATCTTGAAACATTGTCTCGTTTTTAGCATTTATATTCACAAACAAACTCGTATAGGGCGAAGAATCTGGCAATGAGAGTACCGTATCCGAACTATTGACCGTAGCCGCATGAATCTCACCAGTGGTTTTATCCTGACAGGAATAAAGTGAACGATCCCCATGCAAAAAAACCACATCAATAAATGATGACGTTCCATTATCACAATTGATCCCAACATCATAGGGCGCGGGACGCACAGTAATTCCATACTTAGTACCATCCGATGTTCGCTCCGAACTAACAACAGCAACTTGTGGAACCTGCATCTGCACCTGCGAACAACTACTCAGATTCCGAACAATACCTTGCAACTGACTACACAGCACAGTTACATTACGACGCTCGATGGTATACATACCAGGAACAATAATCGTAAAACCATATTCATCCAAATCATATGATTTACTTTCTATCGCAGATGGAGAAGTCGAAACAGTCGGGGTGGGGGAAAGATCTACAGATGGAACCAAAGTAACGGTAGGTACCAGATCCGACTGATTTTGTCGGACCTTGTTGGTATAAACCAGAACGCAGATAACACCAACGCTCACAATCAATAGGATCACAAAGACTTCAATAACGCCAAAACCCTTGGTAGATTTCACCTATTCATCATAATACATTTTTAGGCGCAAGAAAAATCAAACCCAGTCATTAATAACTTTCATTCATAATCTGGTCTATTCCGTTGATTAACTGATCTCCTGATTGAGATGAGGTAGTTGGAGTAGGGGAAACATCGGTATCAGGACCAAGCTCCAGTAAATAATCAGTACCGTATAATCCGGCAAAAATCCCTAAATCATACACATCAACCCGACCGTTGCCTTCAATATCACACAGAGCCTGATAAATATCACTCGAATCCGTAATCATCGAATCATAGTAATAGGCAAATACACCAAGATCATACACATCAACCACGCCATTACCATCAATATCCGCCGGAAAAGAACCGCCTTCGTTTACTTGATTCGTTGTAGCTACTTGAGCGTTTGATTGATCTTTTGGAAAAAGAGATGCAAATTTACTCTTAAACGCAAACGGAGCAAGAGATCCGAGCACAACGATTAAAGCGATAAACAAACCACTAAAAACAACTCCAGTATTATTCACTTTTGCTTTTTTATCTTTAGTATCCATGCATTAAATAAAAACCACTATTTTATGAAGTTATATAAGAAGATTATAAACCGTTAGAAGAATCATTCAAAGAATCGCTGTTAAGATCAGTCGAATCATCCATGACCTGATTAATTTGATCAATCTCACTGTTAACGCTATCTGAAGAATCAATTACGGTAGGGCTAGCCGAAATAACTGGAGTAGGAGTCGTAGCCGTATCAGTTGAATTACTTGATTTGCTTTGGGTCATGTATACGTACACACCACCAACAATAACACCAATGATAAACAACACAACAACAACTTCAACAATTGAAAAACCTTTGTTTGACGACTTACTCAACATGTAATTCATGATAATAAATTGACATTCGCATCGTCAACCACTAGTTTAGATTATTACGTTAAGTATCTTCCCATACAAAAGAGACCGATAAACGGTCTCTTTAATGTCTAGGAACACTTCTTACTTACAGTGTTGTCGTAGGAGTAATAGTAGCCTCAAGTTGAGTGCGCAAATCTGCCAATAACGGAGAAATCGAATCGTGGTAATACGTTCGAATTTCATTCAGATCATTACGGATAACTAATAACTGAGCGCGTGCGCTTTCAAGTTTCGCATCGAACGAACCATCGGTTGCGTTACAATCAGCATTTTTTGCATCCTGTAACAACGTCACTAATTGATCTACATCAGTGGTTAACTTATCAACACGTTGCTGAAGAGCAGGCAATGCCGCTTCAAGCTCGGTTGTATCAACGCCTTTTGACTGGGCGAGCGTGATTAAATTATGTAATCGTGAGATAACGTCACTCCGCTTATCTTTTGCTTGTTGATACTGCTCAATTCGCTTGTCTAAAGCCGATGTAACCCTCTCACATACCCGAGCGGCGATAGTCGCACGTGGTACCCGTGTAGGAATCAACGACGGATTAATCGTTGGGAACCGACTAATATTAAGAGTCGGAAATCGGGTAGGGAACGTAGACGGATCCCGTGTCGGACGAGGTGATGGCTTTCGAGATGGATCTATCGTTGGCATGCGTGATAATAATCGATCTGGAATAGTTATTCGTGGTGTGACTGAAAGGAAACGTTTTGGCGTTGTCGTACGAGTCACTGTTGGCGTTACTTCGTTTTCAGTTGTAGGGATAGACGATTCAAGCGGTTGGGTTGCTGTAGTGACAACCGGTCGAGCCGCATACATAACAAACAATGCAACAAAAGCAGTAATAGTTAATGCTGTACGTTTCATAGTCAATCACCTCCTTTGAATTTACTCTAACCCTCGGTACATAAAAAAGCAATCTTGTAGTTTATCACACGAGATATACCAGATATACTAACAAGATATGGAAAAACAATCAAAGATAGTCAGCTTAATCAATTTTATTCGTAAACCGATCTATCCTAATGAAATCAGTACCGATTCTTTTGCCCATAAATTCTGGACCGTCATTCAGTTTTTGTCATTGCACTATGCGATATCGATACCTTTTGGAATTCTAATTGTTGTAATACTAACAGCGGTAAATTATCCGGTTGAAAATCATTCCGTAGTTAATTTTTTTTCCAATGAACCATGGTACTTTACTCTCTTAGTCGGCAGCATATTAGCTCCGATAATTGAAGAGTTGACGTTTAGACTTCCGCTTCGGTATTCCGCGCTCAATGTGAGTGTGTTTATAGGGTTTGTTAGCTTACTTATCTTCCAGCTTATGGACGAGCTAAACCTACCGTTCATGGACCTTATACCAGAGCAAATTCGATCAGTTGGCATATTATCGGGAGGACCAATATTCACTGCAAGTTTTAGTGTAGGTATTCTAATTTTATTTTTGATCGTGCGCCAATTCATAAAAAAAGACGCCGCCCTCGGTTGGTATAGTCGCCATGTTGGTGTGTTGTTTTACCTGTCTGCACTATCGTTTGGATTTGTGCATCTTGAAAATTACACCGGGCTTGGTACGTTGATTTTTCTGGCTCCGATATTAGTCGCACCACAAATCATCGGGGGTTTGATGTGGGGGTATCTCAGAATACGCTATGGCTTTGGATGGTCGATTTTAATCCATTCATTGTATAACTTCATTGGTATTGTTCCGTTTACCATCCTTTCATTTGCATCCGAGCGATTAACCGACTTTTTAAACAAACCAACAGCACTGACTCTCATGAACCTGACCGAATATGACAAAGCCATCCTAATGATTGCCGCAGCCGTCACCTCGGCAATTGCGCTGATATTATTAGTTGCCCTTATCAGCATCGTTTTAGATTGGTACGCTCATCGCCCCGTGCGTCAACCAATCATCCGCGAAGACAAGAGTGCGATACAATAACCGTATGGAACAAGAACTCCCTCCGATTATCCGATGCCAAAGTTGCGGTATGCCGCTTGACGAAGGCCTCTATGGAACAAACGCCGACACAACATTATCTAAAGAATTCTGTGTGTATTGTTTTGAATTAGGCGAATATAAAGAACCAAAGATAACCATAATCGATATGGTGAATCGGTCGGTACAAGAGATGACAAATACCTATGAATTTCCTGAACAAGTTGCACGTGAATTAGCACTCGCAGTTATTCCGTATCTAAAACGTTGGAAAACCTAACCCATTAATTATTTTATAAAAATTGGAATTAATCAGCCTTTTTAGGAGATTCAGCTGACTTGGAATGAAGTTTATCACTAACACTTCGGAACGCGACATAAAGTATCGGAGAAATGATGAGTGACACAAACCCAGAGGTAAACAATCCACTCACAATAACTAACGATAATGATCGATACAGCTCGGAGAACAAAATCAACGGAAGTGTTGAAACAAGAGTCGTTATCTTGGTCAAGATTATCGGACGAAACCGAACTCCAGAGGCATACGCAATCGCATCTTTATAATTCCATCCCTGGCGAACTTTTTGATTAGCACCATCAATAAGGAAGATCGCCACGTTTTCAACAATTCCGACCAAAATAATCACACCAATAATCTCAAGGAAGCCAAGCTGCCCACCCGCCAAATATGCGAGTGCCGGGAAGATGCCGATAAAGGTAAGTGGAATGGCAAATAGAATCACCAACGGCAAACTAAATGAATTAAAGAATACGACGAGAATCCCATACGTAAGGACTATCGCCAAAAGAAGGGCCAACCCAAGTTCTTTAAACGACTTACCCATAGATGCGGTATCGCCTTCGGAATATACCTCAACCACTGTTTCATCATCATAATATTCTTTGTAATCATCATTAAATGATTTGATTACCAACGATTGAATCGTTCCGACATTTGCCTGGTCAGTAAAATCGGTCTTAGGTTTAGCATTAACCACTCCAATAACTTCACCATTTACTCGCCGTATTGATGGGGGAGATTCTACCGTCGAAATAGAAGCGACATCAGAAAGTGGCACCGACGTACCGCGCACGCTGGTTAACGTAACGTTTTTCAGATCATCAATACTCGCAGGAGCCTCTTTATCTGATTCAAGTTTAATGTCTAATTCCGTTTCACCAGTTTTAAGCACAGCAACTCGTTTACCACCATTAACAGAATACAGATTAGAAATAATTTGTTGAACAGCAAATGGCTGGATACCGTTACTTACTAATTTCTCTCGATCCAATAAGACTTGAACAAAGGTAGTGGCACTATCATCGTAGCCGTTATCAACGCGTTCTATAACTTTATTTGAAGCCGAACATTGTTGGTCTATCGTTATGGCATTATCGCCATCTTTACACACGCTATTTAAAATTTTGGTGACGTCTTCAGCGATTTGGCGTTGGACATCCAGATCAGGGTTTTTAATCCCCAGCGCAATCGGATAAGCCGAATTTTGAGGACCAGGTCCTAGAACATTAACTGTAATATCGCTGAATCGAGATCCAACATCTTTTAGCTTTGTCCGTAAACGCTCCGCAACGTCGGTAGCTGTGGTATCAACCCGATCGTTACGATCAACTAATTTGACCATGTATCCACCAGCTCCCCGAGTGGAAAAAGGCGAAACATCTTTAACTGCCGAATCTTTCATAATCTGTGAGACCAATGCCTTTTCGTCAGATACAATTTGATCTTTGGTTAGCTGAGGACGAAGCGTCGCCGAGATTAATAACGAGTCGCCGTCTTCAGGTTGAGCGAATTGAACCGATTTAACTTGACCTGTTCCCATGTAAAAGCCGGCCGTACCGACAGATAAAACCAATGCCAAAACGACAATAACAACCCGAATCCATGCCGGTGCATATAAGATCTTTTTGTTAAGCCAGGCCATGCCACGGGCAATACTCCACAGATTCTTTTCTTCATCATCTGATGACGATTCACCCCGGCGCAAAAAAATGCCGCCAAACCAAGCCAAAAATACAATCGGAACAACATAAGAACCAATGATCGCTGGAATTACGGTGAGTGGAATGTATGAAATAATTTGTCCGAAGACACCCGACACCACTCCAAATGGGAAGAATACAATCAGCGAGGTCACGACGGCAAGGACAAGCCCCCAGCCGATTTCATCGACGGCAGCAATCACCGCATCTTTGCCGCTTAATCCACTATCAATCTTGCGCTGGATAGCCTCGAGCACTACTAATGCCGGATCAACAACCAGCCCAATAACTAAGACCAATGAAAAAAGAACTAATGTATTTAAGTCATTGCCAGTTGCGGCAACCCAAATTGTCGAAAAAGAAAATGATAATGGAACTGCAAAAGCCGAAATCAACGCCGCTCGCCAGCTCACGAGTGCGAGCATGGCAAGGAACACGAGTTGAATACCTCCAAAGATATATCCGATCCAACCCAATGGAATATCCCACTTGCCACCAATCATACCCGAGATAACTTCTTCGACCTGCTTTTGATTATCCTCAGCCACGTTATATGTTTTGACTAACTCATATTGGCGGAAAATAAGTTGATTCTGCGATGTCAGCGTTTTAAATGACGTCGATGCCGCATCGAAATACTTTTCAATTATCGACTTCAGGCGTAGATCGTATTCAGACAACGGAACATCATCGGCGATATCAATACTAAAAGAGATACCCTCGCTCACTACATCTGCTCCGCGATTTTGGAAACCGATCACACTCGGAGACTCTTCGGTATCGTACGTTTCTTTTATATCGGCGATGTCACGAAGCCTTACTATTGAAGGAGCGGTCGGTCCGTTTGCGGCCCCGACCAATTGAATAGCTCCAAAATCATCCAGCGATTTACCAGAAATCGACAAATTAATGTTGTATGTCTTGTCATCCAGATTGGCGTCTTGCACAACCGGAAGAGTTAAACCCCACGATTTGAGTTGTTCAATAATGCTTTGAGTAGTTAATCCTGCTTTAACAACATCACTATTTCGTAATGTTACTGAAATTTCTTTTTTAATCTCATTATTCAAGGTTATGCTGGCAACCGCTGAATCTTTTTCGACTTCTTTACGAAACATCTCGAATACCTGATACATTTCGGCAGGTCGATACTCAACATCTTTTGGTACTAAGGAAAAATAATATTCATCGCCACTTACTTTTGGCGTATATACAGTAGTTTTATCAACTCCATCAGGTAACGTAACCGAACCAATCGCCGAGTCGATCTCACTTTTTACGCTTTGTAAATTAGCGCCAGTATTTAGATTAACGACAATGCTCGATACGTTATCAAGAGAGTTTGAATTTACACTTTTAACACCATCGACTTGAGTAATTTCGCTTTCGAGCGGTCTGGTAACTTGTTCCATCACCGTCGATGATGAGGCACCAGGATAAAGGGTATTTACCACAATAATGTCGATTGTTGGTGAAGGGAACCCGGTGGTTCGAAGCATAAATATCGAACCGATACCAAACACTACCAGGATGACTAGTAATAATAAAGTGATGCGGGCACGATTTAAGAAAAATCGCGTAATACGCGCATTAAGCGAGATTGGTGGGGCAGTGTAATTTTTTACCATGCAAAGTGGACACTATAACTATTGTCCGAACCTGGTAAAAAGTCAAGTTGGTTTGCTATGAAGGTTTATTTAACGGTAATTGTCAGTACAGATTCATCGCTGCCATGGGCTGATTCATCAAGGTGATTATGGACCTCCCATGTACCTGGAACCGAAAACGTAAATACGAAATGACCATTAGCAGCTAATTCACCCGAGTCCATATATCCGTCATGATCATCGTGTGAACCAGTGGCTAAAAGAATTGGATCAGTACTGTTATTAACAAAATCAACGATATCTCCAACATGTAATGAAAGTATTGGGGATAAGAAACCTTGTTGTTGCCAGGAAACGACGGTGGGCTGTTTTACGCTTTGGTCATCTGCACTAGGACTCGTATTTATACGTTCTAAATATCCAGTTGCCTGAGGTGCTCGAGAAGGTGATGGCGTTGGTGACGTTCGCGTATTCGTTGAACGGGGTGCGGGGCTATTCACATATTCGTTAGAAAGAACGTACAACGCGCAACCAATTGTTACCAAAGCGGCAACAATAATAATGATCAAAATATAAGGTGATGACGCATTTGACGACTTATCATCCATATGCAGTTTAAGTATACACCGAAAAAAACGTCAGTGGAAAGTTATCAAACAATGATACAAAATGAGGTACAATAAACACAACATAAGGAGGTGATTAATAGTATGAATGAATCACAAAAACAAGAAGAATCATTTCGAGTGAACGGCAGCCAACTCCTCGCAAAGTTTGAGGAGCTCATCAAAGAAGGTAACGTTCGCAAAATATCGATTACCGATAAAGACGGCAAAACCCTTGCGGTTTTCCCACTCACCGTTGGTGTAGTTGGAATGATGCTTGCCCCAGTACTTGCAGCTGTAGGTGCCATTGCCGCACTCGTAACAGACTGTACGATTACCGTCGAACGCCAGCAAGATTAAAAGACATTCCATGGTAAGATAGGATTAATAAATCTGCCCAAATGACCTATTACGTATGGGCAGATATAAAATAATTCAATCACAATCATTATTCTCGTGGAAACATATTTTGATCGGAGGCGTTCTAGCCGGGGTATCGCTATTAATTGTCCATTCTTTTGTTCCAAATAGAATTGCCTCATCGCTTGCATTTAATGAATTAAAAACATTTGATACAACGGCTATCGATCCGCACCAACCCGCACTAAATATCACGCCATCGGTGCCAACACTAACAGAGCTTCCAGTCCGAAAAAATTTTCATCTTAAGCCAAGCAGAACTCCAACAGCGACACCCACCATACTTACTCCGAATACGCCTACACCAACAACAACACAACCACTTCCGACAGCCACCCAGACACTAACCATAGCCGTACCAACCGAAATACCGCAAACGCCGACTCCAATCATTACGAAAGAGTTTGATCCATTACCTACAGTAATACCAATTACGCTGATTCCACTTCCAACAATAATTGGAATTCCATGCGGATGCCCTTGTCCACCATGTATTGATCCCGTTTCCGCTGAATCACTCAAAACTTCTATCTGTGTCTGTCCCCAGTATCAAACAGACTCAATTGGATCAACAATTCGCTGCCTTGATCAAACAGTGGTTTATCCATGCGCGCTGTAATCATATTCGGCTATTTATTTTGGTACACTTAACTAACCATGAGTATTAAACAGACCGTAACCATCGTACTAATTATGACACTTGTAGCTTTTGTCGGAATTTATGTCGCATATTATGCACAGCCAGGTTTAACCGAAGCCGACGCAATCGCCAAAGTTCAGCAAACAGATCCGCAGCTACAAGAGTATCCGTCCGATAGCCTTCCGCCCAAAAGCATTAGGACAAAGTCCAATGGCTCTGGCTGGTTAATTCAATTTGTCCAAGAGGGGAGCGGAGTACCGATAATTTCGGCACAATGTTTTTCGGTTGATAAAAGAGGGATCGTAACGAAACGAGGATCATACGACCGAGTAAAAGATGGTGAGAAAATGGATCTATCATTTAGTGATTGCCAATAATCGCTTCTAAAAGAGTCTCATTATTTCAACATGCAGGTATTTGCTACAATCGATGCGGGAAAAAAGTATAAGACGGCAGTACCAGGAGGATGAGCCATGCTCACACGATCGGTGGATATGTCGCTGTCATGGAGCCCGGAAGTAAGTCATTTTGCCAGGCTCATGACCATCGGAATAAACCCGAGGATAAAGATCGACGAGCTTCTTGGGGTTCTCGTGAGTGGCTATTTGGAACTTCTTGGGCAATCATTATTTGCCCAGAAGGATGGTGGTAAAACATATGTCGCCCTGATCGCTGATCAGGAAGTACCACGACATACGATCGACTATACGAGACAATGCATCAATGTCACCCTTACCCCAGCGGGGCTTTTGGCACTTGAAGTACTACGGCATAAACTCGGCCAGGAGTGGCTGAGGGTCTCGATCGAACTGCTGATAAGTCAGTTAATAATCCGAACTGGAGTTCTTGCCGGAACGCCAGAAAACAGGCTTCGCCAACGGTTTCGCTGGCTTACACAACTGGCAAAGTCGGTTACGTCAGACACCATTCTTGGTCCCAATGATTTGTGGCCAGGGATGATCATTGGGGGTGAATATCTCGTCATCGGTCCTCCCGAAAGCTTTATGACGTGGAGGCCGGATGATCACTACGGTAGTCCGAATGTTGTTCTGCAGGATACCGGTACCGTCTTTAGCCTCACGCACCAAGGAATGATGATCACGTGCGCCACAACTTTCGCCCAAAAAAAGGACGACCATGACCTGGGGTCCTACGTAAACATAGGGCGGGAGCTCGTGCTTCCCGCAATCACAATAGTGTAAACATCACGAGCAGATGGAATTTCTATCTGCTCTTTTCATATAACTCCCATTAAAGTCATAAAAAGCTGATACAATACACTCGTTTCAGCACGATGTGGTAAGACGAGGAGGGCGTAGATGCTCATCACCATGGCATCGGATTATCCGATAGGAACGATCGTTCATGATAGATTCTGTGTGGTTGGACCACCAATTGAGGTTGCTGAGTGGCGATTAACTCACGCAGTGGGGTCTATAGTCGTAAATACCAGGACCGGAACGGTAATCAAACTCACTGATCATCCGATCCGCATCGAAATAGTCGCAACGGACACGTTTGCTGAGTCGATAGGAATTGGACCAGGAACAATCCTCCCCATCACCGACGATGTGCTGGTTGCACCGGTAGAAGCGGTCGAGATCGCCGAAAACGTTAACGGATAAAAAATACGCATAGACACCGGGAGTAGAAATACTTCCGGTGATATTAATGAAGGCCCAAGCTTTGAGATAATCGGTTTTTATCAAATCCAATAATGAATTCAGAATCGGCGTCGGTGTAGGTGATTTCGGTAACAGGTACTCCCATTTGTCCGGTCTTTTTTACCATTTCTTCGGCGGCTTCACGACTCTGATCTACGTACACTACTTCGTGATCAATTTCTTTCTCATCAAGCCATTTCTTTTCCATCACGCAATACGGACAGGTTTGAGTTGAATACAAAATAACTTTCTCAGGCTTTAGAGCTTCGACCTTGGCGGCGGTGTGCACAACTTCACGAAGTAGATTATCAAACGTTGCAACGAGTGGAGATAATTCTGGCCGGCGAACAACCATCCCAACAAGTTCGGCCAAACCAACCCCAACCGAAACGGTATTAGAATCATTTAATACCGTAACAAGAGAGGGGATAAGCCCAATTGCATTTTTGTCGATCTTGATAATTTGCTCAAAAATTTCTGGATGGACAATTGATAATAATTCACCGTGTTGATTTGATAAAGTGGTCGCACCGACAACTACAAATCCGCTCTTTTCCAACGCGATGCGTGTTTGCTGAAGTGTTTCGCTAAATGATTGTGTACTGTTTCGATAATATGCAATATTCATAAATTTATTCTGTTTGTGTTGTTATAAAATCTAAAAGCTGTTTGCTCACCGTTACCAAAGATTGATCGGCGATTTCATAATACATTTCTCGACCATCTCGCGTGGCTTTTATTAGTCCCGCCTCCCGCAACTTCTCAAGATGTTGAGATACGGCTGATTGAGCCAGTCCACAATGATTGATCAGCTCGGTAACATTTTTCTTCCGTTCATCTAAGCACAAAATCAGCCGCAATCTTGTTTCGTTGGCTAATGCTTTTAGACGGACGTTGTGTTCCACTACAAAATATTAGCACCTACTAATATTTTGTCAACAACCACTTTAACGCATATGTGATACACATCACATTCCACGATGCCTAAAAATTTGTATAATATGCTCGCTTTAGCCGCTTTGAAGAAGGGATAGCAAAATACCACAGGAGGCAGCGATGACTGCAACAGTATTAGTGGACAACGCATCTCGCGTATGGCCGTTCGAGCTCGCCGAAAGCGATATCGAATGTGATGTAGGATGCTGCCTAAACATCGCCCATGCATTTTTCGTAAGGTGCCTAGGAGCCCAGATTGTCGTTCCGATTGCGGAACGGGAAGGCCAAGCGATCTCGGTAATTCAGCTCCCTGACGGCCAGCGACTGGTTTTAACACCTCGGTGCAGTTGTGAGTTTGTCACCACATCGTGGCGCACACCAGATCCGCAGCTGCTGATCGTTGAGCTGAACGATCCTCGCCATGCGTGGGTCAGGATCGTCGAGTGGACAACGGCTGTCTTTGGTAATACCAATCATGAGCACGGCGGCAATCACGAGCAAACCTATGACTGGCAGGATCTGCCAGGAGATGCGTTTGAGATCGCGATTTACCCGCTCATGAATCGGAAACTTGTACTGGTACCAGCACGTGGAGGTGCAACGTGTTAATGCCTCGCCCCATTCAAGGTGTTTTAAACACCCTGCGTTCACGGATTGACCAGGCCGATCAAGCATTGATCGCCGGGTTAACCGAAGCAACGTTAACAACAGCGCATATGTATGAGCGCTGGTTTGGGCCTGGTGTAATATGGATCGATCCACGGACAAAGGAGACCGTGTTTCGAACCTGGTGGGAACTGGCACAGTGTCGGCTTAAAGTCGGCAATTTGCCACAGGGCTATCAGGTGGGTCGCGAAACCCTGTATATGGTCCGGCACTGGTGGGGCGGCGTATCGCTCTACCGAGTAGCCAACCAATAACAGGTAAGTTAAGCGGTAAACGATATAAAAATTCATAGGATGGGGGATAATCTCCCATCCTTTTTGTTATGCGTTTAATTTCCACTATAAGTATGCACAGTTACAGCTTTTATCGACAATCCACCTAAGGACTGATAGTATAAATCGATGGACGAAGGTTCTCGTCGATTTGAACAAAGACCTCAGCAAGATCAGATAGAGTCAAAAGAAAAATTGATTGAAGAACCGATTGAAGAGCAATCACCTGAAGAGGCTCCTCACCCTGAAGATCCTAAATGGTGGTATTTACAGCCTTCACCGCAACCATTTCGCGCAGAGCCGGATTTACAGCTTTTAAAATATTCTCGTCCCTTAGAAAAAGACTCACCAACATATGAACTAGAGCGCCGAGCATATCGAATGAAGATCGAAGAATATAAGCGCAAACTATTATCCCAAAAAGAAGCAGTGATTAATTTAGTCCATACAATTCGGGGACGGTCACAAAATGGAGTGCAGATATCCGCCACCGAGTTAAGAGAGTTAGCCCAGCAAGCGGTTACAGAAGGACGAATATCGATCGATGAAGCCGCACCGATCGAAAGAGGGATTCAGAATGTGTGGACGCAGCAAGAAGCGGTTCGACAAGCCCATGAACAGTATCCTGAACCGAATGACTTATTTCGCGCATGCTTTATGATTGAACCGATAGGCAAAGTGGATCTAGTACGATCGGGCTTATCAATTAATTTTGTATTAGACCGCAAAGATTTTGACCGAGTCGCTAATCTTAAAAGAAACGCAGACGGTACCTATTCGGTGGCCGAGTCGAGTACGATCACTCCATCAACGACTTTAGGTACGGCATTTATACTTTCGAAGCCGCCAATCGAAGGGTTGGAACAGGCGGTGACGATCATCGCGCGAGATAGCGGCGTGATATCGGAGCAAATAACAACTGAGATTATTGACCAAGAAGAACGAACGTTTCCAATACATGGGCAGGGGCGCTTCTCGGGAGGCTCATTTTTTGATGAGCATAGGAACCGTGCCGTATTTGTAACCAGTAGCAGGGATGGAGTTACCACGGATTTTATTTGGGCCAGTACTTCGCGTCCAGGCGAACAGTCGGATCTTCATAAGTATCGACGAATACAGGTAGACGATGCATTTACGTGGCAGGAATATACAAGTGATGACCAAGGTAATGAAACAATTGTTGGGACATACAACGAGATAACGACTCCACTTGATCCTCAAAATCCAGAAGCGGGGATGATAACAATATCAGATGAAGCTATGACGGTGCACGGAGATGGGTCAAAAGAGATAAATGCGTTTGAAAAAGTAGCTTACGTTACGTACGATGATACTAAATTGCACGAAGAGCAACATCACATTAATAAGATGTTTAAACCTCACGAATCCAATCCGCGGGAAAATCCGATGAATTCAGCAGAATTAGTCGCGACTCGATATGAAACTGCTGACGAACAACTTCAGGCTTTAGTAGAGAGAATCGCAAATTATGAACGCCGTCGTCAGTTGTCGGTTACAACTCGCGGGAGAGATGAGTTATTGGCGATGTTGGCTGGTGGGGACAATGCCGATTTTATTGAGGCAACATTAACACTTCCAGATGGACCATATGACTATGCCAGGACAAATCATTCAGTGTCGGGACAGCGCTGGCAAATAGTGGCAGATTCGCACAGATTTTATGCAGATTTAAATTTTGAACGTAAGAAGCAAGGACAACCAGAGTTAAATCAGGAAGGATTTTCGCGAGATGATTTTAAGCAACGATTAATTGAGGCAATTGATCATGACTGGTCCGAAGGTTATTTTGAAGATGTTAAAGAGTGGTGTGGAGCGGTTAAGCGAATGGAGGCAAAAGGGTATTCGCGTGATGAGGTGGTTGATATTTTGTATACCGAGCCAACGAAACGTTGGGTCGCCTTGAGTCGTCGGCTGCCTGATCAGAATCCAACAACTTCACAACCTTAAGCAGCAGATATGTATGCCGGTGGAGTTTTCTTTCCTTGGTTTTGTTCGTGGACAATTTGATGGAGTTTTTCCCAATCGAGTCGATACATGAGTCTGTTTGGTTTATTGATGGCATCTTGGAGTATGAATCCTGATTTTTCTACGATTCGTTTTGATGCGTCGTTTTGGGGGTCGATGTAGGCGATTACTTCGGTGATGGGGTGTGAGTAGCGTTGCGTTAGTTCGGCTTCGAAGGTTTGTCGATCGGCTAGTTCATCTTCGATGGTGTACTGGGGATTTTCGGTGCGTTTTTGCTGAAGTTGTTTTTCAAATTTGGCTTTTGCGTTTGATTCACGTTTTACGTCTCCAAGAGCAGTGGCGCGGGATAGCATTAAGCACGATGCAATGACTCCGTCAACCATGCTGCCGCCGTGACTTTCGGGAGCACGGGCGTAGGTGATCGAGAAGACCGGAGTTTCTTCTGGTTCGATGTCTTGTTTTTCGGCGAGGTATCGTTTGGTTTGGAGGTCGGGAGCAAAGTAGACGATGCCGTCGATTTCACCGGTATGCTCGGTGGATTGTTCGGGAGTTTCGGTTACGGCGTAGCTTATGATGCCGGCTTCATCACTGGCGATCATTTGTTGAACTTCGTCGCTTAATGGTTCGCCTAAAAACTGTTCGGCGTTTGGGCTGCTAAATGATTCATGCATCCGGCGCATATCCTCGGGGTTTGAGGCATCGATTCGGCGTACAGCGGCCCGACCGACTCCAACAAATTCCCACTGAGTGCGTGGCTTTTCGGTCGATGATTCCTGTTTTGATTCTGGGGATTTGTATGTTTCGTTGTGCATAGTATTTATCCTACACCTTTATGCACATGAGAGTGCTCGTCGGTTTTTTATAGTACGATAGTAAATAACAATAAAAGGGAGTACTATAAAGACAATGCTCCTCCCTTCTAAATGGATGTATGGTTTGATTGGTTTTTCGATACTTACAATAACTCTTGTTTCAGGTGCGATATATAAACAAAGTACAAATAATACGGAACAAGAACCACTACATCAAACAGAATCAAAAATCCAAGGGTTGCGTACGGTAAATAATGACAGTGATTCTGGAGATAGTGCACAGGATATTGATGAGAGTGCCATAGAACAAGACTCCCTTGAACCTACAATTACGGATATGCCCACCATAACGCCGATCCCAACCGATCAACCACCAACAGTTACGGCGATAAATACTCCAGTACCGACCAATACCCCGAGACTACAACCGACTGCAATCCCAACAGTAGTACCGACGAATACACCACGTCCGATTGAGCCAACGGCAAGACAAGCTGCGTATGTGTGTGACTGTAGTAAAACGTGTAAACAAATTAGCACTTGCCAAGAAGCGCAATATCAATTGACCACGTGTAACTGCACCGCTAGAGATGGTGATGATGATGGAATTGCTTGCGACGGTGCGCCTCTGAATTGTCAAAGATAAAGTGTATAATCCCAAATAATGAGTTCAAGTAATGACCAATTAACTTTACGAATTCGTCGAATCATTGATTTTAGAGATGCTCGTGACTGGAAGCAGTTTCATAATCCAAAAGATATATCAATTTCTCTTGTTCTTGAAGCGACCGAAGTCTTGGAACATTTTCAATGGAAAAATAAAGAAGAGATGGAAGAACACATTAAAAAAAATAAAGATTCTATAGGGGAGGAACTTGCCGATGTACTCTACTGGATTCTATTGATGTGCCATGATCTTAAAATAGATATATTAGCTGCACTTGACGATAAACTAAAAAAAAATGAACAAAAATACCCAGTAGAAAAGGCAAGAGGAAACCATACCAAATACAACAAGTTATGATACTTTACCAAGGTTTAGTAAGCGAATTCACAGAGATAATCGAAAATAACCAAATAATACCTACACTTGAAAAAGAATTTAAAAACAAACTTGGTAGAAAATTACCACCGAATGAATTTAGTGCCTATACGAACTCGTTATCATTTATAGAAAGAATAATCCGTAAATCAAAGGTAGAGAGTAATTGTGGTGTTTTAATTGAATATATTATTCCTTCGACTTCAAATCGAATAGATTTCATAATTACGGGATTGAATCAAAATAAAGCAGAAAACTTTATAATTATTGAACTGAAGCAATGGCAGCAAGCTGAGGCAACAGAACTTGAAAGTTTAGTAACGACGATGTTAGGAGGGAAATTTAAGGATACAGTTCATCCAAGTTATCAAGCGTCATCGTATAAACAGTTCTTAAATGATTTTAACCCTCACATCTCAGATGGATCCGTTATAGCGAATGCTTGTGCGTACTTACATAATTATCGAAGAAGTGAATACGAACCGCTATTAGAGCCCCAATATTCCCACGTTGTGAAAGATGCGCCCCTATTCTTTCAGGGGGACACGGATAAGCTAGCCGATTATATAAATGGTAAAGTGGGCTTAGGAAACGGGGCTGCGATCATAGACAAAATAGAGCATGGACCGACTAAACCAAGTAAAAAGCTGATTTCTCATGTATCAAAAATAATAAAAGGTAACAAGGAATTTATTTTATTAGATGATCAAAAAGTCGCCTATGAAAAAGCATTGTATTTCGCTCGAAAACCAGAAGATAAATCAGTAATAATAATAAAAGGCGGTCCAGGAACAGGAAAATCGGTTATTGCAGTAAATTTACTCGCACAATTATTGAAAGATCAAAGGAATGCTATTTTTGTTGCACCAAATGCATCATTTAGAGAGGTTTTAGTAAAAAAGCTGGCCCAAGAACATTCGCTAATACGTTTGAAAAATTTATTTAAAGGCTCTAGCGGTTTTGTCGAGATTGAACCAAATACATTTGACGCATTAATTGTTGATGAGGCACATCGGCTCAAGCAAAAAGGCGCATTTATGTATCATGGCGATAATCAAATAGAGGATATCGTTAGAAAGTCTAAAACTTCTGTATTCTTCATTGATGATGATCAGATCATCAGGCCGGATGATGTTGGATCTGTTTCCGAAATTAAAAAAATTGCAGAATTGTATGATGCTAAGGTAGAGGAGATTGAATTAACAGCACAATTTCGATGCTCTGGAGCTGAGGGCTACATTAACTGGATTAATGATGTTTTACATATAAAAGAGACTGCAAACTTCAATGGTTGGGATAAATCAACGTTTGATTTTAAAATATTTGACGACCCTAATGAGTTACGTCAAGCAATATTAGAAAAACATAACCAAGGTAACTATTCTCGTATTTTAGCAGGATATGCGTGGAAATGGTCTTTAGCTAATGAAGGTAATGGAAATGCTGAGATAGAAGATATTGAAATACCTGAATTTGACTTTAAAATGCCTTGGAACTCAAGGAAGGTCGGTTCGACATGGGCTTTGGATACAGACGGAATCCATCAAGCAGGTTGTATCCATACATCCCAAGGCCTAGAGTTTGACTATGTAGGTGTCATTGTCGGTAAGGATTTAACTTTCAGTTTTGACACGTATTCATACTCAACGAGCGTGATTGAATATAAAGATGTTGCTGGTAAAAAAGGATTAAAAGATAGACCTGATGAACTAAATAAATATGTCCGCAACATATATAAAACATTAATGACGCGAGGAATAAAAGGATGCTACGTCTATTTCATGGATGTAAATGTAAAAAATCATTTTAAAAATAGGCTTCAAAACTCGCATTAAATAATCAAGCCCACAAAAAAAGCCCAATAAGGGCTTTTTCCGACCACGTTCCTAGGTAGGATGTCCCAACCACGCCACCGTCCGGTGACAGTTCGGAATACAGGTCTTTGTAATTATCATTATAAAGTATTGTGGCAAAGCCCAAACTAATCCCATAGCATTTGACGGCTCACAACTCCCATACTATAATCAATTGACCGATTTTCGTGGGCATTCGTGCCCCTACACGGGAGGGATTATGTCCCAGAGCTACGTGACCGACGGTCAACGCGGTGTCGTAAAACCCCTGGATCTGGACCCGTATGTCCAGATGTTCATGACCATGCGGCGGATTTTGGCCAACGCCTCTGACAACGATGCACAGCAGATCATCCGCGCACAGCTCGAGCTTCTAAGAAGCGCCGAGATTGGACGCATCGAAACGATCTTTAGCGCGTTCATGGCCCGGAACATCCTCAATACCGCAATCCCGGAAATTCTCCTTGGCATGATCAAGGGGAATACGAAGGACGCGTGGTATATAAGGGAACCAGCTCCACCGGTGCCCGATCCGCGGGAGGCGGTTGAGCCGATCGACCTGGCACCAATCGTTGAACTCCTCATGACCTTACACGCTAGAGCAGGGGGGTACAGCGAAGATGAAACTAGGGCCGAAATCCGTGGCCAACTCACCGACACGCTACGACAGGAGCGGGAGCGAATCCAGCTTCTGATTCGGGGCTTGCAAACGGGCACGGGAGCAAACCTCCACCCACTTCAAGCACTCGAGCTTCTCCATAAAGCGCTTGAAGGAAAATCCATCGAGATATTTCTAGGCGACGGCCAGATCGGCCCGATCCTGTAACCAAAGCCAACAAAACAAACGGTGTCCACTCATCATGGGTGGGCACCAACTTTATCCTGATTGCCGATATTGATGTATCAACAACCCAAGATCATAAATATTCACCATACCGTCATTGTTAATATCACATCTTCTGGTTAATTCATCCGAACTACTTGTAATGGTTTGTCCATAATGCGACGCTAAAATACCAAGATCAAAAAGATCAACATGTCCATCCAAATTAATATCACCGACATTATCAACTTTTGTTAATGTTACATTATCAATCCAGAATTCATCCGCACTCGTAGCACTAATTCGAAGCCGGGCATCGCTTACCGGTGAATCAAAACCAGACGTAACAAATTCAGTCTCAAAGTGTTGCCACTGTGAAGTCAAATCAGACGGATATTCATTTAACCCATACAACGTAAACGGACTAACATGCTTTTGCACCGTCATGGTTAAATTACTACCAGCAACAGAACGCCCATCAAATGAAAGAGAATACCGTTGAGCGGGGGATAGTGGAATGTCGTACTGATACAGTTGAGTATTAGTACCAGCATTAGTAACCGCAATCTGTAATGCATTGGTCGTATCTGAACTCCCTGAATGAATCGAAGCGGTTCCAGTTCCATTTGTATAAAAAGTCCATGGAGTAATACCTGTTTCAAACGTACTGTTTTTAAGAACATTACCCGAAATAACCGGAGTACTAGTTGGAGAAATTGTTACAGTCGGAGTAGGAGTTCGTGTAACGGTTGGCGTAACGGAAGGAATAGGCGTTACCGATATCGAGACGGGTACATCAATTACCTTAACTTCAAAGCGCGACAAATTGACGGTCTGATTATTTACATACACCGTTACCGGATAATCAACATTATTTGCCAACAAGGTTTTTGACGGAGAGGATATCGCCGAAACTAAAGTATTAGACCGCGTGGTTTTAAGGAGAGATGTGCCTGTACTAAAATAGTCATGGAACGCCTTAAATACGGCATAATGAGGATACGCCACCCCTCCACCAGTTGACGTGATTTGAGAAAACAGACTGTGCGGTATTGTAAGGCCCGCATCGCCCTGAGGCTCCCACAACAGCATTCCTTCACAATTATTTAGCGCCGCATTGATATACTCACCTGCGTAATGAGCGGCTGTATATTGGGTGTCGGATCGTGAGGACGCCGCGTAATATTCTGCCCACCAAATTGGAAGTCCACCGGTAGCATCAGAAATACGTTTAGAAATCTCTCCAATAACATGAGTTTTCTGATTATATTCAAGTAAACTACTGCCTTTATTCACAATGGTATAGCCGAAAGAAAAATCGAGTGCAACGAAATCAGCACCATGTTTATGCTGATTCCAATAATTTATGACAGTCCAGTTTTTAGGCGTGATTGGATCAGCCGACTGAGCAGGATATGCCGGGTTACCTTGAACAATCAAATAGGGGCCACCAATTTTAGCATTTGGCCGAACTGATTTTATTGCATCGTATACCAAGTTGTACATCTCGGTATATCCGACATAATCCCAATTACTTTCGGTATTATTCCAAAATCCTTTTAGTTCATTCCACACCTGAAAATAGGTTACATCTGGATACCTCAGTGCCACTTGCTTAGCTAGCTCAGCGTAATCAGCATAATTACCCGGAAGCGGTGCTTTCTCTAATAGCGTCCAATCAGTATTACCAGAAATTCCCCCTTTCATCCAGTCCGGCGCACAGCATAAGGTGATAGTAGGGATCCCGAGCTCGCGCGCCAAACTCATTCGTTTGTCTAAACTAGACCAATCATACACACCTTTAGAAGGTTCAGGATTAAGCGTTCCCCACCCCATAATATGAACATTTTGAAATGTAGAGCCTTGTTTAATTAAGCTTTTCGCATTTGCTAGCGCCGATGGATTGGGGTTCGATACGGTGTCGATTGCGGCATGAGTATGAGTGACACCCATAATAAGTTTACTGACGGCAGCGACTTGATTTGAAACAGTAACCGTAACTTCAGACGCCGCGGCGGGATGAAGTTTCGGAAATAATACCGAAAGTGAAGTTGCCGAAAATGATCCAAAAGTATTGGCCGAAACAATTAGTAATGCAAGGAATACTAAAAAAGAAACACCACTGAATATCAATTCAGATTGAGTCAATGCTGATTTAGCAGTTTTATGTTTCATCACTTAATTTGATACATTATACGAAATACCATTCAAACGATTTATGAGTGTTTGCATTTCGGGAGTCGTTGTTTCGAAAAATGTTTTTATTGTTTCATTATTCAACAAAGCAAGCCGATTATATGGAATAGCCATCGCACCATACTCCGAATCATAGGTTGTGTATTTTGCGAGCATCTCAGCGTATAACCCATTATTACTTTTAGGCGTACCATCGATCTCAAGGTTTACATAAAACGTATCACCCTGAGGAGAAACAAAAACTTTTTGCCCCCGAAGTCGAATCGTTAATCCATCCGGCAAAATTGGGCCACCTTCCTCGACCGGATAATACATACTTATTTGAATCGAATCGCGATTATAAATCGTATCACCGTATAAATGAAGCAATGGAGCGCCACCGTGTCCAAGTTCCTGCGAATCATCGTCATACAAAACGACCCTATTCCCAAAAAGATCATTTGAATCAGACTTTAATTGAACAACAACAAAACGATCTTTTTCTGATTCTGCACTTGCACTAATACAATCAAGGGTTGATTTACTTTCTGGTGATACCGGCAGAATATTTTCATCAATCGTAATCGGTAGACGATTATACGAGATCGTTCTATTTTCGACGCCAAATGTTTGTGAGGTCTGATCTAAGGTCGGCCGACATTCAGCATCCAAATAATCTTGTAACGCCGAGACAATGTGAACAGATTCAGTCGGAGTCGGCGAAACAGTTGATTCAGTAAAGGTATTCGCGGGAGTGGTGATTAGGGATTCATTTTTATCATTAACCGGAGTAATTGAAGCCGTCAAAGTGGGCGAGACGGCAGTGAACGATACAAAGGATTTCGGTGCTCGAGATTGGGTTACATATAAAACGAGTACGATAACAGCGATGATAAAAACACCTACAAGAACCTCGATCAAAGTAAACCCACGTTTATGCATAGTCTTAAGGTAAATAGATAAACTCGCTCTGTCAAGGAATGATTCGTTGACGGCTAAAGCCCTATAGTATATACTTAATCCGCAACAATCGCTGGGCATGTAAAGGAAGGAGCGCATCTTTATGCGTATCGGATCGCACAAGGTCACAGTGGGCGAACTCGCAGTCAGCACGGCGGTATTTCTGCTCCTGGCGAATCTGGTGGTTGGTTTTCTTAGCTGGAGGACCCAGTCTGAGATTCTCCAGCAAAACGTACGCCTCCAAGCGTATCAGAATAATCAATCGTTGATCCTACGGCAGGTGAACCAACGCCAAACGGCTCTACTGGAGATGCCGCATCAGCCCGAAGGCTGGACGCCAATTGGCAACCTGGAGCCACGCGCCAATATCAGCGTCGAGTCACTCAAGGGATACACCTTCGGAACGACCTTCTATACCGGGCGCACGCTCACACCTGGCGAGGTGTCGTGGCTCATTACCGAGGGCCCCCAAAACGGGGTTCAGCTCATGACGGGCGCCATCGGCTTTATCGGGGGGAGCTCGTCGACCCATGGTCTGTTCGAAGTTACCCAGAATGGAAGTCTGTCTTGGCATGATAGCAAAGGGGCGATAACGCCCCTGGCAATAACATTGCCGCTTGGACAGGAGATCTTTGTCACAACCAACGGGGTTGTTGCCGGGATGGAGTTTTCCGAAGTGCAGCGGATGGTTCTGTACATTGATCCGCACTACCATCAGCTATCGGCCGCGTACATTCCGGTTCCAAAGAATCAGCCGAGACCTGGTATCACATCCAGGCCAATAATCTATATTAAGGACTCGGCTCTCGGCGAGTAGAATCACACGAGGGGACGGTTTTCGTCGAATTGGCGGTGGGCTTTTGTCCACCGCTTTTACCAATTTATTACATTGTTTTCAAATATTTCTTTTTTTCAACGACGAAACTTAGACCTATGACGGTGAGGGACAGCCTGTCATTCGTTGAGTTTTAACTCTCCAATACTGTCACGCATAATCATTTTTCCCATTGACTTTTATATATAATCAAAGATATAAGTAAATAATGGAATCACGTAATGGATTTGGACTAGTCGAAATAATTATATTGGTAACCTTACTGACAGCTATCGGAGTAGGTGTATGGGCATATGTTTTGTCTGGTGCAAAATCAAAAGATGGAAATGATGTTTCTTTGACTCCGACTCAGGTGGTTACCATCTCTCCATCAATCACACCAAAACCAACCGTTTTTCCAACAATTACACCAATACCTACAATTGATAATTCCGTTTATGAAGGATGGAACGAATATAAAAATGATGAGCTGGGGATTTCGTTTAGATATTTAAATAATTGGTATATACCTCAAGATGAATCTATGGTGAAAGGTCAATACAATTATTACTTAGACGATGAAGTTAGAAATAATTTTCTAGGGGGACTAGAACTTGATGGTGGTAAAGACAAAACGGACTTAGTCAGACGTCCGTTACTTTTACTCAGTGTTTTTAATAATGTAGAAGGACTTTCGGTAAAAGCATGGCTCGAAAAGCACGATATTAATACAAAGAAAAATCCTGATGAGATACCAGTAACGTTATACCCACGGCTAATAGCTGGACGGCAAGTTTACTTTAATGGCACAGAGGAACTTTACTTTGAAAATAACGGAAAAATTTATGGAATTGGTATGGGATATACTACGTACGCTATTTATCCCGAAGATGGATTTCAGGAAATTTTTGATAAGTTACTTGATTCTGTCGAACTTTATTAAGCGTATTTTCCTACTTGACTCGACTTATATATAGTAATATATTACATATGTACCTTTAGTTTCTATTAAGGAGGTTCGTATGGGTTTCCGTAATCGGATTGGGTTACTGGCGTTTGGTCTCATTGCAACGGTGGCAGTGATGATCTCTATGAATGCAGGGTCTCTTTTTGCCCAAACCTGCCAATGCGCCGATTGGGCAAAAGAGAAGCGGCCGGACATCTATAGTAAGATTGCAGGGGCTGGATGCGCCGTTAATTGGCCCAATAAGATGAGAGCGAATGGGTATCCCCAACAGGTTGGAACCATTCCAATGAAAGGCTCTCTTGTTGTATTCAGCCAAGGAGCACATGATGCGGATTTTAGTTGTGGTCATGTCGCCTACGTCGAGAATGTAAACTCAGATGGCACATTCGCTATATCTGAGAAGGGTAGGCCGGCCGGATCATGCATTGTTAAATACGATCGCACGAAGCTAGATGTTAGAACGGGAGTGGAGTTTCTTTATGGAACAAACGAAACTCCGATTCCACGCCTAGAACTTACGGGTGATGTGACGATGAGTGCGTACACGGTGACGGGAGGTCAGTCGGTGAGTTTTTCGGTTCCGGTGAAAAACTGGGGCGGGAATCTGACCATGGCTGATTCGTATCTGGATGTCACCACGTCAAACGGAAGCATTTGGAAGGCGACTGGGGTGAACCAAAACATCGCTGCCAACGGTACGACAACACTCACGTTTTCGGGTCAGCTCTGGCAAACGCCGGGTGGCACATGGACGGTTCATGAGGTATCGTACAAAGACAGCGGAGGAGTCTGGCGCCAGGTGGGTCGGGGAGACAACCGGATTTTAGCTCGGTCGTTTACCGTCATACCACCCGATACACAGCCACCCACGGATGTCTTCATCCTTGAGCCGGCAAACGGTAGCACGCTGGGATTGGGAACCCATGGGGTGCGGATATCAGCCAAAGATACAGTAGGGGTAACGACCGTCACGCTGTATCTGTACACTCAACCAAGCATGGGGGCTTCGTTTCAGATGAATTCACTTCCTGTGCCTCTCCAATCTGGAACAGTGCAGGATGGTATCTGGCGAACCGAGATTGATCCTGGCCAATATGGTGCTGGGAGTTATTCGATCTTTAAATATCAGGTAATTGCCAAGGATGCGGCTGGTAACTCAACCACCTCTGGGTTACAACAGTACACGCTGGATCGTCGAGACCTGCCACCATCGGTGGTAACAATTAATGAACCAGCATCAGGAGTAACCATTATCGGTGAACCACACGCGGTGATGATCCATGCGGTGGATGCGCAGGCGGTATCGTACGTAACCTTGTACGTATACTATCCTGAAACAACCGGTGGTAGTGACGTGATGCATGTATACAACGTACCTTTCCATCACGGAACTGCTCAAGACGGATACTGGCGGATGGAACACTATCCGTTTAGTAATCATGCCGTGCCCACAACCAACATGAAGTTTCAGGCACGTGCATGTGATAGCGCCAATCAGTGTAGTTTTTCTGGACTCAGTTCAGGGATTACGCTGCAACGGTAGGTAACAGTGTCTGGGAGGTACATCGTATGATGTGCCCCCCGACACGCTTCTTTCTTAATCGCCCGACGGGACTGATCCTCCTGTTGGGCTCTATTTATTGTACCAAAATAGCGCACGTTTTCGCTTAAAAAAGGCCAATCTGTTTGGCTTGGGGTTGCAGATCGGCGGGGTAGGAAAAATCTAGGTCGAGAGTACGTTGAGTATTCCACTTGTCGGTATATTTAACGTGCTTATGTGACATCACGTAATCATACAGATCACGCGTTAATGCAACATCCATCTCACAGTACTTTTGTAATTTTTCTAAACTTTCGGGTGTATGTTCGCGCCAATATACAACGGCATTACTACCGACATCGCTCTTAGCACTTCCAAGGGTATCGGTCACCAATGAATTCAAGCTGATACGATGTCCGGCTTTTTCTTTAAATTTGTCCATGATGTCAAAGTGAGGTAGGGCACTTAAGTTAAAAAAGGCATACGGTTGTAAAACAACCGCGTCAAAATATTTTGAATTAAATCCGATGACCCGATCCGCTCGCTGAAAAATCGGCCACATCGGTGAAAAATCATTTTCCCAAAAACTCTCCATCTTCCCTTCGATCTCACGGCCATTTTCATCGACAGTACGAGAATATACGCAGACAATTGAAACTCCTAAATCTTGAATTTTATTAGGATCAATATCGGCAAACAATCTTTGTGTTTCGATATCAAAAAAGACTTCGTGTTTCATAAAGAAATTATTATAACGTGAATATAAAGACTAAACAAAAATGGGCACACCTCTCAGTGTGCCCGGTAATTTTACCAACCTTACAACTACAACTCAAACAGCATCCGCTGTCGATTGGGATACTCGGGGTCAAGGCCAGCGTAGTAAAACCCGAGCTGAATATCTGGGTTGTACATGACTGGCAGGACCATAATCCCGAGCGACTGTGCAGCCTCTATAAACGCGGTCTCAACGTGTGGCTCGCAGCAAAACTGCACCGCCACCAGGCGTTCACCCGGCTGAATCCAATTGCTTAGCTGACTGGTAATCCCATCCCTTAGACTCCGATATGCCGAAGAATTGTCCCGGGCAGAGCCATCCACCACTTTGATATAAAGATCGGTGTAATCACCTTCGGCATCGTGACGTAGATGGGGATCGGCCGAATACGCCGCGTTGACCATCATCCGCCGAGGCAAGGCAGGGATAAGACCGACACCATCTCGAATATGGATAGTTGATGCAAGCTGCATCTCTATCATCCGAGAAAGCACCCGGACAGCTTCATTAACATCGGTGGTGAGATCAACAACCTGCTCACCGATTAAGAAGTACCTCGCAGAAAGCCAAGGCAGTTCTTCCCCGACGATACTGTTGATTGCCGACCTCATTCGATCACCGAAATCGGCCGAGACCGACTCAGTGAAAGCAAGGGAGGTAATAACGCCATCGTGCCTGGCCAGCTCCATCTGGAATGCTGGGAAATCAGACAATCGTGACAGCCGAAAGACCACTCCATATGCATCATTGAAGAGGCCAAGGCGAGTAGCCCCAGCTTCAACAAAGTGAGCATCGACAAAGCCCCAATTTAGAGGCTTCCGCAGAGAACACATAGCCTGGATGATAACCATCGTTCCTCCTTATGAGGTGTGCATATACACGCCTCATTCCGCTAATAACGATACAAACATTATACAATTATAGGTCTACACCTGTAAGCTATTACAAAAAATGACTAGGTGGCGATAAGACCGAAGAAGGGAATATGTTCATACTATAAGTACAGTTATAGAAAAAAACACGACAGGGTTGAGATAAATCGAATTGAAGGTAAAGTTCTTCTAAAAAGAAAGTGCCGGGCCCCACAGTCTCTTTCCTTTTCAGGTAGAGTAAAGTGGGTCCCGGCATTGGGTGTTTCTTTTTATGTTTTGTTAGGTGTTTTTGTGATACGTTGTATCACCGATTTGGATTTTAAAAGAGGGTCATGGTGATACCATGATTACTCTGATAAACAGAGTGACTCTTTTTTTCCGAATACGGTGTGCTTTTTATGAGGGAGTATCGTCGTAACGATACCAGATCGCGCTCCTCATAAGAGCAGTATCAAAAAGCGTAGGCGCAACCCGTAAACAATTAATGAGATTCTGAGAGGTCAGAATCAAACGTCTTGTTTGGGGTGTTAGCCTGACTAACAAAATAAGAATGTGCGAATTGAGTGATAAATCACTCAGTGTATTGTTTTAGAGTAGGTGTTCTACTTCGAATTGTCTTCGTAGTAGAGCCCTGTGCTACTAAAACGTTACTTTATATCACAAGAATAAATATGTGTCAACAAGTAATTTTTGAAATACCTTCACCAAAAGAATGATTCATTGTCACATCAGCATATTCGTACTGAAGAGTTGACATTTTCAATATTTCACCGACAATAAAGAACATGCAGGAGCAAGAAAAACCAACCGCACCGATTTCTAAATCTTTAATAATCGGAAGCGGACTCGTATTGCTGACAATTATCGGCGGTTTAGGATATATGTACTGGGACGTAAGTAATAAGGGTAACGTCCTCAGCGAACAATCGACTCAAGCGACTCCCACACGAACCCCAACTCCAACAAAACGTCCAGAACAGATGAACGCAGACGATAAAATACAAGCTGAACTTAAAATTGCAGCCGAAGCGTTTGAAAAATGCGCTATTGATAACCAGGATCTATTTGAAAAAGGAAAATGCGATTCAATTGCCAACTTAACCAAATCAAATTACTACAAGCAACAGTATGTAAATACGAATTTTAAGGTTGTTGGAACTGATGACCATAAAGTAGGAATGATCTTTGCAAAAGCTGATGATCAAAAGATTACGTGTGAATATACCCCACCCAAAGGCGGCGGTAATAATCGATACCACGTGTACCGAAGCATCGCAAAAGTTTTACGAATTGAATGTTGGTCGGGAGAACCTCCACTGTAAAACCCCTATTACTTATTTTTCCATGGATTTTGAGAGCTTATTGCTCCTAAATAGGGTCGTGATAGCAAGAACTGTTTTAATATAGACCGAATTTCGTCCTCGGTTATCATCGATGCTATCTGTACGTACTCTTGGGGTACAACTATTCGATCTTCATAAAAAAGCTCGGTTAAAAACATATCTGCAATATCCGAGATTGAATCAAATCGCATCATTGTACGCAGTCCCATATATTTACGAGCTCGATCGACATCTTCTGATGGGATTGGTTCACTAATAAACGAATTAAGCACCTGATTAATAACCGCGACGACCTCATCGACCTGGTCATTTGCAACTGAGGCGGCGACTTCAAAGATCCCGATATTCGGTAAAAACCAATAATCACTATCTATCGAATAGACTAAACCGAGGCGCTGTCTTAATTCACGAAATAAACGGGCTTGGTGTGATCCACCGATCAGATATGAAGCTAAGTTTAATGCAATTTCTTGACGCAAAGTCCATTGATCGGTATCAGTAATCATCCAACGCAGTACTAAACCGGTACTTTTAGATGCCATCTTATGCCAAATATATTGATCTTGTTTTGGTTTTGGAGGAATTATCGGCACATTAATGCGAGGATGCGGGGTTCGTGATTCAAGAATTGTAGAAAAGCGCTCAAGTACATGGTCGCAGTCGAATCGTCCGACGACTCCCACCACCATTTGCGCTGGAGTAATAAACCGATCGTGCAATGAGCGTAAACCCGCACACGTTGCTTTCGATATAGTCTCTAGCGATCCAATCGGTGATTGATTATATATATGCGAAGGTCCCAGCATCCGTTTTGAATATTTTTTCTCAAATAGTCGTGAAGGACTGAAATTAAGATCTTTGTATTCCTGAGTGATTACTTTTATCTCTCGTTGAAGTTCGGATTCGGGGAAAGTCGGGTTAAATATCCGTTCTTCCAGCAATGTTAATGCCGGCTCAATCGATTGGTAGGGAAGTTTAAACAAATACACAATACTTCGTCCAGAGGTTACCGCATTACTACTAATTGCATGTGATTCTTCAAATTCATTCAATGTTTCAATATTGGGAAACAAAGCCGTTCCCTGAAACGACATGTGTTCAAGTAGATGAAACAGGCCTAACTGAGAACGCGATTCATACCAAGAACCAGCATGGAACATTACCCGAATTACAACAGTCCGAACTTCTTCCATTGGATACAACAAAATATTTGCATCATGGACGACGGTATGAAAAGGTTTCTTGACCGCATCAAAAACTGTTTGGTCCATATTTTTATGAGAAAAAATCCAAATAAATACCCCAAATCAGGGCGATGGCAGACATTATAAAGATAAATATCGAGTTAACTTTTTCTTTTGATGAAAGTAGGGTACCAAAAATATAATCCATTGCTTCTTTTTCGTCAGTTGTTAATCCCGAAAGCGAGTTCACTTTACTTTTTAAATCATATTGTTGAATGAGCTTGGCCCGTTTAGCCGAGATTTGATATCGATGAACAAAGTAAAAAATAAATCCGATTGTTCCAATATACCACGCAATTTGAGACCAAAATGTATTGTAATAGTTTAGAACGACGATAATCCGATACGCAAAAGTCGCGATAATACCCATCCAAAAATAAAATAAGCGGACGGGCTTTGAATGATATGTCGGCTTTTCCATCTTTGGATTATCTTACACTAAATTCGTAACGCATAATAGGTTGTAATTATAAGCGTTATCGCTATCGCAATAATTAGAATGACAATAGTTCGTCTTCCTGGGCGAAATATTTTTTGCTGTCGCTCTAAATCAATAAACCAAATTTTCTTCTGCGTCTTATACACTAAAATAGCCAAACCGACTAACGCTAATAGGAATATTACCGGAAGGATCCCGACAAAGAACACTTTTCCAAAGATAGCGACCATCCCATTAATGATGATAAAAACCAACCGCATTTCGGATGTTCCAAAACCATAGTAGGAGATTCGAAAATCGCCGGTAACTCCAAACTCCAGAAAGGCACTAACCATAAATCCACTAAATAAGGCCAAGGTAAAGAACAATACGTAGTACCATTCCGGCGGAATTAAAAACGAATACCCAATCAGAATCGCGCACAAGAAAATATAATCAAAGAAATGGTCCATGAAGTATCCCCACTTAACTAATCCGGTATTGCGATATCGGCCGACCGCACCATCGAGCATATCTGCAATATGTTGGGATGCGATTGCTGCAGAGGTTAGCCATAACCACGCTTCATTAGAATTAGCCAAATACCCCGTAAGGATAATTAATGCGGAGAATGGAATCGTTAATAACGTTAAATGATATGTTTCGATACCTTTTGGTACAAGCGGAGTTGCCCATTTAATAAACCGCTTCTCTAGGCTTTGTAACATATACGTATCGACTTTTTCGGCACCGCGAAACTTAGTATCTCCCACATGAATATTATACGCGTTCTTACAATCTTAACGCAAAATATCGATGATACAATTAAACCCATGCCGGATATGGTTTTAAAAGTATCTGAATTTAATGAACTCATTCATACGTATTTATCGCAAAGTAAAGTCTTCACCATCGCGGGTGAAATAAGCCAACTCAAAATAAGTCAAAACAAGTGGGTATTCATGACCATAAAAGATGAATCGGCAAGTCTAGACGTATTTGGCACAATTTTTCAAATTACCAACTATAAATTACTCGAAGAGGGGATGCAGGTCCATGTTTATGGTATCCCTGGTTTATACGTAAAAACTGGTCGATTCAGTCTGCAAGCAAGCCAAGTGATACCAAGTGGAGATGGGTCGCTAAAAATTGCATATGAAAAACTTAAGCTACAGCTCGAAAAAGAAGGACTTTTTGATCGTGCACGAAAACGCACTCTCCCCGAATATCCAGAACGAATTGGCTTGATAACCGCGAAAGGATCTCAGGCCTACAATGATTTTGTAAAAGTATTGGCCGAGCGATGGGGGGGAATCAAAATCTATTTCCTTCCTGTACAAGTACAAGGAAACGCTGCGGTTAAATCTGTGTGTCAGGCAATTGAATATATGAACGGAGCGCATCCGGATATTGACGTATTAGTTGTAACAAGAGGAGGCGGGAGCTTGGAAGATTTAATTGCATTTAATGATGAGAACGTAGTCCGCTCAATTTTTGCATCTCGAATTCCAGTAGTTAGTGCCATCGGACATGAAGGAGATGTCAGTCTTAGTGATATGGTAGCTGATTTAAGAGCTTCAACGCCATCCAATGCAGCCCAACTTATTGTTAAAGATCGGGCAGAATTAAAAAAATTAATAATCCATCGACAGCAGATGCTTGGTAAACTCATGGATCAAAAAGTATTAACACTCAGACACCGAGTAAAACACGGCGTCGAAAAAATGTCGGGACAGATGCAGATGCAAACAAATCGTTTTCACAAACAGCTCCATCTGTTTAATCATCATCTGTTACGGTTCGAACAAAGACGCCAAGAATTCAGAACCAGAATATATACCAATGTCGTTAGGTTGAACAAATCAATAGATATTTGGTTAGAAAGACACATGGTGCAAATTCAGAACCAAACCAAACTTCTTAAATCACTTGATTACCAACGAATTTTACAAAGAGGTTTCAGCATCACCAGACGCAATGATGGTACAATCATTAGGAGTATCCAAGACCTACCAGAAGGCGCAACACTTATCACAACAATTTCAGATGGTGTTGTGTATTCTAGTGTTGATGAGATAAAAATAAATCATGAATGACACGACACCAGCACCAAGTGAATTTACAAAATCATTAGCCGAATTTGAGTCGATTATTCGAGAATTTGATCGAGATCAGGTTGATTTAGAACAGGGGATACCTAAATTTAAACGTGGTAACGAACTGGCTCGATTGCTACTGAATCGCTTATCTCAGATTGAAAATGAGATTAAAGAAATCAAAGCTGAGTTTGCTGATCTTGAAGAGCAATCCGCAACGCCATCCGATAGTGAGTTATCTGAATAACAGTTAGACAGACATGGCACGTCTTTTTGTTGGTATACCAATTTCAGAAAAACTTCAAAGAATTATTATCGATTGGCAACAACAACACTCTTTTTCTGAATCAGTCCGATGGATAAAACCGGAAAATCTCCATATAACATTAATACCACCCTGGGAAACGAATTCTGTTCATGAGACTATCAAAAAAGTATCATCCTGGGAGTCGCCAACGTTAGGATTTGATATTAAATTCGATACAATTACATTTGGACACGCGCACCCAAATCCTTCGGTTATTTGGGCAACGGGACAAACACCTGAATCTCTTTTACTAATACGAAGTTCACTCCATTCAATTGTCCCGAATAATGCCGAAAAAAATCAACATTTTTTAATGCATACCACCATCGGTCGGATGAATTGGAAATTTCATAGTGAATTTACACTAAACAAGCAAATTAATTGGAAAGAAACGATACACACTATCTGTTTATATGAATCAAAGCTTTTACCAACCGGGGCAGAATACAGTAAGCTTAAAGAGATACAATTAGAAAATTAAATCACGGCCACGGCTTGTCGTTACGGTACAATTTTTTAAGAACAGCATTACCTTTTCCATCAACGCTTACAACGGCTTGAGTAGGACCATTACTACCCCAAGCTGTCGTTCCGGTGCCTTCAGGAATATAGTATTCTTCAATACCGTACTCAATTGTTGCGGTGATAAAATACGATGGTGCAGTTTTATATGAATTGTAGGTATCAGTACTATCCATAGGAACTAAATCGCGATAACCATCATAGCTGCTTCTATCCACATATGTCACATGACCTTTAATAAAGGTACCCGATTTTGGCATGACAGTCGATACAGAACCCGATTCTGGCTGCCATGTTTTTCCATAACGACGTAATGGAACATATATTGTGTCACCAAGCTGAACGTTTTGGTTTTCAAAATAATATGAATCAAGCCGGGTTAGATCTGTATATTCAAAGGTAACATAATCACCCCGTAACGGATCTCGAGGATCAACTGGATTAATCGATAAAACGACTTCGGTGCCGCCTGCTACAACCAAAAATTTAAATAATATTAGTAAAAATATTACCGAGACCTGGAGCACTAACGCAGCCAGAAATCGCTGTGTGTTTGTAGTTGATTTTAGATAATTAAGTACACTATTCATAATTATTCAGCTTTTTTAGATAACACCGTAGAAAGGACTTGACGTCGTCCTTTCTCCATCAAATAACCGATTACAAATAAGATTACTCCTGCACTGATAAAGAATAAACTTTTATCAAGGAAGGAGAAGAACCAATCGAAGTATTTAATCGCAATAAGGATAAAAAGAAGCAAGGTTCCTAAATTGATCATACCAATATCTCGGTGAACGTATCCGATGAAAATAATGCCAAGAACCTCTACAAAAACTAACACATTGAAAAGTAAGATCCAAAACATTTGTACATCAGTATACGTTTGCGCATAGCCATAATAGTCACTATAAGAACCCGTGGGTAACATTGATGCCGGTACAATTGACAGCATTAGAAATACCAGAGTCAATCCAGACAATGCGATAACTTCATAATTATTCAGTAAACCGTGCTGAACGGCATAGCCCATCGAGAATACAATAATGCTCCCAAAGACAATGAATGATAATACAAATGGTGTGTAGGTCCATGGTAATCCACCAGAAGACAGTGCACCCAATAATTCAGTTACCCCAGCTTGAGTAGAAAATATAAATAATACGAGCGTTATAAACAATAACCCGACCATTGTGTATACAAATGAGAACCGTCCCCATTGAAAATGAGCCTTATGGATATAACCGATTATGTATAAGGCGATTGCAATTAAGGCGAGTCCGATAATGATGCTCAGTGGACGAACTGGGTATTCACCATAAACGGCAATACGTCCCATATCAGGTTGAGACCAGAAAAAGATCCAATCAGACGCTTTTAATGCCCACCAAAACATACCTCCTCCTAAAGCTATCGGTAATAAATAAACGCTTTTAAGTAAGTACGAGGCGATAAAGAAGACGGCAATCGAACTTAAAGTAATCCACCACAAGCTAATGGGATGACCTAATTCTCGATTTATAGCAATTAAAAGATTCGCCACAAAAAAGAATCCAATCACATAGAGCAATTGGCTTAAAATATCCTCTTTTCTTAAATGGACGTTGATCGGCATACCTAAGGTTTTTTGACGATTTCTAGCCGTCCAAAAGAAAATTGCTCCAATAATCAATAATGGTGACGAAAGGATACTGCCTATAGAAAAAATAACATTGTAATAAAAGCTATCACCTAAAAACATTTAGTAAACTTCCTCCATTTCATTGTCGAAAAGATTACGTCGAATTATCCAACCGCCCCCAATAGTGGAAATACTTGCCAATAATAAAATAAATACCGATGTTACTAATGTTGTTTGATGGCCAGCAATAGACTCAAGAAGAACGATTGGGTAACCGATAACACTGACCATTCCCACAATAACCCCAACCGTTACGATTAAAAGTGAATTGATGGCAAGTCCCATTACGATAGATCCAATTAACCACAAGATAAACCCATCCGGCCAATTCGCTGATATATGGAAAATCTGACCAACGAGAAAGATTCCACCACCATAAATTAAATTACCGAGCAACAAAAGTGCATTGCCTGTTTTTACATAGTCTCGGGCCTCTCTAAACCACCAGCCCAAACCATATGCGGCTGACATTCCCATCAAAATAACGAGTACTTTTACTTCGCTTGGCAATAATTGCCAATTACTCGCGATAAACGAAAACATACCGGCACCAACTAATATCGCGCCGCCTAAAACGATATAGTTAATTGTTCGCTTTTGAGCATCTTCGGGAGACGTTTGAGATTCGATAATTGAAAAAGCACGATTGATTTCATCAACTGAGGATCCATTCGTTAACTGGATTTTGAAGATCTGTTCTTTAGTTTTTCCTGATTCTAGAGCTGATTTTATACTATCAACTAAAGTATTTGTCATTTAAGTAATTTTATTAGAACAAAATTACATATGCTTTGCAATAGGATAAACTTTATAGAGAAACAAATGTTAACACATCTGGAGTTGATGAATTTAATTTATAACCATTGCAATTGAATTGAGCCACTTCTGCGAGCGTATGGGCTTCTCTCTCAATTAAATATTGAACCAGCAGTCCACGAGCTTTTTTAGTCAAGATTCCATGATTATGTATTACGCCCTTAACTTGCTCCATAAACTCCACCGTAATGACCGGAACAGGAAGTGCGGTAAAATCTATCGCGCGGGTATATTCAATAGATGCCAAATTTAAAACAAACGGGTGATTATGCTCTCGAATCTCTTCAGATAAATACTGAGTAATTGCCTTCTGCCAGAACTTATTTAACGACATGTTCTTACCAATCTTTAGCGTTGTTGTCATTTCTAGTCGATACGGCTGGATTAAATCCATTGGACGAACGATTCCATATAACCCAGAGAGGATTCGCAGGGTTTGTGACGCGTATTTTATTTGAGAAGAGGTGTATGAAGTAGGTCTTAATTGTCGATAAATATCACCATGATATGCAAACAAAGCTGGACGCGAATTAGCTTTGGTATGTTTGTACTGCCAATTACGGAAACGTTCATGATTTAGTTCAGCAATACTCTGACTAACGCCTAAAATAGTGGCTAATTTCTTTAACGGATACGAACGCAACAGATTAATTATTTGCTCGGACTGATCTAAAAAAAGTGGCAATGTCGGTACCAAATCATTTCGAAGAGGGGATTCAAAATCCATAGTCTTGGCCGATGTCGTTAGTATTATCATCTTAATATCTAGATGCGATAACCCATTTGCCGCGCCAAAAATTTCACTTGATCAACACTAAGCCCACTGAGATGGGTAAGGTTTTGTTCACGTAATGCTTTTATATTTGCTATTTTTTCACGAATAGCGACTTCCTCTTCTGCCGTAGGATGTTCTAAATCCTGGGCAACACGTCGGTTTGACTCATCTCGAAATTGCTGGCGTAGTTCATGAATACTCAACTGATCTTCAATATCAGTTAGTCGTTGACGCGCGGCTCGACCATTTGCTTCAAAGTGTTGATATGACGTTTCGAGCTGCTGACGGAGCTCTTCTTTACGAGGATGATCTACAACGGATGGGTGTTCCATCAATCGATTCAACACCTCCGGCATTAGTCGACCTTGCCAACGAATAAATCCTTCTTGGGTTTGCCACCATTCAAGCATAGTTAGTGCTAAATGGCCCCTCTCTTCGGCGCTTAACGATTCAACACCACGCGCAACATTTTCTGACACGCCAATATTCAATTCTCGAAACTCCTTATCTCCCTCACCAAAGGCAAGTTGCGGATTATATTCACGACCATACGGACCACGTAAATCAGATATGGCCAATGCGAACCCTCGCAATGAGCTTTCACTTTGTAGGTGCGGCTGAAAAAACATTGGGCCAGTGGTTTCATCATCAAGCCGAACACCCATGATTGCTTCGGGTTGGGTTGTTCTAATATCGCTTACGACCTCATCACGAGAAACCGAAAAAACGGGTTCGCCATCGGGTGTTCTAAATCGGTCCAGCTGATCACCTAAGAGCTCACCGCTTTGGACCTCGTTATCACCCCGTTTTCGTAACCGGAATGAGCCACCTTCAAACATCTGAATGACATCATGGGCATAGGCTTCGAGTTCAAGGACGTCAAAATCCTCTTCGGTAACCGCTTCGGGGATGATCTCTTGAATCATCTGCAATATCTCGCGACTATATCCAGCGATCCGTTCGGCATGTTCAAGGTTATGAAACGGAAGCTCAGATCCCTCGACCCCGTAATGCTGACGTAATGCTTCACGCAGCATCTCGCGCATATATGAAACGGCATGTTGGCGATTTTCTACGACAACTTCGGTCTGCGGCATACGCAACCGTTCACCTCGGATACCTTGATTTCGATCAAACTCTTCACGCGATGGTAGACCAAGTAAAACTCTTTTTTGACGCGTAATTCGATTTATCGAGGCGGTACATTGATCAATACGAGCTGGAAAATCATTACGGGAAATAATACCCTCGGACCCAAGATCTAATTCGGCACGATAACTCTCAAGTTCTTGCCGTTCATCGCTCATCGCATCGATAAGCTGTTGACGCAACTGCTCTTGCCTGACAATCTCTTGTTCGAGTTGCTCCAGTTCCCGAACAATCTCACCGGTCTGTTGCTCGGGAGACACGTTAGTTTCCCCATTAGATTCAGCAGAATCAAGGGATTCCGGGGATCGATTATGTAATTCTTCGGAGGATGAATTCGCGTTCATAGAATATATCTAATAGTACACGAATTATCGTAAAAGCGGCATCAGTGCATTTATCCATGTTTGAGCAATTTTTTCGTGTGCAGATTCGGTCGGGTGAACATCATCGTACAGATCATTTATGGTAATTGAATGATAAATATCAGCAAAGCCGATTCGTTTACCTGATGCTTTATACTGCGCCACTTTTGCCTGAATCAATTGATTGTATTGGGTTCCAAGAGAGTCACGATCAGTGCCTTGCGCATTCGCACCTTTCATCGGGGTGATTGACCCGACAACGATAATGGCATTGGGATTAACCGCATATATTCGATCAATAATTTCACTAAATGTTCCATTTACAACGTTCGAGACATTATCGGTAAACCACCACGCGAAATCATTGACACCAGCCATAAGTAAAACCACATCAGGACGGTATGTATTCATTCGATCGGTCATCTCATCAGCGATATTGCCGGTATTGTATCCGGGAGTACCCTGATGATCCTTATCTGCAACACGGGTATATTGATCGTAGCGAGACCCAACCATATCAACCGAATACCCAGCAGATTTTAGGCTTGTATACACGCCGTTACGATATCCACCGTTCACACCTTCGGTAACAGAATCACCGAGCGGCATGACCTTCAAGGACCCAGAACCAGCAGGTACAGTCGGTACAATACTGGGTGTTATCGTTGGCGTGATGCGGTTTGTTGGGATTGGAGTCGCAGTAGGTAGAGGAGTTACCGTTGGTGCTCGTGTCGGTGTAGGTGTCGGTCCGGTTAACGGGCCACCGACCAAAGAGATATCGTCGACAAAAAAGGTCGGTTGAGATTTTTCAATCGCACTTTGTAGTAGAATTCCATTGATCTTAGATGGCTGACCTAAATTACTAAAAGGAACTTCTATAAGCATCCATTCATTTGCTTTAAGTAAGGGCAACTGATAGCGCTGATACGGTGTATTAACATCATCGTAAAAGTACAACTGTAGTGCCTGATTGCCGGAAGTGCCTCCGTGTATCCAAAAGCGCAGCAGGTTATACGACGAGACATCCAGTCCCGCGGCGTATTTAAAATTAATTGCCGCCCACGGATCAAAAAATGTTGATGAAATTGACTTGCCTGAGCGCACAGGAGTTGTATTACTATAATTATTTGTCGATCCCCATGATGAATCAGTAAAACCAGTTCCAAGGGTATCGTTATATACGATTTGCGATCGGCTGGATGTATTAGGATGATTTTCATAAACACCAATTAAAATCCCTAAATCATACACATTTATGCTTCCATCCTTATTTATGTCGCTCCGGGATAATTGTAAATTAGCCGGATCATCGCTCGTTCGGCGATTGTAATTGGCCGATAAAATACCCAAATCAAAAACATCAATAGCGCCATCTCGGTTTATGTCCGCAATCAAAGGATCGCTAATCGGCGTTGGGGTTGCAGGTATCCCAGTTGGAGTGGTTCGAATTGGAGTGACCGTTGGCGCCGAAGTTGGAACTGTCCCACCAGTGGCAGACGAAAGGACTATTGAAGTCGCCGACCAGGCAGGAAATGTGTATGAGAATTGATTACCAGATACCGCCAAGCTTGTTGGTTTTATTTGCCCGACAGATGTGTCAATGGTGTCGGAAACTAATTTAATTCCGTTTATGGTAGTCGGAGCCGATTCAGTATTTGATATTGAAGACAAATCAGTAGGGTTAGAACTAGTCATCTGATAAAGCTGCCCACCTGATGCATTAAATGAGCCTAAATTTATTGAAGTCGATTGGTTGCTTGCGGTCATATTAGTGACCATTAATTTCAGTTTTCCAGGATCCTTAGCATCAGTTGATGCCCAGATTGATACCTGCGCTTCATTAGATGAAGAACTCTTAACCATGCGATCACCAAAGTACTTTGCATACATTAAATAGGTATAGTAGGTGGGTCGTAGAGCTACCCGAGACGGCGGATCATCAGTTGCATAGACCATTGATAACCCTTGAGTTGCATAGCCTTCGTACATAGTGACAAAATCGACACCGTTGTACGCCAAGCGTCCTAACACATCGGCAAACCACAGCGCAGTTAAATGATTCCCATTAAGTACGCTGTCGTAATCACAGGCATCAAAGTTTAATTCGGTTACCCCTTGTAATGTAGTTGGATAAGAATTTAATACATCAGACTCAATCCATTTCGGATAAATTTGTGCGAAGTTTCGATACTCTGGATTTCGCCAATCTTCACGTGCAACGTTTGCACCTAAGGAGTATGCGGTTATACCGTTAATGCCGCTATCATTGTTACACCGTTGATACCAATGCCATGTTAATCCGTTAAGATCTTGGCCCGCGTTTCGGGTGGCTGAAAGCATTTCAGGAATAAATGGGTTAATAATTCGGGCACTGGTGTTTGGTCCAGCTTGAACAGTACTATACGCAATAGCCGGACCGCGAATTCCGATAGTTGAATCAACGCTACGCATAGCTTGTTGATAGGTGGCAGCCAGACGGCCAGATTCTTGAGCGGTTACATTCTGTTCCGATGCATAATCTAATTCATTTCCAAGCTCCCAGTATTTAAAGTTCCATCCGCGTTCCTTGTTTGTGTATTTAACCATGTCTGCCCACATCGATGGGTTTTCTTCGGCAATATTGACTTGAATCATGACATCTGCCTGAATGGCATCAGCAAACGCATTTAGATCTTCCATTTCATCGGTACCGTAATGATAGGTATAGGTATTTCCCAATGAATCACGCCATTCTACAGCGCCCCGTTTTTGGGTGGTGCGATCCCAGCCGACGTCATTACTAACCAGTCCGCCAGCATATCGTACGAGTCCTGGTTTTATTTGTCGCATGACTTGAGTCAGTCCAGGAATTTTACCAACAAAAGGTCGTCCCCAATTGTGATCCCAATTTACAAAGCTAACTCCACGCATAGAGTCATTAAATTGATTGACCTGAACGGACGGATCAACGGTAAGCGAAATAATAGATTGAGCAGACGCCCGATCCTTACGATTTAACAATGAGAAGACATCTTGATTTGTGGGTAATGTTGCAACACCTGTTAAAAATAAGGAGACCCCAACTAAGAAAAACGCAGCGGCTGTTATTCCCCAATGTTTTTTTGTACGTATTGTATTTCGCATTATCTTTCAAATACTCAAACTTCGTTTGAGCTGATTATATTAAAAACTATTGTTAAAGGCGATAAACGTATCCTTTGGTACAATGAAAAGCTATTTTACACTCGTTAATGTATGTACTATTTCTTCCGCAATAAGTACATTTTCGGAGTTTCGAGAAACATTTACCTGATTGGGGTCATTAACAGGAAATAGGGCAGTAACATATTCACCTTCACCAATAACAAAAACGTATACGTCGTTAATACGGTCGCCGCCGAATGCATCTCGGGTAATATAGGTAGTAATTCCATTTATTTTAGTCTCTTCATATCCTTGAGGACCTGGCGAAAAGGCTTCTCCGAGGGAATCATCAAAATATGAAAACGTTATGGATTGATAGCTACCATCTTTTTTACCCACATACGGAAATCCATCGGGCTCGAATGAACTAGTTCCGCTGATCGTCACAGCCCAATCTGATGGATATTTGAATGAATAATTATAGGTATTGCTTTTATACTCAAGCCAATCAGCATGTGGCGCAGTAGTGATTGTCGGCGAATTAGGGGAGTTATTTGAAGTATCAGGTGAAGAAAAAAACTGGAGCCAAATAATAAATCCAATAATCCCAAGAACAACAACAGCGGCTAGGGTCTCAAGCAGTAAAAATCCACGAGTATTAGTCATTACTCAATTAAGGCTATCAAATTAGAAAAATCACGTCAACAGAGGAATTACGAAAACATGGTGCCAAGGGAGGGAATCGAACCCCCATAAGTGGTTCTTCAGACCACCGCATTGACCAACTTTGCTACCTTGGCGTATCTAGGTATTGTACCAAAAACTTCCAAATGTGACGATGATTACCATATAGGACGATGGGTAGATTGACAAACTATTCCTAATAAAACAATAATAGGAAGAACACGTATGGACACGGAACAAAGAAAACCTCAGGGTTTGTTTAAATTACCTCCTACATCGTCATACCATGATCTACCTATATTTATATCGCTGTTAACCGTAATGGCGTTCTTAGCAATCGGTTTTTCATTCCCGATTGGCGATAACTTATTTGGATTCTTATTCCCGAAACCTCAATCCCATGCGGCACAGTCTGGAACGGCATTAAAAGACAATACCATTGCAATACCATTAGTAATTGATGCGCCAAGAGCATTCAAAACGGCTAAATTCACCGTAGTTGCACAAAATGGATCAATAGTAGGTGTAACTTGTGGACTGGGAACGTATACCGGAACAGAATCGAACAATGCCACCTGTACGGTCGAAGACAGCCAACTCAGCACAACAACGGGTCAACGTACCGTTGGATATGTCAGCGTAAATGGAACAGGGGCGTTGGGTGCGGTACTTAAAATAACCGGATCAAATGTAGAAGTAAAAGATATAAATAATGCCGTCATTACCGGCGCATCCTTAGTCGAAAGTAACTACACCATAGCTTCAACGCTTCCCATTAATCAACGAGTTTATTTCCCGCTTCAATTCCATTCATCAACGAGAATCACCGCCGCCGAATTTTCACCAGTATTAAGTAGTTCAATGACCGCAACTGGCCGAGCTATAACTTGTGGTGGGGATGGTTTTGTCGATTCGGGAGTAAGTAGCAGTACACGATGCGTAATCTTTTATCCAGTAACCGATGCCGACCGCACAAACGGTACCGTAGGATCAACCGGGGGAGTTGTCGGTATATTCACTTTCACACCAACTGTAACCGGCACATTTACCGTCGACATGCAGAATATTAAATTAAGTGATGCCAATGGTACTGCAACTGCAGCAACGTTTGCTCAAATAAATGCAACGGTGGCAAATGTATCAAGCGTATCGCCAACAGCAGCAACAACGCCAACAAGTACACCCACACCGACCGCAACCCCAACACCAACATCAGCACCGGTTGATGGAGGCTTAAGTGCCGACCAAATATCTGCAACATCGCCCACGTTCGATTCAAACGTAACCGTAAGTGGCACAAAACCACAGGGAGTATCTGTTGTCTTAATAATGAACGATGGCAACGAAATCGTCGTTGAATCAAATACAGGAGCAACTACCTGGTCAACAACCCAGACACTCGGATTAGGTGAAAACACCTTAGTGTTTAAGACTAAAGAAGGGTCTACAGTTAAAAATACGATCACTATAAGTATAAACCGCTATGGACTTGGCGATATAAACTCAAGCGGCCGAGTCGATGTATTTGATTTGGGTATATTTTCGGGAAATTATGGAACCGCACTTCAACAATCGACAACAAGCACACAACGCCTCAGCGATATGAAGAAAGATCAACAGATTGATGTGTTTGATTTAGGCGTCTTTGCCGGAGTTTATGGAAATACATACGCTTATGATGGTTCTGCTCCGACACCAACTCTAACACCAACAGGATCACCAAGTAGAACCCCCACCCCAACTCCATCAGCGACACCGACTCCAACAGCCGCAGTTGCAAATCAAATGATTTTATATAGCGATAGCATTGCTTCTGGAGGAGATAACTGGTCATGGAACTCAACCATTAATGTAAGCAACACGAGTCCCTCACGGAGCGGAAATTCGGTAGCGGTGACTCATAATCAGGCATGGGGAGGATTTTATCTTCGCTTTAGTAATGGTATCGACCTCGCAGAGTATGATCGGATTCGTTTCTATATCCATGGAGGCAGTACCGGCAGTCAGAACATCGTATTTGAGCTGTATGATGAAGCTGGAGAACCTATTGATTCTATTGAAATAACACCACCTCAAGCCCAAACCTGGCAAATGGTTGAAATCACGCTATCCGATTTAGGTAGCCCAAGTAAAGCGTGGGGATTCGTCTGGCAAGATAACAGCGGCGGATCACTCCCACAATATTATTTAGACGATATAATGCTCGTAAAAGGCAACTAATATCGTTATCCATAATTCATCTATCACCTATTTTCATGAATAAATTATTTAACTTTGAAAAATAGAAACATAACTACGACTATGAAAAGAGTCACGACACAAAAGTTTATATATACTTCCCGCTTACGCTTTTTAGTGATAGTCATAGTCATTGGTGCGTCATTACTGTGGATGTACCAGGAATACCAAACATATACCCACACCCCCCTAACCTGGTACGTTTCACCCCAAGGAAATGATGCATTGGATGGAAGGACCGAAATGAATGCATTTGCGACCATACAACAGGCTATTAACACATCCCAATCGGGCGACACGATCTATTTATTACCCGGAGAATATTTGCAAGATATAAAAACAGTTCGCAGTGGACGCAAAAATAAACCGATTACGATAACAGGAGATAAAACAGCGGTCGTACGAGGTGGCGGAAGACCCCGGGTTATTGAGATACAACATAGTTACATTACCGTAAACGGATTTACCGTGGATGGTTTGTTTGGAGATGGTTCAAAATCGAGTGGATACCGGGAAAAGCTCATCTACATTATGAATTCGAATAATCGCAGCGGAATTTCAAACGTGAAGATCCTCGGGATGCACGTAAAAAATTCGGGAGGGGAGTGCATTCGTGTCCGTTACTTTGCTCATGATATTGAGATAGCATACTCATACATCTACCGATGTGGGGTATACGATTATGCGTTTGAGAATGGCGGGCAAAATGGCGAAGGGATCTATATAGGTACGGCTCCCGAACAAGAAGGCAAAGGTGGAGCGCCGTCAAAAGATCACGATAATTCCAGAAATATTACCATACACCACAACATAATCGATCCCGAAGGAAGTGAATGCGTTAATGTTAAAGAAAGTTCTCACCATGTCGCCATCATCAACAACAGATGCCTTAGTCAATGGGATCGTAATAGTGCAGGATTTGATATTCGAGGAGCATGCACAATCATTGCCAACAATGAAATAGGAGACAGCTCAAAACGTCCTCTCCTTGGAGCGACAATACGAATTGGCGCCCAAAAAGATTTTCAGGCACCATTTACTGATATCAAAAACAACCTCATGGTTAATTATCAATATGAAACCGCGGTTAAATATCCGACTCAAGAAAGACCTGGAAAAATCTGTGGTAATACAAATCCAACAATGGTAGACAAATTCGACGAACAGTTTTCTGATTATCCGGCAATAATAAATCAAGCAACCTGCACCCAAGGTAACACTACAATAGGAACTTATGGATGCATAGGGCCAGATTGTGCTGTAGAGCCGTTAGCAAACGAAATTCAAATACCATCCCAACCTGACTGTATTAGCTGGGAATAATAGTAGACAACTTTACACCTAGACTTTAATTATCCAATCATTTACACTGATTTACATAAAGATAAAAGGACAGTGATCAAGCGGGTGCGCACCTGCCTAAAATGTACAACAACCAAGTAGACAAATAACGACCAATACAAAGAAATAACAGGGGGTGAATTACATATGATGACTCAACCAATACTACCAACAAAGCAACGGTTACAACCACATACACCACGCCGTAAAACATCACGTGCGGCAGTCGGATTTGCTTCACCAGCCAGTGATTTCATCGAGCGGAACTTAGACCTAAATGTACTGCTCATAAAGCATCCGGCGGCGACATTTTTTGTTAGGGTTGAAGGAAATGCTATGGAAGATGCCGGGATTAACGAGGGCGACATCCTCATCGTTGATCGATCAACAAAGCCATCGACCGATCAAGTAGTCATTGCCGCACTCAATGGTGAACTAGTTGTACGAACAATGAAAACGACTTCTAACGGGATTTTATTAGTCGCAAATAAAAGCCGACGACCAACAATCCATCTCTCCGACCAAGACCAGTTTGAAGTATGGGGTACGGTGACCTCTGTTGTTCATCGCGTTTAAATCCATGAAAAAACCGATCTTTGCGGTAATAGATTGTAATAACTTTTTTGTTTCATGCGAGAGGGTATTTAATCCGAGCTTATGGAACAAGCCGGTACTAGTCCTTTCAAATAATGATGGATGTATCGTATCTCGGTCCAACGAAGTCAAAGCATTAGGAATACCGATGGGGGCACCATTATTTGAACATACACATGTCGTCAAACAACATCAGGTAACCGTTTTTTCGGCAAACTTTCTTTTATACGGAGATATGTCTCAGCGGGTTATTTCAATCATCTCGATGTTTGCGCCTCAAATTGAGGTCTATTCAATCGATGAAGCATTTATTTGCCTCGACGAGATACCTGATCAAAGTTTTCAAGAATATGGAGAAACTATTCGGAATACAATTTACCAATGGACAGGGATACCGGTATCCGTCGGGATAGGCCCAACAAAAACGCTGGCCAAAGCTGCATCGGAATTAGCCAAAAAGGGAGCTGGGCACAATAATGTTTTAACACTTCTAGAGGAAAGTACTCAATCAGATCTACTCTCAAAACTTGAAGTAGGGGATGTTTGGGGGATCGGGCGGAAATGGTCACAAACACTTCAGCGTCATGGCATTTATACTGCTCAGCAATTACGCCAAACAAATGATCGATGGGTTCGGAAACAATTAGGAATCGTTGGATTACGTACGGCCTTGGAGCTTCAGGGAATTGTGTGTCTTAGATTAGAACCAGAACTACGTCCACGCAAAGGGATCATCAGCTCGCGCTCATTTGGAAGGCCGGTGTCCGATATCAAAGAAATGAAAGAGGCTGTTTCACAATATGCCTCACGTGCATCTGAAAAATTAAGGGAGCAGAATTCCATCGCAGCAACAGTAAGTGTCTACATCACCACAAATCGATTTAATAATAATGACCCGCAATATTCCAACAGCATTACCATTCCGTTGCCAATACCAACCGATTACACCCCCGAAATTATTCGCCATGCTCTCACCGGACTTACTCGCATATTTCGCCCGGGATATCGGTATAAAAAAGCAGTTGTGGGACTCCAGCACATCACCTCATCCGACCTGATTCAGTTAAATCTTTTTACCAAATCACCAAATATTTCAAAACGAACCCAGATTATGTCCTGCGTCGATACCATTAATCAGGCGTGGGGTGATCATATTATTCACAGTGCTGCAGCTGGCATTAAAAGGGACTGGAAGATGAAGCAAGATCAACGATCACCTCGCTATACCACACATTGGGAGGAGCTACCCGTAGTTAAGGCGCACTAGCCTTGGTGGATTTAAGCCAAATAATAAAACACACAATCTTAAGATTTTCTTACATGGACATAGTACAATCCAGTTAATCGAATATACGGTTATCAGATCATAAAGGAGGTGATCTGGATGATCACAGACGCTTCGAGTTCCAGGCTCTGTCTGGCGACACGCATGGAGGAAGATGAGCCCGCATCGATCTGGATACCGAGGAAGCTGATGCTTGAGTTGCGGTTGGATCTGTTGATCCTTTACCATTCAAGCATAGCGTTTAGTAAGGCCCAAATGTCCGCACTTCGACAAGTAAAACACGGACAGGTAATCTATCTTGACGGGGCTATCCCTATAACCCCTCAAGAAACACGACGGCTCCAAATAGTATGGAGACACGTTCGTGATGCCGAAATACTATGGCAGAAGACATTTCGCATGGTAGAGCGGCAGATTATCAATCCCAGCTCAATGGATGCGACGTCTGAAGAAATCGAATATCATACCTTCAGATATCTTTCCATGGGGGCGGTAAAACTCAGGAGGGCCAAGGCTCGGCTTAATCGAGTAATCCGCACACTTGAGTCAGGACGGTTGTCGGCAACTCAAGTACGCAATATCCGCAAACACGATTTTCAGGTCGCGCTTTGGATAGCGTACTTACAGGCAGGATGCGATCAATGAACACATCAGGGCAACATCCGGCGCGGGTTCCCTACATCTAACCGCCGTCATGTAAACATTCATGGCGGCATTTTTATTTGAATCATTGCCAGAAAAGTTGGTTTGTGCTAATACATATAAATATATGGAGAGTAAATTATATCGATCCAGAACCAATAGAATCATTGCCGGGGTAGCGAGCGGATTAGCTCAGTATTTCAACATCGATCCAATATTAGTTCGATTATTTTTTGTTGCCGCGATGTTTGGTGGTGGGTCAGGATTTTGGATTTATATTATCTTATGGATAATTGTCCCTGAAGAACCATACGTGCTGCCACAAGAAAACAAGAACCAGACTCAAACCGACGCAGAAGTCACAGCACCGACCACAACCGATACAAGCACAACGTCAACTACATCTACCGAAGTAGTAAGACCAACACTAATTAAAAATCCATCCGACCGAGGAAATGGATTTGGCCTAATACTCATTATCGTAGGATTATTGTTCTTAGCCCAAAATACTATTCCCAATTTTCATATTGGACAATTATGGCCAATCATTTTGATTGCAATTGGATTATCATTTATCCTTAACAGCAATACACGATCATGAAAAGTAATAATATTGTCATTGGCGGAATACTCATTGTCGTAGGCATTTTGGTGCTCGCCTCCAATTTAGACATTTTTCATCTTAACTGGGAGATAGTCAGCCGCTTATGGCCAGCGATAATTCTATTTATAGGCATTCGTTCGTTTTTCCCGAATGCCTACGGACTCTTAATATCCCTGTTATTAACCACGATCATCGTTGTCGGTGTCGGCTATGTAGCAACAGTAACCGGGCAACTTGATCCACGTGATTTCCTCACCACCACCCAAACAGGCAATCATCAACAATTTACCGTAGAAAATAATGAGTCAATACAAACCGCATCATTAAAGATTGAAAGCGGAGCAGGCGATATCTCGCTGTCATCAGGAACAGACACATTAATGACCGCAGAGGCAACATCCACGATTGGTGCTTATACGCTGGATCAGGACCTCACCACCACAAATGCCGATCTTCGATTGCATATTGATAATCCCAACATACAGCTTGGTCCTCAAAACCATACATTAGATGTAAAACTCAACTCAAATCCAGCATGGAGAATCGATGCAAATATTGGAGCAGCCCAAGGACGGTTTGATTTTAGCGACCTTCAGATAGAGCAACTAACACTTAAATCTGGCGCAACAGACGTGAATCTACGACTCGGAAGTATCGCAAAAGAGGCTCAAGTCACAATAGAAACCGGTGCATCATCAACCGATATTGAAGTCCCTCAAATAGCTGGGGTTCAAATCACGACCGACACGGGATTAACCGATAACGAATTTAATGGTTTTACACAGGTTAATGAAAAAACCTATCAATCCGATAATTTTGAATCCGCAGAAAAGAAAATCTTTATTCATATAAAAGCTGGCATGTCCTCAATTACGGTCAATCGGTATTAATCTTTTTTACCATTACAGATAGATGTATACTATGTTTTTGCTGACGAGCCTGCGTTGGTAGAGAAAGGAGTCGAATCCGACAAAAAGTGGAATTCGAGTTTCGAATACCTGACCTGCCAGTGTTGGCAAGTAGGTACAGCCAAGGAGGTTTCGCTATGAGGTCGGTAGCAATGCCTGGATACCACGAATCATCAATTCGTCGTTTCCATGCTTCTGCATGGGGAATCGCGATCGTGGCGTTCCTCATAAGCCCGTATGGTCCATTGGGATGGTTCTGGCGGCCCGCCGTTGAACTTCCCATTAATGGATTTATGGCCAGCTTGGCCTACGTGCTGATGCTGATTGTGAGGGTCATCTGTTTTGGGTACGCGGTGTCTTTTCTTCTGTTTAAATGGAAAAAGCTCCCCGCCCTACCGTCCCTCAGCCTTGCGGCAACACGTCTATTCGTAGCAATAACGGCACTATTGACCGCAAGCTGGTGGGTGACATCCTCAATCAGCGAGGTAATGAGACTCAGCGGTTTAGGCAAAAGTATCTTCTTCGACGGGGTGTTTCAACTCCTCGCCATGGGGTACGGCCTGTTCCTGGTTTTCGTGATCATACCGAAGATCGGGAGTGCCAATAGCGACACCAGTGCCTAAAAATCAAGCCAGGCGGTATTATATCGTCTGGCATTTACTTTTCTATTACACCCCGCATATTTTTTTCAAATATATTTTTTTTACAGTACAAAAATGGAAAAACAGTCTCGACAAACTCCACCAGGAATTCAAGAAAATATGAAGGACAAGCCTGAATCAATAAAAAAAGATTATAAAGCGGCGGGCAAACTCAAAGATAAAACTGCAATTATCACGGGGGGAGATAGTGGTATCGGACGTGCTGCCGCAATAATGTTTGCCCAAGAAGGAGCGAATGTCAGCATTGTGTACTTAAACGAAAATAATGATGCACAAGAAACTAAACAGATGATTGAAGAGCTCGGACGTCACTGCCTTACGATAAACGGAGATGTCGGACAAGAAGATTTTTGTGAATATGCACTGGAACAAATACTGCATGAATATAAGCATGTCGATGTGTTAATTAACAATGCCGCAGAACAACATCCTCAAGAAAAAATGGAAGATATTACTCAAGAACAACTCGAAAAAACTTTTCGCACTAACGTATTTGGATATTTTTACATGGCAAAGTCGACTATTCCTCATCTTTCTAAGGGTAGTTCAATTATAAATACATCTTCGGTCACCGCATATCGTGGGAGCAGTCATTTAATTGACTATTCAGCGACAAAAGGGGCGATTGTCGCGTTTACACGTTCGTTATCCCAAAATTTAGCAGCAAAAGAGATTCGAGTAAACGCAGTTGCACCCGGTCCCGTTTGGACACCACTTATTACCTCAACGTTCCCACAAGAAAAAATAGAGTCATTTGGATCAGATACAGCATTACAGCGAGCCGCCCAGCCAACCGAAATAGCGCCTTGTTTTGTATTTTTAGCTTCGGAGGATTCAAGTTATATGACTGGACAAGTACTACATCCCAATGGTGGAGAAATAATTAATGGATAAAAAAATACCAGCATACTCGTCATTGAGCATGCTGGCGTTACGGCCGATGGGCAAACTACCCCTCGTTGACGATCGTCTGATCGCCGGTCGTAATGTTGATGTTGCGACCAGCTACCATTCGATTGATGCGGAGGACTGGCCCAACATGGACCACGTTCCCGCGCCCCTGAACGTGAACCTCCACTCCTGAGGCGGTTACGATGTTCAAGTCACTCGCCGCATCCTGAGCGACGGGCGGCTGCCCGGGGGTGATGCCTGCCCGAGCAAGGCTAGCCCGAACCTGTGCCATCACAGCAGCGGCTGCGGCCCCCGATACGGGCTGGCCGTTCGTGACGACCTGATGATTGCCCGTCACCATAATCACGCGCTTGGTCATAAGACCCTCCCGATAATGAGGAAAGATTCCCCTCCAAGAGTGGCCCGGAGGCCCTTCAAATTGGTGTTTTGATTATACAAGAAAATCCAACAAAATAAAACTATAGGGCTAACGCATTAATTTCAATGAACGGGTTATCTGGTCTAAAATAGTCAAGTTTGCATCAATGTTCGTTCCTATATAGGTAATTTGATATTGAGTCATATTATTTACCGTTCCAAATCCAGGCGAATTTGGTTCAACATACTCAACGTAATAGGTTTCATCTGTATTGGTCACATAGTAGCGTCTTTTTTGTACCGTAAATCCTAAAATATTTTGCTGCCCATCAATCGAAGATCCGCACACATTAGAATCTGGTGCGGGACTTGATTCAGGCCAGGAACAGATTGACGGATCATCAACGTACGCGTTGTAACCTGTTAGTAACGGGGACACATAAAATACCCACATCGCACCACCGTTAGAGATGGTGACCTTTGCCGTGTTGCAACAAGATTCGCTTTGATAATCTTCGACATTATTTGCCTGATCAATATTTAATTCCCATTCCGGTGGATATTGGACGGAATAACCGTGAACATTATTACGATATGTTTTCCATGTTTGTAGATTAATTGGGGTTGGACTAACGGCCATTGTTGGTGTTGGACTGACCATGTCATCATCTTCGTTCTCAATATTTAATGCATCGCGGGTAATAAAAAAGACCGCCGCCACAAACGTTAAAATGGCAAAGCCAATCGCCGCAAACTCAACAGTGGTGAATCCTCGATTTTTTTGAAATATCATCATACTCATAATGACTGAACAGGTAGATACCTGTCAACGTTAGTTATTCTAAATTACGACGTACCATTTTATACAACGTACGTACGGTACCCGGGATAGCAACAGACTGCGAGATCGTATAAAACTTTCCAAAGCTTTCTTCGAAAGATTCCTGCGAATACTGGTTAAAAATATCTTTGCGGGTAGTTAATAAACGTTGGACTTGTGTATCTTCTTTTGGCACGAACTCGATAATAAGTTGAGGGGCAATCAGACTAAACTGGTACGCGATTTGATCAAACGGGAGGTTATTTGATATCGCCAGGTGATGAATTAGAGCGAGGGCTAGTATAGTATCGACCGAAACACGCTCGTATAACGGCGATCTTTCTTTGTTCATCCAGCCAATTCCCGGCGAAGGGTTGGTTATATCAGAAATAAAACAAGCGACATTTTGAACGTGTTGTTTTTGAATATATGAATACATTCGATCAATAGCCAGCGGATCAATATCACTACTTAATACCAATGAATGATGCTCGGCAGCCAGTAGACTAAAAACTCCGGTATTGCCACCAATATCCCACACACATCCCGGCTCGATTGAGGTTAATAACTGAACAAGGATCTTCTTTTTTTCTTCAAAAGAATCATCGCCGTAGTTGGTGTTGGCATAATAATCGCCCCATTCAGTCTGAGTGTTAGGAAGTGATATCTTTACAGTTGCATTCGTAAGACTATCAATTAGCCCCTTCATTTGAGTGAGAGAAAAAGCCTTATTCAGATCGACAGAACTTTTTTTAGAGTCAGAATACAATCGTTGAATGTAGGCATGAATAAATAAATGAATCAGATATGACGGTCGGAGGGTAAAAGTCTTTGGTAGTATTGCAACGGCTGTTTGGAGTGGAATACCATCTAAATTAAATTCGAGCATTTTATTTAAAGAAAGATCGACCTTTGCCATGAGCGCGAGTGGTGCTAAAAAGTGCTGGCAAAATTGTTTATAGGCGACCCATGGTTTTTCGGTATATTCTTCAAAAGAGAGGGTGTCGATAAAGATCGGTTTCCCCTGGTGGAACTGGACATTATAACTACTCGCATCCTTTAATGACATGTTATATTCCAGGGCTATTTGCTGTATTTTTAGCGTTAGCATGGCTGCATCTTTTAACATTTGAAATGACCATTCGTATGGATAGGTAATGCACAAAATCTTATTTGGCTCAATGACTTTATATCCTTGATCATTGAGCGGTGCATGAGTTGAATCCTGATGAGGGATAAGGAGTTTTTCAGATACCAATCGATCATACAGACCGCTGTTTATCAGCATATCGAACTCATGTTGATACGAGTGGTTTATTTGGCGATAGATCGTACCGTTTTCTGAAAAAATAAATCCGGAAGGATCGCGAAAAGATGCGGGATGGTTACTTGGAATCATGATTATCTGACGAGGTTTGAGTTGGTTGTTTTTTCTTCCACAGCTTAGACCAACGTTCTTTTAGAGCAGCCCAATATGTTTTTATTAGAAATCCGCCGCCGACTGCGCCGCCGATTAATAACTGAATTAGATAACTCCCGGTTCCTGGATCAAGATATGCATGGGCGTGGGGGGTAAAGGTGATTGATAAAAAGAACAGTACTAAAAAGATATCGGTAACTCTTCGCATAATAATCGTTATAATACACTATTTTGCTGGTGCCGGAGAGAGGACTCGAACCTCCACAGGTTTCCCCGTCAGCTCCTAAAGCTGATGCGTCTGCCATTTCGCCACTCCGGCACATAAAAGCACTCTTATTTTAGCATGGCGTCGCCTTCTTACAGTATATGATGCTCGGTTAAATATTTGCGGATCCGGTTTTTAGTACTATTCATCTTGGCGATACGCAGCCAGTCCGAACTTGGGTATTTTCGAGTAGGTGAAATAATAATCTCGCAGACATCATTGTTCTGGAGCTCATAATCAATCCCAACCATCTTGCCGTTAACTTTCGCCCCGCTCAAATGGTGACCGATCTCGGTATGCACTTGATAGGCAAAATCAATCGGCGTGGCGCCTTTGGGCATGTCTTTTACATCGCCCTTTGGAGTAAACACAAATACACGGTCTCCAAATAAATCTAATTTTAAAGCCGCCTCAAACTCGTGATCTTCTAAAATTTCGGATTGCCATTCGACCAAATCTCGCAGCCATTTAATCCGATCTTCCGGCGCTTCGGTCATACTATGCCCAAGCTCTTTGTAAATAACGTGAGCAGCGGGACCAAATTCGTTGTATTGATGCATCTCTCGGGTTCTGATCTGGACTTCGGCATGATCATTTCGCTCAGGCACAAAAACTGACGTATGCACCGACCGATATCCATTTGGCTTTGGGCGGGCGATATAATCATCAAAACCCTTTGGGTTCGAACGCCAGCGCTGATGAACATATCCAAGCGCGGTATAACATTCTTCTAACGAACCAACAATGATGCGAAACGCTTGTTTATCCTGCAATCGATCTAAATAATCCTCAATCGTTTCACCGGCAGTATGTTTACGGGAAAATTTCCGATAGATACTGTAATAATTTTTAATCCGTCCATATACATAGGATTCAATGGAGTTAATATCCATCAAGGTGTGCAGTTCATCCGTCATGTAATGAATAAACTGCTCACGCTCATCGTACGTTTTAACAAAATAATTATCCATTTGCTGATACACATCAGGATACATACGTTTAAACGCACCATCTTCAAGCTTACGTTTTAAATGGAAAATACCAAGACGCTCGGCGAGAGGAGCATAAATCTCCAAAATTTTTTCCAAAGTCTGATGCTGAACTTCTATCGGCAGCGCATCAACCGTTTCTAGATTATGTAATTTATCGGCTAGACGAATCAGTATCACCCGAATATCTTTGGCACTGGCCAAGAATAGCTTACGCAAATTTTCCCGATAGGCGAGAACACCTTTATGTGTGGCGATCCTTTTTAACCCGGTCACACCATCAACAAGCTCAGCCACCGTTTCGCCGAACTCTTCCTCTAAATCTTTTTTAGTGATATCAGTATGTTCGAGGACATCATGGAGTAGCGCTGCACTTAGCGTGTACGAATCGACTTTAATATCTGCAAGATAGTTTGCCACTGCCACCGGATGATCAATAAAGCTTGAACCGACTTTACGTTTTTGTCCGACATGCGCCGCATCAGCAAACGCATACGCCCGACGAATCAAATCGATCTTAGCGGTGGGATGGTATTTCAGTACTTTTTCAATAAGAGGATCAATCATGGGTTCAATTATACGATCGAGCGCTACTACACAGAGCGACACATCGACTCTCAGCAAAATATAAGTAAAGATTTGTACTATATGTCCGCATAATATGTATAATAAATCGTATGAACATATATGATCAGATCAGTCAAAATAAAACCCGAAGTATTGTAATTATCACCGTATTCATAGTAGTCGTGGCCGGACTCGGCTTTATATTTGGAAAAGCACTAGACTATGGATATACGCTATTTATTTTTGCAACGGTCTTTGCTATCTGTAGCTCTTTCTTTAGCTATTATTTCTCCGATAAGTTAGCACTATCAGTGAGTGGCGCTCGGGAGGTCAGTACACAGACAGAACAACGACTTTTTAGAATGGTAGAAAATCTATCCATTGGCGCAGGACTCACACCCATGCCCAAAGTCTATGTAATCGAAGATACCGCGATAAACGCATTTGCCACAGGAAGGGATCCCAAACATGCTTCAGTAGCTGTAACACGGGGAGCGCTGCAAAAACTTGATGATATGGAACTAGAAGGTGTTATCGCCCATGAGTTATCGCATATTCGTAATTATGATATTTTGACAATGACGATCGCGGTCGTCTTAGTTGGAATAATCGCCCTTGTGAGCGAATGGTTTATGCGATCATTGTGGTTTAGCGGAGATGATAATCGACGCGAAGGTCGGAGTGGGGGATTGATGATAATCTTTGCCATAATCGGAGCAATTTTAGCCCCGCTGATTGGTCAATTATTGCAAATGGCGCTATCTCGACAACGTGAATATCTTGCCGATGCCAGTGGTGCGCTTTTAACCCGCTACCCAGACGGGTTAGCCCAAGCTTTGGAAAAAATTCAAGCTGATGGTCAACCGCTACGAAATGCAAACACCGCAACAGCTCACCTATATATAGCCAATCCATTTGAAGGTGTTAATGAAAAATTGTTTAACCTCTTTTCGACTCATCCGCCTATTGAAGAGCGGATTAAACGACTGCGTGCTATGTAAAAAAAGCCGGCAAGCATAATGCTCACCGGCCTGAAGTTCAATCTATAAAAAAGGCTACTGTACTTCAGGGATGGTTAGATCCTCGCTGAAGTGGACTTCAAAGTCCTTCTGAGATGGTGGTGTCCGTGCATCTACCTGCTTGGTAAATATCACCTCGACCACCGAAGATTTCAGGTTAACCGTCCCTGCGATGGTCATGGTCACCGAGATATCCGTGAGATTGATTGTTTTAGTCGCCGTAAAGCGATATTTATCAGATCCTTCGGATTTCCAGGTCCCACTGAGTGGATAGAGCTGCAGGTCATAGCGAAGATGCAACGGAGGTTCAAACTCCATTGTTCCATCATCGTAGAACCGCCACGCCGCGTATCCGAACACCCACATGGCATCATCACTCGCCACGCGAGCATCACCGACTTGGGGATTGGCTGATCCCTCTTGATAGGTCATCTTACTGAAGGTTTCCCGTAAAGGGAGGCCACCTTCATAGGTGTATAGAATGACCTTAGAAGATGCTGGTTTTGGTGACGAAGGAAGAGGTGTAGATTGGGGAACGATGCCGGCGCACCCACACAAAGCCATTACGAATAACCATCCCAGAAGTGGGATTCCGATTAGCCGCATGCGCATTCTCATGCTCCTTGCCTTATTGAGGGATAATCCTCTAGCATACTCGACGCGGTTGTAGGATACAACAAATTCCCGGGTATTTCAAGGGAAAACTAAATTTCAGGTTACTCAAGTCCCGTGCAGTCAGATATGGTTTCTTTAGATTCACCACTTGCAGAAGTTACGCACGAAGCGACAACGGTAGCGTTATTATTATCTAGTTTGATTTGGTACAAAAAGATCGATGAGCGGTCTTGATTTCCCCCATCACATTGCCAGGTTAACGTACCGTTTGTTGTAAGTTGGATTGGTTTGGCACAAGAAAATGAAGGAAGTTCATCTACTAATTGTTCGATCTGTCCAATAATACGATCGTTTTTATTATGTTCATAGACAAAAAATACTCGAGTCAGACCCGATGAAGCGGCTAAACCCGTATGCAGAACATACAGCGAATCGCCGGTTATTGTCCGACAATACATAGCGCCATTCACTTCATTTCTTTGACTTGTTAATTGGTCCAATTTTTCTATGGCCTGGTGTATGACCATATCAGGTGAAACGGATTCGACGGCAGTATCCGAAACCGCATAGGGATTTAATTGGGTAAACTTTGCACCTGATTCGTGATTTGTAAGCGTGGTATAAAACGTTGAACAACGCAATCCAATCAACTGGTCTAGTGGAGTATCAATAATAGAAGAAGGGTATGGGTGGCCATCAACAAAAATATCATCATATCCAATGTAGCGATCGCGAAAACCAACGGACTGTGAAGACTGACGGACAATAGTAGTGGGAGTTATATCGCTAGAATGTTCATTATCGGCCCGTAGATCAGTCAAATTTGTATCCTCAGAGGAGTTATTGGTTAACAAACTAAGAACAATGAATAATCCAGCGCACACGAGCCAGACAGCGTAGATACCATTTTTAGCAGAATATTTTTCATTCGATGATGCAGCCATCACAATAGGAATTTACCCTCTTCCATGACCATCTTATCGCCGATCCAAATTGACGTATTTGGTGAAACAAGGTCAATATGTCCAGGTGCATCCCACGTGGCTCCGGTTTGATCAGGAAACGGGTGTCCAAATGCTATATGGAGTCCGGGGTACTTCTCATCTTGTAATAAATTGCCTGTTAGATGGTCCAAACCAATATTTGTACCGATTGCAAATTCACCAACCCGATCGTTATTCGCTTCGGCTTTTACATACTTTAAGAATTCGTTAACAAGCTGTTGATCAGGATGGGTTGCACTGACAATACGGCTATCTTGGATTGTTACATGAATAGGTTTAGCTAAAATACCGTATTGATGGCCAAAGTAATCACCAAGAACTCGAGCTGAGATTAATCCAGAGACGGATACCGGAGTCGTAAATATTTCGCCATCGGGTAAATTGGTCCATGTACCTGGGTTTTCAATCGATCCTGTACATACCACCCACTTATATTTTTTCGGGTCAACAATGGCTTTTATATTCGTTCCGTCACTCGAAGTAACTCGAATTGATGTCGCCGTTAATAGCAACTGATGAAGAGCGTTTGTTATTTCGGCAACTCGGTCATAATCGGCATTCATTCCTTCTTTCATTAACTGTTCATCGATATTAATCATATGAGCGTGACGACAGTTAAGCTCTTTAATGAGCAGGTCCAATAGTGGATGTCGGAAACCGGGGAGTTCTCCTTCTAATCCTTGGGCTGCATAGATTGATACCGTGGGTTTAAATTCGCGTATTTCATTAATCATTGCATCAGGAAGGGTTAAAGTGGGACGATTGCTAAAATCTTCTATGCGTATTGGCTTTACAGCTCCAATCAAGTTTGCTTCTATTTCTATTTGTGTTGCAATAGTAGCTGAATGATCATCAGTAATAATAATCATCCGATCCTGTGATGAAAAATGAGTTAATTTGATGACGTTACGTGCTCCGTTTTGTAATGTTTGCATACACAGACAACAGTATCAACGAATAAGAAAACCACGCCGACACGTTAATACTGATAATAATACACCATGGGAAAAGAAGTGGGGATAAAAAAACCTCCACCATATTTCAGGTGGAGGCGATTGACTACACGAACGTTACGTTTTGCAGCCTTTATGCAGGCTGGTGATCTACAGACTGTGCAGCCGAAGGGGAAAGAATCCCAAGGACCACCTGCCGATCTTTGATCATCGGCTCGATGTGATCCCGGTAGAATAACACCACTTGAGGCCCCAGTCCCTCAACAACGGGCGCACCGACAAACGAGTCGATGATTTGGTCCCGCTCGACGCGGCTTGCCAACCGGAAATGATTAGGGTCGAGGATCTCGACCGGGCACACCCCGGCAATGCCCTGGTAATCGACCGACCAGAGCACCATATGCCCAAGCACCCGCTGCACGACCCCGTGATATCCAAACACCAGGGGGTTGCGGGCGTGCTTATACACGATGACGTCACCGTGCTTCCACTCGACGTCAGAGAACCGCATAGATGCCATGGTTACGGCACGGCTGCGCTGATAAAGCTCCTCAGCGCCCCGGGCGAGGTCGATCTTCTGGCGCATCACCATCCGCGCGTGCCAGCTAGCCGCGAAGCAGCCGACAGAGAACAACGCCATGCCAATAAGATCGAGAGAATCGACCGGGATCCAACCCGGTAGTGGCTCTCGAAGAAAAACAACGAACACGAAGCTCACCACGAGCCTTACGAGGGCCACGCCCATCGTAAAGTACCCAACAAACCCCCAGACACTGCCGGGACCTTCATCGGACGAAAGATTGGCATCAGCCATCTCTCCACGGGTAATGGATGTAGACATACATGTCCTCCAGGATAAAACGGCTAGACCCGATGTCTAGCATTGTAGAACAACTTAATTATACCAGACCTATAATAGTTAGAGTTGTATAAAAAATGACCCGCATCTTAATTTGATACGGGTCGATATTACGAGAGTAAGAACAAGGCAGACTAGGCCTGTGTGAGACTGCATGCACCATCGCTTGGAGTAATTGCTCCAAGCATATAAAAAATCGTTTCATCCATAAATAGCTGATCCAGCGCGTAGCGGGGCGACTCGGTGCCATAGAGCGTATCAAGCGGCCGATTCACCATCCAGCCTAATATCTGGACTCGCTCGGCTGGAGTTGCTAAACGATAGTCAAAAAAGTGCCGATCATTCACATCAGTCCAGCTGATGCAACCATTTAGTGCCGGACCCCACAAGAGCAAGATGCCAAAGCGTAGTTCAACGATCCCGTAGTTACCTGGAATCCATTGTTCAAAAGGTTCCTTCAACAAGATCACATCACCGTTGGCCCATTCCGGATCGAGTGAAAGATCGTCACCGGGTGTTGTAGTACGTGTTTTATTATCACGCATCTCAACCCTGAGGATCACGGTAATCAGTAGGCTAACAAGGCTAACACCAATAGCCATTGCTACTTGTTCCGAACGACGATACTGGAGATCGATAATCCACAGTTGGTCAGGCCAATAGATGAGGATTGTTTGACCGATGGTTTTAGCGAAAACCATAACTCCGGCGACAATCATCATGCCGACACTAATGGCTGATGAAGTCACGACCAGAAAGGTAGAAAAAATCTTCCACAACCGTTGCCCCGAAGACATAGTCTTCCTCCTTGAATACATCGCCACTTGCTCACGCCACAAAGAGACGCGCCCAGTATATCAAATGTAATAATTTTTATGAGTAAATAGTAAAAACCCGCCACACAGATGTGCAGCGGGTCCAAGTTAGGCGAACAATGGTCTTGAACTTACTCGGCCTGTGCAGCCGGCCCCCACAGAGTGGGGTCTTCCTGAGTAGGATACTCCTCGGCTTCACGCTCGCGGAGATACTCGACGTGCTCGGTCAGCGCCTGGGCGAGGATGGTACGAACAAACAGAGCATCCAGCTCGGATACCCCATCAGCGTTGAATCGCACATCGGGCGCCTTATCGGCCAGCCAGGTGATGATCTGGTCGTACTCAGCCGGAGTCACCCGACGAAAGGCTTGGGGATTAAGGCTGGGGCAAACCCAGCTGATCTTCCCATCAAGGGTCGGCTGCCACAGGAGCAGCTTCCCCCATCGGATTTCGGCCATCCCGTAGGCATTAATTGCATACGGGTCCCGAATACCGTCAGCGATGATGATATCACCATCTGACCAGCACTCGTCAGCTCGGGGCCGCATGTGAGCCGGATCCTCGCTGATCTGGTCGAGCACCGCGGCGATGTTCCCGCTGATGAGGTGGTGGCTTTTATAGAACGCTGCCGTTCCTGCCATCGAGAAGATCGCAACGAACAGGGCGTCCCAACCGTCACGCCCAATCAGGTGTCGGCCATGCCCCAGTATGCTAATCAAGATCAGCACACCGATGTAGCACAGAGATCCGACAGCCATCAGGCGATGGGCCTCGGTTGACCGATTGTCGAGCTCCTCCTCCGTGAACTTAGAAGACATTGTCTTCCTCCTGGCCATACGGCCTCTTCCATTTCGCCACAAAAGCATATTTATTATATCAGACCCATAATATAAAAAGAAGCCCTACTGCATGTGATCTACAGTAGGGCAAAAAATAAGGCAAAGGCCTTGGTTAGTTTGTAGTTATAGTACGACCTTTTAGCAGCTCCCTGAACCAGTCTTCGAGTTTTTCCGGAGCATGATAGCGCTCGAGTTCCTCGTTAAGTTGAGGCGCAATATGGGCATGGAAAAACGCTAGATCATCGGGATGAACCTTGGCACCTCCCAACGGGGTTAAAAGTTTGGTGTTAAACATCCACCCCAAGATCTTGCGGATCTCCCGATCATCGGCCAACCGAAACATCGACGGATCGGCTGAATCAAGAATTGTATAGGTTAGGTGTCCACCCACCGTTGGTGCCCATAAGCACAATACACCCCGACGGATCATGACCATGCCGTAAAGTCCCGGGACAAAGGCATTGTTGACCCCGTGCCGCACAAGCACGTCGCCATCGCTCCAGATACTATCGGGCGCACGAGGACCTCGATCAGGCATCGGTGCATCCACAAAGCGTATAGGCTTGAAAGTAGTCGCCGCATACAAATTGACCAAGGCCCAAAGGGCAAAGATCGCCGAATATGCAAGCAAGGTCAACACAATCCCTTCCCAATCCGAGATGTGTGTAGGGGACCAATTCGGAACCATCCGCGATATCGTCATGATGACGATTAATGCAATTGAAGCACAGACGAGCAAACCACTGCCTGCTAGGGCAATAAAGCCCATCCAGCGCAAGCGATGCAGGTCTTCCTGCGAAAGGCTAGGTTCTGAAGACATAATCTCCTCCACATGTCCGTTAAAGGACCCTCCGACACCGTTAAAAGCAAAAATATTATATCAAACCCATAGATGGAAATATCTGGATGTATTTTAGTACACCCAGATTGTTTATAGCTACACAAGGCCCAATGCGGCATACCATGCGTCCGAGTCTTCGAAACGCCCTGCCGGAATATAGGAGGGAACTAACGCGTGGCCCATGCTTAGGAGTGGTATATAGCGCTTGGTCCAATCGTCGCTATAATTAACCCGCTCCATCACCAGAATCAACTTTGTCGACCCTGGTACAATTCGGCCGACCTCACGTAAGGCTGACCGACGTCCGAATTCCAGAACAGCAACAGAATTTGGAAAACATTCCATTGCCGCGACGAATTGAACTAATTCATTCACATTCACATCGAGCACCGGCACCACCAAGACCCCTTCAGCAGCCTGAAGGTGATCCAAAAGTAGTGCATACCGTGCCCAGCAGATACGCGATGAAATCAAGGCGACGCAGATGTGGCAGAATGATGGGCCGATCTCTGCGATCGCCGTATTCACATCGGTATAGCAGCCCAGGCTCGGGCCTAACTCTTGTAGGGAGATCCATTCCAGACCACCACAACAAGGAAGTCGATCATACCGGACATGTACATCGTCTGAGTCGAGTACGGCTAAGATAGGACTCGAAAGCACCACTGAGCCCAATCGGTCCAACAGATCATCACAAGGATCAAGAAGAACAACGACCGACGTGTCCGGATACATCGTCAAAAATGTCATGAGATGATGTATATCCACGTGTGCTGGCAGACAGATAAGACGATGTCCAGATACTTTTTGCCAGATCGACAAAAAGCAATACCACCGACGAATCCTTGGAATTGTCGGTAGGACTACGACCACAGTCCGAGACGCTTGGCTCAATGAAAGCCTCCTTACGATTAATCCGCCACAAAAACTGGCACTATCATTATAGATTATCCCTGCAGAAGCGGTTGGTAACTCTGTACAACCTGTATATAATGATCGAATGCAAATTAAAGTTGATACCCAAAAGAACGGTACGGTTGTCATTTCGGCTACCGCATCAGTCGATGAAGCAATAGCAGCTCGAGACCAAGTCGTCGCAAAATATGCTCCACAGATGAAAATCCAAGGATTTCGTCCCGGAAAAGCACCTAAAGCGTTAATCGAAAAGAGTGTTAAAACAGATAAACTCGCCGAAGAAACACTTTCAATCCTCGCCACCCAAGGTTACAACCAGGCAATTATCGAAAATAAATTAAACCCGATTACGCAACCAAGCGTGAGTATTCCCGCCGCAAAAGATGCACAAACCACCGAAGATTCGCTCAAAGTAATTTGGCCAAAAGCGATCGAAGAGGGGATCGAGATTGAAATTCTTACGTTCATTAACCCCGAAATCTCATTAGAAGGATGGGAAAAGGCCGTAACATCAGCTAAATCTGAACCCGCAATCGAAGTAGCAAAAGACATTAAAGAAGCCAAAGAAAAAGGCAAAAAAAATAAAAAAGATTCGGAGAACGTCGAAGAACCCGCACCCGAGTTAACCCCAGAGCAGAAAGATCAATATCTCGAAGACAATATTCTCAATGCACTAGTAACCGAAGTTAAATTTGAGCTGCCTGATGCACTGGTACGAGGAGAAACAGATCATTTGTTAATGCATCATATCGAAACGATCCAGAAGCTCGGTATTTCATATCAGGATTTTCTCAATTCACAACAAAAGACAATCGAAGATGTACATAATGAGCTTACGGTAGAAGCCGAAAAAAATCTTAGGATTCGATTTATTCTTGGAGAGATAGCCAAAGAGCGCCGTGATTTCTTTGCTGATAATGCAACCTTGCGCGATGTAATGAATTATTTGCGCCAATTAGCTAAAGGTGAAAAACCCTCCCCAGTAGAAAAAGATAACACATCTGATAAATCAGAACCTCATGTTCACGACGAGCAAGAACACCATCACGACCATAATCACCAGCATTAATTCAGAAAATATTGAGTTATTACAATAAATAAAACATCGCCCCGTTCTTATCTATTTCTTACATTGACAGACATACGTTATGAGGATTACAGTATCCACCATGAGCCGGTCAAATGACTTTTTATTTGGAGTATCGAGTAGTTCATATCATATTGAGGGCGGAAATACGGCGTCAGATTGGCATGAATTTGAAAAAAATATCTTTAAGGATCATCCAGAACATCGTAACGAAATGGGAATTGATTATTGGAATAGGTGGTCACAGGACCATGATCATCTATCCGAGCTTGGTGTAGATGCATTTCGGACCTCGATTGAGTGGAGTCGTGTTCAGCCAATCTCAAGTGATTATTTTGACGAATCTGCGATTGAACAGTATTGCCAGATGCTTTCAGATCTAAAGAAACGAAATATTCGCGTCGTTCTTACTTTTGTACATTATGTCGTTCCAAAGTGGTTTGCCGACATGGGCGGATTTTCCAAAAAAGAGAACTTGATTTATTTTGACCGATTTGTTGAAAGAATTCTCCGATCATGTGGTGAAAATATCGATGTGGTAACCCCAGTGAATGAGATGATGGTTAATGCAGCTTTTGGATACCTCATTAAGTATTTCCCTCCGGGAGAACGAAATTTTATAAAATTTGTTCCAGTTGTCCGCAATCTTATTCGATCTCATTACATTGTTGCACAATTAATCCGAATGTATCACCCGCACATACACATCAGCACCGCTGAACAGTTTCGATTTATTAAACCTGAACCGTCAAATCTATTCATGAAGATGATTGCCGGTATCTCAAATTATTTAGTGAATGATGTGATCTTAAAATCAATAGTGTCCAATCACTTTTTACCACCGTTTGGATTTGGTGGAACAATCGACCGGTCTGTTAAAAAACCCGTCGATAGTATCGGAATTCAAGTATACGGAACAATTCCAATTCGATTAGGAATGAGAGGCTGGAAACCCACGATAAAACCATCTGGATATACTTTTTGGTCGGATGCTATTTATGATGCGAAAGTTACTGCTGAAAGTCTAAAGGAAGCCGTACTAAGAACTCAGCAAAAGTATAAAAAGCCCGTATTAATCACCGAGATTGGTATGGCGAGTGAAGATGTAACCGAACATGAACGGAAACTCCATGAATTAGTTATGGCGGTAGAATCGCTCTTAGAGCAAGGTGTAAAACTGAACGGCTTTTTGTATTTTACCCTGTTTGACTGTTTTGAATGGAATCATGGATACGACAAAAAGTTTGGTCTTATCGAAATAGATCGCGCTAATAACTTTGCCCGAAAGCCCAAACCTGCTTTTTATGCGTATAAAAATCTTATATTACGAGTAAAAAACATGCTGATGCCGAAAGGCAAACACCAGGTACAACCAGTCCAGTCGAAACAATAGGGTATAATAACCTGTATTAGGGCGGTTAGCTCAGTTGGTTAGAGCGCCACATTGACATTGTGGAGGTCTCAGGTTCGAGTCCTGAATCGCCCACCATATATACTGACAACGCTTTGAATCTGGTGTGTTGATATTTATTCTACGTTAGGATAATCTATTTATAGAAATGTTAACAAAAGTTTTGAAAGGTTTAATTTTATATGTGTTCCCTTTCTTTATTCTTTATATAGTTTGGTTCTTATTGGGGTATGTGGGAACTTCAATAGAAAGCCAAAACTTTCGGTTTGAGCATGTAGAAATATTTACACTGTTATCCTTGGTTACAGGCACAGCTCTATTTGTTTTTTATCTACTCCTTATGAATAAAACTCACAAGCAGATAAAAGAGAACGTATCGATGTCTGATCAAAAAACGTCAGGATTTAATATCGTCGATCCTATGAAGCCAATTTTTATCGTTGCAAGTAGTCTATTTGGCTTAGTAGTCATTAGTATTGCATTAGGTGTATTTGGTGGATTGCGTGGAATTCTTTTGGTCATAACCTATGGGTGGATATTTCCAGCAGCCGGGTTATTAATAGCAACTATCTATTCAATTAAATTATTAATTTCGGGAAAAAAATCTCCAGTGTTAATCATCATTACCATATCATTGTCAATGCTATTTGTTATTCTCATATTTGCAGTAATTCGTATGTTTTCGGGTGAAAATGAACACTTACAACAAAGAAACCAGCCAATTTCGACACAAGAAATTAATTTAGCCCAAGATAATGTTGATTCAGAATCTTCGACCGTGGCGAATTTCACCGGTGATGGTTTATTTACCTATAAAATCCCCTCTGAGTTACAAGTCATTAACAAGACGTCAACCATGGAATCGTACCAAACCAGTAATCGTGAATTTATCCTTAGCGTATCGACCCAATCTTCCAATCGTTCTTTTGACGATGTCACCCAAGAGATAGAAACAAATGATATCTATCTCGACATTGATCAAAAGTTGACAGGACAATACGAAGGGCATCCTTTTATTCTCTACATAGATCGTCCGACATCATCTCCAGGAAATGAATTTATCGTATACTCATACACAGCCTATGTGGGTAATATTGCAAATGCAAATGGATCTAATAGTACTAATCTAGTAATTAATGCAGCATTTTACCCATTGGGATCGGAAAATCGAGATCAACACTACACAGAGATCATTAAAAAAATAATCTCTTCATTAACATTTACGTACTAATTTATCGAGCACTTTCTGTTTTAAAAATTAATGGTAATAAAACCCCCTGACCAGGGGTTAAGCTGGTCAGGGGGTCGATTATTCAACCAACTTGATCACCGGATATGCGCCGGCACGGTCGAGGACGAATTTGTGGGAAACCTCGAGCCACGTATACATTAGGCCGCTTCCCCAGCAAAAGACCTGATTGTTTCGTACCGGTACAACCTCCCAGCTGATATCCTCCAGCTGAAGAAAACCGGCGATATCGGTACTTGGCAGCCCTTGCAGTGTGAGGCTGTATGCATGCATCCCTGTGACGGATACGATTTGGGGCTGTGCATACAAGTAGAGCCGCTCGCGCATGCCCCCCTTAAAGGGGAACTCCACCATATACGATGTCTTGGCTAACTGAGAGAAATCGATATCTTCGGGTAGGCCTCCATATGGAGAGGGGACATCTCCACTACCAGGTAAGAGAATTCTCACCGCGCACCTCCAGGTTAAATCCTATTGCTACAATCAGCATGGAAATTATACACCGTCTTTCCTAAATAGCTGTTTCAATGCTACGATAAAAATTAATCCATGCAATTACTTCGTAATATTATTCGCACGCTGGGTATTCAATGGCAGATTAGCAAGTTAAAAACACTATTTATCTTTATGGTAGCAATCGGCGCCCCCGCGACTTCGATTGCAAGCGTTTATATATTAGGACGTTTCATAGATACAATTACCATGATCAGCGATAATCCAAGCGTAACTTCAAGGGCAACTATTCTATTTATATTTCTTTTAGTTGGAGGTTTCTTAACTGAACTATTCAAGAAGTTGCGCTTATATGTGGAACGTATTATTTTCTATGACTGGCATCACGAAATGATCATGCGAGTCAACGAAAAAGTATCGATGCTCGACTTTCCGACGCTCGAGAATGGCACGTTTAACACACTGCTTAACAAGATAAAGATCGGATATGAGCACATTCCTGGCAATTATATGAATCCGCTATTTTCAATGACCAGCGAGGGGATTCGTCTGATTTCAGCTGTAATACTTATTTCAGTCGTACTGCCAATTACCGCCCCGATTATTGTCGTTTCGCTTATTCCTCAATTCTTTGTTTCAAAAGAGGGCAGTAAATTGTACTGGGGTATTTGGGACTCTCGAGGTGAAGATGCTAAACGCTACTTTAGCACTCGCGATAATTTAACCAGTATAGGATCAATAAAAGAAGTAAAACTATTTGGGCTCAAGGATTACTTATTAAACAGAATAGATATCATAATTACGAGTTTCCTGGCTGAACAGAAGCGCATCTTATCTCGAGAGATGAGGCTGGGTATTGGTGCGCAGATTGTGGAGTTTGTTGCGATTGCTGGAATCCAAACATGGCTGCTGTTTAATGTACTAGCCAGTAAGATTGCAGTTGGATCGTTTATTTTTTATCTTCAAACGACTAATGAATGTATATCGGCTGGACGTGAGTTTTTTCGTAATTTATTAAAACTTCATGAGTTTAATCTGTTTATGACTGATTTGTTTGCATTCCTTGATCTACAGCCAACAATTATCAGTAAAACTAAAGCACCAAAGGTATCGACAAAGCATGTACCACTTATCGAGTTTAGAAACGTAAGCTTTGCATACCCCAATTCGGGTACAAATGTATTTAAGGATTTCTCGCTAACAATTAGCCCCGGTGAAGATATTGCGATTGTGGGGGAGAATGGTGCCGGTAAAACAACTTTCGTCAAATTGCTTGCGCGACTGTACGATGTGACCGAAGGGGAGATACTAATAAATGGCATGAATATCAAAGATATTGATCTGCCATCGTGGCATAAAAACTTAGGTATTCTTTTCCAAGATTTTAATCGGTATGCCGATTCGGTAAAAGAAAATATTAAGCTCGGAAATATCAATCAAAAAGTGATTATGAAAGAGATTCAACATGCAGCAAAGTCTGCTGGTGCAGATAGTTTTATTCAAAAGTTCCCGCATACATATAATCAGATGCTTGGGAGCCATTTCATTCATGGTATTGATGTGTCGGGTGGGCAATGGCAACGAATCGCGTTAGCCAGGGCATATTATCGGAAAGCAAATATATTAATTCTTGATGAACCGACATCGGCGATTGATGCCAAAGGCGAGTACGAGATATTTGAAAAGATATCCAAAATGCAAAAAGATAAGACGACTATTATTATTTCACATCGATTTTCAACAGTACGGATGGCTGATAAAATTTATGTTGTCGATAAGGGCAAGATAATTGAACAAGGTGATCATAGGCAGCTCATGGCGATAAAAAACGGCACCTATCATTCTCTGTTTACCACCCAAGCCAAAGGGTATACATGATACAAACGCAGCACCTCTTTAATAAAACCCATAATATAGTATAATAACGCTGCCGGAATTCGCATAAAGTAAAGGAGTTTGTCCTTATGGACGACACCACTCGGTCGGACGATCAGGGTTTTGATCGTGAAGGGTACATCGCAGAAGCTCGACAGGAGATCGAGCCTGCGATTGAAAAAATCCGCCAACTGACAATCAATTGGCAACAGTATTATCCAGGCGATGGCAACATGGTACTGATCATGGATCGGGTACCTGGTATTGCTGAAGGATTTGGTTTGGACTTTATGAGCGCCCTTGCGATCTCGCCCATACCCCAAACCCCCGAGGAATCGGATTTCTTCACCCGCCTCGAAACGATGTTCACACCTGGGCAATATGTCCCGATCGTACTTATCCATAAAGGCAAGTACGTCGTCACATTCGTGGTACGGCCAAATCATCCAACCGACAAGGTCGTGACGTGTGAGGGGTACAAAGTACCCGACTTCGATTGTCCGCCAGATACAGCAGAGATTGCTGATGACCTGGCGTTTATCAGGGAACACTGGCTTGAGGTTATTAGAGCCTTGCCAGAATTTGCGGCTTCAGCTGGTGAGGGAATGATGACCCTCATCAAGTACCTGAAGACTGGTCAACGGGGCATCTACTACACTACCACGGCAGCTGCGATGGAAGTGCTGACGACATACCCAACTGCGCGTCAGGTATTCCAAGAGCAGGTCACCCGGGTTGACCCAACTCGGTACATCCCGCTAATGGTTGTTAGCGATATCCCCGGCGGACCGGTACTGTTCTACGGTCTCATTGTTCCCCAGGCTGGGGAAGCGCCTACAGTTGAACAAATCGACGCTGGCTAGTTTGTAGCTTCGACTTCAAACGGCGGCAGGGAGAAATCTCTGCCGTTTTTTTTTGCAATACTATTCATAAACAAATTGGTATAATTTATTTAGAACAAAAGGGGAGGTGATTACTCATGAAAGGATTTATTGATTTCATTCGTGAACAAGGCGTGGTAGGACTCGCGGTTGGTTTTATCCTTGGTGGGGGAGTTGCTAAAATAGTCGATTCACTCGTTCAGGATATTATCAATCCGGTGCTCGGACTTATTTTAGGAGCTGCTGGAAGTCTGAATGAAGCGGTGCTAACAATCGGCGAGGCACAAATCAGATGGGGTAGTTTTGTAAATACAGCCATCGACTTCACGATCATCGCATTTATCGTTTATTTTGGGGTGAAAGCGTTAAAGCTCGATAAATTAGATAAAACAGAGGCAGCATAATTACCACAACACTGCCCGTAAAACACACCAACACATAGTTTGATGTAGTAATTTATTGTATAGAACTCTCATACCCATTGAACACAACATCCTTGCTATATAATTAGTCCGAACGAAGATATTGCATGTAGGAGAGCAGCATCATGGACGATCAGGTATCGGATCGACAGGAGCTAATAGCTCACACGTTGCGTTTCCTTTCCGAATCACTTACCGAGGTTGCAGCAGTAAGTCTTGCTCATATCGGACTAATCGGCTCACCCTACCTACTTACGGTAAGTGGTCGAACCGATGGATCCACATGTCAATGTGAGATTCGGATGATAGGCGGTCGAGATCTGGCATTGTTTCAATCAGATCTCGAAGGTATTGATCTAATCCAACTATCGAAACGTCATATTCCGGGATGGTATATCCCAGTCATTGTCGAAGATGCAGGACGAGCGCTGGCCGCTGTTATAGTACGGCCGCATAACCAAGAGTTTCCGGTGGTACTAAGCAGCTCGGATAAACTCATCGACGGATACGAAGCCCCACTAGTCAGTACCACCCTCGAGGAGATGGTTACTCCAGCAGATGAACTGTTCTTAATAACGCAGTTCGAAACGCTGGTTAGTCGATATCCGGCCTGTCTGGATCAATTCGGGTTAGGTATGTTTTGCCTCGCTCGAAGTAGTGCCACGGGGCGCACGGTGTTGGTTTTCTTCGCGCTGCAGACCATCATCGATGGATTAATCAGTGGAGGACATTACCACGCTCTAAAAGTTATCGGAACGCTCATACCCCAAACCGCTCACGGTATGTACTACCCAGTCATGGTAGTAACCGACGCACCTAACAGTCCGGTCGGTTTTGTCGGGTTAACAAAGGGCGTACAAGGAGTACAGGCAGCGCAGATCGCCTATAATTCGTTATAAAATTGGTTGGGAAGAGTGTATTCTTCCCAACATAATCTATAGACACTCAATGGTTGCGCAAATTCCATCATGGCAAAAAACCTATAATATAGTATAATAAGCACGCGTTTGAAGTATAGGCAAAGGAGCGTCCATTGGACAGCACAACCACGTCTAATAAGCCCTTTTCGCGGGACAGCTATCTGGCCCAGGTAGTCGAATTCATCCGCGGCAATCGGGTTTATGTGATTGACTCGAGCCTCGAATACGGCAGCATCACTTCAGTCAGGCCGCAAATCCTGATCATTATGGATGAATGCGGTGAGCTAGACCAGATCGGGCTCTACCAAACTGGTAGCATGGCCCTCGATGGTTACGGCAAAACGCCCGAAGAAAAAGATTTCATCCGGGCGATGGCCGAGAAAACCAATCCAGGGGTGTATATCCCGATCGTGGTTTTCTTCGACCTTGAACTGGTGGCAATGCTGGTCTTCCGGCCCCTCGCGGCCGAAGATAATCAGCTTGTCGAGGTTATAGACTGGACCAATCCTCCGGTAGATGATCTATCAGCCTACCTGGCCGAAGTGGACGACGACCTAACGGTATTCCGCGATACATTTTGCGGCATTCGTCCGGTGATGGACAGATACCGAACCGGCTATGGTCCGGGGGTGTTTTCATATATGTGTGGTAGCGATGCCTCGATGCTCGCTTACCATCTAAAGGATCATCTCATCAGGATGCTCGCCCTACTGGCGGTAGAAAATCCCGAAGAGCAGGGATCAGCGATCACGAATGCGGCCAGTGATGGCACGTATGTCATCATGGTCGTCCCGATGCAGGCGCAAAGGCCGATCGTGTTTTATACGATCAAAAGCACGCCCGAGGGTGCGGTGACGCAGCATCTGCCCATCCGGGCGATCCCGGTCATCAGCGCATAATACCTATGGCGTTAGAGGAAACACCTCTAGCGCCATTTTTTTAATTTTATAAATATCTCCAGAAAATCAATCAAGAAAATAATGATGAATTAAGCGAAGTTACACCTTTTATTGTCTGCATACCTTTAATTGGCAACTTAATATAAAACGTTGTACCCTTATTAACTTTGGATTCAAACCAAATCGATCCACCAGTATGATCAAGGATCGACTTTACGATATAGAGTCCAAGACCAGTACCATCCGCTTCAACATCACGAGCATTATCGGCACGAAATAGTTTGGTAAAAATTTTATTTTTTTGTTTTTCAGGAATTCCAATCCCTTGATCAGCAATGGCAATAATGACATCTTGATCTTGGATAGAAACTGATATGTCTATCGTACTTTGATCAGGACTATACTTAATTGCATTGGTAATAATATTTTGTAAAATTATCGCCATAAGCTGTTGATCAAGCATAATATCGGGCAATGAATCAGGATATGATTCTTTAATACGAGCGTGATGAGATTTTATAAACGGATCAAGCAGCACAACTAAGTCATGCAATAACTGTCGAAGATTTAACTTGATCGGATCAACAGAAAATGTACCCATTTCAATTCGAGAAACATTCAGAAGAGCACTCACTAAGTTAGTCATACGTTGATTCCCTTTGCATATCTCTAATAAAAATGTGCGTTGTTCGTCGTTTAATGAGCCGGCATTCTGATTTAAAAGTAACTCGGTATACCAATTTATGGTTGATAAAGGAGTCCGCAGCTGATGAGATGCTAGCGAAACAAATTCACTTTTTGCTTTATCAATCGCTATCTCCCTAGCGACATCACGAATAATGATTGCGACACCAATGATATCTTCCGACATATGTATAGGCGAAACCGTTGCCGCGACTGGAAAAACCTTACCATCTTTGCCGGTGTAATAATAGGGATGATAAATGGGCGTACTACTCCCTTCTTTTTGTTTAAGCGCACGGGTTATCATTTCTGATTCAACAGAGCTGGACCGATTATGATCATTAACAGGAGTAACACAATCTGGCCAAATTTGGCCCATTAGTTCATCATTTGAATAACCAGTAGCTTCGGTTACTACTTTATTAGCCATGATTACATGGCGTGAAGTATCAAGCACAACTAATCCATCACCGATATTATGCAAGATCGCCTCATCCTTTGCTTTCTCTTCGGCAAGCTTCTTTTTTTCCTCCAGTAAATTTTTCTCTAAACGAGTTCGTTCTTGAAGAGCAACGCTTAACATTTCTGAGTTAATCTCTAATTCAGCCCATTTTGCGAAATTCATTAATATTTCAATGTCCTCGTCGGTAGGAGTTCTTGGCTGTACGTCTTTAATACAAAAAACCCCAACACGGCTACCATCGGCGGCATAGAGTGGAACGCCCGCATAAAAACGAATGTTAGGAGCACTAATTACCATCGGGTTATCACGGAACCGCTCATCCTTGAGTGTATCGGGAATTATCATGACGCCTTCACTAAGTAATGCGTGACCACAAAAAGAGATTGCGCGATCTTTCTCCTGAGAATCAACACCCTGGCATGATTTATACCATTCGCGACTAGTATCGATTATCGTAATTGTTGAGATCGGGGCATGAAATACACTCGTAGCTGTTTTTGTTATTCGATCAAACCGTTCTTCGGGGGGAGTGTCCAAAATATTCAACGCATGAACAGATGCAATGCGCGTTGCTTCATTGGCAGGAATCGGGGCCTTTTGCATAGGGTATAAGCATAGTATGAATTTTTTACTCAAATGTAAAGATGCGCAAACCAGCCTATAGCTATTGCCTTTTTTATATAACGTATTAAAATATCAGAATATCCTTATGTGAGGAGGTGTTATCGTGTCTCTACACCCGGAAACGCCCGAAGGTTCGGCGGTACTCGCTCTTCGAATACGGTACGAATCTCGCCGAGGGACCTGGCGGGATCTGTCAAGACCGATCACCCTTGGGGAATTGGCCATTGTCCCAGTTTCATGGTTTCTCATGATTTTGGGCGGTGCTCAACTCTTAACGGTTTGGGGTGAATTAAGCTTTCTATTATTTCCATCGTACGTGGAATTATGGATTGCTTCATTAAGCCTGCTCATTGTTGTCGGAATTCCGGCAGCGACACTAGCGCATATCGTGGTAAGACTTTTTGCCCGATTCGGTGGAAAAGAACTCTTTTAGACAAACCAAGATACATAATAAAGCGTATGGTCACTCAAAATGTGACTATACGCTTACAATAATTCATCAATTGTTATTGGACGTAATTAAATATGAGTACTATTATATTTACAGATGAATTTAAATAAACCCGCGCCACCAATAGCATGGATCAGCGTAGTGTTCGCGAGTACAACGGTGGCATTGTTTTTATCTATTGCAACGCTAACCAATCCAACCCTTCCTCAATTTGGTCAAATAAATAAACCTTCACAATCTCAAGCAGCAACAACAATTACCGTTTCAGTCGATCCAAATCAGACTATTGCTCAATTTAAACCGGGCATGCGCGGAATTGATTTCGTAAACTGGGAGCACAGCTGGGGAAGTAAGCCCTTTGTAAATGAAGTACCTGGATTAGTTCAAGCCATCAAAGAAATTAACCCAGGCTTACTTCGATATGCAGGCGGATTATGGGCAAATAGTGTGGGATTTGAACGATCAGCTCAAAAGCGCCCATATACCGAATGGACGCATAACGGCATGACGTATTATTTTCACTACGGTACGGACGAATTAGACAGCCTTGCCAAATTTGCTAAAGCAGTAAATGCCGACACGATGATTCAAGTTAATGTATCAAACAATGACCCTTCAATGTGGGCAGATATGGTTAAGTACACTAATAGCGAAAAAGGATACGGCTTTAAATATTGGGAGCTCGGAAATGAATTAGACTTAAACGAAGACACAAACATCTCACCAACCGTCTATGCACAAAGATTTGCCGCTTATTACAAAGCGATGATCGCAATGGATTCATCGATAAAATTACGCGGCCCAGCGGTAGCCTTTGCGATACAACAAGATGACTCAAACAGCATTATTAGCCCGAACCTTAGTAGTCTTCCTAAACTTATCAAAGATAACGGCGGACAGATGGAGGGAATGACCTGGCATTGGTATCAGGGATGTAATCTTGGTTCATACACCGATCCATTACTCTGGACATGGGATTCAACTGTTCCTGATAATTCTTGGCGTAATGCGTATGTCCGAAAATGGTCGACACTCATGCCTTCGCGTTTGGACCGAGAAGTACTAACACCAGCCGGTGGAATGAACCAAGGTGTAACTGAATTAAATGTCGATGCATGTAATTATGACAACCCGATGAATGGTAATCATATTGGGGCGTTGTGGTTAGCCGATGTACTCGGAAGGTTAGCAGCAAATGGTACAGATTTTGTGACTATGTATGATGCGTATGGGGTGCAAGCCTACTCACTCCTATATCCAGATGCAGGTGATTTCCCAAGTCGCATCGATGCCCGACCTACTTACTACACGTATATCATGTACGCTCGCTATTTTGGAGACCAAATGGTTCGGACAACAACAAGTAACGAAAGTACATTATCGGTATGGGCGAGCAAAAAAACATCAGAGCCAAATAAGTTATATGTGATGGGTGTAAATCTAAGTGGAGATACCGTAACTAGTCCGATGACGTTTACCACCTCAGTGAGCAATGGGAAATCATACACCATGAAGAGTAATAACCCAACCAATATTTCTGATGCAAGTATGACCACGGGAGCGACGACCACGATTAATGGAATCAAAATTGATGCGATGGATGTAACCAACAGCTTGGCTAAAATTCAACCGACCTCAGTATCTGCTACAGGAACCTCAATAAGTTATTCGTTCCCGGCATATTCGGTAACTTCGCTTGTTTTTGATATTGGAGGGAGTTCGACCAATCCGACTCCTACACCAACAACAAATCCATCTCAAACGGCTGATATCAATCAAGATGGTGTGGTTAACGTATTTGATCTAGGAATTCTGGCAGCTCGTTATGGCATGACGATTACCGCCTCATCAACAGCACTTGATCGACGTTGTGATATGAATCAGGATAATACAATAAACGTCTTTGATCTTGGTATTTTAGTTGGCCAATACCGTTCATAACCCATAGCATTTGACTTTCATATTTTCTACGATACAATTACTATGCCAATATTGGTGATTCGGAAGCATCTACGGAGGTCATCCTATGGATCAGCGCCAGAAGGTGCACGGCCCGTATCTAGGGGTCAGCATGATCGTCGTCAGCAACCAGCTGAATACAGCGGCGGTCACCAGGGTCAACTCAGATACGATTGATATCCTAGTCGCCGGAGCCACCCAGCACGTCTGGGTCGATACTTCGGGAACTGTGCTTTTTATCAATAAAGCATTCGTTCCCGAGGAACAGAGCCAGATCACGAGTACCGTGACTATTACCGACAACGCCGTCGTTACAATGGTGGCCGGGATAAACACCGGCACCATCGCCGCGAACTTCGACGGGGAGAGGATGACGGAAGCGCACATAACTGCCGCACCTCCGCCCTATACAATCACGATCCATTGCCCAGCGCATGTGATTGTGCGATACGCATAGTCTATAGTGACATGTCCTAGTCTCATTAATCACGACGAGGTCCTTAATTGGACCTCGTTTAATCCCATAGCATTTGACTAATCTAAATAAATCCGGTATGATTGAAATCACAATTTAGCTTCTATTGGTTTATATAAACCAGTAGCGGTTGCATACATAAGACAGTCCAGTCTTGTGCCCACAAACGGAAGTTTGTTGACATAATACCGGGCTGTTTTTTTTGGCACCTACCACCTTAAGGAGATCGCTATGCGAATCGTCACGTCATTTAGCCAGGTCGTTGCGTTAGTCGAAGAAGAAACGGCCATCGTTGCCGTGTGCTGGTTTTTCGACTCACAAGGGTTTGATCCGATCTTTGCTCTATGCACGGTCGAAGATGTTGCCCGCATCGATCAAATAGCGTTGCTCAAATGGAATGATCAGATCATTCCGGCAGAGGATCTATTTGACCCGGAGCATCTCCATAGCGACTATTTCTTCGTCGGTCCAAAGCGGATCTTCGATAACCGGGAGTGGCTTGCCCCAATCGAAGAATTGCGCCACCGAGCGATAGCTATCGATCCTGTGTACGATGAAGCATATCGACGGCCAATTAACTGGCGCCACCTTGATAACAGCCCTCCCAGCGGGTCAACCAACCTGGGAAACCCGGGCGGCACGACGTACTGCTACTAAAGCGACGTCCATACCGTCATAACCCAAGCCTCGGTGTTTACTCATCGAGGCCTCATTTTTTCGAGATAACTTCTAACAATACTTTTTAGTTATAAAACTTGGTATTATGTAAATACACACCCCTATGAAAAAGATTCTCATTTGGCTGATAATAATTGCAGGTTTAATTGGTGGTGGGGTTTATTACTATATGAGTAGACCCAAGCCAGTTACGACGTATGATTTTGGAACTGTAGAGCTTGGTTCGATTGTAAAAACGGTCAGTGAATCTGGTGAAGCATTCATCAGCGATCAGTATCCGATCAACGCGACGATAACTGGCGTTATTGATGAATTATTCATTAAAAATGGAGATAGTGTAACTGCAGGTCAGAAATTACTTACTATAAAAAGTACCGCGACTGATGATGACCGTAAAGCCGCCGAGACAACCTTACTAAGCGCTCAATCAAATCTTAATTTAGCTGAACAAAATAAATATAATTACCAAATCCAACTCGAACAGGCTAAAAAAGATTTACGCAATGCCGAAGAGGCGATCGTTCAAATGAATAATCACCTTGGAGATAATAAAATTAACCCGGCCACAGGAAAGCAATACACTCAGTTAGAGATCGATAACATTTATGCGACTCGGGATGTAGCAAAGTTGAATAAAACAACAGCAGAACAGCGATATAAAGATGCAGATCTTTCGATTAAAGCGGCGCAAGGTTCGGTTAGCAATGCAGAAACAAACCTAAACAAACTAAAGGCGGCAACGATAAACGCTCCAGTAGGAGGACAGATATCAAACCTTACAGTCGGACGGGGTGACTATGTTTCGGCCACCACAACCGCTATTAGCGCAGTAGGCTCGGCATCCACCCCACTTTTATACATACTTCCCAGCACCGATATTTTAATCAAAGCCCAATACAATGAAGTAGATGCGGCCCTAATAACACCTGGTCAAAATGCAACAATCACCGTAGACGCTCTTGCCAATGAAGAGTTTGCCGGACATGTTGATCGTATCGACACAATTGGAACAAAAACGCAAGGAGTTGTTAGCTATACAGTATATTTAAAGTTGAATGCTGAGGATAAGCGTATCCGTCCGAGTATGACTACAGTTGTAGAAATTGAGGTTGCGCGTAAAGATCAAGCGTTAACGGTGGCAACGTCTGCGGTTAGACCATATCAAAATGGTTTGGCTCTAATGCAACTGCAAGAAGATGGAACAATTACATACTTACCGATAAAAACCGGTATTACGGATGGGAGTAAAACCGAAATAATATCAGGAGTAACCCAAGGTACAAAAATTATTACAAAGGTCAACGAGCCAGAGACTAATGGAGGTGGTTTGATTGCCCGACCATCGACAAATTAACCAGCCTTTAATCCAACTGAAGAATATCCATAAAAGTTATGATATTGGTGAAGAAGAATTCAAAGCGTTAAAAGGCGTCGATTTAACGATTGAGAAAGGGGAGTTTGTCGCAATTATGGGACCATCCGGCAGCGGTAAATCGACCTTAATGCATATCATGGGAGCGCTAGATACGCCTTCAGAAGGAACGTACACCCTTAACGGAAAATCGATCGAGAGTCTAAAAGACGATGAATTAGCCGAGATTAGGAATAGACAAATAGGCTTTGTCTTTCAGTCGTTTAACTTATTGCCTCGGACATCTGTATATAAAAATGTCGAACGACCAATGATGTACGGTAATATTCCGTCAAAGGAACGTCAAGAAAGAGTGATGAAAGCACTTTCATTAGTCGGACTTAATCAAAAAACACAAAATCTGTCGAACCAATTATCAGGTGGCCAAATCCAGCGAGTCGCCATTGCCCGGGCATTAGTTATGAATCCACCAATACTGCTTGCCGACGAACCGACAGGTAATTTAGATAGTAAAACATCTCATGAAGTTATGAAATTTTTTCAGACGCTCAATAATCAAGGAAATACGATAATCGTAATAACTCATGAAGAAGACATTGCTCGCTTTACCAAACGTGTCGTACGAATAAAAGACGGACTTATTGTCTCGGACGAAAGAATTAACCAAATATTATGATCTTTATTGAAATATTTACTACCGCAATCCAGGCACTTCGCGGAAACCTACTCCGGACATTACTAACTATGCTCGGCATTGTTATTGGTATAACATCGGTAATTCTCATTGTTTCACTGGGACAAGGAGCCACAGCGTCAATCACGAGTCAGATATCCTCTCTTGGGGTAAACCAAATCTATGTAGCACCAGGTTCACCAAATGATGATGCCTTTGAATCTACCGGAAATATGGATTCACTTTCTCTGGATGATACAAATCGATTATCTGAAGAATTAAGTGGAATTGATGCAGTATCGGCTTCAGTAAGTACTCGTTTATTAATTACAGCTAATGGTCAAAAAGTAAATGCTTCAGTTTTTGGTATCCAACCGGACTATCTTACCGTACAAACTCTGAGTATGAATCAAGGAATATTTATTGACGATAAAGACATCAATTCTCAAGGTCGTGTTGTTGTTCTGGGTCCAACGATTCGGGACAAATTATTTGGTGAAGGAGCTGATGTTGTCGGAACCCTTGTTCGTATAGATAATAAGCCGTTTCGAATTATTGGAGTCACCGAGCCTAAAGGTGGAAGCGCATTTTCAAACCCCGATGAATATGTGTATATCCCGATAACTACTGCAATGAAACAAGTTATAGGGATAGATTATGTTCAAAGTATCGTTATCATAGCAACGGATCCGAATAACGTTGAATCAATTCAGGCAGATATAAAACAGATTTTACGAAGCGCTCACGGGATAGCCGAAGGCCAACCGGCAGATTTCCAGATGTTTTCATCAAAGCAAGCACTTTCGACGGTTAATAATGTCACCGGCCTTCTTTCAACATTTCTGTCAGCAATAGCAGGGATATCACTTGTCGTTGGAGGGATTGGAATCATGAATATAATGCTTGTAACAGTGACCGAAAGAACCAGGGAAATAGGGTTGCTAAAGGCGATTGGTGCTAAAAGACGTGATATTTTAACGCAATTCATTGCTGAGGCACTTGTATTAACGTTTTTAGGTGGAGTTATAGGTATTGTCTGCGGATATGGTTTGACCTTTATAGTTGCATCACTTATCAACATCCCATTAGTTATGAAGTTAAGTACAATTGGACTTGCTTTAGGGGTTGCAGCCGGAGTTGGATTACTCTTTGGTTATTATCCTGCGCAAAAAGCGGCTAAGCTAAATCCAATAGATGCACTAAGGTTTGAATAACTATTCCTAATTTGACTATAGATTTATGTGTCGACTTTTGTACTTAAAAAAATCTTGCGTACGATTTCATTTTCACTGGACGAATTAACATACCCGTGAATAAGTAACTTATTTGATAATTGGACAGCTGAATTTTGAGGATCCGTTTCTAGAAAAAATGCAGTATAACCCGGATATCTAGCCGGACGAATAAGCGTACTTTGATATGAGTCAACCCTGATCGATTCTGTTTCCGAATCTATAACGTCTGAGGGCAATGCCGAATAGGGACCAAAGTCATACATCAATCTAAAATCATTACAGTTAATTACGCCGACGTTCGAGTCAACTCCTTGGAGGAACTAGTTATTACAATGATCAGGCAACTCAACAGAGAATCCATCAAGTGATACGCGTCTCCAAGATGACCCCGAAGGTGTCACAGTGCGATTAGTAGTATCATCTAATATTGCGGACAGTTGTAACCGAATCGGGGGATCAGTTACCTAGTTATCTGGAATGGCAGAAATAGTGTCACGCATTTGCCAAAATGACCACAGCCGAATGCTAGTACCAACGATTAAAAGTACAATTACGCTACCTTAGCTTATTGGTCAATTAATGAAACCCTTCTGAGCTGTTCCACAGCACTAATAGTAACAAAATCTGGATGATTATTTAAAAAAGTTCAAAACAATTATTTAAATACCACAGCATTTTTCTCAAGCGTTTGTTCAAATCCTGTGGTATCAAGATCCTTCACCTGTTGGTATTGGTAATATTCCGAAATATTAAGAGTACGCCAATCGTATGAATCATATTTATCCTTCAAGTAATTGATTTTATTTAAGACTTCGGTCCCGGCATTAAGTAACGCAAATCTTCGAGCATCTGATAGATTGGATTGATTAAGCTCAGATCCAATTAAATTGATCAATTCATCATACGCATGAGCATCGCTCGATAATTGGGCGAGATATTGATAATCAACGCCATCAGAAGTTGAGGCTTTATGGTAACGAAACATGATGTCATCAAAATTGACAATATTGATCGTAATCAAGACTCCTACCGAAAATACGATCATCGACTTAATCCATTGATAATGCGAGATACGGCGCCAAAATGCATAACCATAACTAGACAATACGACAAAGATCCAAAATACAACGGCGTATCCCCATAAACGTTTATACGTGAATCCCCACATTTGGCTATAGTCGATAACACTCTTGAGTGCCATTATCGTTAAAAATAACCCCTCAAGAACAAGAACATACGTAAGGATTTGGGATCGCGCTTTGTAGGATCGATCGTTATAAAGAAGCACAACGATAACTCCCGCAACAATTGAAAGTTGAGCAAAAACTTCACGGGCATACTGGGAATGAGTGTAGCCTAAGATCTGAAGAGTTTCTGATGTAGAAAAATATAGTTGAATCTGACTAGCGAAAAATATCAGTAGCAACAAACTTAATACCAGCTTAGGTAAAAATAACGGCCACGCTGGTTCCTTTTCAGCAGAGGGTTTGTCTAAAGGCACTAAGCTAGAAACCATACTAACCATTCTTGGCAAGAATAGACTAAAAATTATAAAGCTAATAACTTGGACAATAAAAAGATCGCCAAGAATCGATTGAATCCACTCCACGAGTCTATCTAAACTCAAAGCCGAAAGAACCGTCTCGACCCATTGATTAAAAAATGGATTGGCAGAGGCAAGTAGGGGAATGACCACGATAAGTACACCCAACGAAACACATACCGAAATCACTAATTCTTTAATTTTAGATGCAGAAATGGTCAGAGATCCCAGTTTTATTTGACGAGAAAAGGTGACTAAGTTGGGCGATATTATTGATCGAACGAGAAACAGGATTGGAGCTGCAATCAGTGTACGAATCGGCTGAAATAGTGCCGAGTCAAAATGATATAGAGAAAGCCATGCTCCAAAGAATAACAACGTTACGATATCGAGAAATACTAATAATGGATTTGCCCGAGATACGATAAAAAAACTTAATATTAGTATTACCGCAAACATAAATGCATCAAACGCCATTTTATTTTGCTTAATAACAAAAACCAAACTGGCAAGAATCGCTAAAGCACATGCGATACCATCGTACGGAAAATAATTTTCGACAAATAACAGATATGAAAATGTAGCTGATATTAGTATTAATATCCAACCAATTCCGTTTACTAACGTATTTCTCATAGTCATTATTATACTATAGGAAGTATATTTTTATCTTGTTTTCTTAACTTTAAGAGAATGACAATACATTGTGATCAAGATCACATTCTTACACGGAAAAACTCTCTATTATCACAATAGTTAGTTTTTCGCACCTTACATTCGCATTAGGGTGGACAGGTCTTCCCGCCTGTCCATTTCTTTATTACTATCTGATATTCACATTTCTTTTCATTAACTTTATTTACCACCGTTACCTTAATTTTTATTGAAACAATTGATTCTTAGGATTATTATTTGTATATACTATGAAAGTTCAATCGCTTAAAATTGTTGCCATACTGTTATTCTTAGTAATCGGTTGGGTATTTAGGCCTTTTATCCATCCGCTAATAATGAGTTTTGTTATTAGCCCGCTTCGTATATTACAAATTGCAATTATTATTTGGATGTTGTGGATTTTATTCTCCCGGACCTTATGGCCGAAGATAAAAGTTTCATCTCAAGGTTCAGTAAAAATTGATTGGCAAGATGGCACGTATAGGAAAGTCGGATTAATAGTAGGGGTGCTCATACTCATAAGCTTAGGCCTAACATTAGAGTCAGATATAAGAGCCTCACTAACTGCGCATCAAATTACCTATGAAAAAAGAGAGCAATTGCCTGAATTCAACCCTTTGCGGTTAACCCCTAAGGGAGTGGCACAACGGTATGCCCAAGATTCGTTTCAAAACCCTCAAGAATACCTAGGCGATTCACAAATAGTTTTAATTCATGACCAACTATATCGAGTATTTCCTCGTTTGCCAGATGGAGCACTGCTTTATTTTTTTAATAAACTGAGTGGATTTGTGACTGTTGAAGTAAGTACACTCGATCGCACGGTAAATATAGAAGATCAAACATTTAAATATGCTGAAGGCATTGGCATCTTTGATAACTTGTACTACCAATTACCACTAAAGCGATTTTTTGTTACATATAGTAGCGAACCAATTTATTTGAAAAATGACACCAATAATTGGGTTACGATCGTTCCATACATTACGTATAAAGGATTTCCATTCACAATACCGACATGGGGTGGGGTAATGGAAATAAAGCCCGATGGAACAATAAATGACTACACTCCAGAACAAGCGCAGGAGATTAGTTATTTAAAGAATAACCGAATATATCCCAAAGAATTATCTGAATATTATGCGCAGTCCTTCGCCTATAAAAATGGAATATTAAACAAATGGTTCCTCCATAAGGATGAAACCGAAGTAGTGAATCTACCATCAGATGAAATGGTTCTTCATGTACCGACCAAAGAAGGCTACAAACAAATGATTGTCGCCGAACCTTACGGTCGATCATACGGAATTTATAAAATATTCTTCACTGACGCAACCACCGGCAAGCGCGAGATTATTGAATATGATTCTCAATCCCAATTAACAGGTCCAATTGCCGCAGCTGATTATGTAAAACGAAACTTTCCAACCTACGACTGGAGCAGTTTTAGCCTAGTCGAACCAAGACCTATTACCATTAATAATAGCCTTAATTGGATGCTCTCTATTGTTCCTAATGATTGGGCTGGTATTGCTTCAACAGTATTTCTAGATACAAAAACAAATAATGTCCAAAAGGCTGATGATGAATCCCAGATTGATCAGATCCGTCAAGGTGAAAAGAACATACCTAATGAGATAACACCAACACCAGGAAACACTCAAAATTCACAAATTAATCAAAAAATAAATGATATTCAGCAACAGTTAGATGAGCTGAAAAAACTCCTTAATCAATAGAATATACGACATCATAAGCTTGACACATTCAATGAACCAGTTAGAATTACTGATGACTAATGCGAAAACTCTTTGTCGGAAATCGAAATTTAGCGATTATTGCACTTATCGCAATAGTGAACGCCCTCGGATACGGTATTGTAATTCCGGTTCTATACTCTTATTCAGTTAAATTTGGACTCACTGATTTTCAAAACGGTTTACTATTCGCGCTGTTTTCACTATGCCAATTTTTATCAACACCGATAATTGGACGATTCTCGGATAAATTAGGACGTCGCCCTCTCCTTATTGCTTCTCTAGCCGGCACAACATTGTCTTTTTTCATCATGGCATTTGCACCAAGTGCAGCATTTTTATTTATTGCCCGTGCGTTGGATGGATTAACTGCTGGTAATATTCCAGTAGCTTCAGCGGTAATTTCGGACACAACGACCGGAGCAGACCGTGCAAAGGGCTTTGGAATTATTGGAGCTTCGTTTAGTTTAGGGATGATCTTAGGTCCAGCAATATCGGCACTCTCGGTGGGAATATCTCCAGCATTACCTTTCATTATCGCTGGGGCGATATCAGCAATTTCGGTTGTTGTAACAGTACTATATTTACCTGAGACAAATACACATTCTAAAGAGATCCAACATGCAAAGATGTTTGATTTCTCACGTTTGTTTCACGCGCTCATCGATAAAAGAATTGGTTTAGTGTTGGTTTTATCACTCCTTAATGCATTCGGTTTTGCGATGCTAATTTATGCCTACCAGCCATATGCGACCAAAATATTAAGCTTAAATAGTCAGCAGATCGCGCTGCTATTTGTCATGTTTGGCGTCTTAGGCATGCTTTCACAACTGTTTATTCTCAGTCAAATGATAAAACGATTTGGCATCGAAAGGTCATTGTCCTTCTCTTTAATCGGAATGAGCATAACGTTTTTGGCTATCCATCTATTCCACTCACTAGCGGTATTTATTGGAGCATCTATCGTCATGGGCCTGGTTAACGTTATCCAACCATTAATTCAGACAGTGCTTGCAAGAGACACTGATCAAAACTCCCAAGGATCACTTCAGGGATTAAACGCCTCGTATATGTCGATCGGCCAAATACTCGGGCCAATTATTGGAGGGACATTAGCAACTTTCGAGATTACCTACCCATTTTTACTTGGTAGCATCATCTTTATAATTTGTTTCTTTATCTCTATTAAGGCAGTAAAACCGCTGCAAAAAATCGAACAAGCATTTGAAACGCAAAACCCATAGCGTTTGACTTTTATATATCTATTAAGTATAGTAAACCCCATCGAGTCGGATTTTAACTTAGGAAGGACACGCACGATTATGCGTACACCGAGGATCATCTGGATTCTGCTTGCGGCACTGCTGCTCGCAGGTTGTGGCCAAACAACGAGCGGACAAACGATGAGCCTAGACGGGGAGAAGCCACCGTCAACTGCTGTGGTCGAAACTACAACGAGTGGCCCTGTCGCTAACACCGAACAGACGGACCTTGTTATAGCAACACCACCACCAGCAACGGTGGAGCCGCCTACAAACGAACCGGTCCCGACAAGGACTGTGGATCCCACGGCAACACTAACACCCGTACCAACTGCGATTCCACAAGAGGTGGAGGGCTTCCAACTACCGCAAGAGATGAAAAACTGCGCTGCAGTAGCATCAGTGGATGGGCTCGAGAATGCAACCAGACGCAATTATGCCTGGATTGCATTCGATCAAGGCGGTAATGTCAGGCTGGTCACGGATTTGGTTACGTACGAAAAGGCAAAGTACGTACGATTAACCCGCGTCGCCGATAGTAAGGTCAACCTTTACAAATGTCGCTCAACGGCATGGGAAGATGACCTGGCTAAGGCGCTGTTTGAGATGGTGCCTACCGATTTTAATCGGTGGTGGGCAACAACCAGGAGCGTTGGGTTTGGCCAGGGCATTACACTAATCGACACTGAAAAGATGACCCTGGTGATTAGTGGGCTGACCCAAGAGGGTGAAACATTGACCTTTAAATACAAGGTCAACGGCACTGAATCATCCATGCAGCAACCTGTTTCGTTTAACCCAGCAACCCCAATCAGCGTCGATGGAAGTGGTGGGAATACCTACCAAGTACTTCTCATCGAAATGAACGGGGAGAAAGGTGTGCGTTTGCTCATTCTATCAACAGAGCCAGCGCATATCAGTGGTGGTAGTAAATAAATAGCAAGTTCGTGTTTGCTCAACAAGCCGGGAAATAAAACTCCCGGCTTTTTTACTTTTAATCTGCTTTCGATGATAAAATAATTGTATGTCGCGAAAAGTTATCATTGTGCATCGGTGGGAAGGAACCCCCGAAGCAGATTGGTATCCATGGGTACATGAGCAATTAACTCAGAGTGGATATGTTGTCGAAATACCCGAGATGCCAAATACCCAGGCACCTGACATAAGTGAGTGGATTCGAACGCTACATAGAATAATCCCCGTACCTGATGAGCGAATAACGCTAATTGGCCATTCTATTGGCAGCCAGGCAATTCTTCGGTATCTAGCAACTTTTTTTACCCCACTTACATTAGGCGGAGTAATTTTGGTTACTCCTTGGCTTAATTTAACCCAAGCCGCCACACAGGGAGTAGAACAGATCGCCGCCCCGTGGCTTACCACACCAATAAATATGGGAAGAATACGCTCACATCGTATTCGATATACTGCGATCTTTTCAGATAATGATCCTTTTGTTCCAATAACCGATGCCGAAATTTTTCGATATCAACTTGGTGCCAAAATTGTTGTGGAGAAGAGTGCTGGCCATATGACCACCCAAGATAATATCGTCGAGGTTCCCTCAGTGTTAGAAGCGGTATTTAGTGCTTAATCTATCCCAAAAGACATGTTGTGAATCAAACCATCGGATGATCGAATAGGGAGAAATGAGTAACTTCGATTATTAACAGCTACACGAAAGACAGTAGAACCGTTTTCGGTAACCGATTCCGGCGATAAAGTATTTACGTTTTCAATTGAATAAACCGTTGTTAATATTTCGCGAATGACGGTAGTAATCAGCTGAGTATCGTTCGGGAGTTCAGGGCTAAATGTTACGGTTGCACGAGATGTTCCGTCCCTAAAGATAATCAAGTAATCCGAACCTTCAACATGGCCATGAACGCTCTGAATGGTCTGACTATTTTGAGCTTTTTTCTGAGTAGATTGATTAAAATTTAGTACCAGAAGAACACAAAGACCCGAAAGGACGACCACGGCAGCAAACAAATTTATATTTATAAGCCATTTAGTTGGTAAAATACGTTCTTCTTTTTGTGGACGCTTTGTCTTCATGTACTTAATTATATACACGAGATCGGGTTGAATAAAAGAGATAAAAATCAATACTGTATTTAAGCTTAAATCACTCGAAAGACATCACAATATTTGATACAATCCACCCTATAAGATGATTACCTTTGTATTTCCTGTCTACAACGAAGAACAATCGATCGCCAAATTAGTTGAAGAAATGTTTCGCGTTCGAGAAAAAATTGACGATGATGTCGAAATGTTATTTATCAATGACGGGAGCAAGGATAACACCGAACGGATCCTCTTAAACTATGCCAAGGAACACTCCTCAATAAAGGTCATCTCGTTCTCGCGAAACTTTGGTCATCAAATAGCCCTGACTGCTGGCCTTGATTATGCGAGAGGAGATGCAGTGGTCGTTATGGATAGTGATTTACAAGATCCACCCATGGTAGCGCTTGAACTTATTGAAAAATGGAAAGGCGGGTATGAGATCGTATACGCCAAACGCCGAAGTCGTAAAGACGGCTTCTTAAAAAAACTGACTGCATGGGGATTTTATCGGACCTTAAGAACCCTCTCTTCAATCGACATCCCAGAAGATACCGGCGATTTTCGATTACTCGACAGAAAAGTAGTTGATACACTTAAACAATTTCGTGAAAGTAGCCGATTCATGCGTGGACTAACGAGCTATGTCGGGTTTAAGCAGACTGCGGTATTATTTGACCGGAATGAACGATTTGCCGGAGAGACGAAATACCCGTGGCGCAAGATGGCCAAATTCGCATGGGATGGAATAACAAGTTTTTCAATGATTCCTCTTAGGATCTCAACGTATCTGGGCTTTTTTGTTGCCATATTAAGCTTAATCGGAATAGGGTACGCACTATTTATGAAACTATTCTTCCCTGATATTACCGTTACGGGTTGGACGCTTATGATTATCGCCATCTTTTTTATTGGTGGTACCCAGATGGTTGTGCTGGGAATAATGGGTGAATATATTGGCCGAATCTATACAGAGGTTCGCAATCGACCGCTATACATAGTTAAACAGACCACAAATATTGATGCTCACTAAATTAGAACAATTCGTTTCCAGCAAGCTAAATATCTCGATTCAATTTATCCGCTATGCATTAGTCGGGGTAAGCGGGGTCACCGTCGATTTTTTCATATTTTTCGTATTAACGCATTTATTACACGTAAACTACCTGATAGCAAATGTTTTAAGCGTATGCAGCGGAATAACAAATAACTTTACCTGGAATATGCTTTTTACATTCAATAAACGCGACATAATTTTGACACGTTTTATTAGGTTTTTTACGGTTGGAATAGGTGGCTTAATTATAAGTTCAATGATCATGTTTATATTAGTAGACGTTATCAAAATGTACGTTTTAATCGCTAAGGGGCTAACATTAATTGTCATTACATTCCTCCAATACAATTTGAATCGGAAATACTCATTCGGAGATTCTGTTAATAAAGTATAAAAAAGGCGCGAATCATACTGATTCGCGCCATGCGATCTTAGAAAACCGTATCCATTTACACCTTGCCAATGTTCACCGCTGGGGGAACACAGGCCGTCATAGTTTGCTCCTGGAGCACCACCGCAATGTTGTCGCGGAAGTACACCATCTGTACCATCACCGCAACCGGCAAACACGTCTCATCACCTTTCAGTGATTTTGCCGGATCGGGGTAATGCTCTACGATCCCCGGTGTAGCCCAATTCCCGTAATCATTGGGATCCGTATCAGGCACAGGAACGAATTGGTCTTGGCGAACCTGATGCCAGACCCACCATCCGCTATTAGCTGGTGGGGTGGAAGGACTCCATTTAAACTCAAGCTGAACGTTCCCATCCTTATCCAGATTAGGTATCAAGGCAGGGGGGCTCATCTTAAGCTCGGCAAGACTCTTCACATCGACCCCGATATCAGCACCCGTTAAGGGTTTTAGCTGATCGATCGGCGTGAACGTCACTGGAACAGGATCGCTAAACGATCCTTCGGGCCGGCGCAGAACGGTCACCGACGCGGCAGTCGTATCATACCCGCCATCAAAGGCAAAGAACGCCTCGTTGGAACGAGATGCGGCGATACGCGTGGCCAAATCCTTGCCATCGCGCTGAAACGTCACATCGTACCATTCTTGGTTTGGTGTGAGCGGACGCCCTTCCCATTTCACCATCAGGACCGGACGATTCTTTGCATCAAGACCGATCACCCGGGCTTCAGTGATTGTGATACCACCGATACCAGCCATATTAAGCAAGCGAGGCCCATAGATAACAGCAATGGTAGCGCCTGCGCCTAGCAAGAGCAGGATCAGACACGCGATCAGAATCCAAGCGCCACGCGAGGTTTGATTCCGCGGTTGATCCAAGCCTGAAAGAGCCATAATCGGGCCTCCTTATGATTGTGCTGGGTCAGGAAGATTCCCGACCTCCCTAATCGTAGCCGCCATCATACTAAGTCCATTGATGATCCAGATCGTGAGCCCAAGGCCATTCCCCAGGCCAATCAAAATACCTGCAGTAATAATCCCAATCGTAATTGGAATTCTATCTGCAAGGCGTCGATCTTCGGTCCATCCCCAAATCACCGAGCGAAGCAGAGCGCCACCATCTGATGGGTGGCCGGGCATGCAGTTGAATGCCCCGATCAGAATGTTCCCCTGTGCTGTATTGAAAAGTAGTACAGAGGGAATTATACCGATGACAGATCCGAACTTTAGCCACAGCGCAAAAAGCACCGTTCCGATCACAATGCTTGCAAGGGGACCAATAAGGTACACCCACAGCTCATGGAGATGCCTTCGCTGCCGATACGCAAACTCGATATTACTTCCGATAATATAAATCGTTACCCGAGTGATCGGAAGCTTAATCAGCCGTGCGACCATAATATGCGACAACTCATGGATCCACAGACTCATCCCGAACAATGCGATTGATACCGCACTAATCAGGTGGTACTGCCAGAGGGCAAAACCAGGCAGCTGATACGGATACTGAACCTTATACAGGATCACATAATCCATAATCAACGCTAACCAGGTCGTCCAATGCAGCTTAACCGCCACGGTCTGTTTACGATGGGCGACTTCGCCTCTTCCAATTTGGGTCACAAACTGTGCCTCCTTCTATGACACGATTAATGCGACAACGATATTATACACGACAAACTATAGGACACAACATTACCGTACATGCCATACCATTCCTCCAAATCCGATATATACCAGCTGTAACTTTTCGTCTTGTGATAGTTGAGATATTAATGAATCGTAACCTGGAATGGGTTGTCCCTCTCTAGTTACCGGTACAAATATAAAATCGTAGGCTAAATCATCATCGTTGAGTTTATTTTGTAAACATCCCCACGCCAACTCACATTGCTTCAATGATCGAAATAATTCATGGGCGGTAGAAAATCGGTTATCAGATAACCATTCACTGCCTTGAACGGTTGTTATACTTTGCCGATTTGTTATGGCTGGAAACCACTCAGCCACATAATCATTCGACCAATACTGCTGTTCACCTGGGCGAGGAATAAGCAAAAAACGAGCGTTATTAGGAGTAGATTCACTAATCCAAATCATAGCATCAGCTTCATTAATTGAGAGCGCGGAAAGTAGGGGATCTACCCGATTAATGAATAAAAATATCCCTCCCCAATAAATTAGCATTAAAATCACCAAACTAATCAAAATAAATCGCCCGTGGATAATGCGCTTAAATGGAGTGAAATCATTCATCTGTGAGCGCATTGCTGGATAAATCACGTAAGAAATACCATATGCGCTCAATAATGCCATTAGGGGCGTACCGAAAGTAGCAGCACTGCGCGGTATCAGCACAATTATTAATCCTAACCATAGTGGTACATAAAATGAACCTCGCGCGATCTGCAATAAAATTCCGATTAACGCCAGTACGCTAATTAACGGAACAAATGGCTCGTGGGTAAAATCCCATAAAACGAAGTGAGTATAGAGTCCAAAACCCCAGCCACCGGTTTGAGAAGCATTCAAAAATGGTGCGACTCCGTGATACACAAGCACCGTGGCCCACCAGGGAGATGCGATTATTAACCCAATAAGAAGGCATATTAAAATATCTAATAGGCCCCTAAATAATCCACGAAAATAAATTGACGAAACAGCAATACTTATAATCGCAAAGATAGTCATTTCTGGATGAGACAACATAGTCAATCCGAGTAAGACCCCGGCGAAAAATAGCCGATATCGCAACGATGAAATAATGAGAATAATTGACCCGAGCGCCCAAACCATCCCGAGACTTCTTGTTAAACCTCCGCCCATAATTAACCATTCGAAACTCCGAGGCAGACTAATAAACAGCAATACTGCTAATACGCTAATCTTTTTATTTTTAGTTATGATCCAGCTGAACAGGTACATTAAGGGGATTGTTAAACTTGAGATAAAAACGGGCAACCATTTTATTAGTGAAAAAACAGGTATGTTGAATAAATTCGATACTAAAGCCGCAAGATAAAACGATAATGGGGGATAGGCGAATGGTATGAAGACGTGATTGTATGAGGTAAATCGAGGGAGTACAAAATGATTTGTGATCAGGTCATTGATCATGGAATACCATAGCCCGCCATCATTTAAAGGAAATTCATGAAATAATACTGGAGTCGCCCTAAATAGGAATCCGACTACCGTCAGTACGATGATCAATTTAACAGTGCGAAACGAGATTTTTACCGAATGATCGTGTTCATTCATACTTTTGCAAATGTACCGGCATTGTATCAGAATGAACGATCGCTAAAATGGTCCTTAAGGGATCAATATTTGTTGCCACGAACAGCAAATTAATATAGTATGGTAGATAATACTTATCTTGCCCCATGGACGTAAAACAAGTTAGTCGTTACTTCAAACACTTTGAATTTTCTATTTGGTCTTTGATCGTATTTCTTGGGATTCTGATAAATTTTTCTGGAATAGAATCGCTGATCCAACATGAATTCGCGATGAACATATTGCTTGGAGTAATTTCGATCTATACCCTCGTTCATTTTCGACTGATTCCCGCAGAAAAGCATACCAGTACCGTTATCGTTGCATCAACATTAATCTTTACCACGTTAACACTGTGCGTCGTGCATTTTAGCGGTTCCTTTGACAGTATATTTTTTCCGGTAATTTATATCCCGATACTTTTTTCGATGATGATGGCCGGATGGAGAGTCGTTCTTATCGTCGGATTCTATACGTTGGCGTTTCTGTCGTTTGAATTTCTGATCTATTTTTTGCCCCTTCACGGGTGGGCGACAGAATCAATCCGAATATTACTAGATCGAGTAATTGGTTTAGTGATCGTTACCTATATCTCTTATGTCAACACACAGGAAGTCTTAACGCGGGCCAAAGAGAATCTAGCATTACAAGAAGAAAAGGAAAAGATACATGCAATACAACAGCGAGAAGAAACGATCTTCCAATCAATCCAAGACATGGTGATTGCGCTTGATAAAACAGGAAAAGTCATACTCTCAAATCGGAGCTTTGAAAATACAATGGGCTTGCCTCGAATAGATATATTAAATAAGCATTATCGTGATCTATTTAACATTTTTGAGATTGATCATTTAGGTAATTTGATTGCCGAGATCGACTTGCTTCTAACAAAAGAGTTTTCGATTTTCTTTAGTGATGCCGAAAAAAATAATGACAACCGAGACCTCAAATTAGTCAGCAAACACAATCAAAAGGAAGTATTCATTGAACTAACAAATTCTCCATTATCAGCTGAAACCGATCAAACCGTCGAAGGCGCGGTTGTGGTAATGCGAGATGTAACCGATCAAAAACAACTCGATAAGATGAAGCTTGATTTCGTTTCAATGGCGGCGCATGAGCTGCGAACCCCAATAACAGCAGTACGCGGTTATCTTAGCGCACTTAAAGAAGAAGCATGGAACGTACTTAATGAAGAGCAAAAACGCTTTGTTGATCGGGCCGATATTGCATCAATACAGCTTGCGACTTTAATGGAGAACCTTTTATCAGTTTCACGTATCGAGCGCGGTTCGTTTAATTTAGATCGACGCGAAACTGATTGGAAAAAATTAGTCGAGCAACGCGTTGAAGAGTTTCAAACCCGAGCCGAAGCTCATGGACTCGCATTAATTTATCAGGCCCCACCAGTGGATATTCCGAAAGTGTTTGTCGACCCACTTCGTATTATCGAGGTGCTAAATAATCTTATTTCAAACGCAATAAATTACACCAACGAAGGACGGGTTGAAGTACGAGTAGAATATGATCCAAAAGAAGAGGTCGTTATAACCAACATCCAAGATACAGGCCAAGGAGTCCCACAAGATGCCCTTCCTCATATGTTTGAAAAGTTCTTCCGAGTATCGGGTGTGCTCGAACAGGGATCCAAAGGTACAGGACTGGGACTTTATATTTCAAAGCAAATTGCCGAGTTACATGGTGGTAAAATATGGGTGCAGAGTAAAGTTGATATAGGTTCAACGTTTAGTTTTAGCGTACCGACGATAAATAATAAAAATATTCAGGAAGCGCTAAAAACACAACCACAAGCAGTTCGGCAAGCGTATCATGGACAACGGCCAACCACAAACCCAACCTAAACAAATCTTGTTTATCGAAGATGACCTACTTCTGCGAGATATTTATTCACGTAGTTTAACGAAAGCGGGCTTTAACGTTGTAATGGCTGAAGATGGTGTTATTGGACTTGAAAAAGCCGATGATCAACCGTTTGATCTAATATTACTTGATGTGATGATGCCCAAGATGCATGGAATTGACGTGTTAAAACATTTAAAAATGAATGTAAAGACAAAAGACATTCCAGTCCTGATGATGACCAATCTAGGACAAGAAAGCGTTCTCGAAGAAGCCTTTGGGCTTGGAGCTATTGGATTTCTGATTAAAGCAAAACTACTTCCGCCAGAGCTATCTCAAAATCTAAAAACATACTTTGAGACTGGCCAAATGCCAATAAATATCAAATCTATATAAGATCTTCACATTCGTTGACATTCGTTTTATACTAATAACCACAATTATATTTGTCTGTTGAGAGCGTAGTAATGTCACGATTTTACAGAGAGGGGAGCAGAAGTTGAGAATCCCTAAATCACATTACCAAGACCACTCGGCATAAAAAAGACAACGTGCCATCACGAACGATGTAAAATTAAGATGGTCGCTAAAGCGGCAATCAGGATGGAACCTCCCATAACTGGGATCCTGAAAGCGTTAGGCGACTTTTTTTATTGAATATGAAAAATAACGAATACCTACTACATCTCCGCCATACCAGCGCACATCTTTTGGCTGCAGCTGTTTTAGAACTATGGCCAGAGACCAAGCAAACCATCGGGCCAGCCATAGATACGGGGTTTTATTATGATTTTGAATTTGCAAAACCGATCACCGAGGAAGACCTACCTAAAATCGAAGCGAAAATGGCTGAACTTTTGAACGGTTGGTTTACAATCACACATCGAGAAGTGAGTCCTGAGGAAGCCAAACAATTATTCTCAAATAACCAATATAAGCACGAACTCATTGATGAATTTGCAAGTGAAGGTCAAACGCTGACCGTATATACCAGTGGTTCATATACTGACCTTTGTCGGGGCGGCCATGTCGAACACCCGGCCAAAGAAATCGGTGGATTTAAGCTTTTATCAATAGCGGGTGCATATTGGCGAGGTGACGAAAAAAATAAGATGTTAACCCGAATTTATGGTACTGCATTCCCAACCAAAAACGAACTCGAAAAGTACTTAGCCGAATTAGAAGAAGCTAAAAAGCGGGATCACCGCAAGATCGGTAAAGAACTTGATTTATTTGCGTTCTCGGATCTTGTCGGTGCTGGTTTACCGCTATTTACTCCCAACGGAACAATTATCCGTATGGAGCTCCAAAATGCGCTTTTTGAAATAAGTCGTAAATATTCGGTACTTCCGGTAACAATACCTCACTTAGCCAAGATTAAATTGTATGAGACATCGGGACATGCCCAAAAGTTTGCTGGGGAATTATTTAGGGTAATTAGTCATTATGATGAAGAATTTGTCATGAAGCCGGTCAATTGTCCCCATCATACTCAAATTTATGCATCTCAGCCTCGTAGTTATCGAGATCTGCCGCTGCGATATATGGAATCAACCATGCAGTATCGCGATGAAAAACCAGGTGAAATAGGTGGATTAACCCGCGTACGCTCAATAACTTGTGATGATGGGCATACATTTTGCACAGTCGACCAAATCAAAGAAGAGGCTCAAAACATCTGCCGGATTATCGAGGAATTTTATACCGGACTAGGGCTTTTTGGTAATCATTGGGTATCACTATCTGTTAGGGATCCTCAAAAACCAGACGCATATATCGGAGAACCTGCGGATTGGGAAAGAGCGGAGATGATGCTTCAACTAATATCCGATCAATTAGGACTAAATGCCATTCGACAAGAAGGGGAGGCCGCTATCTATGGACCTAAATTAGATTACATGTTTAAAGATTCTCTCGGTAAAGAGCGCCAGCTCGCGACGGTCCAAATAGACTTTGCCATGCCAAAACGATTCGGATTAACATATATTGACCAACAAGGCAGCGAACAAACACCTGTCATGCTGCACCGTGCGATACTAGGTTCGTATGAACGATTTTTGGCGATCCTCATTGAACATTTTGCGGGAGCATTTCCATTGTGGCTTCACCCGACACAGGTTGCATTAATACCGATTAGTGAAAATCAACTCGAATATGCTCGAGCAATTGAGCAAAAAATTCGAGAGCTAATGCCAACAGTACGATTATCAATTGATACATCCAACGAAACACTACAAAAAAAGATTCGAAATGCACAAATGCTAAAGACTCCGTATATGTTAGTTATTGGCGGGAAAGAGCAACAGAATAACACCGTCAATGTCCGCTTACGAACTGGTGAATCACTTGGGGAATTAACTCCAGAGGAATTTGCTAAACGAATTGTTGAAAAGACTAACCAGAGATCCCTTGATTTATAACAGTTTAGAATATTTAATTCCAATTGTTTTTTTGCCTTCTCTTTCCTATAATCGACATCACGGTTAATACGCCCTACCAGAAAAGGAGTGATCCAATGATGGATCCAAATGCCGTAGGAACCCCAGCCGTCCATTCAATACGAGTCTGGGTAGTTGCCCCGGACGACCGCAGAGATGTGCTGGAAATTTTCCAGCATAGTGAAGGGCAACAGTTTCAGGTCGATATCGTAATTATCGATATGAATAAACCCCATGGGAAACTCGCTGGACTACCCGATGAAAACACATGTTTCATCGTCTGCCGAAATGCTCCAGTTGTGGAACAATTGGACGATTTCACCCCCGACTTGCTGAAAGTAGTCCCCGGAGGTATAGGCGGCATCGAACTGCCAACGTACGTCTTCACGGGAAGCCTCCTTCAGTTTCTTCTTAGCCTTGAAGGAAAAGAGGTATACCCGATCCGTACAGATATTGAGTTTGGACTCGATATCCATCGGCTTAAATTGGGAGAGACGTGCAAAATAATTGAGTAAAGACTACGCGGAACATGCGTAAAAAGGGAGGGGAGCACAGTCCTCTCCCTTTTATAACGCCAGTATCAAATACGTACATTGCGCTTGAAAACTGTTTCTGCTACAATACCGGGCGTATAGTGAAGAAAAATAACGGATTGTATTATCCTACCAATCAAAATATTCGAGATAATGAGCTTCGAGTTATTGATGCGGAGGGACAAAATCTAGGGATATTGAGTCGGGAAGTAGCGCTCACTAAAGCCGCTGAAGCAGGTTTAGATCTAGTATTGATTTCAGCCCATGCAAAGCCGCCGGTTGCGCGCATTGTCGACTATAGCAAATTTAAATACGAAAAAGAAAAAGCTGCGGCACAAAGTCGAAAGGGAAGATCATCTGAAGTCAAGGAGCTTCGGTTCCGTCCTAATATTGATGATCATGACCTTGAAGTCCGGATAAAACGAACACTAGAATTTATCAAAGATGGTAATAAAGTGAAGTTCACGATTCGATTTTCTGGACGAATGATTACTCGAAAACAGCTTGGATATGAAAAAATGGGACGCATTATCAAAGCACTTGAAGGTATTGCAGAAGTAGAAAAGCAACCCGCATTTGAGGGTGATATGCTCATAACGATAGTAAAGCCAGTAAAATAATTATGCCAAAGATGAAAACCCGAAAAGGGGTTGTAAAACGAGTTAAATTAACCGGAAGTAAGCGAGCTCCTAAAATACTTCGTAGGAAACGGGTTATTGGTAATTTTACCAAAGCTCGCAATGCAGCTAAGCGAAGTAATCGGAAGCCTGTTGAAATTAAAACAGCTGATCGCCGCGTATTGAAGAAATTATTACCAGGAATATGAGAGTAAAAAAAGGTACAACACGAGCACGAAAACATCGAGAAATAAAATCAGAAGCCAAAGGCTTTATTGGTCATCGTCGCCGAACAATTAAGGGTGCAAAAGAGGGAATAATGCATTCGCTCAAAAACGCCTTCGTCGGACGGAAAGACAAGAAAGCTAATATGCGCGCATTATGGATTATTCGAATCAATGCTATTCTCTCAGAAAAGAATATTTCATACTCCCGATTCATTAAACAACTAAAAGATAAAAATATTATTTTAAACCGAAAGATCTTGAGTGAAATAGCTGTACAAGACCCTGCCACCTTTGATAAAATAATCAAAGAAGTTGCCTAATGAACGTTATATCAACAGTCATACGAGACTTTTTTACTGTTTTTGTGATTCTCCAATTATTGTTTGGGTATCTTGAATATCGTCATACACCTGATTTTATCTATATCGTTGGTCGTCTATTCTCATCTAAATATTTAGTCCCGTCACTAATAATTCCGATTGCATATATCATCCTAAAAGCATTGTTAAACTTTCTCTTTGCATAATTGAAGCTAATCTTTGCGTAAGGTTAGCAATGAGGTACAATCAATACACACCCCACAACAAAGCATGTTATGGATATCGATACTGTATTAAACTCATTAATTCAAAGGCTTAACACCACAAACTCTGTGGACGAATTTCTAAAACTTCGGAAAGAATATATTGGACCAAATGGAATCGTCAAACAGCACGAACAACAGCTCGCATCATTACCGGTTGAACAAAAAAGAATTATTGGTCCTAAATTGCAACAACTTAAAAAAGACGTTGAACGCGTAATCGAGGAAAAGAACGGCGAATTACATTCAAATACATTACTGAAACGCCAGGAATCAGAAAGTGAATCAATCAATTTTTCTCAGGCCAAAATCGGTCATTACCATCCGATAACGAACACCATAAGTATGATGAATCAACTTTTTATTGAGATGGGTTATAGCATCATGAATGGACCGGAAATAGAAACAGATACCTATTGTTTCCAACGGCTGAACGTTCCCGTTGATCACCCAGCTCGAGATATGCAGGATACAATCTACGTCCAAGCACCCAATATACTCCTTCGCACCCAGACATCATCAATTGAATCCCGGGTACTTGAAGAGTTTAAACCACCTATGAAAGTTATCTGTCCTGGCAGAGTATACCGCAACGAAAAAGCCAATAGAAGTAATCATTTCATTTTCCATCAATATCAAGGATTTGTCGTGCTTCCTCATGTTACGTTGAAGGATCTATTTGGCACTTTTAATGCCTTATTTAAAAGAATGTACGGTGATGATGTTGAGGTTAGATATCGAAATAAATATTATCCCGAAGTTGAACCAGGCGTAGGACCCGATATGAAATGTTTCAATTGTAAAGGTACCGGTTGTGCAGTATGTAAAAACGTAGGGTGGATAGAAATGGGCGGGGCCGGAATGATCCATCCCCATGTTCTTTCGATGGCCGGAATAGATCCTCAAAAATGGATGGGCTTTGCCTTTGGTTTAGGGATAGATCGTTGGGTGATGGCAAAATACAATATAACTGATATTCGAACGTTACTAGGTGGAAATGTTGGTTACAAACCCAATCTATATGAAAATACTATATAGCGATCTTAAAAAATATATACCTGGTCTGCACGCAACTCCCGAGCAAATTGCCGAGTTTTACACAATGACTGGACTAATGCTCGATAGCCGCACCGATGTAAGTTACAACAATCACGTCGATACACTTTTTAGTCTTGAGGTTCGACAAAATAGAGCCGATTGTTTTTGTGTACTTGGACTCGTAAGAGAATTAGCGGCATCGGTAAATAGTCCCATTCAGATCCCAAGCGTATCGGAAATAACTAAATCTGAAACATTCCCGAATATTACCATCGTTGATGAAAGGTTTGTCCGACGATTAACGGCAATACAGATTAATAACGTAACGGTCAAACAATCGCCACAATGGCTAAAAGAATACGTCGAACTTCATGGAATAAATTCAATAAACCTATTAGTTGATCTTTCAAACTATACGATGCTTCTAACTGGATATCCTAATCACATCTTTGATATGGATAAAGTTCAGGGATCACTCCAATGGCGCGTATCATCTCAACACAAAAGTATGATCACCTTGGGCAGTAACGAAGTTCAGTTGCATTCAGAAGTTCTCACGATTGAAGATGATAATAGTCCACTCGCATTAGCCGGAGCAATCGGAGGTGACATCGCACGCGTAGACGAAAATACGCACAATATCCTTATTGAAGTCGGCGTATATGACCCCGCATTAGTTATGAGAAACTCACGGTCATTATCGATTAGTACCGAAACAAGTCGCCGACTCGAAAAAAATCTTGATCCTCATGGAACTCGTTATGCTTTAGAGCTATTAGTTTCACTTGTATTACAAGAATGTGGCGGTATCATATCATCCGAGGTATTCGATTTCTTCCCAGGAGAGAAGGACGCCATCCCAGAGATACCATATGATCCGCATCTCGCCGAACATATTGCAGGAGTTCCAATATCATCCGATGACTCACTGGGGATTCTACAGAGATTAAATTTTACGGTGGACAGTACGGCTATTCCGTGGAAAATCGTTCCGCCTACCTACCGTACCGATATCAGTATCGCCGAAGATATCGCCGAAGAGGTCATCCGATTTGTCGGATATAATAAGATACCGTCCGATGAAATCCCAGCTTTAGACGTGGTAACCAACATAACTCCAGAGGAAGAAATTCTAGTGACAAATCTACGACCCATACTTATCTCTGACGGTTATGATGAAATATTAAGTTCACCATTAATTACACCGGCACAAAACGTCGAAACAAACTATGCTAAAGATGAATCAATCATAGTGGAAAACGCTGTAAATGAAGAATTTACGGCACTGAGACAATCGCTCGCCGCAGGGTTAATGAACCAGGTTACAAATTACCTCAAACAAGGGATTAGCACTATCCAAATTTTTGAAATCGGCACGGTGTTTAGTAAAAAGGGGACTATGTTTAACGAAAAGCTACACCTAGGGCTTTTACATTTTGTTTCACCACAAGAGCAGCAAATTGGAACCTTCTGGCTGCATGTAGATCGTTTACTAAAGCATGCTGGAATAACTTCAATTGACTTAGTTCCTTCGGAGTCTGGTCAAAGGCCTCAGATCGCAAATGAGTCCAGTTGTTGGCTAATAATGCATAACGAAGAACAAATAGGAGTTATTTATAAAACAAAGCCTTTGTGGAAAGAGGGGAGTGCCTATATTGCCGAAATCAACATACACGAACTAATAAAAGTGGACATTGATCAAAACAACCGAGCCACAACGGAATTGACTCAACGCATGAGTTCGTATGACATAAATATAGTTCGACCCGAAAACTCAAATACATTTGAACTGGCCGCCGAGATTGAAACGCAACTCCCGGTAAATTCGCTATGGTCGATATCATTAACCGACCGATACAAACTTGCTGACGGCAAACAACCTAATTTAACCCGATACACCTTCAGGATTTCTTATATCAACTTGGCTGAACAAGATGCAAAACTACTTCATGAAAAGCTGTACACGGTAATACCAGGGGCTGAACAAGGAGAGCTGCCATGAAAGCGGTTGTATTCTGTGGCGGATCAGGAAAACGGTTGTGGCCACTCTCACGCGAACATTCACCGAAGCAATTAAATCAACACATTTTTGGCGGTAAATCAACATTTCAAATGACTATGGAACGAGCGAATCAAGTTGTGCCGACCGACAACATCATGATCTCGACGAATAAACACTTTCTTGATGAAATAGTACGACAAGCACCCGAAATATCAAAGGATCGGATCGTTTGTGAACCCGAGATGCGAGATGTGGCAGCGGCAGTTGGGCTAATGGCGGCGATAACTGAACGCGAAAATCCAAATGAACCAATGCTGATATTGTGGAGTGACCATATGGTTGATGATTTGGAATTATTTACCGAAATAATTCAACAAGCCGAGCAAAAGATCGAGCGGAATGAAGCTGGGATTGTGTTTATTGGTCATAAACCACGGTATGCTGAAGAAAATTTGGGTTACATTGGGTGCGGAGATTTGATTGCAACGAGCAATGATGTCCATCAGTATGAATTCAATGATTGGTACTATCGACCATCGAAAGAACGGGCCGAAGAGTTCTATCTAGCTGGAACGTTTGCTTGGAATACAGGGTATTTTGTCACGACTCCATCCTTTATCTTAGATAAATTTCAAGAATATGCCCCCGAGATGTACGGCCAGTTGATAGAAATAAGTCATAGTTACAAAACACAAGATTGGGAGAAAACACTTAATTCAATTTATCCTCGAATTGAAAAGATATCATTTGATGATAAGATTTTAACCAAAATACGACCGAATGAAGCAATAGTACTCACCGCAGACTTCGGGTGGTTTGATCCAGGCAGTTTATACTCGCTTAAATCGTATTTTAACCCTTCAATAGATGAAAATGTCATTAAAGGACTTGGCATCACAATGCACACGACCGATTCATTAGTATTCAATGAAGCAAATGACAAACCGATTGTACTCCTTGGTTTAGAACAAAAGATTGTGATCAATATGAAGGATGTTGTATTGATCATTGATAAGGAATATATCCCTCAGTTAAAAGAACTCCTCGAAAGTCTTAAGGAAACTGATTACGCCGAACTTTTATAGTAGGTTGAGCCGCTTTGGTTGGAACAACTGACACATACGGCGGTATGGTAATAATATCTCCTAAAATCCCACCCTGATTTGCGAGTTCTAACTGAACCTCATATGAAATCGAGCTTTCTTCTCCTTCGCTATCAAAGGCTGTAATAGTGATCAAATGGGTACCGTTATTACGTGCCTCTGTATCAAGCTTCTCAAGATCGTAGGTTACCGAAAATGGCTGACTAGTAACCGACTCGACGGGCGCATCATCCCAGGCAAAATTAACCTTGGTAATTCGCTGCTGGGAATAGACTTTAGCCGAAACAGGGAATGATGTCGTTGTCAGCTTAGTGCCTGCAGCAGGTGAATCGATTTGAATGTACGGTTTAGTTAGCGGATTGCCATCAATACTAATGGAGCACATCTCTGTGGGTGGTTTCCCCCAACCTTCATTCAGACGTGACGACATCCATTCATTTGTATATGTCTGCCAAGCGGAATTAATCTCTTTGAGATACGTAAATGTACGTGTTTCAGAAAGCTCGTTTACTTTATGAAAGTCGGTTGCTTTTTTGAAGGGGTCACTTTTACATACTTCAACTTGGGAATGGAAATCATCAACCTGCGTAGGTTCAGACCCCTTAGCAAAAATCTCATTTCGGGTCGGATAACCTTTTCCATCTTGAGGAATCATCCCCGAAAGCGCGTCAACCACTTTATTTGTAACGTTAGCGGGTCTATCCCAATCCTTTGAAGGAATACCTTCAAGTACGCGACGCATATACGCCTTCATGATCGGTGTGGCACCAGTGGAACCCATAATTCCATTCATTGGAGAATTATCAAAGTTGCCGACCCATACAAGAGTTACGATCTGCGGCGTATATCCGATCGTCCATGCATCACGGTTATCATTGGTCGTTCCGGTCTTTACCGCAAGCTTACGACCGATATCTAACGAATTTCCAAACGTAGGGCGACGGGCATCTGCATCCGAAAGAACATCATTTAATAAATAGGTGTATTCAGGTTTTACAACTTCTCGAGAGGTATCCTTATATTCATTCAATACTTTACCGGTTGAATCTTCGACCTTCATGAGTGGGGTTAAGTCATGCTTCTGCCCTAATGCAGCAAACACCGAATAGACTTGGGCTAAATCAATAGGACGAACTTCACCACCACCTAACGTAAGTGATAAACCATAGCGATCGCGTTCGTTCAATGTCGTAATGCCCAATTGATGAGCGAAATTAATTAATTCATCAGTTGTGATAACTTGGAGCATCTTAACTGCCGGGATATTACGAGAATTAGCTAAGGCAGTACGAACTGACATCGGTCCCCAGAATTTATCATCCCAGTTTTTCGGGCAATACTCTGGCTGTCCCGCACCACCAGGAAAACAAGTTTTAATATCAGAAACAAACGTCGATGGACTATACCCCTTACTAAAGGCGTCGAGATAGGTTAATGGCTTCATCGATGAACCCGGCTGACGTTGGGCTAACATGACGTTTACATTTCCATCGTGGGCGGTGTCATAATAATCAACACTTCCAACCATCGCAAGTATTTGTCCTGTTGTTGGATCAACCGAAATCATACCAGCATTACTCGCATTAGCTTTAGCCTTTTGTAGTGCATCAACTTGTTTTTTAACCTCTTCTTGTGCCGTCTGTTGTTTGTTCCAATCGAGGGTTGTAGTAACACGAAGTCCGCCTTGCTCAACCATTCGATCGCCGAACATTTCAGTCAGAAGGCTTTTTACATACATAACAAAATGTGGAGCTTTAATATCATCAGCACTATTTCCCTGGCATACCACCTGTACCTCCGTTGCGTAAATTTCATCAGCCTGTTCTTGAGTTAAATATTGATTTTCAACCATTAAACGGAGTACTGTTTTCTGTCTACCCTTAGCGTTTTCTGGATAGGCGCCACAGGGTGAGTAATATGTAGGGGATTGAGGTAAACCAGCAATGTACGTGGCCTCGGCTGAGGTTAAATCGCGAACATGTTTACCAAAAAACATCTCTGCCGCCGCTCCAGCTCCCCATGCCTGGCCACCATAAGGAACTTCATTAAAGTACATTTGTAAGATTTGATCTTTAGTATATTTACGCTCTAATTCAATAGAGAGAATCAATTCCTTGATTTTACGGGTCATTGTACGTTCAGGAGTAAGAAGAGTGTTTTTAACCACCTGCTGGGTTATGGTCGATCCACTCTGTAGGTTTTCCCCACGGGCGACGCGAAATGCTGCTCGGGCAATCCCCAAAACATCAAAACCACGGTGGTTATAAAAATCTTTATCTTCAACCGCAATAGCAGCGTCTCTTAACGTTTGAGGGATGTCTTTTAACTCAACTAGTGTACGTCGTTCATCACCAAAAATTTCATATAACAAAACACCATCTCGAGAGAAAATCTTGGTTGATTGCGGTACGTTTCGAGTACTTAGACGATCTGGGGAAGGGAGGTCCTTAGAGAAGTAGGCAATCACTCCAAACACCGTAATTAAACCAGCAATTATGAGGATTAATGTAATACCAGCTATTAGGGAAAGAATACGTAAGCGTTTCTGTTTAGCAGAATACGTTGATCGAACGGATTTCGGATTAAGCCATTTTCTTAGACGTCGTTTTTGGCTCTTAAAATTATTAGACATACGTAATTATTTTAGCATGCCGACCTAAAATATGTTATGATAAAGCCGCATAACCGTTCCAAAAGACATGAGGGAATCGGTAGATACTATTTATGAAGTTTTTACGCAAACATAAACGAATCTGGTTCATCATCTCACTGATAGTCGCTTTTAGTATGGTGTTGATACCAATCTTAAGTATAATACCGTCGATATTATGAAAATTACTGGGGGAACGCTTCGCGGAAGAGAGATTATCGTCAATTCTAGGGCAGATTTAAGGCCATCTCAAAGCCGAGTAAGAGAAGCTATTTTTAACATCATTCCCGAGCTAAACGACAAATTAATTATGGATCTATTCGCAGGTACGGGTATTTTAGGCATTGAGGCACTTAGTCGTGGAGCGCATTATGTAGATTTTGTCGAAAAGAATCCCCAAGGCTCCAAAGACCTTCATACCGTACTAAGTAAACTACAGATCGATAGTAAAGCCGATGTATATTGTGATCGTGTAGAAACGGTTTTAACTAGATATAAAGCACAAAAATACGACGTAGTATTCCTAGACCCTCCCTATCGCCAATCAATTGAGTCAATCTTGCCACTTTTGGAGCATGTTCTTGTAGATGATGGATTAATCGTATATCTGCATAGCGCGCACCCAAGTAGCGCCATTTCGCCCGAGACGTATCAATCCAACAATCTATTCCTATCGGATCAAAGAAAATATGGTGATACGGTGGTCGATTTCATTACCCACAACATAAATACATCGATAAAGTAGCTTTTTAGACAATTTCGGGTATAATAGGCGACATGGGAGCAGTACCAAAGAAACAACCATCAGATGCCCGAAAAAATCGACGATACAGCAGTCATGTGCGCAAACAAATCAAAGCACAGCTGACGAATCTCGTAGTTTGCAGTAATTGTGGTTCCAGAACATTACCACACCGAGTATGTACTGTATGCGGCCAATATAAAGGCGCTACTATAGTTGCTCCTAAAACCAGAGTGAAACGAGTATCATCTAACTAAGTTGAAAAAGAAAAACGACCCTCGACACCAAGCCCGACGTTTAGCTGTACAAATCCTCTTTGAGTGGTTATTTCAAGATAGCGTTCAAATCAAAGACATCACCGAAGCAATTGTTGCATTAGAAGGTGATGAAGATCTTGATCGACCCCATAATAATCAATACGATAAAAAACTACTGGATGCGATTGTTACAGGAGTAGGCCACAAGACAAAAGAGATCGATAAAATTATCGAGGAATCGGCTCCAGAATGGCCCTTAGACCAGATAGCACGGATAGACTTAACCACCCTAAGAATAGCTATATTTGAACTCCTTTATTGGGAAAAAACCCCTACCAAGGTTGCTATAGATGAGGCGGTTGAATTAGCTAAAGAATACGGTGGGGAAAGCAGTCCGAAATTTGTTAACGGGGTCCTTGGAACGGTGGTTAAACGGCATATACCCGCTGCCGTAACCCCAGAACCCCAACATACTGAAGTACAATCCGCACAATAGTAGCAATCGAGTATAATCAACTTTATGCAGTTAAACGATTTTCACGAATTACTTGCAAACATACAAACAACAATTGACTTTAAGTTCGACAATGAAACTTTTTTGTTAAATGCATTTGTTCATCGATCATATCTTAATGAACATCGATCTTTTGGATTACCTTCAAACGAACGCATGGAATTTCTTGGAGATGCATGTTTGGAACTTATCATTAGTGAATATCTCTATAATGAATATCCTTCCGAACCAGAAGGAAAACTGACCAATTTCCGCAGTTCAATTGTAAACACCCATTCTTTAGCCGACTGTGCGAGGGAATTAAAGCTCGGTACGTTTCTACTGCTTAGCCGTGGAGAAGAGGCGGGCTCGGGGCGAAATTCAGAATATATCTTAGCTAATACGTTCGAAGCGTTATTGGGTGCGATATACCTTGATCAAGGCTACCAAGCGACAGCAACATTTGTATACAAGCACTTAATTCATAAGTTAACCGATATCATTGAGAATGAACGATATCGAGACCCTAAATCCAAGCTGCAAGAACTCACACAAGCCAAATTATCTGAAACCCCGCGCTATTCCGTTATCGAGGAGTGGGGACCCGACCATGAGAAAAATTTTAGAGTTGGTGTTGTAGTTGGCAAAAGTCAGGTCGCCGAAGGAATTGGTTCAAGCAAACAGAAAGCAGAACTTCAGGCCGCCCAAAATGCCTTAGAACAGTGGATTCCAACACTTAAATAATGCATTATGAAGGCTCAAGAGAGTGTGCAAAGTATGGAATTCGTTGCAATCAGCGACGAATTTCGGTATAATCAGCCGCAGTGGTAAAAATTAGACTTCATCGAACCGGCCGTAAAAATCAACCAGCTTATCGCGTTGTTGTTATAGATAACCGCACGAAACGTGATGGCAGACATATCGAAATCCTTGGTTCTTATAATCCATTAGGAAAACAGGAAGTTGTTATTGATAAAGATAGATACGCATATTGGATTGGGCGAGGCGCACAGCCAACTGAAAGAGTAGCGAAGTTAGTTGTGAAGGCAGCATAAATATTATGAAAGAATTATTACAGTATTTGGTCATTAAAATCTTACCGCATGGAAATGATGCAAAAATTGAAGAATCTATTGAAGATAACGGAACAGTACGTTTCACCCTTATAACACATCCTGAAGATATCGGACTGGCAATTGGTAAAGAGGGTAGGACCGCTAAAGCGTTACGCGAAATGCTCAAAATTCAAGCGATACAACAAAACAAACGTGTGTATTTAGACATCAAGTCATCTGAAGAGGTTGAAACCCTACCTACTGCTGAAGATTTATTAGGATAATTCTTTTGTTTTTTTTAAAATTGATAAATTTTAGAATGGATTACTCTTACCTGCAGGATATTGATTTGTCTCAGTTACTTTTTCTGGATCAAAGAAAGTCGTAAGACCTTGAAGTCCTTCGATTAATCGCAGCTCATCACGACTCAGGCTGGTCGCTGGAGTATTAATAGCCCCCAAGTCTTGTGGAATATCTTGAAATGGTCCACTACCTTCAAATGAGAATGATTTATCTACCGTGTCAGGACTCCCACCTTCGGTTTGATTAAGCGTTAAACGAAAATTCATCGCAAGGATCAATGGGTTTATCTTATGAACAGTTTTTAAGAATTCAACCACTTGGCCGTAATCTCCCTGCGCGCCAAGACTGACATCAACATAGCCTCCCGCTAAAGACTTTAATGGGTCACTCGAGTCAGCTTGTGCTTGCTGCGACTGCAGGTCATCACTTGTAGATACCACAACACCGCCCCGCTGGAGTTCTTCTTTTTGTCTTATCCCACCATATTGCACGGATTCAACCGCCATACCCGCTGAATTTAATGCCTGTTCGATACTTGCTAAAACAAGTGGGGGAGAGGACTGCGACGGTACTGCGAAATTTAAACGGACCAAGTAAGCACGTAAATCTTCAGGAACTTGAGTATTTAACACATCAATCTTTGTCATTAAGTCACTAATTTCGGTACGACCATCCTTTAATGCGGTCATCTTTTCAGCGATATCTTCGTACCATGGTTTTATAACGAAAACTCCAAGCAGTGCTAATAAACCCATTGCAGAAAGAGGCATGATCCATGCACGAATAGCTGTACGCACTTCTAGTGCCGAAACTTTTGGTGCATTTTTATCTGCATTTTGTGCCTCACTCGCAATCAATGGTGCGGTGGCGTTGTTTAGGTTAAATGGTTGGTCTGCCATATTTGGTCTTAATTTACTGTTGAATCCGTCTGGGTTGGTTCCTGATAGACAAATTCCATACTAAATCCATATTTAAAATCTTCCTTGTCAAAATTGATTTTAGTCAACTGTACTTTTTGATACTTATCACTAGCCTCATCGACATTTTTTGCATATGTTGCAAGATCCGGCAGTGTTTCTGCTTTTCCACTTACGGTGAAATTATCTTGATTTTTAAGCTCTACAGATAAAATTTTCACCTTATCACCCGCGCGATTACTCAAATCCTCAAGAATCTCGCCATACGGATAGTTTTTGGCAAAAATCTCGCGAATTTTATCGATCTTCAAGTGTATCGATTGCAACGTTCCTTCAACCGTCTTTTGATCACTAACCCGTGCACGTAAATCGGTAAGTTGATCATTTACATCAGAATATTGACGATTTAAATATACCCGAAAACCAAACATACCAACAATCACGACAATGACCACGACGAGAACAGAGGTTGAAAATGACCCAACCAGCATTTGCTGTTTCTCTCGCTTCTGCTGATGTAAAACGTCCTTTGGCAGTAAATTAATTGCAGGCATATTATTTCTTTTCGATAGTACGCATAGCCAATCCGGCCGCAACCGCAAATGCAACCTGATTCTCTAATTGTGATGTTTTACCCGCATATTGTTCTGGCACAACAACAGATTCCCATGGATTGCCGATCTGAACTTCTAAACCTAGAGTCGTAGCAAGGAAAACAACGAGTCCAGGTAACTGTGATGTACCACCCGTTAACACAACACGCTTGACTGTATTGTTCGGATTATGGCTTTGGAAATACATAATGGCTCGTTCGACCTCGCTGATAATGACATCAAACACGGGTTTAATAACTTGCATAATTTTACCTTCAAGTTGATCTTCTAATAATCCGTAGGCTTTTTTATATTCCTCAGCTTGATTCATATCAAAGCCTAATTCCTGAGAGATAGCCCGAGCCAATGCAGTACCGCCGGTACCGATGCTTCGAGTAAATTGAATAATTCCTTGGCTTACAACAGCTAAATCAGTCGTACTGGCACCAATTGACATAAGTAGGGTAGTCGGCGCGGTTGCCTCGGCACTAGTTAACGACCGGGCGATCGCTACGATCTCGGTCTCGAATGCAACCGGAATAAGTCCAGCGTCTTTCACTATTCGCAGATATCGTTCAACTAATGAGTTTGGAGCCGCAACTAACAACACTTTAATTTTTGGTTTTTTGGGATCTTTTGATTTTAAACTTTGTTCTAAAAGTTCTTTATCCAATACCATCCAACTCAATCGAATTTCAGAAAGAGGCATTGGTATGTATTGTTCGGCTTGCCATTCGATCGCATGAGCAAGCTCCTCTTCGCTAACCGCAGGGACTTCAATAACACGGGTAAATACTAAACTCTCGGGGAAAGCCGTCACCATTCGTTTCGATTCGATACGACTCTCTGCAACTATTTCTTTAATATTTTTGCTTAATTCGCGTTGGTCTACATCTGACTCAGAAAATATAGCCCCAGATGGGGTTGGATGATATCCAAATGTCTTTAAGTAGAATCGGCCATCTTTACGAGCTAATTCAACTACTTTTAGTGAGTTGGATCCAATGTCCAGTCCAAAAAAATCTTCTTGCATAGGCAGTTTAAAACCATGAGATAAATACTGTAAACATATTTATACTTTACAGATACCTCTTTTTTAGTCTATGCTACAATAAAATCAATGTCAAGAGAAGCTGGATTAACCACTAATTATGATCGAAGTAAATTAATTATTTTAGCTGGTACTTTTGGGACAACATTAATATTACTTGGTATTTTTACCTATCTTTTCACCTCGACAAATTATCGTACAGAAACGGAGAATGAACGGAAACATGAAAATGCCACACAGACTGATCCAATTGAAGAAATTACAATAGTGCCAACTGCCGAGGTTCTCAATTTGCCGACACCACTACCAAATCCGACACTTACTAAGGAACAACAACAAGAATTAATATCAGGCATTAAACAGCTAAATGTTCCTCCCGAGGGTTTAAAAGAGATTGAAGATTATTTCAATTCACAAAAATAAAAAATTACGGCTTCTCTATTTCTTGCCAACTATACTTCATACCCTGATTAGTTAAATAACTCGCCAGAGTAGAGTCGAGTAAATAACCAGGCTGCCAGTTGAACAATTCAGAAGGAGTGTTCAAATTACTGTCGCCACTGCCATCGCCTAAATCACGAGGTAAGACGTATCCGCTTAAGGCTAGAACAGCACCATTCACAGTCAAAGGACGATGTGAACTTCCTGATGAATCTGATTCGAATTGATTAGTAACGATATACACCCCACCAAACTCTTCAACATTCGGTAAGACGGTCATATCACCTTCAATTAAATACACAGTATGATTTGAAATACTTACGGGTAGATCCTCCATAACCGTAACATCGCCGGTAACAATCACAACAGCAGAAACACTGGCCCCGTCATAGCCAGTAGGAATGGTTTGACTCTTTATATCAAAATCGTCATTAACGATATAAATACCATTTGTAGTTGGAAGCTGATCTCCTGGTAAGGGTAAAGCCTGGAGCTTTATATCATCGTAGTTGGGCAAAATACTTACAATCTGAGACGAACCAGAGACGGCATGGATATAAGTTTCATCATACCAATCTGGATCATCAGCAAATGTGACAATATCAGTTGCACTAAAGGCTTCGGCTGGGGAATGATTTTCACCTGTGGCAGGGTAGGGGATCGAAATTTCACCATCGATGTAAATAGAACCCGTTGCCTTAATCCATGGAGAAGCGATCTCGTATACCGGACTATCACTTGAATTTCCAGCCATATCAGCAATCCTAAATTGGACACGAAATGGACGATCAGCATTGTCACCAAAGTTCAGTTCTGGTGTTTGTAATTTGACATAGTTGGTAGCCCCATCACTGGCTGCAACTCCATTAGAGACATTCGTGATCGAAGATACAGGACTCCAATTACTCCAAAACTGATTATTATATTTTGTATAATATCGATATTCTGCCGTTGAAACATCTGCGCCACTAGACTGATCAACTACATCGGCCGAAGTTGTAAAACATACAGCACATCCACCATTTATGCTGGCAAATGTTTGCCAGGGATTGGGAATCACTGTATCTTTCTTCAACGAGGTTGTTTTCTCGGCTTCAGTATTATTATCGTTATCCCGGCTATAGTAGTGAAGAGTATGGTTGCCTTCAGTACTTTGAGTGAAGTTAACTTGAGCGTTTGTGTTCACACCAGATGTTTGGATATTATCCCAATACACAATGGCTGCAGGAGTACCAATAGCTCCAACCTTTAAATAAATATAATTCGTATCAGATGGAACCGTAAACTGAGCAGTGGCATTGCGCCATCCCCAAATAAATCCTTCAAGATGCTCGGATGACGCAAGTAATTGATCATTAGTACCGTTTTGACGTTGTCCCCATACTTCAAAATATGCATAATCACCAGGAAACATGACGGTACGCGCCCAGGCACTTATTTGGACAACTTGGCCTGGTGTAAATGCCACCGCTTTAGATTCGTTACTCCAGTAATAAAATGTAGAACTAAGCCCGACGAATGCAATTGCAGCGGTCTTATTGCCGTCATAAGGACTCACATTACTCTGATAGTACAGAACGAGTCCACCTGGTCCCTGATTCCAGTTGCTAATATTTAGAAAGGATCCTTGTTCATACGATGGATTTAGAAATGTCGGAGCCGAGCTGGTAGGAAAATTCACAGTAGTAGGTGCGGCTGAATCAATCCAATACGTAGTAGACATGGGACCACTTCCACTGTCCGTCACATCCAGTGTGACATCAATATTACTTCGATACCATCCTGATTGTCCTGCAGTACCACTTAGTGATGATGAAGTTACTGGTGGTGTAGTTTCGGCTTTAATTTCGCTTACACAAAAACATAAAAACAGCAGTAATACGGTATTTAAAATTAATAATGATCTACGTGTTAAAAGGCAGTATTTTTGATGATACATTAAATTTCATTACGTTACTTTGAGAGTGATCCTGATGCCGAAAATAATACATAATCAAGAATAGCTGGTGGAACAGGAGCACTACGTTGTAATTGAACTGTACGCTCTGTCTCTCCAGACTGACCAGTCGCTTTAACAATAGTACTCTGAGTTGGTATTGTAGTACCGGCAAGAGGAGTAACGGAGAGATCTGAATCTCCATACATCACCCGGAAGCGCAAGATTTTGTCCGTAGCACCATTTACATTAAATTGTTGCTGACAAACGCCACTTGCTGCAGAGCTTTGAGTAAAACCATTTCCGGGATTAAATCCACAGTTGTATGCCCAACGCTCAACATTATAATTGGGACTGGTACCACTAATCTTAGTAACAACGATAGCGGTGTTAGCATCCCACTGAACGCGAACCTGTCCAGTACCGCAGCTGGCACAATCTAAATTAAGTTGGGCAACATCATCTTTTTTCAAATTATTAACTTGAAGCGTTGTATCGGGCTGAACAGTAACTTGTTTAATAGTTGATCCACTGTCTAAATTTTTAGGATTAATTGTTGGAACAGGAGTACCTTGTTCAATTTTAAGAATAGCTTCTTCAACACCGGCTTCGGCAGCAGAGAAGGCTCGATTCGTTTCTTCGGTAGTTGCTGTTGATTCAAGATTTCTGAATGTAGTACCGGCAATAGATAACGCAATGGTTAACCCGACAATAACGATTAATAGTATAACCACTAATATTTGTCCTTGTTTAGCCGAACGGTCGGTAAAGATAAGATTCATGTATACTTCAACTTTAGTAATTTCTCGAATAAATGTCAAACACATCTATTCAAACAATTACATTACTTAATATCCGCGAGTTAACACACTTCTTTCAAATTGTTGTGATGCTTGCTGTTCCGGATCCGAAAGAGATGGTTCCTGCCTTAACACAAGAGAAATCCGGACCTGGTCGGGTGAATCGTCATTTTCAGTTACATCATATGACGCTGAAGAAACTTCAACAGTTGTGCTTGTCAGTACACAAGGATTACCGGAAGGGCACAGTGATGTACCGTCGCAAGAAGAAGTTGTTTTCCGAATAGAATTACTTGGATCATCATAATACAGCTCAACTTGAGTGCATCCACCATTACTTGAATACTCTAAGTTCCCCGCCTGACGGGGAATCGTTAAACGAACACCCGACGGGCTGGCTATTTCAACCGCATTACTCGCATTACGAATAGTTCTAACCATTTGCTCCATGACACGAGAACCTTCTTGATTAACGGTACTAACAACATTTGCTTTGTCATAGGCTGAGCTTAGGGATAAAAAGATAGATATTGATATACCTGCAATAATCGACATGACCCCAATCGAAACCAGAATCTCAATTAAGGTAAAACCTTCAACTTTTTTATTAAAAAAATCACCCGGTGTAATCATAGCAGTAGCTCCATCAAACACTAATTTTTCCAGCGTGTCAAAATAGTACTTGTAGAAACGTTTGAATAGGTTCCTTCATTATTCCAGAAGACATATGCGGTAACATCTTTGGCATTTGTTAATCCAGTGGTATTTCGAATATTCACGACCCGCCAAAAAGTAATTGGCGCACCGCTCAGGGACATACTAACCTCGCAACTATTTGATGCAGGAGGGGAAAAGGGTGTCGAAGTTGGATTACAATTTGATGAAGTGAACGCATCGGTAGTTGTATTAATTGAGTAATTTCCAGAAAGGGTGAAAAAGGTATTCGGATCATTGTCACGAATATAGCGAGAGATTTCGAGTGATTCATCTGCTAGCTGTAAAGCGATTGCTCGGGTTCGTGAAGAATCAGCTGTTCGAAGTGAAGATATACCCAACTGTACAAGCGCCGCGCCTACTAATAATAACAATCCAGCAGCGATAACAATTTCGATTAATGAAATTCCCGTATTATTTAGGCGAAAGGTCTTCATGGGCAAAAGCTGTTAGCATTCTGACACGCCAATGATCCGCCACACACGCGAAAGGTTGATGGGGTAGATCGTTCCATTGTTGCAGATAACTGAAAACACTTTTGATTGGCACTTACCGAATAGGTATAGGCAGTACTACCTGGATCGGTAGGAAAACTATCTAGGTACGGAGATAGGGGAGTCTGCAAACTACTGTATGCGACGTTTGGATAGACTCGGCCATTATCTAAATAATATTGTTCTAGTGCACCCCGTACTGACTGTAAGTCGCTTTGTCGACGAGTATCTCGCCCACGACCAAAAAAGTATGACGGATTTAATACGCTGAGTGTAAGAGTAGCCAAAATCCCCAAGATAACGATGACCACTAATAATTCAACCAATGTGAATCCGTGGTTAAAAGATGTTTTCTTAAAAGAGGTGTTTAAATTAAGGCGAGTGTTCACAATTTTTATTGATACCTACAATTTGAGAGTACTAAACCCTCGTAAACATTGTCAAGTATAACTGCAGCAACCGCTCTCCCCACAATAGTGCAATATAGCCACCTAATGCAAGAAACGGGCCAAATGGAATGGTTTGCCCAAAGCGTTTCTTACCGCTAATCAAAAGAATAACTGCGTAAAAGCCGCCAATAATAAACGATACATATATCGCAATGAGTGTTTGAGGATGCCCCAAAATTAGTCCCATGGCGAATGCAAGCTTCACATCGCCACCCCCCATACCTTTCCCCTTAGTAATCCATACGATTGAGTAAAAAAACATACCGGCAAGAACCGCCGATGTTATCGAAGAAAGAAAGGGGAGTATAAATGCACCTGGATACAAAGCGACTCCCATAGTAATAGCAAAAATCAGGCGCAACACAGTCCCCAAAAAGAATATCGCACAATTCGCGACAACTAATTCATCCGGAATAATTCCATGCTTAATGTCTATGACGGTAAGAATAATTAACGTACTTATAAAAAAAAGATTCATAACAAATGTAATCGGATCGACATAGAGCTGCAGTTGATTGAAAAGGTAGTATACGACAAACAAAATTCCTGTAGAAAGTTCGAGCAGTGGATACTGCCATGACAATACAGCGTGACATGTTTTGCATTTGCCTCCCAAAACTAAAAAGGATAACAATGGAATCATTTCGTACCATTGCAAAGATCTCTTACAGGCGTCGCATCGCGAGCGTCCGTAGAAAAATTGTTCGCCAACTGGCAATCTTTCAATGATCACATTTAGAAAAGATCCAACAAATAACCCGAAAAAGCCGATTAAGGTAATCATTAGTTTCAATTAATATGTATACTTTATTAATAATAGATTATTCAACCAAATACGAACATATCATATATTATTATGATTGACGCGTTAAAACCAGCAAGGTAGCATGAATACAATGATAATGAGTGAAGTGCTGTATCAAAATAAAGGATTTTCTATGTATAGTCTAATAACCACAATTGGCATTATACTTATCGCCATTAGTTTAAGTATCAATATTTATGATCCGGCTAAACAAATAATCCAAGCCAGAGACAAAACAAGATTTGAGAATATTAAGCAAATTATTGCGGCAGCGGAACGATACACTACTGTAAAAAAAGAAACACCCAATTGTGATCGGCTTGAAGATTGCCCCACAAACTTTCCCGTCACGGATAGTGATGAATTTAGTAATTCCCTAAAACGAGAAGCATTTATATCAGCTATGCCGATAGATCCTGATACATCGAAAAACGATCTATGTACCTATCAAGCATATTTATATCCTTCGAGTTCAAATAAATATTTTGTTCGTTGGTGTTACGAATCATGGACAGAAGATAATATTAATCAGTTGAATGCGCAACCCAATTCGTACAATTGCAGTTGGGTTAGAGAAAAATCTATTGCCTTGTGTTACGGCGGTCCGGGGTATGAAATACCGCAACCATAAATATGAATAATATACTTCTATTACTGCAACAATATAATCTTTTTATTTTTAGTGTTGGGACAATTTTTACCGGCATAGGGCTTTATCATTCGTTTACGACTAAACCGACAGCCGAATTGCCAAAACAGAAATCATTTGTCCAGACACAAATTCAATCGAAAAAGGCAGATACACTCAATATTTATCCTAAACGTAATCCGACTATCCTGGACAAGATACTAAAAAGATTCCTAAACTCAGATCATTAAAACATTTCTATATTAGTTCACTACCCATTGCATGAAATTAAATAATTAAAATGGTTCTTTAGTATTTAATGCTTGTATATAAAACAAAGAGCCGTTAATACGGCTCTTTGAGTAAACATTGGTAATTACCAATAACGTTAAATCATCACGGTGCGCTTAATGTACCGCATTCAACAGCACTTAAGCCTGTTGCTGTTCGATATACCCAGTATTTTGTACCGGTACCGACCGAACATGTCGCGGAAGCCGCATTTAACTGTTTAGAGATATGTGCTTGAGTACCTCCAGCGTTAACAGTAATGGTTATACCGGATGGTGCCCGTTTCAAATATCCAGACGAAACCAAACCAGCAAGAGTAGCACCAGTATAACTACCGTTACTATTGGTATATAAACTTTCTAATGCAGTTGCAACCTGAGAAACGTCATTTTTGGCACCTGCATCGTTTGCCTCGTTAATTCGTTCCCGAGGGTCGATCGCAACTAAGACTACCGCAGCCAAGATACCAAGAACGGCGATAACGACTAAAAGTTCGATTAAAGTAAAACCTTTTGTATTTTTAGGCAGTCTCATGTCAATCACCCCCTTTCGGGGAAGTTCGCATAATCCACAATACTAAATTCATCATGTAATTTAACTGAACTTAGTATTACGTATTATGATCTCGAACAATTCAATATTTTCATATCAGATTTGGCTTGTCAAGGAATAAATCGGCATAATTAGGCTGATAACTAAGAAACCGACCATCACCCCTAAGACGACCATCACAATTGGTTCAATTGCGCTCGCCAAATTATCCGTTTTACGTGATGCTTCTGATTCAAAATATTGTGATATTTTCTGTAAGACATCATCAACCTTACCTGTTTGTTCGCCAACTGCTAACATCTCCGACAGTAGGGGAGGGAATTCTTCGTGTTGTTTGAAGGCATCAGCAAGAGTCTTTCCTTTCTCGATCATAGAAGCAGAATCTTCTGCTGCTTTTCGATAAATACGATTTGCTAACGTTTCTTTCGAGATATCGATTGCTTCTAAAAGCGGTATACCTGATGAAACCAACATTCCTAATGTACGGGTAAATGACGTCAATTGGACCTGAGAGCTAAGCTCTCCAAATACTGGAGTTTTTAACTTAACTCGCGCGACCTGATCTTCGATTTCAGGATTCTTCATAAGCTGTCGCAAACCAAACCAACCACCAACTAGTCCAACGATAAACAACCACCAATATTTTGTTAATGCACCACTAAAATCGATCAATATTTGAGTCATGAAAGGTAGATCAGCATCGAGATCTTCATAGAGTTCGGCTAATCGAGGAATCACAAAGAAAAACATTATTCCTAAAACCAGAACCATCACGAATACGATGATCGCCGGATAAATTAATGCGCCTTGTACTTTCCCTTTAAATTCTGTTTCAGCTTCCATTGTGTCAGCCAACCTACTTAGGATATTTTCAAGATTACCAGAGGCTTCACCCGCTTTTATCAATGACAAATATAACCGTCCAAATTCTTTTTCATATTGGGAAAGAGCATTATAAAAACTGGAGCCGCCATCGATCTGCCGAACGATGTCATTAATAACTTGCGCAAAATATTCACTCCTTGTTTGGTTGGCTAAGATGCGTAATGCCTGATTAATTGGAAGACCTGAGCCGATCATCGTTCCTAGTTGGCGGGTAAACACGACTTTATCTTGGGTTGGTACACCTCGGAAACGATTGAGAAAGCTATCGACACTGTTCGCATTTTCTTCATTTAAAGACGTTACAATGTAATTGCGGGCACGTAATGCATCAGAAGCTTGCTGGCGACTAACCGCCTTCATCGAACCTGTATGTGGGATTCCGTCCGCATCAACTGCGGAATATTTAAAACTCTTCATAGTTGCCTGTGTACCTAACTGAGATCAGTTTCATTCTTATCGTCCTAACAATCGAGATAGTTCATCAGGACGGAGAGTATGTGACAAAGCTTGTTCTCGGGTAATCTTACCAGTTTTAACTAACACAAACAGTGATTGCTCAAGTGACATCATTCCCATTTCCTGCGAGGTGAGGATTTGGTTATCAATTTGGTGAGTCTTACCTTCACGAATCAACGAACGTATGGCGGGATTCATTAACATAACCTCGGTAGCAGGGTAACGGCCACCTTCTATTGCCGGAATAAGGCGCTGACTAATAACACCCTCCAGAGTCATCGCCAACTGTGCACGAACCTGGGCTTGCTGATGCTCTGGAAACACATCAATAATACGGTTGATTGTTGCAGCAGCACTGTTTGTATGCAACGTTGAGAAAACTAAATGTCCTGTTTCGGCGATCGTTAATGCCGCAGCAATTGTTTCATAATCGCGCATTTCGCCAATAAGCACGACATCAGGATCTTCACGTAGTGCAGATCTAAGAGCAATATCCCAAGAATGCGTATCTAAATGGAGTTCACGTTGAGAGACCAATGAACGACGATGGGGGAACACATATTCTATCGGATCTTCAATGGTAATAATGTGAGCAGAACGATTCTCGTTAATTTCATTGATCATCGCCGCTAAAGTAGTAGACTTACCATCACCGGTCGGTCCAGTAACCAGAACAAATCCTTGTGGTAGCCGTGTAAAATTGCGAAGCAGAGGAGGTAGGTTCAATTCTTCAAGCGTACGAATTTGTACCGGAATGTAACGCAGCGCGGCCGACATGTATCCCTTTTGATGGTACACATTAACACGAAAACGAGCGACTTCACCCAGAGCAAAAGAAAAATCTAGTTCTTTATTAGCTTCAAGTGCATGCTTCTGATCCTCAGTCAAAATAGAGTGGATCAATTGGGTGATAGATTCTTCGTTAAGCGGTGTATATCCTTGAACAGGAACCAATGTTCCATCAATACGAATGGTCGGCATAGCCCCGACCATAAGATGTAAGTCACTAGCATTCTTTTTTACAACTTCTTCGAGCAGTTCTTGAATCGTCATAATCTACGTAATTAAATGTAACGACTTTGCCGGCCGATTGCAAGTAGTTAGTCTTTGTTCAGTTATTACAGAGGTACCGCGAGCGAATTCTCGGTTACTTGCCGTAATTCAGGATAAAGCAATATTCGGTCCAATGATTCTTCGTCAATAACAGCACTCACCGAAGCAATGTATTTTAGAGTCCCCGTTACACGAAAAGTATAACCATCCATATACTGAATAAGAGCTTGCTGCTTCTGTGAAATCATGTCAAAAAACTCCTGTTCATATTCGATGCCTGGGTAGTCGTCAGACTTTAGTGTCACAATAACAAGTATTTCATTTTGCGATTTTAGTTTCTCTCGTAGAGAAGCTACTAATTCATCTTGGGATGAACCAATTGGAGTAATGGTAGGGCCAATAACATACGGGGTGGGGGATATCACTGTGTCATTATTGTCGGGATTAGTTTCATAACCATTTTTTATGCCTAAAACAATAACAGCAAAAACTAAACATACAACAGAAAATATTGCCAGAAGTTCAATTAATCCAAAACCGAAATTGCGACCTTTCATTAGATAATAAATACTATACCCACTAATTTAATACATAACAACTGACTGAATTTATTCTTGAATAACTCGTAAGACTTCTTCAAGCGGAGTTTGACCGTTAATAACTTTTAAGAATCCATCCTGAATCATCCGTACCATACCTTCGGAAACAGCCTGTTTTTCAACGACATCGGCGGTTTCTCTTTCAAGCACTAAACGACCGACTTTCTCTGACATCGGTAGAACTTCATAAATTCCCATTCGTCCTAAATATTCTTTTCCGTTCTCGGCATCAGCCTTTAGTCGTGAAAGCATGAGTTCGCCTTCTTTTATTTCTTTCGGAAATAATGGCCCCAAGGCATTTCGGATCATTTGCTCAGTTTCTTCACCTGGATTATATTTTTCGGTCATCTCGGGATTTAGTACGCGCACCAGTCGCTGGCCAACAACCAACTGTATCGTCGAAGCAAGAAGAAATGGTTCGGCACCCATATCAAGCATACGAGGAAGTGCACCCGCCGCCGAATTAGTGTGGATTGTCGAAAATACTAAGTGACCAGTTAGGGATGCCTGAATCGCTAAGTCAAGGGTTTCTTTATCTCGGATTTCTCCAACCATTATCACATTCGGATCTTGCCGTAACAGGGCACGTAGTCCATTCGCAAACGTTAAACCAGCTTTTGGATTAATCTGACTTTGATTCACACCAGGAATCGTGTACTCAACCGGATCTTCGAGTGTAGAAATATTTACCTCAACTTTGTTTATCATAGTCAATGCAGTACGCAAAGTTGTCGTCTTACCACTACCGGTTGGACCGGTGATCAAGATAATACCATCACTCTTTTGAATCGCCGTTTGAAAATTCTTACGTGCAGTACCGATCATACCCAACTCATCAAGCGTTAATACTCGAGCACTTTTACGCAGCAATCGCATAACAACTTTTTCACCATTCGAAACGGGTAGGGTAGACACACGAAGATCAACGCTATCCTTACCAGCAGTGAATGAAAATCGTCCATCTTGAGGAACACGTTTTTCATCAATCTTCAAATCTGACAAAATTTTGATACGCGATATCACTGCATCATGAACTCGTTTTGGGAGCGATAACCGTTCACGTAACACACCATCTAGACGAAATCGAACCCGACTCCGATCCTCAAGCGGTTCGATGTGCACATCCGATGCCTTTGCTTTTATCGCATACTCCAAGATCGTAGAAACGATACGCGCAACCGGAGCAGAGTTGACCAGTTCCTGAGCTTTATCAAGTGACGCTAGTTCTTGTTCGACTTTCTTTGTCTCTGATTCGGTTTCCTTTAATGCAGCATTAACCTCTTTTTCCATTCCGACGTTATAGTTTTGATTGATCGACTTGATAATTTCTTCAGGCACAGCAAGAAGTGGTTCGATCTTTGTACCCGTCTTAGCCTCCAAAAATTCAATCACTTGAAGATCAAGAGGATCCTTCATAGCTACCTGTAACTTTCCATCCGCTTCACGAATTGGAACTAACGTATAATGTCGTGCAACTGATTCTGGGATTTTAACTAGAACATCAGAAGATACCGTGGTAGTAGAAACATCAAAAAACGGAATTTTGAGCATCTCAGCACGAGCTTGAACAACTTGAGTTACGGTGACCCATCCCTTATCAAGCAATATCTGCTCCATATCTTGACCCGTGTTGATCTGCTCAACTTTGGCTTGAGAAGCTTGATCAGGAGTTAGACCACCTTGCTGAACTAATATGTCGGCGAGATCTGTTTTCACACTCCCATGCTATACTTCTGTTAATATGGCGTCAAGCTCATACCTGCTCATAGATCCCGCTGGAGCAACCAGTCTTTCGTCTCATCCCGATAATTACATCATCAATAATCGATCCGGCTACGGAATAGATGAAATTCGAAAGTTTAATAGCTGGGTTCAACGTAAACCATTTTCGCGACAGTATAAATTGGCCCTCATTATTCATGCCGAACATGTTAGCGTTGAAGGACAGAATGCGTTACTTAAAACGTTAGAGGAACCACCCCAACAAACGTTTATTTTTTTATCAACCAAAAACAAGGAGTTACTTTTACCAACGATACTCAGCCGATGCCAAATGATTACACTAACAGAACTAACTCAAGGCAAAATCCCACATCACCCAGACCAAGAAAGTTGGGAAAAAAATATCATCGAACAAGAGGTTTCCCATGATCCGATTGAACAATTTCCAGTTCTGCAATCGATGACTGACGTATTTGAACAGGCGAAAAAGTATTCTTCAACAGACCGAATTCAACTTCAACAAGTATTCGAGGAATGGGGGAAACAAACGTTGGAAAACCCTAATACTGCTAATTATCAATTAGCTGAATTCATCATCCAAGCCAAAGAGCATTTAACCCACAATACAAACGTACAACACACGTTAGAAGTTCTTTTTATGCAGGCTTTTAACATCTCGACATCGAAAAATGAAGCTGTTTAACTTGTCCGAAGTAGAACCTAGATGCTAAAATGACACCGTCTTATGGCCGAACCAAAATATTCCTCTTATGATGCCAGTTCTATTCAAGTTCTCGAAGGATTAGAGCCAGTCCGCAAGCGTCCCGCCATGTATATAGGCGACACCGGTGTATATGGTTACCATCACCTTTTAACCGAAATCGTAAACAACTCAGTTGATGAAGCACTTAGTGGATATGCGGATACGATTTGGGTAATCCTCCATCCTAATAATGCAGTCACCGTAATAGATAACGGCCGGGGAATGCCGTTTGACGAACACCCTCAGTACAAAAAAAGTGCCTTAGAGATAACAATGACAATCCTGCACTCAGGCGGAAAATTCTCTGGGGAAGGATATAAAGTTAGCGGAGGATTGCATGGAGTTGGCGTTTCGGTAGTAAACGCAGTCAGTGAACGAACGCGGGTCGAAATCAAACGTGGTAACGTTGTGGTTTCACAGGAATTCTCTCGAGGTGGGGTACATAAAGAATTTGAAAAGACTAAAGCAAAATCAGATCAGCTCGAAACCCCTGAATATTCAAAAATTTGGGAGTATAAACTTCAGAACTGGAAGGCAGAATCGGGAACAGCATTTACGTTTGTACCCGATGAAGAAATCTTTCCCTCGGTAAAAGAATTTGATTACGATCGAATTAAGCGCCAATTACGTGATTATGCCTTTTTAACCGGAGGGGTCAAATTCCACCTTATCGACGAACGAGATGTAACAAAACCAGTTCGGGCTTATCAGTTTTATTTTGAGGGTGGTATTCAATCATTTGTAAAATATCTGAATCGTCAAAACCATCCAATCATGGCAACTCCGTTTTACGCCAATAAAGATGTCGTACTTAATGAACAAACCGGAGAAACGGCACAAATCGAAATAGCCATGCAGTATCATGATGAATACACGTTTGATATCCTCTCGTTTGTAAACAATATCCACACACCCGAGGGTGGTACTCATGAAGCTGGATTTAAAACCGCATTAACTCGAGTAGTAAATGATTATTCCCGCAAAGAAGGTCTTATCGGCGAGAAAAGTGACAATTTAACAGGGGATGACATCCGCGAAGGATTGACCGCAATTGTGTCGGTCAAAATGAACTCGAAGAACCTCCAATTTGAAGGACAAACCAAACAAAAACTGGGTAATCCCGAGGTCCGTTCTGCTGTTGAAACAGTATTAAGCACCGCATTAAGTACCTATCTAGCAGAAAATCCAGCTGATGCAAAAACAATTATTCAAAAAGCAAACCTCGCACAACAAGCCCGCAACGCAGCGAAAAAAGCACGTGAAACAGTCTTACGAAAAAGCGCATTGGCATCGGCCAGTTTGCCTGGCGTTTTGGCTGATTGTAGAGAAAAAGAGCCACATAAAGCCGAAATATTTGTCGTTGAAGGAATTAGTGCTGGAGGAAGTGCAAAGCAAGCCCGAGATAGTCAGTTCCAAGCCGTACTACCACTCAGTGGTAAGCCAATCAACACCGAAAAGAATCGTCTCGATCGAGTGCTTGCAAACGAAAAATTACGCGACATGTTGGTAGCATTAGGCTGTGGAGTCGGTGAGGAAATTGATTTAGAAAATCTACGCTACCATCGAATAATCTTAATGGCCGATGCCGATGTTGATGGAGAACACATTACGACATTGATCCTGACATTCCTTTTCCGTCAGCTTCGTGGACTAATAGAGCATGGATACGTGTATTTGGCTCAACCACCGTTGTTTACGGTTAAAGCAGGCAAAGAACATGCCCATGTATTCACCGAACAAGAACGAGACCTTGTAGTAGATCAGTACGTTGCCAAAGGATTTAAACGAGACAATATAAATATTCAGCGTTTTAAAGGTTTGGGAGAGATGAATGCTGAACAATTATGGGAAACAACAATGAACCCCGAAAATCGGATCTTAAAGAAAGTTTCTATTGATGACGCAATGAGTGCTGATCAGACATTTTCAATGCTCATGGGGGATGATGTATTACCGCGCAAGAGATTCATTCAAACCCATGCGCGAATGGCAAATCTTGATGTGTAATATTTTCTGATCATCGAAGAGATGGTACAATTGAGAGCGATAACAGCTATGACTACGTATATTATAGGACACCAAAAACCTGATCTTGACGCAGTGGCCGCACCAATGGCACTTGCATATCTTTTCCAGAATAATGAAAGTTTTGGGTATACAATGCCGACTCCAGTAATAGCTCATGATGTGAATAACGAAACCAAATGGGTATTAGAACGGTTTGGAGTAGCAGCACCAGAGTTGTTTAATCCAAACGAATTAACCGATACCGATAAGGTTATTCTTGTAGACCATAATGAAGAGTCTCAACGTGCGGATGGAATTCCTCCACACATGATTGTCGAAATCGTTGACCACCATAAGTTTAATTTGAATGTCGAACAACCACTCCACATAACAGCAAAACCATGGGGTTCATCATCAACTATTGTATGGTGGATGATGCAGCAGGCTGGAGTAAAACCTAATAAACAGATTGCCGCATTAATGCTTTGTGCCATTTTATCGGATACTGTTGGATTTAAATCAGCAACGACAACAGACGCCGATCGGACCGCCGCCGAAGAACTTGGGTCTATTGCCGAAATCTCCGATATCGACGCACTCACACTTGATATCTTTAGAGCTAAATCAGATATCAGTAATTTAACTCCACAACAAATAGTAACGAACGATTATAAGGTTTTTGACTTCAACGGATTTCAAGTATTAATAGATCAGATCGAAACTGTTCAACAAGATGAAGTACTCAGTCGACGAGTCGAACTTCTCGAAGCCATGGCCCAAGTAAAAGCGCAAGAAAATACTAATTATATTTTCGTTGCCATTAGCGACATTATACGAGTAAACACAAAGCTTCTTGTTGTAAGTCAAGAAGAACGAGAAATAGCTGAACAGGCATTTAATACAAAAGCTCTCGATGACAACGTTCTTGATATCGGACCGATGCTTTCGCGTAAGAAAGAGATTGCTCCAGCTATCGAGTCTGTCTTAAGCAACTGATGGAACACACTCCAAACGAAAACAAAACACTAGAAATAACAGAGTACGGCAAGATCGAAACGGTGCCGATTACCACAACAATGGAGAAGTCCTACCTTGATTATGCGATGAGCGTTATCGTTTCACGGGCCCTTCCTGATGTTCGTGATGGACTGAAACCAGTGCAACGAAGAATCCTATATGCAATGCGGACACTCGGATTAAACCCAGGGTCACCGTTTAAGAAATCCGCACGTATCGTTGGTGAAACGATCGGTAAATATCACCCCCATGGAGATGCGGCCGTATATGACGCTATGGTTCGTTTGGCACAGAACTTTTCATTACGTTATCCATTAGTTGATGGTCAAGGCAACTTTGGATCGATCGATGGCGACCCGCCAGCTCATATGCGTTATACCGAAGCTCGATTACAAAAAATTGCGGTCGAGATGCTTGATGAGCTCGATCAAAATACGATCGATTTTCGTGATAACTTCGATGGAACCGAAACAGAACCAAGTGTACTTCCGGCAAAATTACCTAATCTTCTCGCAAATGGAGTTGATGGAATCGCCGTTGGAATGGCAACAAAGATCCCTCCACACAACTTAAACGAACTGGTTGATGCGCTAATCATGCTTCTTGAAAAATCAGCGGTTATTGAATACGCCGACCAAGAGCAATTAATGGCCCAAGATGTCGAGTTATTTACCCGCATGGAGAATTTTTACACCCATTACAATCAGGATGCCCCCTATTTTATTAAGCCTAAAATCACCTTCTTTTATCTTGAATCGGGAGAAATAACTACCGAAGATTTGATGCAATTCATTCCGGGACCAGATTTCCCAACGGCAGGAGAAATCTATGATAAAACAGCGATCCTGCAAGCATATTCAACGGGTCGCGGTCCAATAATTATGCGGGCAAAAAGCGAGATCGTCGAAACAAATAACGGACGAATGCAGATTGAAGTGACTGAACTTCCATATCAGCAAAACAAAGCACTCTTAATTGCTCATATCGCCAACCTTGTTAAAGATGGAAAGATCGAAGATATTGCCGACTTACGCGATGAAAGTGATCGTACTGGACTAAAGATCGTCATCGAAATAAAGCGCGGTGCAAATCCACAGCGACTCCTGAATCAGTTGTATAAATTCACCCCGATGCAACAAACATATAACGTAAACATGGTCGCTCTCGAAAACGGTGAACCTCGGGTAATGACCTTAAAAGGTATTCTGGCGGCATATTTGAAGCATCGACAAGAAGTTGTTATTCGTCGAAATACTCATAAATTAATCAATGCATTGCACCGTGGTCATATCTTAGAAGGTCTTAAAATCGCCCTCGATAACCTTGATGAAGTCATTGATACAATCCGAAAGAGTCCAGACGCAGATCAAGCTCGTCTAAATTTAATGTCTAAATTCAGTTTAAGTGAAATACAAGCGGTCGCTATTCTTGAAATGCAACTTCGTCGACTCGCCGCCCTTGAACGAGAAAAAATATTAAACGAACTTAAAGAAGTTCTTGATATGATTAACAATCTTAAGAAAATCCTTGGTAGCCCAGACGAAGTTTTGGGAATTTTAAAGGCCGAATTAAACCAACTCAAAGACACATATGGCGATAAACGAAGAACAAAAGTATACAAAGGTAAACCAGGAGAAATTAGCGACGAAGAGCTCATAAAAGAAGAAGACTCAATTATCGTTTTAAGCAGGGGTGGATATATAAAGCGAGTCTCGCCACTAAGCTTTAAGACACAGGGTCGAGGGGGCAAAGGCGTCAGTGGAGGCAATTTGAAAGAAGAAGACATCATCTACAGCATCATTCAAGCAAACACTCATGACCAAGTTATGTTCTTTACTACCCGGGGTCGAGTATTCTTAAAGCGGGTATGGGATATTCCTGAAGCGAGCCGAACAGCACGCGGAACACCAGCGGTTAACTTAATTGGTATCGATCAGGACGAAACGATCACCAGCGTTCTGATACAAAAAGGAGCCACTAATGAACAATAATTATCTACTGTTTGCAACCAAAAACGGTAAAGTCAAAAAAACGGCATTGGAAGAATATCAAAACATTCGTCAATCAGGGCTCGCCGCAATAGAACTTGAAAAGGATGATCAATTGCTCGATGTACGCCAGACGAGTGGTAAAGATAAAGTATTGTTAATAACAGCGTCTGGAAAATGCATCTTATTTGGAGAAGAAGAGATTCGTTCAACTGGTCGAGCAACTCAAGGAGTAAAAGGGATTGAATTAAAAGAGGGCGATAGCGTCATTGGTATGGATGTCATTAGCGCCGACGAAGAAGATCAAGCGCAAAACAAGTATGAGGTGTTGGTAATAAGTCAAAATGGATTTGGCAAGAAAACCCTTATGAATGAATATAGTCCGCAAGGTAGGGGAGGACAAGGTGTTTTTACAGCTAAAATTACTCCAAAGACTGGAAAAGTGGTCGCAATGAGAGTTCTTCGACACAACGAAGTAATTGAAGAAGAAGTTGCTTTGGAAAATGATATTCTGGTCGTATCACAAAAGGGTCAAGCGATCCGATTACCCCTAGCAAGCGTTCCAGTACTTGGCCGTCATACCCAGGGAGTTAGTATTATCCGCCTTAATGCAGGTGATAAAGCGTCTGCTCTAGCGATTCTATAATGTTACTCTAGATATTTGATTTATTAGGATTATTTCTGTGCGAAATCGCTGTGGTTACTACGGTAATTATTTTCTCCAATAACGTTACGACTACCAGCAGTAGTTTCACTAAAAATGCCATATTCTGTATTCTGAGATAGGGTATTGTCAGAGACTAAGTTATTCTGAGCATTCTGACTAAACCGCACCCCAATGCCATTATTTTGGATTTCATTAAGCACGATAGTATTTGTACTCGATGTTATATCGATTGCGACAGGATTTGTATACAATTTATTCTGTTGGAAAAGGTTATCAGTGCTCTCATCTGTGGAGTATAAGGCACTCGAGTCTTGTTGATACAATTCATTTTCAGTAATTACATTAGATCCCGAATTACCACGGAGACTTATACCCGTACGATTCTGATAGATCTGATTAGTAGAAAGACTGTTCTTATCTGAATCAATAATCGAGACCCCGAGTTCATTGCCATAAATAATGTTCGTAGTAATTTTATTATCGTTTGAATCAGTACGTAACATAACACCACCACGACCATTATTTACTAATGAATTCAGAGTAATTGTATTGTAGATAGAATTATTTTGTACTAGCAATCCATCTTGTTTGTTAGAAACGACTTTATTATTTTGATAAATAATTCGGGAAGAATTGTCCTGAATTACAGTGCCGTGCGAAATATTATCAGTAAAAGAATTTCGCTCAAACCTCATATCTGTACCACCCGAAATATACGCGCCGATCCAATTATGGTGGAATGAAGAATTGATAACTTCTCCGGTAACAACATATTGATCAGAATCCCTTCGTAGATTCTTCCACGAGACACCATAGGTGGTTGCATTTGATGATACTTCCTTATCAAATCCTAGATAGGCAATCTCTGCATCATAAAAGTCCATACGAGATGGATATTTGGCAAGTATATAACTGCGACCGTCAGTATGATTCTCATCAACGGCATGAATTGATTCGTCCCATGAAGTGATTTTGGAACCCTTCACAAGGATAACCCCAGCTTGAGTTTGAATAGATACATAGCCAGTACTATTACTAGCCATCTTAAGCCATTTTACTTCCGGAGCTTGCAATCGCAATACGGCCCCTCCACGAACATCAATATTCGATGATAATATCCATTCTCCTGGTTGAGTTTGCTTTATATGCTCAGCACCAATCTCGCGTAAAATATCACTTAAGTTAAAGACATGCCCACGTCCTTTAAGAATAATAGTATTTGTAGTCGCATCATACGTAACTTGTCGTTTAGGGATGTCGTCGCCAGCTGTTATTGTGTATTCAGCAGGAATTGGAAAAGTTTTTGTCGGTATAGATAAAACCATACCAATGCGTAATGTATCTGATCGTGCCAAAAGGTGCTTATTTACCGCAATAATTGAAGCAGGGGAGACCTGGTAACTCTTAGCAAGCGCATAAATCGTATCTCCCGAAACGATTTCATGCCGTATTAATAATGAATTATATTCAGTGGTATCGTCACGTGACCCAAGTACATCCGATGGTGTTTTTGCTTCTAGGTTTTGTGAAAAAATATATGATTCTTCGGTTCGAGGAGCACTCACAGAATGGTTGATCGGATTATGTAAGGCAAACACGGCAAATCCCATCATTAATAAAAAGCTGCTAGTAAATGCATACGCAGGAGCTTTCTGTATAAAGCCGTATCGCGCCAATCGATTACTGTCCCAACGAGTAATCCAACCTTGAGTATTCAATGTAAACAAAGAGTAGAGGCGAATAATTCCCCCGGATATAAAGTTTGTCAGGATATACATGGGCAAGACCGACACATCTTGCGGGCGGCGGCGCAAGTGGGGGAATATCTTAACGAACCGACTAAGATGCCACCATGCGACTAATGTGAGCGCGACCAACCATTGCCGCATTAATAATGATACGATCAAATATGTAGGACCAATGAGCAAAGTAAATGGTTGAATACATCGATCAATTAAGTGAAAGGCCAAAGCTGGGTGACGCCAAACCCACCCCTCCCACAGGGCTTTAAGATCTGCCCGCCAGCTATTTCGACTCCAACGCAATCGCTGTTTATAAAAGGCACTTAAACTATCAACTCCTGGAGTATATACAACTGCAGTATGTTGATACCTAAGTTTCCAACCATTTTTCTCAACTAAATACGTTAGGCATTTATCATCACCGCTAATAACTGGCCGGCCCCAAAAAGTTTCATTGATTAACCCAGGAACCAGTGGTGTAACAACACTGCGCCGATAAAATGCTGTCCGACCTGATAAACAGGTTAAAGCATCCCCTGAAGCGGCTAAAAAAGGCAGTTCGTCAAAATAACGACTATCTAACTGAATATCAAAAATTTTCTGAGAGAGTGACTTTGGTAGAAGTACATTCTGCCGGGTACCAACGCCGCCAACAAGCTGGTCATGAAAAGGGGAAAGCGCATGTTTCATCAAATCCGGCGACCACAGCGTATCGCTATCAACAAGTGCGACAAAATCTCCTTTTGCTGCCAAAATGCCATCAGCTAATGCCGCCCTTTTACCTGGTTTTTTTGTCACAATGAGGTGCGAGGACACAAACGTTTTAGAGAATTCTTTAAATATTTGTATCGATTGCTCATCTACATAATCTATAATTGCAATGATTTCGAAGGGGTTATTTTCTTTCCAAGATTTTAATGCATTACGAAACACAATCGGATCTTCGTTATACACCGGAGTAATAATGGAAACAGAACCGACAAAGTTGGTCTTATCTGGTTTATAAAAAAAGGCTATGACCTCTTTTATTGTCCACACGGACCAACGCCAGATACCAATAAATCCTAAGGGCAAGTAGGCTAGTATCAACGTAGAGAACGAATGATAAAAAATCGTAATATATTGGTCAAGGTGGGCAATTAAGTCTTGCATGTAGAAATGATTGTTCTTACCCCTTAAGCAATAAAACTATAGATTAGTCTGTTGGTAAAGAGTCTTTAAATAGAGATCTTCATTAGTTTCAACAGCCGCCCTTAAATACGGCATTTCCCAACCGTTTTGCTCCGCCCAAGTTAAAAAGCCTCGAGTATCCTTAGGCAAACAACTCCCTTGAAACGGTCCAAAATCTCGTATTCCATATTCAGGATTCCACATAGCTTCGGCACTTTTAGCAACCAATCTAAATACACGATCTGGATTAATACCACTTTTTTGAGCGACATCTCGCATCTCATTGAAGAAAGCAATTTTTGCAGCATTAAATAAATTATGTACATATTTCTGCAATTCGGCTTCACGTATTGAAACTCGGTGTATAGGACAACTAAATCCTTCATATACTAGAGAAAGTAAATCTCCCGAACGCTGATCATATTCACCATAGACGATTATCCAGGGCTTAGAAAAATCTTCTTTAGCTGAAACCTCGCGCAAATACTCTGGATTCATACACACACCAAAATCACGTCCAGCTTTCTTTTGTGAATACTCTTCTATAATAGGTAGTAGGAGTTCTTCCGTTGTTCCAGGTGGAACGGTGCTTCGGATTACGGCAAGGTGGTATTTTGTGGTTTTTGCTAATCTACGACCTAAATCGGCTGCAGCAGCTTTCAGGTACTCAAGTTTGACCTCTCCATTTACTGTTGGTGTTGAAACGGTAAAAATAGTGACATCATAGTCAAAATTAGAACTATTATTCAAATCATCTATCGTAAAGGCTGAATAGCCTTCATGACGGAGTTTCTCAATTACGGCTGGTTTTATATCAGAAAAGGTGACATCGCGCCCCATAGAAAGAAGCCCTCTTCCCGTGGCTTGACCAACGACACCCGATCCTACAATACAAATTTTCATATATTTAATCCTAATACCCTAATACTTTGATCAGACTATCGTAAACGGGGCAGGGGAGCGATTTACAAACGCTGATGTAGGCCCAATTGTATAAATTAGTTCTAGTATGTCAATAAGATAATTGTAATAATTATTGTTCTCATTGATTTAGACCTGAATATTGCCATTTAAATGCTATTTCTGTTCACGATCGTACTATATTTAGATCAATACTAGAATTCAATTAGGTTGAGATAACGGCTAATCATCTACCAATTTGTTTCTATCTATTGACATAAATAATCGTAAACGGATAATGAATTGACTGAGGATTAAATGAGATTATGAGATATACCAAAATTTTATCTAAAAAAATTAATTTTTTGCTTTTAGTTCAATTATTCACATTGATTTTGTTGTGTGCTGTTGTTTCAATAACAAAACCAATAGCGTATGCTGCGGGTTGTACAAAAGATCAGATTCGTTATTCAGCTTCAAATAATAGGCTGTATATTTCTAACGGTGCCGTATGCACCCTGACTGATATCAAGACCCAATATCCTAAAGCAGGGTTAGACCTTGTCGACGATGCCAATAAAATTTGGTTGCTTCGCTCAAATCTACATATTGAATCAGGGGCAACAGTAAACCTTCAGGGAACAGCTATTGGTGGGGATGTAAATACGCTTCGAATCCAAAGTGATACTTCAAATAAATTTGCCTACATACGAGCCGATTGGGGAAATATATCCATAGACTCAACGCGCATAACTTCATGGGATACTTCAAAGAATTCTCCCGATACAAACGTTTCAGATGGGAGAGCATTCATCCATATCCGCTCACAATTAGATGCAAACGACACAACCGCTCACGAATCTCGTATGGATATATTAAACAGCGATATCGGATATCTAGGTTACTATGCCCCAGAATCATACGGATTAGTATGGAAAGTTGCTGGTACTAATATTCCAAATCTCTATGACAAGGTTAACGTATTAGGAGATGTTATAAACAGTCGTCTTCACCACAATTACTTCGGAGCATATACATACGGTGCATATGGTATGAAATGGCAAAATAATGAAATAGACAACAATATTCAGTACGGACTGGATCCACATGATGACTCCGATAGTTTATTAATTGAGGGAAACAATGCCCATCATAACGGCAATCATGGAATTATTTGCTCTCAACGATGCGATCATCTAACAATACGTAACAATAAATCTCACGATAATAAGCAGACCGGATTAATGCTGCATCGTAATACTAACGATTCTTTAGTTGAAGGCAACGAATTCTATAATAATGGAGATAGTGGAATTGCAATCTTTGATAGCCATTATAATGTCATAAAAAATAATATCTCCTATAACAATAAAAATGGTATCCGGTTTAGTGTTGGAAGCTCACATAACATAGTCGAACAGAATAGATTCTCGAACAATAAAACATATGGAGTGTATTTCTACAAAGGAAGCGATGCTCCGACCTCAGGAACTGGCCGGCCCTCAAATAATACCTTTAATTCAAACACTATAAATGGCAATAACGACTTTGTAGTAAAAGCAAAGGAAGCTGACAATAACTCATTCACTAATAACCAAATGCAAAATAATACAAAAGGGGTCAGGCTAGATAATGCTAAGAATAATTCGTTCAAATCAAACGATTTTACCGGTACAAAAACACCATATTTTACTCAAATAAATGGATCTACCGGGAATACATTTTAATATCTAGTCTTTCATCATTGTTGTTATAGATCTAATTGGCTAAGTGATAGAACATCGTAAGGCAATCTCATCACAAACCCATCGGGATATACATACCATTATTAATTATTTTTTTATGGAAGACCTATATCCATACTCCAAAGACTCCACCCATTAAGATCAATCCGACAAGATGGTATCCTTGATCGATAAAAAATAACTGCCACGATCGTCCTTCAAAAGAATAATTAGTAGCTCCAGTCGTCGCAATAAAGCCAATCCATAGCCAAAAGCCTGTCTCAATACCACTGGCTATTGTACGGGCATCAACAAGCTGAATCATGTGAGCCAATACATATGAAGTTAATAGGGAAGAACCTGCTGCGACGCCATAACTCAGGATCTTATTATTTGATTTACCCTCGTTGCGATCAATCAGAGTATTCCACTGCTTACCAAATAAAGAGGGGGAGTACCATACAATTCCTAACGACATATACATTACGGCTGAAACAAGGACTGCAATTAAGTTAACTTCTATATTAATCATATTAATTCACCTCCTTTAATACTATCGACGCATTATACGATTTAATAGCCAATATTAGAAATCACGAACTAAGCATACGCTGTTCTCGTTAATTGTTGAGAGAGATAGACCAAAGATCCCTGTAATCCGCCTTGATCACCCAAGGTTGCAGGCGTTATCATCGGCGGTTGAGGGAAGATTTTTAGTAAGGACCGAACATATTCTATAACATTTGGAGTACTCAACATCGGATGAGTCATAAGTGATCCACCTAACACAACTGCGTTGGGAGACCAATACACAATAGTATTATGTATTCCGATCGCTAACCATCGAGCGGCTTCTTCCCATACCATAGAATCTTTAATATCTTCTGGTTTTTGGTTATATCGTTTAGTTAAGGCGGCTCCAGAAAGTTTACTCTCTAAATCGACAATCGGATGGGACGGATCAAGAGCCCATAACCCGTCTACAATCTGATGCCCTGGTTCAAAACCAACTGAACGAGTATCTATTCGTCCCCGAACGAGCCGGGCCCCCCCAAATCCAGTGCTAATCGTTAAATACGCCACAATATCATATCCTTTTCCCGCACCTCGCTGAGCTTCACCCAGACCGACTAAGGCTGTGTCATTTTCTAGATAAATATCATTCGTTAATAATAATTCGGATAATCGTTCCTTAATAGGCTGATGAACCCACAACGGGAGGTTCGGAGCTGCAATCAATCGTGATTTATCTGCAGACAGTGGGCCAGGTAAGCCCCCCACGGCAGCTTTGACTGGACTACCATTCGTTAGACGCTTAACAATGCGACTAAACATTTCTAAAGCCGTCGGAAAATCGTAGGGAGTGGGAACCGTCTCAACTTGGGCAAGTTGGGCACCATTTACCGAATAACCAATCCGCATCTTAGTGCCACCAACATCAAAGACGATGTACATATAAATATTATAGAAGAAATTTAAGAGGGAGTCGATTACTAGTACGTTAAGTATTCAAATCTTGCGGAGACAACTCATATTCATCACCATATTGCAATTCATGCCGGAGTATTTTGCGTGCTAAAGAATCTTCGATACGATCTTGAATAATTCTTCGTAACGGGCGCGCACCATATTCGGGATCAACGCCAATTTTTGAGAGCTCAGTCACCAAAGATTCCGTCCAGGTTAATTTAATTTCCCGTTCTTGCTTTAACCGATTTTGAAGTTTCGCAAGTTCAATTAACACAATTGAATGAATTTCATTTGCTCCAAGTGGGGTGAATACAACAATACCGTCGAATCGGTTAATTAATTCTGGACGAAATGCTTTTTCTAATCGTTCACGTATACGATCTTGAGTTTTTTCATTTTGTGGCAAATCAGTAATCGCATTTGATGTCGCAATAATAATGGTGTTACGAAAATCGGCAGATTCACCCTTAGCGTTAGTTAATCGACCTTCTTCTAAAATTTGTAAGAATAGATTGCGTATTGCATCCTCAGATTTTTCGAACTCATCTAATAAAAGCAAAGAAAATGGCTTTTCTCGTGACTCTTGAGTCAAGCGTTGGACGAATACCGATACAGAGCCGGGTTCAGAAAACTCGGACATATCATATTGCATAAAGTTTTGATCGATTAGGCGATTTAATTCCTGGTCATTCATTCCACTATGTGCAGATGGGGTAAAGTATACTTGCGCTAGAGTTTTGGCTGTTAACGTTTTACCGACACCAGTTGGTCCAAGGAATAATAATGAAGCAATCGGTCGCTGGTTCGATGAAACACCCGTACGGGCCCGTCTCACGGCTTTTGCAATCTCTTCAACCGCTTCGGTCTGCCCAATGATACGTTCTTTTAGTAGTCGTTCGAGATTTAACAGCTTATCGGTTTCCTCTGATGATAAATCACCGACAGGGATTCCCGTTGTCATCGCAATGGCATTTTCAATCTGCTTGGTATGAATTTCTTGGTTTCGACTGTTTTCTCCAGCTTTTACTAATACCTTTATTGCTTTATCGGGGAGTACCGCGTTATGGATATAACGTTCACTCATTTCGATCGCATCAACGATCGCAGGATAGGTGAAGAAACAGCCTGTTTTCATTTCGATTTCATTAACGACACCTTCCAAAATACGAACAGCTTCAGTGAGACTCGGTGGCTTTATCTGAATTACTTCAAATTCCGACATAAATTCTGATAACGGAGAGAGTTGTTCATTAAGAACTTTTGGAGTCGTTGTTGCAATAATCGGAAACTGGGTTGATCCTATCAAAGGGGCTAAATATCCGATCATTCCAGTTTGAATAAGATTTTCGAGCTGATTAATGAATAAAACCGTTTCACCATCAGTTAGTTCATGTAAGACTTCATTAAGCCGATTTTCTAAAGAACCTCGATCACCCATACCGCCTACAAAACCGGCCGCGTTAAGCTCAATAACTCGTCGACCACGCAATGGTTCGACAAGATCTGCTAGGCCTGGAATATTCACATCAGCATAGCGACCAAGAATAAACCATGAAATTGAATATACCAACGATGTTTTTCCGACACCGGCTTCTCCTACTAACAATACATTATTACGACTCGGACGAACCAAGACTTGCAGCATTGTATTAAGTTCTTTCTCCCGACCAAATACATGAGGAAGATGACCAAGCACCGCTTCTTGAGTTAAATCGATGGAAAAGCGTTTTAACTCGGGCAAAAAACCGGCTACCCAACCGACATTGACTCCAATTCTACGAACAAAGAATTCATCACGCCAAAATTTCCACGACTGTTTACGATACTCTTTACGCAGTATCCAATCTCGAGCGGAAAAGAAATCATCTTCATGTAACCCTCGTTTACGTAAATAATCGACAAACTCTTTCCAATTTTCAGGTTTTTCAATTACTCGGGTAAATAATGGATCAACGTCATCAAAGCTTAACTCTAGTCGCTTCCATAACACACGCCGTATTTCTGGTAAAAATATAATTTCGCCCCGCCTTATATGTTCCCAGTAATCCTGCCTCCACAGAATATACATGTAGACCCCAAACCAAAAGATTAGATAAAAGAAAAAGAAGGGCAGGGGAGCCCACCGTAAAAGCATAAACGGCGCTAAGTAGTAAATTGCCGTAGTCGCCAAGACTGCAATTAGCATTGATCCTAATAACGCCAAGCTTGCAGTAAGCCAAAACAATCGAATAATAATACCAATAGCACGGCCGACCCATGTAGGATCTCTTCGATACGAGGCAAAAAGATGACGTATTATAGGTCCGATACCAAGCATGTCAAAAAGGATAATTAAGATCCGAGTACCAGCCTGATACCAAAAATCAAAGGCATAGACTAAATACCAAACAGGGAATAACAGCATATTATTAAAAAAACGAGAACGATAATTCACGACGTTCTTGGTCGGAGCAGCCATATCTCATTTAGTATAACAATCCTTAGTGCGCTTTCCAATTCGCCCCAATAAATGCAGCCAAAAGCAAAGGTTTATAAAACTTGATTAGCTTTGTATAATCGTAATGATATTAGACCTTAATTTGGCCTTGTACAGCCAGATTCGAAAGGAGTCCATGGTGGACGTATCAAAAGATGTGGCGGTCGAAGACATGACATTGGCGTCACAAGACCGCGCAGGTGCCACTTTTTGGCAAATCCGTTATCGTATCGCGATTAGGAGGCTCGGTCAGTATCACCACAACTACGCAAAGGACAAGTTAGAAACCGCAAAGTGGCATACCCAGAAAGCGTTTATTCGCTTACTGCTGGCATTATGCTGTCTTATCACGGTATCAATCTTTGTCATAGCGGCGGTGATATCCCCAAACGGGAGCCTGATGTTTGTAGCGGGCATGTTAACGATCATCTGTGGCCTGCTCAACGTAGGCATACTATCCTTTGAGATCGTCGTGGCCAGAGATGATGTCAGGGACTGTAGCGAACGATTGGAAAAAGCAGATCCGCAGCCATAACATACTGGGAACCAGGTAGATTGTACGGATAATTAATCTGAGTATGCAGTTTTATAGCTGCATACTCATTCTCTAACAAACCAATTTGCTTAGACTTAATCTAACTTTATTTATTTTCTTTTCGCCATTTACCGTGAAAGGCCTCATGAGCACGTTTTAGCTGTGTATTGGTAATGTGGGTATAAATCTGAGTTGTAGAGACATTTTTATGCCCAAGACTTTCTTGAACCGTCCTTAAGTCAGCGCCACCCATTAATAAATCCGTTGCAAAAGTATGTCGTAACACATGAGGAGTAACATCGACTGGCAATGCTGCTTTTTTTGTGTATTTTTTTACTAAACGTTGAATCGAACGAACTGATAATCGAAAACGTTCACCATCTGGGTCAAGTTCATCTGCCGACGCCTTTTCTAGATGACTGTTTATATTACCCGACTGATTTCCATCGCTTTTAGACCCCTTGTAGGCCCTCGTATCATTTTCTGGCTCTATGACGTGCTTATTTGGACCAGAATAACTTAAAAACAATGGATGGTACGTATCTTTACGAAGTTCAAGATAATGAGATATCCATTCCACCGCACTGTCACTCAAAAAGACGACCCGACGACGACGCCCTTTACCAACTACGGTAAATTCTTTAGATTTTAGATCAACCATATCCCGATTCAAAAACGCCATCTCGGAAACTCGAAGTCCTGTACTAAACAGTAATTCCAGGATAGCTCGATCTCTTGTACCAGATATTGTTTTAACATTTGGTTGGGATAATAACTCATCAAGTTGCTCCGGTTTTAAAAACTTCAAACTTCGGCCGGGTGAATATTTTCCAAGTTCGATCTTCTCCGGCTTAACACTCTCATAATCTGTCTTTACTAAAAACTTTAAGAATGCACGAATCGTTACCAGATAGTTATACCTGGTAGATTCTTTTAGATCTTGCCGACTTAAAAAAACCCTAAATTTACGAATTAAGTCGATATCGACATCGGCTAACTCAAGCGGCTTTTTCTTTAGGAATTCTTGCGCCCATAAAATAAATCGGCCCAAGCGATAGTCATATTTCATTGCTGTAGCAGGGGATAACCCACGTTCAATTTCACAGTACTCAATAAAATCAGTGATAACTGAAGAAAGAGCTTTATGAGCGGAGAGAGGCATACTCTGGTTATAACACTTAAATACATTTCTATCAAATAAAGCCCGCTACATAAGGAAATACAGTCGAGAATAGGAGAATAAAGCCCCAGACCATACGTCGTGAATTGTTTAATTAACGACGTATGCGGGAATTGAATAACAAAATGCATCGATTTATGACTACATGCCGCTGGCAAAGAATAACAACGATTTTAAATCTATTTTTCAGCTTGGTTTTAGCTGAGCTTCTCTAGGCGAGGGTGATAAATAACGGAAAAAAAGAAAAAAAACTCCTCCCCCGGAAAAATTGCAAAAAACACAAAATTGACAATAATTTGGCATTTTTGTGCTGTTGTGTAAGAAGAGAAGTATAATTAAAGCAATTTGATTATCCACAGAACATTATGCGAATCTACACAATGCCGAACAGTGATGACTATGCATTTATTATTAAATATAGTCGATACGGTATAGATAAGCACACCTTCCCCGACCACCTAGCAGTCGCGTCGTTATGCTGATAACATTTATCCACATAAACAACATTATAGGATGGCTATATATAATAATACTACAGGACACTCCCTATAGTATTATTATGGGCCACGCTAATAATCACACCACTCTCCCCTGTCTTGGGCCTAAAACTAATAAGTTTATCGTTTAGAATATTCGGTTACAAACCAATAAATGCTGCAAGTAGTAACAAACCTATCACTAAATATTCACGCAATATCGACGATTTTAGGTTTCGCTCAATATGATGCTGAAAAATACCTAACATTATGAAATTCCAACCGACCAATGCCCCGGCGGCAATAATCCATGACGCGGGCCAAAAATTAATCATAATCTCGAATTTTAAAGAGATAAAACTAAATAACAGTCCTTCAATCCAACTCATTCGGTTATTCGATAAGGATAAATAACTTAACCCAAATAAACTAAGTAGTACCCAGTAAAGAAATAGGTTCACGTTCATCCCCCACCCTGCATTTATGGTTTGCAATCCAAAGATAAAAAACAGTGCTATACCAATAAAAAATAATGTCGATAACGCGGCCCGGCGTAAGGGAACAGTTCGTACGGTCGATACGTTCATGATGTTTATGGCAAGAATCAAGATATATAAACCGACGACAAAAGCTCCTAGAGCAACCCATTGTATAACTCCGGTTAAGGGCAGAAAACGTACATACGAAATTACCGTATAAAGACCAATGGGCGTAAGCAATCTAAAGTATTCAGTCCATTTTAAATCAAACTGAAGGAACCAAATACTCAGAAGTAAAATAACGCTAACAAGTAGGATGATTTGGTACAGGTACAATAACGGTATATTCCGCAAATAGAGTAACCCTAAACCAAATACTACTGCGGTCAAAAGTGCTTTTTGTCTTTTAATCAATGAAATATCCATAACTTAAGAAATGTAATAACTATCGCAAATCGGGGATGTCAATTTCGGTTTCATCAGTAGCTACAACAGGAGCATTCGGATCAATATTAGCTGCAATTACTGTACCAGGATCTATGGGGGCTTGAACTGGAGTAGCAGCTGGTTGGGGTTGAGGCGATGGTACATTTTGCGGTGTAGCAACGGGTGGTGTTGGAACAGTTGGAATTGGCTGATTCACGATTGGTTGTTTGTTACTAACCGGCGGCTGAGGAGCCGCGACTGGTTGCTGAGGTTGAGGAGCTGGGGTGTTTTTCTGAGCTGGTTGCTCAATAGGTCGAGCTAATGGAGCTGCATTGCGCGACGCCGAATTATTTTGATTTTGGTTGTTTGTAGGAGCATTACCGCGATTATTGTCACGATACCCCTGGTTATTGTTTGCACCGCCGCCACGGTTATTATTATACTGATTTCGTTGTGGTTGAGCTGGTTCTTCTCCTTCTTTGGGCGGATTTAACTTAACAACACTTTTTACAGCGCCCCAGATAGGTGGAGTTGGACCAAATACCTGCGGTGCCAAAACTTCAATCTTATCCCCGATTTCACCGTTATGGAATCTGATTGATGCGGCAACCACACGAAATTCCCCTTTATCAGTTAGTACTACCCATTGGTTATTTTTCTTAGTTAGGATACCGTTTAACGATTGCCGTGGGGTTTCTTCAACTAATTTAAATTCGTTATAATCCCCTTCTTTTAGCAGTTTCAATTTGTCGCCTTCAACAAGCATCGATTTACTAATATAGTTTGGCGGAACCTGGTATTTCTTACCAGTTTCCATAATTACAAATTCACCATCAAATGATCCTACCATTCCAATTGGATCAATTTTTTCTGGCTTAACAGCATCAGTTTGTTGAGATTCTTCGGCAGGAACATCTGTAGGTTGTGCACTCTGTTGCTCTGGTTGAGCTGCAGAAGCTTGAGTAGATACTGGGAGTTGTGGCGCTGGCGACGGGGTATTTATCGGTGCTAAGGGTTGAACCGGCGCTGCAGGCTGTGGAGCAATAGGTTCAGTCACCACTGGAGCTGAAGGTACGGCCGCAGTCAATGGCGCAACGACTGGAGGAGCCGGTTGAGGCGACACGACCGCTGGCGGTGTTTGATCATGTACGACGGGAGCAGGTGCAGCAATAGGCTGGACAACCGGTACTACTACGGAGTGTTCGGGAGCTATCTCAAGCGATTGCACGGGGGCCACCTCAGGAACATTTGGTGTAGGTTCAGCTGGCGAATTAACAGCAGGCTCAACAGGTTTAATAGCTTGAGACGATTCCGTCACGGCTGGCGTGCTGGCCGGAAGTTGTTGAGTTGGTGCAGGAGCTGGAGTTGTTGGACTTTCGTTGCTTTCTGATGAATGCATAATCTGCTCTTTCAATGAAGTCGGTTGCGGCTGTGGAGCTGCCGGTGATGGGCTGGGTTGAACCGTAGCAGGGGCTGGTTGAGTAGGTTTTTCAACTGGTTGATTCTTTGGTTGCGCTGGTTGTTGCTGTGGTGGTTGGATATTGTTTTGTGGTGTAGATGTAGACTGTCCATCCTGCTTCAATAAACCACGGACCTCTTTAATGAGGTTTTCTATCTTATCTAATTTTTGGTGTATTGCCTGTTTATTATCCATGTAGATAAAAACGTACCAATATTATACGACACATCCTCGTATCTGTCGCCAGTCTAACGAAACTAAGATCCGGCATTATCGACAACGCTTTGTTTAAGCTCTTTATATTTCCCGTACATTGCGTCACGTTGAGCTTGAACAACAGTATCATCCATACCTGGAGCAAAGGTCTTCTCTGCCCATCGACGAATCGCTTCTTCAACTTTACGACGAGGACGACCATACGTTTGACGAGAGCGTGCAATTACCGCCTCACGAGATCCGATCGCGTCAGTAATTGGTGGCAATGCCGCCGCGCTGAATGGACGGCTCTGTTGGGCGTCAATCATGAGCTTAAGATATAACTGGAATCTACCCAAATGGATGATGTCATTTGCTTCTAGAGTAGGTTCAAATAACTTACCCAGAACTTCGGCATCTTCCTGTCCGGTAACGTAGGTCATTAATGTACCAACGTTTCCAAACACCGCATCTCGGACGGTGGTGTCTCCACCAGGAGCTAACTGAGATATGTACTGGTGAGCCATAACTAAATTCATACGATATTTTCGAGACTCAGATAAGATCGAGGCAAAGCTCGAAGTCGCAAAGTTCTGGAACTCATCGACATATACATGAAAATCTTGACGTTCAGGTTCAGGAATACTCGTTCGCGTTAACGCAGCAAACCATAATCGACTAACCAAGAAGGATCCCAAGATTGCCGAATTATCTTCTCCAATACCTCCCTTAGAAAGGTTTACCAATAAGATCTTTCGGGTGTTCATAATCCTTGGGATATCAACAGTACCAACAGCTTGACCCATTAAATTACGAATCGTTGGAGTCGATAAAAATGGCCCCAAACGGTTTTGAATAGGACCAACTGCTTCTGCAGCCATACGGTCGTTACTCATCATTTGCTCGAATTCATGATTCCAAAATTCGCGTAATACCGGGTCTTCAACTAAATTAACAATATATCTGCGATATGCACGATCAACTAATATCCGAGTCACTCCAAGCAATGTAGAATTTGGTATTTCTAGGAAAGTTAAAAAGACGTTTCGAAGTAAGTGTTCCATTCGAGGTCCCCAAGAAAATTCAAAACGCTTTCTAAAAATTTCGACTAGTCCAGAGGTCACCAAGGCTCGCTGATCCGGATCAAACAACTCGAACATGTTTAATGCAACAGGATAGTCTATGTCGGCCGGATCAAAAACAACAACATCATCAATCCGCTCTTCAGGAATATAATCAAGCACGTAATTGAAAAGATCTCCGTGAGGATCAATAACTGCAAGACCTTCGCCGTTACGGATATCCTGAATAATCATATTACGAATTAAGGTTGTTTTACCGGTACCAGTCTTTCCGATAATATACATGTGGCGTCGACGATCATCCGGTTTTACCCCAAATTCAACTTGTCGATTTCTAAATGTTGTAACCGCAAACTTCATTGATGTGTCGGTCGGTAAATCAATCGGAGGCTCTGCCCTCTTTGACAAAATGTAGTCAATATTTGGTGTAGCCACTGAAGCATTTGGTAAATGGAAGATTGAGGCTAACTCTTCGGTATTCAAAATGAAGAGATTTTCATCTTCACGCGGTTGTCGGCGCTCACGATAATCTTCAACGAGATTAGTTGGGTCTTTGACAAACCCAGCGCGGGTGAAAGCATTAATTTCTCCGGATGAGTACTGTTTTAAGGCTGCGACCATGGAGGCGACATTTTGCTGAGCCTGTACTTCATCGGGTCCGATTCCAACTATCCGCATATTTACTTCAAATCCTAAAAGAGAGAGTTTTTTCTTTATCGCTTCAATCTCAAGCTTGGCTTCTTCAGTCATCTCATACTTCTTTTCCTTTGGTTTGGTTTCTTTCTTAGCGCCTTTTTTAGGCGGTGTCATAATTAATAAACCCGTGACAATCTCCATCAAACCTTGTCCGATACCGGATCCAATTTCTCCTACCAATACAGCAAAAATATTTTTTACTTCCTTTTTGCCAGTGCGCAGTTCATCGATTTTTTTGTACCCGCCCGCCTGCCATCCTTCAGGTAATGGTTTAACGATCATCTGAAACCATACCCGCTCCCCTTCTCCAAGGCTTTCAACTGCACCGGTAATGGCAGCCAAAGGATCAACGTCAAAGTCAGGAAAACTTTTTATCGGATAATAATAGGGCTTTTCGAGTCTAATTTCGGTACCTCTAACAATTGAATTAGGCAGGAAATCGACCGATGCATAATCCTCCACAATCGTCATTTCTGCAGTTGGATACTGAGCATATAACTGACTTTCTAGAAATTTCCGTTCGCGTTCATCTACAAATGCATAAAATGAGATCCCAGTCGAATTTGCCACGATCTCAAATGAAAATGGTCCTGCATGGGTATCTTCCTGCAATAATCCATGCAACGTAGAGAAAAACATCTCCGCCGCAAGCGCTCCTTTTTCATTAAGCTTTGGAACTTTAATCAATAAGAGCCTCCCTCGCTCATACAAGTTTTCAGGTTCTTTACTCTTATTGCCAAAGTTATCTCGAATAGTCTTGATCGCTAAAGCAAATGACAATATAGCTAGTGTTATTAATACAATCGGAATTATCACAAGTTTACGCTGTTATTTTCCCACTCTAAAGCCATTCATGCAAGTTGCATATCGTAACTTAAACTTTAAGATTAACGTAAAAAGTTGTTCCCTACCGTAATTTTTACGTCGTAACGAGTAGCTTCGCTCGTAGGTATAAATACAGCTTTTGTAGAAAATACTTGTTCAATTCGAGCTATCGTTCTATATGACTTTTCCGGTGCAAATACTTCAATGATTGTTTTATCTACTTGAGAAGTAGCATTAGAAACGTCGATAACTTTCGCACCTAAGTTCTCGACCCAACTCGATGCTTCAAGAGCCAAACCGGAAACACTCGTACCGTTAAGCACCGCAATCTTTAGTCCTTCTGATTGAATGGCAGCTTCAGGAAGTTGTGCTCCTTCAAGCGCACGAACGCCAATGCCCCCTCGAAGAGCCCACCACATTCGCCATACTTGCCATGGGGTCAAATTAGTCCGAATCGTATCGGTCCACATCTGATGCCAAATAGCATCGCCTAAATCTTCCGGGCCTTCAAGATCCGCGTCAATAAACAAATATCCATCTAGAATTATTTTTCCTTGTTTTGATACGAGCGCTAATGTATCCTCGGACGGGTTTTCATCAAGTTGATAATAATTAATCTGACCGGATGCATAATCATATCCAATTATCCAATTTGGATTTACAAACATATTGAATTGATATGAATGATCCCATTTTGCTTTCTCAAACCCCGAAAGAATTGGCAGACGCTTAGGTCCAGTAACCGCACCATACAAGAAACGTAACGCCATAAAAACGCAAATAAGGAGAATACCTCCGATCACGATCAGTACGAGGTGACCAGACTTCTTTTGTGATTTATTTTTCTTTTGATACTGCTTCCAGGATTCCATTTCTAATTAATAAGCTCGCAACCCTCTCTCCTGCCAATAACTCTGGGACCAATGCATGATCAGCACCATGTTTTCGAAAGAGCTGAGATCGTTGATGATCTTCTGCGCGAACAATAACTAAATGTTTACTCGGCAACATGGATACTTGAGAAAGCAAGAAAAGTGTATCTTCGTCTGATGGTACTGTAGATATTATGGCCTTAACTTCATTTAAATCAAGCAACGGTATTAATTCTGGGTCAGATAAATCACCTAATATTACCGGAATATCCTGACTATCGAGTTGACGCACTGTCACCGGATCATAATCGACAACTAACACACGAATCTTTTGATCAAGACACTCACGGAGGATCTCAGACCCCATCCGATGAGCGCCAAAAAGTAAGACCTCTGCGGGCTTAGGTGTTTTTGTACGCTGATGACGAAGATGTTTTCGTTGGAAGATTACTAAAAACCGATCAAAATAGCGGTAGAGCTCATCACTATGACTTATTAAATAGGAGCTACCTACGATGGTTATAACAGCGACCCCCGTAACAATCGCAAGAGATTCTGGACGCACTTGACCAAACGCTACTCCAGCGCCCATAAGAATTAGTGAAAATTCAGAGACTTGAGAAACCGTTAACCCTGTTAAAAAGCTAATTCGACGATGATACCCCATTGCCCCCATGACTGCTAGCAGAATCAGCGGATTACCGATAAGGACTAAGATCGAAAATACTGCAATTTCATCCCATGTGGCCGCAAAACTACTTAATTTAATTCCCATCCCTAGAACAACGAAAAAGATGACAATAAAAAAGTCTCGCAACGGTTTAATTTTTGAGGCGATTTCAACACTTAGCGGTGAACTAGCCAATCCGATGCCAGCTAAAAATGCTCCCACCTCAATAGAAAATCCGATTCGTTCAGTGATTAATGCAAATAGCAAAGCCCACGATAATGCTGCCAAAAGAATTAATTCGGTCGATTTTCCCATAAAATTCATAAACAGTGTCATTAATCGACCTAACACAAAGGTGACTGGAATGAGTAAGACACCAGCGAGGGCTAAGTTTATTAATTGAATAAACAACGGCACATTTTGACCGGCATTGTCTCCTCCAGCCAATGCATTAAGTCCGATCAAGGAAACAACGGCAAATAAATCCTGGACTATTAAAACGCCTAAAGATAATCGGCCATATAAAGAATTCAAGTCACCTTTTTCTCCTAATAATTTAATTACAATAATGGTTGATGAGAATGTTAACGCAATAGAAATATATGAAGCTTCAATAAAATCGTACCCTAAAAGAAATTTAGCAACCAGCAGTCCGGCAATATACGTGATGCTAACTTGTCCAAATCCGGTGATTAACGCTGCTGGTCCGACTTCATGGAGTTCTCGAATATTCATTTCGATCCCAATCATGAATAAAAGCAAAGCGACACCAAGCGTAGAAAACAATTCTAAGGCATTATTTGATACCAATTCGCTCGGAAATAATAAGGTACTAATAAACCCAGCGATAATATAACCTAAAATAGAGGGTAGCTTAATTAAGTTGCATAAAAAACCAAACACTAACGCAAGGCCCATCATGGCACCTAATTCGAGCAGTATCGAGTCCATAGTCAAAGATCAGTCTAGCATAAAGGAAAAGTAAGCACTAGATTATATGTTGTCTGGAATGAGTTGAAATTCATCAGGAAGACGAGTAAGAAATTGTTGTACCCCTTTATCCTCTTCTCCCGGAACAATGCAGGAAATCGATAAGGCATGTAAGTACATTCGTCGCACGAGCTGCCCCTGATCAACTAACTTAAAAAATAATTCTCGCTCTGATCGACCTTGATACAATTCATCACCGACAATAGTATTCCCCTTCGCTTTCAAATGAACTCGAATTTGATGAGTTCGTCCAGTTTTGGGATACACATTTACTTTAGTAATACTAACGGGATCAATATTAACAACAGCTTCGACAGCACATTTGGTTTCTGAAGGTCGGCCTGATTCATCAAGAACAAATCTCATTGTATGACTACGGCTTCGTTTGATCGGAGCATCGATAATAAATTCCCACGGTTCGATCTTGCCCCACGCTAATGCGACATAGTGCTTTTGTATTGTTCGTTCCTTAAACTGAGATGTAAGCTTCTCAAATCCATATTGTGTTTTTGCAGCGATAAGAATCCCGCTTGTACCTCGATCTAATCGATGCACAATACCTGGTCGATGTGTTTCGTTACCAACTGTCTCAATTTTTTCACCATAACGATTTAATAACCATCCAACAATACAATCTTCTTCTTTATATTTGCCAAAAGGAGTAACAACAAGTCCATCAGGTTTGTTTATAACGACAATGTCATCATTTTCATAAATTATTTCAATATCGGCAAATAAATCTCTATTCATTAGTTATCTTGATAGTAAATAGGTACTCAAATAAACAAATGTGACAATTTATTTATTAAGAAAATTAGATATCTCTTTGAGGATTTGATCTGGTGTGTACGCACTTTTAATTAAATACCCATCCGCACCTAAATCGAAGCCGCGCTTAATGATGGCATCCTGACCTAGGTTCGTTAACATAATAACCTTTCCAAGACGATCGCGCTTCTGCTGATTATTTAAATCTTCAAGTACGCTCAAACCGTCTTTACGTGGAAGCATGATATCTAATAAAGTAAGTTGGAAATCTTTTTCGGCAATCTTCTCCATAGCATCAATTCCATCTATGGCGACGGTAACATCAAATCCCTCATCGGCTAAAAGTTCTTCATATAATTCACGAAGAAACGTCTCGTCTTCAACAATTAAGACTTTAACACCTGCAAATTTAGATTGATCACCCATGTATGTAACTATAAACACTGTCTATGTTTTTTGCAACATCATTGTCCTCTATCGGCTACATAGACAAGAGATCTAGAACTGCTACGATAGTCAATACAGATATTGCAGAACAACTTACGTACTCATCTTAAGGCGCATAAAATAGACACTATAGCTAAGCCAGAGTACCTCTCCATGTTTAACCTCCCAACAAACACCCATAAAAACCCTCTACAGGACGTAACTAAGCACGTATATAACTTTTTCGGAATTTGATTACATTTTCTACACAACACAAACCACTTGAACAACTTACATATTCGTGATGCGATTAATTCTCCGTTACATAAGCTTTCGCTTTAGCGACACATAGCTGAACACCTTTAGTACTCAACAAGAAAAGTATGACGGGAAGATAAACTCCCCGTCGAATATATTTGTTAATACTCACGCTTAATATCAAGGCCAATGGCACGTAAGTTATGATCAAACTCTGGGTGACCACGGTCCAGGTAGTCAGCATGTTTAATAAGCGTCTCTCCCTCTGCTATAAGACCAGCCATAACCATAGCAACGGTGGCTCGAATAATGTCTGGAGCAACGAGTGTTGTTCCAACTAATCGATTTCCACCCGTCACGAGAACTCGATGAATGTCAGCGGTCATAATATTGCCGCCGAGCTTGGATAGTTCATCGACCCACCGCAATCCCCTTTCATACATCCAATTATGAAAGAGTACTTGCCCACGATGAGCGGCAAGTGCCATCGGGATAAACAGTGGCAGTAGATCAACAGGCAACGCTGGCCATGGATGACACTTAAGAGTTAGTGGAGCCTGATTCGAATTGATTCGAACCTGCTGACCAGCATCGATAATTGCCGTGTCCCCTTCATATCGAATTTCTATACCGAATAGTCGAAAAACTTTTCGGATGAAACCCATATGCTCAGGTACCGCATCCTCGACTCGAAGCTCACCTCCTGCAATCGCTGCAATAGCAAGAAACGTCGTAACTTCACAATGATCGGCGACGATTCGATGTTCGACTGAGTTTAGTTGGGGCTGCCCGTGGACAAAGAGTCTATTTGTACCAATACCATTGATTGATGCACCTGCCGAAACCAACATTCGACATAAGTCCTGAACATGGGGCTCGCATGCCGCATTATCAATTGTAGAAGTACCCTTTAGGCTGAGGGCCCGAAGGATAGCACTTTCAGTTGCGGTCGGACTCGCTTCGTATAACCAGATTGATCGGGGCTGAGTATCCCGTTGATCTAGTTGAACACCATTATCAGTTACCCGTACATCCACACCAAGATCCTCGAGCATCTGATAATGAGCGATCATCGGTCGAGCACCTAACGAGCATCCGAGCGGTTCAGTTCGAAAACGAATAGAGCCGAAACGTGATACGAGAGGCCCCCAAAATACCGTTGTACCTCTCATCATCGATGGCGCGAGATCTCCAAAACGATCTACCGATAGACCTGAGTTATCGATTGTAAGTACCCCCGAAGCTTGATCCCAGGTTATTCTACTTCCTAAGGCTTCAAGCATGGTAAGTTGCTGCCGAACATCCGTTATATCCGGTACATTTCTTAATGTTACCGGGGTATCGAATAATACCGTTGCAGGGATTTGGGCAACTATCGCATTTTTTGCCCCATGAGGTCGAACAGTTCCGCGAACTTGGCGTCCACCAACGACACGAACATCCATGGCCGTTGACTCCTAATACAGTAAAAGTACTCGTACAGTGGGTGTTTATATTATATCAATAATGTAGAACATGCCCGACGAGAGGATCAGTCCCGTCGGGCGATTAAAAAAGAAGCGTGTCGGGGGGCACATCATACGATGTACCTCCCAGACACTGTTACCTACCGTTGCAGCGTAATCCCTGAATTGAGTCCAGAAAAACTACACTGATTGGCGCTATCACATGCGCGTGCCTGAAACTTCATGTTTGTTGTTGGCACGGCATGATTACTAAACGGATAGTGTTCCATCCGCCAGTATCCGTCCTGAGCAGTTCCGTGATGGAAAGGTACGTTGTATACATGCATCACGTCACTACCACCGGTTGTTTCAGGATAGTATACGTACAAGGTTACGTACGATACCGCCTGCGCATCCACCGCATGAATCATCACCGCGTGTGGTTCACCGATAATGGTTACTCCTGATGCTGGTTCATTAATTGTTACCACCGATGGTGGCAGGTCTCGACGATCCAGCGTGTACTGTTGTAACCCGGAGGTGGTTGAGTTGCCGGCTGCATCCTTGGCAATTACCTGATATTTAAAGATCGAATAATTCCCAGCACCATATTGGCCAGGATCGATCTCGGTTCGCCAGATACCATCCTGTGCAGTTCCAGATTGGAGGGGCACGCTAAGTGAGTTCATCAGAAACGAAGCCCCCATGCTCGGTTGAGTGTACAGATACAGCGTGACGGTCGTCACCCCTACCGTATCTTTGGCTGATATCCGTACTCCGTGGGTCCCAGTTCCCAGCGTACTACCGTTTGCCGGCTCAAGGATGAAGACATCGGTGGGTGGCTGTGTATCGGGTGGTATAACGGTAAACGATCGGGCTAATATCCGGTTGTCTCCCCGCCCCACCTGGCGCCAGACTCCTCCGCTGTCTTTG
>JAAXWF010000005.1:0-27414 GCA_013335095.1 candidate division WWE3 bacterium
CGCTGTCTTTGTACGATACCTCATGAACCGTCCATGTGCCACCCGGCGTTTGCCAGAGCTGACCCGAAAACGTGAGTGTTGTCGTACCGTTGGCAGCGATGTTTTGGTTCACCCCAGTCGCCTTCCAGATGCTTCCGTTTGACGTGGTGACATCCAGATACGAATCAGTCATGGTCAGATTCCCGCCCCAGTTTTTCACCGGGACCGAAAAACTCACCGACTGACCTCCTGTCACCGTGTACGCACTCATCGTCACATCACCCGTAAGTTCTAGGCGTGGTGGACTCGCATTAACCACAAATGACGTCGTCAGTGTCTTTCCGTTTGCATCGACTCCACGCCATTTGTCTGTCAGGTAGCGGTAATCGATACTTGTTATTTGCCAACTACCTGCATGTCCTTCCCATGCCGGACCCGATATGGTTATAACTTTTGACTCGGCCTGAGCAAAAGCGATTGGACTAGAAGTGCCATACTTCCATGTCGCTCCAGTACCGGTTCGCATGGTTACGTCGATTTTTTCGACTGTGGCAGCCGGTCCCATATTCGTGACCGGGATAGTTATCGTTAACGCATCCTTCTCAGCGGCGGGGTTCGGCGATACTACGACATTCCCTGTCAGGTAAAGACAAGGGAATATGCTCGTCATTGCTGGTTCAGTCGTTAAGTCGCTTGATGGATTAATAGCTGAGTCATGTGATTCAGCAGTTCTTAGTTCGTAATGCAGATGGCGTCCGGTTACATAACCAGATTCCCCCATCACCCCAAGTTGTTGACCTTTAGTTACAGAGCCACCTGTTAAATAACATCCTCGGACTAGATGAGCATAGAGACTGTGGTAGTTTGTCCCTGATGGTACAGAGTGTTTAACTTTTACCATGTACCCACCACAACTGCGTGATGTTCGCTGGGCTTCGGATAGATTATTCCAGCCAGCTTCATCAGCAGTTCCGCAGCCATACGTATCCCATCCGGATAAAACGATCGTACCTGATTCGGTTGCATAGATACCTCGATCACCGATGAGATCGATACCTCTATGTTCAAATGAATAACCCAATTCATTTGCTAGATGGTAAGGTTGGGTTATTGACCGGTTCGAGTTACTAACAGGCCAACTAAATCCGAGTCCTGTGGCGAATACCGAGGAGTTCAATAATCCGACCATAATCGCAACTACCAAAAGTAGACCAATTCGACGCGCAGTCATACCGACCTCCCTTAATGATTGAATGTGCTAACCTAGATGAATAATATAAGTCGCCGAGATATATGTCAATATATAAAATAAAGAGGTAGTTTTCATAATTTGACAAATTATTTGCACCTTCAGAAAAGTTCATCCTACTTAAGTAATCTAAAAGATTTAATTATTTCTTTTGCTATTTGAATATCTTCTTCTGAATACCAAGCAGATACTGTTAGTGTATAAATTCTTTCTTTGTATGAAAGCAATAAACTCAATATTGGACGACCTGTTGCTTCTGAGTTAGGTATTATCGTAGATGTGGTAATCCAGTATGCAGGTACATCTGCAACAATAGTTATATCTTTTTTGGTAACAGTTACAGAACTTCCATTTTCTAAATTTTTTGTAAAAGATTTATCGATCTCGGCATTTTTAATAACTTCATACAACTCATCTGGATTATTCCAAAAGCTACCACTAGAATAACTAGTGAATTGATCTTGAACACTAATTGAAACGATTTCGGGCGTGGCTATACTGTTTTTAAGGAGTTCATTCAATTCTGGAGAATAAATAGATTCGGATAATAATGCTGACGTATCTTGATTCATCAGAGTCAAATTTTCAGGATAATCTATGTAGTAACTAAAATCATTTCTTGTGTGTCTAGTCCACCCTTCACTCAATGACGATTCATTCGGTTGTATATTCGTCGGACTTAAGATTATTGAGGGCGATATGGAGACCGTTTGCACCAAAGTCGGAGTTAAAGAAACATCAGTTCCCTCTTTTGACTTTGCACCAGACAAAACATACGCCCACACACCTACTCCTATTGCTGTCAGCAAGGTTACAAATACAATTATTTCGACTAGTCCAAATCCTTCGTGTGATCTCATTATTTACTTATATCTCAATTTATATATATTCGTCAATATGGATTTTATACGACCTGAAACGGCTATTCGCCAATCTTCACGCTAAAGCTAAAGGTACTCCCCTTGCCTACTTCACTTTGTACCCAGATTTTACCGCCGTGTAACTCGACTAACGATTTTGTGATATACAATCCAAGTCCTGTACCACCAGTCTCTGCTGTCTTGGTGAAGCTACCCTGTTCAAGCTTTCCAAACTTCTTAAACAAACGGGTCATATCCTCTTGAGCAATCCCCTGCCCTGTGTCGGTGACTTCGATCCAGATATATTGATTTTTAATTTCTTGAGTCTCGGTTGTTGATGACGGTTTAGGAGATAATTCCATTGAGACATTTATTTTCCCTGCTGGTGTGTACTTAATAGAATTACCGACCAAATTGACCAAAATTTCACGGAATTTTTCCTCATCGATTAATCCATTCGGGAATGGTCCAATTGGTTGATTAAACGAGAGCTCCAATTTCCTTTCTTCGGCTTTTGGAGTAAGTTCTATGATTACTTCATTAATAATTGGACGGATATCTGACGATTGAACATGCAGTTCCATTCGCTGACCTTCAAGACGACTTGCCGAGAGCATATCGTTAACGAGGTTGATCATCCGATCGCTACTTTGGTACGCACGATTGAGATATTTTTCGAGTCGAGGGTTAAGATTTTCGGCTTCTTTATTTAGCGCCATCCACAAGTATGATTTTATTGCGGTCATTGGTGTGCGCAGTTCATGGCTGGCGACACTGACGAGTTCGTCTTTCATTCGATCAAGTTCTTTGAGTTTGTAGTTGGCTTCTTTGAGCTGTTCGTTACGATCACGTAATGCGGTGTAGAGTCTGGCGTTTTCCATTGCGATTCCGGCCTCATCCATGAATGATTCGATTAGTTCTCGATCATCTTCGGCGAGCTGATCAAGTGGTTTAGGTATGGCAAAGACGATTGCGCCCAGTGGATTCCCTTTTGCCGAGAGTGGGTATACGACGCTGTGTTCTATTTTTGTTAGTGCCATTATTGAGTCAACGATTCTCCGGGATAGTGGTGGTACATAGAGGTCTTTTGCGTCCATGGTGTAGTATGGTCGTCGATCCTGGATGGCTTTGTAGAATAGATTTTCAGGATCAAGTCCCCACGGGATACGAAATTCTTGGAGTGGTTTTGGTAAGAGTTTTACGGCTTTAGTAAATATCGGAGCTGCAGATAGCGCGACTGGATGCAAGTATTTTTCTCCGTCTTTATCTTCATCGAGAAGAACTACCAATGCGCCTAAAAATCCCATTTCCCAGCTGACAAGGTCGGCGATCTTTTGAGCCATGTCGTTTATCTCTAAGGTATTAAGAATGATGTGATCAAGTTGACGTAAAACAGTCAAACGTCGATTCCGCATCTGCAAATCACTCGTGGCGCGAATGACTTCAGATCGAAGCTTTTCGTTAAAGGACCGGACTTCTTCATGCAACAAGGCGCGTGCAGATGCTACAGATAGATTAGTAGTTAATGACTCAATTAATTCAATATCTTGTATCGTATATGGACTGAAATCACTCTTTTTACCGTATAAAAAGTAACCAGTAGGTTCTTCCCCTACACCTAATATTATTAGTAACTCAACAGCTGAATCTTCAAAAATTCTCAATAGTTTTTCGCTATTAGTATCTATTTTAAATTTCGATAATAAATCTTTTCGTAAAATACCTTGGTTTAACGGCTTATTAGCGATAAATTGCTTTAAAATATTTTGAGAGTTCTGTGTAAGGCTTATATTATTCGATACACTAAAGTATTTATGATCATCCTTCTCTATCTGGCCAGAAACAAATTCGACACCAAATGATTCCCTGATTAGTACTAAGTAATCGTGCGCGATATCTCTTAGATTTAATTGAGTTGCAATCTTTTTACTAAAGTCCTTTACAAGGATAGCCGATTCAACTCGTTCGTTAAAAAAAGGAAGGGATCTACTTATCTTATAGATTCCAAATCCCAAATAAACAGCAATAAATAACGCGTTCAGTCCTTCCCAGACATAAAAGTAATAACTGACAGGACCTAAAACATTATTACTTTTAGCAAAGACAATAATAATGAATTGAATCCCAAATAAGATTATTGAATAGAAAACTACGATCGTTATCCTAGAAATCAAATATCTAAGGGAATAAAGCCTATCAGAGTTAACCGTATAAAAGAACGCAAATTGTGGAATTAATGCTAAAAAGGCACCTATAAGTACAAAATTGAATATACCCATTAGTGGCAATATGAAGTTACTTATGCTTGCTAAAATTCCATAAAATATGAATGCTGCAAAAACGTATTTAAAATAGAAACGCTCATAAACCTCTTGCAAATATCGAACGATTGATACCACGACCATTAATAGAAGCTCTAAAGAAATAAATAGTTGGTAAAGTCCACCGAGCGGGCCAAATACTACATCTTTTTGAGCGGTATCGTAGCTCTCAAGTATCAAGTTTGTATTAAATATTAGAAAAAAGAGAAAAACATTAATGAATACCAAGCATGTATAACTCAAAAATTCCAATGGCTTCAATTTTTTGTTTGGGAAGGTTAAAGATAACCCGACACCACCCAACACAGCTAAACTGCCACCAGAAAATGCCAAACGATGCATTGTGAATGAATCTTCTAAATAAGAAAAAGACAATAATGCAATCTGCCACAGTGCAAAACCGAGATTGAACAGAGTAAGAACGGTTAACAACGATCTATTAATCTTCTTATTAAATGCAAGTAAAATCGTAAAATATGCATTTATACCGACAATAGTGAGGATGATAAATGAAATACCTAAACCATTTAACATAACAAGTCTTACTTTTATATTACCTCAATAGACGCTTTAACTAAATAGATTAGATTGATTCTAGAACGCTGAATAAACGCTTAGTTGATGCGTAGTCTTTTATTGAAACCCTAACACAGTTCTCATTCTCCAGACCACGAAATCCTGTTGATGAAACGGTTTTAATTGAGTTACTCAATAGCAAATCATAAAGATATTTATCAGTGTCAGATTTCAATAAGAAAACAGAGCTTTGAGTGGGAGTAGATTGAATATTTGGATGTTTAAATTTCCAAATAGTTTTTAACGATTTTAGCAGCTCTTCACGTTTTTTATCTGCAAATTCATCCGGTTCCGACATAAGCTCGATCGCAATCTGTGTAGCAATAGAGTTAACCTCAAAAGGGCTAACAAGTTTTCCAAGTCCATCTATCGTCGTTTTATGAGCAACTACATACCCTACCCTCATGCCAGCTAAACCAAATAATTTTGAAAATGACCGTACAATAATGAGATTCGGATACTTTTCTATCAAAGGTGCCGCTGTAGTGCCGGTGTAATCAGCTAAAGCTTCATCAAGTATTAATATACCTCTGAATTTTTTAAGCAGTAATTCAATTTTATCGACAGGTTTAAAAATTCCAGTTGGATTATTAGGGTTTGCTAAAAATAAAACATCAATATGCTTGTTACGACATAGCCGAATCATTTCATCGAGTTGTATATCATAGGGAAACTTTGAGGGCTTCATATAATATATTTTTCCTTTATTAATTTTTGTATGATATTCAAATCTACCAAAAGAAGGCAGAGGTATGGCAACTCTAGTATCAGGACCAATAAATGCACGGCTTACAATATTAAGCCCCCCATCCCCACCTGCTGTCATAACGACATCAGTATTTTCACCTAATTCTAAATATCGTGCTATCAAACTTTTTAGTTGTGAATTTTGAGAAAAATTATATTTGCTTGCATAATTTTTACCTTGCGATAGTATCTTTAAAACCTTTTCAGTAACTTTCTGCCCATCATTAAAAGAAAGATCCGTTAATCCTAAGTTTACTTGTATATCTCCATGCCCATTTTGTGCTGCATATTCAGGATAGGATATCGATTTTAGGTAGTTAATTCTTTTTTTCATAAAAAAAGTGGTTGCCTATTTTTCGGCAACCACACTCTCACCGTACGAACGCTGGCGTCTATCCTGGTGTTTTAATTTATGGCCTCGAATGGCAAGCCTTATTAATCCAGTAATAAAAAACGCCTTATCGATCGATCGCCTCATCGATTTGATGTAAATCAATAGACGAGCCGCCGGACTCTCCGGTTCAGAGATTTTCATTAGGTATTCATAATCTCTGAAAAGCAAGTTCAAGATCTCCGGCCGTAACATCGCTTGAGTGTCGGGTTGAGCTCGCATTTCAAGCAATATACCCCGAGGTTCTCTTGAAGCAATACTTGCAACCGTGTAACCAAGGGCTACTCGTAAGCAAGCACTCCTAGCAATAAGCTTACGGTAGTCTGGGTCACGCATTAACTTGGTAAATACCATGATCGGCGGAATCGAAGAGACATCGTAATCATGCATCAACCAAGCCAATGTCGACTCGTTGAACAGAAAACATCTTGTTTGGAATACTGCAAAATAAGCGATTAGTCTATTTTGCTTGCATTCTCGGATACCAACGTGTATGACCTCTGTACTCGGCGTTGATTTCCTATAGATGTTTTCTAAATACCGTATGCCCTCAATGTCGGCAGATATGCCAGACTCGACGTACGCTTTGGTTTCTAAAGCGATAATTTCATGCTGGATTTCAGTACAGGATGAATCAAGTAATTCAAATCTCAATCCCAAAATTTGGAATATAAGATTTAAATCGTTGCAGACTGCGGACATAGATTGACGAAAGGTGCGAATATCCATACGACCTCCTTGCTGCGAATAAAAAAGGAGCTTTTGCTCCTTTTACACATTTAATACATAACCGATAGTTTGCATTATAGTGATTATTCTTATACTACTAATGTCCCTCTCTGTCAACGAATACATACAATTCCGCATAATTATATTATGCGCTATATAATTTACATAATTTTTACTAAGAATATAGAAAAGGGAAATACTATCTTTGATATTTCTTAAGGAAAGATTGGTACTCTTTATCGAGTCGCGCTACATCTTCAACAGCAGAACGTACTACATCTGATTTACTTTTTGTTGTATGTGTGGCGATCCAATCTAAATATTTATTTACCGTCGGAGGAATAATCATAAACAACTTAGCATCTAAGGTATCTTTTACCATATTTAAAAATTCAGTTAATATTTTCTCCAAGTCCTCAGAGCTCTTATATTCTTTTACAGTAATTTTTTTACTCTTAAATAATTTAGCTGAATCTAAAAGCTTTCCGTTAGAACTTAGAACTAATGTTGGTTTATCAAGCTTAGATGATAAAGCAATTTCATATCCATTACCTTCATCCAAAGAATCTACATCCACGATCATAGCATCAGCGGCAAGAATGCGATCATGAGATTCAGTGAAATCTTGTAAGTAATCGCCTTTTTCGTCTTTAGTCGTAAAATCATAGCCGAGTTTACCAACTAAGCTTACAAGATCCTGATGTTTTTTGTGATTAGTGTGTCCAGAGACGTAAATTATCATATTATGCTTTGTGCGTTATTTCTTTCGCGCAATATTTAGACTTGCATAATACACGATTTTATCAAGAAATGCCAAATCTTCGACCGTATAGGCATCCTTATTGGTCTTTCTACCTAGCATATATACACCAATAGCATGGTCTATTTGAATCGGTACAACAAGCTCTATCCCGTAATCAGTCATTTTTTGACTAATTCGCCTATCTTCACCCGTCTGATTTAACTCTGTACGTAATATTACATGATTCGGCTTCTTATCTATAAAGGCATTGTTTTTCACCGGGACCGAAAAACTCACCGACTGACCTCCTGTCACCGTATACGCACTCATCGTCACATCACCCGTAAGTTCTAGGCGTGGTGCTGGGATTGGAGTCGGTGTTAAAGCTGGAGGTTCTATTTGAGGCGTTGAGCTAAATTGTATAACCCAATACCAGCCAGCACTAAACCCTGTGAAGTTCGATCGATACTCATGTGCAATTCCAATATACTTATGATTGGTGGACAATATAATCGCCTTATGATTTGGCGAGTTGTCCCAGCACCAACCCGAGGTATTATTGGGATTCGGAGTCAGATTTAAATCCGACTTTACGCAATATAACGAGTTGTAGGCGCCTTCAATTCCGTCACTGCCATTCATGAAAGCGAGAACTTCTGGAATATTTCCAGAATGTTGTGATGGCAAGGGGGAATTTCGAGACCATGTTTCTGCTCGACTTTGTAATATCGGGTCAAAGTCGACGCGACTAATTCCAGCCTTTGCTCGATACTCATTAATAAGTACCAGCATTTGTTGTTCTTGGAAGTCATAACCGGGTTGAGCGGCTAGAATCTTTCCAACAAAACAACTCCAAACAAAAACCAATAATACGATCCCTGTCCACCTGATCGGAAATCGATCCATGTCGCACCTCCGTTTATTATTACGAATCCTGATAAAATACTACCACCATATTCTATATACGTAAATATATAGCTTTAGAATAATATTCTAGTATACGCGTGGATATAGTTAGTACCTGAATTTACCTCAATAACAACCCGCTTTGCACCATTTGAACAACTCATATATGTATAACCCGCACTTGAGGAGGATAGACAATCATTAGACCAGCCTAACGTATTTATTTTTTTCATATAATCACTCAGGCCTTGTTCGTCCAATGCATAAGAATATTCTATAACGGATATAGGTTGGCCTTCACGCAAACCTTCACCTAAAATATTGGGAAGATCATTATTAACTAACATTAATCCTTTAGTCTTAGCTGATAATTCATAATACTTGTCTTCATTCTTATTGTTAGAATAAATCCAAACAGTATAATCAGATGGATACTCTGAAACAACTTCTATTTGCCGACTATCTTTACGTCCGACAGCAGAGCTAAATAATATACATGAAGTATCACTATTTGGAGGGCAACTATTGACGTTTTTATTATCAAAATTCCATCCGTTTTGCTGGCTTAAATTAATAAATTCAGATACTAATGCTTCTGTACTTTGGGGTTGGGCATCTAAGCCTAACGAATACTCTGTGTATTGAACCTCATACCCCTGCTTAGTAAATCCTCTGTATTCCATCTTAATATTCGATTTATCAAGAGGTACAACATCAGAGGTATTAAATTCATAAGTATTGAGAGTATCTTGTACTTGATCACCTACATGCGTATCAGATATTTCTGTTTTAGTTTTATCGGACAAAACATACGCCCACACACCTACTCCGATTGCTGTCAGTAAAGTTAGAAATACAATTATTTCTACTAGTCCAAATCCATTCTTCATTCTCATATACTGTTTATATTTAAATACGTATATTATTGCAACTAATAATCAAGATTCACTAGCCTTCACAATAATTGAACTCAAGGCCATTATGTATAACCACAACCCCCCGCCTAGAGACAACAATAAAACGATCCGACTAAATAACCTCATCCACAAGATTGTCCGCACGGTTTTCATAGCTCGAATTTATATTACCCAATATATAAATTGTCAATTAGGGATTTTCGACTAAATAACCTGATCGGTGAAAAGATGTACAACACCCCGACAATCGCGCAATAGTGTCGCTGCACACGCTTCATGCAATGAGAGTTGCGGTTCGATCATTCTTCGTACTACCCAATTACGGTCCTCACCAAATGCAAAAACCCAGACATGATCAGCTTGGTGCATTAATTTATGAGAAATAGATACACGTTGTCGTGATGTCGATGCATCAATTAACCCCACAATCTCTTGGCCAAAATGCCAACCTGGAATACTAACATTCGGATTCTCCAGCTCTTGTAATGAGCGCAATCCCGCAACACTACCGTCTGAATCAATCTCGACAAAAATATGTAAACTGCGATTCGCATCTAAAAGTCCACGTAATGTCGAAGAATATTGTCGTAACGTACCTTGCAAAGATGGAGATCGTGATAATATCCGATAAAAAGGAATACCGCGGCGTGAAATCATATCTATTAATCCATTCTCAAGATATTCCAGCTCATAACTCTCAAGATGGAAGGCATCACCCATAACCTCATCCCCCATCATCACCGCACAAGGCTCAGAATTACCCGCAGCCAGAATGGTCTTATACATCGGCAATAAATGCTGACCACGACAGATCATCATAATTGCGTGACGGTTAATTTGCTGTGGGATAAGCCAGCTCGCATATTCGACACCATGTGTAAAATTATCACACTGATGAAGCTCGATACATCCATTCTGCTGGAGTCGAATATTCCACTGATGTTGTAACGGCAAGGCAGTTGCTTCCATTTTCTTAAATCAACACACTAAAACAAAATCCTTCCACCAAATTAAATAAAATTAATTATTGGATTTAGCGGAATAATAAATTGATAATTGATCAAATCAGACGGGCTTGCTTGTGATTCATCGAGCAACATAGGAGTAGGTACGGCTGGTGCTTTAACGTCGTTTTGTTGACTATTCCAAAACCAATACGCTAAACCACCTAAGAAGACAAATAAGACGATCAGGACAATTTTAGGCAGCATACTACTATTGTTCTGAGTTTGATCCATAACTTGTTCAATATTGTAGCACGTTTTTACCTCTGTAAATTACGGATTTTTACAAACGATCGGTTTAGCTTATAACCATAAGTGAAATATCATACCACTAATTTATGAAAATTAGCTGAAAACGCAACTTTATATATAGTGTAGTATTTACACCAAGTTTAACATATGCTAATATCCCTACTCATGTTGGCAAAAATAACATCTGGTGCAATCGTTGGTTTAGACGGAACATTAGTACACGTTGAAGTTGACATTACTAAAAAGGGGTTTGGGGCATTTAAAATTGTCGGATTAGCCAATAAAGCAGTCGATGAATCACGGGACAGAGTAAAAACAGCCATCGAAAATACGGGTCTTGAATTTACCAAATATCGAATTACGGTGAATTTAGCCCCAGCGGATTTACCCAAAGAAGGACCGATCTACGATTTACCAATTGCTGTCGGAATTCTTTTAGCCATGGGCGAAATAAGTGCTGACACAATTCCACCAAATGCATTGTTTATCGGTGAACTTTCATTAGATGGAACACTTCACTCAACACCAGCCGTACTACCAATGGCGATACTCGCCAAAGAACATGGAATAAAAACTATTTTTGTCCCCGAAATCAATGCCAAAGAGGCCGTATTAGTAAAAGGCTTGCATGTGATATCAGTATCATCACTAAAACAGCTTTTACTCCATTTATCTGGTGTTCAACCAATTAAACCTCTTGATTCAAATACAGATCCCCTCACCCCATCGTTTCAAACAACATCTTCACGACTAGAGGATATATTGGGTCAAGAATTTGCTAAAAGAGCGCTTATCATCGCGGCCGCTGGTGGTCACAATTTACTTCTTCATGGTCCACCCGGAGCTGGAAAGACGATGTTGGCTCGAACGCTTCCTTCATTAATTCCCCCGCTCTCATGGGAGGAAGCGCTTGAAGTTACTAAAATACATAGCATTAGTCATTTGCTCAATCCCGACAATCCACTCATTGTGAATCGGCCATTCCGATCACCCCACCACACTGTCAGCCGGGCAGGATTAATTGGCGGGAGTAGTAACGTCTCGCCTGGTGAAATATCACTCGCCCATCGAGGGGTACTTTTTCTTGATGAGATACCAGAATTTCCCCGTTCAGTATTAGAAAGCCTCAGACAACCACTTGAAGATGGTCAGGTAACAATCAGCCGGGCAAAAGGTTCAATTACCTTCCCTTCAAGATTTATGTTGATAGCAGCGGCAAACCCTTGTCCATGTGGATACCTTGGGTCAACGAAAAGGCGGTGCACATGCTCACCGAATAAAATATCTTCCTATCAGCAACGACTATCAGGACCATTACTTGATCGGATCGACTTACATACCGTTGTGCGAGAGGTTCCACCTGAAGATATCATTCTCGATAGACCACGAACGACCAATGAATCTCAAACTCAATCCGCTCAAAAACAAATAATGAGAGCTCGAGAAAAACAGCGTAATAGATTTAATGCTACGAACATATTCTCCAACGCCGAAATCCCCTCTTCGCAAATTAAAAAACTTTCACCACTTACCCAAGAAGTTAAAGACCAATTAATTAATGCAAGCAATAAGTTAGGTTTATCGGCACGCGCAATGCAAAAGATTGTCAAAGTAAGTAGAACGATCGCCGATTTAGAAGATCAGGATGAGATACAAATCCCCCATCTTCTTGAAGCTCTAAACTACCGGCAGCAAGACTCGTTGAGATCATAACTATTTTTTATCTAGAAACATATTGAACTTACTGATATGCTACAGTTGAACAGACAATGATCACCATTTACTTTAATACTGCACGTAAGGATAAGCTCAAAACAGTCAAAGAATTTCGCCAAGGGACTTGGATCAATGTAGAGAATGCCACCAAAGAAGATATCACCACCATTACCAAATTAATCGATCTTGATTATGACGATTTAAGCGACGGATTAGATCAATATGAAAGTCCTCGAATTGAACGAGAGAATAATTGTTTGTTATTGTTCCTTCGTCACCCGACAATGGATCAAAATGGATTAAATACGACCACCCTTACGATTGTATTCACCGAAAAATATATTATTACCGTTTCGCCCACAAAAAGTCCGTTCATCAATGAACTTATCGACAAGCCGTTACCTGCAGCCACGACTCAGTCGGCTAAATTACTCCTTCTACTGCTACTCAAGTTATCACAGTCCTTCACCAAAGAGATTAGGCAATCACGTAAAAACCACGTAATTCAACAACAGAAAGACATTGAACGAGTTGTTAATAACGACATTGTCCAGCTGACCATTAATGAGCATATCCTCAATGAGTATTTGTCATCATTATCGCCGATGAAAATGATCTTCGAGCAATTGCTTGGAGGGAAATATATCCCTTTCCACGAAGACGATGCAGACTTACTCGAAGACTTACTTAATAGTATTCGCCAGTCTTATGATATGTGTGTTATCAACCTCAAAAGTATTCGGAGCTTAAGAGACTCGTATCAAATTATCTTTACTAATAACTTAAATCGCACAATGAAAACGCTCACAACAATTACCATTATCCTAACGATTCCAACGATCATCGGAAGTTTATTTGGGATGAATGTTCACTTACCACTTGAAAATCATCCCTTCGCATTCATCATTGTCATTGCATTATCGATTATATCGGCAGGGATCATAGCGCTAATATTTCGAATAAAAGATTGGTTATAAGATTTACCTTAGGAAGAAATTAAAACTAGAATTCCCATCGATTAAATGGATCGGGAGTATATCCAAGGTTCTTACCATTAGAAGAATCACTATCATCATCAAATTCGTCCCATCGTCTTCGAACTGGAGCAAAACTCTTAACCGTACGTTCATCAGCACTGAATGTAATCATATCCATCGGCAGATCCTTAATAAATCGACTTGGTACATTTGCGCTAAAATTTCCGAAGGTAACACGACTACGAGCGTAGGTTAAATACAATTTCTCTTTAGCTCGAGTTACTCCAACATATGCCAAGCGGCGTTCTTCTTCGAGCGAGAAACGATCATCGAGAGAGCGGGCATGCGGGAATATGCCCTCCTCCATCCCAACCATAAACACAACAGGGAATTCAAGACCTTTGGCCGCATGTAATGTCATTAGGGTAATACGATCTCCAGAGACAGTCTTACCAACCGATGTTTTTTCACCATCTTGCGCCATATCGGTTTGTTCAAGCAATGAGATTGATTCCAAGAATGAATGTAATGACTGAATCGGACCAGCATGACTAAACGTATCTGCGACTGAGCGTAATTCCTGGACATTTTCCCAACGCGAAATACCTTCTTCGGTTCCATCATGAATATATGGTTGATATGCGATGCGTTCAATCACATGATCTAAAAGTTGCAAAATATTCATGGTCTGCGACTTTTCACGAAATTCATCAAGTAATGAATAAAACTGACTGAGAGCCGGGCCTCCTTGTAACAGGGTCACTTTTCCGATCTTTCGTGGCGGTACATTTACAACACGCTCAAAACTTACCGTATCTTTAGGATTACTGATTAAACGCAGATATGCGATAAGATCTTTTATTTCCCGGCGGTCATAAAAACGCACTCCGCCAATAATCTGATATGGTACTCCAGATCTAATTAAACCTTCTTCAAAGGCTCGAGATTGTGAGTTAGCGCGATATAAAAGCGCTACATCACTCCACTTACGGCCGTCTTGATTCATATTTCGCAATTGTGAAATTACAAAACCGACTTCGGTGTCTCCCCCATTTGCTTCATGAAGTGAAATATTATCGCCATCCTCATTCTCGGTCCATAATGATAAGACATCATGAGCGGATTTATTAGGCTTGATGAGTAACGTGGCTGCATTAAGAATCTTTTTGGTTGAACGATAATTTTGCTCTAAATGGAAAACATTTGTATCTGGATAATCCGATTTAAATTGTCGAACGTTTCGCAAATCCGCCCCACGAAATGCATAAATAGACTGAGCGGCATCACCGACCACATTAATATTTTTCCATTTGGCTGCCAATAATTTCGTTAATTGATACTGTACCTTATTGGTATCTTGGAACTCGTCGACCATAACATATTTATAAAGATCTTGATAATATTCCAACACTTCGGGAGTGTGTTCAAACAACCGCAAGACTTCGACCATCAGATCATCAAAATCCAAAGCACCATTCGCCCGTAGCAACCGTTGATATTCGGGATAAATCTTTGCAACGGTTTCTTGGTACAAACCCTGAGCAAAATTTGCATACTGCGCGGCGGTAACTAATTCATTTTTTGCACTACTGATTGTTGATTTAACCGATGTGGGGTTAAATTTCTTCGTTGGGATATCAAGATTAGCCATCGCCTGCTTAATCAGGGAGTTGGTGTCGGTTTCATCGTATATTGAAAAGTTATTAGGAATCTCGATGTGATGGGAATTCTTTCGTAAGATCATCACGCATAATGCATGGAATGTGCCAAGCTTTGGCATCGGTTGGCCATAAGGCATGTTCCCCAATAATTCGTTAACACGTGTCTTCATCTCTTGTGCGGCTTTATTGGTAAATGTGATTGCCAAAATTGAATCAGCTGCGACCCCTTGCTCAATGAGCCAAGCAATTCGAAACGTTAATACGCGGGTTTTCCCTGATCCAGCGCCAGCCAAAATAAGCATTGGTCCTTCGCCGTATGTAACGGCTTGTACTTGTACATCATTCAATTGAGAGAGCAGTTCATTCATAACGACAATCATAATACCATGATTATCCAGATGATTGCGCTTGATTTGCGCCCCATAGTAAAATACCTCTACAACAACTCGCACTCTATATGGATAATCGCGTCTTAGCTTAGGCAGGAGCCCGATCATGTTGACGGTGGCGAACAGATCTCTGGACGTTTCGCGGACTGGAACGGACATTACGTTAACAGCAGGATTTCTAAACGGAGCGAAATGCTACCCGCAACTCACACTACAACTGAGTGTGAGAGAGGCATACGAATTTATGTATCGCCTCAAGTCATGCGGGGTTGGATCATTACCTCAGGTAATTAGAGTACACAGTGGCGTACCTGGATTCATCTCGATCTATCCAGCGTTGAATGGATTGACACTCAATCTACGGTATAAAGAAGTGCGATCTGGATTTGAAATACATGATATCTTTACCGATATCATCGATCTACATCTTGTAGGTCCACTAAGCATGATATGCCGGCAACTGCCGCTCCCCCGGTATAAAGTTATCTTTGATTGCCGAGAACAATTAGTGCACTGCACGAGCCTACTCATGCAGGATCGGTCCATCATAGAGACCATTAGCATGGATTTGGACGAGCTGTCTATAAATCTATGTGGGAGAATTTGGTCGATTAAGCAGATTCTCCAGCCGATAGCCGTCCAGATGGTCGACCAATTTAGTCGACATCTTAGACCGATACGAGTTTTAACCTATTAAAATAATGGGGAGGAGATTACTCTCTTCCCTTTTCTATCTGAAATATCATATTGACAAAAAGTCACCCTTTAATTGACGTACAAAGCACTAACATATATAATACTTACGTTATCTTTATAGGCCTTACCAAAACGTAAGGCTTTAAATAAAACCTTCTTTGCACCTTAACTGGCAACCCCTTTATGGGGTTGTACATATCCCCCACTATGAGAGATATGTATAATCCCATAATCCAATTATTTCTCCCCAATTAGTAAGGCCTAAATTAGAAGTTAAAGTACCATATTGACATCTACATATCTAATATGTATTATATAGCTAATTTTATGGGTCAACGCCCAATAAATATCGCACCTTAACCAACCCAACCCCCTTTTGGGGGTTGTCCTTATAAGCAATATTAAGTTGGTCATAAGAACAACCTTTAAAAGTATTTATAATACTCCTCAACACTTCACAATATTGACACGGTCTGTTTTAATAAATCATCAGGTGGTTAAACATAATGGAAAAGAGGTAGAAACTCAAGGTAGTGGGATACTCCCCTATTTGAAGTGAAATCCTCGACCCTAGGAGGCGTCGTATGGAAGGTTCCGAAATCCTTCGGGCCGGCCGACGTGCTGTATTAATTCGGCATGTCAATGGTGCAATCGTGCTCACAGTAGGATTTGCATCTCAGCCAGCGGACTTGCCAACCATACCCGCTGGACTGGAAGTGGTATTAACATACCAACAGGCACAGCTCCTATCCTCGTCCATCAGAGAAGCCGATCGGCTCTCGTCTGGAAGTTACGTACAGATACTCCGAATCTCTAAAAGATCCGAGATTCGAGTTGAACGCCCAGCCCCTCGGGAGAAAATAAACCTCAAATTTAGAGGGCATACCGAGGAACGCGGCGATCGGGTCTTTTGGATAGAGACGTATTCAAATCAGGTAATCCGTAAGTTCGTACGGCCACTGGAAAGAATTGTGGCCATACATACAGGAACCTGGTATATAGTGGAACTGAAGTCAACCACCGCACGAGAACGGTTGTATGACCGTTTAAGGCAGACCAGTTCTGCTCGTACCGTATTCGCTGTGAATAAGGTAAATGACAGATCGTTAAAAATACTGACGATCTTAGCTGATCCAAATGAGTGGCTCTCAGCGTTAATGCTCGAATTAGCCTCATCGCACCGTATTGATTACGGACAGATAGAGGCTATTCGTGCATCGTCTTTGTAACCGGTGCCGGGAAGGCTTCTTCCCGGCTTCTATTAAAGGAGAGTCCCATATGGACAACGTACCCAGTAGCCTCCCTGAGATGCCAACCCTGGCTATCACACTCGATGTTCGACTCCAAATAGCGTTTTTAATCGCTGGAACCGCTACCGGACATGCAGAACTGGCCCTAGTTGGTAATGGGCAACAACCGATCTTGGTTGTTCATAATATCGAGCGAGTGAAGCTAACGATCCAAAGACGTGAAATCATACCGCTAGCGGATTGGCTCGACCAGCAGCTCGTTTCTCCAAAGGAAGAAGGAGTGGTGCAATTCAAGGTCGAATGTGGTGGATATGTTCAGATTACGAAGCGAGGCGATCAAAGCGTGATAACGCTTAGTTCTAATACGTCGTGCTACACGCTCCCTCCCGCCCACTGCGAAATCATCCGGGCAGAAATTGTCGGTGGATTACGATCGGCATTCAACGAACTCGTTGCGAGTGGAAGGTTTAACTAATTCATTGACGAGGTGCATTTCCAAATGCACCTCATTTATTCACTATTTATCATTAAAAATCATTGAAAAAGAAAAAATGGGATTACTTACTTTATCGACCACGATTATAGCCGCCACCATTGCGTCCATTATTACCATGACGATTGTTGTTGCTCTGATTACGGTCTCGGCGTTCATATTGTTCACGATCGGTAGCAGAATCGTGATCTTCACCAGCAAGCAATGCTTTTCGGCTCAAATTAATCCGACCCTGTTCATCAATCTCGATAACTTTTACTTCAAATTCATCACCTTCGCTAACCTCATCTCGGACACTCTTCACGTAATGATTTGCAAGTTCAGATACATGGACTAATCCTTCACGTCCTGGCAACACTTCGACAAATGCTCCAAAATCCATAATCCGAGTTACATGACCTTTGTATGTCTCCCCGACTTCAACTTCTTTAGTCATCATAATAATCTGTTCCACTGCACGAGACACGCCGTCTGCATTAGTTCCTGCAATATGGACTATTCCCGTATCTTCAATGTCGATTTCGGTCTGTGTTTCTTCCTGGAGCGCACGTATTACTTTTCCACCAGGTCCAATAATTTCGCCAATCTTTTTAGGATTTATTTTGATGGTTTGAATCTTTGGTGCATACTTACTTAAGTCTTCACGAGGCTTGTCAATTACTTTTACCATTTCGCCAAGAATATGCATTCGTCCAACTCGAGCTTGGCTCAATGCGTCTTTCATTATTTCACGAGATAAGCCGCCAATTTTACTATCAAGCTGCAGAGCTGTTATACCTGCTTCGGTACCGGCGACTTTAAAGTCCATATCACCATAAAAATCTTCGACTCCCATAATGTCGGTTAAGATAACAATGGTATCGCCTTCTTTTATTAATCCCATGGCAACACCAGAGACTGGAGCGGAAATAGGTACTCCAGCATCCATGAGGGATAGAGTTGATCCGCAGACTGAAGCCATTGATGTAGAACCATTTGAACTAATGACTTCGCTGACGAGCCGAATAGTATACGGGAAATCTTCACGAGAAGGAAGCACCGCTTCTACTGCACGCTCGGCTAAAGCACCATGTCCAATTTCACGGCGACGAGGTGTTCCAACCCGGCCTGTTTCACCTGTTGAATATGGAGGGAAATTATAATGATGGATATATCGTTTTGCCTCTTCACCATATGGGCTTTCAATTAATTGTTCTAAACTGGTAGATCCTAATGTTGTAATGTTTAATACTTGTGTGGAACCACGAGTAAATACGGCAGAACCGTGAGTTCGAGACAAAAGTCCGACTTCGATACGAATTGGGCGAACTTCGTTTACTTTGCGTCCGTCAATACGAGTTCCGGTTGTAATAATCAATTCGCGGACCTTATCACGTGCGATTTTTTCAAATGCAAGCGACATTTTACTCTTGGAAACTTTACTGGCGAATTCAGTATAGAGCTGTTCTAAGAAATCATCCTTAGCAGCGTCTCGCTCAAGAATAGTACCGCTGAGCATACCAGTCGGGAAATTATCATAGATATATTGCTTAACTTGCTCTACGACTTGCTTCTCTTTTTCTTGTTCTGGGGTAAGTTCTTTTACTTCATATGTATACCCGACACCATTAGTATTTATAACTTCCTGAGCAAACTCTTTTATAAACCCGATGATTTCACGATTAGCATTATGGGCAAATTCAATAGCATCGAGAACTTGATCTTCTACAATTGGCTTGCTTCCGAGTTCTATCATCAGTACGTTTTCTGCAGTAGCAGCAACCATTAAATCCATATCTGATTCAACCATGACGGTTCTTTCTGGATTAAGCACGAGTTCACTATTTACTCGACCGACACGAGCTCCACCGACTGGCCCATTCCATGGAATACCAGAAATCATAATCGCAGCAGATGTTGCAACCATACCCAATACGACAGGATCATTTTGGGTATCAACCGATAATACGGTGACAATTATTTGTACTTCACGGGTAAAATCTTTCGGGAACAAAGGACGAATAGCTCGGTCAATAACACGCCCATTCAAGATTGCATCATCGGTGGGTTTACCTTCTCGCTTACTCCATCGGCTACCTTTAATTATTCCACCTGCATATAAACGCTCTTCATATTCAACTGAAAGTGGGAAAAAATCGGTGTCTTCTTTTGCTTCAGCGGTAACAACGGTAGCTAACACAGCGGTATCACCATAGCGTGCAAGAACAGAACCATGTGCTTGTTCAGCGAGAAAACCTGTTTCCAATGATAATTGACGACCGGCGAATTGTGTTGATTTTACAATTTTTTGTTTCATTCTTACTCGTACCGAGAAATTGGCTAGAATAGATTGTACACGCAGAAGTTGAAACGTTAAATAGTCAATTAGTTCAAAAGAAGAAAATCCTCTGTTAAACCTGTTTAACTATTCAACGCATCTTCTTAACCGTTTAAATCCCCAATTATCCCTTTAATCCCAATTTTTTCACTAAATTCTTATAGCGTGCTGGGTCTTTCTTCATTAAATATCTAAGTAATCGACGTCGGCGACCGACCATCTTAAGTAATCCGGTTCGTGAATGGTGATCATGAGAATGAGCAATCAAGTGTTCGCTCAATCGATTAATTTTTTCGGTGAGTAACGCTACCTGAACCTCAGGAGAACCCGTATCAGCTTCATGAGTTTTGTAGTCACCCATTATTGTTGTTTTTTGTTCAATAGATAATGCCATAACTTTTCCTTTATACCACAACGGTAAAGCCCGCGGCTAGAACCGAATTAATTGTATCGCACTTTCGCTAAATCGCAAATTTTTGCTGTTAGTAAAGGCAATACTCGCAATTCCGGTCTTAACCGAAATGGATTATACACCATTTATGCTGTTTTGTCGCCATTTAACTCACTTTTACCTTTTTCCAGTTGTGCGCCTTGACGTAATAATCGCGCGACATTTTCAAACACATCTGCATTTACGCGATGTTTAAAGTTTTCGGTTGCATGCACAATCCCCTGCAGCAGCAAGGTAGACGTGTCAGCATCGAGCTCCCAATTAAGCTGTTTAAACATGTCGTAACTTAATTCTGACAGCGACCCTTTTTGAGAGTCGACAAGATTAATCTGACCAAACTGTGTGTTTGCACCATTGGTATCGATATTAACGATGGTTCCACGATTTCTAATTTCTTGAGCCCATTCATGAGGCCATTGTGAAATCTGTTCCGGAGATGACACTCCTAGCGTTATCAGTAAATCTGTTTCCATTATTTCAGCGTAGATTTCGATTTGATCGTCCTCGAGTCGACCACTCCGAGGAATTATATAAAAATAAAGATTTCCTTCTTTCACCTCATAGCTGACTTTCTTTATCCCCTGATCCCCTATCCCGACCTTAATTACTGTTCGTCGATCTGGCAATACTGTTTGTACTTCGTTTATATTCGAAACATTCGCATAAGGATTCGTGTCCAACTGAGGAGCAAAAAGGCTGGTACTTTTATTACGTTGGTTAAGCCCATTACGCCAAGCAATAAGCGCATGAACTGTATCCATTGACGGTAGTTCGGGCGTTAACAAACTTATGTGATTAGCCCGCTTTATTAAATCTCGTAGTTGCAATGTATAGTCGGTTACAAGCATATTGATCCCTTATCCAACTTTAGCGACCTAAATAAGTCCCAAAAGTCGAACAGGACATTATACACGCATAATGCAATACCGCAAACACACTAATTACATATTATATAGATACACCCCACCACAACAGCAAATAGATCCCCTTATACCGAACAAGTAGATATATACACCGGTAGTTTATGCAGTATAATGAATCCATGAACTACGAGAATTACAAAAAACAACTTTTGCAGCTTTTAGATGAAATTCATGACCAACAAGAAAAACACAATGCAGGACATCCGGCCAAAGTTGAACGACGTGATTTAGAAAATACCGAAGAAGATGATTTAACCGAAACAGAACAAGGTTTTCGGGTCCACAATATTTTAGAAGACTTAAATGCAAAAGAAAAAATGGTCAAAGAGGCTCTGGAAAGGATTGAGCAAAAAACGTTTGGTATTTGCTTAAATTGCCATAAAAAAATTGAAGAGAAACGATTAGATGCCATTTCTTACACTAAATATTGCATCGAGTGCCAAACCAAACTCGAAGAAGCTAGTGAATAATTCACTGAAAGATTCCATACTCTGATAAATTACTTTTTTTCAGTTTGATCGATAGTTTTAAAAGTAATATGCGCAATTGGTGAACTTGCAGTTTGAGGGATATCATTTTTTGATTCACCAGAATGATTAAGCTTATCCACAAGACTATTATTTTTTGTATTTTCGGCACCGTGGGAACTTTTTAATGTTTCGAGCCGTTTAACATAACCTTCTTGAAATCCACTCATCATGTCTTTAAACCGCTGTTCTCCTCCGAACCGGATAGCCCAGATCATTATTCCAACAATAAGAACACCAGAACCCAAGACAATACCTCGATACATAAGGCCATCGAAATACCAAGTCAGCAGTTCACTCGCACAAACCGATACCGCAGTCGCCAATACCACGTATCCAAGCATAGGCCAATGCGGCCAATTCCATCGCCAAATGAGAAATCCAACCATTCCCAGAAAACCAATCAGGCCCATCCACCACAAATTACCGTTAGATAACTGGAAAAACTGGGCAATACCCAACCATAGATTGGGTGAAGTAGATATCGAAGTAAGCTCGTCACGTCCTGCAGAGGTTAAAAAGTAAGAGAATCGCGCCAATAATAATCCAAACGTTGTTGAAAATAAAACTAAATCAATGAGTTTCTCTTCATCATAGTAATCATCACGTCCTAATTTCCAGACTAAAAATAAACCAAATATGAAAGAGAAAAGATAGAGAGCGCCAATAATCATGGTTACTCCAACGTTAAAATCTTTTCGAATTCAGACGAATCCGAAAATGGACCAATGATACCTAGATTTAATAGTTTGTTTTGCAATAAATCAGAGGCTACCTGCATTAGTTCCTGTGCACTGACTTGCTCAATGCGCTGGTTGTACTCTTCTGGTGTGATAATGTCTTCGTTTTGCAATTCCTGGAAACCATACCATTCGCCAACGTTATCACTGGTTTCGACACCTAATAATGTCTTACCCTTAATGTATTCTTTTGCTTTCCGAAGCTCTTCTTCACCGATTTTTTCGGAGGCAAGTTTTTTGAATTCTTCGAGAATCGCTGATACGGCAAGTGCGGCCCGTTTATTATCAACGCCAGCCCGGGCAAACCAAATTCCGGTATCGGCATATTCATAATTCATCGAGCCTATGTAATAGGCTAGACCAAGCTCATCTCGAATCCGTCTAAATAATCGACTACTAAGCCCCTGTCCTAACACTGAATTGATAGTATCCAAGGCATATCGTCGATCATCTGTACGACCAAACGATTTAACACCGACACAAATATGAGATTGTTGTGATTCAAAATGATCGACCAAAATTTGAGGCTTTTCTTGATTTTCAATATAGGGAAGAAGGTCTTGAGCCACTCCGGTTCTAGTGGCATGCTGATAATACTCAGTGATTATCTTCGCAACATTTGTTTCGTCGAAAGAGCCAGAGACAACAACAATCATCTGACTTAAAACGTAATGTTTATTAACGTACTCAAGCATGACGTCCCGGTTGAATGAGGACACTGTTTCTTTTGTGCCTAAAATGCTTCGTCCTAGTGGATGCCCCTGCCATATAAAATCAGTAAACTTCTCCATTATTCGGGCACTTGGATTATCTTGATACATGTTAATTTCTTCGATGACGTTCCCCTTCTCTATATCAACATCTTCTTGAGGAAAGGTCATATTAAGTGAAATATCCATGACAATATCAAGTATTTTCTCGGTCTGGAATGCCGCTGCTTTAGCATAGTAATACGTAAACTCATGCCCGGTTGCCGCATTAGTGACAGCACCTAAACCTTCCATTTGTTCGGTCGTTTGATTACGTTTAGGACGATTTGTCGTAGCCTTAAACACATTATGTTCAATAAAGTGGGAGATGCCCGATTCGGCATCGGTTTCTTGGCGAGATCCAACCCCAACCATGACGGTAACTGTTGTAGATGGTGAATCCTTTTTAGGAACAAAGATTATTCTTAGTCCATTTGGTAAGGTATGTTTAATCCACGGTTTCATAAAGATTATTATATGGTGCCGGAGGAGAGACTTGAACTCTCACGATATTGCTATCACAGGATTTTGAGTCCAGCGCGTCTGCCATTCCGCCACTCCGGCACGATTAAGCGTAGTGCTTATTATAACGTATCGATACTGGTTGTTATAGCGTGAAAATTTTATAAAAAAGGCGGTGTGCAAAATGCATCACCGCCATGGTTTACTCCTCAAGGACTATTAACGAGTACTCCCGATCGTCCGGCGCCTAGGCCGGCCCACGGGCGCAGCCGCCCGAGACCGATTCCCCTCATCATCCCCTGGAATTTCGGGAACGAATTCGGTCCGTTGCCGCTCGGCCTCTCTTTCGGTAGATACGGCAAGAAGATCCTGCCGGAACCTTGCAACCCTTGGAAAGGGCGCGAACTGCTCGTCGGTGTAAGGCCGAAGAAGCGTGAGGAGATGATGCTCCTCCCACCCCAACAGGTCCAACACCAAGATAAGCTCGGCGTAGTTTAGACCACGTCCAAGCTCATTGTACTCGGTCAAAAACCGCTCAAGCGCCGGAACTAGAGCACCCGGCGAATCATTGAGCCTTAACGCCAGAAGCAGACGCCCGACAAGGTCGCGACGCTGCCTGCGTTGACTTGCGCGATGCAGGGCATACGCCTCCATCGCGTGTGCTGCGTCTTTCGCACCAACTACGACGATGACTGTTTGACCATCGTCATACTTGTCCACGATGATGCCCTTAGCGTCGCCCTCCAATTGGAGAGGACGACCAACGGAAAACATTTCGTGGACAATTGGATCGGAAAGGACTTGAAAGACCAGCGTAGGTTCCGGGTGATGACCCGGGTCCGTTTGAGCCGCGGTCATATGGACCTCCTTCATGTCGGCCTGGAGCCGACAGGCTCCATAACCGTGGCTACTCCCTTTTCTGGGTAATGGTAATTGTATAAAGAGTTGACGGAAAAAGCAATACTATGGGTTCGCACAACAATATATTTTACTATAAGCCTATGTTTGATATAATAAAGATACCTATAAATGAATAGTTTATAGGTGCACCTTTACTTACAACGTACTACGTATGCTACTCATGCATTTTGACCTAACTTGCATTGTTTGGCCCTACAAGGATAAAAACCACCTTTTTACCTTTCTAGGGCCAAATTTTGCGAGGGTCAGCCTCGCTTGGCTAGGAGGGGCACCTTGCCCCATTTCTTCTGGAGGTCCCAGCTCGGGACCCCACTACCTCTAAGGAGGGTTGCTATGGGTATCCTCTTCGGCCTGTTGGTGCGCGTGCTCGTCGTCGGCTTCACCGGGCTCATCTACTTCGGTATTACCGGGGATGAGCCGGGTAGCGGGACGTGGCTCATGGGTGGCTTCTTCGCCACCATCATGACCTTCATGTCTCTCTTCGGCCCACGCCAGCGCCGCAACCAGAGTGCCTCCCACGGTGGGGGGCAGGTTGTCCTCGGGCTGATGATGATCCTGCCACTGCTGATCGGCCTCGCCACGCTGGCATTCAATGCCTGCATCGGTGGGGGCTTCCTCGGCATCGCCGGGGTCGGCTTTTATCTGGCGCTGATCGAGCGCCCGATCGGTCCGATCTACAGCGAGTAGTACGCGTCGGTGCGAAACCGGCCAGCAATTTCCTCTCTTCGGAGATGGAGGTTGCTGGCCCCTTTTTTCTTTATTTCCCAAAACCCAACAACTTTACTACAGGTCTTAAATCGTTTATAATTACTATATCTACATCTTCACATGGTGTAGACGCACCTTACACACTACCGACAGTTTTTAGAATCCACTATCAGATTGGCCTGACAAGAGCAAAATGTGAATTTCGCTTTTCTCGGGCCAATATGGGTGGGTTTGCCACCCTTGGCACAAGGAAGGGGCATTAGCCCCACATCTTCGGTTCCCCGCTGGGGAGCCACTATGCCCAAGGAGGGCATCATGGAGATCATCGTCGCGTTCCTGGTAATCGCCGTCGTCGTCGCCGCCTTCGCTTCCCGGGGCAACACCCCCGGTGGCTACGGCCTTAACCAGGTCACAGGCCTGGTCGAGGAAATTCCCGGTAACGAGTCCGGCTGCAGCCAGCTGTTCGGCGTGGTCCTCCTGTTTGGTACAGTGATCGGCGTCCTCATCTTCTCGATGAGGTAGATCACTGAAAGGTGGCCCTGAACGCCGCCGGCAGTTTCCTTCTCTTTTGAGATGGAGATTGCCGGCCTCTTTTTTTACATTTCAATTTACACAATATAACCTTATTCAAAGCTATTTCTTAAAACAATTTATTTGTATGTATAAATGGAAAAACAAAAAAAAGGGGTGATGGAAGAACCCATCACCCCAGCCTTAACGAACGCGAACACTACCGACCAGTCAACTCACGAAGCCGCGCCCGAATCTGGGCAACCGGCATCGGATTGATCTGGCACCCCCGGTTGCTATCGGTCCGGGGCTCACACCCCGGCGCGTAATAGACAACCAGAAACTTACAGCTGTCAATCATGACCCCCGGGGCAACGACATAGATCGTATTCCCCGGAGTACCGGTACAGCTGTCCAGCTTACCGCCGAAGTAGAACACTTCGGCCGAAACCGTGCAATAATCCATTACCCCGCCGATAATGGCCGGGGCAAGGATGACATCAGTGTCCCGCTTTCCCGTGGGATACTCACCCCAGGGGAAATCGGTGATCACCGGACGGCCAGCCGAGCCAGCACCGCCGCGAAGGGCATTCATCATATCGGCAGCACCGGCGCCGCCGCCATTGACGACATACGAATCACGCCCCGAGTAGCTGCCGATCTGAACGCGAGGCCCAGCGACTCCAGCGATTGCCGCGATGATATCGGGATCGATTCCAGGAACTACAGTGCGCCGGCTCTTGTCGAGATCACCTTCGACATAAGCGCCACCCCCGGTGCTAATATTACGCTGACCACCGGCAATATAGACCTGAGACGCCCCAGATACCGTCCCGCCGTCAGCGACAATCGACTGAACGACCGGGGCTGGCCCGACAACCGCAGCGCTCGCCTGAGCGGAAGCGGTGACAGACCCGTCGCCGTGCTGGGTGATGCTCACCCCCAGGTAGAGGTGGACCTCACTGAACGGACGACCAAGCTTACCTGCCCCCATCAGTCGGAATTGCTCCGACAGCTGGAAGAAGGTCTTGGCGATCTTTAGCACGGTCTCGTCATCCGCGGCCCGATCCTGCGGCAGATCGGCGAGAGCCTTGAGAGCACTCTCATACCGCAGCGCCAGAACCATGTCCTGACGGATGTCGCGGCCAAGGAAGTGAGACAGGAAGGCAATGACCTCGTTGGTCGCGTTGCCTTTGGCTGCCACCAGCTTCCCAGACACCACACTCATGTTCCCCTTCAGGTACACAATCA
>JAAXWF010000005.1:27424-27930 GCA_013335095.1 candidate division WWE3 bacterium
TTCGGCAGCCGCATTGGCCAGCATCGAATCGAACCCAGCATAGTCGATGCTGGTCTGATCCGATACCTGGTACTGCGCACCAGGGCCCATCCGACTCAGGGTCGCCAGAGTCGCCGAATACCGACTCAGCAGGTCGGTGACGTGCTCGAAGCTCGGGCCAAACAGCTCGGGCACAAGCTCAACCACCGAATCCAGCTGCGACGGCAGGACGAACTCCCCACGTTCCATGTCGTGGAGGAACTGGTCGATCTCTGCCCGAAGCGCTTCCTGCTCCGACGGCAGCTCGATCAGGTCCCAGAACGCCGGACCAAACAGACCCGGCATCTTCCGATGCAGCAGCGCTACCATCACGACGGCTGCACCGTCGCGAACGAATCCAGCATCAAAGCTGGGTCGCGTCAGCGCATCCGCATCAAGATCCAGCAGGCTCATGCCCGTCGCATCCTCGGGGCTCAGGTCAGGGACATCGGCCTCAACCTCGAACCCAATCGACACTTCGGCCACGA